>JACKEP010000005.1 GCA_020632915.1 Alphaproteobacteria bacterium | reverse complement strand
CACCTTCAGCAGCCCGCGAGCCTCGGCTCGCGGGTTCGCTGCTTTCTCGGCCGTGCGCGTGGCGTGGACGCTGTCGGGGTCAGCGGGTACGACGCTGCGGACCCGAGCAGGACGGCGGATGACCCCACCCCGACGCGTGGCCTTCCAGGGCGAGCTGGGCGCCTACTCGCACCTGGCGTGCCGCGCGGCCTGCCCCGATCACGCCGTGATGCCGTGCCCGTCGTTCGACGCGGTGTTCGACGCCGTGGAGGGCGGACAGGCCGAGCTCGGCATGTTGCCGGTCGAGAACAGCCAGGCCGGGCGCGTGGCCGACATCCACCGCCTCCTGCCCCAGCGCAGCCTGCACATCATCGGCGAGCACTACCAGCCCGTGCACCACCAGCTCCTGGGCGTCCCCGGCGCCACGCGCGCGCAGGTCCGCGAGGCACGCAGCCACCCCCAGGCGCTCGCCCAGTGCCGCACCTACCTCCACCGGCACGCGATCAAGCCCGTGGCCAGCCGCGACACGTCAGGGGCCGCCCTCGACGTGGCCGCGCTCGGCGACCCCGGCGTCGCGGCGCTGGCGTCCACGCTCGCCGGCGAGCTCGCCGGGCTCACGGTGCTCGACGCCGACATCGAGGACGCCGCCGACAACACCACCCGGTTCCTCGTCATGGCCGAGTCGGCGCGTGACCCCGGCGCCACGGCCGGCCCGCTGGTCACCTCCTGCCTGTTCCGCGTGCGCAACATCCCCGCCGCCCTCTACAAGGCCCTGGGCGGCTTCGCGACGAACGGGGTCAACCTGCACAAGCTCGAGTCCTACCAGCTCGGCGGGTTTCGCTGGGCGCAGTTCGCGATCGACTTCGAGGGCCACCCCGCGGTGCCGGCCGTCGCCCGCGCGATGGAGGAGCTGCGCTTCTTCAGCCACGAGCTGCGCGTGCTGGGCACCTACCCGGCCCACCCCTACCGGTTCCGACGCCCCGCCTGACGGGCGGACGTGGTGCCCGCGGGCGCCCCGTCAGCCGAAGCCGACGGCGTTGGCCTGGTAGAGCCCCCAGGCCCCCACGGTGGACGGCGCCACCACGCGGGCCTCGGCGGGCGTGCCAGCGTCGCGGAAGGGGCCGGCCAGCGCCTGCGCCACGGCCTCGGCGTCGACGTCGGGATCGAGCACGAACGCAGCCATCGTGCTGCCCGACCCGCTGATGAACGCGCTGGCGGCCCCGGCCGCGCGGGCGGACGCGATGGCGGCGTCGACGGGTCCGATGAGGTCCTTGCGGTAGGGGTGGTGCAGGCGATCCTCCTGCCCCACGAACAGGGACGTCGGGTCCCCGGTGACCAACCCGTGCACGAGGAACGCGAGCCGGTTGCCGTTGAACACCGCGTCGGCGCGGCTGTACGTCGCCGGCAACACGGCACGCGCGGCCTCGGTGCTGACCTCGACGGCGGGCACGCACAGCGCCACGCGCAGCCCGCCCGGCGGATCGAGCCGCAGCGCGCGGAAGCCGTCCGCCGTGGCCGTGCCGGCGGTGACGCCGCCCAGCATCGCGGCCACCACGTTGTCGGGGTGGCCCTCCTGCGCGGCGAGGAAGGCGAGACCGGCCTCGAGGGGGTGGTCGGCGCCGGTGTAGTGACGCCACGCGAGGTAGCCGGCCACCCGCGCCGTGGCGGACGAGCCGAGCCCACGGCTCCACGGCACGCGATCGGTCTGCTGGATCGCGAGCCCGTGCGTCAGCGCCCCACCGAACGCCGCCTCAGCCGCACGCACCGTGCGCAGCAGCAGGTGGTCCTCGGCACGCACGGGCGCGCCGTCGGCCAGGTGCTCTCCCGGCGCGCCGTGCGGGGCGACGTCGAACTGGTTGAACAGCGACACCGCCATGCCGAGCACGTCGAAGCCCGGCCCCAGGTTGGACAGGCTCGCGGGCACCACGATCGGGATGGACATCGACCCTCCGGGTGGTCGCCCCTACCCTGCCGCACAGCGACGAGCCGCCGCCAGCCTCACAGGGGCGGGCGGAGCTCGTGACGGGACGGCCCCGACAGCCACGCCAGCGGGTGCGGGTCGACCGCGGGCGCCAGGTGGGCGGCGACGTCGTCGTCGGTGACCGCTCCCCACGAGGCCGGCGACCACGCCGGTGGGGCGCCCTTGTCGATGAGCACGGCCCGCACGCCAGCGTGGAAGTCGTGGCGCCGCACGTGCTGGACGGCGAGGTCGAGATCGGCGCGCAAAGCGTCGGCGAACGACAGCCCGGCGGCGCGGCGCAGGTGGGCGAGGATCACCCGGGCCGAGGTCGGCGACCCCGCCACCAGCGTGCGGGCACCCTCGGCGATCCACGGGTCGGCGTCGTCGACCAGGGCGGCGATCCCGTCGAGGACGGCCTGATCGGTGGGTTGGGCGACCAGCCGGTCGAGGCGGGCACGGCGGGCGGCGAGGAAGCGGGCTCCCGACCGCGCCACGAACGGCGCCACCACCCCGACCACCAGCTCGAAGGACGACAGGTCGGCCGCCGCCAGGGAGTCGAGCAGCGTGTCGCGTCGGGAGGCCGGCACGAACACGTCGGCCAGCCCCGTGTCGAGCGCGTCGCCGGCGGTGATGCGCGCCGCGGTCAGCGCCATCCACGCACCGCGGCCCCCGAGCCGCGCCAGGAACCACGACGCGCCGACGTCTGGGAACAGGCCGATCCGGATCTCGGGCATCGCCAGGCGCGTCGTGTCGGTGACGATGCGGACGCTGCCGCCGAGCAGCATGCCTACGCCGCCGCCCAGCACCAGCCCGTGCCCCCAGACGATCACGGGCTTGGGGTAGGTGTGCAGCGTGAAGTCGAGCGCGTACTCGGCGGCGAAGTAGGCGGTGGCGAAGGCGTCCCCGGGTTCCACCTCGGCGTGTTCCACGATCGCGCGCACGTCGCCGCCGGCGCAGAACGCCTTCGGGCCCTCTCCCTGGAGCCACACCGCGCGCACCCTGGGATCGTCACGCCACCCGTCGAGGACCGCGCGTGCCGCGATCGCCATCTCGGTGTCGAGGGCGTTGAGGGCCTGGGGACGGGTGAGGGTGAGGATGCCGAGCTGTCCGCGTCGCTCCGCGGTGATCCGGTCGGTCACGAAGCCTCCCTGCAGGAGCGGCGTAACCGGTGCTCAGAAGTACGCGCGCGCCTGGACGAACAGCGTCGCCGGATAGGTGCCCAGCTCACTGCGCGGCGTGACCACCGACAGGTCGGCGGCGGTGGGCGACGCGGGCAGGTTGGCGAGGTCGAGCGTGCGCCCTTCGGGCCGACGGCCGAGGCCGACGTAGCCCCCGAACGCCAGATCGGCGTTGGCCGCCACGCTCCAGGACACGCTCGGCAGCAGCAGGAATGACGGATCCGTGCAGTTGGCGATCACGCCGAGGTTGGCGATCAGCAGCGGGGTGATCTCCTGCGACACCGACAGGCCGGCGTAGACCAGCCCCGCCTGCCACACCTCCCCGCGCAGGGCCCGCTCCGAGCCCAGCACCTCGAAGATGCCCGACGGGTCGGTGGTGCCGAAGGACTGCACGTACACTTCGCCCGCCAGCGTGGTGGTGCCCGTCGGACGCCCGTCGACGCCGAGCACACCGCGGAAGAACACCGGCTCGTCCAGGTCGGGACGCGGGAAGGTCACCGCGGCGTCCCCGTGCAGCCCCACCGGCCCCACCCCGCTCACGAACGTGGCCCCGACGACGTGGTCGCCGCGGACGAACCCGTAGAACAGGCCCACGTCGGTGACGCCGAAGGTGGTCTGGCCGTACGCTGCGCCCGTGACCCGCTGGGCCGTGGTCTCGCCGTCGGCGGCGGGCTCGTACAGGTAGGTCGAGCCGGTGTAGGCCGCGATCACCGTGATCTGGCCCGACATGCCGAACCACGCGTCGGCGCGGATGGCGTCGACCCCGGGCTTGTACTCGCTGTCGATCGTGGCCGGGCTGAACGGGCTGACGAGATCGAGCGGCGTGAAGAACGTGCCGTGGCCGAACGTGACGGGCTGGCGCCCGATCGTCAGGTCGAAGCTATCGGGGCTGAACTTGATCAGCAGCCGGTCGGTGCGTCCCTGGACGCGCAGATCACGGGCCGGGTCGTCCCACGCCGTCCACGTGAGCGGGAACGCCTGGGGCGCGCCACGCCCGACACCGGTGGAGAACGGCGACGTGCTGCCGCCGGCCAGCGCAGCCAGCCCGTCGTCGCCCAGGGCCGCGCCCAGGGCCGACAGCTCGAGCAGCGCTTGCGTGTCGCCCTGGAGCAGCGGTTCGGCGAGCTTGGCGTTGAGCTGGTCGCGGCCGCTGTCGGCGTTGAGGCTGGTGGTGATCGCGTGAGCCGCCTCGGCGTGGAACCACGTACCGGCGTCGAGCGACAGGTTGAGCCGCCCGTCGAGGAAGGCCTGGGCGACGGGCTCACGGGGGAGCGGGTCGAGGAGCTCGTAGAGCACGCCGTCGGGGTGCTCCACGGGGGTGGGCAGCACGGCGAGCCCGAACACCTTGACGTGGCCGCCGTAGTCGAAGCGCACCGGCGAGGGCCGACGCGGCGCGTCCGCGTCGCCGGAGGGCTCTCCCGCGACGGCGACCGCCAGCGCCAGCAGCAGGGGCAGCATCAGGCGCCGGCACCCGCGCGCGTGCGGTCCTCGGCGATCGATCCGTCGACGAGGCGCACCACGCGGTCGACGGCGTCGAGCAGGTGCGGGTCGTGGGTGGCGAACAGGAAGGTCACCCCGTGCTCCCGGTTGAGCGTCCGCATCAGCTCGATGAGCTCGTGGCTCGTCTTGCTGTCGAGGTTGGCGGTGGGCTCGTCGGCCAGCACGAGCGCCGGCTGGGGCGCGATGGCGCGGGCGATGGCGACGCGCTGCTGCTGCCCTCCGGAGAGCTGGTTGGGGAGCCGGTTCTCGAGTCCGGCGAGGCCCACGTCGGCCAGGGCCTTCGTGGCGCGAGCCCGTCGTTCGTCCGCAGGCACGCCCTGCAGCACGAGCACGAACTCGGCGTTCTCGATGGCGGTGAGCACCGGGATGAGGTTGTAGGCCTGGAACACGAAGCCGAGGCGGTTGCGGCGCAGGTCGGCGCGCGCGCTCGCCGACATCGTCGCCAGATCCCGCCCCTCGATGCGCACGGCGCCGCCGTCGGGCTCGTCGAGACCGCCGATGATGTTGAGCAGCGTGCTCTTGCCCGAACCGGACGGTCCCATGAGCGCCGCGAACTCGCCCTTGTCGAGGTCGAGATCGACGCCGGCGAGGGCCTGGATCGTGAACTCACCCTGGGTGTAGACGCGGCGCAGGCCGCGGATCTCGATGAGGGCCATGGCCTCTCCGGTCAGTGGTGACGCAGTGCTTCGATCGGTTGTAGCAGCCGCGCCTTGCGGGCGGGCCACGCGGCGGCGAGCACCGCCATGACGACGCCGATCCCGACGAGGACCGCCATCTGGCTGGGGTCGGGCTGGGCACGCAGCACGGGGTCCATCGCGATGGCGCCCGCGGGGTTCGCGTCGGCCATCAGCTCGCCGTAGTCGAGCCCGCGGGTGTGCAGCCACCACATCGGCCCCAGCGACAGCAGCACGCCCCCCACCCCGCCCATCACGCCCAGGATGGCGCCTTCGAACAGGATCATGGTCGTGAGCTTGCCGGGCGGCATCCCCACCGACAGCATCACGCCGAACTCCTTCATCCGCTCCATCACGCTCATCAGCACCGTGTTGAGCAGGCCGACGGCGACGATGAGGCCCATGAAGCCGTACATCAGCTTGGAGAACTGCCCGTCCAGGCGCGCCTGCTCCTCCAGCATGGGCAGCGCGCGGTTCCACGGCAGCACCTCCACGTCGGTGCGACCGTCCATGGCCTGCACGGCGGGCGCGATGTCGACCCGGCTGCGCCCGATGGCCGGCCACACCACCGCGACCTGGTGCACGGGGTCGTCGCCCGGCAGCAGCTCCTGGGTGCTCGCCACGGTGGCGAACGCCGCGAAGCTGTCGAGCATCTCCACGCCCGTGTGCAGGAGGCCCCCCACCCGGTACAGGCGGCTCTGCATGTCCTCGCCGCTGACCTGGGTCATGAACACGACCTTGTCCCCCAGGCCGACGCCGAGGGTGCTCGCGAGCCGGTCGCCGAGCACGATGGCGCGGTCGTCGTCGGACAGCCACGCGCCGTCGACGACCCGGTCGTCCACGAGCGAGATGCCGGCCTCCAGCGCAGGCTCGACGCCCTCGAGGCTCACCGACGACGACCCGGTCGGCGACGTGAGCAGCCCGCCGAGGAACGTGCGACGCACGACGGTGGCGTCGGGCCACACCCGCGCGAGCGCGTGCTGGACCTCGGTGCCGCGGGCGACCACGAGCTCGGCGTCGCGGTCGACCTGCCAGCCCGGCGCCTGCACGACGACGTGACCGGCCGACGACTGGATCGCCGCGGAGATCACGGCGTTCCACGTGCCATTCTCGATCGACATCGACGTGAACATCAGCGCCATCGCGATCGCGATGCCGGACACCGTGAGGGCCGTCCGTCGCGTGTTGCGCCACAGGTTGCGGACCGCCAGTCGCAGCACCATGGGCTAGCCCTCCCGCAGGGCGTCGACGGGCCGCAGCCGCGCCGCGCGCAGCGCCGGCCAGATCGCCGCGATCATGCTGAACAGGAACACGCCGACCACGGGCTGCCACACGCTCTCGGCGGTGATCTGCCCACGGATGACGGGGTCGAACGTCATCTCGCCCATGGCGTACCCCTGCCCGTCGATCGACAGATCGATGCCGTGCTGCACCAGCCAGGCGTCGCCGGCGAACCCGACCGCGGTGCCCAGCGCCACGGCGAGCACGGCCAGCACGAGCGCTTCGAGCATCACGAGCGCCACCAGCTGCCTCGGGCGCATGCCCACCGCGCGCATCACGCCGAGCTCTCGGGTGCGCTCGAAGACCGACATCAACAACGTGTTCACCACGCCGATGGCCGACACGCCGAAGAAGAAGGTGATCATGATCAACGCGCTGAACGTCTGCATCCCGAGCAGCTGCTCGGTGGCCGGATCGATCACCCACCACGGACGCACGAGGACGTCGTCGCCATGCAGTGCCGCGGCCACGGCGGCGTCGGTGGCCTCGATCGTCGCGCGGTCGTCGTCGGGCGCGAGCACGACGAGCTCGTGGGCGCGGTCGGGCATCGCGAGCAGGTCGCGCAGGTCGTCGATGTGGAGGAACGCCGTGCCGCGGTCGACGGCGGGGGCCCCGGTGTGGAGCAGCCCGCAGACGGTGTACAGGTCGTTGCCGAGCGAGCCGTCCGCGGCCTGGGTGACCACGACGACCTCGTCGCCGACGCCCACCCCGAGCTTGTCGGCCAGCTCGACGCCCAGCACGGCGCGGTGGTCGGCGGCGGAGGGCAGCCAGGTGCCGGCCGTCAGGTGCTCGCTCGCGTGCCGGATGGCGTCCTCGCCCACCGGATCGACGCCGAGCAGCTGCGCACCCTCGGTCTTGGTCGCGCCGCCCACGAGCGCGTTGCCGATGAGCCGCTGGGTGGCGGTGGCCACCTCCGGCAGCGCCCGCAGCGTCGCGAGCCTCGCGTCGGCGTCGTCCAGCGCGTCGAACACCTGCCGCTTGCCGGGCCAGTCGGGGTCGTGGACCTGCACGTGACCCAACGTGCGGGTGACGAGCGCATCACCCATCTGCCCGTACATCCCGGCGGTCAGCGCCATCATCGTCATGCAGATGGCCACGGCCACCGACATCGCCGCCGCCGTCAGGAGCGAACGGCGTCGGTTGCGCAGCACGTTCCGCCACGCCATCGCCAGCAAGGTGCGCACGGTCCGGGCCTACTTGCGCAGCGTCTGGAGGCTGAACAGGCTGTCGTCGATCGGCGTGTCGAAGTCGAGGGTGTCGTAGGAGATCTCGGTGAACTCGTCGGGCTTGTCCTGCGGGGTCAGCCGCATGCGCCCGGGCACGTCGTGGCCCCCGAACGTCTTGTAGTCCTGGAAGCTCATCACGCGGACGAGGCCGCCCTTCTCGTCGTAGTACCGGATGTCGCGGGGGCGCTCGTCGGCGTCGATCGTGGCGACCACCTTGCCCCACACCACGGGCGCGTCGGGCTTGGGCGTCAGCGTGATCACCCACTGGCCCTTGCCGCCTTCGGGGCGCTGGTCGACCGTCCACGTGAAGTCCTCGGACATCCGGGACTCCTTGACGAGGTCGTCGTTGCTGAAGTGGCTGCCCATCCACGAGCCCGACATCATCCCCGCGGGCACCTTCATCGTGCGGTCGACCTTGGGGAGGTAGTTCCACAGGTTGTCGTCGACCTTGAGGGTGGTGATGCCGGCGTCCTTGGCGGGCTCGAGGATGCGGATCAGCGTCTTGTCCTTGCCCTTGGCCCAGCTCTCCATCTTCATCGTCCGCTCGTAGCGGTCGGTCTTGACGTGCATCTCCATCACCGCGTGGGAGGACTCGCCGCGCCCGACGTCGTCGGCGTGATCGAGCAGCCGCGCGATGTCGGCCTCGGTCTCCTGGGCGAAGGCGGGCACGGACCCCAGCAGGGTCATCCCCACCACCATCGACAGCATGCGGATCATCGTTCCTCCATGGCCCGCTTGCGGGCCCAGGCTTCGAGGAGCGCAGGGGTCTGCTCCTCCATGAACGCGTAGAAGTCGCGGAACTCCTCGAGGCGACGCCGACGCGCCGCGGGCGCCGACGCGAGGAGCTCGAGCCCCCGCTCGGCGCTGCCGCGCATCAGCGACAGCATCGCCATCCGAACCCGCACGCTCTCCGCCCACATCCCGGGACGGATGCGGAAGTAGGTGGCGCGCTCCCCGGGCACGGCGATGCGCTCGATCATCCCGCCCTGGACGAGCTGGCGGGTGACCGTGCTGATGGAGCCGGAGCTCGCCATCAGCGCCTCGGCCAGCTCTGCCGACGACTGGTGGGGCGGATCACAGATCAGCAGCCGACCGAGCACGCGCCCGGCCATGCGGCTGCCGCCCATCTCGGTGAAGACGAGCCCCATCTCTTCGACGAAGTGGGCCAGCTGGACGTCGGTGTCGATCAAACCACAGGTCTCGTCTGAGTGTTCGGAACTTTCAGTAAGGACTGAAACCATTGGGGGCAACGTTTCACGCGACGATTGTCGGAGAAAGCAGAACCGCCCCGTGCGAGGCACGAGGCGGTCGATGCGTTCGAGGTGGTGCACCCAAGAGGAGTCGAACCCCTAACCTTCGGATCCGTAGTCCGACGCTCTATCCAATTGAGCTATGGGTGCGTGCTTTCGAGCGCTGGGCTTCTAACCGAGGGCGCGTCCGTTGTCGCGTCGCATCCGAAGAAGCGTCGCGCAGGACCCGCGGAACGTGGCTGAGGCCGAGCTGCCTGGAAAGACAGCGGAGCCAGAGGGATTCGAACCCTCGGTGAGGTTGCCCCCACACTGGATTAGCAATCCAGCACCTTCAGCCACTCGGTCATGGCTCCAGATTGTCCAAAGAGCGGAGGCGGAGGGATTCGAACCCACGGAACCTTGCGGTTCGGCGGTTTTCAAAACCGCTGCCTTCAACCACTCGGCCACGCCTCCCCAGGAGACAGGCCCGCGGCTTCTATCCGTACGGCGTCTGATGTCAAGCACCCGACGCGCGCACACGGCGTCGCCACGGATCCTGTCGGCGCTGCGTCCGTCCTAGGCCGACGGCGGACGGATCACGTCCGTGCCGACGTAGGGTCGGAGCACCTCGGGGACCACCACGGAACCGTCGGCCTGCTGGTGGTTCTCGAGGATCGCGACGAGCACCCGCCCCAGCGGCAGGCCCGAGCCGTTGAGCGTGTGGGCGAACTGCGGGCGGCTCTTCTTGCCGTCGACGTCGGCCGGGCGGTAGCGCAGGTTCATGCGGCGCGCCTGGAAGTCGTGGAAGTTCGAGCAGCTCGACACCTCGCGGAAGGCCTGCTGGCTCGGCAGCCACACCTCCAGATCGTAGCAGCGCGCCGCACCGAAGCCGGTGTCGCCCGCGCAGAGCAGCACCTTGCGGTAGGGCAGCTCCAGCGCCTGGAGCGCCTGCTCGGCGTGGGAGACGAGCTGCTCGTGGGCGTCGGCCGAGTCTTCCGGGCGCGTGAGCCACACGAGCTCGACCTTGTGGAACTGGTGCACGCGGATGAGGCCGCGCACGTCGCGCCCCGCACTGCCGGCCTCGGACCGGAAGCACGGCGTGAAGCACACCATCTTCACGGGGAGCTGGGCGTCGTCGAGGATCTCCTCGCGGTGCAGGTTGGTGACCGGCACCTCGGCGGTGGGGATCAGGTAGGTGTCCTGGCCGTTGACGGGCTCGGCCAGCTTGAACATGTCGCCGGCGAACTTCGGCAGCTGCCCGGTGCCCTCGCAGATGTCGGCGTGCACCATGTAGGGCACCATCACCTCGGTGTAGCCGTTGGTGCCGGTGTGCAGGTCGAGGAAGAAGTTCATCAGCGCGCGCTCGAGGCGGGCGCCGAGGCCCTTGAGCACGCTGAACCGGGCGCCGGTGAGCTTGGCGGCGCGCTCGAGGTCGAGGATGCCGAGGGCCTCCCCCACCTCGACGTGGGCCTTGGGCGTGAAGTCGAACGCGCGCGGCGTGCCCCACGTGGCCACCACCGGGTTGTCGGCGTCGCTGTGGCCGTCGGGCACGCTCGGATCGAGCACGTTCGGGAGCGACAGCGCCAGGTGGCGCAGCTCGACCTCGAGACCGTCGAGCTCGGCCTCGAGCTCGGCGATCCGCGCGTTGTTCGTGGCGACCTCGGCCTTCATCGCCTCGGCCTCGTCCCGCTTGCCGGCCTTGAACAGGTCGCCGATCGCCTTGGACAGGCTGTTGCGCGCCGCGCGGCAGCCGTCGCGGTCGGTGACCAGCACGTTGCGACGCGAGGACAACGCCACGATGCGGTCGACGGCCGCGAAGGCCTCGTCGTCGGCGTGGCGACGGCGCAGGTTGTGCTGGATGGCCTCGGGATCGTCGGCCACGGCGCGGGGATCGAGCATCGGTGCTCCAGGGCTCGCCCTGCCCTATGAAGCCCCGGTGAGCGGGTCAACGTCGGCGGACGGCACCGCGGACGCCAGGGTCACGAGGCGGTCGACGAGGCCGTCGGCATCGGAGGTGTCGGCCACGCGGGCCCGGTGCACGCGCCCATCCCAGGGCGTCCCCAGGCTGCCCGCGACGTGCCCCGCGATCGGCACCACCAGCGCCTCCACCGACGGGCACGGATCGAGGTGGTCGGCGAGTCGGGTCATGACGTCGGCGTCGAAGCCGCACGGGCGGATCCGGGCGAAGCCGTCGAGCGCGGCGTCGACGTTGAGCGCGAAGCCGTGCCACGCCACCCACTGCCGGATGGCGATCCCGACGGAGCACACCTTGCGGCCGTCGATCCAGGTGCCGGTGTTGCGGGGGTCGCGCCCTGCCGACAGGCCCAGCTCGGCCAACAGGTCGACCACGCCCTGCACCAGCGCGTCGAGGTAGCGATGGACGTCGCGCCGAGGCCCGTCGAGCGCCACGATCGGGTAGCCGACGAGCTGGCCGGGCCCGTGCCACGTCGCCTCACCGCCCCGTTCGATCGGCACCACGGGCACCGGCCCCGGCGCCACCACCCCGGCCATCCCCTCCTTGCGCCGCCCGACCGTGATCGTCTCGGGGTGCTCCAGCAGCAGCAGCACGTCGCCGAGGGCCTCGGCGCGGCGCAGGTCGACCAGGCGCTCCTGGAGGTGGTGGACGGCGGTGTAGGGGGACAGGCCCTCCAGCCGCACGACCGTGAGCGGGCTCACGCAGCGTCCAGGGCGGCGACGACCGCCTGCACCCGCGCGGCGACCGCCTCGACGCTGCCCTGACCGTCGACCCGGGCCACGCGCACGCCAGCGGCCTGCTCGTGCGCGAGCACGCGGTCGTACGCCGCCGCGATGCGTTCGAGCAGCGCCTGCTCCTCGAACACCTCGCGCGCGGCGCCCCGGGCCACGATGCGCGCGACGCAGACCTCGACCGGCACGTCGAGGAAGACCAGCAGGTCCGGCGCGCGGAACCAGCGGTTGAGCGCGTCGACCCGCTCCAGCGGGAGCTCCAGGGACTGGTAGGCCAGTGACGACGGCCGGTAGCGGTCGGACACGACGTCGCGGTCGCTCGCCAGCGCCGGCTCCACGACGCGCTGCAGGTGGTCAGCCCGGTCGGCGGCAAACATCCACGGCAGCGTGGACACGGCGGGTGCGCCCTCCTCCCTGCGCAGCGTGGCCCGGATGAGCCGACCGACCGGCCCGTCGGTGGGCTCCCGGGTCTCCACGACCCCGCGACCACGGGCGCGCAGCCACGTGGCGAGGTGGGCTGCCTGGGTGGTGGTGCCGGCCCCGTCGAGGCCTTCGAGCACGAGGAAGCGTCCCATGTCCGACCCGTAGTCCCGGGGGCGCCCGGGAAGTGGGGATGCATTAAGGTGGCGCGACGGAGCCGCCCATGCCCCTGTCCGTGATCCGCGTGTCCACCTGCCTGCTCGCCGCCTCCCTGCTGGGGTGGACGGCCTGCGGTGGGTCCACGCCGGATCCGGAGCCCGCGTCCCGCGCGGCAGCGCATCCCAAGGGCGCAGGCGCCGAGGCGGCCGACGACGACGACGCCGGACCCGCACTCGAGGAGGAGGCGCGCACCGGCGGCGATCCCCTCACCGATCCCGACGACTACTCCCCGATGGACCCGCCGCGGTCCTGGTGGGCGCGCATCGCCCCCACGCCGCTCGACGCCGCCCTCCCGCCGGTCACCTCCGTCCCGGCCGCCGACCACCCCAACGTGGTGCTCGTCATCGGGTGCACGGTCCGTCGCGATCAGCTCACGCCCTACGGCGCGCCCGACGACGTCACCCCGTTCCTCGCCAGCCTCGCCCGCGACGGCACGCGGTTCGACGACTTCCTGGCCGCGGCACCGTGGACGCGCGTGGCGTCCACCGCGATCCTCACCGGTCGCCACGCCGTGTCGATCGACATGGTCGAGCCGTCGCCGCGCCGCAACGACCGCATCCTGCCCGACGACGTCACCACGCTCGCCGAGTACCTCAAGGACCGCGGCTACCGGACGGTCGGCGCCACCGCCAACCCCAACCTCGCCGCCGAGTTCGGGTTCGCCCAGGGCTACGACGTCTACCAGCCCGGCCTGCCCACGAACTGGAAGGCGTCGCTGTCGGCCACGCGCGTGGCCGATGCCGTCCTCGGGGCGCTCAAGACCCAGCAGGAGGCCGGCGACACGCGCCCGTTCTTCGCGCGCATGATGGTCTTCGACGCCCACGCGCCCCGCCACGCCAAGGGCCACAAGCTCGATCCCTACGCCGATCCCGAGCTGCCCGCGCGCATCGCGCAGTACCGCTACCACCTCCACCAGCTCGACGAGGGCCTCGCCCACCTCGACGCCGGCCTGAAGGCGCTCGGCTACGACGCCACCAACACCGTCTTCGTGTTCGTCGCCGACCACGGCGAGGGCATGAACTTCCCCGACCACCACGGCTTCGGCCACGGCCAGTACTTCGGCAGCTCCACGGTGAGCCTGCCGTGGCTGCTCCGCGGTCCCGGGGTCGCCGTGGGCAACGTGGTGCTCGGTCCGGCGAGCCAGGTCGACGTGCTGCCCACGATCCTCGGGCTCGTCGGCGACCCGCTGCCTGCCGACGCCCCCACGGATGGCCTCGATCAGAGCGCGTTGATCCGCGGCGACGGGCACGTGATCTCCCGGCCCTACGTGCTGTCCGACACCTGGTTCGGCGGCAGCTCCCGCGCCGCGATCTTCACGCCCGACCGCACCTGCCAGGCCGACTTCGGCAGCACCGACAAGCAGAAGGACAAGGGCAAGTTCGTCCCCGGCTGCTTCGACCGCCACGCCGACCCGCTGTCCGCCACGCCGATCGACGACGCCCCGCTGATGCGCACGCTCGTCGACTGGCGCCACGCACGGATGGAGGCGATGGGGCACGGCGCCGCCGACGCCACCCTCGATCCCGCACTCGCCGCCCAGCTCGAGCAGCTGGGCTACGTCGACGACGCCACGGAGAAGCCTTGAGGCCGTCCACGACCGCTGCCGCCTGCCTGCCGTTCGCCCCCTCGCGCCCCGCGCTGCTCGCGCTCGCCCTGCTCGGGGCCTGCGGCACGCCGACGGCACAGCCCGACGCGGCCCCCGACGACGCCGCGGTCGACGAGGCGCCGCAGGGCCCGGCCGATGCGCCCGAAGCCTACGACGAGGTCGCGCCCGCGCCGGCCACGGCCATCGACACCGACGCCGCCGCGCCGTCCGCGCCGCCGGAGAACGCCGCGCCACGCCGCGCCGCGATCCCCGAGCTGCGCCCCGACCAGCGCTACACCGTCGTCCTGGTGATCCAGGGCGGCGTCGGCGCCGCGCGCGTCGGCGCCTGTGGCGCACCCACGGATCTGTCCCCGCTCGTCCACCGCCTGATCGACGAGCACGAGGCGGTGCTCGGCTGCGACGTCTACGCGCCCAGCTCGTGGACCGTCCCCGCCGTCCGCTCGATCCTCAAGGGGCGGTCGGTCTACCACGCCGCGCCCGCCGCCGAGGATGGGCCCCACGCCCTGGTCGGCGTGATGAAGGCCGCCGGCTACCAGACGATGCTGCTGTCGGCCGACCCCGCGATGCGAGGGGCGGGGGTCGAGAAGGGCTTCGACGTGGTCCGGGTGGCCGGCAGCCGCACGGCCATGCGCTACCCCTACCTGTCCGAGGCCCTCGAACAGCTGCTGGAGCGCGCCGACGCCGACCGCCCCCTGTTCCTCGTGGTCCACACGCAGGACGCCTCGGATCCGCTGCCGCCCGTCCCCAACAAGTCGTGGGGCCTGGCCCAGAACAAGCTGATGCTCGTCGACGACGACGGCAAGCCCACCGACGCCTGGCGGCGCTTCCACGCCGACCGCCTCCCGCTCGACGAGCGGCAGCGCTTCCTGCTGCGGGTCAACCAGGGCATCACCCGCGGCGTCGAGCTGTCCGACGACGACCTGCGCGGCATCCTCGAGGTGCTGCAGCGCCAGGGGCGCCCGATGCGCTCGATGCGTCTGGTCGCCGTGGGCGACCACGGCCTGTTCGGCGGCGAGCACGGCCTGCTCGGCGAGGCCTCCGGCACGTGGGAGGCGGGCGTCCGCGTGCCGATGCTGTTCCTCGACACGGAGCTGCACGGCGACGACCGGCCCGACCTGGACGGTCCCCTGTCGTCGGTCGTGGCCTACGACCTCGTCGCCCGCGGCGCCCTGCCCGACGACGCCCCGCCGGTCTTCTCCGTGTCCCGCGCGGTCAAGGAGGGCCTCGGCACCACCATGGTGAGCGCCTGGGTAGCGGGTCAACCGAAGCTGACGTGGGAGGACGGCACGCTGTCCACCTACGACCTCGGACGCGACGCCGGCGAGACGTCGCCACGCTCGGCGAGCGGCCACCCCGCGCTCGGCTTCGTCCGCGAGGTCGCGGGGCAGCTGAGCGCCCGCAAGGGCAAGGACCAGGGCGAGTAGGCCCGGACACGGCGCGGCGACGCGCCGTCGGACACGCCGCCGCGGCCCGCGCGCGGGTCAGATCGCGTCGCCGCCCTGTTCCCCGTTGGAGATGCGGATGCACATCTCCAGCGGCATCACGAAGATCTTCCCGTCGCCGATCACGCCCGAGCCGTGCTGCGCCGCCGACAGGATCGCGTCGACCGTCGGCTGGACGAAGTCGTCGTTGACCGCGATCTCCAGGCGCACCTTGGGCGACAGCCCCGGCACGATCTCCTGGCCACGGTACAGCTCCAGGTCGCGGGCGCGACCGTGTCCGGCCACGCGGCTCACGGTGATGCGGGTGATCTCGGCGTCGACGAGGGCCTGACGCACCTCGTCGAGCTTGTCCGGCTGGATGATCGCCACCACCATCTTCATCGGACCGCCCTCCCTAGTTGAGGTCGAGGAGGCCGTAGCCCCGCTCGCCGTGCAGCTCGTGATCCATGCCCGCGCGCTCCTCGGCGAGGCCCATGCGCAGGCCGATCGTCTTGTCGATGATCACCACCAGCACCAGGCTGACGATGCCCGAGTACAGCAGGCTGACCAGCACACCCTCCACCTGGTACCAGAGCTGGGTGCCGAAGTCGCCGGCCCCCGCGCCCTCGCGCAGGAAGAACGTGAGCCCGATGGCGCCGACGATGCCCGCGACGCCGTGGATGCCGAACACGTCGAGCGTGTCGTCGTAGCCGAGCCGCGACTTGATCTGCAGGCCGCCGTAGCAGGCGACCGTGCCCAGGAAGCCCAGCGCCAGCGCCCCGGTGGGCAGCACGTCCCCGGCGGCCGGGGTGATGGCGACCAGCCCGGCCAGGATGCCCGACACCAGCCCGAGGCTCGTGGCCTTGCGGTGGTGCAGGCCCTCGATGGCGATCCAGGACAGCGCGCCCGCGGCGGCGGCGATCTGGGTGACCGTCAGCGCCTGGGCGGTCTTGAGGCCCGAGGCGACGGAGCTGCCGGCGTTGAAGCCGAACCAGCCCACCCACAGCAGGCCAGCTCCCATGAGCGTCATCACCAGGTTGTTCGGGTGCATCGCGGTCTGCGGGTAGCCCTTGCGCGGGCCGAGGTAGAGCGCTGCGACCAGGCCCGCCACACCGGCGGAGATGTGGATCACGGTGCCGCCGGCGAAGTCGATGGCGTCGCCCGTGAGGAAGCCGCCGCCCCACACCCAGTGAGCGAGCGGGTTGTAGACCAGCAGGCTCCACAGCGTGATGAACACGCAGTACCCGAAGAACTTCACGCGCTCGGCGAACGCGCCGGCGATGAGGGCGGGCGTGATGATGGCGAACTTGCCCTGGAACATCACGAAGGCGTACTCGGGGATGTGGTAGTCCTCCATCACCGCGTCATCGATGCCCCGCAGCAGGAAGTAGTCGCTCGACCACCCGCAGAAGCCCATCGACGCGCCGAACGTCATCGCGTAGCCGACGACCACCCACAACACGCCGATGATCGCCATCGCCGCGAAGGCGTGCATCATCGTGCCGACGACGTTCTTGGTGCGGACGAGGCCGCCGTAGAACATCGCCAGTCCGGGCACCATGAGCAGCACGAGGGCCGTCGAGGTGAGCATCCAGGCGGTGACGCCGTGGTCGATGCCCTCCTCGCCCGCGAACGCGACGCCCGACATCCCGAGCCCGACGGCAAGGGCCAGCCAGCGGTGCATGGAACCTCCTCGCCCGGCAGCACCCCCCGGGCGCGGCCCGTGTACGGCATCGGGGCGCACAGATCCATCGCCGCGTGGGCCGACCGCCGTCGATCCGGTGTCTGCCGCGATCCTCGCCCGACGACGCCGCGCGTCGGGCCCGCGCCTTCACCGCGCACGACGGTGCGCACCGGCATCCACCCGGGCGGTGTCGTCGCCGTCCCGGACGGGCTACCTCCCCGCTGGGCCGGCACGCACGCGCCGGCCGGAGGCCCTGACGCCATGCTGCGCCCCGCGACCCCCCTGCCCCTCCTCGCCCTGCTCGCCGCCTGCGGCGGTCCGTCGGCGCCGCTGGAGCCCGCCGACGACGACGCGCCGATGGCCGCCGCGCCGGTCGACGAGGTCGCGCCCGCCGACGACGCCGACGACGGGGCGGTGGCCGACGACGCCGTGGCCGCCGACGACGCCGCCGCCAAGGCCTACGCCCCCGAGGACGCACCCAACCAGCAGGTCTTCGACGACGACGACTGGGGCGAGGAGGAGGTCCCGGTCGACTCCGACGTGCCCGTGCGCCGACGCGAGCGCGGCGAGCGGCCGGAGCGCCCCGAGCCGGTCAAGGAACCCCGGCCCGATCCCAAGGGCGGCGGCCGCCCCACCGTCATCTTCTTCATCCTCGACACGGTGCGCGCCGACCACACCAGCCTGTGTGACTACGAGCGCCCCACGACGCCCTGGCTCGACACGCTCGCCGAGCGGTCGCTGGTGTCGCACTCCTGCCACACCTACTCGCCGGGCACGTGGACGATCCCGAGCCACGCCTCGTACTTCACCGGCCAGACGGTGCCGGTGCACGAGTCCGACAGCATGGGCCACACCTACGAGGCCACCACCCCGGTGCTGTCCGAGATCATGCGCGACCAGGGCTACCAGTCGCTCATGGTGGCCGCCAACCCCACCTTGTCCGAGAAGAGCGGCCTGCAGCGCGGCTTCGAGTTCGTCGCCATCGGCAACGGCCTGCAGGGCATGCGCGGCGACGACGTGGCCCGCACCGTCAAGAAGGTCCTCGAGAAGAAGGCCGACCCCGACAAGCCCCTCTTCCTGTTCGTCAACATCCTCGACGCCCACGACCCCTACCCGGAGGTCCCGCGCGGGATGGACTGGGTGCCGCCCCAGCCCGAGCTCGAGTTCGACGTCTTCGAGAAGAACCAGAACTCGGTCTACCACAAGTTCATCCGCCACGAGCTCGAGCCCGACGCCGAGCGCGCCTACCTGCGCCAGATCCGCAACGGCTACGACTACGGCATCTGGCGGGCCGATCACGACGTCGCCCAGATCATGACGCTGCTGCGTCGCGAGGGCTGGCTGGAGAACGGCTTCCGCTTCGTGCTGACGGCCGACCACGGCGAGTTCCTGGGCGAGCACCAGCTGCTGCGCCACGGCTGCTACGTGTGGGAGCCGGTGGTGAAGGTGCCGTTCGTCTACTTCGACACCTCCCGCAAGGAGGCGCTGGAGCTGCCGGAGCCGTTCTCGGCGATCAACGCCTTCCACCTCGTGTCCACCGGCGAGCTCCCGGCCACGCCGATCGTGGCCAACTCCGTGTCGAAGCGGCGCGAGATGGACGTCAAGGTGTGCGCCGACATGGCCGCACTGTGGAAGACCAACACCGACAAGGTCGTGTGGTTCGAGGGGTCGTTCTACCACTTCGACCTGTCCACCGACCCCGGCGAGCTCGGTCACGAGGCCATCGGCAACCACCCGTGGAAGGCCAAGCTCGAGGCGTTCGCCAAGGAGCAGGCCGACCACCTCGCCCGCATCCGCGGCAAGGCCAAGGACCGCGGTCGCGTCGCGGAGCTCGCGGCCCTCGGGTACGTCGAGTAGCGCCGGCCCGGCAGGCAACCGCCCCCCGGGCCCGGCCGCACGCGCCCTCTCCGTCCACCGTGGGTCCGCGTCCACCGTGGGTCCGCGGTGGATGCGCTGACGGGTTGCGCGCGTCAACACGTTTCGATAGGTGTCGAAACGTGGAGATCATCATGCCAGAACTCGACCTCGTCCCCTTCCTCAAGGCCCTCGCCGACGAGAGCCGCCTGCGCCTCGTCGGTCTGCTCGCGCTGCGCCCGCACAGCGTCGAGGAGCTCGCCACCGTGCTCGACCTGCGCGCGTCCACGGTGTCGCACCACCTCGGCAAGCTCGTCGAAGCCGGGCTCGTCCGCGCCGAGGCCAGCGGGCACTACCACGTGTATGCGCTCGACCTGGACGCCCTCCACGCCCGCGCGAAGGCGCTGCAGTCCCGCGAGGCCCTGCTCGACATGGCCACGATCTCGGGCGATCCGTACGAGCAGAAGGTGCTGTCCACCTTCCTCGACGAGCGCGGGCGGCTCAAGGCCGTTCCGATGAAGCGCAAGAAGTTCGAGGTGGTGCTGCGCCACGCGCTGCGCCTGTTCGAGGCCGACGGCGCCTGGAGCGAGGCCGAGATCAACCAGCGCCTCAAGCCCCTCACCGACGACGTGGCCACCCTCCGACGCGGGTTCATCGACCACGGTCTGATGACGCGCGACGCGGCGGGCGAGCGCTACGTCCGCGTGTAACGGGCCGCGCCGTCATGGCGCCGCGCCGCAGGCCGCCTCCACGGCGTCCGCGGCGCGCACGAACGCGTCGTCGACCTCCACGGCCTCGCGTGACGTGGGTCCCTCGTCGTTCCACAAGGCGGTCGCCCGCTCGCGGAACACCACCAGGTGGGCGCGCGCAGCGTCGCAGTGGCCAGCCCCCGCGAGCCAGCGGATGCCGTCGTCGAGGTCGGCGAGCGTGGTCGGCTCGACCTCGGTGCCGACGCGCACCTCGACCCGCGTGTGGTGGTCCGACATCGTCGCTCCCGCCGTGCGGCCGAGCCTACCGCGATCTGAGGCCCGCTCGTGTGCCGCCCGCCCGGCACCCGCGTCGGGGATGGCGGCGCGACGCCGTCCGTGCCACCGTCCGCCTGTCCCCCTCCCCGAGGTTCCGATGTCGCTCGTGCTCGCCCTCCTCCTCGCAGCCTGCGGCGGCGCCCCACCCGCCTCGTCCGCGCCTTCGGGCACCGCCGACGCCGTCGGCGACGGCACCGTGGCCCAGGCCCACTTCGGCGAGGGCACGCCCGGCACGCTGGCGTTCACGATCGCGGCGGTCCACGGCGGGCAGACCGCCACCGACGCGCCGCCGTGGCACGCCGACGGCGGCGACTGGACCTTCGTCGACGCCAAGACCGCCGACGGCGTGGCGTTCGTCCTCGGCTGGCACGAGACCGGACGGTTCGATCTCGGTGGGTCGACGATGGTGATGCAGGAGGCGGTGCTCGCTGCGCCGACCCCGGCCGACGGCGCGGGACTGGCCACAGCACTCGGCGCCGCCCTGCACGCGCCCGTCCCGGCGGGCGACCCTGGCACCTCCCCTGGCCGTCTGGAGGCCACCGCCGTGGTGCTCGCGGAGCACGCCGCGCGCAGCGACGGGGGCTCGTTCTCGGGCACCGGCACGTGGGACGCGTCGAAGTGGACGTTCGAGCGCGGGGGCCACGCCTCAGAGATCTTCGTCAACGTCAGCGTCGCCGACCAGCGCGGCGAGTTCTCCGAGAAGGACGCCGTCTACAACGCCGACCTCGTCGCCGACATCGCGGCAGTGCTCCGCGACGGCGCCCCACCCGACGCCGCCGGGCAGTAGGCACACCAGCCGTCCGCCGCGCACCTAGCGACGCTGCATCGCCTCGCACGGCAGGACGTCCTCGGGACCGATCTCTCCCAGCCGCACGAGCCGTTCGGCGCCGGTCGCCGTCACCTCCGTGACCAGCCGCACGCACGCGATCGGCCCGGGCGCCGCGGCGCTCGCCGCCGCCGACAGCGTCACGGACACAGTGCGGTTGCGAGCGAACGAGGTCGCGCTGACCGTACGCGGGCCGTCCCCACGGCTCGGCATCCCGACCACCTGCCACGTGCTCGCAGTCCGCTCGGTCGGGCCCCCGAGGTCGAACACCGCCACGCTGTAGAGCGCGCGCCCCACCGTGCCGAACCCCCAACCGGACACGGCGAGCGCGAGCAGGATCGCCAGCCTGCGGACCAGCCGGGGCAGCGGCAGCATGGCCACGAGCACCCCCACCGCCACGGCGGTGCCAATCCAGAGGAGCACCACGCCACCGAGCATCCACGCGGGCGGGGGCGACAGCAGGTCCGACGAGCGCTCACCGAGCACCAGGGCGGTCAGCGCGAGGGCACCGACCGCGGCCACCGCGACGGCCGAGAGCGTCCATACCGTCGCCACGACCGGAACGACCGACCCGTCCGCCGCTCCGGGCACCTCGTCCGTCACCACCACCTCTCCGCGAGGCCCCGACCTACCCGAGCCGACGCGCGTCGTCGCGCGCCGGACCGACGATCGGCGGCGTGGCCCTGCGCCTCACGGCACGGACACGCCGCACTCGATCCAGCTGGGCATCCAGTGGGCACCCCCGAGCACGCCGAACACCGGCGTGTCGCCCTCGCTGCAGCGGGTGTAGCCGGCCTGGCCTGCGTTCGAGGTGGCGTAGTCCACGTCGTACGCGGCCCACGCGCCACCGACGAACTCGCACTGGTCCTGCCCCGAACCGCACGCGTCGCCCAGGAGGTGGAACGGACCGGCCGGGTCGTCGCCGAGGAAGATCGTGTACCGCGTGGCGCTGCACAGCTGGACCGCCACGAACGCCGGCGACACGTAGCCGGAGTTGCGCACGTAGACCTCACCGCCGAGGCAGTCGTTCTTCCACGTCGGCACGTCGGCGGGGATCGCCGTCCAGTCCGGCAGCGACGACGGGTACGTACACGAGCCGTCGTCGTAGGTGGCGTCCGGGTCGAAGTTGGTGGCGGCGGTCACCGTGCACCCGGGCACGTCGGTGGGGATCGCGATGCCGCACTCGTGCCACGAGGGCGTCCAGTGGGCCCCGCCGAGCGTGCCGAACAGGGCCTCCTCGCCCTCCGAGCAGCGGGACCACCCGGGCTGCCCCGCGTTGGTCGTGGCGTAGTCCACGTCGTAGGCGACGTGGGATCCCGACACGTACTCGCACTGATCCTGGCCGGAGCCGCACCCGTCGCCGATCGTGGTGAAGGTGCCGTTCAGGTCGTCCGACAGGAACACCTTGTAGCGGGTGGGACTGCACAGCTGGACGCCGACCCACGTGGCCCCGGTGTAGCCCGACGGACGCACGTACTTGTCGCCGCCCAGGCAGCCGTTCTTCCAGTCGACCGACGTGAAGTCGAACGGGATCCACCCGCTCGGCCACGCGCCGATGCACGAGCCGTCGTCGAGGTTGGCCCGAGGATCGTAGTTCGGGTCCCCGGCTTCGGTGCAGCCGGGCACCGGCACCACCGTCACGGCGTGCTCGGCGTTCGACGACGCCGAGGCGGCCCCGTTGTAGCCGCGGATGAAGGCGACCTCGAAGTCGACGCTCAGGCGGGTGCTCAGCGTGGACGGCACCCGCACGGCCATCTCGACGATGCCCGTCTCGGTGACGGCGCGGCTGCCGAGCAGCATCACCGGAGCCTCGATGTCGAGGCAGTGACCGCCGAGCGGTGCCGGGCAGGCGCCGCGCGTCGTCCCACGCGTGGACGCGAGCAAGTACGCGACCTCCCCCACGGCTGAGGGCTCCCCTCATAACGCTGCCCCCGCCAGGGACATGGCGGTGCGACGGAACATGGGACCCTCGGGACGGAGTGGGTCCCGCCATCGTACCTGTGAGGGCCGGCCACGCCAACCCGAGGACGCACGGGAGAACGCGCGGCCCCGTGGCGGCCAGCTGCCACCCTCGCGCGGCGACCGCTCGCCACCGATGGCGTGCTCGTACGGTTTCGACGCCGAGGATCGTCTGTCCAGCGGCGCTGCACGGCACCGCCCGACCGCGCCGCACGGTTCCTGCGGCTGGCCCTTGTCACCTCCGGCCCCCGTTGCCTACGATCCCCCTCCGGAGGTCTCGATGCGTGCCGTCGCCTGGTTGGTGTTCACCCTCGCCTGTGCCACCCCGACGCCCGACGCGGCGCCGATGTCCTCGGACGCCACCGCCTGGCCGGCGCCACCGCCCGGGCCCCTGGCCGCCGCGTTCGATCTGACCCTGGGCAGCGTGGCCCTGGCGCCCGGGCAGGCCACCCCCGTCACCGTGTCCGGCGGCCCACCCGGCGCGCCCGTGTGGCTGGTCGGCAGCCCCTCCACCGGCGCATCGGCCTGCCCGGCGCTGCTCGCCCCCCACTGCCTCGACGTCGGCTCGCCCACCGCGTTCCTCGGCCACGCGACGTTCGACCCCAGCGGCCACGCGAGCCTGACGGTCCAGGTCCCCGCCCGCGCGCCCGCCACGCGGATCGAGCTGCAGGCCGTGGCCTACGCGCCGGGCACGGTCCACCTCTCCGCGCCGGTGTGGACGCCGATCCAGGCCGCGACACCGCGCTGCGTGGCCCTCGACCCGGCCACGTCCACGCCGCTGACCACCGCGTTGCTGCTGCGCCTGGGCTACGTCGACCTGTGGGACACCTCCGACGCCCTCGACACCGATCCGTGGTGGCAGGGGTCCCACGTGATCGAAGACGACGCGGCCTACCAGGCACTCCAGGCGGCCCTGGGTCGGACGCTGCCCGCGGTCGACTTCACCGTCGACCGGGTGGTGTGGGCGTGGGACGGGTCGACGAGCACGTGTGGCCTGGCCCACGGTGACGCCCAGGCGTGGCAGCGCGCCGACGGCGCCGTGCAGCTCCAGCTGGACGTCGAGGATCAGAGTCGCTTCTGCTGCGCCTCCTGCGACGCGCTCGGATCGGCGCTCACCGTGTGGCGCGTGGCGACGCGGACCGCGCCGATCGTCTGCCGCGACGCCCTCGGGGGATGCACGCCGCCGGACTCGGGCAGCGGCGACACGGACGTGTACTGCGGACCCTGACGGGTCGATCCGCGTCGAGGCGTCACCGAGACCACCCCATGGCCGACGCACCCCGCCCCGTGCGCTAGACTGCGCCGGTCCACACCCAGGGGGGTCCGTCCATGCGTCCGTCTGCTCTCGTCCTGCTCGCGCTGCTCGCTGCGTCCACCACGTCGTCCGCCACGCCCGCGCCGCCGCCGATCGCCCTCGTCGCGCCGGCAGCCCTGCTGGCCGGGCGCGCCAACATCGTGCGCGTCGACGGCGCCACGCCGGGCGCCACGGTCTACCTCGCCGGTGCGCTGCAGCAGGCCGGAACGCCGTTCTGCCCGCCTCAGATCGCCCCGACGTGCCTCGACCTGCAGCCGCCGGTCTACCTGCTCGGACGCGCCGTCGCGAACGTCTCGGGGGTCGCCACCTTCACGCTCAACGTGCCGGGATCGTTCGCCGGCCAGCAGCCGTTCCTGCAGGCTGCCTCGCCGAGCGCCGGCGGCGCCGACCTCACGCAGCTCGTGCAGCTCCAGGTGCTGCGCGCCAACCAGGACGACGACGGCGACCTGCTGTCGAACAGCGACGAGCTCACCGTCTACGGCACGGACCCGCTCGACCCCGACACCGACGGCGGTGGCATCGACGACGGCAGCGAGGTGGCGGCCGGCCGCAACCCGCACGACCCGATCGACGACTGGACGGGCGTGCGCGCCGACCTGCAGTCGGTCACCGGCACGCTCACCGTCGACTTCAGCGTGTCGCCGCTCTCCGTGCCCACCGGGCCGTGCGGGCTGGGCAGCGCCCCCACCCAGTGCTCGTGCACCGCCGTCTACACCTTCTCGGGCGACCTGCTGGCGAGCAACCCCGACCACAACACCTACGACGGCACGTTCGTGAAGGCGTCGTCGGACTGCCAGCCGTTCACGGCGTCCGACCCGCGCCAGTTCGACGACGCGATCTGGGTGCCCACCGACGGCACCGCCTTCCACACGATGCGCTTCGACGCCACCGGCGCCGTCCTCCCGTCGTGGATCGCCCACGAGAACCTCGAGGACTCGGACTTCCTGTCGTCGCCTGCCTCGAACGAGCAGTGGTGGATGCAGTTCGACGCGCCACCGACGCTGTCGCCCGCCGACGACACGGGATCGACCACCGAGTCGAGCTCGGGCTTCTCGCCCGTCGGCTTCGGCAGCCTGACCATCGAGTTCGCGTTCGACGTCGACTTCGACCAGTAGGCGACGGGGCTGCGCGCGGGGTCAGCGGCCCCGCGCGAGCGCCACGACCCGGTCGAAGTGGGCGGGCTCCACGGGCTGCACCGACAGCCGCTGGCCCCGCTGGATCACGAGCATCCCGGCGAGCGCCGGATCCGCCTTGAGCGTGGCCAGCGGCACCACCTCGGGGAACGTCTCGACGTGGCGGAGCTCGACCACCACCCACCGCGGATCCGCGTCGGTGGCCTTGGGGTCGTAGTGGTCGTCGTCGGGGTCGAGGGCCGTGGCGTCCGGCGTGGCGTCGGCGCTGATCTCAGCGAGGCCCGCCACCCCGGGTGGCGTGGCGCTGGAGTGGTAGAACAGCACCCGGTCGCCGACCTTCATGTCGTCGCGCATGTAGTTTCGCGCCTGATAGTTGCGCACACCGTCCCACAGCGTGGTGCCGTCGCGGGCGAGATCGTCGATGGCGTACGTGTCGGGCTCGGACTTCATCAGCCAGCAGCGGGCCATCGCCACCTCCGAGCGGGCCGCTATCCGGACCGCCGGGGCGCCGCACGATCAGGCCTCGTCCTCCGGACGCCACCGGTACACGTGATCGCCGCCCGCCTCGGGGTCGTACTCGGGCAACGGGACGTCCGCCGGCGGTGCCGACAGGCCGGTGAGGTCGCGGATCGGATCGAGGGTGCCCGGGTTGGGGACAGGCTTGCGCGCCCGCGGCGGTGGCTCCGTCGGATCCTGTTCGTGGGCCACCGAGCGCACCCACCACTGGGCCACGAGCAGCAGCACGAGGCCCGGGAAGAGCCACGACACCCAGAACGTGTCCGCGACCTCGACAGCGCGCGCGACCGGCCCGTCCCAGCCGACCTCGCCGGCCGCGCGCGACGTCACGGTGGCGTCGACGTAGGAGGCCACGATCGCCACGACGAGCAACCCCGAGAACAACAGGAGGAAACGGCGAATCACGACGTTCATCGGCACTGACCCCCTGCGACGTTCACCCGAGCTCCGACAGCACGAACGCGCGCCCGAACTGCCAGCGGGTGCTCACGGTGCGCTTGGACCGCCCCAGCTCCACGGCCACCTCGTCGAGCGTGAGCCCGCCGAACGTGCGCAACACCAGCACGTCGGCCGCCTCCGCGTCCACCTCGCCCAGCCGCTCCAGCGCCTCGTCGAGCGCGAGGAGGTCGAGCGGGGCAGCGTCGTCGGCGATCCCCGACAAGGTCGTCCGGTGGCGTCCCCCCCCTCGCTTGGCCCGCCCGCGGCCGCGCGCCCGATCGACCAGGATCTGGCGCATCGCCCGCGCCGACAACGCGATGAAGTGCGTGCGGTCGTTCCACGCCGCGTCGTTGCGCGCGAGCTTCTCCCACGCCTCGTGCACCAGGGACGTGGGGTTGAGCGTGCCCTCCCCGCCCCCGAGGCGACCCGCGAGCCGCCGCAGGTGGGCGTAGAGATCGGCGTCGAGGTCCTGGCTCATGCCTGCCCCGCGGTCGGCGCGAGCCGTGCGAGCACCGCCAGCAACGGCACATGCGCCCCTGCCGCCGGCGGCTCGGGGCCATCGTCGCCGAGCGCGTGTCGTACGAACGGCCACGCGTCGGCGTCACGACGGGCTTCGGCGCGCAGCGCATCCGCCGTGGCCGCGCGCTCCTCACGGCTGTCCGACAGCCGCAGCAGGCCCACCAGGGCGGCACCACGCCGCGTCGCCGACAGGTTCATCGAGCCGTCCACGAGGGCGCGGTAGCGCGGTCGTGCCTCCGTGAGGCGGCCCTCGGCGTGGGCCAGCAGCGCGGTGCAGAGGCGATGGTGGTGCAGCAGGGCGTGTTCCATGTGGGGCATCCGTCGCTCCGCCTCGGCCAGGTGCGCCCGCGCCTCCGCAGGACGCCCCCGAGCCAGCGCCAGCAACCCGAGCCACTGCAGGGCATGCGGCGGATGCAGTTGGGTACCGTGGGAGACGGCGCGGCGCAGGAACAGCTCCGCACGTTCGAGATCGCCCAGGTACCACCAGACCTTTCCGAGGTAGGTCGCGAACGACGCGGCCACGCGCTCGTGACCGCTGCGCGCGAGCTCGGTGGACACCTGCTCGCCCAGGCGCGCCCCGGCCTCCAGGCGACCGAAGTCGATCCATGCGAACGACAGGGCCTGCTGGGCGAAGCACCGGGCGAGCGGCGCCGCCTCGGTGCGGATCGACGCCACGGCGTCCTCGGCGAGCCGCAGCAGCGCCTCCCCCGGAAGGCCCATCCCCTTGGACACGGGCGCCTGCGCCGCCACCATCCACGCGCCCCACGCCTCCTGCCCGCCGGCGCGCAGGCGGGCCCACGTGGCCTCCATCAGCGTCACCACCGGCTCCTGGTGACCGGGCGGGTGACGCGACGCCTCGACGTGGGCCGCCTGGGACAACAGGTTGCCGTCCCGATCGTCGGCCACTGCGCGGATCGCCGCCAGCATCGGCACCGCCTGCAGGTCGCCCCGTCGGTGCCGGCGCATGATCGCGTGCACCCAGGCCAGGGACGCATCGCGCGACACCGTCGGGTCCGGCGTGGCGGCGAGGACCGCCTCGTCCAGCACGGCGCGCGCTGGCCGGTGGCCCAGCAGCGACAGGCCATCCGCCAGCTCCGCCGCCACGTGGTGCAGCGCCTCCGGCGCCAGGTGGGGCGCAGCGGCGGCGACATGGGGCGCCAGGGTGTCGAACCGCTGCTCCATGCCCGGCGCCAGGTCGATCCAGGCGCGCCCCGCACGCCCGGCCTGGTCGACGATCCAGGCGAGCCACGGCGCGCGTGCGGCCTCGCGCACCTGCTGCGGGACCACCTCCTCGACCACGGTACGGACCACACGCGACACCGCGACCCGACCGTGGTCACGACGGACCAGCGCGCGGTCGACCAGCGCGTCGAGGCGCCACGCCCCGTCGTCGAGCAGGGACCGCGCGTCCCGCAACGACACCGGGACGGGCAGGTGGGACAACGTCGCGAGCGTTCGCTGGTCACGCACGTCGAGCGCGCGGACCGGGGCCATCAACGCGCGCCACGGCGCCCCCAGCTCCGACAGCGGGGTGCTGCCCAAGCCCTCGCCCCCCACCACGAGCGCGCGCGCCACCAGGGCCTCGAGCAACGCGGGCACCCCACCGGCGTGGGCGACCGCCTCAGACAGGTCCTCCGGGGTGACGTCGACGCCGTGGCGCGCGAGCGCACCAGCCACCCAGGTCGTGGCCTCGTCGCGTGAAAGGCCGTCGAGCTGCAGGGGGCGGAAGCCAGGGTGCGTGACCCGCGCGGGGCTCGCCACCACCCACCGCACGTCCGGGGCGAGCGGCAGGAGCGGCGCCAGGACCTCCCCCACCGACGCGTGCCCGATCACCCCGACGACCGCGGCACCGAGCCCACGAAGCGCCGCGACCACCTCCGCCGAGGAGGCGGACGTCCCCAGCGCCGCTCCGAGCGGCCCCCACGGCTCGTCGCGCACGTGCACGGCGACCGTGAGCTGGTCGCCGACCTCGTCGAGCAGCGCCTTGACCACGCGATCCGCGCCGCTCCCCGGCAGGCCGTACACCGACACCGCCCGCGTGCCCTCGGCGAGCCACGTGCCCAGCGTGCGCAGGGCCGTGTGCGGCAGCGGCGGCCCCTGGCGCTCGGTCGGCCCCGACGCCAACGTCCGGCGGACGACAGCCAGGGTGCTGTCGACGGCACGACGCCGCACCGCGCCGGCACCGGCGGGTCCGGCCTCGGGCACCGCCGCCGACAGCATCCGCAGCAGCTCCGCCTCCAGCCAGCCGTCGAGCTCGTCGGCGAAGGCCTCCGCCGTCGGGGTGCGGACCAGGGGATCGGCGTGGAGCGCTGCCGCGAGCACGGCGGCGAGGCTGGCCGGCAGCGTGGGGGCTTGGGCCGCGACGTCCACCACCCCGGTCTCGCCCGTGTCGAGCACGCCCGCCCACGTCGCGTCGCTGTCGTCCGCCCCCCCGCAGAGCACCCGCATCGCCAGGGCGCCGAGGCTGTAGACGTCCTGGACCGGATGCGGCGCGGCGCCTGCCCGCTGCTCGGGGGGCATGTAGGCGAGCGTGCCCGAGCCCGGCACGAACGTGGCGCCTTCCGAGGCGATGCCGAAGTCGAGGATCCGCACCATGCCGCCGCGTCCCACGAGGAGGTTCGCCGGCTTGAGGTCGCGATGGACGATGCCCACCCGGTGGATCGCGTGCACGGCGCGCGCCAGCTCGATGAGCATCCGGATGCGGTCGTCGAACGACAGCGGACCGATGCCGGCCACGAACGGCTCCCCGCGCACGAGCTCCATGGCCATCACCGGGCGGCCCGCGTCGCGAAACACCTGGTACACGCGCGGCACGACTGGATGGTCCACGGCGGCCATCGCCGAACACTCCTCCTCGAAACGGCGGATCGCCTCCGGAGACGGGCTGGGCTCGAGCAGCGTCTTGAGCGCCACCACCCGTCGCGGCAACGTCTCCTCCCCCTCGTACACCACGCCCATCCCGCCGCGGCCGAGCTCGCGCAGCACGCGGAACGGACCGAGGGCTTCAGGGGGCCGCGCCAGCAGCGCCGCAATCTCCCGTGCGACCGCCGGCGCCGGGCCGCCCTCCGGATCGAGCCGGCGATCGGAGGGGTCGACGGCGAGCATCCGCGCCAGCCGACCGCGCAGGTCCGGGTCGGTCACCGACGACAGCGCGGCCGGGCGGGCCTCGGGCGCCAGCGCAGCGAGATCCAGGTACAGTGCCATCAACGGGGAGGACACGGGGTCACCGCGAGCGGGGTCGCCCATCCTAGCGACTCCTCGCGCCGCTGGCGCTCCTTCCGACGCATCGTTTCGGTGCCACGCGATCGAACGGGTCGACCGGGACCCGTCGGGTACCCCACGCGTCGGCGCGACCTGCTGCACATCCGCTGCGGAGGACCCGCAGCCCACTGCGCGACCTCCGTCGAACGACCGCGGACAGTTCCTGACAAGCACCGGTGCGGGTGGTTTGACTCCGGCGACGTCAGGCAGGACACGCGATGGGCATGCATGGATCGGACGACGAGGACATCGGCAGGCTGCGCCGCGTCAACGAGCTGTTTGCAGCGTTGTTGGACCTGGAGGCGATCGAGGATCCGGCCAAGCTGCTGAAGACCGCGTTGCAGGTCGCGGTCGACCAGCTCGAAGCCCGGGCCGGCTTCCTCGGCGTGTTCGAGTCGAGCGCGGCCGCCGGCAAGCCCCCCCGCTGGCACACCTCGATCCTGCCTCCCCGCGGCCGTCAGGGCGGCGAGGACGCGCCGTTCTCCTTGTCGATCATCCAGGACACGCTGCAGAAGCAGACGGTCCAACGGATCATCTCGGCGCTCGGCGATCAGCGCTTCATGTACCGGCAGAGTGTACGCGACTTCGAGATCACCAGCGTGCTGTGCGCACCCGTGGGCTCCGACGGCGTCGCCGTGATGTACCTGCAGGATCGTCGCACCGGCTTCTTCCAGGAGCGGGACGAGGAGTACTTCGCGCGGCTGGCGCGGCTGATCTCGCCCTACGTCGACCGCGTCGTCTTCCGGGACCGCCTCGCGGAGCCGCGCCCCGAGCCCGCCCCCGCCCCGAACGAGCTCCGGGTCACTGTCGACCCGGAGGATCCGTCCGCGCGGCACGGCGTGCCCTGGCTGCTGCCGATCCCCGAGGAAGGCCTCCCCCAGTGGAAGGACGCCAAGGACCTGTTTGCACGCCACTTCCTGTGGTGGGCCTGGAAGCACCACGGCAACAAGACCGCCGCGGCCGAGGCCGTCGGCCCGGCGCGGGGCCAGTTCTTCCACCAGTGGACCCGCCTGGGGTTGAACGAGTGGCTCGCCGAGGAGCGCGCCGCCGGGCGCCTCGCCTCCGACGACGACGCCTGAGCGGGCGACCGGGCCGCCGTCCGGTCAGTCCCCCGCCCCCGCTTCACGCAGCGTGACCGCGTCGAGCAGCACCGACAGATCCGCCGGGCGCGGACTCGCCAGCGCCACGGTGACCTCGCCGTCGCCCGGCCCCACCATCGGGTCGAGCGGCAGGACCACCCCGGCTGCCAGCGCGGCGGCCGTCACCACGTGGTGCGCCACCACGTCGTCGTCCACGCGCACGTCCACGTCCACGGTGCCGTCCACGCCGAACGCCGCGCCGCGCACGAACAGCGACGCCGCGCCCGCCACCAGCCGCGACCCGGGCACCGTCGCCGTCCACGACGCGCCGCCTGCGTGCACCCAGGCGACCCCCCGACAGTGGGGCCGCGGCAGGTCCGCGGTGCGCACCACCGTCAGCGCGCCGTCGCCCTGGCCCACCAGCACCCCGTCGGGCACCAGCAGGTAGCCGGACCGGCCGGCGTGCAGGGCGGACAGATCGGCGTTCGGACCGCCCAGCGGGCCGTCCGGGCCGTCGACGCGCACCGGATTGCACGCAGCCCCCGGATCGCGGCCGAGCCGCGCCCTGTCCGACAGCGAGCCGACCGCGCGCGACGGCAGCAACACGAGCCCCGGCGTGGGCTGGGGCTGGGCCGGGCCGTCCAGCGTCACGGGGACATCCGGTCCAGGCCGCTCCACGCGGGCGCCGACGTCCGGGTCGAGCAGCGCCAGCTCCCGCGGGGCTGCCCCCGCGGCGTGCCCGACGAACCACTGCTCGGCACCATCGGGCCACCGCAGCCCGAGGGCCTCCAGCTGGGCGTAGGCACCGTCGGCCGGCGTCGTCCACGTGACCCGACCGGACGTCGGATCGCCCAGCGCGCCATGCACCGCGAACCGATGGCCATGGCGCGCGACGGCGAACGGTCCGGCGCCCGCCTCCAGGGACGGCGGCCCGCCCGCTGCGCTGGCCGAGCGCCCCGGCACCACCTCCACGACGCTGCCCACCACCTCCGGGGTGCCCGTCACGGCGGGCAGGGTCCACGTCAGCGTCGTGCCCGGCAGCGCCCACACGGCCGAGGCCCCCCCCACGACGGTGGTCGGTGCCGGGTCCCATCCGAGCCGGAGCGCGTCCCCGTCCGCGCCGTCGAGACAGGCGACGACCGCGTCCGCGGCGTGGCGGCTCGTGCCGTCGCAGCGGTCCTCCGCGCCGACCCCGAGGGGGTCGAGCATGCCGTCGGGGCCCCAGGCCCGCAGCGGGGACACGGGGGTGAGCCCTCGCGCCAGCAGGCCCGCGTGGGACATCGGCGCCAAGGCCGGCACGCGAAGCAGCACACAGCAGTCCCGGAGGGGCTCGCGCTGGGCCTGCGGCGCGGGCGGGGGCGCGCCGGAGCGCGTCAGCGTCACCCCGACGAGCGGCGGTCGGCCCGGCGGGAACCGGAACACGGCCGGGCGGGCGTCGCCGCCGTGGGACCGCAGGTAGGCCCCGATGCGCCCGGTGACCACCTCCTGTCCCTGCGGGGCGAGGTGACGGTCGTCCACGAAGGCCTCCGCCGGCAGCACCAGATCCGACAGGTCCAGCACCCCGACGCCCGACGCGTCTGCGAGCGCCGCCGTCAGCGCGTGCGCCGCGTCCACGTCGACGGGCCGCTCGGTGGCGTGCGCGCGCACCGGGAGCCACACCACCAGCACGGCGGCCCCTTCGTCGCGCGCAGCCGCGACCACGCGTCGCAGGGCGTCTCGATCCCCGCCACCTGCAGGCGCCGCACCCGGCACCGCCGGCAGGGCCCAGCGCGCGCCCCCCGCGTCGATGGTCAGGCCCTCGCCGAGCACCCGACGCACCGCGGCGTCGACCTCATCGGCTCCCGCCGCGGGGTGCCAGGCCGCGAGGATCCACCCCGCCAGCGCCCGTCCGGGGGCATCGACCGCGGCGCGGACGCGACGTCTGCCGGCGTGGAAGCCATCGTCGGTGTGCAGCGCCAGGGCGTCCCGATCCCACGCGTCGTCCCCGGACGCGCGGGTGGCCTCGGACAGCAGCGTGGGCACCACGACCAGCGTGGGCGCCGCACCCCGCGCCCACACCCGCCGCGCCAGCACGGCCTCCCACGTGGCCGGACCGCTGCCGTCCATCGTCAGCGACAGGCCCCGCGCTACGCCCGGCACGGCCTCCGCGAGCGCGTCGACGTCCACCCCCAGGCGTGCCAGCGAGTTGCCCACCACGACCACGTCGGGCTGCACGCGGTCCACGGCGGCGTCCATCGCCACCACCTGCTCGGCCTGGGGCGCCGTCCACCCCACCGCCGCCGCTCCGCCCAGCACGCCGATCGGTCCGAGGGCGGCGAGGAGGCGCGCCCACGCCGCCCGCGCCGCGCCGTTCGCCGGCAGGCTCACCGCAGGCCACCGAGCGCAGCGTCGACGTCGACCAGCGCGGCCTCCAAGCGTTCGCGCGCCGCAGCCTGCACGCCGTCCAGTGTGCCCTCGCCGGTGTGGAGCAGGTCGTCGCCCTCCACCACCCGGCCGTCGAGGTCGTAGAACTCGCGACGGCCGCCGCGGTGGACCACCAGCTTGAAACGGCCATCCGAGATGGCCCGGTCGTCGACGACGCGGGGGCGGTCGACGCCGTTCGGGCTGAACAGCTCCGCGTACTGGGTGGCACGCCCCGACGGCAGCGACGGGTCGTCGAGCCACGGCACCAGGCTCACGCCGTCGAAGACCGGGAGCGCCGGATCGTCGGGGGCCACGCCGGCGAGCGCGAGCACGGTGGGCACGACGTCGACCACCGACACCAGCGCGTCGCACACCGCCCCCCGGGCCGCGACGCCGGCGCCGCTGACGACGAACGGCACGCCCACGCCCGCTTCGTAGACAGACTTCTTCGCCATGTCGGCCGGGAAGGGCGGCGTGGTCGCCGTGGCGGGCGAGCCGTTGTCACCGATCACGAACACGGTGGTGCGCGCACGGCGTGCGGCGGGCATCGACGCGAGCAGCCTTCCGAGCTCGGTGTCGAGGGCGCTCACCATGGCGCGGAACAGCGTCGGGTCGTCGTCGCCCGCGCGGGCGCCCGTCTGGTCGAGGCCAGCCGGCGGCACGTGGAACGGCTTGTGCGCAGCGTGCAGCGACAGGTAGACGAACCACGGCTGCGGCAGCGTCGACACCAGCTCGAGCGCGTCGTCGATCTCCTCGGTGGTGGCGTAGGCGTCGACCCAGCGCACGGCGCCGTCCTCGACCTTCTCCCAGTGCTCGTAGTCCTGCTCGCCGTCGTCCTGGGTGTGGCCGTCGAAGAGGTTGCCCACCGTACCTCGGAAGGTGTCGAAGCCCTGCAGCCGCGGGTTGTCGATGCCGCCCGTGGCGTCGTTGCCCAGGTGCCACTTGCCCACCACCGCCGTCGCCCACGGCTCGTCGGCCTGGCGCAGCGCCTCGGGGAGGAGCACCTCGTCGAGCGACAGGGACGGCGCGTCGCCGCTCGGGCTGAACGCGATGCCCACCCCGGTGCGTCGACCGTAGCGACCGGACAGCAGCGCCGCCCGGGTGGGGGAGCACTCCGGCGTGGCCCAGGCGTGGGTGAACAGCACCCCGTCGGCGGCCAGCGCGTCGAGCGTGGGGGTGGGCGGCGCGTCGGGGTGCTGACCGTAGGTGCCCACCCCGTCGCGGCCGACGTCGTCCATCAGCACGATCAACACGTTCGGCGCCACCGGCACCCGATCGGGCACCGTGTCGGTGGGGGCGGTGTCGGTGTCGCCCGCGACGTCGGTGCCCGGCCGGCACGCCCCGAGCGCGACGGCGACCCCGATCCTCACGATGCCTCGCCCGAGTCGCACGCCCGCCTCCGAGGTCGTCCGCGCAGCGCACGAACGTATCCGATGGGCCACGCGACCTGCACAGCGCGCACGACGACCGGACCCGGTCCACCATGGCAGGACGCACCCCGTCACGCTAGGCCGAGCCAGTCCGCGCGCGCCGAACGTTCGTCCGCGCCCCAGGAGAAGCCATGGACGCCCTGGAGCTCGAGCTCAAGAAGCTGATCGAGACCTCCCTGCAGCTCGACCCCCTCCCCGACACCTTCGACGTCCAGGCCGATCTGTTCGAGACGCTCGGGCTCGACTCCGTCGACGCCCTCGAGCTCGCCATGGCGATCCGCCGCAAGTACGGCGTCGAGTTCAACGCCGAAGACGACCAGAACAAGTCCATCTTCGTCAACCTCAAGAGCCTCGCCGACTTCGTGCGCGCACGCGCCTGAGCGACGGCCTGGGGGCCCCGTGTCCCACGACGCCGCTGACCGCCCGCCGATCCCGCTGCTCCCTCACCCCGCCGAGGCCGTGGTGTGCGCCCACCCCGTGCGCACCGCCGCCACGCTCACCCGCCACGTGGCCCGCGTCGCCGCAGCGCTGGGGCCCGTGGTGGCCGAGCGCGCCGTGCTCTGCCAGGGCCGCTACGCCTTCTGCGTCGGCCTGCTGGCGTGCTGGTCGCGCGGCGAGACCGTGGTGCTGCCGCTGAACCACACCCCCGCCGTGCTCGCCGCGCTCCTGGACCGGATCCCCGTGCTGGTCGACGGTGACGGGCCAGGATGGGACGTGCGGCCGGTCCTGGACGAGGACGACGACGCCGACGCCGTCCTCACGCCCCTGCGTCGACCGGCGCCCGACCAGGTGCTCGTGCGCCTCTCCACGTCCGGCAGCACCGGCGACGTGCGCCTGCACGCCAAGACCGCGGCCCAGCTGCTGGGCGAGGCCGACGCGCTCGCCGGCGTGTTCCTGCGCGGGCCGCGTGCGCCCGTGGTGGTGGCGACGATCCCCCCGCACCACATCTACGGCCTGCTGTTCGGCGTGCTCCTGCCGCTGGTGGCGGGGGGGGCCTTCCACGACGACACGCCGCTGTTCCCCGAGGCGGTCGGCGCGCGGGTGCGCGGCCTGCAGGCCGGGGTCCTGGTCACCGTCCCGGCCCACCTGCGCACGCTGACCGACGCCCAGCCCGTCGACATGGCCTCCGTGCGCACCGTGTTCTCCTCGGGCGCGCCGCTGCCCGGCCCCACCGCCGACGCCATGCGGTCGCGGTTCGGGGTCCACGTCACCGAGGTGTTCGGCTCCACCGAGACGGGCGGCATCGCGTGGCGCCGACGGGCCGACGGCGAGGCGTGGACCCCCCTGCCGGGCGTGACGGTGACGGCCGATGCGGACGGGCGCCTGCTGCTCGCGTCACCGTTCACCGCGGCGTCAGAGCCCCGCCCGCGCCCGTGCGACGACCGCATCGCACCGCTGCCCGACGGGCGCTTCCTGCACCTGGGTCGCCTCGACGACGTGGTCAAGGTGGCGTCCAAGCGCGTCTCGCTCGGCTCGGTCACCCAGGCGTTGCTGAGCGCTCCCGGGGTCACCGACGCCGTGGTCGTGGCCACGGACGCCCCGGGCGGGCGCACGCTGCTCCACGCGCTGGTGGTCGCCGCCGACGCCGACGTCACGACGGTGCGCCGTTTCCTCCGCGATCGTTTCGACGCCGTGGCGGTGCCGCGGCTGCACCTGGTGCCCGCGCTGCCGCGCGACGCCCAGGGCAAGCTACCGCGCGCGCGGGTGATGGAGGTGCTCGCGGCCCGCACCGCCGAGCGCGCCGCCGACGTGGCCCCGCCGCCGACGCAGATCCGCCGTCCGCTCGTCGTGCCCCCCGAGGGTCCCTGGTACGACGGTCACTTCCCCGACGCGCCCGTCCTGCCCGGCGTCGCCTTGCTCGCGGTGCTCGTGCTGCCGGCGCTGGCCGAGGCCTGGCCCGACCTGGGCCCCTGCCACGAGGTGCGGCGGGTGCGCTTCCGCGAGGTGCTGGCGCCCGGCGACCATGTCACGCTCTCGGCCACCCGCGACGGCGCCTCGGTGCGCTTCGACGTGCGACGGGACGATCGGTCGTGCACCTCGGGCACGCTCGGGTTCGCGCCGCCCGTCGGGTTATCGTGACGCGACCGGATGAGGAAACCATGAACGCACGCAGCCTGGACACCGACGTCGTCATCCTCGGGGGAGGCCTCGCCGGCCTGTCGCTCGCGAACCAGCTCGTGCTCGCCCGCCCGGGCACCCAGGTCACCGTCGTCGAGAAGGCGACGTTCCCGCTCCCCGAAGCCGCTCACAAGGTGGGCGAGTCCACCGTCGAGATCGCGGCGCTGTACTTCGGGGACGTCCTCGGCCTCCGCCAGACGTTCGAGACCACCCAGCTGCCCAAGCTCGGGTTGCGGTTCTTCTTCGGCGACGGTCGGAACGACGACATCGCCGTGCGCCCCGAGCTCGGCCCCACCGACTTCATGCCGGTGCGCTCCTGGCAGCTCGACCGCGGACGGGCGGAGAACCAGCTCGCCGCGCTGGCCACCGCGCGCGGCGTGACGCTCGTCGAGGGCGCCAAGGTCACCGGCGTCACCCTCGACGGCGACGGGCACACCGTGTCGTGGACGGGCCCCGACGGCGGGGCCACGGCGCGCACACGCTGGGTCGTCGATGCCTCGGGGCGCCGGGCGTTCCTCAAGAAGCAGCTCGGGCTGATGCGCACCGTTCCGCACGACACCAACGCCGCCTGGTTCCGCGTGCCGTCCGCGATCGACCTCGAGCAGTGGTCGACCGCGCCCAGCTACACCGGATGGACGCGCCCCGAGCGCCGCCTGTCCACCAACCACCTCCTCGGTCCCGGCTACTGGGTGTGGCTCATCCCGCTGGCCTCGGGCAGCACCAGCGTGGGGATCGTGGTCGACGAGGCGCTGCACCCGTTCTCGTCGCTGCGCACCGAAGCCGGCGCCCGCGCATGGCTGCGCACCCACGAGCCCCAGTGCGCCGACGCCGTCGAAGCCGCCGGCGCCTTCCAGGACTTCCTGGTCCTCAAGCACTACAGCCACAGCGCCACGCGCGTGTTCTCTCCCGACCGCTGGGGCCTGGTCGGCGACGCCGGCGTGTTCCTCGATCCGTTCTACAGCCCGGGCAGCGACTTCATCGCCATGGGCAACACCATGTTGTGCGACGGCATCTGCGCCGATCTCGACGGCCTGCCGGACGCCGCCGACCGCATCGAGGCCGCCAACCAGCGGATGCTCACGCTGTACCGTGGCTTCCTCCCCACCTACCGCGGCCGCTACCCGATGATGGGGCGGCCGGTGCCGATGCGCGCCAAGGTGGTGTGGGACTTCGCCTTCTACTGGTCGTCGTGGGCGTTGCTGTTCGCCAACCGCAAGGTCGCCGACCACGCCTTCCTCGCGCGCGCCGAGCCGGTGCTGCGCAAGCTCTTCGCGATGAACATCGACGTGCAGGCCCTGCTCACGCGCTGGGCCGACGTCGCCGCGCCCACCGATCCGGCCGGCAGCCGCCGCTTCGACTACAGCGCCCAGCCCTGGCTCCGCGCCCTGAACGCCGCGCTCCTGTCGCCCGTCGACGACGACGCGCTGCTCACGCGGCTGCAGGACAACCTCACGCAGCTGACGTCGGTGGCCGCCGAGCTGGTCGCCGCCGCGCGCAGCCACGCGCCGGACCAGCCGGAGCTGGTCCAGATGGCCATCGACCTGCCGTCCGCGCCTGACGGCGATCGGATGGGGTGGCTGGCGCTGTCGGCGTGAGCCTGCGGCGCCGCGGGCCGCCGCGTCCGTGCGTCCTACCGTGAGGCGGACCGTGAGCCCGCGTGAGCCAGCGTGAGCCAGCGTGCATCAGATGTGGAGACCCCACCGACGGGTCGCTACAGACCGCCGCTCACGCCCAGCACCTGTCCCGTGACGTACGACGCGCCCTCGCTGCAGAGGAACGCCACCGCCTCCGCGACCTCGTCCGGGGTGCCCAGCCGGCGCATCGGCACGCCCTCCAGCAGGCGGTCGACCGGGGCGCCGGCCAGCATGTCGGTGTCGATCAGGCCCGGCGCGACGGCGTTGACCGTGACCTTGCGCTTGGCCAGCTCCCGCGCGAGCGCCTTCGTGGCACCGATCAGCCCGGCCTTCGCCGCGCTGTAGTTGACCTGCCCGGCGTTGCCGTGGACGCCCGAGACCGAGGTGATGTTGACCACCCGGCCCCACCGCATCCGGATCATGCCCATCAGCAAGGGCTGGGTGACGTGGAAGAAGCCGTCGAGGGTGGTGCGCGTGACGCGCTGCCACGCCTCGACCGACATCGCGGCCATCAGGCCGTCCGACGTGACGCCGGCGTTGTTGACCACGATGCCGAACGGATCGTCCTCCACGTCGAGGGACGCCAGCGCGTTCGCGGTGGCCGCGCCGTCCGCCACGTCGAAGCGCGCCAGCGTCACGCGGCCGCCGGCCGCGACGATCCGATCGCGCAGCGCGTGCGCCGCCGCGTCGTCGCTCCGGTAGTTCAACACCACGCGGTGGCCGTCCGCGGCGAGGCGGAGGGCGATGGCAGCGCCGATACCTCGGCTCGCGCCAGTGACGAGGGCGCGGCGCGACGGGAGGTCCGAGGGGCTGGTCACTGGGTCTCCCGCGTGGCACCACCAGGCGGATGGGGGCGCTCGACCGCCCCATGGTAGACCTGCAGCCGCCCCTCGGCCACGACCTCCGCGGCGCGCAGCACCCGTCCGGTGAACACGGTCAGCGGCGGCTGGTCGCCCACCAGCGTGACCTCCACGTCGAGCTCGTCGCCGAGCTCCAGCCGTTCGACGTGCAGCCTGAGCGAGGGCACGCCCACGAGCAGGGCCTGGCCGAAGGGCTCGCCGGTGGTGCGGCAGTGCATGCCGCGGTGCACGCCCATCGCCTGGGCCATGAGCTCGACGGCCACGATGGCCGGGACCTGGCTGCCGAGGGCGTAGGGATGGGTGGGACGCACGGTGGCCCTGCAGGTGGTGACCTCGGCGTCGGCCGCCACGATGGCATCGAGCAGCACGGCGGCGCGTCCGTGGGGCAGCAGCTCGTGGGGGGCCGGCAGGGTCACGGGCGGGCCACGGTGAACGGCACCGACCACGGGGCCTGCCCGTCGGTGGCGGGCGACAGCGGCAACACGCCCGGCGCGCCGTCGGCCAGCAGCGTCAGCAGGTCGACGATGCCTGCGCTCGGGTTGCCGGCCAGCGACGGTCGCTGCCACGGCGGCGCCTGACAGGTCGGCAGCTCCCGCCCGGGCGCGCCCAGCCAGCCGAGCACGTGTGCCTCCGGGGGGGGCTCCGCCGACAGCAGCACCGCGCCGGCGACCGGATCGAAGCGGTCCGTCGGCCAGGTCTCGTCGACCACGAGCACGGCGACGTGGCCGCCCTGGGTGGCCGCCCACAGCCAGCCCTCGAGGAGCGACATCGCGACGATGCGATCGGCCGAGGCCGACAGCGCCGAGCCGTAGCCACGGTTGCCGGTGGCGATCGACACGTGGCCGAGCGCTGCGTTGTGCACCGAGTTGCGGAAGCGCAGCGGCGACGACGCGGGCGGCACTTCGTGGGTGAGCGCGAGGCACGCGAACGTCGTGTCGAGCTCGCCCCCCACGGTGCCGAGCACGAGCGCGGTGCGGTCGCTGGCGATGCCCGTGCCGTGCAGCGCCTGCGCGAGCGCGTCGGCGGCCATGCGCGTCAGCGCCGTGGCGCGGCGCAAGGTGGCCTTGGGCATCAGCGCGCCCACGGGCTCGGTCACCGACGGGTCCTCCGCGCCGGCTCGCCACGCAGCGAGGCTGGCGAATCCCGGCGTCCACAGGCCCAGGCCGCACACGGCCACCGCGGCACTCACGGCGCCTCCACCAGCACGGCGGCGTTGTGGCCCGCGAAGGCCGCCGACGTGCAGAGCACGCGTGCGAACGGCCCTTCGACGCGATCGACGCGGACGTCCACGTCGATCTCGGGATCCAGCGAGGGCTCGGTGAGGGTGCCCGGGCTCCACCCGTGCTGGAGGGCGAGGAGGCACAAGGCGACCTCGACGGCCCCACAGGCGCCCAGCGTGTGCCCGGTGTAGCCCTTGGTGCCCACGACGGGCGGTCGATCCGGCAGCAGGGTGGCGATGGCCGCGGCCTCGGCCGCGTCGTTGTAGCGGGTGCCCGTGGCGTGGGCGTTCACGAGGTCGACCTGCGTCGCGCCCGCCTGCCCGAGCGCCATCCGCATCGCCGACGCCAGCCCGCGCCCCTCGGGGTGGGGCTGGGTCATGTGGTGGGCATCCGAGCTCTCGCCGACGCCCGTGAGCCAGGCCAGCGCCGTGCCCGAGCGCTCCACCACGGCGATGCCGCCGCCCTCGCCGAGGTTGATGCCATCCCGGTGGGCACCGAACGGACGGCAGTGGGACGAGGAGAGCACCTCGAGGCCCTGAAAGCCCAGCAGCGTGAACCGACAGCGCGAGTCGACGCCTGCGACGAGGACGGCGTCACACAGGCCGGTGTCGAGCAGGCGCCGCGCCGTCCCGAACACCTTGAGGCTCGACGAGCACGCCGACGACTGGGTGAAGCGGGGTCCGGTGGCGCCGGCGAGCGCCGCGATCACCGACGCCGAGCCCTCAAGGAGGTGCTGGCGGTCGAGGCGGAACGACGGCGGGAACGCGCCCGTGTCGCGGAAGGTGGGGTAGTGGCGCTCGGTGTCGGCGATGCCGCCAGTGGTGGTGCCCACGAGCACCGCGACCCGGTCGGCGCCCCAGCGCGCCACGGCCTCGCGCGCCTGCGCGCCCACCAGCTCGAACACGTGCTGGCAGAGGCGGTGCTGGACGCTGTCGCGGTCGGCGAGGTGGGGAGGCAGCGGGGCGAACGTGCCGGGCACCACGCCGTACCAGGTCTCGAACGGCATGTTCCATGACGCCGGCAGCGGCCCGAGCCCCGTGTGCCCGGCGGCGAGGCCCGCCAGCGTGGCCTCGGTGGTGGCGCCCAGCGCCGTGGCGCACCCGAACGCCGTGATCGGGTAGGGCCGCACCGACCCCGTCGCCGTGGACGGTGCGCCGTGCATCGTGCCTCAGGCCGACGCTGCGAGGGGCGACGCCGACACCGGCAGCGGCAGCGCCTCGCGGCGCACCAGCTCGACGAGGCGGACGATGTCGCGATCGTGGCGTCGGTCGACGTCGGTGAACGGCACCATCTGACGCACCGCCCCGTGGACCGCCGCGCTCGCCGCACGGCAGCTGGCCACCCCGCGCAGGTCGACCGCCTGGCAGGCCGCGAGCAGGTGGATGGCCGCCACCCGCTCGGTGAGCTCGACCACGCGCAGCGCGTCGCGCGCCGCGATCGTGCCCATGCTGACCTTGTCCTGGTTGTGCGACTCGGTGGAGCGGCTGAACGACGCGGCCGGCATCGTGAGCTTGAGCGCCTCGGCAGTGAGCGCCGACGTGGCGATCTGCATCGCCTTGACCCCGTGCGAGGCCGCGTGGCCCGGCCGCCCCGGCGCCACGAGGTTGCCGGGCAGGCCGTTGGACGACGCGGGGTTGCCCATCAGCTCCATCTGTCGGTCGAGCAGGTCAGCCACGCTCGCCACGGCCGCCTTGAGCGCGTCCATCGCGAACGCGACGTGGCCACCGTAGAAGTTGCCGCCGTGGAGCACCGCCCCCGTGTCGGGGTCGATCACGGGGTTGTCGTTGACCCCGTTGAGCTCGACCTCGAGCATCCCCCGCAGGAACGGCAGGGCGTCGAGGAGAACGCCGATGACGTGCGGCGCGCACCGGATCGAGTAGCGGTCCTGGATGCGATCGGGGTCGACGTGGGTGGCCGGGTCGTAGGCCAGGTGGGCACGGACCCACGCAGCCGCCTGACGCTGCCCCGGGTGGGGCTTGGCGGCGAAGATGCGATCGTCGAAGTGCGACGCGTTGCCGCGCAGCACGTCGCTGGCCATGCCCGTGAGCGTGCACGCCAGGCGGGCCACGCGCTCGGCGCGCACCCAGGCCAGGCACGCGAGCCCGGTCATCACGCTGGTGCCGTTCATCAGCGCCAGGCTCTCCTTGGGCTGGAGCACCACCGGCGTGAGGCCGGCCTCGGCCAGCGCCTCGGCCGACGGAACCACCTCGCCGTCGCGCCACACCTCGCGCTCGCCCATCAACACGGCGGCCACGTAGGACAGCGGGGTGAGATCGCCGCTGGCGCCGACGCTGCCCTCCGCCGGGATCGCGGGGATCAGGTCGTGGTCGAGCAGGGCGAGCAGCAGCTCGAGGACCTCGAGGCGGATCGCCGATCCACCCTGCACCAGCGCCGCCAGGCGGGCGACCAGCACCGCGCGCCCCTGCACCGGGTCGAGCAGGTCGCCCGTGCCGACACCGTGGAACCGGACGAGGTTGGCCGCGAGGGCGTCCTGGTGGGCGGCCTCGATCGCGTTGACGCAGCTCTCGCCGAACCCGGTGGTGACCCCGTAGACCACGTGGCCCGAGGCGACGTGCTGCTCGAGCACCTCGCGGCTCCGTCGGAGACGGGCGAGCACGTCCGGGGCGTCGGAGAGGACGAGGCGCGCGCGGCGATGGGCGAGCCGCTCGACGTCGTCGATCGTCAGCGGAGCGGAACCGAGGGTGATCGTGCCACCGCGTTCAGCGTTCATCGAACCGTGCTCCCCGGGCGCCACCGCCGCGTCGCGTGGGTGCGCGATGCGGCCGGCGCTCCCTGCGTGCTCGTTCCTACCCGGCCGGAGGCGTGGGTGCGTCGGACGTGCAACACGTGGTGACGCAAGCTCCCTCCTTCAGACGGGGTGGGCGACGAGGGCCGACGCCACGGACCGACGCCCGTGTCCTCGCGCCGGCCGAGGGGCGCCTCCTTGACCCGGTGGTCCGTCCCCTGCAACCCAGCGTCCCCCGCCCCACCCGCGCGGACGGGCTACTCCCCCTGCCCGCTCCAGCGCCCGCGCCACTCCGAGGTGCCCATGCTCCGACGCCCCCACCCCTGGCTCGCGCCGCTCGCCGCCGCGCTGCTGCTGTCCGCCTGCTGGGGGCGCGACGCCTACATCCTGCACGGCGTGGTGCTGGAGGTGCGCCCCGACGGCGAGGTGATCGTCGACCACGAGGCCGTCCCCGGGCTGATGGGGGCGATGGTGATGCCGTTCGGCCTGTCCGACAGCGCCCGCGACGCGGGCCTCAAGCCCGGCGATCGCATCGTCGCGCGGCTCATGGTGCACCCCGACGGCACCGTCCTCGACAAGGTGCGGGTCACCGGTCACCAGGCGCTGCCCGAGCCCACGCCCCCCGAGGGTCCGGGTCCGATCCGTCCGGGTCAGTCCTTCCCCACCACGCAGATCCCGGTCACCGGTGGCGAGACCTGGACGATCGGTCAGGGACAGCCCAAGCCCACCCTGTTGACGTTCCTCTACACCCGCTGCCCGATCCCGGCGTACTGCCCGCTCACCGTCAGCCGGCTGCAGGCGCTCCAGGACCAGGTGGGCACCGACGCCCGCCTGCTGGCCGTCACGATCGATCTGGCCCACGACGACCTCGACACCCTTCAGGCCTTCGCGGCGTCGGCCGGCGCGAGACCCGACACGTGGCGCTTCGGTCGCGTCGACGGCGCAGCGTTCGACGCCCTCGCGCTGCAGGCGGCCCTGCCGTTCACCACGGGCGGCGGCGAGATCGTGCACAGCCTGCGGACGCTGGTGCTCGACGCCCAGGGCACCCTGGTCGAGCGCTACGACGACAACGCCTTTCCGCTGGACCGCGTGGTGACCCAGCTGCGCACCGGCGGCCCCGCCGCGCCGCCGGACAGCGACGGCACGATCAGCCGACCCCCGCCGGAGTGAGCACGCGCGGCGCCAGGCCGCCGGGCGAGCGCCTCACGGCACCCGGGTGCGCCCGTCCGCCGTGGCGAGCACGCCGTAGAGCTCCGGGCGACGATCCCGGAAGAACCCCCACTCCGAACGGCGACGCGCCAGGGCGTGCAGATCGAAGGTGGCCGTGATCACCCCTTCCTCCTCACGCCCGAGCTCAGCGACCTTGTCGCCGCGCGGATCGGCGATGAACGAGCTGCCGTAGAAGCGCTGCCCGCCCTCGTCGCCGATGCGGTTGGCGGCGACCACGGGCATGCTGTTGGCGATGGCGTGCGCCATCATCGATCGCTGCCACGGGTCCTTCGAGTCGTAGTCCGGGTAGGCGGGCTCCGAGCCGATGGCGGTGGGGTAGAACAGCGCCTCGGCGCCCTGCAGGGCCATCGCGCGGGCACACTCGGGGTACCACTGGTCCCAGCAGATCCCGACGCCCAGCACGCCGAACCGGGTGGGCCACACCTTGAAGCCGGTGTCGCCCGGCCGGAAGTAGAACTTCTCCATGTAGCCGGGGCCGTCGGGGATGTGGGACTTGCGGTACACGCCGAGCACGGTGCCGTCGGCGTCGATCATCGCGAGGCTGTTGTAGGTGGCGTGGCCCGCCCGCTCGAAGAAGCTGGTGGGGATCACGACACCGAGCCGCCGGGCGAGCGCCGACATCCGCGCCAGCGTGGGGTGGTCGGCCACCTCCAGCGCGCGATCGAAGTGGCGGTCGGCCTGCTCGCGGCAGAAGTAGGGCCCCTCGAACAGCTCGGGCGGCAGGATCACCTGGGCCCCCTGGCGCGCCGCCTCCTCGATGAGCGCGACCACGCGGTCGACGTTGGGGGCGACGTCCTCGTCGCCGAGGCGGCACTGGACCGCTGCGACCGTGAGGCTGCGCGGGGTCATCGGCTCCCTCCCTGCCCCAGCCGGGGCACCTGTTGGGTGATGCAGTGGAACGCGCCACCGCCTTCGAGGATGGCACGGCTCCGACGCCCGACCACGGTGCGGCCGGGGAAGCACGGCGCCAGCGCCGCCACCGCTGCCTCGTCCCACGGTGTGCCGTAGACGGGCACGACCACGGCGTGGTCGGCGATGAGGAAGTTGACGTGCGAGGCCGGCATGATCCGCCCCTCGCCGTCGACGACCCGCCCCGGGGACGGGATGCGCACCACCTGCAGGGCACGCCCGGCGGCGTCGGTCATCGCGGCGAGGTCCGCGGCGATCCGCTCCAGCACCTGGGCGTTCGGGTCGTCGGGGCCCGACGGGGCCATGCACACCACCACGCCCGGCGCCACGAAGCGGGCGATGGTGTCGACGTGGCCGTCGGTGTGGTCGTTGAGCAGCCCCTCGTCGAGCCACAGCACCTTGCGGGTGCCCAGCGCGTCGTGCAGCGCCGCCTCGACGGCCGCCTGGTCGAGCCCCGGGTTGCGGTTGGGGTGGAGCAGGCACTGACGGGTAGTGAGCACGGTGCCCTCCCCGTCGACCTCGACGCTGCCGCCCTCCAGCACGATCGGCACGTGGAACGCCGGCAGGTCGTCGTGGTCCTGGAGACGCCGCGCGAGCTCGGCGTCGCCGGGCAGATCGTACTTGCCGCCCCACCCGTTGAAGTCGAACCGGACGCTGCCCACCCGGCCCTGGCCGTCGACGACGTAGACCGGCGCGATGTCGCGCAGCCAGATGTCGCCGAACGGCGCGTGCACGAACCGCACCGGCAGGCCCATCAGCGCCTGCCGCGCCGTGGCCTCGTGGGACCGATCCGGCACGAGCACCCACGCCTCCTCCCGGTCGGCCCCAGTGGGAGCCGCCGTGAAGGCCTCGACGAGCCCGCGCACCTCGTGCTGGGCGTCGGCCAGCGCGTCCTGCCACAGGGTCTCGTCCCACGGCCACCCGACCCAGGTGGCGGCGTGGGGCGCCCACTCGGCGGGCTGGTGGAAGCCGGACGCGCGCGGGGTCATGGGGTCCTCCAGGACGGTCGGACGGGCGGCGGGGGTGCCCAGCGTGGCTCGTTGGCCGCCGTGGTGCAAGCCACGGTCAGGCCTCGGCGAGCCACGTGGCCAGCGGCACGAACACCTCGTCCTGCGCGCGACGTCCGATGAACAGATCGGCGTGGGCGTACCAGCGCTCAGGCGTGCCGATCTCGAAGACGTCGACCCGGTCGGCGCCGAGCACGGGCACCACGCTGCGCGCCGCCTCGGGGGTCACGATGCCGTCGGCGTTGGCGAGGATCACGAGCAGCCGCAGGTCGGCGACGCGGGCGAGCGCGTCGGTGACGTCGACGCCGCGCACCACGAGATCCCGCTGCTGCACCCACCGCGCCACCTGGCGGTTGATCCAGGGCACGGGGTCGTCGACCGTCGGCACGAGCTCGGCCGCCTTGGACAGGTCGATGCCGTCGGCGTTCATGTAGACCGACAGCAGGCGCGGGACCCGCACGAGCAGCGGCAGCGCTGCGCGGGCGAGCCGTCGCGTGCCACGGATCGGCACCGCCCCGGCCACGCGTGCGGAGACGAACGCGGCGCGCAGCAGCGGGTGGACGGTCTCCCAGCGGAAGGGGCCGCCGATCGCCACGGCCGCGCCGAACGGGTGATCCTCGGGGTGGTGGGCCAGGTAGGCGTAGAGCAGGCTCGCGCCCAGGCTGCACCCGACCGGATCGAGGCGGTGCGCGCCGGTGGCGGTGTGGGCGAGCACGTGCGCGAACACCACCGGCAGGTCGTCGAGCGCCAGCTCCGCGAGGCCGAAGCGCGACGGACGGGGCGGCGGCAGCGAGCCCCCCTGCCCCCGCAGGTTGGCCGTCCACACCTCGAAGCCCTCCTGCACGAGCCACGCGACCATCGACGGGCCACCGGGGTGGTAGCCCAGGATGTAGCTGTTCATCGCGTAGCCGGGGATCATCACCACCGGGCGACGCCCAGCCACGAGGCGGTCGCGGTCGCGGTAAACACGCAGCTCCAGGCTCCACCCGGCCCCGTTGTCGACCCGGTGCACCTCGGTGGGCACGATCAGCCCCATCCGCTCCTCCAGCGCGCGCGGACGGCGACCTACTGCGCCACGGGCAGCGACGCATACAGGTAGGCCAGGCACATCTCGTCGAGGCTGCCGTCCCCCCAGGCCACGTCGCGGGGCTCGAGCTGGCTGCCGTTGACCACCGGCTGGTTGGCCGTGGAGTTGTCGTAGGTGCACGAGATGCGGAGCTGGTCGTCGGGACCCACGAACAGGTCGACGTCGTCGTCGTAGAAGTAGGCCTGCTGCCAGTTGAAGTCCCAGTCGGGGATGTCGACGAGGCACGTCTCGCTGCCGTCGTCGCGGACCACGTCGACCCGCATCGACACGCCGAGCTGGTGCATGTGCGGGAACGCACCCTTCAGCCGCACGTTGCGGGTGAGGAAGTCGAGCGAGGCGTCGAACGTGGCGCTGACGTCGGGATCGCCGGCGGGCAGGTACAGGTCGAGGTCGGCGAACGGGAAGCTGCGCAGCTCCAGCCGCGGCCGCTCGCCCAGCCACAGCGCCACGCCGGTGCGGTCGGACGGCGTGGTGGCCGCGGTGGGCAGCGTCAGCGTGTTGTAGTGCATCTGCAGCACGAGCACGGAGCCGGCGCTGATGCGGCGCGCCAGATCGTCGCCGTAGACCTCGGGCGTGCTGCCCGGCGCCCAGCCCGCCACCGTCTCGGCCTCCCAGGTGCCCGGGCTGCCGAAGCACGTGTACCCGGGGCCGTCGTCCTCGGCGTCCCACCGGGCGACGTCGTCGGCGTAGTCGGCATCCAGCCGGTAGAGGATCACGTGGTGGACCATCGACAGGGCGTCGGGCACCACCGTGAACGCGTCGAGCCAGGCCTCCTCCTCGAAGGTGTGATCGAGGACGAAACAGCGGTAGTCGTCGGGCCGCGCGCGATCGGGGGTGTAGGCGGCGTCGCCGCGGAGCGTGAGCGTCGGCTCGCCGAGATCGAGCGCCGCGTCGGTGGTGCGCGCCTTGTAGGTGGAGGGGTCGCCCTCGACGAAGCCGCCGTCGGCCCAGGCGGTGACCGTGTCCAGGGCCCCGTCGGGCAGGACGCGGGCGCCCTGGATCGGCTGGCAGTCCTGCGACGGCATCCACGGCGGCATGGTGCCGGCCTCCATCGCCGCCACCGCCGTGGGCACCCACGACGGCGGTCCGTCGGCCCACGCGTCGGCCGCGTAGGTCATCGAGAAGGGCGCCACGCCCCCGTCCGTGTGGCAGGCGGCGCAGTGGCGATCGAAGATCGGGCGCACGTCGCGGTGGTAGGTGACGACGCCGTCGTCGACCGCTGCGACCGTGTCGGTGTCGGTGTCGCCGTCGTCATCGGTGGGGGCTGCGCACCCCGCGAGCGCGAGCCCGACCGTCACCGCCATCCACCTGACCATGCATGCCTCCGGGCGCCAAGTGTAGCCCGGCGGTCGCCCCGCCGCGGGCACGTCACGTCGCCGTTCGTCGGGTTCGTGGCCGGCGTCGTCCCGGTGGACTCAGGGCGGCGGGGTGCGCGCGCAGCCCGTGCCGGTCCAGTCCCCGACGGTGAGCGTGGCGGTGTAGGGGTAGAAGGCGCTGGCCATCGTGTCGCGGCAGCGCTCCCGGCGCACGTCGAAGGCGACGGGCACGTCGCCCGCTCCCCGGCCCGACCACACCCGCCGCTTCGCCTCGGAGGTGGGCACGCCCACGCGGACGGTGGTGGGCGCGGGATCGTCCATGCGCTGCCAGCGCACGTCGCCGCCCCTGAGCTCGGCCCACCAGAACGGCTCGTTGCCCGTGGCCCGCAGCTGCCAGCCATCGGCCGCCAGGCCACAGCCGGGCCCCTCGGCGACGGCGACGTCGAGCGCCCTCAGGAGCCGCTGCCCCTGGGCCCCCGGCCCAATCCGCGCCTCGATGTAGACCGGACCCGACACCCCGGGCAGGGCGCCGCGGATCTCGCTGGCGAACGCCTCGACGCCGTCGACCGTCGGCGTGCTGCCGTCGCAGGCCACGACGCTGCTGGTGGGGCTGGCCAGCGTGAGCGTGCCGCGGAACCCCTCGATCGTCGGCTTGTCGGGCGCGACCGCGTCGGCCGACGCCTCGCCGGGGGGCGGGGCGTCCGCCACCGCCGGTGGCGACGGCGTGGAGGGCGGCGACGCGGGCCGGTCGCCCGCGCCGCACCCGAGCGTGGCGGCCACGACGGCCGCCACACCCACCAGCCTAGAACGGGATGTCGCTCTCACCCTGCACCCGCGCGATGAAGTCCTCGAGCGCCAGGCTCCCCAGGTCGCCGTGGTCGCGCGAGCGGATGGACACGGTGCCCTCCTCCGCCTCACGCACACCGATGACGGCCATGTACGGAACCTTCTTCCCGTGGGTCACGCGGATCTTGTAGCCGATCTTGTCGTCGCCATCGTCGTGCGTGGCCCGGATTCCCGCGGCACGCAGCCGGTCAGTGACGTCGCGCCCGTAGTCGTTGGTGCGCTCGGACACCGTGAGCACGCGGACCTGCTCGGGCGCCAGCCACACGGGGAACGCCCCGGCGAAGTGCTCGATCAGGATGCCGATGAACCGCTCGAAGCTGCCCATCACCGCGCGGTGGATCACCACGGGGACGTGCAGCTGGTTGTCGGCGCCGGCGTACGTGAGCTCGAAGCGGCGGGGCAGCTGGAAGTCGAGCTGGATCGTGGCGCACTGGTGGCGACGCTCCAGCGCGTCGAGCACGTCGAAGTCGATCTTCGGGCCGTAGAAGGCACCGTCGCCCTCCTTGATCCCGTAGGGTCGGCCGGTGCGATCCAGGGCCTCACGCAGCGCGTTCTCGGCCTGGTCCCACAGCGCGTCGTCGCCCAGCTTGTCGACCGGGCGGGTGGACAGGTGCAGCTCGAAGCCCATGCCGAACGCCGAGTAGATGCGGTCGACCAGCGACAGCACGCCCGCCACCTCGTCGGCGATCTGATCCTCCATGCAGAAGATGTGGGCGTCGTCCTGGCTGAACTGGCGCACGCGCACCAGCCCGCCGAGCGCGCCCGACCGCTCGTTGCGATGGAGCACACCCTGATCGTGCAGACGCAGGGGCAGCTCGCGGTAGCTGCGCTTGCGCGACCGGTAGATCAGCATGTGGGACGGGCAGTTCATCGGCTTGACGCCGTACCAGCGCTGCTCGTGGGCCTCCTGCGCTTCGAGACGCTCCTCCTTGTCGCCGTGGTGGGACTCGGGGAAGTGGAACATGTCGTCGCGGTAGTGCTGCCAGTGCCCGCTGGTCTGGAACAGCTGGCTGTCGAAGATCAGCGGCGTGCGCACCACGCTGTAGCCCTCGCCGGCCAGCAGCTTGCGCATCCGCTCGGAGAGCGTGCTGTAGATGTGCTCGCCGTGGGGCAGCCAGAACGCCGCACCGGGCGCCCACTCGTGGAACAGGAACAGGTCGAGTTCCTTGCCGAGGCGGCGGTGGTCGCGCTTCTTCGCCTCTTCGAGGAAGTGGAGGTGCTTCTCCAGCTCCTCCTTCGTCTCGAACGCGACGCCGTAGACGCGGGTGAGCATCGGGCGCTTCTCGTCGCCCCGCCAGTAGGCACCGGCCACCTTGGTGAGCTTGAAGTGCTTGAGCTTGGACGAGTAGCGGACGTGGGGTCCGGCGCACATGTCGGTGAAGTTGCCGTGCGTGTAGAACCCGACCGTGTCGGTGTCGAAGCCGGCGATGAGCTCGGCCTTGTAGACCTGGCCCTGCTGCTCGGCCCACGCCAGCGCGTCGGCGCGGTTCATGTGGGTGCGCACGAACGGGTGGTTGCCCTTCGCGATGGTGCGCATCTCGTCTTCGATGCGAGACAGGTCGTCCTCCGAGATCGTCCCGGCGACGTCCATGTCGTAGTAGAACCCGTGCTCGATGTGCGGCCCGATCGCGAACCGGGTGCCCGGGTAGAGCCGAGCGACCGCCGACGCCAACAGGTGCGCCGCGCTGTGTCGCAGGGTCTCCACGGGGGAGAGCTCCCGTGCCTCGAGATCGAAGTCCTCTGCTTGCTGCTCCATGGGGTGGCTCCGGTAGCCCGCGCGCCGCCGCCCGAACGAAGGACGTGCGACCCGTGGGACAGGGGTGACGCCGCCGACCACCTGGTCTGCGGCCCCCGTGCCCTAATCCACCCTCTGACGGCCGTCCCGCTGGGTCAGTCGTCGAGCGCGCCCGCCTCGATCCACGCGCGGACGAGGTCGATGTCGCTCTGCGCCAGCCCGAAGCCGGGCGGCATGATGTCGCCGCTGCCGCCCACGGCCTCGGCCGTGCCTTCGAGCTTGTGGATCAGGTAGCTGTCGTCGGCGTTGCCCGGCACCACGCGATCGACCGACGGCGCCTCGGAGGACGCCACGCCGACGAGCTGGGCCCACGCGACCCCGTCGGACAGGTCGAGCCCCGTCTGCGCCTCGGGCCCGCCGTGGCACCCCGACGTGGTGCAGTTGCGCTGGAACAGGGGCGCGATGTCGCCCGACAGCGTCGGCGTGGCGTCGCCGCCACAGCCGCTCCAGATCGCCATCCCCACGAGCCACGTCCCGCCACGCACCACGTCGACCTCCACCGCGGGCAGCACCGCGTGCCCGCGCGTCCAGCTACTCCGACGCCGGCCCGGCGACCCGGCGGACCACGCCGTTCTTCATGTCGGCGATGTACAGCGCCCCGTCGGGACCGGGCAACATGTCGACCGGGTAGGACAGCGCGCCCTGGGTGGCAGGCACGCCGTCGCGGGCCGAGCCCTCCTCACCGGTGCCGGCGACGGTGGTGATCGTGCCGTCGGGGTCGACCTTGCGGATGCGGTGGTTGCCCGAGTCGGCGATGTAGATGCTGCCGTCGGGACCGAAGACGGCGCTGTAGGGATCGAACAGGGCGGCCTGCTCGGCCGGCCCCCCGTCGCCGGAGAAGCCCGGCGCGCCGGTGCCCGCCACCACCCGGATGTTGCCCGTGGTCAGGTCGAGCGCGCGCACGGTGTGGTTGCGGGTGTCGGCCACCAGCAAGCGGTCGTCCTGCACCCGCACGCGCTGGGGCGACGACAGCGCCGTGTCGCCCACCACCGTGCCGTCGTCGTCGCCGAGCAGGACCCGGATGGAGCCGTCGGTGTCGACCACGCGCAGGCAGTCGTTGTCGGTGTCGGCGACGTAGATCCGCCCGTCGGTGTCGGTGGCCACACCCGCGGACTCGGACAGCTCCGCGTCGACCGCCGGCCCGCCGTTGCCGCTGAACCCGGGCTGGCCGGTGCCCGCGATGACACCGAGCGTGCCGTCGTCTTCGAGCACCAGGATGCGCGCGGCGTGCAGCTCGGAGATCAGCAGCCGCCCGTCGGGGAGGAAGCTGATGTCCACCGGGTTCTCCAGCGGCGAGGACCGCGCGGGATCGCCCGGGATCGCGTAGGCGTGGAAGCCGCTCCCGGCGAGCGTGACGAGGGTGCCGTCGTCCTGAAGCTCGCGGATGCGCATGTTGTTGAAGTCGTCGATGACGAGACGTCCCTGGGGCGACCACGTGAGCGCCGTCGGGAAGTACAGCAGGGTCTCCAGGGCTGGCAGGTCGTCACCGTTGGACCCGAGCTCTCCGTCGAGTCCAGCGATGATGCACATGGCCCCTTCCGCGTCGCAGCCCCCCCCACACCCGGACTGTGACACCAGGGCGAGCGCGCCGAGCGCGCCCGCCATGCAACGACCTGCCAGCCTCACGGTGGCGCCCTCCCTAGAGGTTGACGCGCCGGATGATGTGGTTCGACGTGTCGGCGATGTAGAGCATCGAGGCGTCGGGCGTGAGCTCGATGCCGTAGATCTTGCCGAACAGCGCGTCGGTGGCCGCGCCGCCGTCGCCGCCGTAGCCGAACTGACCGCACTGACCGGCAACCGTCGTGATCACGCCGCTCGTGTCGATGCGGCGCACGCAGAAGTTGTCGGTGTCGGCCACGTAGACGGTGCCGTCGTCGGCGATCTCGACATCACGCGGGTTGCGCATGAGCGCGTCGGTGGCGGCGCCGCCGTCGCCGCTGAAGCCGGGCTGCTCGCCCTTGCCGGCGAACGTGCCCACCATCCACGTGGACGTGTCGATCGTGCGGATGACGTGGTTCGACGTGTCGGCCAGGTAGAGCACCCCGTCGTGCAGGTTCAGGCGGCTCGACGGATCGGCCTCCTGCCCCACCGCGGCATGGAACTGCGCGTCGAGCGCCGGACCGCCGTCGCCGGAGTAGCCCTGGTCACGCTGGCGCCCCGCCACCGTGTCGATGGTCTGGTCGGTCTTGATGCGGCGGATGAGCTGGTTGGCCTGGTCGGACACGTAGAGCGTGCCGTCCTGGGCGAACGCGATGCCGGCGGGCAGGTCGAGGACCGCGTCGCGCGCGGGCCCACCGTCGCCACCGAACGAACGACCGCCGGTGCCGGCCTCGAAGTCGAGCTCACCCGTCTCGAGGTCGAGCACGTTCACGCGGCTGTTGTGCCAGGCGGCGATGTACAGCTTGGTGTCGTCGAGGGGGTCGAACGCGATGTTCGTGGGGTGGTTGAACGCGAACAGGTCGGCCGGGCCCTCGGGACCGTCGCCCAGGAAGCCGGTGCCCGCGATCGTCTCGACCGTGCCGTCCTCGACGATGCGGCGGAGGCGGTGGTTGTTGAAGTCGACGATGTAGAGCAGCCCGTCGGGGCCGACCGTCATGTCCTGCGGCAGGTAGAGCTCGGCTTCGTCGGCCTTCAGGCCTTCGGCGCTGAACTGGGCCACCTGCGGCACGCCGGCCACCGTGCACACGCTGCCGGCGGTGTCGTCGCAGAGGCTGCCGGTGCAGCCGATGAGGGCGAGCGGCGCCACGGCGCCGAGAATCAGGGAAGAGCGGATCATGTCAGACCTCACCGGTACACGATGCGGAAGCGATGGTCGTAGCTGTCGGCGATGACGAGGTTGCCGTCGAGATCGAGGTCGACGCCGAACGGCCGGTACAGGGTGGCCTCGGTGGCCGGGCCGCCGTCGCCGCCGTCGGCCTGGTTGTCGCACACCTCGGGGATGGCGACGTCACCGGGCACTTCGCAGGAGGGCTCGCCCGTGCCCGCGAACACCGACACGTTGCCGGTGGGCAGGTCGATGACCTTGATCTTGTGGTTGTCGGCGTCGGCGACGAACAGCTGGTCGCCGTCGAGCACGAGGTCGGACGGCCAGTGGAAGCGCGCGTCGGCCGCAGCGCCCACGGCGTCGCCCTCTTCGCCGGGCTTGCCGGCGAGCAGGCTCGTGGTGTCGTTGACCAGATCGATCACGCGGATGACCGCGTTCTCGGTGTCGGCGACGTACATGAGCTGGTTGGCCTCGTCGAGGGCCAGCGCCCCGCCGGGCTCGGGGTTGGCGTTCTGCGGGAAGTTCCAGCAGATGTCCTCGGCGACACCCTCGCCACAGTAGCCCTTCTCGCCGGTGCCGCTGATGGTGCCGATCTGCCAGTCGTCGACCATCAGCTCGCGCACCCGCTGGTTGCGCATGTCGAGGACGAAGACGTTGCCGTCGTCCTTGATCAGCACTTCCTTCGGCTGGTTGAACTGGGCCAGCGCGGCGTCGTGGAAGGCGTCGGGATCCTCCTCCTCGCCCACCTTGTCGAAGCCCGGCGCGCCACCGGCCCACACGTGGACGATGCCCGAGGTGGGGTCCCACGTGCGCAGCTTGTGGGTGTGCCACGACGCCGACAGCAGCGTGCCGTCGGGGAAGTACTGCTGCTGCGTGGGGTGGTTGAGGTTGACGGTGGTGCCCGGCGCGCCGGCCTCGGTGCGGTCGAGCTCGTCGGGGTCGCCGTCGCCCAGGAAGTCGGTGCCCATGATCGTGGTGAGCGTGCCGTCGTCGTTGATCTGGCGCAGCTTGTGGTTGTTCCAGTCGGCGATCACGGGCTTGCCGTAGGGCGAGAACGTGATGCTCATCGGGTAGGAGAACCACACGTCGAGCTTGTCGTGGGCGTCGCCGTTCCAGCCGTTCTTGCCCGCGCCAGCGTAGGGGCAGATGGTGCCCTCGGACGTGTCGCAGTTGCGGAGGACGCCCTCCGTTCCCTCGGTGCAGGCGCCGACAAGCAGCGGCACCAACCAGATCGCACGTCGCACGTGACCCTCCGATGCCCTCGCGGGCTGTTCTCTGGCAGAGAACGTACGCCCGGACGAGGTGGAACGCAACGGAGAATGTCGCGAGCTGTCGAGTTGGACCGAGAACGACCCGTTCGGGGGGGTCAGGGAGTGATCGCCGCCGGGGCCGAACCGCCAGCATACAACATCACGCCCAGATCGAGCGGGAAAGACGCGACGCTGCCGCCGACGGCCCAGAGCGCGCCCGTCTCGTCGACCCACGCGCCGTGCAGATCCTCCGGCGTGCCCAGCCCCGCAGGGTGGGGCGCCCAGTCTCCGCCCGACGACGCCCAGACGCCGCCGGTGGCGCCCACCGCGAACACGTGGTCGGGCGCAGCGTAGATGCCCGTGAACGCCGGTGCGGCCGTGGGGCTGACGTCGGTCCAGGCGCTGCCGTCGTAGTGCAGGAGCACGCCCGAGCCGGAGCCCCCCACCGCCCACACGTCGTCGGACGCCGTGCCGTGGACCGTGAACAGCGTGCGATCGGTGGGCGACGTCGCCATGGACCACGCGCTGCCGTCGTAGTGCAGCAGCGCACCGTCGGTGCCCACGACCCAGACGTCGGACGCGCTGCTGCCCCACACCTTGTAGAGCGCGCGCAGGTTCGCGGCGGCCTCGGGCAGCGTCACCTCGGACCAGGCGCTGCCGTCCCAGTGGTACATGGAGGCACCGGCGCTGGCGACGTCGATGTTGCCGCCCACGGTCCACACGTCGTTCGCCGCCGCGCCCCAGATCCCGAAGTAGGTGGTGTCGGTGTTCAGCGTGAACACGTCGGTGGTGTCGGACGACGGGGTGTGGTGCAGCGCGCGACCGTCGGCGCCGACGAACCACAGCTCGTCCTGGGAGGCCTCGAACACCCACCACAGGTCGCCGGAATCCCCCGTGTCGACCTTCGACCAGCTGGTGCCGTCGTAGTGGAGCACGGCCGGGCCGCTGCCGACGTCGCCGCCCACCGACCACACGTCCGACGAGGACGTGCCCGTGATCGACAGCAGGGCCTCGTCGAGGTTGCTGCCCAGGACCTCCCAGCTGTCGGGGAGACCCCCGCCGCAGCCGGCCGCCAGGACCGTCGCGAGGCACCAGGAACGTGCGTGCATCTGCTCCTCCACCCTCGGATCGGGTCCGCGCGGGCGCCAGCCCCCCCGAGGCGCGTGCTACGTACCCCGTCTGCCGCGGAGTCCAACCATGTCCCACCCTCGTCCCCGGTGGCTGATCGCTGCGCTGTTGTGGGCCTGCAACGGCAACAACGACACGCCCGACCCCACGCTGTCCATCGTGTCACCTGTCGACGGAACCACCGCTTCGGGGGATACGATCACCGTCGAGGTCGCCGTCACCGACTTCCCATTCGAGGCCCCGACCGCCACGGCGGCGTGCCGCGTGCCCGCCCGGGCGCGCGCCGCCGGTCCGCTGGACTGGCTCGTCCCCGCTGCCCGCGCCCACGAGATCGGCGAGGAGCCCTCCGGCTACATCGAGGTCACCCTCGACGGCGTGCAGGTGGCCGACGAGATCCGCACCACCTTCGACGTCGACGTGTCGGGCCTCGCGGCGGGCACCCACACGCTGGAGGTCGAGCTGCTCTACGCCGACGGCGACGCGCTGTACCCGGCGGTCACGGACGCGATCGGGTTCGTCGTCCCGTGACGCCCGACCCGCCCGCGCCCGCCAAGCTGCGCCACGCCCTCGCGGTGGCCGTCGACGCGGCGCGTCGCGCGGGTGCGCTGCTGCTCGCCGCGAGGGACCGTGGGGTCCGCGTGCGCGACAAGGGGGCGCGCGATCTGGTCACCGAGGCCGACGAGGCCAGCCAGGCCTGCATCGTCGAGGTGCTCCAGGCGGCCTTCCCCCACCACGCCGTGCTCGGCGAGGAGGGCCTGTCCACGGCGGGCGACGGCAGTGGGCTGCGCTGGGTGGTGGACCCCCTCGACGGCACCACCAACTTCGTGCACGGCCTGCCCCACTTCGCCGTGTCGATCGGGCTGGAGGTCGACGACACCCCGGTGCTCGGCGTGGTCTACGACCCCTGCAAGGACGAGCTGTTCACCGCGATCGTCGGCCTCGGCGCGTGGGTGGGGGATCGTTCGCTGCGTGTGTCGTCGGCGGCGACGCTCGACACGGCGCTCGTGTGCACGGGCTTTCCCACCGACCCCGCCGCGCGGGCCGTCGCGTTCGCCCGCGCTGCACGGGTGCTCCAGGCCGCGCGTGGCCTGCGGCGCACCGGCTCCGCCGCGCTCGACCTGGCCTACGTGGCCGCGGGTCGCTTCGACCTGTTCTTCGAACCCTCCGGCGGCTCGGGGCTCGGGCCGTGGGACGTGGTGGCCGGCATCGCGCTCGTCCAGGCGGCCGGCGGGCGCGTGAGCGACGCGCACGGTGCCGCGTTCCGACAGGGCGCCACCCTCGTGGCCTCCAACGGCGCCGTGCATCCGGCGGCGCTGGACCTGCTGGCCGTCGACGCCTGACGAACCGCGGTCACAGCCCGGTCGCGCAGCGCCGGATCTCGGGTCCCTGGGTCGTGAGGGCGGTGTAGTAGACCCACGGCGCCGACCCGGCGGTGTAGGGCTCAGGATCCTTGCGGACCGCCTCCGTGGTCAGGCTCACGCGCCGCAGCCGCGGCGTCGGGACGTCGAGGGCCGCGACCCAGACCTCCCCCGGGCCACTGCCCTCGGCCTGGGGCACGGTGGTGGCGAGGAAGCTCGCGTAGGTGACACCGTCGACCTCGAACGGCTCGGGTGACACCACGAACGGCAGGCCCGCGGGGGGCAGGATCACCTTGTCGAGCGTCCACACGCCGGCGTGCTGGCGCCAGACGGCGAGCTCGTCGGGGGCCGCGCGCGGGCCACGGGCGAGGAGCAGCAGCAGGTCGCCGCCCCAGGCCGCGGACGGCCCCGCCCACACGTCCCACGGCACCGGACCGGTGACGGGCACGCGTGTGTCGGCCCCGGTGGCGCCGTCGACGAGGTGGACCTCGACGTCGTCGCCCAGGAGCCTCAGCCCCACCGCGGTGGCCTGCCCCTTCACCCAGCGCAGCACCGTCCAGCGCTCGCCGAGATCGATCTCCGACGCCTGCTGGTCCAGCCCGCGCAGGCCCCGGTGCCGCGCCACCCCCACCTGCCGGGCCCACGTGATCCGCGGGAAGGGGTCGCCGACGTCGTCGGAGCCGGACACGAGCGTGCCCAGGGGCCAGCCGGGCAGCGGTGAGGTCGTCCACACCCCACCCTGCTCGACGCTGCGGTGGATCACCCACTGCCCCTGGACCGAGCGCAGGAACAGCGCCTGGGCGCCGGCTGCGGTCTGCACCCACTCGGGGCCGTTCTTCGCCACCTGCATCGGGGCGACGTCGGTGGCCACGACGGCGCCGCGTCCGTCGGCGGGCACGATGGCGCCGTCCGATCCGCGCACCCGGGCCACGTAGACCGCGGCGCCGTCGCGCTCCTGCCACACGATCCGCCCCCCCACCGGGTCGAACTCGGGATCGCGGACCTCCGCACCCGGCGACGTGACGACCACGTCGTCGACGACGAAGGCGTCCACCGGGTTGGGCACCAGCGGCAGCGGATCGACGCCGTCGGGCTGACCATCGCCGTCGGTGTCGGGGTGGGAGGGGTCGAGGCCGCGTCGGATCTCCACCGCGTCGACGGCGCCGTCACCGTCGCTGTCGGTGTCCCACGGGACCAGGGTGCGCGCGACCACGTCGGAGAGCACGGCCACGCCGTCGACCTCGGCGGCCTGGAACCAGATCGTGCCGACGTCGCCGCGGTCGAGCGCCAGCGTGTGGCGGGCGACCCCGCCGGCGTCGGCCACCACCACCGACACCAGCGACGGGCGGCGCACGCCGACGCACGGGCCGGAGGGGCCGGCGCACGGTCCGTTCCCGCGGCCCGCGGTGGACTGGACGAGCGCGACACGCGCACCCGGCGTGGCCCCGTCGACCACGATCGTGGCGTCCACGCCAGCGTACAGCGTGGGGACGTCCAGGACGGGGGCCGCCCACGCAGCCGGTCCGAACCCGCCCACGATCGCCACCACGCCCCAGCGCACCCGCATCCGCTCACCCCTCGCCGGGACACCCTAGCCGCTCCGGCCCGAGGTCCCACCCCTTGATGATCGTCGACAGCCCAGGGAGCACGCCGCACACCTCGTCGGCCTTGTCGGGCGCGTCCTGCCAGTCGTCGACGTACTCGGTGTGGAAGACGGGCTTGCCCGCGTCGAGGAAGGGCTGGAGCGTGTCGCACTCGTCGAAGGCCGCGCACTCCTCGTTGACGCTGTAGTCGAACCAGTCGACGAGCTCCTCGACCTGCTCGACGTCGTTCTTGAGCGCCACGCCCATGCCGCGGCTGTGGGCCGCGTTCGCCAGAAACCGGTTGAAGTCGAGCTGGTCGGTGGCGGTGAGCGGGAAGCCGCTGCGGTTGTGGTAGGCCGTGACGTTGTCGGGCTCCACGCCGTCACAGCCCCACGCCACCGCTTCGTCCAGGCGCGCTTCGAGGATGCTGCGCACCACGGGCGACCGCGTGTCGAGCCAGCGCTCGTCGGGCCAGCCGTCAAGCGGTCGTCCGATGACCTCCTCGGGGAACTGGTCGGCGTCGTCCCGCCAGGGCTCGAACGAACCGGCGGAGAAGTAGCAGATGACCATGCGATCGTCGTCCCGCAGCGTGTCGCGGACGGCGTCGGTCAGGTCGAACACGTCGACGTCGTAGACCGGTACGTCCCACGACGTGTCGACGGTGCCCGTGATCTGCCACTGCCAGGGCGTGCCGGGATCGACGGTGCGGACCTCGGCGTCCACGGGTTCCCCGGCGACGTAGTCCACGCAGGCCTCGCCCTGCAGCACCTGGCCCTCGTCGCACGGCGGGGGCGCTCCGCATCCCGTCGCCACGCCCACGAGCCCCGCCGCCAGCACCCACCACGATCCCTGTCGCATCTGATCCTCCGTCGGGCGTCCCGAGGGGGGAGGCCCGTCCACTCCTGCATGCGCAGACCGCCGGTGGATCACGCAGAGATTGTCGAACGACGGCGACGCCACAGGGCGAGGAGGCCCACCAGCACGCCGCTGGCGCTGCCGCTGCCGACGTGGCCACACGAACACGGCGGCGCGACAGCCGACCCGATGTCCTCGACGTGACCGTTGACCATGCGCGAGGCGCACACCTGGGTGTCGGGCACGCAGGCGGTGATCTCGGCCTGCTCGCCCGGGGACTCCCGCACGCGCGCGTAGGTGCCCGACCCGAGCGCCTCGCCCTCCCGGCTCCACGCCAGCGGCGTGCCCAGGACCCGACGGCCGTCCACGCTCACGAGGGAGCGGACGTAGCCGATGAGGTCCCCTTCGTCGGGATCGTCCTTGCCCAGCGAGACGACGTCGATCGACACGCTGTCGAGGTCGGCGAGCGGCACGACGTCGAGCGACCACGTGGCGATGTCGGTGCCCGCGGCCGACACGGTCAGCGCCGTGGTGCCGGCGGCGAGCCCGCGCATCGTGAACGTGTCGAGGTTGCGGACCACCAGGTAGTCCTCGTCGACGGACACCAGCGTGTCGCCGCCCTCGGCCAGCGCCGTGCCGACGATGCCCGAACCGGTGAGCAGGGTGTCGTCGGCGTCGAGCCACGCCGTCGTGAGCGACACCGCGCCGGTCTCGGCGATCGCCAGCGTCTGATCGGCGCCCACCACCTCGTCGCGGCGGGTGACGAGGTCGTCGTAGGCCGACAGCTCCGCGGTGGCCACGGTGCGCGCGACGACGCCGATGCGTCCGCCGACGCCACCGAGCTTGTTGATCGCCTGCAGGGTCCCCTCGCCCTCCCCCTCGAACCGCACGCGGAGCACGACCCGATCGGGATCGTCGTCGTCCTCGAGCACGTCGACCAGGGAGACGACCTCGGCCGGGAACGCCTCGAAGCTCCAGCCGACCAGCGTGCCCGGCCCCTGGCGCCGGGCCTCGACGTCGATGGTCGACCCGACGGCGTGGGGTCCGCGCACCTCGTCGGGCTCCCCTGCGTCGTAGCGCAGGAACAGGAACTGCAGGACGTCCTCGGTCACGTCACTGGGACGGTTGAGGTCCCAGGACACGCTGCACCCGCCGAGCCCGAGCACGGCGGCCACCAGCCATCCACGCATGCATCACCTCCGCGGTCAGCCTACACCCCGCTCGAGGGCGTTGGCGCGCGGAGATCCGGCGCACGCGGTCAGTACACGTCCATCGCGACGAGCACGTCGATGGCGGCGAGATCCCGGCGGTTCTGCTCGACGAGCTCCTGCACCCGGGCCACCTGCAGCTGGACCCGTGCCTGCTCCACGTCGAGGAACTGGATGCGCCCGGCACCGAACCGCGCCTCGGCCGCCTTGACCGCTTCGTCGGCGAGGCTGGCCTGGGCCCGCACCGCCCGCAGCGACTCCTCGGCAGCGAGCACGCGCTCCCACGCCAGCCGGACGTCCTCCTCGGCCTGGTCCTCGGCGTCCTGGACCATCAGCTGGGCAGCACGCACGCGGCTCTTGAGCTCGCGAGACCGGGCGATACGCAGGCCACCGTCCCACAGCGTCCAGTTGAAGTTGAAGCCGATGCGCCACTGCCAGTTCTCGGGCACGAAGCCCGGGACCTGGTTGTAGATCTCGGTGAAGGTGAAGTCGACGGACGGCATCCACTCCAGGTCGCGCGCCGTGCGCTCGTGGCTGGCCGCCTTGACCCGGAGCTCGGCCGCCGCGATGTCGTCGCGGTGCTCGCGCGCCGACGACATCGCCGTGGCCAGCGCGTCGGGGATCACCACCGGCGGCGGCGTGTCGAGCGTGACGTCGGCAGGCAGGCCGGTGAGCCGGGAGAACGCCTGCTCGGCCTGCACGATGCCCTGGCGGGCGTTGATCACGTCGCGTTCGGCCTGTGCCACGCCGAGCTGGGCCTGGAGGTCGGCCAGCTTGTCGGCGTAGCCCACCTCGACCTGCTTGCGGGCGAGCGCGAGCTGCCGCTCGGCCAGCGCGCGGTTGTCGTCGGCGACGGCGAGCATCTGCCGGGCGTTGACCAGCGAGTAGTAGGCCTGCGCCACCCCGCCGCGCACGCGCCGCCGGGCGCGCTGCTCGTCGTGGACGGCGGCCTCGTACTGCTTGACCGCGGCGCGGTAGGCCGGGAAGGCCTGCCCGGACAGCAGCGGCTGGTAGATGCTGAAGTTGGCCGTCCAGGCGTCCTTGGGCTGGACGACGATCGGCTCGCCGGAGAGGCCGTCGAACGCGTCGCCGATGAGCGAGCGGATCGGCTCGTCGAGGTTGTCGAAGGCGTCGGCGAAGCTCGACGACGGATCGAACGACTGCTCGGACTGGTTGATCGTGTAGGTGGCCCCCGCCGTCAGCCGGGGCATCACCGCCGACAGCGCCTGCCAGCGCCACGTGGCGGCCTGCAGCGTCTGCTCGGCGGCGAGCTGGACCTGGACGTTGTCGCGCTCGGCGGCCTGCTGGGCCTGCTCGAGGGTGACGGCCTGGGCGGGACGCGGCGCCAGCACCGCGAGCCCGAGCCCGAGGACCAGCACCTTGGCGACCACGGCCGTGGCCTCCACGCCGCGCATCCGACGCCACTGCCGTCGGCCGTCCTCGAGGATCGCGTAGAAGGTGGGCACCATGACCAGCGTGAGCACGGTGGCGAAGGTGAGCCCGAAGATCACGGCGACCGCCATCGACCCCCAGAACTGCGCCGAGCTCGCGCCGAGCACCAGCCGCAGCTTGAGGAAGTCGATGCTGGTGCCGACCGCCATCGGGATGAGGCCGAGCGCCGTGGTGGTGGCCGTGAGCATCACGGGACGGAAGCGCGTGACGCCGGCCCGGATGAGGGCGTCCCGCGTGTTCATGCCGCGGGCACGGAGCTGCTCGACGTAGTCCAGCAGCACGATCGCGTTGTTGACGACGACGCCGGCGAGGCTGATGACGCCGATGCCGGTCATGATGATGCCGAAGGCGGTGCCCGTCAGGATCAGGCCCCAGAGCACGCCCACCAGCGACAGCACGACGGTGAACAGGATGATCGCCGGCATCGTGAGGCTGTCGAACTGGGCGACGAGCACGATGAGGATCAGCGCCACGGCGAGCATGAAGGCCCAGCCGAGGAACGCCGCGGCCGCAGCCTGCTCGTCGGCAGCGCCGCCGATGCTCGCGGTGATGCCGTGCGGCGGCGTCCACGTCTCCAGGAAGTCGGCGACCTCCTGGCGCACCATCGCCTCCTGGTCCTTGTCGACCACGTCGCCGGTGATGGTGACGACGAGATCCTGGTCGACGTGCTTGATCGTGCCCGCACCGCCGGCCACCTCGTAGGAGGCCACCGCCGACAGGGGCACCGGGAACGTCGACGGGCTCGTGTCCTCGCGGCCGGGCAGGCGCAGGTCGAGGATCTTCTGGAGGTCGTCGCGGTACTCCGGCGCGAGCCCGACGATGATGTCGTACTCGTCCTCGCCGTCGCGCAGCGCGCTCGCCTCCGTGCCGGCGATCGCGGTGCGGATGGCGCCGCCGATCGCCTGGGTGGACACGCCGACGCGCTTGGCGGCGCCGCGGTCGACCCGCAGGCGCAGCTCGGGCCGCCCCACGCGGTAGTCGGTCTTCAGGTCGGCCGTGCCCTTGATGTGCGACAGCTCCCGCATCAGCGCCTGGGCCGCAGCGCCCACCTCGTGGAAGTCCTTGCCCGCCACCTCGACCGAGATCGGATCGCCGACCGGCGGCCCCATCTCCTGCTGGTCGACGGTGATCTCGGCGCCCGGGATCAGCGACACGGCGCCGCGGATCCGCATCATCGTGAGCGTGGTGGGCTCGACGCGCGGCGTCTCGTCGTCCTCGGCCTTGTCGGGCGCGGGGAGGAAGTCGACCGTGATGCGCGCCTGGTTGGCCGCGTTCGTCGACCCGTCGATGGGTCGACCCGACCCCGAGACGCCGACCTCGGCCACGTAGGTGTCGATGTTGGGCACGTCGTCGAGGATGCGCTCGATGGCGCGCACGACCGTGTCGGTGGCCTCGAGGTCGGCACCCTCCGGCAGCCGCACCGCGACCGTGGCACGGTCGGGCTGGGTGGCCGGGAAGAACTCGATGCCGTGGTTGAGGAACCCGTAGGCGACGAACGAGCCGATCAGCGTGACCAGGCCGCCGACCAGCGACAGGTAGCGGTGGCGGATCGCGAGGTCGAGCACGCTCACGTACCCGCGCATCGTGCCGCTGAGCGCCTCGGTGTCGATCGGCTTGTCGTCGTCGTCGGCGTCGGTCTTGACCGTGGCGACCATCGTCTGGGCGGCCACGACGGGCAGCGCGAACAGGGCGACGAGCAGGGAGGCCGTGAGCACGATGATGACGGTCTTGGGGAGGTACCCCATGAAGCCGCCCATGATGCCGGTCCAGAACACCATCGGGAAGAACGCCGCGACGGTGGTGGCGGTGGACGCGGTGACGGCGATCGCGACCTCGTTGGTGCCGTCGATCGCGGCGTCGATGCGCGACTTGCCCATCTCGAGGTGGCGGTAGATGTTCTCGACCACGACGATGCCGTTGTCGACGAGCATGCCCAGCGCGAGGATCAGCGCGAAGAGCACCACCATGTTGAGCGTGTAGCCGAGGCCCTGGATGGCCAGGAAGCTCGCCATCATCGACATCGGGATGGCGAACGCCACGAGCATGCTGTTGCGCACGCCCATGAACACCATCAGCACGCCCACCACCAGCAGCAGCGCCGTGATGATGTTGTTCTGCAGGTCGTTGACCATCGCGTCGACGTTCTCGGACTGGTCTCCGAGCACGGCGTAGGTGACGCCCGGCGGCCAGGTGGCGGACTGCTCGGCGACGACGGCGCGCACGGCGTCGGCGATCTCGAGCATGTTCGAGCCCGCCCGCTTCTTGACCGACACCGTCACCGAGGGCTTGCCGTCCATGCGGCTGTAGGTGGTGCGGTCCTCGAAGCCGTCGGTGACGCGGGCGATGTCGCTGACGAAGACCGGTCGGTCGCCGACGCGCTTGATCGCCACCCCCTCGATCTGGTGGGGATCGGTGAACTCGCCGGGGGTGCGCAACAGGAAGGTGGCGCGCCCGGTGGTGACGTCGCCGCCGGGGATGTTGACGTTCTCGCCGTTGACGGCGCTGACGACGTCGTTGAGCGACAGGCCGTAGTGGGCGAGGCGGTGGGGCAGCACGTCGACGCGGATCTCGCGCTCGCGCCCGCCCGTGACGTCGGCGTCGAGCACGCCGGCCACGCGGGTCACCTCGTCCTGCAGGTCCTCGGCGAGCTTCTTGAGCAGCTGCTCGTCGACGTCGCCCGCGAGCGTGATCAGCATGATCGGGATGTCGGAGAAGCTGACCTCGTTGACCGAGGGCTCCTCGACGTCGTCGGGCAGGTTGGGGCGCGCGCGGCTGACGCGGTCGCGCACCTTCTGCAGGCTGCTGTCGAGGTCGGCCTCGGGCTCGAACTCGATCGCGACGATGCTGACGCCCTCGGCGGACGAGCTGGTCATCCGCTTGACGTCGGTGAGCGAGGCGAGCTCACGCTCCATGGGGATGGTGACGAGGCTCTCGACGTCGGCCGGCGACACCCCGATGTAGGGCGTGGACACGATGACGAACGGGATCTCGATGTCCGGCGCGGACTCGCGGGGCAGCGAGCTGTACGCCAGGAACCCGAACCAGAAGATGGCCGCGACCGACAGCAGGACCGTCGTCGCGTGGTGGACCACGAACCGGATCATGGCGTCTCCGACCGCAGCTCGGCCGTGCTCGTGGAGTAGACGGCGCGGCCGTCCTCGCAGCAGAAGCCGTCGCGGGCGATGATCAGCGGGTCGCCGTCGACGAGGTCGTGCTGACCGACCATCACGACGCGGTCGCCGGGCGACACCCCCGACGTCACGACGATCTGGCCGCGCACGACGTCGCCGAGCGTGACCTCGCGCCAGTGGGCGACGCCGTCTTCGGCGACGAACACGCCGTAGCCGTCGAGCTTGGTGACGATCCAGTCCTGCGGGAGCACCACGGCGTCCTGACCGACGGTGCGGTCGACCTCGACCTGGGCGATCATGCCCGGCAGCAGGTCGTGGTCGGGGTTGGGCACGCGCACCTCGACCACGAACGAGCGGGTCTGGAGGTCGGCCACCGGGGAGATGTGCGAGATCGTGCCCTGCCGGATGCCGGAGACGGCATGGGTGGACACCCGCGCGGCCATGTCGGTGCGCAACGCGACGACGTCACGGTCGGACACCGACAGCGTCACCTTGATGGGGTCGAGCTGGACGAGGCGCACCGCGGGCGAGCCCATGCCGGCCATCTCGCCCACGTCGACGCCGATGGTGCCCACCGTGCCCGCGAACGGCGCACGGAGCACGGCGCGATCGACCTGGATGCGGGCCATGCGCACGCTGGTCTCGGCGACCGCGACCTGGGTGGTGAGCCGGGAGACCTCGGCGTCGACGGCGTACTCGCCGAGCGCCTTGGCCCGGTCGAGGTCGGCGCGGGCCTGCGACAGCTGGGCCTCGGCCTGGGCGAGCTGGGCCCGGTACAGGTCGCCGTCGATGACGACGAGCACGTCGCCCTTGGCCACGTCGTCGCCCTCGGACACGCGGACCTCGTCGACGATGCCCCCGTTGCCGGCGGCCAGCAGGCTGTCGTTCCAGCCCTCGATCTCCCCGGGCAGGTTCAGGGTGAGCGAGGCGGTGGACGGGCGCACCGTGGCGACCTCGACCCGCGTGGCGTCGACGTCGGGCACCATCGCAGCCACCTGGGCGAGCTGTTCGGGCGTGGGCCCGGACTGGCAGCCGGCGAGCGCGAGCGCGGCGAGGACGGTGACCCCGGTCTTGGGACTCATGACAGGACCCCATGCAGGAACGTGCGCACGATGCGCACATGGATGTCTTCGGGCAGCGGCACCCCGTGGAGCGCCGCGACGATGTGGAGGTTGGCCGCGCCCACCAGCGACAGCGCGGCCACGTTGCTGTCGACGTCGCTGCGGACCTCGCCGCTGCGGCGCGCGCGCTCGATGACGTCGACCACGGCGCTCAGCTGGTCGCGCTGGACGGTGAGGATGTCGATGTCGGGCTGGCCGTCACCGGACGGGTGGTGGGCCGTGAGCATCAGGCGCACGCCGTCGACGTCGTTGCGCGCGGAGCGGATGTAGCGCTCGAGGAAGTCGGACAGACGCTGCTCCAGGCCCACCTGCTCGCAGCACAGGGTGTCGGCGACGATGCCGCGCAACACCTCGACCTGGGCGCGCACGGCCTCGACGAACAGCGCCTCCTTGTTCGCGAACCAGTAGTAGAGCGTGGGCTTGGTGACGCCGGCGCCGTCGACCACCTCGCGCACGGACGTCGCCCCGTAGCCCTGCTGCCCGAACAGGCGCGTGGCCACCGCGAGGATGCGGGATCGGACATCGGTCTCGTTCACGGGCACACTCCGGGCGTCGGGGCCGTCGCCCCGCGCCTACCTACCGTTCGGTAGGGTGCCCCCATCTAGCCGCCGCGCCGCCGTCGTCGACCACCCGCAACACCGCGTTGACGACACGTGACGTGCCGGTGCCGCGTTCTGTGGCAGCAGCCGCCACGCACCGTGCACAGGACGGGGGCGAGCGCGCCTGCCGGCGGGCGTCAGGACGCCTTGCGACGCCGCTCCTCGCGAGGCCCGAACTGGCGGGTGTAGAGCTCCTCGAGCTCGAACGACCACGGCTCGTCGGGGCCGTCACCGCCGGGCATGTCCTCCCACGGGGCGCCGTCGAAGCGTCGGCGCTCGCCAGGCCACACGATGTGCGTCCACATCCAGGCGCCGAAGTCCGGCACGTCGAGCGCGGGGTGGATGTGGGGGGCCACCAGCTCGGCGTGCTTGTCGGCGAGCACCGACCAGTGCAGGCCGGGCCGCATGTGGTGGATGGTGTGGTAGCCGTTGTTCAGGAACAGCCAGTTGAACCAGCTGCCGACGAAGTTGCGGCTGTGGTCGTAGCCGTCGAGATCGTAGGCGCACCCGTCGTGCTGCAGGAAGTTGATGCCGCGGATGCAGGTGGCGCCGAACTGGTGGGGCACGATCACGTAGACCAGCGCGCCCTTCCAGTCGATCGCCAGGAGCGCGAGGTAGGCGACGACGAGCACGACCGACTCGACGCGGAACAGTCGCGCGACCTTGCGCCCCCGCCGGGCCTGCTCGGTGAAGTAGGCCTTGCTGTCGCGGGCGGCCGCCTTCTGCCACTGGATGCCCGTGAGCAGGTTGACCAGCTGCCAGCGGTGACGGACCTTGGTGGTGCGCGTGAGGTCCTTGCGGGTCTGGGCGTGCTTGTGGTGGCTGTGGTTGTGGACCGGGACGAACAGCGAGACCGGCTGGCCGTACCAGAGCGTCTGCACCACGCGCCACGCGTCGTTCATCCACGGGCGCGTGAACATCGGCGAGTGGATCACGTTGTGGGTGCTGACCGCGCCGATGAACGCGAACAGGCAGGTGGCGCACCACAGCGGCGCGCCCCACCCGAGCAGCGGCGGCCGCCACACCAGCTGGACGACCACGAGCGCGAAGAAACACGCGGCAAACCCGAGCGTGCGCACGTCCGCCCGGTTGCGCAAGACCCCACGTCGCGCCTCGCCCATCCCCCAGCCCTCTCCGCGAAGTGGTCGCATCCTAGCAAGGGGTCCGCGCCGCTTCCAGCGCTTCGTCACCGCGCGTCACGCAGCGCGGATCCGGAGGTGCATGGCCGGCGACGGACGAGACCGCGTGTACGTCGGAGGGGCGGCCCCCCGGCCGGAGGTCGGGCGCTTCGGACCCGCCCGCCTCCCCCGTTCCGTCGCGCCGTCCGACACGCCCTCGACACCCCCTCGACATGCGGACGCTGCCGACCCGGGGCCTCGCGGTTACCTGCCGCCGACCTCGCCTCGGGACGCCCATGACCGCGCACGCCCTGCCCGGCCCCTCCCACGATCTCGCCCACGACGGCCGCGACCTCGCCCTGCAGCTGCACGGCCTGCTCAAGGAGCTGGACCCGGCGCGCTGGCGCCCGGAGCTCGAAGGCAGCCTCCGTGAGGCGCTGACCACGGTCCGCGCCGGGATGGAGCGCCTGCTGGGCGCCCTCGACGGCCACCCGTCCTTCGCCGCGCTCTCAGACGCGCTCACCCGGGCCCACGCGATCCTCACCGAGAGCCTGCCGGCCGCGGGCCTCACGCCGCGCCAGGCCCGTCGCGCCTGGAAGGCGTTCCGCACCCAGCTGCTCGCCGCCTACACCGACCTGTCGCGCTCGCTGGAGGCGTGGGACGTCCACGTGCCGAGCCTGCGCCCCACCAACTACGCCCGCAACGTGTTCCACGTGGCCTGGGCGGGGGTCGCGATCGCGGTGCTCTGGCTGTGGCCGGTGCGATCGATCGTCCTGCCGGTCATCGGCGGCTTCCTGCTGGCCGGCTGGACGATGGAGATCTCGCGCCGTCGGTTCCCCGCGGTCAACGACGCGATCATGGTGGTGCTCGGCAAGGTCGCCCACCCCCACGAGTGGCACCGGGTCAACTCGGCCACCTGGTACACCACCGCCCTGTTCGTCCTCGCCTGGCTCGACGTGCTCACCGCCGGACTGGTCGCGGTCACCGTGCTCGGCTTCGGTGACCCCGCCGCTGCGATCATCGGGCGTCGGTACGGTCGCACGCAGCTGGTGAACGGCCGCTCCCTCGAAGGCAGCCTCGCGTTCCTGGTCACCGCCACGCTCACGTCGTCGGTCGTGCTCGTGGCCGCGCGGCCCGCCCTGCCCGTGCTCCCCGCCGTGCTCGCGGCCCTCGTCGCCTCCGCCTGCGGCGCCGTGGCCGAGCTGGTGTCGCGTCGCGTCGACGACAACCTGTCCGTGCCGCTGTCCGCCGCCGCCGGCGCCACGTTCGTGTTCAGCCTGTTCGGGCTGGGCGCTTGACCCTGGCGTCGTCTCGTGGCACTCAGCGCCGCATGACGACCTGCCCCCACCCCCTGCCGGCCCATCCCGGGCATCCCCCGCATCTGCGGGCGGTGGCGGTGCTGGCGTAGCGTCAGCAGTGAACCACCGGCCCGCCCTGGCCGGTGGGAGCGGTCGCCCGAGCCCCCGGCAGCGCCCACGCCTCCGGAGTGCCCGCATGACCCCTGTCGACCCCGCCGTCCCCGTCCGCCTCGCCCTGCCCAAGGGCCGGATGGCCGACGGCGTGCTCCAGCTGCTCGCCGACGCCGGCGTCGGCATCCGCACCTCGTCGCGCGGCTACCGCCCGACGGTGTCGCTCGCCGGCTTCGAGACCAAGATCCTCAAGCCGCAGAACATCGTGGAGATGCTGCACCGCGGCAGCCGCGACGTGGGCTTCGCCGGCCACGACTGGGTGGTGGAGAAGCAGGCCGACCTGGTGGAGGTGCTCGACCTCGGCCTCGACCCCGTCCGCATCGTCGCCGCCGCGCCCGTCGGCCTCCTGCACGACGACCGCCTCCCGGACGACCCGTCGGCCAGCGTGGCGTCGGGGGGCACGTCGTGGGTCATCGCCAGCGAGTACGAGCGCCTGACCACCGACTGGATCGCCCGCCTGGGCATACCGGCCACGTTCGTGCGCTCCTACGGCGCCACCGAGGTGTTCCCGCCCGAGGATGCCGACTGCATCGTCGACAACACGGCCACCGGCTCCACGTTGGCCGCCAACGGCCTGCGCATCTTCGACACGCTGCTGCGCTCGTCCACCCGCCTGTACGCCCACCCGGGGGCGATGGACGACCCCGCCCGCCGCGCCCGCATCGAGCACCTCGCCCTGCTGCTGCGCGCGGTGCTGGAGGCCAGGAGCCGGGTCATGGTCGAGGTCAACTGCGGGCGCGACGACCTCGAGCGCATCCTCGCCGTGATCCCGTGCATGCGCGAGCCGACGGTGTCGTCGCTGTCGCACGACGCCGGCTACGCGGTGAAGTCGGCGGTGCCCCGCGATCAACTCGCCGAGCTCATCCCCGTTCTCAAGGCGCACGGCGGCACCGACATCGTGGTGTCGACCCTGTCGCAGATCGTGCCCTGATGCCGCTGCCTCCGCCCAGCCCGGCGATCGCCGGCATCCAGCCCTACCGGGTGCCCCGCCACGGCGCGCCGCTCGATCTGTACCTCGACGGCATCGGCGGTCTGCAGCCGCCCGCCGACCTGTTCGGACGCCTCGCCGACGCCGATCCCGAGCGCCTCGTGCGCCAGTACCCCGACACCGCGCCGCTCGCGGCCCGCCTGGCGGAGCGCCTCGGCATCGGCACCGACCGCCTGCTCGTCACCAGCGGCGGTGACGACGCGCTGGACCGCGCCTGCCGGGCCCTGCTCGCCCCGGGTCGGTCGATCGTGCTGCCCGAGCCGACGTTCGAGATGATCGGCCGGTACGCCACCTGGACCGGCGCTACCCAGCGCACGATCCCGTGGCCGCGGGGACCCTACCCGGTCGACGCCGTGCTCGCTGCGGTGGACGCCACCACCACCGCGATCGCCGTCGTCAGCCCGAACAACCCCACGGGTGCGGTGATCGACGCGGCGTCGCTGCGCCGCCTCGCCGCCGGTGCGCCCGACGCCGTGCTGCTCGTCGACCTGGCCTACGTGGAGTTCGCCGACGAGGATCTGACCGACGTGGTGCTGTCGCTCCCCAACGCGATCGGCTTCCGCACCCTGTCCAAGGCGTGGGGACTCGCGGGGCTGCGCGTGGGCTACGCCTTCGGGCCCGCCACGCTCGTCGGCTGGCTGCGCGCCGCCGGCAACCCGTACACGGTGTCGGGACCGTCGGTGCACCTGGCCTGCAGTCGCCTGGACGACGGTGTCGAGGTCGACGCGTTCCTCGACCGGGTCAAGGCCCAGCGCGACGGGCTCACGGCGTTGCTGGCCGGGCTCGGCGCCGACGCGCTCCGCTCGCAGGCCAACTTCGTGTTCTGCCGCACCCCCCACGCGGCCTGGATCCGCGACGGCCTCGCGGGCCTGGGGATCGGCGTGCGCACCTGGCCGGGCCACGACCACCTGGGCGACGCCGTCCGGATCAACGTGCCCGGCGACGCCGCGGTGCTCGCCCGCCTCACGGCGAGCCTGCGGACCGTGCTCGCCCCCGAAGCGGTCCTGCTCGACATGGACGGGGTGCTCGCCGACGTGTCCGGATCGTACCGGGCCGCGATCGTGCAGACCGCCGCCCACTTCGGCGTCACGGTCACCGGCGAGATGATCCGCGCCGCGAAGGCCGTTGGAAACGCCAACAACGACTGGATCCTCACGCGTCGCCTGATGGCCGATCAGGGGGTCGACGTGCCGCTCGACCAGGTCACCGCCCAGTTCGAGGCCCGCTACCAGGGCACCGCCGCGTCCCCGGGCCTCAAGGCGACCGAGCGCCTGCTGCTCGACGTCGAGCGCTTCGCCGCGCTCGCCGCCCGCTACCCGATCGCGGTGGTCACCGGCCGACCGCGCGCCGACGCGCACGCCTTCCTCGACCAGCACGGGCTCGGCCACCTCGTCACGACCGTGGTGGCGATGGAGGACGCGCCCGCCAAGCCGGATCCGGCGCCGGTCCAGCTGGCGCTGACGCGGCTGGGCGTGACGCGGGCCTGGATGGTCGGCGACACCCCCGACGATCAGCGCGCCGCGCGGGCCGCGGGCGTGGTGCCGCTCGGCGTCGTGCCCCCGGGCGAGGATCCCACCGTGTCCGCCCCCGTCCTGACCGCCGCCGGCGCCGCCCGCGTGCTGCCCGACGTCACCGCCCTGCTGGAGCTGCTGCCATGAGCGATCGCACCGCCACAGTCGAGCGCCGCACCCGCGAGACGTTCATCGAGGTCACCGTCGACCTGGACGGCGACGGCGACGCCGAGGTCGCCACGGGGCTGGGCTTCCTCGATCACATGATCACGGCGCTCGCCCGCCACGCCCGCATCGACCTGACCCTGCGCTGCGAGGGCGACACCCACATCGACGATCACCACACCGCCGAGGACACGGCCCTGGCGCTAGGCGAGGCGCTGCGGCTGGCCGCGGGCGACCGGCGGGGCGTCCGTCGGTTCGGTCACGCCTACGCACCGCTCGACGAGGCGCTGTGCCGCGCGGTGATCGATCTGTCGGGCCGTCCGTGGTGCGAGGTCGAGCTCGGCTTCGCGCGCGAGCAGCTGGGCGACGTGGCCACCGAGAACCTCACCCACTTCCTCCAGTCGCTCGCGATCGCGGCGCGGATGACGCTGCACGTCGACCTGATCCGCGGCCGCAACGACCACCACAAGGCCGAGGCCGCGTTCAAGGCCACCGCGCTGGCCCTGCGCCAGGCGCTCACGCGCGACGACCACGACGACGTCCCGAGCACCAAGGGGGTGCTCGCGTGAAGGTGGCGGTGATCCGCACCGGCGTGGCCAACCTGGCCTCGGTGATGGCGGGGCTGCGCCGCGCGGGCGCCACCCCCGAGCTCACCGACGACCCCGCCGCCGTCGCCGCCGCACCCGCCGCGTTCCTGCCGGGCGTGGGTGCCTTCGGCGCCGGGATGGCTGGGCTCCGCAGCGCGGCCATCGACCGGGTGCTGGTGGACCGCATCGCCGCCCACCGCCCGGTGATGGCGATCTGTCTCGGCCTGCAGATGCTGGCGCGCGCCAGCGAGGAGTCGGCCGGGGTCGACGGACTCGGCGTGTTCGACGCCACCGTGACGCGGTTCCGCGGCGACGTCCGCATCCCCCAGTTCGGCTGGAACCGCGTCGCGCCGACGGCCGACAGCGCGCTCGTCCAGCCCGGCTACGCCTACTTCGCCAACGCCTTCAAGCTCGACGCCCTGCCCGAGGGCTGGGCGGGCGCGATGGGCGACCACGGCGGGCCGTTCGTCGCCGCCGTGGAGCGGGGACCGGTGCTGGCCTGTCAGTTCCATCCCGAGCTGTCGGGGGACTGGGGGCAGGCCCTGCTCCGCCGCTGGCTGGAGGTGTCCGCGTGCTGACCCGACGGATCATCCCGTGCCTCGACGTCCGCGACGGTCGCGTGGTCAAGGGCGTGCGCTTCCAGAACCTGCGCGACGCCGGCGACCCGGCCGATCAGGCGGCCCACTACGAGGCGACCGGCGCCGACGAGCTCGTGATCCTCGACGTGTCCGCCACCGCTGAGGGCCGCGCCAACGCCGCCCACACCGTCGCGGCCGTGCGCGCCGTGCTCGGGATCCCGCTCACCGTCGGCGGTGGCATCCGCGCCGTCGACGACGCGGCGCGCCTGCTCGAGGCCGGCGCCGACAAGGTCAGCGTGAACACGGCCGCTGTGGACGACCCCTCCCTGCTCACCCGCCTGTCCGAGCGCTTCGGCGCCCAGTGCACGGTGATCGCCATCGACGCCGCGCGACGCGCGCCCGGTGTCGCCGCATGGGAGGTCGTCACCCACGCCGGCACGCGCCGCACCGGCATGGACGCGATCGCGTGGGCGCGGGAGGCCGTCGCGCGGGGCGCGGGCGAGATCCTGCTCACCTCCTGGGACCAGGACGGCACGCGCGCCGGCTACGACACCGAGCTCCTCACGGCGGTCAGCGAAGCGGTCCCCGTGCCGGTCATCGCCTCGGGTGGCGCCGCCCACGCCGCCCACCTCGTCGACGCGCTCCATGCCGGCGCCGACGCCGTGCTCGCCGCGTCCATCTTCCACGACGGCGAGACGACGCCGTCCGCACTCAAGGCCGTGCTCGCCGCGGCCGGCATCGAGGTCCGCCGATGATCGTGCCGTCCATCGACCTGCAGGGAGGCCAGGCGGTCCAGCTCGTGGGCGGCCGCGACAAGGCGCTCGATGCGGGCCATCCCCTGCCCCTGGCCGAGCGGTTCGCGCGGGTCGGCGAGGTCGCGGTCATCGATCTCGACGCCGCCATGGGCCAGGGCGACCACCGCGCGCTCATCGAGGATCTGTGCGCGCAGTTCCCCTGCCGGGTGGGCGGTGGCATCCGCGACGAGGCCACGGCGCGGCGCTGGCTCGACGCCGGCGCCCACCGCATCATCCTCGGCACGGCGGCCACCCCCGAGCTCCTCGCCCGCCTGCCCCGTGAGCGCGTGATCGCGGCGCTGGACGCGGTCGACGGCGAGGTCGTGGTCGACGGGTGGCGCACGCGCACGGGGGCGTCGATCGAGGAGCGCATGGCGGCCCTGCGCCCGCATGTCGGCGGCTTCCTGATCACGTTCGTCGAGCGCGAGGGTCGGCTCGGCGGCACCGACATGGCGCGCGTGGCCCCGCTCGTCGCCGCGGCCGGCGATGCGCGGATCACCTTCGCGGGCGGCGTGACCACGGCCGAGGAGGTGGCCGCCCTCGACCGCCTCGGCGCCGACGCCCAGGTGGGCATGGCGCTGTACACCGGACGCCTGCACGTCGCCGACGCCTTCAGCGCCGTGCTCCGCAGCGACCGCCCGGACGGCCTCTGGCCCACGGTGGTCGTCGACGTCCACGGCCACGCGCTCGGCCTGGTCTACAGCAACGCCGAGAGCGTCCGCGCCGCCGTCGACGAGGGCCGCGGCGTGTACTGGTCACGGAGCCGCGGGGGTCTGTGGCGCAAGGGCGAGACGTCCGGAGCCGTGCAGCGCCTGCTGCGGCTGGAGGTCGACTGCGATCGCGACGCGCTCCGCGCCGTCGTCACCCAGGCCGACCCCGGCTTCTGCCACCTCGACACCTGGTCGTGCTGGGGCGCCGACGCGGGCCTGCCCGCCCTGGCGCGCACCATCACGCATCGGCGGGTCCAAGCGCCGGTGGGCTCGTACACGCGCCGGCTGTTCGACGACCCTGCTCTGCTCGCCGCCAAGCTGCGCGAGGAGGTCGACGAGCTCGTCGCCGCCGAGACGGCCGAGGAGGTCACCTGGGAGGCGGCCGACGTGCTGTACTTCACCCTCGTGCGCATGGCGGCCGCCGGGGTGTCGCTCGCCGACGTGGAGGCCCACCTCCAGGCCCGCGCCACGCGGGTGACCCGACGGGCCGGCGACGCCAAGACCGCGCCGCCGTCGGAGGGACGCTGATGTTGCGCCGCCTGCGGGCCGAGGCGCTGCCGGACGCGCGCCGTGACCCGGTCGATCCGGAGACGCTGACGGCGGCCGCCGCCATCGTGCGCGATGTCGCGGCGGGCGGGGAGGCCGCCTTGCGCGCCCACGCCACCCGCCTCGGCGACCTCGCGCCCGGCGCGCCGTTGGTGCTGGGTCCCGACGCGCTCCAGGCCGCGCGCGACGCCCTCCCCGACGCCCAGGTGGCGCTCCTGGAGCGGACGGCCGAGCGCATCCGTGCCTTCGCCCTCGCCCAGCGCGCGTGCCTGGCGCCGCTGGACACCGCCGTGCCCGGCGGGCGCGCCGGCCACACGGTGGCGCCCGTGCAGCGCGCGGGGTGCTACGCCCCCGGGGGTCGCTACCCGCTGCCGTCGAGCGTGCTGATGACCGCGGTCACGGCGCGTGCGGCCGGCGTGCCGGAGGTGTGGGTGATGTCCCCGCGCCCCACGCCCGTCACCCTCGCCGCAGCGGCCGTCGCCGGGGCGGACGGGCTCGTCACCGTCGGCGGCGCCCACGGCATCGCCGCCTTCGCACACGGCGCGGGTCCGGTGCCCGCCGTCGACGTGATCGTCGGCCCCGGCAACCGCTGGGTCACCGCCGCCAAGCAGCTCGTCACCGGGCGGGTGGGCATCGACATGCTCGCGGGCCCGTCCGAGCTCGTCGTCCTGGCCGACGGCGGAGCCGACCCCGACGTGGTCGCCGCCGACCTGCTCGCGCAGGCGGAGCACGACCCCGACGCGCGCCCAATCCTCGTCACCACCTCACCCGACCTCGCCGACGCCGTCGACCGGGCCCTCGGCGCGCAGCTGGCGACGCTGCCCACCGCCGACACCGCCCGGCTGGCCGTCGCCGAGGGCTTCTGCGTCGTGTGCGACGACCTGCCCGCTGCGCGCGCGGTGTGCGACCGGCTCGCACCCGAGCACCTGGAGGTGCTGACGGCCGATCCCGACGACGACGCGCGGCACCTGCAGCACTACGGGGGCCTGTTCGTGGGCGCCGGCGCGGCCGAGGTGCTCGGGGACTACGGCGTCGGCCCCAACCACGTGCTGCCCACCGGCTCGACAGCGCGGTTCACCGGCGGCCTGTCCGTGCTGCACTTCCTGCGGGTGCGGACGTGGCTGCGCATGGACGCGCCGGCCGACGTGGCCGCCGACGCCGCTGCCCTGGCGCGTCTCGAGGGTCTCGAGGCCCACGCACGGAGCGCCGAGCGGCGTCGCTGACGGCCGCGTCGAGAAAGGACGACGCCGCCAGGCACCCGGGTACCTGGCGGCGTGTGATGGTCAGAGCCTCACGATGCGAACCGGGTGGCTAGCGGCGCTTGCCCTCGTCGGCGGCCCCCACCGCCCACGAATGGTCCGACCCGTGGCCGGACGACGCCGTTCCGGACCCGACCTGATGCGTGTGCAGGGCGGTCTGGAAGCCGAGCACGAGGCTCGCCACGACGGCGAGACCCAGCGCACCACCTCCGACACCCAGCCACACCCACTCAGGCACGGCGTCACGGCGCTCTTGCCGCACGTCTCCCATGTCCTCGTGATCCTCCAAGGGCTCCCCAGCCGCTTGTCCATCGATACCCGCGCGGACCATAGCCTCAGCCTCCGGCGACCTCCAAGCGAATGCGTCGCCGTGGATGGACTTTTCTCCACACGGTCCGGAGAACCGGACCTTCACACGCGTCCGGAGATCCGGACGCGATCAGGCGCCCTCGACGTCGCGCGTCACCGCGTCGTGGGGCAGCGTGCCCTTGACCGACCGGAAGAAGCGGAACGGCGTGGCGTGGAGCAGGTTCGACACGCGCGAGGTGTAGATGTCGGCGTGGCGTTCGAGCAGGTAGGCCAGGTAGCTCTTGTCGCCTCCGGTGCGCAGGATCGGTCCCCACACCGATCCGCCGCGCTCCGCCGAGGCCCGTGCCAGCGGCGCCACGAGCGCGTCGAGGGCAGCGAGCTCCCGACGCAGGCCGTCGATGCGGGCCCCCACCGCGTCCTCCGCGCCCTCCGCGCGGCCCGCACGCACGCGCAGCAGCTCGAGCCGGGCCTGGTTGAGGGCGTCCTCCAGCCGCTCCTTGTCGGCCATGCGCGCCACGAGCTCCTGCTCCGTCGGCGCGAACGCGACGGCCGCCTCGATCTCGTCCTCGAGCTCCCGCATCACCAGCGCCGTGCGCCACCGCAGCGCCGACTTGCTGGCGTGCACGTCGCCGAAGAAGTGATCGCCCAGGTAGAGCAGCTGGTCGGACGCCAGCCCGAGCGCCCGCTCGACCAGCGCGGCGTGGCCTCCGTGGTAGACGCGGCCGGGCTGCAGGGGTCCGTCGAGCGGCCGCAGCCAGCCCGTGGACGTGTCGACCTCGAAGCACGGCGCGTCCCCCGAGAAGAACGACGGCTTGCGCGCGGCGACCACGACGAGCGTGAACAGGTCCCGCCACGTGGTGGTCCCGGGCAGGAACCGGTCGAGGGCGAACCGCATCATCTGCTCGGTGTACGCCCAGTCGGAGTTGGTGATCAGCAGGAGCTTCTTGCCGGCGTCGGCGAGGTCGAGGAGGGCGGGCGCGGTGTCCGGGTCGAGGTCGACGAACCGCTCAGGCGCCGCCGCGATCGTCGCCTTGAGCTGGTCGGGGCGGTGCGCGTGGTCGATCGCGGCGCGGACGTGGCGGTACAGCGCGGTCAGCGACGGGACGTCGGGCAGGCGGTCCTGGTCCCACAGCGCCACGGCGTGGCCGAGCAGGGTGGCCTCGGACAGGCTGAACAGCGTGTTCAGGAACACGAACCGAGGGTCCTCGTGGTGGACCACCGTGCGGCTGTAGTGCTCGCGCATCTGCTGCAGCGACAGCCACTGGGTGCCGTGGCGCGCGCGCTTGACGTAGCCGAAGCGGTTGGCCTTGAGGATGTTGCCGGTCTCCAGATCGAAGATCAGCCCCTGGGTGACGTCGGCGGCGTCGAACGTGAGCCGATCGACCGGCCAGCCGAGCGCGTCGTGCAGGTAGGCCACCGCGTGGCCGAACGCCCCGGACTCCCACGCCGTCGGGTCGTACTGCACGACGGTGTAGTCCATGTCGAAGCCGATGGCGCCGATGGCGCCCAGGTTGAGCGTGCGGTTGCAGAACACGCGGCGAGCGGGTGGCACGTCGGTCGACGACATCGTCCCTCCTGACACACCCCCCTACCCGACCCGGGCGCCGCCTACCCCGCCGTCCACGCCAGCCTGCGGCGGGCCGGCACGCGACGCCGACGACGCAGCACCGTCGACAGCCGGTCCAGGTCGGCCGCGGAGAGCTCGTCGAGGTCGACCAGCAGGCGGTTGCGCACGTCCTCGTGGGTGCGGCACCCCGCCAGCGGCAGCGCAGCCTCGGTGTGGGGATCGGGCTCGTGCAGCGCGGCGTCGAGGTTGCGGGCGATCCAGGCGTCGAGCAACGCGGCGGTGAGCGGGTGGGCCGCGAGGCGCTGACAGGCCTGCGCCGCGTAGTCGACGTTGGGCGGCAGCTGGCCCAGCCACGGCAACGCCGTGCCCCGGGTGACGCCACGCACCGTCGCGTCCATCAGCCCCTTCGGCGGGCCGCGGTCGACCGCCGGCAGCAGGCCCCGGGCCTCGTCACGCAGGTGGAGCGTGACGAGCACATCGCGAAGGCCCTGGCGCTGGGACGGATCGAGACGCACCACACCTCCATGGAGGCGCACGACGGTTGTCCGGGACAACGCGTCGGCACGCGCTGCCTGTGGGGAGGATCACACCACAGGCACCGCGTGCGTGCAAGCGGCCGGCCGCGCCGGTCGACCGCCGCCGACCTACTTGTTGACGATGTGGATGGCCTCGCCGAGGGCCGCCTTCGCCGCCTCCATCAGCCCCTCCCCGAGCGTGGGGTGCGGGTGGATGGTGAGCCCCATGTCGAGCGCCTCGGCGTGCATCTCGATGGCGAGACCGGCCTCGCTGATCAGGTCGGAGGCGTGGCTGCCGCAGATCACCACGCCCAGGATGAGGTGGCTCTGCTTGTCGACGATGACCTTGTAGAAGCCGTCGGACTCGCCGGTGGTGAGCGCGCGGCCCACCGCGGCGTAGGGCACCTTGCCGACCAGGATCTCGCCGCGCGCCGCGGCCTCCTTCTCGGACATGCCCGCGGTGGCGATCTCGGGATCGGTGAACACCACCGCAGGCACGGTGCGCGCGTCGTAGACCCGCTTGTGGCCGGCGATGATCTCGGCGACGAGCTCGCCCTCGTACGTGGCCTTGTGGGCGAGCATCGGCTGGCAGGCGACGTCGCCGATCGCGAAGATGCTCGGCACCGACGTGCGACGCTGGGCGTCGACCTTGACGAACCGGCCGTCCTTGGCGACCCCCACGTCCTCCAGGCCCAGGCCCTCGGTGTTGGGGAAGCGGCCGACGGTGACCAGCACGTGGTCGGCCTCGAGGGTCTGCTCGCCCTTGGGCGTCTGCACCGTGACCACGATGCCCTTGCCCTTCTTCTCCCAGCCGAGCGCCTTGGTCTGGGTGAGCACCTCGACCTTGGCCTTCTTCAGCTTGCGGGCGATGAGCTTGATGGCGTCGGCGTCGAAGCCGGGCAGCACCGAGTCCATCATCTCGACCACGGTGACCTGGGTGCCGATCTTGGCGTACATGCCGCCGAGCTCCAGCCCGATGTAGCCGCCGCCGATGACGACGAGCTTGCCCGGCACCTTGTCGAGCGCGAGCGCCTTGGTGGAGTCGAGCACAGGGCCGTCGGCGAACGAGAAGCCCGGCACCTCGATCGGCCGGCTGCCCGTGGCGAGCACGAGGTGCTCGGCCGTGATCGTGCGCTCGCCGTCGGCGGTGGCGACCGACACGCTGTGGGGCCCGGTGATCGTGGCCGTGCCGACCAGCTGCTCCACGCCGTTGGCCTTGAGCAGCGTGGACACACCGCCCGTGAGCTTGGACACGATGGACTGCTTCCACGCTTGGAGCTTGCCCATGTCGACGGACACGTCGCCGGAGACGACCACGCCCATGTCGGCGGCGTGCTGGACCTCCTCGAAGCGCTTGGCGGCCGTGATCAGCGCCTTGCTCGGGATGCACCCCACGTTGAGGCACACCCCGCCCCAGGACTCCTTCTCGATGACGAGCGTCTTGACGCCGAGCTGTCCGAGGCGGATGCCGCAGGGGTAGCCCCCGGGACCCGCGCCGATGACGATGGCGCCGTAGTCGTAGTCAGCCATGATGGTGGCTCCAGGCCCGGTGCGTCCCGGGCGTCAGCAGGTGCGGGAACGAACGCGATGTGGGATCAGCCCTGCCCCTGGGGGCGGAGCGTGGCGGCGACGACGTGCGGCCCGTCGGCGCCGAGCGCGGCGGCGACCGCGTCACGCACGGCGGCGGCGTCGGTGCCGTCGACCGATGTCGTAGGCACGCCGTAGGCGGCGGCCAGGGCCGTGCAGGCCGCGGCGGACTGGACGGGCACCGGCGCGCCGTGCCCGCCGGCCAGATCGTACAGGCCCACCACGAACACCACCCGCGCCGACCGCAGCGCAGCGAGGTTGAGGGCCTCGGCGAACGCGCCGTCGGCGATCGACCCGGTGCCGAGGTGGACGGCGACGGCCGCGTCGGGCTCGGCGAGCGCCAGGCCGACGGCGTGCAGCGCGCGCAGGGCGGGCGACGGGGTGGGCGGCGCCACCCGGTAGGGCCGGGCGCCGGCGAAGCCGTCGACGAGCCGGTCGAGCGGGACCTCACGCAGCACCGCCCCCACGCGCTCCCGCAGGCCGGGCACCCACCAGTCGCCGTCGCGCAGCGCGCGCAGCGTGCCCACGACGACGTGCTCCAGCCCGATCACCGGCAGCACGAACGGGCTCGGGCCGGCCGCAGCGAGCGCCGCGTCGGCGGCGAGGACGGCGTCGACGTCGGACGACAGCGTCACGCCAGCTCCAGCAGCAGGCTCTCGGGATCCTCGAGGAGCTCCTTGAGCCGCGCCGTGAAGCGCGCCCCCACGGCGCCGTCGATGATGCGGTGGTCGAACGAGTTCGACAGGTACATCATCGGGCGCACCTCCAGGCGGTCGCCCTCGCCCACCACCGCGCGCTTGCGGATCGCGTTGGTGCCGAGGATGCCGACCTCGGGCAGGTTGAGGATCGGCGTGGCGAGCACGCCCCCGATGCTGCCCACGCCGGTGATCGTGAACGTCGACCCCGACAGCTCCTCGCGCGTGCAGCGCCCGACGCGCGCCCGCTCGAACAGGTCCTGGAGCTCGGCGGCCAGCTGGAGGATCGACTTGGCCTGGACGTGGCGCACCACCGGCACCACGAGGCCCGTGGGCGTGTCGGTGGCGAAGCCGATGTGGTGGTCGGCCTTGACCGTCAGCTCGCTGCGCTCCGCGTCCATCCACGCGTTGACGTTGGGGAACTGGCGGAACGCGACCGAGCAGGCCTTGGCGAAGAACGGCAGGTACGTGAGCTTGACGCCGTGGGCCTGGGCCCGGGCCTTGAGCCGCTCGCGCACGTCGACCAGGCGGGTGCAGTCGACCTCCTCCACGTAGGTGAAGTGGGGGGCGGTCTGCTTGGCCGCGACCATCCGCTCGGCGATCTTGCGGCGGATGCCGACGATCTTGACCACCTCGTCCTGACCGGAGGACGTCACCTGCGGCAACGCGACGGGCGCCTTGGCCAGCGGCGCGTCGGGCGCACGGGCGGCGAACGCGGTCAGATCGTCGTGGGTGACGCGGCCGCCGGGCCCGGTGCCGGGCACCTCGGCGACATCGACGTCCATCTCGCGCGCGTGACGTCGCACGGCGGGCGTGGCCTTGGTGGCGCCGCGCGTGGCGGGATCGGAGGACGTGGTCGCGCCGGCGGACGGGCGGGGCGGGGCGGGCGTCGGCGCGGGCGCGGCTGCCGGAGGGGCCGCCGCCGCCGCGGGGACAGCGGCAGGTGCGGGCGCCGCCGCCGGCGCGGGGGCGGGCTCGGCCCCGGTGGCGCCGTCGACGTCGAGCTCCACCAGCGGGGCGTGGACCTTGATGATGTCGCCGGGCTCGCCGAACAGCTGGCGCACCACGCCGGCCCGCGGGCTCGAGATCTCCAGCGAGGCCTTGTCGGTGGTGATCTCACACAACGGCTGGTCGACCTCGACGGTGTCGCCGATGGCGACCTTCCACGCGGCGACCTCGGCCTCGACGACACCTTCGCCCACCTCGGGCATCGGGAACACGAACGACATGCAAGGCCTCCGGCTAGTAGGCGACGGCCGCGCGGGCGGCGGTGACGACGGCGTCGACGGACGCCTCGCACACGGCCGGCGGGGCCTCGAGGGAGAGGAACGCGGCGTCGGCGACGGCGGCGGTGACCCGCCGCGCGTAGACGTGGTCGCCGACATCGGCCACGACGACCGCCCGGCCCGTGGACCGGACGCATGCGCCCAGGCCGTCGACGTCGAGCGGCGCGAGGGCGACGAGGTCGACCACGCTGGCGTCGATGCCCTCACCGGCCAGCGCTTCGGCGGCGGCAGCGGCCGCATGGAGCGCCGAGCCCCACGCGATCAGCGTGACGTGCCCGCCGTCGCGCAGCGCCTGCACACCGAGGCGGGCGGCGTCGCCATGGACCGGTCCGACGTCGCGGGCCAGATCGCGCGGCTCGAGCACCACCGTGGGACGCGGACGCTCCAGGGCCGTGCGCAGCAACGCCCCCACCTGACCCGGATCGCGCGGACACACCACGGCGAGCCCGTCGATGCCAGCGAGCAGATCGAGGACCGTGCCGTCGACCCGACCCGCCTGACCGCCCGAGGGCACGCGCACGACCACGGTGGCCGCGAACCCCTCGGCCCCCTGGCACGCCTCGGCGAGCACCTCGGCGAGCGCCGGGAGGCGCCCGGTGGCCGCGAGCTCGACGATCACCTTCCGGCCCCCCCAGGCCATGCCGACGGCCACGGCGGAGTGCGCCCGATCGGCGATGGGCATCCGCAGCAGGCGGTCGGCGTGGTAGCGCCCCACCTCGGTGCTGACGGGCCCCTCGCCCTCGGTGATCACCACCACCCGGGGATCGGCGTCGACCGCCTGGGTGACGGCGTGCACGACGGCAGAGGCGAAGGAGGCGGTGGCGTTCATCGGTCCTGCTCGCGATGGACGAGGGTCCTAACCGGACCGTCCCGCGCATCCAGGGCCCCGGTCGACACGTGCGGTCACCCGGCGCAGCGCACGCACCGGACGCCCAGCCGCCCTCAGTCCCAGGCCACCGCGAGCAGCTGACCGATCCAGAGCGCGAGGATGCCCAGCTGCACCACGAAGAACGTGGCCCGCACGATCACCGCGCGGGACCGCACAGACACGAGGTGGACCGACGACTGGGCGATGCGCGCGCCCACCACGACCCACGCCAGCCCGTCCGTGATCGTCTCGTGGCCGCTCACCACCGCGACGAGCACCACCGAAGCGAACACGGGCAGGTTCTCCACGCAGTTGAGGTGGGCCCGCGACAGGCGCATGTGGAACGGGCCGGTGTCGGCGCCGTCGGGCTGGAACGACGACGGCGGTCGCCCGGCCGTCACCACGAGGCCGGACCGCAGGGTGACGATCACCGACGACAGGAGCCACGTCCACGCGGCGTACACGAGCAGGGCGGCGAGCGACGGAGCCACGGGCACCTCCAGCGGTGCCATGGTGCCACAGGCGCCGCCCCGGTCTCACGGTGCGCGCAGGTCCTCGGCGTCCAGGTGCGCCCACAGCTGCCGCATGGCGTCCGCCGCACCCAGCCGCAGGCGCGCGTTCACGCGTCCACTCACCGCCGTGTCGCCCGGGTTGATCTCCACGGCGAAGCCACCGGTGCGCACCACGAAGTCCACGGGACCGGCGATGTACGGGAACACGCTGGTCGTCCCGATCGACAGCACGACGTCGACGCCGCGGCGCATCGTGGCCTCCAGCGCCCGCACGGCAGCGTCGGGCAGGAGCTCGCCGAACAGCACGACGTCGGGCCGGATCACCGCGGCGCAGCGGGGGCAGCGCGGGAGCGGCGCGAGCTCGCGGTAGTCCTCCACCCGGTCCTGCCAGCCGCACTGCGGGCAGAAGAGGCGGTGGACGTCGCCATGGATGGCGATCACGTCGGTCGCGCCGGCGGCCTGGTGGAAGCCGTCGACGTTCTGGGTGAGCACGGTGCAGCGCGTCAGCCGCCGCTGCAGGCGCGCGATCCCGCGGTGGGCGTCGTTCGGTCCGGCCCCGCGACAGGCCTCCTCGATCTGGCGGAGGTAGCGCCACGTGAGCTCGGGGCGACGGCGCAGCATCGCCCCCGACATCGCCTCCTCGATCGGCACCCCGTCCGGTGTGTCGGCGTCGTCGTACAGCCCGCCCACGCCGCGGTACGTCGGCAGCCCCGAGTCCGCCGACACCCCCGCGCCGGTGATCACCAGGAAGGCCGCGTCGTCCCGGACGTGCGCCGCGATCCGATCGAGGACCTCGTGGTCGGTCATCCCACCCTCCGAGAACGGGCCGCACGCGCCGGGCCCCCCTGGCCGCGACAGGCTACGCACCCGCCGGACGGGGGGCAACGACGATGACGCAGGCGCGGCCGGCCCGACGTCGGAGCCGGGTGGCCACCGTCGCGGCCCTCCTCACGCCCGGCGCTGTCGTCGCGGGCTGGCTCGGGATCGCCGGCACGGCGGACCACGACGACGCCCTCCTGCGGGACAACGGCTTCACCCGAGCCGCCCAGCAGCGCGCGACCGACCAGACCCGGGTGGCTGTGCTCGGCAACAGCCAGGCGCTCGCCGCCATCGACCCCGACGCGCTCGCCGCGGCGTTGCAGCTCCCCCCGTCCGGCGTGGTCTCGCTGGCGGTCGAGTCGACCCGCCTGCCCCTTCAGCTGGCCCTGCTCGACGCCGTGTTCTACGACCGCGGCCTCGCCCCGGACCTCGTGGTCGTCGCGATGGCGTGGCCCCAGCTGATCGAGGTCGCGCCGCCCGTCCCCCACATCGCCACGAAGTTTCGCGCCGAGCTGGCGGACGCAGCGCCGTTGCTCGCCGACCGTCTCCCCGCGCTGGCGACCGACGACACCGCGTGGGCACGTGCCCGGGCTGCCTCCCAGGCCGCCAAGGACGCCGTGCTCGACGGCCTCACGGAGCTCCCCGCCCGGTGGGTCAGCCCCAAGCCCGGCGCCCGCATGGATCGCGCACGGATCGCGGCCCTCGGCGACGTCCGGATGGGCCTCGACGGCCGCGACGTCCGGATGATCCCGGTCGTGGAGGCAGCGCCGTCCGCGGTCACGTCCGCGCGACCTGAGGCCCCCGTGCCCCGCATCGAGCACGCGCTCGTCGGCCTCCTCGCGCAGGTGGTGCACGATCACGGCGGACGTCTCGTCGTGGCGACCCTGCCGCAGCAGCGGGCAGATCTGCGCGCCGCGGCGGCCGACGAGCGGGCGTGGACCGGCTGGCTCGCCGACCACGGCGTCGGGGTCGTCGACCTCGAAGACCTGGACGTCGCACCGACCGGATGGCGCAACGACGGCCACCTCGGGCCCGAGGCCGCCCAGGCGTACACCACCGCGTTGGCCACAGCCCTCACCGACGCCGGCGCGCTGGACGGCGGCAGCCTCGCCCTGCCCACGGTGGGGCTCGCGCCAACGTCCGCCACCCGCTCGGGGACACCACCGGCCGTGCCGCCGCTGCGCTGGCACAGCGCCAGCGACGGCTGCCTGTTGACCGCGAACCTGGCGGACGCGTGGGGGGTGCTGGCCGACGACGCGCTGGAGGCCCGCGGCTGGGGCCTGGGCGCGCCGTTCGTCGTACGCGCCGGCGGTGTCGCGCTTGAGGACCACGCGCTGCCCAAGTGGGCCAAGCCCTGCGACGGCTCGTGGGCGCTGGCAGGCACCACGCTGCACGTGCGCCCCCCGCAGCCCGATCCGGCCGGCGACGGCATCGAGGTGACGTGGAACGACGCCGTCCCCGTGCCCGTGCGGCTCAAGCCCACCGACCGTGCAAAGAGCGGCGACCTGTACCTGGTGGCCCCGGGCACCGCGCTGCACTGGACGGCGCCGGCGCCGACCTCCGACGGGCGCTGGGCGATCACGCTCGTCGCCCTGGACACCCCCCGCCCGGCCCAGGTGGCGCGCGTGGGGGTCACGGTCGGCGGGGTCGAGGCCCCGCTCACCTTCGACGGCGCGACGTGGTTCGGCGAGGGCACGCTGGCCGCGGGCGCGCCCGTCACCCTCGACGTGACGAGCGACGACGCGGGCGGCCCCTGGCTCGCCGTGCGCGGTCTGTTCGTCGACGTCGGCGGCACCACGGAGCGCTGGGTGGGCACCGCCGACGCGCTCGGCGATCGGCTGCCGATGGCGGGCGTCGGCTCCACCCGCCACACTGCAGCCGGTCCCCCGTCGCACCCCGACGCGACCGTCACCCAGGAGGAACGGACCGCCACGATTCGTCTCGGTCCGCTCGCCTCCCGCCTGGCCGGTCCCGCGCTGGTGGAACGCACCGGCAACGAGGAGCTGCGCACCTGCAGCCCGCTGCGGGTCACGGGCGTCGGCGCCCCGGTCCCGGCCATCAAGCTGCTGAAGTGGACGCCGGACACGCCGACCGTGGGGCTCCCCGCCGCCAACGCCTTCGTGCCACGCGCCGTCGTCCTCGCCCCGACGCGGCGCTGCGAGGAGGCGGCGTGGGTCTACCCGGGCGACCACCTGACGCTGCTGTCCGACCGTCCCCGGGTGTTGGCCCGCCCAGCGCGGTGGGTCAGCCTCGACGTGCTGCCGTTCGTCGTCGCGCCGACCACGCTGCGGGTGGTGGTGGCGGAGGGCGACACCACGCTGCTCGACGTGCAGACGCCCTTGGACGACGACACACGGCGGATCGTGCTTCCCCTCGACGCGCCGGTCCCTGCGCTGCCGACGAACCCCACCGTCGCGCTCGTCGTCGACGACGCCACGTACGTGCTCGTCCGCCACGCGGCCCTGCACGCCACGCCCCCCTGAGCGACGACGCGCCGCCTCCGGAACCCGGAGGCGGCGCGTACGCAGGCGGGGACACGGACCGGCCGGCCCCGCACGGGCGCTGACGGCTACTGGGCCTCGACCGGCGCCATGAAGACGTCGGAGCCTTCGAGGGTGCCGAGGAAGTCGACCGACACGGCGCTGAACAGGCCCTGGTGCGGGTAGACGGCGACGATGCTGTGGTCGACGACGACCTCGCCCGCGACGCTCGCGCGCGACGTGGCGCCGCTGACGAACGTGGCCGACAGGTCCTGGCCCGCGAGCCCGACGTAGCGACCGGCGTCGGACGTGCCGGTGGCGTCGTAGATCGGCCGGCTGCGGAGCGCGACCGAGTTGCGGTAGCCCACCGCGATGCCGTAGGGGCTGGCCCCCCCGGTGGCGTAGCCGCCGCGCACCCAGGTGTAGCCGGGGATGTCGGCGCCGCCTTCCGAAAGCGCCGCCGAGGCCAGCGCGTTGTTGTTGGCCATCCACGGCCGGACCGCAGCACCCCAGAACGTGGCCTGCGGGCCGATGTTCGACGCGCGGTCGAGCTCGAACACCACCTTGCTGTACAGCTCGGGGCGGCCGTCGAACTGGTAGTAGGTGTAGCTGTAGGCGAAGCCGCCGTAGGCGTTGCTCACCGCACCCTCGGCCCGCAGCGCGCCGAGCACAGGGCCGTCGTGGACCAGCGACAGCGACGCGGCGGTGTCGTTCTTGGCGGTGACCCACGACCCGGCGCCGGTGGTGCCGAAGTAGATGCCGTTGCCGAGCACCGACGACGTCTGCGCGCCGGTGGTGGGGCGGCCGACGGTGGCGGTGCGGGTGGTCAGGCCCCCCTGGCCGGCGGCGAACAGCGACTCGGTGCGGGCGTTGGACAGCTCGCCCGTGATGCCGTCGGTGGAGGTGACGAGCGTGCTCGTGTAGGCCGGCGCGCCCGCGCCCGGGCTGTGCGCGTTGCTGCCGAAGTAGATCGCGAAGTTGCCCGACGCGCCGGCCGGCAGCGTGTCGAGCGACGCGTAGTCGCCGTCGGTGTCGTACAGGAACACGACCGCGCCGGCGTCGTCGCCGACCGGATCGGTGCTGTCGACCTTGTCGAAGATGCCCCACAGGTCGTCGGCGAACTCGCTCGCCAGCTCGGGCTGACCAGCGCCGCAGCTCTGGTAGACCACGCGGACGCTGTCGGGGTCGAGGCCGGACCCGTCGCCCAGGGAGCCGAGGAGGGCGTCGAAGTCGACGTCGACCGAGACCGGCAGGCCCTTGGTGGCGTAGGTGGCCGAGCCGGTCACCGCGATCGGCAGGCGGTAGGCCCAGTCGGTGTCCCACCAGGCATCGGCCTCGTCGACCGTGCCGTCGCAGTCCTCGTCGAGGCCGCCGCACACCTCGACCGCGCCGGGGCTGGTGTGGGCGTCGAGATCGTCGCAGTCGCCGGGCGAGGCCGACGGATCGAGGCACGGGGCCGTGCCCTCGCAGTAGCCGTCGCCGTCACCGTCGTCGGTGACCACGATGGCGACCGCGTTGGACGTGTCGGTGGCAGCGCCCGCGATGACCACGCCCTGGATCCAGATCTGGTCGCCCACGGCGAACGACGCCGGGAACGTGAACGTGGCGCTGGCCTGGCCCACCCCGTCGGTGTGGAGCTGGCCGACGGCGCGCACCGGACGGAGGAGGTCGAAGCACACGCCGCCGACGAAGGCCGGGCACCAGCCGGTGCTGCCCGGAGCGGCCACGCCGCTGCGGGTGAACGCGATGTCGACGTTGGCGTTGGCCGGGGCCCCGGCGACCGTGAGCGTGATGGGCGCGCCCGGCTTGGCCGGCGTGGCGGACAGGAAGAAGCTGTTCGCCGTGGGCAGCTGCGCCGACGGCAGCAGCTCGGGGCCGTTCTCGAGGCCCGCGTCGGGTGCGCCGCAGCCGACGAGGGCGAGGACGGCGAGAACGGATCCGAAGGTCGTGGTGCGCATCGAGGACTCCCCTGGGGTGACGCCTGGGCGGGAGCAATCCCCCGCCGGACCTCTGAAAGGTACGCTGCCGCCTGGCAAGGTGCCAGCGTCGCGACACGATCGCAACCGCGGCGAAGCCGCCGGCCGTGTCCGCGGGGATCCACCGGCGCGCCCTGCGGAACCCCCGCGGCCGATGTCTGCATCTTGCCCGCCTTCAAGCTCGTCTTCTCACCGGATGCGCCCCAGTGGTCGACGCGCTATGGTCGCGCCTTCGTGCCGTTGGGGCGGCACGTGCCTTGGGGGCAGCATGGCGAGCAAGGGGCTTGCGCTGGTGGTCCTGTCGACGGCCTTCGCGGTCGGCACCGCCTGCGTCTACGTCAAGGACCAGGGCGCGGCGTCGGATCGCACGCGCACGCCCGACACCGACGTGCCCGCGGGCGGACAGTACGATCTCGACGCGGACGGCTTCTGCGACCAGGCCCACGTCGACGACGCCGCGCCCGGCGCCTGCACGTCGGGCCGCTGGGGCGACTGCAACGACGAGGACGCCACGATCTTCCCGGGGGCACCCGAGATCTGCAACGAGGTCGACGACGACTGCGACGGCGCGGTGGACGACGACGACGATCTGGCGCAGGACGAGGGTGCAGAGCTCTACGCCGACGCCGATGGCGACGGCTACGGCGACCCCCACACGATGGAGCTGCGCTGCGTGCTGCCCCCCAGCGGGTGGTCCCGCCGCAGCGGCGACTGCGACGACGCCGACCCCGATCGCTCGCCCGGCGAGCGGGAGGTCTGCAACGGCATCGACGACGACTGCGACGGCCACGCCGACGACCAGGACGACGACGTCGTCTACACGGCCGACGACCGCTGGTGGTTCGACGCCGACCACGACGACCACGGCGACCCCGATCACGTCGGGCAGGCGTGCAACAGCACCGGACCGTCCGGCGGCACGTGGTCACGCCTCGACGACGACTGCGACGACGCCGACCAGGACGTGCACCCCGGCGCCACCGAGACCTGCGCCCCCGGCGACGAGGACTGCGATCAGCTGGAGGGCGACGCCGATCCGAGCCTCGACGCCAGCACGCGCCTGTCCTGGTGGCCCGACGCCGACCGCGACGGCCACGGCGACGAGGACGGCACGGCCGTCTCCCGCTGCGTCGCGCCCGGCGCCGCCTGGTCCGACACCCACGACGACTGCGACGACCACGACGCCGCGGTGTCCCCGAGCGCGCTGGAGCAGTGCACGCCCGGCGACGAGGACTGCGACGGCCTCGAAGGCGACGCCGACCCCACCCTCGACCTGACCACCGCCCCCACGTGGTTCGGTGACGACGACGGCGACGGCGTCGGCGGATCCAGCCGCACGCAGCGGTTCTGCCAGCCGAACGCGCCGGGGTGGGCCTCGGTCAGCGGCGACTGCGACGACGCCGACCCGGCCAATGCCCCCGGCTTCGCCGAGGTGTGCGACGGCGGCGACAACGACTGCGACCGCCTGGCCGACGAGGACGATCCCGACCTCGACCTGTCCACCCTGTCCACCTGGTACGCCGACGCCGACTTCGACGGTGCCGGCGACCCCGACACCGCCATCGTCGCGTGCACGTGGCCCGGCGCGCCCGTGCGCGGCGTCACCACCGGCGGCGACTGCGACGACGACGACGCGTCGCGCCACCCCGGCGCGCTGGAGACGTGCAACGGCGTCGACGACGACTGCGACGGCCAGCTCGACGCCGACGATCCCGACCTCACCGGCGCGGGCATCACCGAGGCGTGGGCCGACGACGACGGCGACGGCCACGGCGACCCCTTCCGCCCCCACCGCTTCTGCCTGCTGCCCCCGTTCGGCTGGTCCACGCTGCCCGACGACTGCGACGACGCACACGCCGACGCCCACCCGGGCGCACCCGAGGTCTGCGACGGCTACGACAACGACTGCGATCGTCTCGTCGACGCGGCCGACCCGAGCCTCGACGCGTCCACCGCGGGCGACTGGTTCCCCGACGGTGACGGCGACGGTCACGCCGCGATCGGGGCGAGCGCCACGCCCGGCTGCACGCCGCCCGACCTGACGTGGGTGCGCGTCGCGGACGACTGCGACGACGCCGACCCCGCGCGCTTCCCGGGCAACCCCGAGGCGTGCGACGGCCTCGACGAGGACTGCACGGGCGTCCCCGACGACATCGACGTGGACGGCGACGGCGTCACCCTGTGCGCCGGCGACTGCGACGACCGCGATCCGCGCCGCGCCCCGGGCCACGTCGAGCGCTGCGACGGCGTCGACGACGACTGCGACGGCCTGGTCCCGCTCGACGAGGACGACCCCGACGGTGACGGCCTCGCCGCGTGCGAGGGCGACCTGTGCGCCGACGACGGCACCACGTTCGGCACCGACGAGATCCTGTGCAACGGCGTCGACGACGACTGCGACGGCCTGCTCGACCCGGGATGCCCCCGCATCGACGCGCTCACCGTGCGGGCCTGGCGCGGTCCCGGCCTGCTGGATCGCCCCGAGGTCGCCGACCAGCCGCGTGGGGCCGCGCTGCCCGCCACGTGCGCCAGCACCGACGCCTCCTGGCTGTCGGAGCCCTACGGCGTCGGTCCGGATGCCGTGGGTCCGGGACCGATCGACGCCTACGCGCCCGGCCCCGTGCAGGTGGCGTGGTCGGTGACCGACGCCACGGACGTGTCGCTGCCCTACCTGCCCCGTGACGGGCTGCCCGCCGACGGCACGATGGGCCTGACCGTCACCGACGGCACCCGCGTCCTGCTCCGGGCCAGCAACGACCTCGGCACGGTGGAGGCCTACGTCGACGTCTCCCGGCCCACCCATCCCGCGGTGGGGCGCCTCACCGGCGGCCGGCCCGAGACCACCACGAGCTGCCGCGCGATCCCGCTGCCCACGGGCTTCCTGTCCGTCGACCCCCAGGGCTGGCGCACCTACGACCACACCGCCGAGGTGGCGCTGTGCGACGCGGTCGACCGCGCCGAGCACCACCCCGACTGCGACGTCTGCGGCAGCCCCACCCCGTCGTTGGCCGGCTGGCAGCCGCGCGACGGCGGCATCGGCTTCGTCGAGGACGCCCAGGACGCCGCCGTGCAGGCCGCCGTCGCGGGCGGCCCCAGCGTGGCCGCGCGCCACGCCTACGCCGGTCCCGAGCTCGTGATCCCCGCGTCGGCCGACGTGTGGGTCACCGCCCAGGTCACCGTCGACGGCGACCTGCTCGCGAGCGTCGGCGTCGACGTCCGCGACCACGACGACGCGCTCACGTGTGGCTGCGCGCCCGGCGTCACCGACTGCGTCGACCGCGTGATGGCGCCGCCCTTGGCCGACAGCGACCGCACGGTCCCGCTGCTGTGGCCGCTCGGCACCCCGTCGCTCGCGTCGCCCGCGTTCCCCGTCATCGACCACGACTTCGTGTCGCGGTACGCGCGCGTGTCCCCCGTCATCGAGGTCGACAGCTACGGCACCGGCGGCGGCACGGTGCGCGTCGACCAGCTCACCCTGTGGTGCTGCGGTGCCGGCTGCGGCGTGTGCCAGGACCCCGACCACGACCTGGCCGGGACGTGGTGCGCCGGGGCCGGCACGGCGCCGCGCGACTGCGACGAGCACGACGGCAGCGTGCGTCCCGGCCGCACCGAGGACGCCACGTCGGCCGACCTCGACTGCGACGTCACCGACGGACCGCCGGTCGACGAGCTGCCGGTGTGCGTGCCCTGACGCGGCTGTGCCACGGTGTGTGCGGCGGCGCGTGGTAGCGTGCCCGTCGCCCGCCCCCCGAGGCCCCGCTGCACGTGCCCGAAGACCTCCACCTGCCGATGGTGCCGACGCTGTGCGTCCTCGGCGTCCTGGGCGCCACGACGGCCTGGCGCGGCCACCGGGAGACCGATTCGTCGAGGCCGGACCGCGCCACGCTGGCGCTGATCGGCTGGACGCTGGCGGTGGCCCTCGTCGCCCGCCTGCTGCCGCGCGAGCTCGTGCCCGCCGACGCCTTCACCATGCTGTTCGAGGGGCGCACCACCCGGGTGGTCGAGGCGATCGCCGCTGACCGCGGCCTGCCGCACGCCTGGCTCGGCCTCGCGTCGGGCTACCCGGTGCTGCCCGTCGTCGACCACCTGGTCACCGAGATCGCGTGCCTGGCGGTGGCGCTGCCGTGGCTCGCCCTGCTCCTGGCCCGGTTCAGTGGACGCGCGTGGCTCGGGCCCGTGGTGGTCGCGGGCGTCTGCCTGGCCGACACCTCGCTGCTGCAGGTCGCCCTCGACAGCGAGTCCCAGGGCTTCCTCGCGCTCACCGCGACCGCGTCGGCGTGGATGGCGTGGTGGGCGACCACCGCGCGGTCCGGGGTCACCCGCGCCCTCGCCGTGTTCGTGATGCTCGGCCTGGCGGGCGTGGCGCTGCCGCTGCGCCCGGAGATGGTGCTGGTGGGCACGTCGGCGGCGGTGGCCGCGCTCGCCGCGCTCCTGGGGCCGGACCGGGTGGCTCGCCTCGACACCGCGTGGCGCAACCTGCTGCCGCTGCGGGCGTTCCCCCCGTTGCAGGCGGTCGCACTCGTGGCACTGACGATGGCCGCCACGTACGCGGTGACCGTGCCCGGCTGGCTCGTGCTCGGAGAGCAGTCTCCCTCGCCTCCCGGCGCCGCCGGTCCGCCCGACTCGACGCTGCGGTGGTTCGCCGACCTCGCGATGCTACACCCGCCCGTGATCCCGGCCCTGGCGACGCTCGGCCTCGCGTGGTGCGCCCGCCGCCCCCTGGCCACCGCCGGCCTCGGCGTCACCTTCGTGCTCCTGACCCGCGTCTACGCGTGGAACAGCCACTTCGGCGAGGCGTGGTTCGAGAGCCTGCGGTACCTCGCCAACCTGCAGGTCCCGCTGGTGCTCCTCGTCGCGGCCGGGCTCGGCGAGCTCGCCGTGTGGTGGGCCGCCGTGCCCGTGCGGTCGCCCACTGCCGACCGCGCCGCCGTGGCCGTCGTGACGGTCGCGGGCGTGGTGTGGTGCGTTGCGGCGCCGCCGGCCGCCCCGTCGCCGGGCCCGCTGGAGGACGACCACCCCTGGCTGGTCTCGCGCAACCACGAGCTGGAGGGCCGCTTCCTGCTCGGCCAGCTGCGCGCCCACCCAGACTGCGTGTTCCGGTCCGTGTCGGCGGTCGACACCGTGGCCGCCGCGCAGGGCGAGGACATGCCGACCGCCGACCGCTACACCTTCGAGGGGTTGTGGTTCGGCTGGCACGCCCCGCCGTCGGCGCCCCACGACGACGTCACGTGGCCGCGCCGCTTCCTGGTCGACGTCGGTCCGCTCGACACGCCGCCCGCGTGGTGGTCCGAGGCCGTCGCCACGACGCGGTGCCAGCTGTTCTACGAGGGCCTGGACTGTCACCTCGTGGACGGACCCCGCTGCGACCGGTTCCTCGACGGCCTCGTTCCCGTGGCCGGGGAGGACCTCGACGCCCTCGAGCTCAACCTGCACCACGGCGAGCGCACCCGCCACGCCCACCTCGGCCTGTACGCCGCCCCCGGCCACGCCCCGTGATGCGCGGCCTGCCCGCCTCGTGGCAGGATGCCGCGAACCCCCACCGCCACCGGGTCCGTCGATCGTGATGCCTCCCCTGCTGCGTCTGTCCCGCGGGATCGACCGCGTCACCGCGGCGCTGGGTGCCTCGGTGTCGTGGCTGGTGCTCGCGATGGTGCTGGTGGGCACGGGCAACGCCCTCGCCCGCTACGCAGGCAGGTGGACCGGCTCGGCGCTGGCGTCGAACGGCTGGCTCGAGCTGCAGTGGTACCTGTTCAGCCTCGTGTTCCTGCTGGCCGCCCCCGACGCGCTGCGGCGCAACGCCCACGTGCGCGTCGACGTGCTCTACGGGCGGCTCGCCCCGCGACGCGCCGCGTGGATCGACGTGGTCGGCGCCGTGCTCTTCCTGCTGCCGTTCTGCGTCTTCGGCGTGGTGGTCAGCCTCCCCGCCGTCCAGGCCTCGTGGGCCGTGTGGGAGCAGTCCCCGGACGCGGGCGGACTGCCCCGCTGGCCGCTGAAGACCGTCATCCCGGTCGCCTTCGTGCTGCTCGGCCTTCAGGGCGTGTCCGAGCTGGTCAAGGCGGTGGGCCGCGTGCGCGGGCCGGAGGCGAGCGCGTGAACGAGGACCTGCTCGGCCCGGTCATGTTCGCCGTGGCCCTCGTGCTCATCTTCTCCGGCTACCCGGTGGCCTTCTCGCTCGCCGGCACGGCGCTGGTGTTCGCGGGCATCGGCGTGGCCTCCGGGATCTTCGAGCCCGCGCTGCTGTACGCCTTCCCCGAGCGGGTGTTCGGGATCATGGGCAACCAGGTGCTGCTCGCGGTCCCCTTCTTCATCTTCATGGGCACCGTGCTCGAGAAGAGCCGGCTCGCCGAAGACCTCCTCACCACGCTCGGCGCCCTGTTCGGCAGCCTCCGCGGCGGCCTCGCGCTGGCGGTCGTGTTCGTCGGCACCCTGCTCGCCGCGGCCACCGGCGTCGTCGGCGCCAGCGTGGTCGCGATGGGCCTCATCAGCCTGCCGGTGATGCGGCGGTTCGGCTTCTCCGACGAGCTTTCGGCGGGCGTGATCTGCGCGTCGGGCACGCTCGGTCAGATCATCCCGCCGAGTGTGGTCCTCATCGTCCTCGCAGACCAGCTCGCGGTCAGTGTCGGCGACCTGTTCGTGGGCGCGCTCGTCCCGGGTCTGATGCTGGCCGGCATGTACGCGGCCTGGGTGGTGGTGGTGGCGGTCACCCGTCCCCAGGCCGCTCCAGCGCTCCCCGCCGAGGCCCGTCCCGACGGCGCAGGCGCGCTGGCGCGTGCCGTCGTGCTGGTGATGATCCCGCCGCTGGTGCTCATCCTGCTCGTGCTCGGCAGCATCTTCGCGGGCATCGCCACCCCCACGGAGGCCGGCGCCCTGGGGGCGGTCGGCGCCATGGTCCTCGCCGCGCTCAACCGGCGGCTCGACCGCGCGGCGCTCACAGGCGCGCTCGACGAGGCCACCCGGCTCACGGCGATGGTCGTCTTCCTGCTGATCGGGTCCACGCTGTTCAGCCTGGTGTTCCGGGGGCTCTACGGCGACGTGTGGATCGAGGACCTGCTGACGAACCTGCCCGGTGGCGCCGTCGGCCTGCTGGTGATCACCAACCTCGTCGTGTTCGTGCTCGGCTTCTTCATCGACTTCTTCGAGATCGCGTTCATCATCCTGCCGATGGTGGTGCCGGCCGCCCGCATCCTGCACGTCGATCTGGTCTGGTTCGGCGTGCTCCTCGGCATGAACCTGCAGACGTCGTTCCTCACGCCGCCGTTCGGCTTCAGCCTGTTCTACCTGCGCGGGGTCGCGCCCGAGGACATGACCACCACCTCGATCTACCGGGGCGTGGTGCCGTTCATCGGGATCCAGCTGGTGGCCCTGGCGCTGGTGTGGACCTTCCCCGGGCTGGTGACCTGGCAGCTCGGCCCGTGAGCCTCACGGCCGGGCGAAGGCATCGGCCTGGTAGGCGAGCTCGGCGAGCGAGAACCACTGGAAGCTGGCCGTCCGGAACGCGTCCCAGTGCTCGTGGATCTTGCGGAACACCGGGTCGGCAGCCGCCTGATCGGCGAGCAGCTGCCGCGACGACGCCCGCGCCGCGTCCATCAGGTCCTGCGTGAACGGGCGGGTGGTGACGCCGGCCGCCACCAGCCGCTCCAGGGCCGGCGGGTTGAGCGCGTCGTACCGCATCTGCATCGTGGTGCTGGCCTCGGCGGACGCCGCGCGCAGCACCGCCTGGTAGCCCGCGGGCAGCGCGTCCCACGCCGCCTTGCCGACGTAGAACGCCAGCGACGGTCCCGGCTCCCACCACCCCGGGTAGTAGTAGTTCTTCGCGACCTTCTGGAAGCCGAGCTTCTCGTCGTCGTAGGGTCCCACCCAGTCGGTGGCGTCGATGGCGCCGCGCTCCAGCGCGGGGAAGATCTCGCCGCCGGCGATGGTCTGGGTGGCCACACCGAGCGTCTCCATCACGCGTCCGCCGTTGCCGGGGATGCGCATCTTGAGGCCCTTCAGGTCGTCGACCGAGCGCACCTCGGGCACGAACCAGCCGCCCATCTGCACGCCGGTGTTGCCGCTGGGCAGGCTCTTGATCCCGAACTCGGCGAGCAGGTCGTCCATCAGCTCCCGTCCGCCCGCCTGCTCGAGCCACGCCGTCTGCTGCCGCGCGGTGAGCCCGAACGGCAGCGTGGTCTCGAAGGCGAGCGCGGGGTGCTTGCCGATGTAGTAGTACGACGCCGTCTGGCCGATCTGGACCGTGCCCTGCTGCACGGCGTCCATCACGGCGAGGCCCGGGACGAGCTCGCCCGCGGGGTAGCACCGGATCTCGAACTGGCCGTCGGTCATCGCCGCGACCCGTTCCGCGAGCACCTCGGAGGCGCCCCACAGGGTGTCGAGGCTGCGGGGAAAGCTCGACGCGAGCCGCCACCGCACACGCTGCCCGCTGTGGACGGCCGGCCCGCCCTCCCCCGTCCGCCCGCCACCGCACGCGGTCAGGGCTGCCCCTCCGACGAGGGCGTGGGTCAGGAAGTCGCGACGGCGCATGTCCACCTCGGGCCGGCCGGGATGTGGCGGCCCGGCGGTGGAGCGAGCCTACCGCACCGTGTCGTCGACGTGACGGGCGACCTTGCCCGTGGCCGTGCGGGCGATCGCGTCGACCGCCGTGATCCGGTGGGGCACCTTGTACATCGACAGCCGCTCCCGCACGAAGGCCCGCAGCGCCGTGGCATCGAGCGCCACCCCCGGCGCCAGCACCACCTCGGCGACCACGACCTCGCCCATCACCGGGTGGGGGGCACCGGACACCCGCGACGCCACCACGCCCGGCGCCGCGTCGAGCACCGCCTCGACCTCCTCGGGAAAGACCTTGAGGCCCGCGGCGTTGATCATCGACTTGCGACGGCCCGCCACGGTGATCAGGCCGTCGGCGTCACACACCGCGAGATCGCCCGTCATGAACCACCCGCGCACGAGCACGTCGGCCGCCGGTCGGAACGGCGCGAGGTAGGCGTCGAACATCCCGGGGCCCCGCATCGCGAGGTGGCCGATGGTGCCGACGGCCACGGGCGCGCCGTCGTCGTCCTGGACCTGCACCTCAAAGCCGGGCATCGCCCGTCCGATGCTGTCGGGGTGCTCCGCGCAGGCGTCGAGGTTGCCCGCCGGCAGGCCGAGCTCGATGATGCCGTAGACCTGGGTGACCGGCAGGCCATGGCGACGCGCGAACGCGACGGCGACGTCGTGGGGGATCCCCGCTGACGTGCTGATCGCCCGGCGCAGCGTGGGCATCGTGAGCCCCGACGTGTCGGCCGCGAGCATCCGGTAGTGGGTGGGCGCGGCGTAGAGCAGCGTGGCGTCGTGGGCGCGCACGGTGTCGAGGAGCGTGCGGGCCAGCAGGTCGGGCGCCACGGCCACCGTCACGCCGTAGCGGACGTACATCACGAGCGTGACGATGAAGTGGTAGGCCATCGGCAACACCCACACGACGGTGTCGCCCGGCCCGATCCCCATCCACCGCTCCGCGGCGGCCGTCCGCTCCAGCACGGCGCGGTGGCCGATCACCACGCCCTTGGCCGCCCCGGTGGTGCCCGAGGTGAAGCGCACGAACGCCGGATCGTCGACACCTTCGACCATCGGACGCGCCGGGGCCTCCGCGCTCCACGCCAGCCGCCACGACGCACCGGCCACGTCGATCGCGACGCCCTCCGCGTCGAAGGGCGCGAGCCCGCTGCGGTCGTCGACCACGGCGTGCAGGCGCGCACCGGCCTGCAGCCCGTCGAGCTCCGCCCGCTTGAGCCCCGGCGCGATCGGCATCACCGTGGCGCCGGTGGCGAGGCCGGCGAACACCCCGACGAGGAAGGCGCAGCCGTTGCCGGCCATGACGCCGAGCCCCATGCCGGCGCCGACCCCCTGGGCCGTGAGCTGCGCGGCGACGGCGTCGACCGCGGCCGCCAGCTCCGCGAACGTCAGCGCGCCGGCGCTGTCGTGCACCGCGAGGCGGTCGGGCCACGCAGCCGCGGCGGCGTGGACGATGTGGTCGACTCGCTGCACCGCTCCCCCGTCACCCCATGCCCAGGCCCGCACGGGCGGCGGCGATGGCGTCGGCCGGCGCGTGACCCGCGGCGTGGTGGGCTGCCAGCGTCCCGGCCGCGTAGCCGGTTGCCAGGCAGGTGCCAATGACACGGGCGGAGGCGATGGCGGTGGCGGACGCCGACAGGTTCCGGCCGGCGAACCACAGGTTGTCGACGTCGACCGAGCGGCACGCGCCGGCCGGGATGTCGTAGGTGGCGCCCTCGGGCAGCAGCTCCAGGTCGGGGCGCGCGTCGATCCCCCACCGCTCGACGGGCCATCCACCGCGTGCGACCGCGTCGTCGTGGCGCCGGCAGCCGCGCACGTCGTCGTCCCCCAGCACGGCGCGCCCGACCGGACGTCGCCCCGTGCGCACGCCGACCTGGGCGGCGACGTCGACGATGGCGACGGCGGCGAGCTCGGGCAGGCGGGCCCGCAGCCACGCCACGATCGTTGTCAGCTCGGCGCGGCCCCGGCGCTCCAGCCGCGACAGCTCCTCGGCGTGGCCGTCCATGCCGCCCCGCAGGCCGAGCTTGAGCAGCACGCGCCCTCCCTGGTGGCTCCCGGGCACGATCGACAGCGCCTCGGCGTCGGGTGGCAGCGCGCCGTCGGCGACCCCGCGCAGCACCTCGCGGGTGAGCGCCAGCTTGAGGGCGAACGTCTCGCACGGGGCGACGTCGGCCAGCGCCGCGACGAGCGCCGGCGCCTGGTGCGTGCCGTCGTCGGCCACCGTGGCCCCCGCCAGCGTGGACGCCGACGCCGTGCCCGTGGTGTCGACGAGCGCCGCCACCTCGGCGCGCAGCTCGCGATCCCACGACCACGCCCGCACCGCGGTCACCTCGCCGGCGGTGCGCTCCACGCCGATCAGCTGGGTGTGCAGCCACACCGACACCCCGTGGGCGTCGAGCAGGCGATCGCACAGCACCCGGAACGCGAGCGGCGCGTACGGCAGGTAGTGCAGCCCGTCGCGGGTGACCTCGACGGACGTGCCGCTGTCGGCGGCCAGGCGCTCCCCGAACGCGCGCGGCAGGCCGTCGTGGACCCACCGCGCCCGTCCCGCGGGGGCGCGCGTGTACAGGCCGCACACCGTGCCGACCAGCGCTGACGTGGCCATCCCGCCGCACGAGCCCTGGCGTTCCAGCAGCGCGACGCGCGCCCCGGCCTGCGCCGCACCGATCGCCGCAGCCACGCCCGCAGCCCCGCCGCCGGCCACCAGCACGTCGACGCCGGCCACGGCGTGCGTCACCCGTCGGCCTCGGCGGTGAGCAGCAGGCGCCGCACCGTGGCGGCGTAGGTGTGGAGCTCGTCGTCGCTCAGCATGCCGTCCACGTAGCTGGTGCACACCTCCAGGCGCCCGCGCTGACGGCTCACGACCACCTGGAATCCCGGCGGGTGGATGTTGGCGGGTACGTGCCAGGCCCGCACCACCTCGCGCCCGGCGAACGTCGTGACGCGATCGAGGCCGTCGCCGGTGTCCGAGAACCCCAGCGTGGCGACGCGACCGCCGGACGGCAGGCTCACCACCCCCCACAGGGCCCAGAGCGGCAGGCGGCGACACATCTCGAGCAGCACCTGCACGGCGTCGGGCATCCGCACGGCCATGAGCGCCTTGAGCTGCGTGGACAGGGCGCGCACCGTCGTCGCGACGCTCGCCCGATCGGCCGGCTTGAGGCGATAGAACAGCATGCTGAGCTGGTTGGACAGGACGGGCGCGAGCACGCCCCGGCGGCGCCGGTTCTGGGGCACCGGCACCAGGAAGTCGCGGGCTGGACCGCCGCGGGCGCGGAGCACCTCGTCGAGCGCCCGGCTCACCACGGCCAGGTAGAACAGCGACCGGAACACGCCCGCACCGGACGCCTGCGCGACCCCGTCGCTGGTCGTGACCTCGTCGGGCGACAGCTCCAGGCGGTGGTCGCGGCTGCGCGCCCCGGGCCGACGGCCGATCGTCCCCACCGTCGCCACGCGCCCCAGCGACAGCAGGAACACGAAGTTGCGCGCCATCCGGGCCTGCAACAGACGCGTGAGCCACCCGCCCCGCGCCGGCGTGGGCGCCACGGCGAGCTGGTCGCGCGGCGCGGGTGCGCGTCCGCCCAGGGCCTGCACGGCGACCTCGGCACCCACGGCGTCCATGAGCGCATGGTGCCACGACAGCACCAGGGAGGTTCCCGCCGGCCGATGCACCAGCTCCAGCCACACCGGCGGGTCGTCGAACACCGAGCACGTGTCCACCAGCACCGTGTCGAGCGGCGTGTCGTCACCCGCCGCGTGCTCGCGCACCGCGACCCCGGGCGCACCCCGTCGCGCCCACTGCGGCACGGCCAGCCACCGGGTGCGCACCATGCGCAGCGACGCGAGCCAGTCGAGCAAGGCCGTGTCGGCCTCGGCACGCAGCGTCTCGGCCGTGAGCGTCGTGTCGAGCTCCACCACGAGGTGGCACACGTTGCCCGCACCGGTGCTGCGCCGCATCGCGCGATCGAACGCGGTCAGGAACCAGTCCACCGCGGAGACCGGCACCGCGTCGGGGAGGCCGCCAGCGGGTGGGTCACGGTGCGGCCCGGGGACCGGCTCACGGATGGGGTCAGGGAGCGCCGTGGTCATCGGACTCCGATCAGGCGGCCGAGGCGACCTCGACCAGGCAGGCGCCGAGCGCGCGCACCGAGCGCACGTTGTCGGGCGTGAGCGCGGCCATCGGCAGCACGATGCCGAAGCGCCGCTCGATGAACAGGACCAGCTCCATCAGCGAGAAGGAGTCGACGCCCACCTCGGCCAGCGGCGCGTCCTCGTCGAGATGGACGCCGGGTGCCAGCACCTCGGTCTTCAGGAAGGAACAGAGCTCCCGCCCGATCATCGCGGTGTCCAGCTTGCCCATCTCGCCTGGCTCCCTGCCGTGCGTCGCGCTGCGGCGCCGGGACGGTAACACAGCGACGGGGCCGCGACAGTCCGCGCCGTGACGGTTCGTGACCCCCGCTCACGGGGCCCTCAGCGCTCCGGAAGTACCGTTGCATCGCGCACGTCCGCGACATCGCCGGAACGGTGCTGCGGATCGGGAGGCACCGGGCGACGCCACCACACGATCGTGGCGGGCGCGATGCCCGCGACCAGCGCGAGCACGATCGGCGCCCACAGGCCGACGCTGGCGCAGAGCACGGCGCCGAACCCCACGTTGAGCACGTAGATCCCGAACGGCAGCGCGACCGGCACGCGCTCCAGGCCCTCGTCGTCGCCCCACAGGGCACGTCCCAGCCCGATGAACAGCAGGCCCGTGCCGATCCAGCCGACGAGGTTGACCAGGGGCATGCCGACGTACGCGCCGCGCTCGTGCCACACCCAGAACTTCACGGGCAGGTCCGGGTGGGCCATCGCCGGGTCGAGCACGAGGTCCCACGCCATCAGCAGCCACACCCCGAGCAGCACGGCCGGCCACGCCGCCTTCACCCCGAGGCGCCGCAGGCCGACGGCCGCCACGAGCCACGCGGAGAAGCCCAGGTAGTACCACGACAGCGGGATGACGAACGGCACACGCCCGAGCACCTTCGGACCGAGGCCGTGGGTGTAGGCGTAGGCCCCGAACGGCCAGCCGGTGCCGGTGCCGAGCAGCTCCATCGTCAGGGAGATCGCCGTGGCGCAGCCGAACCACACCAGCGTGCGGCGCCACCCGAACGCGGCCTGGCCGACGGCGAGCATCGCGGCCGCGCCGAGCACGATGTGCAGCGGGCCCCCGTGCTGCATGGCCACCTGGAACGCGGTGTTCGAACCGGGCAGGCCGGCCCACAGCTCGGGATGGGGGATGAGCACGACGAGGCTGAACACGGCCCCGAGGACGGCCATCGCGTGCGCCAGCGCCAGCTTGGTTCCCCAGCCCATCGAGCGGCCTCCCGCCGGACGACGCTCCGGCGACGCCCGCACGTAGCACGGTGGGGCCGGGCGGCGCCGGGAGAGGATGCCGGCTACAGGGCCCCGACCTGTCGGAGCCACAGTGACCACGCCCCAGGCCACCTTCGTCCAGCTCGAGCCCACCACCCGGTGCAACTTCACCTGTGGCTTCTGCTGCGGGCGCCACATGCCCCAGGAGGACCTCGCCTGGGAGACCTTCGAGGCCACGCTCGCCGCGTTCCCGGAGCTGCGCCACGTCGAGCTCCAGGGCGAGGGCGAGTCGATCCTGCACCCGCGCTTCCTCGACATGGTCGACGCGCTGCGCGCCCGCGACGTGCAGGTCTCGTTCATCACCAACGGCAGCCTGCTCAAGCCCGCGGTCGTCGACCGCCTGCTCGACGCCGGCGTCGACAAGATCAGTGTCTCCATCGAGTCGCCGGATCCCGTCGCCTTCCAGCAGATCCGCGGCGGCAAGCTCGACAAGGTGCTGCGCAACCTGGAACACCTGATGGCGGAGCGACGCCGTCGGGGCCTCGATCGGCCCGTCGTGGGCCTGTCGGTCACCGTGCTGCAGCGCACCCGCAACGACCTGCCCGCGATCCTGGCGCTGTACCGGCGCCTCGGGCTCGACGGCGGGGTCACCCTGCAGCCGCTGCAGGAGATGGACAGCTACGCCCAGCACTACGGCGACGCCGTCGCCGCCGAGGCCCTCGACGCCGCCACGGTCGAGCGCATCTGGATCGCGTTCTGGGCCAACGCCGACCTGCGCGCCATCGAGGCGTCGCGGGGCGCCGTGCGCGGCTTCTACGACGAGCTGATGGAGGGGTGGCGGCCCGCGCTCGGCACCTGCCCCTACCTCGACCGCGGCCTGTACGTGCACCGCACCGGCGACGTCACCCCATGCTGCATGGTCAAGGACACCGCGCGCCACGGCCTCGGTCACGTGGTCACCACCCCGCGCGAGACGATCCTCGCCCGGCGCCAGGCGCTCGCCGACACGCTGCGCAGCGGCACCATCCCCGACGCGTGCGGCGGTTGCGAGGTGGCGCGGTTCGCGGTGATGAGCCGTGCGGGCCTGGTGGCCTTCGGGCTCAAGGGCGTGCGCGACCGCGTCGCCTGGCGCGTCGACGACGTGCTGCGGCGCCTGGGCGCCCGGTCCGCCGCCCCCTGAGACAGCGCACCTGACGACAGCGCAGGACAGGGCCGTCCCTGCGCCCGCTACGGCGCGGTCGCGGCCTGCTGCCCCTCGTTGGCCGACGCGTGGTCGGGTGCGAACGCCAGGATGCGGTCGAACACCGCGCGCGCGGCGTCCTTCTTGCCCTGGCGCAGCAGCGACCAGCCCACCCCGGCGCCCAGATCCGGATCCGACGGCCAGTCCGTCCACGCCTGCCGGTAGGCCACCTCGGCCTCTCCGTAGCGGCCCAGGTTGAACAGGCACCACGCCCGTCGCGTCAGCGCCGTCTTGTCGTGCGGCGCGAGCGCCAACACCTCGCCGGCCGCCTTCTCCGCGTCCTGCCAGCGTCGCAGCGCCATCAGCGGCAGGGTGGCGCCGAGCCGGGCCTCGATCGCGCCGTGCGACGCCGCGATCGCCTGCTGGTAGGCCGTGATCGCCTCGGTGTGTCGCCCGGACAGGTAGAGCAGCCAGCCCTTGCGCAGCGCGAGCAGGTAGGGATCGCTCGCGTCACCGTCCAGCGCCGAGAGCGCCGACGGCAGATCCCCGCGCGCTTCGGCCGCGTACGACCGGCTCCACGCGGCGGGCTCGGCAGACGCCAGCGTCGGCCACAGCACCCCCAGCAGCACCCACGTCGACCTCCTCACGATGCCTCCCTTGTTCGGACCGACTGGCCCTGTGGCGTGCGCGCGTCCACGTCTTCCCGGACCGCCACGCGCAGCGTGCCCCCGACGGACACCGACAGCTGACGCACCCCCTCGGGACCGAGCGTGGCGCGCGTCTGCACGCGGGGCACCCCCCGCCGGTCCGTCGTGTCCGACCGCCCCTGCACCACCACGAGGTTGCCCTCCCGCGTGCGCCGGTAGCGCATCGTGAGCCCGCGCGGGCCGAGGAACGGCGAGATCGGATCGAGGAGCCAGCGCACCGGCGCCGGCAGGTACCCGCGCAGCGGCAGGTGGTCGGTCCACACCACCTCGTCCCGGTGATCGGCCGGCACGCGCGACAGCGCCGTGCGCCACAGGTGCAGCACCGACGCCGAGCTGCCCAGGACGTCGTAGACGGTGAACAGCCCGTCGCGCGCCAGGTAGGACAGCGCAGCCCCCAGCTCCTGGGACCGCAGCCACGACGCCCCGAGCAGGTCGAGCTCGGGCACCACGGTCTCCGTGACGGCGTGGTCACCGTGGGACACGGAGAACGTCATGGGCTCCCCGAGCACCGGATCGAGACGTCGGGCCACGCTGGTGTCGACATGCAGGTTGCGGAGCCGGTCCCCCACGGCGGGCACGACGGTGCCGACCAGCTCCTGACGGTCCGCGTGCACGGTCACGACGTCGTGGAGCTGGAACGCGATCGTCGCGTCCCCAGGACGTGCGGTGGCCTGCAGCTGCAGGTGCAGGTGGGGACGGGGGGATCGCCCCGAGCTGCCGCAGCGCCCGAGCGGCTCGCCCCGTCGCACGACCTGTCCGGCCTTGACGACCATCGATCCCGGCTGGAGGTGGGCGAGCAGGCTGTAGACGCCGGGCCCGTGCTGCACGACCACCAGGTTGCCCCAGTTGGCGACCGTGTCGACCGCCCCGACGGGGTTGTCGGCCACGCCGTCGACCACGTGCACCACCGTGCCGTCGGCGACCGCGAGGACCGGCATGCCGTAGCAGTGGAAGTCCTCCACCCGCGCGCCCTCCCCCGCATACGGCAGACCGTCCGGGCCGAGCACCTCGAAGTCCGCGGCCTGGGCCCACGGCCCCTGGTGGGTGGTCGGTCCGTCCACGCCCTGGGTGCACGTCCACACGCCGTGGAACGGGGCGCGGAACCGCTGCAGGTAGTCGGACCCGAACCGCGCCACGCGGGTGTGGTGATGGTGCAGGTGCTGCTCGGGTGTGCCGACGAGGAAGTCGACAGCCTTGGGCGCCCCGTCCCGCACCCGCTGCCGCATCGCCAGCAGCCCCACCAGCATCGTGACGTTGAACGGCAGCACGAGCAGCGGCACCCCCAGGCGCGCCGACAGCGGCGCGAGCCCGAGGGTGAGCAGCGCCGCCACGGCCGCGCCCGCCAGCGCCACCACGAACGACGCCGTGCTGGGCACGAACCACACCCCCCCGAGGCCGACGCACACGAGCGCCACGTTGAAGCCCAGCGTCTGGGCGACGTCGGTCGAGGCCCCCGATCCCACCAGGACCACGGCCGCCTGGGCCACGACCAGCCCCAGCGCACCGAGCACGGTCGCGATGCGGCTGTGGACCACCAGGGCCGCGAGCACCACGAGACCCGCTTCTGCCTGGGGCACGAAGAACAGCGCCCCCAGGGCCGACAGCGGCGCCAGCCAGTTCGGTGCGACGTCCGCCACGAGGGCCGGCGCAGCCGACGCGGTCCACCCCGCCCCATGGATCACGCCCAGCACAGCGGGGAACACGACGAGGAACGGCAGCGTGTAGACCGGCAGGCGCAGGTGCACCGACAGCAGCGCGTGCAGCGCCGCCGTCAGCGCCACGCTCGCGACCACGGCCGCGACGAGCACGAACACCATCGGGGGCCCCGGCGCCAGCAGCGCGCCGATCCCCAGCCCGACCAGCAGGGCGTTGTAGCCGTACAGCCCGCTCCGGACCGTGCTGGGGTCGTAGCCGAGCGCCGTCGCCACCCCCCACGCCCCGAGCACCGCGAGCATCCCCGTGAGCCCGACCCGCGGCACGACCAGCGTGGCGAGCACGAGCAGTCCTCCCACCCCGAGCGACCGCGAGAACAGGATCTGGGCGTAGCTGCGCAGGCAGGCCTGGGCGATGTCGTCGAGCACGCCCCGCGTACCGGGCGTCTCCCCTACCCGATCCATGCGGGCAGCTCCTCGCACCCCGCCACGTCGTCGAGCGTCTCCCGGCGCCGCAACAGGGCGTGCTGGCCGTCCTGACCCACCAGGCACACGGCCGGTCGGTAGGTGATGAACTGCATCCACTGGGTGACGTTGTAGGCGCCGACGTGGTGGAACACGAGGTGCTCGCCGGGCGACATCGGGGGGAACTGCAGCGTGTCACGCATGCAGTCGATGTTCATGCAGAGCGGCCCGTACAGGATCGTCGGCTCGGGGATGCCGTGGACCGGGGCCGTCGGCACCACGTCGTGCTTGTACCAGAACGCGGTGAACAGGCTGTTGACGCCAGCGTCGAGGACGAGGGCGCGCCGTCCGTCCGGCAGCCGCTTGTTGGCGACGACGGTGGTCACGAGGTGCCCGGCGTCGTCGACCAGCGCGCGACCGGTCTCGAGCACGAGCGTGGGGCGCTCCAGCGGGTCGACGTCGAGCGCCTCCAGCCCGTCCACGATGGCCTCGGCATAGCGGGCGAACGTCGGCGACGCCTCGGTGCCCGGCAGGTACTGCGCCTTGAGCGTGTTGTGCGACGCGAACCCGCCGCCGAGGTCGAGGAAGTCCACGGTGATGCCGTGATCGGCGCGGAGGAGGTTGGCGAAGAGCGCCAGCTTGCGGGCCGCCTGCTGGTAGGGCCCGACCTCGGGGATGAACGTGCCGATGTGGCAGTGCAACCCCACGAGCTGGAGGACGTCGCCCGCGATCAGGCGCCGCACGGCCGACAGGGCCTCTCCACTCTCCAGGTTGAACCCGAACCGCGTCCAGGCCGGCACGCCGTCGGTGGCGAGGTTGAGGCGTAGGGCCACGCCGGGACGCACGCCGAGCCGGCGGGCCACCCGCTCGGCCAGCGCCAGCTCGTCGAAGTGGTCGAGGTGCACGATCGCGTCGCCGCGGAACGCCTTGTCGAGATCGGCCTCGGACTTCGCGGGGCCGTTGAAGTGGATCCGGCTCTCGGGCACGCCGTTGCGCACGGCCTTGTCGTACTCGAAGCCCGACACCACCTCGGCCCACGCCCCCTGCTGGTGCAGCAGGCGGCAGATGCCGTCGAGGTAGTTGGTCTTGTAGGACCACGCGATGCGCACCCGGGGCCAGCGCGTGGCGAACGCGTCCTCGAGCTGCCGGTAGGTCTGCACGAGCGTGCGCTCGGAGAACGCGAACAGCGGCGACCCGTAGGCCTCCAGCAGGCGGTCGTACGGCACGCCGTCGAGCTCGGTGGCCGGCTGCATCGAGGCGGCGCGCGAGAACTTGTTCATCGCCCCGCGGGCGTGGCGCACCAGGACGGGCCGCTCGTAGGCGGGCAGCAGGTCGTTCACGGGGTCTCCTGGGTGGTGTGCCACTCGCCTTCGGTGGCCAGCGCGCGGAAGGTGTCGAGCGTCGTGATCTGGTCGAGCGCGATGCGGACGAACATCGTGCCCACGGTGTAGGTGGACAGGTCGGGCAGCGGCGCCCCGCGGGCGAGACAGGCCACCGCCCACGGCAGGTTCATCCCGGCACCCGCCGTCAGGAAGCACCACGCGGGGAACCGCGGGTTGACCTCGAGCAGGTGGTACCCACCGGACCGGTCGCGCACGAGCTCGAGCTCGAACGGTCCGCGCCACCGGGTGACCTCGGCGAACCGGGCCGCGAGCGCCAGCGCCTGCCGGTCCTGGATGGCGATGCCCGCCCAGCCCTTGCCCTTGTCGGTGAGCAGCGTCTTGGCCATCGGCACGGCCCCGACGAGCCCGCCGCGACCGTCGCCGACGGCGTTGACGTCGATCTCCTCCCCTTCGACGTGGGCCTGCACGATCACCGGCAGGCCCCAGGTGGCCACCACCTTGTGCCAGGCCGTGACGGCCTCGTCGGGCGTCCAGGCGCGCTCGGCGCCGTAGTAGGCCCCCTTGACCCACAGCGGGTAGGGCACGTGCTGGTGGATGGCGTACAGCTCGGCCGGATCGTTCACCACCCGCGACGCCGGCACCGGCAGACCGCCTTGTGCCGCGAGGGCGACGAGCCGGGCCTTGCTGCGCACCTCCAGCTGGGCCGCCGTCGGCAGGAACGTGGCGATGCCGAGCGCCGCGAGTCGATCCTGGAGCGCGATGAACGCGGGCAGCTCCGCGTCGAGCGTGGGGATGACCACGTCGAGGCCGACGGTGGCGTGCACGTGCTCCAGCCGGGCGAGGAGCGCCTCGGTGCCCTGCGACGGGTAGGGCACGAGGTAGGCGTCGTCGACCAGGTCCCGCGCGTACAGCCCCGGCTCGAGCGCGTCGTAGGCCAGGGCGACGATCCGCCCGTCGAACTCGGGGCTCGCACGCAGCGCGCGCACCACGCCCACGCCGGGGCCGGGGTTGTCGGTGGCGTTGAGCCCGGTGACGGCCACCGTCCACGTCCGGCGTGACCCGGCGCTCACAGGCCGAAGTCCTGACCGACGAGGCCCTGGCGCCGCAACGTGCTCACGAACTCGTCGAGGTCGCGGGTCAGATCGTCGCCGCGCACGTCGAACCGGGCCTGGAGACCTGCAAGAATGGCAGATCGGTCTGCACCCTCCTGCAGAAACCGCAGGATCTGCAGACCCGTCGGGTTGGTGCTGAACGTCGCACCGGTGAGGGGGTCGAACACGAATCCCTTGTCGTTCAGCGCGAGATCGCGAAGCTGCTGGCGGTCGTCCACGGCGTGCTCCGAGGTGGATGACCGAACCTTGCGCACGGAGCGTGCCGTTTGCCGGGGGCGCCCGGCTAGGGGCCGACGCTGATCTGCACGAGGACGCCGTGCAGCAGGTGCGTCCCGTCCGTCGTCTCCAGGGCATCGAGCGTGTAGCCGGCGTCGACACGGACGCTCCCGGACGGCGCGCCTCCCAGGCCGGCCCACGCGCCCCACGCGAGCTCCCCCGGCAGGTCGACCACCACCATCGGTCCGTGCAGCAGCGGTCGGAACGCGCGCCCGTAGCGCCCGCCCAGCCAGCCCCACACGCGATCGTCGCCCGCCTGGACGGCGAGCCCGGCCACGCCGAGGGGCTGGGTCTCCGCCGAGGTCACCACCACCTGACCCGACACGAACGGCTGCAGCCGGACGAGGCCGCCGACCGGCACGGACCACGCGAGCTCCCCGCCCGCGATGTCGCTGTCCGGCCAGCGGCCGTACGACGCCGACACGCTCAGGTCGCCGAAGACGGCCACGCGAGCGCCGACGGCGACATGACCTGCGGCATCGCGCGCGCCCGTGCCGTCGACGGTCAGCAGCCCCGAGGCCCACACGCCGAACCGGCGCACGTCGTACCCGCCGAGCAGGCTGACCTGGTGGCTCTGGCCGCTGTACACCCCGGTGCCGACGGCGTCGGCGTCCAGGAGGCCGCGTGCCGTCAGCGCCGCGGCGTCGAAGTCCGAGCGGCCGTACCGGTAGCCGATCCGCAGCCGCACACCGCTGTCGGGATGCCACGTGGCCGACCCGAGCAGGCTCCAGGTCTGCCGGAGCGTGTCGAGCGACGGGGCCACGCCAAAGGTGGTCACGACGTCCGCACGCCAGGGGCGGCCCGTGAGCCGGGACAGCCGCAGCCCCCCGCGCGCCTCGACGTCGTCGGCGTCCGCGTCCAGCCGCTGGTCGAACGCGCTGCGCGCCGCGCCCGGGTGGCCCGCCGCCAGCGCGCTCCACCCGTACCCTCGCTGGGACTCGGCGTTGGCCGCGGACAGCTCACGCGCGATCGCCCACGCCCGCTCGGCCTCTTCCGGCCGTCCCGCAGCGTCCCACGCGCGCGCGGCAGCCACGGCCGCCGCGTAGTCCTGGGGCGCCGCCGCCAAGGCGAGCGCTGCCGCTTCGGCGCCACGCACCGCGTCGGACGGCGGGGACGCCGCGAACGCCGCCGTCCCCAGCCAGCACGCCCACCACGCCCACACCACGGTCACCTCGCCCAGGCGCCGGTGCAGGCAAGGACCGTTCCAGTCGGCTGCGGTGCCCGGACCGCGGCCGCCGCTCAGCAGCGGCGCAGCTTCATCTGGACGTCGCCGATCCACTGCGCCGCGAAGCCACGCACGCAGGTGTCGAGGTAGCGCTCGTAGTCGTCGAACAGCGCGTCGCCCCAGGTGGCGCGGATGTGGTCCTCGTGCTGACGCATCCGGCGCAGCCACTCGGCGGTGGTGCGACCGTAGTCCTCACGCTGCATCCGCAGCTCCAGGATCTCCCAGCTGGGACGCACGGCCATCACCAGCTCCTCGAGCCGCGGGTTGCGACCGCCGGGGAAGATGACGTCGGCGGTGAACGCGAGATCCTCGATGTCCTTGCGACGGCGCGGCATCCGGTCGGACAGGATCGCCTGGAAGCCGAACATGCCTCCGGGCTCGACCCAGGAGGCGAGCTTGTCGAAGTAGGCGCGGTAGATCTCGACCGCCTTGCCGTCGCGGGCCTGCCGCGGCGAGCACAGGTGGTCGATCATCTCGATGCTGACGAGCGCGTCGTACTTCCGCTCGGGCTCGTAGGTGGCGTAGTCCTGGAGCCACGCGTGGACGCCGGGCAGCTCGCGCGCGTGGACCCAGTCGAGCTGGGCCGTCGACAGCGTGATGCCGTGGGCCTCCTTCACGCCGCGGTCGCGCACCAGGTACTCGAGCGCCGATCCCCAGCCGCAGCCGATGTCGAGCACGAGGGAGTCCGGCGTGACCTCGGCGTAGTCGGCGAGGATGCCGATCTTGTTCTCCTGGGCCTCTTCCAGCGTCTCGTCGCCGCGCAGCCACGACCCGCAGGTGTAGTGCATGTTCGTGTCGAGCCAGAGCTCGAAGAACTCGTTGGACACGCTGTAGGAGACGTCGATCTGCTGCTGGCTGGAGGTCATCGAGCGGCCCTCGGCCGACCGTCGGGGGACGGTCGCGGGCGGCAGGTTAACCGGGGCCTCCTCGACCCGCAGCGTGCATCGGGCTGCACGGGCGCCCCGCCCACCACCGCTGAACCGTGCCGCGGAGGACGCCGTGGACGTTCCCTACCCGCTGACCGAACGCGTCGAGCGGGTCGGCGATCGCACCTACCGCCTGGTGTGCCTGACCAGCTTCGAAGACGCGGCCCCGGTGGTCCACCGCCACTACGTCGGACGGACGACGGCCCAGGCGCTGGTCGACCTGTCGCCGATGTTCGGCGCCATCTGGGGGGCGACGCGGGCGATCGCGGCGCGCGTGGACGCCCTCGGCCCCCGCCTGCGCGGACGCACCGTGCTCGAGCTCGGCTGCGGCCTCGGCCTGCCGTCGATGGTCGCCGCCCACCACGGCGCCACCGTGCTCGCCTCCGACCAGCACCCACACACCGGCGCCTTCCTGGCCCGCAACCTCGCGGCCAACGCGCTGGACGGCGTGGCCTACCGCGACCTCGACCTTCGGGCGCTGCCCCCCGACCTCGGCACCTTCGACCTGGTGCTGGCCAGCGATGTGCTGTTCGCCGTCGACATGCCCGAGCTGGTGGCCGGGGGGCTCGCCGCGACCCTCGCCCCCGGCGGCACCGCGCTGCTCGGCGACCCCGGTCGAAGCTGGCTGGAGGAGTTCGCGTCCGCCGCGCGACGCCGCGGCTTGTCGGTCCACACCGACATCGACCGGGTGCAGCTGCCCGAGGGGCCCGACGACGCGTTCGTGCTCACCCTGCGCCACGGCGCTGCGTGATATCCCCGGGCCGCGCCCCGACCGCCTCATCGAGGAGCTGGCGGTGACCCTGCTCGACGCCCTCACGCTCATCCCGTCGTCGATCCCGTTCGCCCTCAACGTGGTCAACGCGCGCGCGTGGCCGCGTGCCGTCGATCTTCACGCCCCCGTCGGCGCCGTCAGCGTGTTGATCCCGGCCCGCAACGAGGCCGCCAACATCGAACGCGCCGTGCGCGCCGCGCTCGCCGTCACGCCGCCGGTCCACGAGGTGATCGTGTGTGACGACGGGTCCACGGACGCCACGCCCGACATCCTCGCCCGCCTCGCAGCGGACCAGCCGCGCCTGCAGGTGATCGCGGCCCCGCCCCTGCCCGAGGGCTGGGTGGGCAAGCCCCACGCGTGCCATGTGCTCGGGCAGGCCGCCACGGGCGATCTGCTGGTGTTCGTCGACGCGGACACGGCGCTGCAGCCCGACGCCAGCGCCCGGATCCAGGGCATCCTGTCCCGCTACCGGGCGCGGGTTCTCACGGCCTTTCCCGCGCAGGAGCTCGGCACGCTCGCAGAGCGGTTGATCGTGCCGCTGCTGCCGCTGACCTTCACGAGCTGGATGCCGCTCGACCTGATCTACAAGCACATCGACCCGCGCTTCCTCGTCGTCAACGGCCAGGTCCTCGCCTTCACCGCGGAGGCCTACGCCGCGATCGGCGGGTTCGCGTCGGTGCACGACCGCATCGTCGACGACATGGCCATCTGCCGACGCGCCAAGGAGCTCGACCAGCGCGTCGTCTTCGCCGACGGCCAGGACGTCGCGCGCACGCGCATGTACCGGAGCGCGGCCGAGGTCTGGGACGGGTTCTCGAAGAACTTCTACCAGGGACTGGGCGGTCACCCCGCGGCGCTCGCCTTCGTGGTGGGCGTCTACCTGCTCGCCTTCGTGCTGCCCTACGCACGGCTCGGGGTCGAGGCGGCATGGGGCACGTGGTCGCTCGCCGCCGTCGTCGGCGTGGCCTTCAACCTCGGGGCCCGCACGATCCTGGCGCGGCGCCTCCACCACGACGCCCTGTCGGTGGTGCTGCACCCGATCGCGGTGGTGGTGCTGCTCGTCATCGCGCTCAACTCGGCGCGCTGGTCGTGGACCGGCCGCATCGCCTGGCGCGGTCGCACCTACGACCCGACGGCGTAGGGCGCGCCGGACGGGGTGCCGAGAAAGCGGAGAGGCCCCGAGCACCGTGAGGTGCCCAGGGCCTGGGCCGATCCGGAGGCGCCGGACCGGACGGCGGTGGGCCGGGGGGAGCCCCCCGACCCCACCGGACTCAGTCGCAGTGACCGGGGCCGATGTTGCCGTTGTTGTAGTCGTCGAGGATGTCCTTGAGCTCGAGCACGCGGCTGCGCTCGGAGGACGAGCAGCGGCAGTCGCCGAGGCGGTCGCCGAGCTCCTCGAGGGCGTCCTGGACGTCGTAGGGCGCGCTGGCCAGCTCGGCGTTCAGGCTCGCCGCAATCCACTGCTGGGCCGCGATCGTCCACGCGTCCCCGCCCCGCGGGTTGCTGTTGAGGATGTCGAGCCAGCTGCGGCCGCAGAGCTGCGTGTTCGGCGAGATCGGCCAGTCGATGCGCTGGCTGCGGTTGCGGCACGTCGGGTAGTGGTTCTTCCAGTAGCCGATCGTGTAGGTGCAGCCGTAGCCGTCGCCGGTGTCGACGGGCGGCGTCTCGACCGTGCAGGCGCTGTCGCAGCCGTCACCGTCGTCGCTGTTGCCGTCGTCGCATTCCTCGCCGGACTGGACCACGCCGTCACCGCAGAACTCGGTGACGCAGGAGGCGTTGCAGCCGTCGTCGTCGGCGTTGTTGCCGTCGTCGCACTGCTCGCCGCCGCTCACGACGCCGTCGCCGCAGTACTCGATGACGCAGACGTCGGAGCAGCCATCGCCGCTGACGCTGTTGCCGTCGTCGCACTGCTCGCCGTTGTTGACGATGCCGTCGCCGCAGAACTCGACCTCGCAGGTCGACGAGCAGCCGTCGCCGTCCTCGACGTTGCCGTCGTCGCACTGCTCGCCGGCGTCGACGTTGCCGTCGCCGCAGACGGGATCGGCGGGCGGGCAGACGCACACGCCGCCGACCATCCAGCCGGTGGTGGTGGGCGTGCTGCTGTCGCAGGTGTCGTCGTCGCCGTCGTCCGAGCTGTCGTCGTCGGAGCCGTGGTCGTCCGAGCTGTCGTCGTCGGAGCCGTGGTCGTCCGAGCTGTCGTCGTCGGAGCCGCAGTCACTGTCGGAGCCACCCCAGCCCCACCAGGACGAACCCCAGCCCCAGCCGCCCCAGCTCCAGCCGGAGTCGTCGTCGGAGCTGTCGTCGTCGTCGGACGAGCCCGTGTCGCCGAGGTTGCAGTGGCCGTGGGCGTGGTCGCACCAGCTGTGCTCGCAGTGCCCGTGGCTGTGGTCGCAGCCCTCGTGGTCGTAGCCGTCGTCGTCGTAGCGGTGGTCCTCGCCACGGTCGCAGCGGCCGTGGTCGTGGTCGCAGGAGCTGTGGCGGCAGGAGCCGTGGTCGTGGTCGCAGCGATCGTGGTCGTAGTGATCGTCGTCCTCGTCCTCGTCCTCGTCGGGCGTGCAGGTGTCGTCACCGCACGTGCAGGGCTCCTCGGTCTCGCACAGGGAGGAGCAGCCGTCGGCGTCGTCGTAGTTGCCGTCGTCGCACTGCTCGTCGCCCTCGACGATGCCGTTGCCGCACAGCGACTCGGTGGTGCAGCTGCTGTCGCAGCCGTCGCCGTCGGCGGTGTTGCCGTCGTCGCACTGCTCGCCGAGCGCGGACTGGACGACGCCGTCGCCGCAGTACTCGGTGGTGCAGGACGCGTCGCAGCCGTCGCCGTTGGCGCCGTTGCCGTCGTCGCACTGCTCGCCGTTGTTGACCACGCCGTCGCCGCAGTACTCGGTGACGCAGGTCGAGGAGCAGCCGTCGCCGTCGACGGTGTTGCCGTCGTCGCACTGCTCGGCGCCACCGTTGTTCACGACGCCGTCGCCGCAGACCTCGGTGAAGCAGCCGGCGTCGCAGCCGTCGCCGTCGACGCTGTTGCCGTCGTCGCACTGCTCACCGGCCTGGACGATGCCATCGCCACAGGACTCGAGGATGCAGGTGCTGGCGCAGCCGTCGTCGTCGGACGTGTTGCCGTCGTCGCACTCTTCGCCCGTCTGGACGATGCCGTCGCCGCAGGACTCGGTGGCGCAGGCCGCGCTGCAGCCGTCGTTGTCGGCGGTGTTGCCGTCGTCGCAGGTCTCACCGGCCTGGACGATGCCGTCGCCGCAGATCTCGACGTCGCAGGTGGGGCCGCAGCCGTCGTCGGGCGTGACGTTGCCGTCGTCGCACTGCTCGCCGGCCTGGACCACGCCGTCGCCGCAGTACTCGGTCTGGCAGACCGCGTCGCAGCCGTCGTCGTTGGACGTGTTGCCGTCGTCGCACTGCTCGCCGGGCTGGACGACACCGTCGCCGCAGTACTCGGTGACGCAGGACGCGTCGCAGCCGTCGCCCGAGGCGGTGTTGCCGTCGTCGCACTGCTCGCCGGGCTGGACGACGCCGTCGCCACAGAACTCGGTGACGCAGGACGCGTCGCAGCCGTCGCCCGACGTCGTGTTGCCGTCGTCGCACTGCTCGCCGGACTGGACGACGCCGTCGCCGCAGTACTCGTCGTTGCAGGTGGCGTCGCAGCCGTCGCCGGACGTCGTGTTGCCGTCGTCGCACTGCTCGCCGGACTGGACGACGCCGTCGCCGCAGTACTCGTCGTCGCACGACGCGCTGCAGCCGTCGCCGGACGTCGTGTTGCCGTCGTCGCACTGCTCGCCGGGCTGGACGACGCCGTCGCCGCAGTACTCGGTCTGGCAGGTGGCGTCGCAGCCGTCACCGGCCATGGTGTTGCCGTCGTCGCACTGCTCGCCGGACTGGACGACGCCGTCGCCGCAGTACTCGTCGCCGCAGGTGGCGTCGCAGCCGTCGCCGGAGACGGTGTTGCCGTCGTCGCAGCTCTCGCCGAGGTCGACCTGGACGATGCCGTCGCCGCAGTACTCGTCCATGCAGTCGGCGTCGCAGCCGTCGCCGGACAGGTTGTTGCCGTCGTCGCACTCCTCGGTGCCGGCGTCGTTGACCATGCCGTCGCCGCAGTACTCGGTCTGGCAGACCTCGTCGCAGCCGTCGCCGGCGGCGTTGTTGCCGTCGTCGCAGGTCTCGCCCAGGCCGGGCTGGATCACACCGTCGCCGCAGTACTCGGTCTGGCAGGTGGCGTCGCAGCCGTCGCCCGACGTCGTGTTGCCGTCGTCGCAGGCCTCGGTGCCGCCGTTGTTGACGACGCCGTCGCCGCAGAGCTCGACGTTGCAGTCCATCGTGCAGCCGTCGCCCGACGTCATGTTGCCGTCGTCGCAGGCCTCACCGGGCTGGAGCACGCCGTCGCCGCAGAACTCGTCGAGGCAGGTGCTGGTGCAGCCGTCGCCGTCGAGGAGGTTGCCGTCGTCGCACTGCTCGCCGGGCTGGACGATGCCGTCGCCGCAGACCTCGGTGTCGCACGTGGCCGAGCAGCCGTCGCCCGAGGTGGTGTTGCCGTCGTCGCACTGCTCGCCGGGCTGGACGATGCCGTCGCCGCAGACCTCGACCTGGCAGGTGGCCGAGCAGCCGTCGCCGTCGGTGAGGTTGCCGTCGTCGCAGGTCTCGCCCGCGTCGACCACGCCGTCCCCGCAGAAGCCGTCGCAGTACAGCTGACCCTCGTAGGGGTAGTAGTGCCACTCGCCCGTGCCACCGACGTTGGCCGCGAACACGGAGCCGTCGAGGAAGCCGTTGTTGAGCGACACGTCGGCGAGCGGCGCCAGGATGCTGCCGCGCCAGCCGATGCCGGAGGTGGTGAACGAGGTGGCCTCGACCAGGTTCCACAGGACGTGGCGCGGGTCGGTGCCGTTGAGCGTGAAGCCGGCGTTCTGGGCCGCGAGCGTGGAGCCGGTGACGTTGACGATCACCGTGGAGCCCGCGGGCGCGTTGAGCGTGAGGCTCACCAGGCCGTTCAGGTCGGACGTGTCCAGCGAGAACACGTTCAGCGAAGGATCCGTGCCGGTCAGCGTGACCAGCACCGCGCCGCTGAAGTTCTGGACCTGGACGGTGCCCGTGTCGGCGAGGCCGGCGAGCGTGGACGACAGGCCCATCAGCGCCGCGCCGGTGGCGCCGAAGTCGATCGGCGTGCCCTGCTGCAGCGTGCCGCCGAGGAAGGTCACGATCGAGGTGGACGCCGTGCCGGCGTAGTAGCCGTCACCGTAGACCTGACCGTTGTTGGCGACCAGGTTGCCCGTGACCAGGGACGCCCCGCCCTGGTTCATCACGGCGATGGAGAAGTTCGAGAGCGTCGCGGTCCCCCCGGCCGCAGCCTTGCCCTCGACGTCGGTGGTGTTGGTGAAGTCTCCCAGCGCGAAGACGTTGTAGGCCTGGGCAGCGCCCAGGCCGTCCGTACAGAGTTGTGGGGTCGCGTAAGCGGGCGTCGCCGCGGTGAACATCACCGCGCAACAGACACCCACCACACCGAGCCCCCCAGTGGCTCGAGTCATGGTGCACCTCGCCTTCTGAACCGAAGGTGGCCGGACGGTAGCGCGCGCGCCGTCGGCGTCGCCAGGGGGCCCTTGAGGGGTTCTTTTTCGGTATGCAGACCGGAACGGTCAGCCCTGGACAATCGCGTGTAACAATCGTTCCAGTTCCGACTCCGGACGCAGCCTCCGAGCCACCACGACCGGGCAGGCGGCGCAAGAGTTGGCTTGGAAACGGCCCTTTCGATCCAGCGTCGTCCGTGCTCGCCCGATCCCGAGCGGCGGAAACCGCGCGCGCGCTGCGGTCCTTCCACAATGGGCCTGACCGACATTTCTCACATGCGCACAGCGTGATGCCCGTCTGCAACCGCCACCTCCTCAAGGGGGGACCAGCCGGTCCGATTCCGGGCCGTACGCCGGCTTCTGCCCGCGCGGAGTGTGCATGTCCCGCCGACCCACCGTGTTCCTCTCGCTCCTGTTGCCGGTCGCTGCGCTGGCCATCCCCGACGTCTGCGACGAAGGTGGCGGCGCCGTGGAGGGCGACGTCCCGCTCGCCACCGACGCCGACCTGCACGTGGCGCCCGACGACCTCGGCGACCACATGGGGCGCGCCACGGCGCTGGGCGACTTCGACGGCGACGGCGTGGCCGACCTCGCGGTCGGTGCCGACGGTGTGGACGTCAACGGCACGAACGCCGGCGCGGTCTACATCTGGTTCGGACCCGTTCCCACGACCGGCACGCTGACTGGCGCCACCGCCGACGTCGTGGTGCGCGGCGAGGTCACCGGCGACCAGACCGGCTGGGCGCTCGCCGCGGGCGACGTCGATGGTGACGGTGCCGACGACCTCCTCATCGGCTCGCTCGCCGTGGGCGGCGCCTCGAACGGCGCCGGCATCGCCCACCTCGTCAGCGGCCAGCGCCTGGCCACCGACAGCGACATCGACCTGGCGACCGAGGCGGACGCGCGGTTCCTGGGCATCGACTACGGCGACGAGCTCGGATCGGCCGTCGCGATCCCCGGCGACCTCGACGGTGACGGCTTCGCCGATCTCGTCCTGGGCGCCCCGAAGGCCGCCGCCGGTGGCTTCAAGCGCGGCGAAGCCTACGTCTACTACGGCCCGATCTCGGGTGAACACGTCGTGTCCGACGCCGACGCGAGCCTGCGCGACGACCTGGACACCTCCTCGTTCGGCATCGCGATCGCCGGCGTCGGCGACGTCGACGGCGACGGCTACACCGACCTTGCCATCGGTGCCCCGCGCGACGACCTCGCCGGCTCCCGGTCGGGCGCGGCGTTCGTGTTCTCCGGCGGCTCCGCGCGCCTGTCCGGCACCCTCGACACGCGCGCGGCGTTCCTGCGCCTGCACGGCGGCACCTACGACCGCGCCGGCGCAGCGATCGCGCCGGCGGGCGACGTCGACGGTGACGGCTACGACGACCTCTGGGTCGGCGCCAAGCAGTTCGGCAGCCTCAAGATCGGCGCCGTGTTCCTGGTGCGCGGCGGCACCGCCGTCGGCGGCTTCCCCCTCGTCGGGCGGGCGATCTTCTCGGCCTATGGACCCCACGCCAACGCGCTGGCCGGCACCAGCCTCGCCGGCGCCGTGGACCTCGACGGCGACGGCACCCACGACGTCGTGATCGGTGGCGAGCGCGGCGCGGGCAGCGTCGTCGGTTCGGGGGCGGCCTGGGTGCTGCACGGCCCGTTCACCGGCGGCGGCGGCGTCGACCTGAACCTGGCCGACGCCACGCTGCGCGGGACGGCCTACCTGGACTACGCGTCGAGCGCGCTCGCCGCCGGCGACGTGGACGACGACGGCTTCGACGACATCCTGGTCGGCGCCTGGCGTTCCTCGGACTTCCTGTTCCGGTCCGGCGACCTGGCCGTGGTCCGTGGCGGTCGCGACGACGCCGACCTCGTGCGCTGGTACGCGGACACCGACTTCGACGGCTTCGGCGACGAGGGCGTCACCGAGGACGCGTGCTTCCAGCCCCCCGGCTACGTCGAGGTGGGCGGCGACTGCGACGACCACGATCCCACCACCCGCCCGAGCGCCCCCGAGGCGTGCAGCGGCCCGGATCGCAACTGCGACGGCCACGTCGGCCCGACCGACGACGACGGGGACGGCTTCGCGGCGTGCGCCGGCGACTGCGACGACGGCGACGAGAACGTCAACCCGACGGCCCTCGACCTGTGCGGCGACGGCATCGACAACGACTGCAACGGCGAGATCGACGGCGCCACGGCGGCGGACGCGATCGCGTGGTTCGTGGACGGCGACGGGGACGGCTACGGCAACCGCATCGCCAGCATCACGGCGTGCACGCGCCCCAGCGGTGGCCTGAACTTCATCCCCACGGGGGGCGACTGCCGCGACGGCGACCCGACCATCCACCCGAACGCGCCCGAGTACTGCGACGGCCTGGACAACGACTGCGACGGTCTGTACGACGAGACCGGCGCGCTCGACGCCGTGGTCTGGTACGCCGACGCCGACGGCGACAGCTTCGGCAACGCCTTCGACACCGTGCGCGCGTGCGTCCAGCCGAGCCTGCTCACGAGCGAGGGCTGGGTCGACTACGTCGCCGACGCGTCGGACTGTGACGACGACGATCGCGACATCCACCCCGGTGCTGTCGAGACCTGCGACCTGCAGGACAACGACTGCGACGGCGCGGGCTACCTCGGTGGCACGCTGGACATCGTCGACCACGCCACGCTGCAGCTGATGGGCTCGGGGACCACCGAGCGCTTCGGCCAGGGCGGCGTGCACGCCGTGCGCGACCTGGACGGCGACGGCATCGACGACATCGTCGTCGCGCTCCCCGGCGCCAGCGACGCGGCCACGCGCGGCGGCGTCGTCCTGGTGCGCCGCGGCGGCGGCGACGGCGGCCCCGTCGAGGTCGACCGGAACCTGGCCGACGGCCTGGGTGGCTGGGACACCAAGATCCTCGGCACCCGTCGCGACGGCAACCTCGGCAGCGACGTGGCGGTCGGCGACTTCAACGGCGACGGCTACAACGACCTCGCCCTGGGCGCCGGCGGCGCGCGCATGCCCAACGTCGAGCAGGGTGCGGTGTTCGTGTTCTTCGGGCCGCTGCCGTCCGGCACGCTCCAGCTCGACGACGCCAACGTCACGCTGCGCGGCGAGCACGTCTCCAGCCGCGCGGGCGACGCCCTGGCCGTCGGCGACCTCGACGGCGACTTCTACGACGACCTCGTGATCGGCGCGCCGCAGTTCCGCGTCGGGTCCGTGCTCCGCGGCAAGGCCTCGGTCTGGTACGGCGGCGCGGCCGCCGCGGGTCGCGTCGACGTGTCCGACCTGCCCGGCCTCGTCGGCACCGACGACAACGGTCGCCTGGGCAACGACGTCACCGTCGCCGACCTCGACGGTGACGGCTTCGGCGACCTCGTCGCCTCGGCCCCCCGCGCGGGGAACCTGGAGCGCGGCGCGATCGCCGTCGTCTACGGGAGCGCCACGCGCCCGGGCGGCGCGATGGTGGCCGACGCCGTGATCACCGGCGCCTCCAACGGCTCGCGCACCGGCGTGAGCGTCGCCGGTCTCGGCGACGTCGACGGCGACGGCTTCGACGACCTGCTCGTCGGCTCGACCATCACCTACGCCTACCTGCTGCGCGGCGACGCCGCGCGTTGGGCCTCGGGCGGCCTCGCGGGCCGGTTCCAGGTCCGCTTCATCGGACCGGCCGGCAGCCAGACCGGCAGCAAGGTCGCCGCGCCTGGCGACCTCAACGGTGACGGCCTGGCCGACCTGCTCATCTCGGCGGTCGACGACGACCAGGTCGGCCGCGACGCCGGCGCGGTCTACGTCGTCTACGGGCGCACGGCCTTCGAGGACGTGGTGCCCGCGGGCGCCACCTACGCGCTCACCGACCTCGCCGCCTTCGCCGAGCTGGCGCCCGGCACCACCTTCCCCACCCTGTCCGCGGCGAACCTCGGCGAGCTCGAGGGCGCCAAGCTCCTCGGCGCCCACCCGCTGGACGGCTTCGGCGCCGCCGTGTCGGGTGGCGACCTCGACGGCGACGGCTTCGCCGACCTGCTGATCGCGTCGTCGGGCTGGGACACCCCGACCTACGACGACGCGGGCCTCGTCGCTCTCGTCCGTGGCGGCCCCTTCGGCACCGACCTCGGCGTCACCGACGGCACGGCCGCCACCTGGTGGTGGGACCGCGACGACGACGGCTACACCGACGCCGACGGCAGCTTCGCGTCCTGCGACATGCACGTCCCCACGGACCTCGCCTCGGGCCGGCTCCTGGCCACCCCTGCCCCGTCGAACCAGCTCGACTGCGACGACAGCTCCGACCAGATCCGCCCCTGCGGCCCGGAGTGGGCCGGTGACGGCGTCGACAGCGACTGCGACGGCCTCGACAACCCGGTCCCGGACGCCGACGGCGACGGCCTGTCCATGGACGACGAGCTGTGGGTCTACGGCACCTGCCCCGACCTGGCCGACACCGACGGCGACGGCGTGGACGACGGCGACGAGGTCGCCCGCGGCTCCGATCCGACCGACGCCTCCGATCTGATCGTGGGCATCGACACCCTCGTCATCGATCAGCTGCGCATCGTCGAGATCATGGCGAACCCCGCGGCGTGCGCGGCCGGCGACGGCGAGTACGTCGAGATCGTGGTCGGCGGCAGCCGGCGCGTCGACCTCGCCGGCCTCGACCTCGACCTGCTGTCGGGCACCGAGACGCTGGCCGGCGTGGGGGTGGTCAGCCCCGGCGACCGCCTCGTCCTCGCCCACGACGCCGCCGGCTTCCAGGCCTGCTACGGCTTCGCCCCCGACGGCACGTTCGCCCAGCTCCTCGCCGACTCCGGCGACCGCATCGAGCTGCAGGAGGCCGGACGCGTCGTCTCCGCGCTCGACTTCCGCGCGTGGGCGCTGCCGCCCGGCATCGCGTGGCAGCGTGACCCCGCGGACCCGACCGGCTGGTGCGTCGCCGAGAACGCCTCGCCCAGCGGTGACCTGGGCTCGCCGGGCGCCGCCAACGACACCTGCCACGGCAGCGGCCTGGCCGACCTGTCGACGCTGGCCCCCGGCGACCTGCAGCTCACCGAGATCTTGATCGACCCGGCGAACTGCACCGATGGAAACGGCGAGTACCTCGAGCTGTACTACCGCGGCACCGAGGTGATCGACCTGTCCGGTCTGGTCGTGTCCGACACCTTCTCGTCGGTGACCCTGGACAACGTCTCGGTCCTCCCCGACACCCGCATGGTGCTGGCGCGCAACGCCTCGGGCTACACCGCCTGCTACGGCAGCTCCCCGCTCGCCGTGTTCGGCTACGACCTCGACAACAACGGCGAGCTGTTCACGCTGCGTGCGCCCGGCGGCGCCGTCGTGGACACCATCGACACCCGCGGCTGGACGGCCGCGGCCGGCTACGCCTTCGAGCGCGACGACGCCGACGGCACGTGGTGCATGGCCGACAGCACCGGCCCCAGCGGCGACCACGGCTCGCCCGGCGTGCCGAACGGCGCCTGCCGTCCCGGCGACTTCGACGGCGACGGCATCGCGGATGCCGACGAGCCCTGCCTCAACCTCGACCCGTTCCACCCCGACTCGGACCGTGACGGCGCGCTGGACGGCGACGAGCTGTCCGGCAGCTTCAACCCGCACGGCACGAGCACGCGCCGCGGCTGGCGCCTCGCCGGCACCGTCGCCAGCGTGACCGACAGCACGGGCCTGCTCACCGGCACCGTCACCGTCGGGGACGACCTGGACGCCGCCATGCTGCTCGACGGCGCCGTCGCCGACGGCGACGTGTCCCCGTCCCAGGGCACCTACACCTGGACGGTGCCCGGACAGCTCGAGGCCGAGGTGCGGGTCGGCAGCCTGTCGGCCGCCACCGCGGGCAGCGCACCGGCCTCGACCCTGACGGTCACCCCGCCCAGCACGCTGGGCCTGTCGGCGGTGCACCTCGCCGACGATGGCGGCGCGTTCACCGACGTGGCGTTCACGCTGACCTTCGCCGGCACCGGCACACCGCTCGCCGACGACACCCTGTTCCCCGCCCCGCCCGCGCCGAGCGCCTTCGACCTGACGGCGACCGCGCAGATCACGGTCACCCAGGGCGGCAACAGCGCCACGATCACCGTGACCCTCGACACCTGGGTGGGCGATGCCGACGGCGACACGCTGACCGACGCGGAGGAGCGCGCGCTCGGCCTCGACCCGTGGTCGGAAGACACCGACGGCGACGGCCTGACCGACGACCAGGAGGTGGCCCTCGGCCTGCTCGGCTGCACCGCCGACACCGACGGCGACGGCTTCGACGACGGCCTCGAGGTGCGGGCCTGGTCCGATCCGGACGACGCCGGCTCCCAGCCGCGCACCGTCACGTCGCTGCTCGCCAGCGAGGTCCGCATCACCGAGTTCATGTACGACCCCGCCACCTGCGGCGACGCCGACGGTGAGTACACGGAGGTCGCGTTCCTCGGCACGACGCCCGTCGTCCTCGACGGCCTGCAGGTGCGCAACCAGTTCAACGCCGGCGGCTACGTCAGCGGCGGCGTCGTGGCCCAGCCCGGCGACCTGCTGGTGTTCGCCCGCGGCCCCGGCTTCACCAACTGCTACGGCGAGCCGCCCACGGCCGTCGTCGGCACGGCGCTCGCCAACGGCGGCGACCGCATCCAGCTGTTCGCCAACAGCGCGGTGCTGGCCGAGGTGGACTTCCGCTCGGGCTTCAGCCTGGGTGCCGGCTTCGCGCAGGAGCTGGACGACCTCGACACCTCCCTGTGGTGCCGGGCCGAAGACGTCCTGCCGCGTGGTGACCTCGGCACGCCCGGCCGTCCGAACGGCTTCTGCCCCTCGCCCGACGACCCGGACCGCGACGGCCTCACGACCGACGTCGAGACGTGCTCCGGCCTCGATCCCAACCGCTTCGACAGCGACAACGACGGCGTCGGCGACGGCTACGAGCTCGCGGCCGGCACCAACCCGCACGGCGACGAGCACCTCGTCGGCTGGCGCTTCACCGCCACGACGACCGGTGTGACCGTCACGCCTCCGGCGCTCGACCCGGGCCTGACCGAGTGGCGCGTGAGCGTGCAGCTCGACACGACCACGACCGACGACAACGCGTCGCCCAACGTCGGTGACTACGACTTCGCGCCCGGCACCTGGTCGTTCCGCGCGGTGGCCGACGGCCGTCTCGTGGCCAACGTCGGCGCCCCGACGGCGACGGCGACCCTGCAGCTGACCGACGGGGGCACCGCCGACAACCTGCAGCTGGTGGTGGAGGACGACCTCGATCCGCGCTCGGGCTTCACCCACGTCCGCTTCGCCGTGAGCCTGTCCGGCACCGGAAGCGGCGTCGATCCCCTCACGGGCGACGCCATCCCGCGCGGTCCCTTCGACATGGCAGGCTTCGACAACACCGCCACCGCCACGCTCGACGTCCAGGTCGCCGGCGGCGGCAGCTTCCGCGTCAACGGCCACGTGGACGCGGTGGACGCCGACGACGACGCCGACACGCTGTCGAATGCCGAAGAGCAGGCTGCCGGCACCGACGCGTGGGGCGACGACAGCGACGGCGACGGCACGCACGACGGCGTCGAGAGCGAGCTGGCCCTCGACCTGTGCAGCGCCGACTCCGACGGGGACGGCTTCGACGACACCCTGGAGCTGCGCTTCGGCACCGATCCCGGCGACAACGGCTCGACGCCGCGCACGGCCAACACGCTGTCGGCCGGGGAGCTGCTCATCACCGAAGCGATGGTCGACCCGTCCGTCTGCACCGACCTGAACGGCGAGTACATCGAGCTGCTCTACACCGGGTCCGAGCGCATCCTCCTCCGCGGCCTGCGGGTGTCGGACGAGGTGAACACGCGGACGATGACGGCCGACACCATCGTCGAGCCGGGCGACCGCATCGTGCTCGGCCGCACCGCGGGCTTCGAGACCTGCTACGGCTTTGCGCCGGCGGGCCTGACCAACCTCGATCTGACCAACAGCGGCGACCTCGTGCGCCTCTCCGGTGACTTCGGCGTGATCGACGAGCTGGACTTCCGCGCCAGCACCGGCATCACCATCGATCCCGGCGTGGCGATCATCGTCGACGACAGCATCCCCGGCCGGGTGTGCGGGTCGACCGACAGCGCGCCCAGCGGCGACCAGGGCTCCCCCGGTGGCGCCAACGGCAGCTGCCCCGACCCGAACGACCTGGACGGCGACGGCCTGACCAACGGCGAGGAGGTCTGCCTCGGCACCGATCCCCTGCTGTCGGACAGCGACGGCGACGGCGTCGACGACGGCACCGAGATCGTGCGCGGCACCAACCCGCACGGCCCCGACGCCCGACGCCACTGGACGGCCGACGCCACCGTTGCGGCGGTCGCCGATCCGGACGGTCTGCTGTCCGGCGTGGTCGACGCGGGCGCGTCGATCGCGGTGAACTGGGTCGTCGCGCGCAACCTCGCGGACCAGGACGCCTCCGTCGACGTCGGCCGCTACACCGCGACCGACAGCCGCCTCGACGCGCTGCTCGAGCTGCCGTTCGTCGCGCTCGATCGCGGCGTCGGTGCGGCGACCTGGGACGTGGACGTGGCCGCCGGCACCTGGCACGTCACGCTGCCCGTCGACGGGACCTCGCTCGGCTACGACGCCGTCACCGTCGAGCTCTACGCCGCGACCAGCGCGGCCCCCGGCCCGGTCGACACCGACGCCCTGCCCGACGCCCTGCCCGACGTCAGCGCCTTCGACAGCGACCTGCGCGTGCAGATCACCGTCGTGCGCGGCGCCATGACCGCCACCGCCACCGCCAGCATCGACGCGTGGCGGGCCGACGCGGACCGCGACGGCATCGACGACGCCACCGAGGTGGCCCAGGGCAGCGACCCGTGGAACGGCGACACCGACGCCGACGGGCTGCCCGACGCCGACGAGCGTTCGATCGGCACCGCGGTCTGCACGCCCGACACGGACGCCGACGGCTTCCTCGACGGCGTCGAGGTGCGCGCCGGCACCAACCCGAGCTCCAGCACGGACAAGCCCCTGTCGGCCGCCCAGCTGACGTCGGGCAGCGTGCTCATCACCGAGTTCCTCGCCACCGGCACGGCGGCGTGCGCCGACGCCGACGCCGAGTACGTCGAGGTGCTGTACCAGGGCGTGCGCCCGGCCTACCTGCTCGGTGCCGAGCTGGTAGACGCGTCCGGCGCCCGCCGCAACCTCGGCGACACCGTGGCGCTTCCCGGCCAGCGCGTCATCCTGGCCCGCAGCCTCGGCTTCGAGGGCTGCTACGGCTTCCCGCCCGACGGCGTGACCGGTCTGGTGCTCGACAACGCGGACCGCATCCGCTTCCAGGTGGGCAGCACCATCCTCGACGAGGTGGACTACCGCACCGGTCCGGCGTTCGTGGTCACGGCCGGTCAGGCCAAGGAGCGGGACGACAGCGCGCTCTGGCTGTGGTGCGACGCCGAGGACGCCCTGGCGCCCGGCATGACCGGCACCCCCGGCACGGCCAACGGCGCCTGCCCGCCCGACCCGGACGGTGACGGCCTCATCTTCGAGGTCGAGGCCTGCCTCGGCACCGACGCCTACGACGCGGACTCCGACGGCGACGGCATCCCCGACGACGTCGAGGTCGCCAACGGCACGAACCCGCACGGTACGGACGACGTGATCGGCTGGGTGTACACCGGCGCCGTGGACGGCATCTCCGGCAACACGGCGATCCTGGGCGGCATGGTGAACAACGGCGACGACGTCCTGGCCGGCTTCGTGATGGACGCCACGCTGCCCAACGCGAGCGCCGCGCCCAACGTCACCTCGTTCAACATGCTGGCGCCCGATGACATGTGGACGCTGATGCAGGTGGGCGACCTGGTCCTGGCGAGCACCGACGGTCCCTTCCTGGGCTCGGGGTTCCTCGGCGTGGACCGCACCCTGGCCCAGCCGAAGCTGTTCTGGTCGAACGAGCTGTCGGTGCTGGGCACCGGCGGTGGCATGACCGCCAACGCAGGCCACGAGATCCAGGCGGCGTCGGCGCCTCCCGGCTACGGCGTGGGCGCGATGCCGCACCAGCCGCTGTCGCTCGCGACGGCTGCCTCCGTGAACGTGTCGCTGCACTTCGTGTCCGGCAGCAACAGCGCCGACGTCGGCCTGACGCTGTACGACCTGTGGCGCGACGACGACCTCGACGGTCGCAGCAACGGCATGGAGCTGTCGGCCGGCACCGACCCGTGGCGCACCGACAGCGACGGCGACGGGCTCGACGACGCCTCCGAAGCCGCCGCGGGCTCGAACCCGTGCGCGATCGACAGCGACGGCGACGGCGTGGACGACGCCTCCGAGGTGGCCGCGGGCACCGACCCGAACGATCCGGCCTCCGTGCCCTGACGACAGATCCCGCCCACCGGCGGGACGCCGCTCCCCCACGGCGCGTGCAGCAGCAGCTGCGCGCGCCGTGTCGCGTCTACTCCTCGAGCCCGGTCAGCGGCGGGAACATCGTGTCCTTGGCCGCGAGCACGGCAGCGCAGTCGACGTCGTCCCCCACCGGCACCAGCACGAACGGGCTCTGGTTCGCATCGGGGTGGGGCCGCTGCGGCGTGTCGGCGCGCAGCCACCACCGGTCGGCGTCGATCTTGAACATGTCGGGTGCGGTGCGGATGAACCCCGTGACCACCTTGCCGTCGCCGACGTGGCCCTCCAGGCGGGCGACGGAGCGCTGGGCGATCCAGACCTTGCCCTGCCCGACGAGCGGGTGGCGGATCACCACCGTGACCCCGGGCAGGCCGTCCTTGTCGGCGTCGACCACGTGCGGATCGTCGCCCGCGGTGGGCAGCGGATCGTTGAACGGATCGGCAAGCTGGACGCCGAACTGCTGCGGGTACGGCCCCACCCCGACGTCCCCGTCGCGCAGCGTGCCCACCCGGTGGCGCAGCGGGACGGCGTCCACGAAGGCCTGGGTGTAGATCGTCTCCACGCCGAAGACCTTCTCCGTGTCCACCCCGCAGGTGCGCTCCAGGTACTCCAGGCGGCCGTCGCGGCTGCGCCAGCGGAGCACCGCGTAGGTGTTGGTGTGGGTGTTGAACCAGCCCCCCCGCCCGAACGGGTTGGGGTTCTTCATCTGCGACGTGAACGTCTGCCGCATGGCGTAGCGCTGCTCGGGCACCGAGCCGTCGTGGAACAGCGACGGCAGACCGTCCGGCGCGTTGGCCGCCTTCGGCGTGTCCAGCGAGCCGTCGGACGGCAGGCCCGCCCGCTGCACGACCTCGTCGGGCTCCTGGGTCGGCAGCACCACGCCCGGCGGCAGGACCTCGCTGCCGTCGACGTCGTCCCCTGCCGACGCCACGGTGCCCACGACCAGTCCCAGTGCCAGCGTCCAGCGCATGCGTGTCCTTCCTCGTCGTTCGACCGACGTCGTGCAGGTCTAGCCCACCTCGGGCGGCGCCGCTAAGCGCGCGAGCGCACCGCACGGCCTCACCCAGGGGAAGGGACACCCCGTCACCGCAATCGCATCCACCGACGGGTCCACGGATCGGACGTGTCCCACCCGTGGTCGGGGTGGGCGTGCGGCGCGGCCGGCACGGTGTCCTCGTCGATCACCTGGTAGGTGTCGGGCCACGCCGCGCACGCCGTGTCGCCCGGCGTCGCGCAGCCCATGCCGGCGTAGAGCATCACGCAGGACGGGCGGCCGGGCACGGCGTCGGCCATCGCCTCGGGATCGTCGACGTCGGGCAGCACCACGAGGCGCCGCGTCGTCGCGTCGACGGCGGGATCCCAGGTGGACCGCCACGCGTACCCGACCCGCCGCCCGTCACCCGGATCGGCGGCCCCGAGCGTGACGAAGCCGCACGTCGGCCACATCCGCATCCCGGCGACGAGCGCGCGGACCTCCTGCTGAGCGTCGAGGTCCATCCGACCCCACGCGTCCCACAGGGGCCCCCGGACGTCGTCGCCCCGCCCCGCCGGCCACACCCACGGCTGGGCCGGGACGACCACCAGCGCCAGCGCGGCCGCGCGCGTCGCGCCCCGGGGCAGCGACACCCACCCCCACCACGCCAGCACCACCAGGATCGGCGCCACGAGCCCGTTGTAGCGCAGCATCTCCAACGGCCACGCCCAGCTCGGCGTGCCGTAGAAGTCCCCGTGTGCCGCTGCGTGGTAGACGCGCAGCACCCCGAAGGTGGCCAGGCCCAGGCCCAGGTTGCGCGCGGGAGCGCGCACGCCACCGAGCACGGCGAGCACCACCACGCCGAGCGGCCACATCGACGCCTCGATCGGTCCCAGGGTCAGCGTCGACGCGGCGAGCGGGTGGAGCGCTTGGAGCACCCAGGCCGCCTGGCCCTGGTGGGCGATCCAGCGGGTCACCGGACCGTAGGTGACGATGGCCAGCCCGAGGACCGCGACCGCACCCGCACCCCAGGCCACGCGCCGGTGCCGGAGCGACGCGACCCAGCGATCCCCCCACCCCCACCGGTGGGGCAGCGCGAGCAGCGCCGGCACCACGAGCAACGCGGCGACCTCCACGCGCGACAGGGCGACGGCCAGGGTGGCCAGGACCACGATCGCGAGCCCACCCCAGCGCGTGACGGCGCGCTCGCCCTGCCACCACCCGGTCAGCCCCGCGCCCCCGATCAGGAGGAGCACCCACAGCACGGGCGCCGGCCCCGCGCCGGACACGGCCGCGCGCACCGGGATCGACAGGGCGAACACCACGGTGAGCAGCACCGACGGCACCCAGGCACCCGTCACGCGGCGCCCGAGCGCCGTGAGCAGCACGAGGGTGGCACCGAGGAACGCCAGGTTCATCCGCACCACGACATCGAGGCTGCGCCGCGTCCCGCAGAACCAGGGCAGGTAGCCGTGGGTGTGGGCGATCCCGGCACCGGCCCCCTCCCCGCGCGCCACGCGCACGGTGACGTCCGTCGAGCCCTCGCGCACGGGGATCAGCACGTCGAGAGCGATCTGGTGGGGGTCGACCAGGGCGAGGATGGCGACGAACACGAAGCTCGCCGCCCCCACGACGCCGACGCGCGTCCACGCCGCGCGTGCATCGGGCGCCGTCGCCGCCAGCCACGCCACCAGGCCGAGCAACAGCGCCACGTGGAGCGCGCCCAGCGCGAGGCCGGTCACGTCGCGCTCACGGGGTGGCGGCCGCTCCGGTGTAGCGCTCGGGCACCCGCGCCGGCCGGCGCCGCTGGATGTAGTCGCGGATGAAGAACTCGCCGGCCTTGTACGACGACCGCACCAGCGGACCGGAGGCCACGTAGGAGAACCCCATGGCCTCACCGAGCTCGCGGTACCGCTCGAAGACGTCGGGGTGGACGTACTCCACGAGCCGGGCGTGCTTGTCGGTGGGCTGCAGGTACTGGCCCACCGTGAGGAAGTCGACGTCGACGCGCCGCAGGTCTTCCATGGTGGCGACCACCTCGTCCTCGGACTCCCCCAGGCCCACCATGATGGAGCTCTTGGTGAACCGCTCGGGGTCGATGCGCTTGATCGCCGCGAGGACGTCGAGGGACTGGCGGTAGGTGGCGCGCGGATCGCGGATGCGGGGCGTGAGCCGCTCCGGCACCTCGATGTTGTGGGCGATCACCTCGGGCTCGGCTTCCACGACGGCGAGCACGTGGCTGACGTTGCCCTGGAAGTCGGGGATCAGCACCTCCACCATCGTGCGCGGGCTGGCGGCGCGTGTGGCGCGGATGCAGGCCGCGAAGTGGGCGGCGCCGCCATCGGCCAGGTCGTCGCGGTCCACGGACGTGATGACGACGTAGTCGAGGCCCATCTCCTGGATGGCCGCCGCGACGTTCGCGGGCTCCTCCGGGTCGAGGTCGACGCCCCGACGCCGCGTGGTGACCGCGCAGAACCGGCACCCGCGGGTGCAGACGTGGCCCATCACCATGAACGTGGCGGTGCCACCACCCCAGCACTCCCCGATGTTGGGGCAGCGCGCCTCCTCGCACACCGTGGACAGGCGCAGGGACCGCGCCTTGGTCTTGATGTCGTGGTAGCGCGGGGCGCCCGGCATCTGGACCTTGAGCCAGGGCGGCTTGCGGTTCGGGGCGCGCTCGGGTGTGCTCATCGCACCTCCAGGCCGCGGACTAACCCGGATGCGGCGCGCGCCGCACGACCCGCGTGCCACCACGCGTCACCAGCGGACCCGCCCGGACGGGTCACGACTCGTCGCACCACCGGAGGGCGTCGTCGCCCGCGGCGACCGCCACCATGTCCAGCGCACCGATGCGGACGGGACGGACGAGCTGCGCCTGCCGGATCCATCGGCTGGCGGCGTGGGCCCGCTCGCCCTGGGCGGGGAGCATCAGCAGGCACCACGCGGCGGACAGCGCCGCGACGTCGGCCGCTGCGGCGTCGGACTCCAGCCGGGCGGACAACCACCGCCCGACCTCGTCGGTGGCTTCCGGCTCGTCGAGCGCCACCTGGGCCAGGGCCAGCACGGCGGCCTCGGCCGCGCCGGGATCCGGATCGCCGAACAACTCCAGCAGCACGATGCGGCGCTGGCTGTCGGCCCATGGGGCCACGTCGAGGTGGGCGGCGAGCAGGGCCGCAGCCACCCGCACGCGCTGGGCCCACACGGCCGGGGGCAGCTTCGCGAGATCGTCGGGCGCCGGCGGGGGGCGACGCACGATTGCGAGCAGCTCGGCCCCTCCGAGCGGGCCGATGCCCCGGCGCAGGGCAGGCGCCACGCGCGCCCACCGGGGCATCCAGCACGGCGTGCGCGCCAGCCCCGCGATCACGTCCCGGAGCCGCGCGCGCACGCGGCTGGGGCGCAGCGCCACCTCCGCGTCCGGGTTGGGCGGCAGCGGCACCACACCGGACAGGCCGTCGAGGGCCTGGAGATCGCACGACGTCGCCGCCAGGCCGACGCGCGCGTGCCACGTGGGCACGGGGTCGGGCGGGGTGCCCAGGCGCGTGCCGATCAGCCCGATCAGCCGCTGCGCCTGCCGGAGCTCGCCGGGCGACGCGGCGGCGTAGGTGGCCTCCCGCGCGCTGCCCAGCGCGCCGACCAGATCGCCACCATCGAACCGCAGGCGCGCCAGGTCGAGCGCCCTGGGGCCGGCGGGTTCGTGCAGGTGGACGAGCGCGTGGTCGGCCTCGGCGGTGCGGCCGGCCACCCGGAGCGCCCTGGCGTGGCAGAGCGTGGCCGCGCCACCGTGGATCGGATCGCGCAGCCACGGCCGGGACAGCTGCAGCGCGCGCTCGGGGGCGCCTGCGAGGCGCATCCACCGACTGGCGACCAGCGCCAGCGCGGGTCGGTGTTCGAGACCGACCGCCGCGACCATCGCGTCGACCACGCCGACCCACCGCCCGAGCCAGGCGCGCTCTGCCGGCCGGGCGCAGAGCACCGGCCCCAGCGTGTCGCAGCCGTGGTCGAGCAGGCTCGCCAGCGCCGACACGGGCACGGGACGCTGGTCGACCCAGTCGACGGCCCAGCGCTCCCAGGGCAGCCACGGACGGGCGGCGGCCACCCCCAACAGCGCGTGCCAGGCCTCTTCGTCGCGACCCACCGTCCACAACGCCCGGGCCCGCACTGCCGCCTGGCCGACCGGCAGGGCGCCGCGGCCGACCTCCTGCAGCTCGAGCGGCTCCGGCGTGGCGGCGAGGATGCCGTCGACGTGGGCGAGGACCTCCAGATCCGTGGGCCCGATCCCCAGCAGGTTGCCGAGGTGGAACAAGGCACGCGCGGGGGCGTCGTCCATCAGCGCCTGACGCGCTGACGCGAGCTCTCGCTGACGTACCTGTGCGGACGGGTCGACCACGGCACCCCCCGGAGCCCTGTGGACGGCGGGCACTATGCACGACCGGTGCGACCTCTGCCACCGCCAATCCGACGGCGGCGGATCATCGGCCTGGAGCGCCGACCTTCAGCCCGAACAACGCGGTGATGGGCGCCTGGGGGCGCGCGCCGAACGGGCGAAACGACACCAGGTTGACCGCATTCGTCGCGTTGTTGACCGTCGCGTACAGCGAGACCACCTTGGACAAGGCCACGTCCGCAGCCACGTCGAGGGTGAACGCGGCCGGTACGCGCTCCGTGTCGACCAGCTCCCCCTGCCCTGCGACATCGCGCATCGCGCCCCGGTAGTTGCCCGCGAGCGTGATGTGGAAGCGGTCGTGGGACAGCACCAGCCGCGCCGCCCCCTGGTGGACTGGCACGTACGGCAGGGCGTCGCCGGCCTGGACGCTGCCGTACTGGGGGAACGCGGACACGAACGACGTCGCGAAGCGCGACCCCGTGTACGTGTAGGTCAGCTCCATGCCCAGGTCCAGGGCGCGGGGCAGCGGCACGTCCTGGTGGGCCACGGCCTCCACACCGAACACCAGCGCCTTGCCGCCATTGAACTGCGTGTCGAGCTGAGCCTCCGAACATCCACCCGACAGCGTGCACTGGCCGGTGATGTTCGCATAGTCGCTGAGGAAGCCCACCGCTTCGAGGCGCGTGTGGCGCAGCGTGGCGCGCGCCCCCACCTCGTAGTTCCACGCGGTCTCGGGACGGGTGTCGGCCGCCGACCCGGGCGCCACGGGCGAGAAGCCCCGGTACACGCCCCCGAAGACGTCCAACCACCACGTCGCCTGCCCGAACACGCCCAGACCCGGCAGCGCGATCACCTGCGTGGACGGCGCGACGGGGTCGGCGCTCGCGGGTTGCAGGAACGAGCGGATGGCCTCGACCCGCACACCGGGCAGGACACGCACAGGTCCGACCCCGAGGTCTTCGTGGACGTGCACGGCGAGCGCCTGGGCGACGCTGTGGGCGTCGAGGATCGTCGACGTCGGCCCGTCGGTGCGCTCGCGATGACCGTCGCGCATGACGTAGGGGTCCTCGGTGTGCACGCGCACGACGTCGTCGGCGTGCAGGCGCACCCCCACCTCCAGCTGGCTGGACACGATGCCGCGGCTCGCCCGCCAGCGCACCACGCTCTGCAGGCCGCCGCTGTGGAACGTGCGGTCGTTCGTGCCGATCAGCAGGGTCTCGTCGGGGCCCGCGCTGTCCTCGTCCCCGCGCAGCACCGCCTGGTACACCCCAGCGAGCCCGTCGGACGGCGCGAGCAGCAGGTCGTGGAGGTCCGGGCCGCCGTCGAAGCGGTTGACCTTGGTCCACGCCCGCGCGAGCCAGTGGTGGTACAGCGTGGTGCGCACGTCGACGGCGCGACCGATGTCGACGCGCCACGTGGCCTGTGCGCCCGTGCGGTGGAACCGCATGACGTCGCCCGCACTCGCGGCGTAGCGGCCGTACGGGTCGGCCGCGAAGTCCTCCAGCGACACCCCGAGGTAGGTCTCGTGGCTCTGCTCGTGGGTGTAGGTGCCCTTGAGCTCCACCGCGTGCACGACGTGCAGCTCGGGATCGGTCGTGAACCGGAGCTTGACCATCGCCTCCTGGTGGCCGAACCCGGTGGGTTCGTCGTCGGGCAGGTGCTTGAACCCCTGGGTCGACAGGTGGACCCCCTCGACCAGCGCGCCCCACCGCGGCCCCCCGACGCCGCCCCAGGCGTGGGCCTTCATCGTGCCGTACATCCCGCCGGCGATGTCGAGCTGCCCGGTGAGGTGGTCCGGGACCGGGCGCGTGAGCAGGTTGAGCGCGCCGCCGATGGTCTGGGGACCGAACCGCGTCGCCGCGGGCCCCTTGAACACCTCCAGGCCCACCAGCCGCTGCATCATCGGGAAGAAGTAGGCCGCCGGCGCGGCGTACGGCGCCGGCGCGAACAGGACGCCGTCCTCCATCAGGGTGATCTTCGCGCTGCGATCGCTGTTGGCCCCCCGCATGCCGATGTTGGGGCGCAGGCCGAAGCCGTCCTCGCCGCGCACGTAGACGCCGGGCACCCGAGCGAGCACCTGGTGGACGTCGTCGTACTCCTGGCGCTCGAGCTCAGCCTCGTCGATGACGTGGGCCGAGCCAGCCACGCGCGGCACCCCGCCACGGCGCTCGACCACCACCTCGAGCGCGTCGTCGTCGGTGACGTCCACCGCAGGGGCCTCGGCGCTCGTGTCGACCGGGGCCGCCTGGGGGTCGGACTGCGCCGGAGCCTCTCCCGGAGCGTCCTCGGCGCGCGCCATCGACGCCAGCAGGACGCTCGCCATGGCGAGACGTCGCGGGCGCAGGCCCTGCCAGGCTGCCGCCACGGCCGCGCGCACCGGCGCCACCAGCACGCTGCCCAGATCGTCGGGGCGGTGGTTGCGGTCGGCATCGGCCAGTCCGACCGCGCGCGGTGGGGCGTCGGCCACGCGCAGCGTGCCCCCCCAGCGATCCCACACCGCCAGCCACGTGCCGTAGTTGACCTCCTGATCGGCGCGATCGACGCCGTGGTGGAGCTGGTGCTGGGCGGGGCTGATCCACCACCGCTCCCAGCGCGGGCCGAACGTCAGCCACACGTGGCTGTGGCGCAGGTTGCCGAACACGGCGTTGAGGACGAAGCCGCCGGCGTGGACGCCCAGCAGCGTGGCCTCGACCGCCTCGCCGCGGAAGGCCCACCAGAACAGGCCGGCCAGCGGCCCGGTGACCAGCGCGCCACGGAGCTGGTAGAGCGCGCTCTCCAGCGGGTGGACCCGGTGGAAGGTGAGCGGCGTGAGCACCTCGGCGCTGTGGTGGACCTGGTGGAGCGCCCAAAGCGCCGGCACCGTGTGCATGCAGCGATGGAGCGCGTACCGGCTGGCGTCCCACGCCACGAACAGCACGACGGTGTAGATCACCCCCGCGAGCCACACCGGGACCCCGAGGTCCGGCGACGGTCCCAGCCGCGCGTCCAGCGCGGCGGCGACGGCCACGGCGAGGCCGAAGGTGCCCCCCACGGCAGGCACCGCGCCGAGCACACCGATCAGCCGACGGGCCAGCAGCAGCTGCAGATCGAGGCGGGTCGAGCGGTGCGTCCAGAGCGCTGCCGGCACGACCGCTCGCCCCAGATCGCGCCACGCCACGCCGCGTGCGCGCAGCACGCTGGCTGCGACCACGGCGCCGAGCCCCAGCGACAGCACGAACGTGCGGCTGGCCGGGTCGGTCAGCGGCGCGAGCAGCGCGGTCCCGGCGCGCAGCAGCGCGGTCGGCAGATCAGTCATTGTCGCCGCCGGCCTCGGAGGGCAGCGTCAGGGACAGGAGGGGGACCAGGTCGTCGCCCAGGACGTCGGTGACGTGGTGGACCGCGTCGTACAGCGCCGTGACATCGGCCGCGTCGTCGTCGACCGCCGCGGCGAGGTCGCCGTCGATGGCGTCGGCTGCGGCCCGGGCCGCAGCGATGGCGTCCATCACGTCGGTGACCATCGCCTCCTGCCCGAGCGAGCGGACGACGTCGTCCAGCCCGTCGCCATCGCCGCCGGTGAACACAGCCTCGACGCCGTCGAGGTTCGCGCGGATCCAGTCCAGGCTGCCGCCGGCGAGCGGCGACTCGACGGCCTCGGGGCACGTGGCGGTGTCACAGTCCGCGACGCCGAGCGGTCGGGCCAGCTTGTCGTCGACGGTGGTGGACTCCAGGTAGAAGAGCGCGTCGAACACGTCGTCGATCGCCTCGTGCCGGCTCCCGAAGGGCGAGCCGTCGACCCCCGGGGACACCATGAGCGCGCCGAAGTCGTCGCCGTCCGGGGACCACCGCGTCCGCGCCAGGGTGACCCGGGCGGCCACGTCGTCGGCGAGCACGGTGGCGTAGGCGGCGCGCGCGGCCGCGACCCCTTCGGCGCCGAGCGCCGACCAGCTCGCGGCGAGCGCGTCCTCGCTGCCGCAGGCCTGCACGGTGTCGTCGCCGAACAACAGCACCTCCAGGGCGTCGAGCCCCGTGACGTGCACGAGCGCGGTGTCGAAGAAGTCGGCGTCCGAATAGCTGCCGTCGACCGTGGTCTCGTCGACGCGGCACGGGTTGGTGGTGGGCCAGGAGTAGACCCGGTCGCGCAGGCCCTCCCCGCCCACGGCGTCGAGCGCCGATCCCAGCGGCCCCACCTGCATCACCTCGATCGGCTGCCAGGCGGCCATCGCCGAGCGCCAGGCCGTCTGCGCCGCTGCGCGCGCCGTCGCGTCCCCGGGGGCCTCGGCCCATGCGGTGCACGCCGTCGCCAGGGTCGCCGTCGCCGTCTGCGCAGCGTCCAGGGCCGGCACGATCACGTGGGGGGCGAGGTCGGCCAGCGCGGCGCCGAACGCCGCGTCGAGCTCGGGGTCGACGGTCACCCCGGGCGTGCAGGCCAGCGGCTGGACGATCGCCGCCGCTCCCAGGGCCGCCACGACGAGCCACGAACGCCGCGCGCGTGTGTCTTGCATGTCCTCTCCAGGCGGGGGCCGGGCCCCTCGTGTCTCGGGCAAACGATACTGAATGTCATTTTCAACAAAGGGGCCGGGGTAACCCGATCCGACCCGGGAGCCAGCGCCCTGACCGGCGCGGATCGCTGCACCGCGCGCCGACCGGCGTCAGTCGGTGTCGACCGCCGGATCGGTGTCGCGCAGCGCGTCCGCACCGCCGTGCGCCCGCCGGGTGACCGGTCCGGCCCGACCCGGTCCGCGCCCCGAGGCGTCGTTGAGGGACCAGTCGTAGTCGAACCAGCCGTGGGGACAGCCCTGGCGCGCCAGGGCGGTCAGGCGCTGCCGCCGGTCGCCGCGGGCGTACTTCGCCAGCGCGGTGCAGAGGTCCTCACCCGCCGTGAGCAGCGACCAGTCCCAGGCGAACCAGTCGAAGATGGGGCTGAACAGCACCTGGTCGCCTTCGAAGCGCACACCGCGATCGTCGGCGATCCAGGCCTGCATCTGGTCCTTGAGCTGACGGTCCAGGCCAGCCGACCGGTACAGCTCCGGCCGCAGCGGCGGACAGCTCGCGGAGGCGCAGTTCAGGGCGCCGTGGTCGCGCTCGTCCATCACCTTGTTGCGCAGCATCTCGTGCTCGATCTCCCACAGCGACGTCGGGTGGCCCTGCACGAGGAACGCCTGCTCGTAGAAGAAGCGGAAGCCCGGCCGCGGCACGAGCCCCGGCACGTCGAGCACCGAGTCGGGTCGGCCGTCCTGCAGCACCGCGAACATCACGAGGGCGTTGTAGGCGTTGAGCGCCATGGCGTGGTTCAACCCGCCGCGCCCGCCGTCACGTGCCGGCTTGCCGATCCAGGCGACGTACGCGTCGAGGGCGGCGCGCTCGTCGGTGAGCAGGTCGTAGTCCACCCGCCCGTCCTCGGTGACCACCTCGGCGAGCACCTGTTCCCACGCATCGGACGGGTCGGCGTCGGGCACGGGGACGTCGGGCACCATCACCGGCCGACAGGCGCCCACCGCGGCGGCGACCGCCAGCGTCGCGAGCGATCGGGCGCGGATCACGGTGCGCCCTGGACCGCCTGGACCGCGGCCTCGCCCGCCGTGGCGACAGGCTGCCACGCCCGGTCGGGATCCTCGCCTCCGACCCACCACAGCACCGCAGCGCAGGTGATCCCCGCGACGATCAGGACCGTGAGCGCGCGTCGGGCGTTCAGGAGAGGTAGTCCTCGAACTCGGCGCCGCGGCGCGTGCGACGACGCCCGAGCACCAGCAGCAGGACGCCCGCGCCCAGCACCCACGCCCACCACGGGATCCGCTTGTAGATCGGCTCGTCGGCGTACATCCGGTAGCCTTCGGTGCCCATCGTGCCTCCACAGTCGACGACCCCAGCGGTAACCACCCCCTCGAAGCGCCGCACCCGCCGGGCCGGCGCACGGGGATGGCCGATCGGGCGAACGGTGTGTATCGTTGCGCGATGCGACGAACCGCGCCCACCGCCGTGCTGCTGTGCGCCCTGGCCGCTCCCGCCGGCGCCACCCCGCGTGCGCCGGTCGCGGCCCTGGCGCTGCCGAGCCTGCGGGCGACGGCACCAGACCTCGATCCCGTGGTGCTGGCGCGCGCCCTCGACGCCCGTGCGTGCGCGGCGGCCCGCGGCGACCTGGACGGCGCCGCCCACCCCGAGCGCCTCGCCATCATCGACTTCGCGCTGCCGTCGACCGCCCGGCGCTTGTGGGTGCTCGACGTACAGGCCGGCACCTTGCTGTTCCAGCTGCCGGTGGCCCACGGCAGCGGCACGGGCGACGACCTCGCCACCACCTTCGGCAACGACGAAGGCTCCCACCGGTCCAGCCTGGGCCTGTTCCGCACCGCCGAGACCTACGTCGGCAAGCACGGTCGCTCGCTGCGCCTCGACGGCCTGGAGCCCGGGTTCAACGATCGGGCACGGGAGCGGGCGATCGTCATCCACGGCGCCGACTACGCCACCGAGGCGTTCGCGCGCACCCACGGCCGTCTCGGTCGGAGCTGGGGCTGCCCGGCCGTGGCCCCCGACGCCGCCGATCCGCTGATCGACGCGCTCGAGGACGGCGCCGCGTTGTTCGCGTGGTACCCCGACGCCACATGGCTCACGTCGTCCACCTACCTGCACTGCGACCGCCCCTGACGGCGTCGGTGTCCCGGCACGGCCGCTGGCGCCGGTCCGTGCTGCTCGTGGCCTTGGCCACGGCGCCGGCGTGCGACACGCTCACGTCGTGGGCCGCCCTCCCCCGCGGCCGCAGCGACGCCGGCGGCCTGCTGCCCGCGAGCGCCGGGGACGCACCGCTCGAACAGCGCCGCAGCGCCGTGGTCCTGCGGGCGCGGGTGCGTCCCGACCGCGACGCGAGCGTGCGCGGGCGCATCGCCGCCTTCGCGCCGTTCCCCGTCTACGAGCGGGCCGACCCCACCCCGGGTTGCGACGACGGCTGGGGGCGCGTGGGTGCCGGTGCGTGGACCTGCCTCGACGACACGACCGCGACCGACGCCACACCGCGCTCCCTGCCCCAGGTGCTGGCCTTCGACCCGCCCACCCCCGAGGAGTCCGCGGCGTACTTCAAGGACGGTGTCTGGCCGCGCGACGACGACGCCGAGCCGGGCGTGCTGCCGTTCGTGTACGGCAAGCGGTGGATGCGCTGGAACGGCCAGGAGTACGCCAGCGTCGACGACTTCGTCGCCGGCAGGCCCCTGTCGACGCTGCAGGGCTACCGGCAGTACGCGTTCACCGGGCTGCTCGACACGCCCAAGGGCACGGTGCTCACCCGGCCGGACGGCCACGTGGTGCCCCTCGACGGCGTCTACCTGTACGCCGTGAGCCGGCTGCGGGGTGTCGAGCTCGCGCTGGAGCCCCCGCCGCGCGGCGCGGTCCCGGGCTGGGCGATCGCCACGCGGGGCGTGCCCGTCCGTGCGCTGCCCGAGACCGCCTCCGAGGTCACGTGGACGGCCGAGCACCACCGGGGCCTGTGGGTCGAGGCGGCGAGCGGTCCCCACAAGGGGTGGCTGCGCGTGATCGACCGCGCCGACGCGCACCCGGGGGGCTGGGTACGGGACGACGGCACGGTGCGCTGGTGGCATGACGCCCCGCCGCCCGAGCCGGCCCTCGCCGCGGCGCCGGAGGTGTGGCTCGACGTCGACCTGGACCAGCAGATGCTCGCCGTCCGGCGGGGCGCGCTGCCCCTGTACGTCACCCTCGTGGCCACGGGCTCGAAGGGCCACGAGACCCCCACGGGACTGTACCGGGTGTTCGACAAGGCGGCGTGGTGGGACATGGCCTCCCTGCCCGAGTCCACCCAGCCCTACTTCGTCGAGTCCGTGCCCTGGGTGATGCACTTCTGGCCGCGGTACGCCCTGCACGGCGCGTTCTGGCACAACCGCTTCGGCCAGGTCACCAGCCACGGCTGCATCAACCTGGCCCCCTACGACGCCGCGTGGATCTTCGACGCGGTCCACCCCACCCTGCCGCCGGGCTGGCTCACCATCGACGAAGCGGTGGACGACCCGGGCACGCTCCTGCGGGTGCGCGAGGGGTCCAAGGCCGTCGTGGACCGCCGTCGCGGCTTCTAGCGCGCCGGGCCCCGGGGGACGGCTCCGCCCGACCCACCGCGATACGCCTGCCGACGACACGCTGGTGAGCCCCATGAACACCCACGACCGCTACCGCGCGCAGCATCCCGTGCGCGTCGTCACCGCGGCCTCCCTCTTCGACGGCCACGACGCCGCGATCAACATCATGCGCCGCATCCTGCAGGCGTCGGGCTGCGAGGTGATCCACCTGGGTCACAACCGCACCGCCGACGACGTCGTGTGGGCCGCGATCCACGAAGACGCCCAGGCCGTGGCGGTGTCGTCCTACCAGGGCGGCCACATGGAGTACTTCCGCTACGTGCGGCGCCTGCTCGACGAGCGCGGCGCCGGCCACGTCCGGATCTTCGGCGGGGGCGGGGGCGTGATCGTGCCCGAGGAGATCGCCGCGCTGCAGGACGAGGGCAGCGTCGATCGCATCTACGCCCCCGAGGACGGCATCCGCCTGGGCCTCCAGGGCATGATCGACGACCTGATCCGCCGCGCCGACTTCGACCCCGCCGCCCTCGCGCCGGCCACCGTCGACGACGTCGTGCGCGGTGACGTCGGCGCCGTGGCCCGCATGATCACCCGCGCCGAAGCCGCGCTCGACCACCCCGATCAGCTCCCGGCCTCCACCCGCGAGGCCCTCGCCGCGGCGGCCGCCGCGCGTCCTGCCCCGGTGCTCGGCATCACCGGCACCGGCGGGGCGGGAAAGTCGTCGCTCACCGACGAGCTGCTGCGTCGCTGGCTCTTCGATCGCCCCACCGACCGCGTCGCGGTCCTGTCGGTCGACCCCACCCGCAAGCGCACGGGTGGCGCGCTGCTCGGCGACCGCATCCGGATGAACGCCATCGATCCGGCCCGCGTCTACATGCGCAGCCTCGCCACCCGCGCCCGCAAGGGCGAGCTGTCCGGCGCCATCCGGGAGGCGGTCAGCGTGTGCCGGGCGGCTGGCTACGATCTGGTCATCGTCGAGACGAGCGGCATCGGCCAGGGCGACGCCGATATCACCGAGCTGGCCACCGTGAGCCTGTACGTGATGACCCCCGAGTACGGCGCGCCGAGCCAGCTCGAGAAGATCGACATGCTCGACTACGCCGACCTCGTCGCGATCAACAAGTTCGGCAAGCGGGGAGCGCGCGACGCGCTGCGCGACGTCCGCAAGCAGCTGCGCCGCAACCGTGAGCTGTGGTCCGCCGACGACGAGGCGCTGCCCGTCTACGGCACCGTCGCCGCGCGGTTCAACGATGCAGGTGTGACGGCCCTGTACCGAGGGATCCTCGATGTGCTCGCCGAGCGCCTCGGCCCCGACGGGGGCTTCTCCGCCGACTCACGGCTCACGCGCCCCGAGACGCGCGCGACGGACGACGCTCCGCCGCTCGTCGCCGCCGACCGCCAGCGCTACCTCGCCGACATCGCCGACACGGTCCGCGCCTACCACGATCGGACCGACGCCCTCATCGACGCGGCGCGCCGCCGCCAGCGGCTGTCCGAGACGCTCGACGAGCTGTCCGAGACCGACGCGGCGCCCGTGCTGGCCGACCACCTGGCCGCCGCCGACGCCGCCCTCGACCCCGGCATCAAGCAGCAGCTCGACGGCTGGCACGCCACCGTCGACGCCTACCACCAGCCCGAGCTGGCCTACCGGGTGCGCGGCAAGGAGATCCGTCAGCCCCTCACCCGCCGCAGCCTCGCCGGCCTCGACGTGCCGCGCGTGGTGGTGCCCGACCGCACCCGCGATCACGGGGAGATCGTCCGGTTCCTGCGCAAGGAGAACGTGCCCGGGCAGTTCCCGTTCACCGGCGGCGTGTTCCCGCTCAAGCGCACCGGCGAGGACCCCAAGCGGATGTTCGCCGGCGAGGGCGGTCCCGACAAGACCAACCGGCGCTTCCACCTGCTCTGCGAGGGGGAGACGGCCCACCGCCTGTCCACGGCGTTCGACAGCGTCACGCTCTACGGTGAGGACCCGGACGCGAGGCCCGACATCTACGGCAAGATCGGGGAGTCGGGCGTGAGCGTGCCCCACCTCGACGACATGAAACGCCTGTACGCCGACTTCGATCTGTGCGCGCCCACGACGTCGGTGAGCATGACGATCAACGGCCCGGCGCCCATGCTGCTGGCGATGTTCTTCAACACCGCGATCGACGACCACATCGCCCGGTGGGCTGCCGCGAACGGCGGCGATCCCGACGAGGCCACGCGCCAGCGCCTCACGGCCGAGGCCGTCCGGACCGTGCGCGGCACCGTGCAGGCCGACATCCTCAAGGAGGATCAGGCCCAGAACACCTGCATCTTCTCCACCGAGTTCGCGCTGAAGATGATGGGCGACATCCAGGCGTGGTTCATCGAAAACGGCGTTCGCAACTTCTATTCCGTGTCGATCAGCGGCTACCACATCGCCGAGGCCGGCGCGAACCCCATCACCCAGCTCGCGTTCACGCTGGCGAACGGGTTCACCATCGTCGAGTACTACCTGGCCCGGGGCATGGCGATCGACGACTTCGCCCCGAACCTGTCGTTCTTCTTCAGCAACGGCCTCGACCCCGAGTACACCGTGCTCGGCCGCGTGGCGCGGCGCATCTGGGCCGTGGCGATGCGCGAACGGTACGGCGCCTCGGCGCGCAGCCAGCAGCTCAAGTACCACATCCAGACGTCCGGTCGGTCGCTGCACGCCCGCGAGATCCAGTTCAACGACATCCGCACCACGCTCCAGGCGTTGCTGGCGATCACCGACAACTGCAACAGCCTGCACACCAACGCCTACGACGAGGCGATCACCACCCCCACCGAGGAGTCGGTGCGCCGGGCGATGGCCATCCAGCTGATCATCAACCGCGAGTTCGGCGCCGCGTTCAACGAGAACAACCTCCAGGGGTCGTACTTCGTCGAGCACCTCACCGACGCCGTCGAGGCCGCGGTCCTGGCCGAGTTCGAGCGGCTCAACAGCCGCGGTGGCGTCCTGGGGGCCATGGAGCTGCAGTACCAGCGCAGCACGATCCAGGAGGAGTCGATGGTCTACGAGCACCGCAAGCACGACGGCTCGCTGCCCATCGTGGGGATCAACACCTTCCTCGACCCCTCCAAGGGCGAGGACTGGATGCCCGAGACCCCGGAGCTGCGACGGGCCGCTCCGGAGGAGAAGGACGCGCAGATCGCCAGCGTGCGCGCATTCCAGGCTGCGCACGCGGACGAGGTCGACGCCGCCCTCGCACGGCTGCAGCAGGTGGCGCTCGCCCACGGCAACCTGTTCGGCGAGCTGATGCACACCGTGCGGGTCGCCACCCTCGGTCAGATCACCCACGCCCTGTACGAGGTGGGTGGCGCCTACCGCCGCAACCTCTAGGCCACCGCCCGTGAGCTGGCGTTCGACGTCGACTCACGGTGACGGCGGTGCCCCCCAGTGCGGGGGCCAGGTGCGCGCGAACCCCGGCAGCGCCTCCACACGCCCCATCCACGCGGCCAGGCGCGGGTAGGTCGCCTCCAGCGGGAGCACACCCAGCTCGAGCGCGTCGGCCTCGGGCTTGCCGGCGGCCCGCACGAGGCCGCGCAGCACCGGGTACCAGCAGCACTCAGCAGCCGTGGCCTCCTGGCCGGCGAGCCAGGGCCCCTCGGCGAGCGCACCCTCGAGGCGCGCCAGCTCGACGTGGACCTCGGGCAACGCGGCGAACAGGTCGTCTCGATCCCGGTCCACGGTGCCGAAGTACAGCGGACGGATGACCCGGCGGAACAGGGCCCAGCCGTAGTTCTCGTTCTCGGCGACGCATCGCCACACCCGGGCGACCTCCGCCGGGTGCGTCCCGAACAGCGCGCGCTCGGGGTAGGTCGACTCGAGGTAGGCCAGGATCGCGAGCGACTCGTAGACCACGATGTCGCCGTCGACGAGCACGGGCACCTTGCCCCGCGGGTTCCTGGCCAGGTACGCCGGCGTCTTGTGCTCGCGGTCGCCGAACGAGATCAACCGGCTGTCGTAGTCGATGCCCTTGAGCTCCAGGGCGAGCAGCACCCGCCACGCGAAGGGGCTGCCGCTCCCCCACCACACCTCGATCGCCATCGTGACCTCCTGCGCGAGCCTGCCACGGGGGTGCCCGTCGTGAAGGTCTAGGACCGTCTCGATGTTGCGCCGGGTGCGCGCCGTCCGTACGCTGGCGACCACGCCGGAGCTGCCGTGGACGTCGACGACCTGCTGGAGCGCTTCCCCTGGCTCGACGCCGTCCTCCACCAGCCGCCCGTCCGCGCGGCCGTGGTGTTCGCGGCGTTCCTGGTGGTGGCGGTCGTCGTCGACGTGATCGCCCGCTGGCTGCTGAGGCGGGCCCGGGATCGCTGGAAGCTGCCGGTGTCCGAGCGCGTGGTGCGTCGGCTGACCAACCTCGTGGCGATGTCGTTCGTGCTGGCCGGCATCGCCTACGCCCTGGTGGCGCTCGAGGTGCCCGACCCTGCCGTCGCCACCGCGCGGTCGGTGCTGCTGTCGCTGGGCGTGATCGCCTGGGGCCTGCAGCTGTTCCGGATCGGCACCGAGGTGCTCAACCAGGCTGCCCACGGACAGGACAGCCGCTCCTGGCTCCAGTCGCGCACGCTGCCGATCTTCGACGTGGTGTGGAAGGGCGGCGTGACGCTGGTCACGCTCTACCTGTTCCTCACCGCGTGGGGTGTCGAGCTCACCACGTGGCTGGCGTCGTTCGGCATCGCCGGCATCGCCGTCGGCTTCGCCGCCCAGGAGACCCTGTCGAACCTGTTCGCCGGTGTGTTCATCCTCGCCGACGCGCCCTACCAGCTGGGTGACTTCCTGGTCCTCGACGACGGCACCCGCGGACGCGTGACCGAGATCCGCCTGCGCACGACCCGCCTGCTCACGCGGGACGAGGTCGAGATCGTCATGCCCAACGCGTTGATGGCCTCGGCGCGGGTGCAGAACGAGTCGGCCGGTCCCTCCCGGCGGGAACGCGTGGGGGTGCCGGTCCAGGTGGCCTACGGCAGCGACCTCGACAAGGTCCGCGAGGTGCTCCTGGAGGTGGGCGGGCGGCTGGCCGTGTTCGTCCGCGACGATCCCCGCCACGGCCCCATGGTACGGTTCAAGGGCTTCGGTGACTCCGGCATCGACGTCACGGTGTTCGGCTGGATCGCCGATCCGGCGCAGAAGGAGGACGCCGTCGACCAGCTCGTCGTCGCGATCCACAAGGGGTTGCGCGAGGCCGGCATCGAGATCCCGTTCCCGCAGGTCGACCTGCACCACCGCTCGGAGCTCGTATTGCGCGCGCCGACCGAGGACCCAGACGCCGACGCTCCGTGAGGCGCGTGGCAGGATCCCGTCAGGCGCCGCGCGTCCATCGAAGATCGGGCGGCGCCGTTCGTCCCACCGCTCTACCGTCCTGCTGTCCCCTCCCGGGAGGTCCCCTGCGCACCGCACCGCTCGTCCTGCTCGTCGCCGCCTCGGCCGCACACGCCGAGGCACCCGCGTGGTCCACCCACACGGTGCCGGGCGGGATCGGCGTGACCGTGTCGATGCCCGGCACCCCCGAGCACCGCCACGCCGACAAGGCCGTGTTCCTCGGCCACGTCGTGTCCGACACGCTGCTGGTCTACCCCGAGGGCGGCTGGTGCGCGGTGACGGTGACCCAGGCGCCCAAGGTCGCGATGTCGATGGCCACCTACGGCACCATCTTCGACATGGCCCGCAAGAGCGTGCTGGAGGACGTGGCCGCCACGGAGACCGGCTTCGTCGACCATCCCCGCGGGACCACCGAGGGCCGCCGCCTCACGTTCACGACCACGAAGGACAGCGGCAAGCCGCAGGTGGGCATCGCCGACGTCTACACCTGGGACGCCGTCGTGGTCACGACGACCTGCACGTTCCACACCGACGCCGCCACCGCGGCCCGCGATCGGATCCTCGCCAGCCTCACCCTGCCGTGAGGCGAGGCTCACACCGGCTCACGCGTCGGTGCGGATCGCGTACTCGCTCATCGGGATCGTCATCACACGCCAGAGCGTGAGGAAGCCCGTGACCGCGCGCAGGATGGCGAGCTGGTTGCGGACGAGCTGCCAGACGGTACGCGCGCCGTAGAACGCCCAGACGTCCGACAGCGTCTCGCGGGTGGGCCAGCACTCCTCGACGATGCCTTCGTAGGGAGGGGCGTCGGGCGTGAGCGGCTGCAGGACGAGGTTGCGCACGTACCGGGTGCGGGGCTGGATCGCCTCGGACACGGGCGACATCACCCCGTGCCAGTGGGCCACCCACCGGTCGCGGTCCATCCGCGCCGGCCGCTCCAGCAGGTTGACCGTGAGGATGCCCGGGCTGCGCTCTCCGTCCGGCCAGTCCCGCGGCGGGCAGCGCCCGTTGTCGCCGTAGTCCCGGTAGATCGACGGCTCGACCTGCCAGGCGTGGACGTCGAGGCCGTGGCCGCGGACCACCCCGAGGAGCGCCTCGACCGTGTCGAGGTCGTCGACGAAGGCGTTGATCATCGCCACCGGGCGCGCGGCGCGCAGCGGAAACGGGGACGGCGACGGCACCGCGGCGTCCGCGTCCGCGACGTCGACGGACAGGCGGCGCGCCCCAGCAGCCAGCAGCGCGGGGGCGATGGCGTCGACGAACAGGGCCTTGCGGGCGGCACGCGCCACGGGCTCCCGCGCCCACACGAGCAGGATCACCTTGTCCATCTCCTCACCCCCGTCGAAGCGCCGCGTAGGTGGCGCGGTAGTCGTCCAGGTGCAGCGCGAGGCCCTCGGCGCTCCCCACCAGCGGGCGGTAGCCCAGGTCGGCGCGCGCGCGGTCGGTGCGAAACGCCGAGCTGCGCACCAGCTTGAGGACGCCGATCCGCGTGACCGGCGGCTCGGGGGCCCCGAGCCGGTGGGCGACCTCGGCCAGCCACGCCACGCCATACATCAGCCCGCCGGGGAGCCGGCGCGTGGGCCAGCGGACGCCGAGCCCCTCCACCAGGGGCCGGAACCACGCGACGCCGTTGATGCGCTCCTCGTCGGTCACGAAGTAGGCGCGTCCGCCTGCCGCGCACGTCTCGGCGCCCAGGGCTGCAGCGGCCAGCAGCTCTGCGCGGACGAGCGACAGGACGTAGGTGTTGTCGACCACCGCGCGACCGTCGCCGATGGTGGCCACGAACGACCCCGCGGCGAGCTGGCGCAGGAAGGTGACGATCATGTAGCCGCCCACGCCCGGGCCCCAGATGCCTCCGGGCCTGAGCGCCACGGTGCGCAGACCGCCCGGTGTGTCGGCGGCGAGCACCTGGCGCTCGGCCGCCACCTTGGACGCCGTGTACAGATCGACGAACGACGCCGCGTAGGGCGCGGTCTCGTCGGCCTCGACGAGCTCCCGGTCGATCACGACGTTCGCACTGGACGTGTAGACGAGCCGGCGCACGCCCGCGGCGCGACACGCCGCGATCACCGCGGCGGTGCCGTCCACGTTGATGCCCATCACCCGCGCGCGCACGGCAGACGGCACGAGGCCGGCGAACGCCATCGCCGCCGCGGCGTGGAACACCGTGTCGACCCCCGCGCACGCGGCCGTGAGCGCGCCGACGTCGCGCACGTCGACGATCTCGCCGTGCACGCCGGCGGGCGGATCGGGGAGCGGGACGACGTCCACCGCGCGAACCGTGCAGCCGAGCCGGGCCAGGTGGGCGACGAGGAAGCCGCCCAGGTAGCCCGCAGCGCCGGTGACCAGCACGACCGGACCGACCGCGTCGGCGCTCAGGCCTTCGGTCACCGCCCCGGCGATCCGGTGCCGCGCGCGCGCGTCGTCGTCGCTCACCGGTCCCGGCCCGGGTCGTACATCTTGCGGGTGTTGCCGCTGATGAAGCGCACCGCCGTGCGCCGCGGGACGCACCGCTGCAGGACGCCCTGCACCATGCGGTTGACGAAGCCGGGGATCCAGGTGGGCCCCTTGCGCCCCAGCGCCGCCAGCGCACCCCGGGCCACGTCCTCGGGCACCATCGGCATGGCGGTGGCGCGCTTGCGCTCCGGCGTCTGGTCCATGAAGTTCGGCGTGAGCGTGGCGCCGGCCACGCACACCAGCACGTCGACGCCCTTGGGGCCGAGCTCCTCCCAGAGCACCTCGCCCAGGATCAGGTCGAACGCCTTGGTGGCCGCGTAGATGCCCACCATCGCCGAGCCCTGGAAGCACGACAGCGACGACAGCAGGATCATCGCGCCGCGCCCGCGCGCCACCATCCGCTCGCCGAAGAACGTGGTGAGCAGCGTGGCGCCGCGCACGTTGACGTCGATGGTGGCCTGCTTCTGGGCGATCGTCAGGTCGAGGAACTCACCGATGAAGCTGGCGCAGGCGTTGTAGACCATCAGCCCGACGTCGAGGTCGCCGAGGCCGTCGGCCAGGTGGGTGAGCACGTCGGGGTGCCCCAGATCGAGGGCGAGCGTGCGCACCTGGACCGGGTGGCGCGCGGCGAGCGCCTCGGCGAACGCCTCCAGCTTGTCGGCCCGGCGGGCGACGAGCACCACGGACATGCCCGCTGCGGCGAGCTCCTCGGCGAAGGCCGCCCCCATCCCCTCGGAGGCGCCGGCCACCAGCGCCCACGTGCCGTACCGCTCGACCAGACCCGCCATGGCCCCTCCCCCCCTCTCCTAGAACACGAACGGCACCAGCGCACGTCGACCGGCCGGGTAGTCGGGGAAGTGCTCGTGGTACCAGCGGTGGGTGCGCACGGCGCGCGGGACCAGGTTGGCCATCGAGATCGTCAGGATGAACAGGGCGCCGGGGTTCCAGGCCGCGATCCCGATGCCGGCCCAGGCGATGAGCTCCCCGAGGTAGTGCGGGCTCGACACCCAGGCGAAGCCGCCGCCGTGGGGGATCTTGTAGCTGCCGTCACCGTCGTCGACCTCACGGGCCGACCGCAGGCCCCTGAGCACCGCCTCGGAGTGCAGGAGGAGCCCCAGCCCCACCAGGTAGGTGGGCACGCCCACCAGGAAGCGCGGATCGCTCCACCACGCCGGCGTGAGGTGGGTGCCGAGGCGGCCGTACCAGGTGGCGAACAGCCAGGCGTGCATGGGCACCACCAGCCAGCCCGACCCGGGCACCAGCAGGCCCATGCGGGCCCCCTTGCGCAGCCGCATCGTCAGCGGGAAGAACAGGGCCCGGTTGGCATAGTGGAGGCCCCACAGCGCCGCGAAGAACAGGGGGACCGGTTCGTACGCCCGCGGCCCGTGCAGGTACACCCACGGGAACACGAGGAGCGCGGGCGCCTCCATCATCATCCAGCCCACGCGCTGGGGCACCGTCGGCCCCAGGCGCGACGAGGCGAACCGCCCGTAGGGCGTCGTGACGAACAGGCTCGACACCGCCGTGACCAGCGCCAGCAGCAGGCCGGCGCCGAGCACGAGGTCGTAGGTCGGATCTCCGGTCATCGTCGACACCCTCCGGGCGTGAGCATGCAGCGCGCGCGCGTCGGAGGGTGTCCCGAACCGTCGTGGTCGGACCGGAACGGCCTACCGGTACAGGTCGAAGAAGTCCGCCTCCTCCTCGGCGTGCTGGCCGTGGAGGACGTGGGTGGCGAGCATCGCCGTCAGGCCCTTCTTGCCGGGGCGGAACGGGGTGAACCCGGGCAGGGCGGCGATGTCGTCGATCGCCTGGTCGATCTGGTTGTCGGGGAACAGGCGGTAGCCCTGCGCGTCGTAGTAGCCGGCGTCGATCGTGGCCTGGCGCATCGCCGCGGACGTGGCCGGATCGATGTCGGGGGACACGGCCAGGCGCGACGGCGCGAAGCGCTCCTCCTCGATGGTGAGCAGGATGCCGGTGAAGCCGTTGTGGATGTGCTCGTCGTAGCGCTGCACCACCGTGGCCGGATCGACGGTGGTGTCGTTCTCGGCCGGGAGGAACGCGATCGGCATGTCGGGGGCAGCGCCGTACTGGGCCGAGCGCCCGGCGTGGTTGTGGAAGGCGAGCGCCTCCAGCGGCCACCCCGCGCCCGGCGCCACGTGCCCGAGCCAGCTCACGAACGACGAACCGGCGGAGAAGCCGATGGCGAAGGTGGGCGTGTTCGCCGTGAACAGCCCCTGGTTGATGAGGTTGGTGCGCAGCGCGTTGACCCGCGACCAGTCCTGGTTGCTCGCCGGTGCCGACGTCGCGTCGAACACACCCGTGGACCGGTTCTGGCTGTCGATGGCGACGAAGCCGTAGCCCCGCGCGAGGAAGGCGTTGAGCAGGTGGATGCCTTCGGGGCTCTCGACGAGGCCGGCGTCGCCGCCCGTGCCGTGGAAGAACCACACGATGCCCACTGGGTTGGGCGGGATGATGCGGAGCACGTTGCGCGTCTGGAACGTGGTCTGCGTGACCGACGTCGGGAACGCGTAGGTGTCGAACTGGGGCGGCGCACCGGTGGGGTCGCAGGCATCGGCGAGGCCGTCCTCGTCCCAGTCGAACGCGTCGTCGCCGGTGGGGCAGAGGTCCTTGCTGTTGATGATGCCGTCGCCGTCGGTGTCGTAGCCGATGTCGACGCACACGGGCGTCGCCAGCACGTCCGGGCCCGGTCGGCGCGCCACGGCCTGGAAGCACACCGAGCGACCGTTGAGCGAGGGGTAGTTCGGCACGTTGACCGACTTCGCACCGGAACCCGCGCCGTTCGTGGTGACCGTGGTCAGCAGCTGCACCGGCGCCAGGATCCCGAAGCACGAGCCGCCGAGGTAGCCGGGGCAGTCCCCCGCACCCGTGCCGTTCACCGACAGGCCGATGGTGATCGTCTCGTTGGCGTTGGCCCCGGACACCGTGATGTCGACCGTGCGGTTGAGCCGGACGTCGGTGGACGTCATGGCCAGCGGCGGTCCCGCCTGGTCGACCGGCAGGCCGTCGAACGAGGCAGTGGGATCGTCCGCGCACCCGGCGAGGCCGAGCAGGACGGGCAACGCGACGCGGCGTGCAGCGTACAGGCTGTGCATGGGATCTCCTGGCTTCCAAGGTGGGTCGGCCACCGGAGCGGCAACTTGACCCTACGATCCTAGCCGATCGTCGTGCGGGGTACCGGTCGACGACAAAGCCTCACATGAGCGCGGCGCTGCGGACGGGCGCGCATCCGGCTAGACAGCCTGCTCGCCGCGGGGAACGCGCATGACGGTCACCGGCCACCACGTGAGGACGCGCCTGCGTCGACGCCTCGTCCGCGGCATCGATTGGGTGGTGGCGTGGCTCGACGACACCCCGCCGTCCGACGCCGCCCCGGACGCCGCCGCGCCGCCGCCGACTCCGGATCCGCACTCCGTCCCGACCGACGATGCCGCCGCAGCGCCCTCGCCGACCCGCAACAGGCCCGCGAAGCCGACCACGCCGACGCCACCGCCGCTGCCGCCGCTGCCCGCGCTCGACAAGCCCGCGCCGCCCCCTCGCCAGCGCGCCGCCCGTCCCACGGAGACGCCCAGCGCACCGAACCGCCCGGTGGCCGGGGCGGCGACGCCCCCCGACACGGCGGGTACGACGAGCGCCGGCGCGGCCGCGAAGGCCTCCCCCGAAGAGCGGCAGGCCCAGCACCAGGCGCGGACGCGCAAGGGGCTGCTCCGCTTCGTCCACGATCAGGGCGGGCGCGCCACCTTGCGGGAGCTCCACGCCTACTCGGAGCGCACCTACTTCGTGGCCCACGTCGCGTTCAGCCGGATGATGGAGGAGCTCACCGGCGAGGGCCTGCTCGACTACGACCACGACACGGCCACCGCCACGCTCACCGTCGCCGGTCAGGCCGAGCTCGCCTGATGCTGTTCCTGGCGTCCGACACCCCGCGGGCCTGGATCGACGCGGCCCTCGCCGACGTCGACACCGTGCTGCTCGACCACGCCCACTGCGAGAAGAAGGCTGCGTCCACCGCGATGAACCTGATCTTCCGCTACGGCGACCAGCTGCCGCTGGTGCGGGCGCTCACCGACCTGGCCAAGGAGGAGCTGGAGCACTTCGAGGTCATGCTCGACGTGCTGGAGACGCGCGGCGTCCGCTTCGCCCGCCTGGAGCCGTCCCCCTACGCCAGCCGCCTGCTGGCGGCCTGCCGCTCCGCCGAGCCGGGCCGACTGGTCGACACACTCCTGTGTTGCGCCCTCATCGAGGCGCGCAGCTGCGAGCGCATGCGCCTGCTGTCGGAGCACGCCCCCGACGCGCCGCTGCGGTCCCTGTACAGCAGCCTGCTGGCCAGCGAGGCCCGGCACCACCGCACCTACGTCGACCTCGCCCAGCGCCTCGTCCCCGAGGCCGACGTGCGGGGCCGCCTCGCGGAGCTGGCCGACCACGAGGCCCGCGTGCTGACCCATGCAGGCGACGACGCCGTCCCGCTGCGGATGCACAGCGCCGCGTGACGCGCGTGGCCGCCTTCGCTCACCATCGCGCGTGAGCGACCGTCCATCCTCGACTCACGGCGTCTTGTAGCGCAGCGCGTCGAGCCACGGCGGCAGCCCGTGGCCGCAGAACGTGACCCCGGGCGCCGACAGATCCGGCTCGTCGGTGGCCCGGCCCCCGACGGCGATCCGCACCGACGCGTCGATGCGGCTGCGCACCTCGCGGGCGAAGGACACGACCTCGGCGCGCGGGCGGCTGTGCACCATCGACAGGCACAGCGCCGCCGGCCGTCGGCCGTTGACGTGGTCGACGAGGTCGGCGACCGGCACGTTCGAGCCCAGGTAGGTGACCCGGAAGCCACGGATCGCCAGCCGCACCGCCAGCGCGAGCAGACCGAGCTCGTGGTGCTCTCCGGGCGGCGTGGCGCAGGTGATCTCGGGGGCGTCAGGCTGCACGCCCTGCACGCTGTTGAGCATGACCAGCAGCTTCTCGCGGCAGTAGGCCGAGACGTAGTGTTCCTGCACCACCGTCACCCGACCGGTCTCCCACCCCGTGCCGATGTCGCGCAGCAGCGGGAAGTAGACCCCGTCGATCCCCTGCTCGAAGGGCACGACGATCAGGCGCGCCGTGAGCTTGTCGGCCCCCTCCCGATCGAAGGCCAGCAGCCGGTCGCGCAGCTCCTCCTTGAGTGCCGTGAGCGCGGCCAGGTCGGTGGACGCGACGTCCCGCGGGCGATCCGGCTCGCCGTCGACCCGCTCGGAGACGATGCGGCAGGCCTCGCCCACCTTGTAGCCCTGGTCGAGGAGCGCCTGCACGCGCCGCAGGCGGCGCACGTCGCGCTCGGAGTAGACCCGGTAGCCGGCGTCGGTGCGCTCGGGATCGACGATCGCATACCGTCGCTCCCACGCGATCAGCGTGTTCTTCGGGATCCCGAGCATCTCCGAGACCATCTTGATCTGGTAGCTCATGACGTCACTCCGTCGGCGCGGCCGGGTCGGCGCCGGGCAGACCCAGCAGCGCCCGATGCAGCGCGGGACGATGGGGGGCGCGGCGGCCGGACAGCCCGAGGAAGGCCACCGACGCGCGCAGCGCGTGGGCGAGCTTGCCGTACCAGGGCACCACGGTGCGGCCCGCAAGCGCGTCGCCGCCCTGGGCGATCAGGCGCAGCCCGATCGCCCGGTAGACGCGGGCGGCCACGAGGATGGCGAACCGGGCGCGCCACGGGATGTACCGCATCCCGTCCTCGGCGCTGCGGTAGTAGCGCTCGGCCATGGCGAGCAGGTCGTGCACGACGCGACGCACCGGCTTGTGGGCGGTCAGCAGGTCGTCGGGGCCGCCCGTGAAGCCCACGGCGCGCAACCGGGTGTCGGGCAGGTAGATGCGCCCGAGGCGAGCGTCCTCGGCGACGTCGCGGGAGATGTTGGTGAGCTGCATCGCGATGCCGAGATCGACGGCGTAGGGCAACGCGACCGGGTCGGTGACGCCGAGCACGCCGCACATCATCAGCCCGACGGTGCTCGCGACCCGGTAGGCATAGCGCTGCAGGGCGGCGTCGTCGGCGATGCGGACCACGCCGAGGTCGGAGGCCACGCCGTCGATCAGGTCGAGCGCGTGGCGCACGTCGATGTGGCGTCGCTGGAACAGCGCGCGCACCTGGGCGAGGAACGGGCGGGCCGGCAGCTGGCCGGACAGCTCTGCCGCGATCGTGTCGAGGGCCACCCGCGCCTGGTCGGCGTCGGCGGCCTCATCGGCGACGTCGTCGACGTAGCGGCAGAGCGCGTACAGCAGCGCGGCGTCGGCGCGGCGATCCGCGGGCAGGAACCAGCCCGCGAACGAAAACGACCGCGAGCCCTTCGCGAGCACGTCGAGCGCCAGGCCGGCGTCGGGGGCATCGGGCACACGCGCGGGCTGGGAGGTGGGCATGGGCAGCTCGGCGAGCAGCTCGACGAGGTGGGCTTCGGTCTCAGCCATTGAGGCTCCCCAGCGGCGCCAGCAGACGCCCGCGCAGCGCGCGACCGACGAGTCGGAGGTCGGGCTCGGCCTCGAGATCGCTGCCGTCGACCTCCGCCGCGAGGGTGCGGATGCGCAGGAGCACGTCGTCGAGGGCACCGCCCTCGGCGAACCGGGCGACGGCGCGCTCGACCATGTCGTCGGTGGTCTGCTCCCGAGGCGTGCGCAACACGCCCGCGAGCCAGATGCGATCGTGGGGATGGCGCGCCAGGTGGGCGACGACGAGCGCGGAGACCTTGCCCTCGCGGATGTCCGCGCCGATCTCGTTGCGGCCCTTGTCGCCGTACAGGTCGACCACGTCGTCGATGAGCTGGTAGACGAGGCCGAGCACCTCGAACGGGCGCGCGAGCCGCTGGGCGTCGGTGTCGGAGTGGCCGGCGAGCAGCGCCGCGCCCTCGACCGGCAGGCCGAACAGACCGGCCGTCTTGCCCGAGGCCGCGGTGAGGTAGCTGTCGAAGTCGAGGCGATCGAGCGCGCGAAGCGCCATCTCCTGGGCCTGGCCGGCCGCGGTGCGGGCGCCGTGCCGCGCCAGGCACGACGCCAGCCGCCACTTCAGCGCGTCGGCTACGTCGAGGTCGCCGATGGCGAGGGTGGGCAGCATCAGCAGCAGGTCGCCCGCGTTGATCGCCTGGTCGGCGCCGTACACCGTCCAGATGGTGGGCCGCGACCGCCGGACGGTGTCGCCGTCCTGGAGGTCGTCGTGGACCAGGCTCGCGTTGTGCAGGAGCTCACAAGCGGCGGCCCAGGGCACCGCCTCCACGACGTCGACGCCGAGCGCACGCGCGCTGGCCAGGGCCAGCCCGGCGCGCAGGCGCTTGCCGCCCGTGCCCAGGTGCTCCCGCGCCATGCGGCCTGCGAGCCCCTGGCCGTGCTGCCCGACGAGGTCGAGCATGCAGCGCTCCACGGCCGCGAGCGGCAGCGCGTCGAACGCCGTGGCGACGGTGTGGGCGTCGAGGTTGGGCCATGCCGACATGAACTCTCCTAGACGGCGCGCAACAGCGCGCGCGGGAGCCGCGCACCGGAGCGCAGGAGCTTCCACCGGATGCGGAAGCCGCTGTGGACGAGCATCGACGCCATCGCGCGCACGACGCTCGCGACATCCCCCCGGCTCGACAGGTACCCGGACCAGGTCGACCGTGGCATCGAGAAGAAGGCACCGAAGAACGCACGCTGTTCCGAGGCGTCGAGCCGGGTGAGCAGCTCGCTGCCGAACAGGTGCAGCTGACGACGCAGCAGGTCGTCGTCGGTCCACACCGCGTGCCATGCCGCGCGCGCGACCGCCGCCGGGCCGTGGCCGGCGCGCAGGGCGTCCGACACGGCCGCTGCCACCTCCGGGGCCGTGCCGAACGCGCGGGCGAGCATGTAGCCGCTGGCGGGGTGCACGAGGCTGGCGGCGCCACCGTAGCCCAGCAGGGGCTGCTCGCGGTCGGGCAGCGGCGTGTCCATCGGGATGCGGCAGTGCTCGGTGGCGTGGACGGCGTCCATCGACCAGCCGAGGTGGGCCAGGCGGCGCTCGAGCCGGCTGCGGAGCACGTCGAACGACACCGCGGGCGAGGCCACGAGCGCCGTCTCCTCGACAAAGGCCCGCCCCGAGCCCAGCGGCATCGCGTACACGAACGTGGGGGTGTCGGGGGTGGGGTCGTTCGCACCGTCGACGTGGTCGGTGCGCAGGTCCATGAACGTCATCACGGACGGATCGTCGAGCGCGGGGGTGAGCGGGCCCTCCCACCCGACGGCCGTCTGCCAGGACGTGGCGGCACCGGACCGTCGCAGGAAGCGCGCCTGGTGGCCGGTGGCGTCGACGCCGAGGCGGGCGCGCACCACCGTGCCCGCGTCGGTGACCGCGGTGGTGCCGCGATCGTCGACCTGGAGCTCGGCGGCCAGCTCATCCCAGAGGATGTCGACCCCGCGCGCGGCGCAGCGGTCGAGCTGGCGCTGGCGCAGCGCCTCGCCGTCGACCCGGGCGTAGGCCCGTCCGAGGGCCCGCACGTCGTCGTCGGCCAGGATCACCCGGGCGTCGGACCAGGTGGTGCCGAGCACGTCGGACAGCCCCGCGTCGGCCAGCTCGTCGACCCAGTCGCCGTAGGTGTTGGGCCACGGCGCCGGCGCGCCCGCGATCACCGTGACGCCGAGGTCGCGAGCGGCCAGGGCGTCGGCCAGCGCGAGCGCTGCGGGCCCTGCACCGGCGATGACGACGTCACGGACCACCCGAACCCCCACACACTCGTGCTACCTTGAGGTCGGGGTCGGTGCTCGGGGAGCACGCGACGACGACACCGGGCATCGTCCCGGTTACGACCGCGCGGCGGCACGCCTCCACGCGCTTCGAGCCGTGTTGTACACCCTTTGTATATGGTTTGCAACACACCGCCCGGTCACCTCATGTTGCAGCTCGACGACCCCGGGCGCCCGCTCGACGCCTCCACCCTCGACGCCCCCGGCGGCTTCGCCTGGTGGTACCTGGACGCGCTCGACGAAGCGGGCAACGGTGCGGTCTGCATCTGGTCCTACGGTCTGCCGTTCCTTCCGGGCCTTCGAGCCGATCGGCTCGCAGGAGACCCGCGACGGCCGCGCCTTCATCCCAGCCTCAACCTCGCGCTGTACCGGCAGGGCCGGCCCGCCTGGTACTCCCTGCTGACGCTCCCGCCGGAACGGGTCACGTGGGACGGCCTGTCCTGGCAGTTCGGCGACAGCACCCTGCACCGCGACGACGGTTCGCGCGACGGACGCGGCGCGACGCTCACCGCCGACCTCGACCTGCCCTGTCCCGGCAGCGCCGAGCGCCTGCGAGGAAGGATCACGCTCACCGGCCCGCGCGCGACCCACACCGGGATCCCCGAGGGACCCCTGGCCCACGCCTGGACCCCGCTCCTGGGTGCCGCCCAGGCCACGGTGGACCTGACGCTCGGCGACGCCCCGTTCCTGTCGCTGCGAGGGTCGGGCTACCACGACCGCAACGCCAGCCACACGGCCCTCGACGCGCTGGGCATCGACCACTGGACGTGGGGTCGGGCCGTGTTCGGCGACACCCTCGTCATCCACTACCTGACCTGGCCGGCGGAGCCCGACGGGGTGCCAGTGCTCGTGGTGGTCCAGGTAGGCGCCGACGGGGCCGTCACCGTGCGGGAGGACGTCCGGGCCACGCTGCGCGGCCGACGCCGGTCGTGGATGGGCATGACGTGGTGGCGCCAGGTCGACCTGCACCTCGGCGGTGAGGGCGACGCCGACGCGCTGTCGGTGCAGTACGACGCGCCGGTCGACGACGGCCCGTTCTACCTGAGGTGCCAGACGCGGGTCACCTGGCGGGGCCAGCAGGCCCGGGGCTGGGCCGAGCTGTGCCGACCCGATCGCATCGATCTGCCCCGGCACCGACCCCTGGTGCAGATGTGCGTCCAGCGGGAGCAGGGTCGCGAGAGCATGTGGCTGCCCCTGTTCGCCGGGCCACACACCCGGCGCCTCACGCGCCTGCTCGCCCACTGGCGCGGCGGTCGTCCCCTGCTCGCCGAGTCGAACCCGTGACCGCGCCCGTCGTGATCGCAGGCGCCGGCGTCGGCGGCCTGGCGGCAGCGGTGTGGCTGGCGGCCGCCGGCGTCCCGGTGACCGTCCTCGAGCGGGCCGATCGGGTCGGAGGCAAGGCGGGGGTGGTCACCCTGGACGGTGTGGAGGTCGACACCGGGCCGAGCGTGCTCACGCTCCCCGACCGCTTCGAGGCCCTGTTCGCCGCTGCGGGCACGTCGCTCGCCGACGAGGTGCAGGTCCACGCCGTCGCGCCCGCCTGCCGCTACGTGTACCCGTCCGGCCTCGTCCTCGACGTCCACCACGACCCCGAGGCCACGCTCGCTTCGGTGCGCGACGCCCTGGGGGCCCGCGCCGCGGACGAGCTCGCCGCGTTCCTCGCGTACGCCAGGCGCATCTGGGACGAGGCCGCCCCGTGGTTCGTGCTGGGTGAGGCGCCGACCCCGGGCGTGGTGCTGGGCCTCGGCCCCCGAGCATGGGCCGCCGTGCCACGCATCGATCCCCTGCGGTCGATGCGGGCCGGCATCGACCGGCACGTGTCCACGCCCGAGCTGCGCGACCTGCTGATGCGGTTCGCCACCTACAACGGCTCCGATCCGCGCCGCGCCCCGGCCACGCTCAACTGCATCGCCCACGTCGAGCTCGGCCTGGGCGTGTACGGGGTCCAGGGGGGCATCGCCGCGCTGGTCGACGCGCTGGCCCGCGTCGCGGTGCGCCATGGGGCGGTGCTCCGCTGCGGCACGGAAGTGGCGGGCATCACCTGCGACGCCCGATCCCGGGTCACCGGGGTGCGCCTCGGGGACGGCAGCCACCTGCCCGCGGCCACAGTCGTGGTCAACGCCGACGTCGGCCTGCTCACGTCGTCGTGGCTGCCACCGCACGTCCGGCACGGCCTGAGCCCCCGCACCACGCCGTCGACGTCCGGCTGGACGGGCATCGTCCGCGCGCGCCGCGTCCCGTCCCGCGTGGCGCACACGGTCGTGTTCCCCGAGCGGCCCTACGTCGAGGAGTTCGAGGACCTGTTCGACCGCGACCGACCGCCCGAGGCCCCCACCGTCTACCTGTGCGCCCAGGAGCGCGCCCACGGCCGGTCCGGATGGGCTGACGACGAGCCCGTGTTCGTCATGGCGAACGCACCCGCCGAGCCGATCGACGGGCCCCGCACCCCACCGCCGTGGGACGCCGTGCAGGACGCCGTGATGTCCCGCCTCCGCGCGACGGGCCTGATCGCGGCCGACGACGCCCTGGTGTGGACGCGGACCGCCACGGGCCTGGCGGAGGCCTTCCCGGGATCACGCGGCGCCCTGTACGGCGCCGCGTCCAACGACCTGCTCGCCGCCTTCCGACGCCCCCCCAACCGCGTCACCGCCGTGCCAGGCCTCTACCTCGCGTCCGGCAGTGCACACCCCGGCGGCGGCCTGCCGTTGTGCCTGCAGTCGGGGATGGCTGCCGCGCGCGCGGTGTGCGACGACCTCGGGGTGCCGGGCCCTGTCAGGGCGTGAGCCGTGAGCCGTGAGCCGTGGGCTCACGGTGTGGCGGGGGTGGCCTCGAAGCGCAGGTCGGCCGGGTCGCCGGCATGGGCGGCGAGGCCGTGGCGCACCATCCAGGTCAGGTGGGCGAGGATCTGCACCGCACCGAACGCCAGCGCTTCGGACGGAAGCTCGGGGTAGACCCGCGGCGCGAGATCGACCGGGGTGGCCACGCCGAGCCCGGCGAGCGCCCGGCGGATCTGCTCCGTGCGCTGGTGACGGTGGGCCACGTAGAAGCCGAGCACGGCCCGCGCCTCGGGCAGCGCCGGACCGTGGCTCGGCAGCAGGAGGGCGGGATCGAGCCGTTGCATCCGCACGAGGCTGTCGAGGTAGTCCCCGAGATCGCCCTCGACCGGATCGATGAGGATGGTGCCGATGCCCGCCACCATGTCTCCGGCCACCACGGCACCGGACGCGGGGTCGTGGAACACGAGGTGGCCGGGGGCGTGACCGGGGGTGTGGACCACGGCGAACCGGACGTCGTCGCAGGCGAGCGTGTCGCCGTCGGCGAGCACGCCGTCGACCGGCACGACGCCGGAGAGCAGCGTGCGGGTGACCTCGTGCGCGACGATGGGGACGGTGCGGTCGCCTGCGGCGAGGTGGGCCTGGAGCGCCTGGGCGCCCGACACGTGGTCGACATGGTGGTGGGTGAGCACGATGCGCTCGACGCGCGCGCCCTGCGCCTCCAGCGCGTCGAGCGCGCCGGCCAGCACGGCCTGCTCGTCGTCCCACGGGCTCGCCGGATCGAAGACCGTGAGGCGGTCGTGACCCGCGATGTAGCAGTTGGTGTGGGTGGCGGGCGGCAGCGTGGGCGTGCGCACGGCGATCCGGCGCAGCCCCGGCGCGACCTCCTCGAGCACGTGCGGCGGGACGGACGTCACCACATCCAGCCCAGCACGTAGACGACGAGTAGCACCACCATGGCGCCGACCACCCACGGCGCGACCTTGCGGATCGGCACCTCCTCCCACCACGCGCGCGGCGTGAGGTCGGCGCCGGTCTGGCGCTCTGCGAGCACCACGCCGCCGAGCGACGAGGCGTCTGTGGGTGCGTCGACCATCTCCAGCGCGGGCGCGTCGACCGCGCCGACGTCGGCCTCCACGGCGCCACGGACCGCCCCGACGACGAGGCTGTCGTCCCCCGGGTCGTCGTCGGGCGCGTCTGCGCCGGCCACCGGGGCAGCGCGGGGCGTCGGCGTGGCCCCGGACCGCAGCGCGTCGTCCACGTCGGTGTCGTCGTCGGTGGTGTCCTCCCCACCGAAGGGCACGCGCGTGGGGCTCGTGTCGCGATCGGTGGGGCCGTCGAAGTCGAAGGCCGACACGTCGAGCGGCGGCGGCACCGCCTGGTCGTCGATCGCGTCGAGCGGCGGAGGCTCGGGGCTGATCGCCGTGGGTGGGCCGAGGTCGGCCGGGGTGGGACGGAGCGGCGGTGGCGGCGCGTCGGTGGGGTCGTCGCCGACGGCCTCCGGGACGGGCGGACCGAAGCGGTCGAGGAGGGCCTCGCCCATCGTGGTGAGGTCGGACGGCTGCGTCACCCGCTGTCCGAGCGCGTCGAGGGCCTGACGGAGCGGGTGGACGGACGGAAAGCGATCGCGCGGCTCGGCCTCGAGCGCCCGCAGCACCAGGCGGCCCAGCGGCTTCCACTGCTCCATCACCGGCGACGTCAGGTGGGAGGCGTCGCCCACCCGGGCCTCGGACACCGGATCCTCGCTGCGCCACGGCAGGCGCCCCGTGACCAGGGCCGCCAGGATCGCCCCCAGCGCCCACTGGTCGGCATCGCCGCTCGTGCGCTTGCCGCGCGCGCGTTCCGGAGGCCACCAGCGGGCCACGCCCACCTCGTCGGGGCCGCCGCCGAAGCCCCACACCACCAGGGTGCCGTCGCGGGTGATCCAGATGCGCTCGGGCGACAGGTGGCCGTGGGGCCGGCCGCGCTCGTGGGCGTGCACCAGCACGTCGGCGAGCTGCTGACCGACGTCGAGCACGGTGGCGGGCGTCATCGTGAACACCGGCTCGTGGCGCAGGTCGATGACCTGGCTGAGCGGGACGCCGTCGGGCGCGATGACGTAGAGCACGCGGCGATCGCGGTCGAAGCGCAGCGGGCGCGGGATCGCCGGGTGGTCGAGGTGATCGAGCCGTTCCCACGCCCGCTCGATCGCGTCGGCGTCCTCGTGACCCTCGGCCTCGTCCCGCGGCACCCGTGCCCACACGGGGCGCCCTTCGTGGCGGACGCTGGTGCGGAACCACGCGCCAGGCTCGGGGAGGACCGCCGGCTCGCAGGGGCCGAGGCCGTCGAGGAGGGGGTGGGTCATGGACGGGGCTCCTGGCAGGGCGCGCGGGAGGGGCGAGGGCGGGACGCGCAGAGGATAGCGCGCGAGCAACCTAGCGCGTCCACGACCACGGCTCACCGGCCCCGACGGCAGTCGAAGATCCCCCAGCTGCCTTCGTCGCGGATCACCGTGCAGGTGCTGGCGTAGCCCGCGACGCGCCAGGCCCCGATCGAGACGACGATGCCATCGAGGAGGTGACCGTCCCCGACCTCGTCGACACCGCCCCACGCGACGCCCTCGTGCTCGAAGCAGGGGTCGTACCCCTCGCACCGCGGGCCGCGATGGGCCAGGCGCGGCACCTGGTGGGCCAGCTGGAACCACATCGACCAGAGGCGGTGGGCCGGCGACACGATGAACGCCCGATCGCCCCGCGTGGCCTCCCAGCTGGAGGCGTTCGCCACCACGTACGGCAACGCCTCGTCGGCGTGCCAGTAGGCGGCCTCCCGGGACAGCGCCGTGGGCAACGCGCCGCAGAACCACGCACCGACGACGAGGACGGCCACCTGACGGGCACGACGCCCCGGCAGCAGCGACGGCACGGCGCCGATCGCCACCCCGACGAAGGTCACCACCATCACCACCGTGGCGGGGCGCACGTACTGCACCCGTCCCAGCACCATGGCGCCGGCGAGCACCCCGACCGCCCCGGCGAGGGCGAGCCTCAGCGTGGACGGCGCCCGCCGCCACAGGAGCAGCCCCGCCACCAGCACGGCCGCGGTGCTCACCTCCATCCACAGGCCGATGGCGGGGTAGTGCCCCGTGAGCTGGAACCACGGCTTCGACACCACGGCGAGGACCGGCGCCGGCGGGTGCAGGTCCATGCTGGTGAGCTTGAGCAGCAGCTCGGACATCGGCTCACGGTCCGGCGCGACCCGGCGCCCCTCTTCGAACAGCACGTAAGGTACCAGCGGCAGCACACCGAGCGCGGCGGGGACGTAGGCGAGCACCCACCGACGCCGGCCGGGCATGCCGACGAGGATGGCGATCCCCAGGCTCAGCAGGACCGGCACGCTGAAGTAGTGGACCCACGGCAGCACCATCGCCGTGAGCACCGCCACCGCAGCCCACCGGAGCCGCCGGCGACCGGGCTCGGCGTCCAGCGCGTGGCCCATCGCCCAGACGTGCACCAGCGCCAGCAGCGACCAGAACGCATAGATCCGATGCAACGCCGCGTAGCGCACCGGGAAGGGATGGACGGCGAGCATGCAGGCGGCCACCAGCCCCGCGAGGGCGAGCCCCCGTCCCGCGCGTCGCCCGACCACGAAGCCGAGCACGATCGCGAGCAGGCTGCTGGCCAGCGAGGCGTAGCGGGCCAGCCCCGCCCCGGTCCACGCGTCGACCGGCACGTTCCACAGCCACCGCCACAGCGGCGGGTTCACGCCCGTCTCCGGGTTGTCGAAGATCTGCGCGAACGTGCCGTTGCTGACGTTGGCCACCTCGTCCGAGGTGAACCCGAGCGTCATCAGCGGCCAGCGCAGCACCACACCCAGCGCCACGAGCGCGGCCACGACGCCCCACGCCACGACCCACCCGCGCGACGGGCGGGAGGGTGCAGGCGGCGGCGCAGCGGCGACGTCCATGGCCGTCGGCCTAACCTGCGGACGCGGCGCGGGTGGCGCACCACCCCGGCGGCGGGATCAGGCCTCGAGGCGCGCGCGCGCGAGCTCGGCGTCCCGCTCGGCCGTGAGGCGCGCGTCGGTGCCCGGCGCCGTGTCGACGATGACCGCCTCGGCGTGGGTGAGCAGCTCGCGGGCGGCGGCCTTGTCGACCCCGTCCGCCGACTCGCACGAGTCGGTGAGCAGCACGACGCGATCGGGGCCCGCTTCGGCGAACCCACGTCCCACGACGTAGCGGGTGGACTTGCCGGCGTTCATCACGGTGACGACGCCCGCCTTGACCAGCGAGAGCAACAGGGCGTGGTCGGGGAGCACCCCGAACTCGCCGTTGACGCCCGGCACCCGGACCTCGTCGGCCCGGCCCGAGTACACGACCTTCTCGGGCGTGACGATGTCGACGTTGAGCGACACGGGAACCTCCAACAGGCGGTCGGCGTTCGATCAGCCCTGGGCCAGCTTGGCGGCCTTGGCCTTGACGTCGTCGATGCTGCCCACCAGGTAGAACGCCTCCTCGGGCAGGTCGTCGACCTCGCCGTTGAGGATCGCCTGGAAGCCCTTGATGGTCTCGTCCTTCTTGACGAGCACGCCCTTGAGGCCGGTGAAGACCTCGGCGACGTGGAAGGGCTGGGACAGGAAGTTCTGGATCTTGCGGGCGCGCTCGACGGTCTTGCGGTCGTCGTCGGACAGCTCGTCCATGCCGAGGATCGCGATGATGTCGAGGAGCTCCTTGTAGCGCTGGAGCACGGCCTGCACGGCACGCGCCGTGTTGTAGTGCTCCTCACCCAGGACGTCGGCCGACAGGATGCGGCTGGTGGAGTCGAGCGGGTCGACGGCGGGGTAGATGCCCAGCTCGGAGATCTTGCGCGACAGCACGGTGGTGGCGTCGAGGTGGGCGAAGGTGGTGGCCGGCGCCGGGTCGGTGAGGTCGTCGGCGGGGACGTAGACGGCCTGGACCGAGGTGATCGAGCCCTTCGTGGTGGTGGTGATCCGCTCCTGCAGACCGCCCATGTCGGTGGCCAGCGTGGGCTGGTAGCCGACGGCGCTCGGGATGCGGCCGAGGAGCGCGGACACCTCGGAGCCGGCCTGCGTGAACCGGAAGATGTTGTCGACGAACAGGAGCACGTCCTGGCCCTCTTCGTCGCGGAAGTACTCGGCCATCGTGAGCGCCGAGAGCGCGACGCGGGAGCGGGCGCCCGGCGGCTCGTTCATCTGGCCGTAGCACAGGGCGGCCTTGGACTTGTGCCAGTCGCCGGGCACGATGACGGCCGCGTCGCCGCCTTCCTGCATCTCGTGCCAGAGGTCGTTGCCCTCACGGGTGCGCTCGCCGACGCCGGCGAACACCGAGAAGCCACCGTGGCCCTTGGCGACGTTGTTGATGAGCTCCATGATGAGCACGGTCTTGCCGACGCCGGCGCCGCCGAACAGGCCGATCTTGCCGCCGCGGGCGTAGGGCGCGATCAGGTCGATGACCTTGATGCCCGTCTCCAGCATCTCGACCGAGGTGGACTGCTCGGTGAACGTGGGCGGCGTGCGGTGGATCGGCGCGCGCTTGGTGGCCTCGAGGGGGCCGAGCTCGTCGACGGGGACGCCGAGCACGTTGAAGATGCGGCCGAGCACCTCGCGGCCGACCGGCACCGTGATCGGGGCGCCGGTGTTCTTGACGGGCTGGCCGCGGCGCAGGCCGTCGGTGCCGTCCATCGCGATGGCGCGGACGAGGTTCTCACCGAGGTGCTGCGCGACCTCGAGGGTGAGGTTGTCCTCGGTGGTGCCCAGCGACGGGTTGGTCAGCGTCAGCGCGGTGAGGATGTCGGGGAGCTTGCCGTCGGGGAACTCCACGTCGACGACGGGGCCCTTGACGACCTTGACGATGCCGGTGTTCACGACTTCCATGACGGGCTCCGGTAGCGAAGGGGGCCGCTGGGATGCAGCAGCGATGCCGAGAGATGGGGATGGATGCGGAAGAAGGACGGGTGCGACGCGCGCGACCCGGCGCGCCTAGAGCGCCTCGGCGCCGGACACGATCTCGGTGATCTCGGTCGTGATGGCGGCCTGACGGGCACGGTTGTACTCGAGCGTGAGCCGACCGATGAGGTCGGTGGCGTTGCGCGTGGCGTTGTCCATCGCGAGCATGCGGGCGCCGTGCTCGCCGGCCTCGGTCTCGAGGAAGGCCTGCAGGATCAGCGTGCGCAGGTAGAGCGGGAGCAGGCTCTCGAGCAGCGCCTGGGGGCTCGGCTCGAAGAGGTAGTCGGTCATGCCGGCGTCGGCGCCCGCGTCACCCGCGTCGTCGCTGTGGACCGACAGCGGCAGCACCTGGTGGAACTCCGGGCGCTGGGTGGCGGCGTTCACGAAGACGTTGAACCCGATCCAGACCTCGTCGTAGTCGCCGGCCGTGAAGCCCGCGACCATGTGGTCGGAGAGCGGGCGCACGAGGTCCATCTTGGGGGTCTTGGCGTACTCGAGCTGGGTGTCGGCGACGGCCATGCCGCGGACGCGGCAGAAGTCGCGCCCCTTGCGACCGAACAGGCGCAGCGAGACCTCGACGCCTTCGAGCTGACGCTCGTCGACCCACTTCTGGGCGCGGCGCAGCAGGTTGTTGTTGAAGCCGCCGCACAGGCCGCGATCGGTGGTGAGCAGCACCAGCAGGACCTTGCGGACCTGCTCGTGGCGCTGGAGCAGCGGGTTGGTGATCTCGCCGCCCACCTTGTCGCCCAGGTTGCGCAGCACCGCCCCCAGCTTGCGCTGGTAGGGCTGGGCCGCGGTGGCACGGTCGGTGGCACCCTTGAGCTTCGCCGCCGCGACGAGCTTCATCGCGGAGGTGATCTGGCGGGTCTTCTGGACCGAGGTGATCCGGACCTTGATGTCCTTGAGGTTCGGCATCGCGCCTGCTTCCTGGTTGCGGGAGGGAGGTGGCTCAGCCGGCCCAGCTGGACTTGAAGGCCTTGATCTCGGCGACGATGCGATCCTTGAGGCCGTCCTTCTTCAGGGAGCCCTTCTCCAGCATCTCGTCGAGCAGCGCGCGCTGGTTCTTCTCGAAGTGCGCCGACATCGCGGTGGCGAACGGGCCGACCTTGGCGACGGGGACGTCGCGCAGGAGGCCCTCGTTGCCGGCGAGCATCCGGATGACCTGGTGCTCGACGTCGACCGGCGAGTACTGCGGCTGCTTGAGCAGCTCGACCATGCGCTCACCGTCGGCCAGCTGGCGCTTGGTGGCGTCGTCGAGGTCGGACGCGAACTGGGAGAAGGCGGCCAGCTCACGGTACTTGGCGAGCGTGAGGCGCAGCGTGCCCGCGACCTCCTTCATGGCCTTGATCTGCGCGGCACCACCGACGCGGGACACCGACAGGCCGACGTTGACCGCCGGGCGCTGACCGGCGTTGAACAGGTCGGTCTCCAGGTAGATCTGGCCGTCGGTGATCGAGATCACGTTGGTGGGGATGTAGGCCGAGACGTCGCCGGCCTGCGTCTCGATGATCGGCAGGGCGGTGAGCGAGCCAGCGCCCTGCTCGTCGCTCATCTTGGCGGCGCGCTCGAGCAGGCGGCTGTGCAGGTAGAAGACGTCGCCGGGGTAGGCCTCGCGACCGGGCGGGCGGCGCAGCAGCAGCGACAGCTGGCGGTAGGCGACGGCCTGCTTGGACAGGTCGTCGTAGATGACCAGCGCGTGCATGCCGTTGTCGCGGAAGTACTCACCGATCGTGCAGCCGGTGTAGGGCGCGATGAACTGCAGCGGCGCCGGGCTCGCGGCCGGAGCGGAGACGATGGTGGTGTACTCCATCGCGCCGTGCTGCTTGAGCTTCTCCATGACCTGCGCGACCGTGGACTGCTTCTGGCCGATGGCCACGTAGACGCAGTGCATCTTGCGCTTGGGGTCGTCCTTGAAGACCTTCTGCGCGAGGATGGCGTCGATCGCGACGGCGGTCTTGCCGGTCTGGCGGTCGCCGATGATCAGCTCGCGCTGGCCACGGCCGACGGGGGTCATGGCGTCGATGGCCATGATGCCGGTCTGCATCGGCTCGTGGACCGACTTGCGGGCGATGATGCCCGGCGCCTTGATCTCGACCTTGCGCATCTCGGTGTGCTCGATCGGGCCCAGGCCGTCGATCGGGTTGCCGAGGGCGTCGACCACGCGGCCCATCATCGCCGGACCCACGCCCGTCTCGACGATGCGGCCGGTGCGCTTGACCTCCATGCCCTCGCGGATGCCGCGGTCGTCGCCGAAGATGGCGGCGCCGACGTTGTCCTCCTCGAGGTTGAGGACCATGCCCACGACACCGCCCGGGAACTCGAGGAGCTCGCCGGCGAGGGCGTTCTCGAGGCCGTAGATGCGGGCGATGCCGTCGGACACCGACAGGATCGTGCCCGTCTCGGCGACGGAGACACGGCTGTCGTAGTTCTTGATCTGCTGCTTGAGGATCTGGCTGATCTCGTCGGCGCGGATCTTCATGATGCGTCTCCCGTCAGGCTTCCGGCAGGGCCTGGGCGTAGATGAGGCGGTTCTTGAGGTCTTCGAGGCGGGTGCGGAGGCTGGCGTCGTAGACCTTGCTACCGACACGCGCGACCAGGCCGCCGATGAGGGAAGGATCGATGTGGGCGTCGAGGACCACCGACTTGCCGGTGGACTTCTCGAACGCGGCCTTGAGCTCGGACTCGAGCGCCGGGCTCAGCGCCTCGACCGTGGCGACCGACACGCGGATGCGGCCGGCGCGCTCGTCGAGCATCTCGACGAACTGGCGCACGATGTCGGGCAGGCTCCCCATCCGGCCACGCTCGACGAGCAGGCCCAGGAAGTGGGTGACCAGGGGACCGGTGCCCACGCGACCGACAACGTCGGCCAGGACGGCCTTGCGCTCGACGACGGTGAACACCGGGCTCGACAGGGCCTCGAACAGGGCCCCCCCCTCGCCGGTGAGCGCCTCGTGCACGCTGGTGAGCTCGGCCTGGACGGCCTCGGCCGTGCCCGCCTCGGTGGCGAGCTCGACGAGGGCGCGAGCCCAGCGACGGGCGGTGCTGGCGTCAGACATGGCCGTCTCCCCCAGGGGCGCTGCCCTGGACGCTGCTGAGGAACTGCTCGGCCAGGCGGCGCTGATCGCCGGCCTGGAGCTGCTTGCGCAGGATGCCCTCGGCGAGCTCGACCGCCAGCTCGACCGCCTCGGCGCGGATGGCCTGCGTGGCGCGGCGCGCCTCATCGGCGATCTGGCGCGTGGCGGTCTCGGCGATCGACGCGGCGGCGGCCGTGGCGCGCGCCTCGATGCGACCGGCCACCTCGTCGGCGTCGGTGCGGGCACGGGCGAGCAGGTCGGCGATCTCGGTGTCGAGCGCCGCGAGCCGGGACGCGATGGCGTCGTGGTGGGCCTGCGCGTCGGCGTGAAGCTTCGCGGCCGCGTCGATGCTGGTGCGGATGCCGTGGGCGCGCGAGCGCAGCATGTCGCGCACGATCGGCGCCGCGCCCCACAGGGCGAGACCGATCAGCAGGAGCAGGTTGAGGAGGTGGAACGCGATCGGGCCCAGGACGTAGACGCCCTCGCCCGCATCGCTGTCGCGCCAGTTGGGCGTGCCGTCGCCGTCGTCGTCGCCGCGGAACGTGGGCGCGTGGTGGGCGTCGCCGCCGTGCCCGCCCTCGTGGGCAGCCGCGGTGTGGCCGCCCTCGCCGCCGCCGTGGGCCGGCGCGGCGTGACCGGCCTCGGCCTGCTCGCCGTGGGCGGGCGCCTCGTGACCGGTGCTGGCGAAGGCCGCGGACGGCGCCAGGCCGAAGGCCGCGAACGACATCAGGCCGAAGGCTGAGGCGATCGTGAGCGTGCCGACGAGGCTGAACGCGCGCAGGGACGGGATGGTCATCGGGACTCCTACGCCTCGACCGGACGGCCGAGCACCTGCGACGCGACCTCGCCGGAGAGCGAAGCGGCCGTCTCACGGATGCTCTGGCGGGCGGCGGTGGCCTCGGTGGCGATGGTGGACAGGGCGGCGTCGAGCTCGGCCTCGGCGGCGCGGCGGGCGGCGTCGAGCACCTCGGCCTCGCGTGCGATCGCCGCGGCGCGGCGCTCGGTGTGCAGGCGCGTGGCCTCCTCGCGGGCCGCCGCGAGCCGACGCTCGAGCTCGGCCATCTTGGCCTCGGTGTCGGCCGCGAGCTGCTCGGCCTCGTGGCGGGCGCCGATCATCGCGTGCTCACGCCCCTCGAGGTAGGCGCGGACGGGCTTGAAGAGCAGGACATTCAGCGCGATCAACGACACTGCGAACGGCAGGATCATGATCAGCGTGAACATCGGGTCGGGGATGATCTGCATGGCGCTTCCGTCCCAGGTCGATCCCCGGGGCCGCGGGGAGCGCGCGATTATCGTGCGTTTGGGAGGGGGGCAAGGATGCAGCGGGTTGCACCCCGACCCACGTCGCCGGAGGGTGCGTGTGAGCGACGTCGTGGGTCGAAGCGACGTTTCTGCGCGCCGGTCACCCGTCTTCGGGGGGCCGCGCCCGTCGCGGCCACTCGAACGTGAACAGCAGCGATCCCTCGGTGGTGATCCAGGTGCTGGCGAAGCGCTGGTCCCCGCCCGTGTAGGTGGCCTGGTGCACGCCCACGGTGACCTGCGCCCCGATCAGCAGCGACGGGAGCACGCGGTAGTCGGCGCCGAGCCCGACGCGCCCTCCCACGCCGCCGAGGCGGTAGCGCGTCTCGGCGGCCGCATCGTCGGCCACCTGCTGCTCCTCGTCCGTGTAGGCGTCGGACACGTCCCGCGCGGCGGGCAGGTCGGCGTAGCCGCCGAGGATCACCCACGGCACCGGGTAGCGATGCGTGGGCAGCATCCACCCGAACCGGAGGTCCAGCGCGGGCCGCACCACCGCGGTCGACACCTGCCGGTAGCTGTCCTCGGTGTGGGACGTGGTGGTCAGCGACGCCACCCCCAGCCCGAGCTGCAGCGCCACGTACCGGTTGAACCACACCCCGCCGAACGCACCGAGCACGGGCCGGACCGTGCCGTCGAACTCGCCGACCGCCGTGCCCGAGGTGCGGCTCTCGTCCACGAACACGAGGTCCTGCCGCGACAGGGGACGCCACTCCAGCCCGGCGTAGCCGCGGACGCCACCGAGATCGCCGGCGGGATCCGCGGCGAGCGCCGACGTCGACAGGGCCAGGAACAGGGCGAGCATGCGTTCCTCCGGAGCAGGTCGGGTGTAGCACGACGCCGCCGACGGGCGCGACGACGCCGTGGTCGCGGCGTGTCGTGCGCACCCCCAGCGCGATAGGACGACCACGGAGGTCGATGATGCTGCTGACGTCCGTCCGCGTCGAAGGGCTCGCCAGCGCACCCGACGTGGCCTTCGAGGCGCTCGACGCGGTGCAGGCGCTGTCGTCGCCGGACGACGGCGTGCCGGTGGGCGCCTTGCTCGCCGACGGTCTCGCGCTGGCCCAGAGCGCCCTGGCCCCGTCCACGGCCCCGGCGCGCCTCGCAGCGCTCGACCTGACCACGGCCGCCACCACCACCCTGCTCGACGAGACCCTGCTCGACGAGGTCGAGGCCCTCGACCCCCACGGTGTGGCCGCGCTCGTCGCGCCGGGCGTGCACCGCCACGTCGTGGTCCACCTGCACCTGCGGCCCGACCCGCCGCTGTTTCGCCGGCTGCGCGATCTCGCCGCCCGGGATCCACGCCTGCTGGCCGCGCTGTCCTCCGACGGCACGCTGCACGTTCGCGTCGGGTGGCTGTTCAACCGCGCCGGCACCCACGCCTCGGTCACCGTGCTCGCGTTCCACGTGGGCGAGGAGCGCTTCCCCACGGCGCGTGCCGACCGGCCCGCGTGGATGCTCGACGTGCTGGAGACGCTCGGCACCCGGCTGTACGCCGTGCCGAGCCACACCGACGAGGCCACGCTCGCCGCTGCGTTCCACGACGCGCTACTGTCGCCGTCCGCCGACACACGCGCCGCCGCCCACCGCGCGCTCCATGCACTGGCCGAGCCACCGTTCGACCTCGGAGCCCTGTCCGTGGTCCAGCAGGGCCCCGGCCGTCTCCGGCTCGCGGTCGGCGACACCCTCGACGGCCTGCGGCACTGGGGCGCGCTCGGCCTGCGCGCCGCCCAGCTCGCCTGGGTCGTGCACGTGGTGCGCCCGGACGTCCTGCTGCTGGAGGCGCCGGGCGACCCGGCGTGGCGGGCGTGGCTGGAGCAGGCGGTCACCGGGCCGGAGGCGACACTGGAGCAGGTGTTGCTGGTGGGCACGTGAGCCGCGCCATCTGCGTGCGCTGCGGCGCCGACAAGGGCCACTACGAGCGCATCTGCCCTGCCTGCGGCCACCGCCCCGAGGGGGAGGGCCTGCTGGTGGCGTGGCTGCTGTCCGACGCCCACCTCGACGCCGGTGGGCTCGACAAGGCCGCGCGCCGCATCGCGCGGGGCGACACCATCCGGCCGTCGGAGGCGATGCTGGAGCGGGCACGCCGCGCGCTCGGCGCCCACGCGAGCGCCGATCCCGGCCTGTCGGGCGGTCAGCGACTCGCGCTGCTCGCCACGAGCCTGGTGCTCACCCCCACCGTGGGCCTGACGTTGTGGGCGTGGTGGCGCACGGAGCGCCCGCGCGTGGCCCTGCAGGCGCTGTGGCTGTCGCTGCCGGCGAGCGTGCTCTACGCCGTCGGTGTGCTCTGGCTGCGCTTCGGCGGCGCCTGAGCGTTCGACCCTGGGGCGCCCCGGGCCCGCCGGTCCGTGTCAGTCGACGTCGATGCGCCGGAACACCGACCATGCGACGGTGTAGGCCAGCGCGGTGTAGACGACGAGCGCCACCCAGCTCTGCCAGACCAGGGGCGCGCCCGGGACGTAGTCCCACCAGATGTCGAACGCCGACGACGGCAGCCACGGGCGCAGGAACACGGCGACGTGAAGGGCGGTGGCGGCCTCGGCCATGCCCCAGCCCTCGAACAGCTTCTCCAGCAGGGGCTGAGCCTTCTCGGCGCCCTTGATCCCCCACCCCAGCGCGCGGTCGAGCACCCAGTACAGGAACACGCCACCGATCGTGCCCGGGACCGATCGCAGCACGAGGGAGATCCCCATCACGAGGGTGGCGAAGCCAGCGTCACCGGCCCACGTGATGGCCGCGCCGAGCAGCGTGTCGACGAAGCCCTCGCCGGGGCCGAAGCACACCAGCCCGAGCAGACCCGCCACGACGAGCGGCACGAACAGGCCGACCGCCACGAACACCTGCAGCGCCAACCACTTCGCCAGCAGCACGGTGCCGCGCGTGACCGGCCGGACGAGATCCTCGCGCAGCGTGCGGGCGACCAGCTCGCCGGCGAAGGACACGGCCACCACGGCGATCACCATGGCGCGGAACAGGAAGAAGTTCCGCATCGTGAGCACCGTGGTGAGCACCATGGCCGCATCGAAGCTCGGGGGCTTCATCTGGGCCTGGCCCGCTTCGGTGGTCACCGTGACCATCGACGAGATCAACAGCAGGATCAGCGGCATCACGAGGCCGAGCAGCACGAGCGCCACGATCGACAGGCGGACGCTCGTGCGCGACGCCAGCTTGCGGACCTCGGCGCGGACGAGCGCGGACAGGTGGGGGATGCCGCTCATCGCGTCACCTCCAGGAACACGTCCTCCAGGTTGCGCTCCGTGGGGACGAGCGCCGTCATCGGCACCCCGGACTGAACAAGCGCGCGCGCGAGGCCCTCGGGCGTGATGGCGTCGAGGCGCACCAGCAGCCGTCCGTTGGGGCCGGGGCCCAACGGCTCGGCGCCCTCGACGGCAGCGACCACGGCCTCCAGGGCATCGGGCTCGGCGCTGCCGACCTCGACAATCGGCGCCGTGTTCCCCTCCCCGATGAGCGCGTCGACGCGACCCTCGGCGCGCAGGCGCCCTTCCTGGATGATGCCCACCCGGTTGCAGATGGCCGCGACCTCGGCGAGCAGGTGGGAGGAGATGAAGATCGTGATGCGGTCGTGGAGCGCGAGCGATCGGATGAGGTCGCGCATCTCCCGCATCCCGCGCGGATCGAGGCCGTTCGTGGGCTCGTCGAGCAGCATCAGCCGAGGGCGGCCGAGCAGCGCGCGCGCGATGGCCAGCCGCTGCTTCATGCCGAGCGAGTAGGTGCCGGCGCGATCGATCGCACGCTCGGTCAGCCCCACGCGATCGAGCACGCGCCCGATCTCGGTCTGCACCTCGGCGCCAGCGATGCCAGCGTAGGCACACGCCTGCTCGAGGTTGGCGCGACCACTCATCCACCCGTGGAACGCGGGCGTCTCGACGATCGCGCCCACGTGGCGGCGCGCACGCACCGGGTCCGGCTCGCCGAACACCGAGATCGACCCCGCGTCGGGTCGGATGAGCCCGAGGATGCACCGCATCGCGGTGGTCTTGCCCGCGCCGTTGGGGCCGAGGAAGCCGTAGACGTCGCCCTCGTGCACCGTCAGGTGCAGATCGTCGACAGCGACGCGGGTGCCGTAGCGCCGCGTCAGCCCCTGCACCTGCAGGGCCACGGTGCCGGTCATGCTGTCCTCCCGCGCGTCTGCAGCCCGCCGGGCGTATCCTGTCGAATGACAAGGGGCCTGCGGCGTCGTAGCAGGGCCCCGTCACCTGGAGCTGCCATGCGCCTGCTGCTTGTCGCCCTCGCCGTGCTCGGACTCACCGCCTGCGAGGTGCTCGCCGAGGACGCTTGCGACCGCTACGCCGACTACGTCTGCACCTGCCACCCGGACGAGGCGAGCGAGTGCGACGCCTTGATCAACCTGGCGAACACCGAGATGCCGCCGACCGATCAGTGCTTCGCCGATCTCGCCGCCCGTCAGGACGAGGACGAGGCGAACGGGGTCCAGTGCACGCCGTAGTCGGCCATCGACGCCACGCGGCCAGCAGGGCCGCGATGGCGAGCCCGAGCATCCCCGTGCCGCCGGGGGCCGACGCACCGCGCGCCGCCTGACAGCCACACCCCTGGGGCGGCGGGTCCGCGACGTCACACCCGTCGGCGATCCCGCCCACGTCGGCCAGCCAGGCTCCGAACGCGTCCACGCGGACGAAGATCCCGCCGTCACCACAGCTCGTGCGCCCGCCGAGCCGCGGACGGGACGTCACCGCGAGCACGACCGGGCCGCCCGGTCCGTCGTAGACCACCGGTCCGCCGGAGTCCCCGGGGCAGGCGTCGACGCCGTCCCCGCCGGCGATCAGCTCCGCGCCGTCCGGCAGCCCGGCGCCGCACCCCATCGCGACGTCGTCGCAGTCGGGGTCGACGACCGTCGTCACCGCCTCGCGGACGGTGTCGGACGGCGTCTGTCCGGCCGCGTCGACGGTGCCGTACCCGACGAGGTGCACGGTCGACCCCACGCCGAGGTCCACGACGTCGCAGGCCCCCGCGATCGGAGGCAGCGAGCCGATCGGAGGCGACGTGACCGGAGCCGCCAGGAACACCAAGGCCAGGTCGGGCACGGCGCCGCTGGCGAGCACGGGGTGCGTCTCCGTGCGCGCGACGTCCACGCGGGGAGCCGCGCGCCAGTCCCCTCCCCCGACCGCGACCGACGACGGGCCACCACCCCGGACACAGTGCGCGGCGGTCAGCACGACGTCCGGGGCGACGAGGGTGCCGGTGCAGAGGACGGCGTCCACGCCGCCCTGCGCGGTGAGGAGCGCGACGACGGCGGGTCGATCGGCGGTGGGCGCCCCCCCAAGGATGTGCCGCGGCCCCGTGTCGCGCGGCGCAGCCGCGGCGACGCCAGCCCCTGCGGCCGCCCCGCAGAGCACCGCGCACAGGAGGGCGCGGCGGAACCGCGTCGCCGCCCCACGGGTTCGGGGAACCAGCGGCCGGGTGGCCCGTGGATTCTCGTACCGCAGCGTCACCCGTCGACCCCACGCCCTGCCGACCTGGGATAACGCCTCGCCATGCTGCCGCTCCTCGCCACGCTCCTGTCCTTGTCCGTCGGCACCGCCCACGCCGCGCCCCCCGCGTCGCCCACGTCGTGGGTGATGGTCGACGCCCACGCGTGGCTGTACCGAGCGCCCGACGAGCAGGCGTCGCGGTTCCGCGCCGTCTACGTGCCCAACGCGCCCGAGTACCGCAGCCCCCCCGTCCTCGTGGCGCGGCAGGTGGAGACGCGCGACGGCTGGGTGCACCTGCAGACCCTGACGCACGCACCCCACCTCGACAGCAACGGCCGGCCCGACGCGCCCGACGTCGCCCCCGATCGCTGGCCGCAGTGCTACCCGCAGCCCGCGGCGCTGCAGCAGCTCGAGCTCGACGTGTGGGTGCACGACACCGACCTGCTCTCGATGCTCACGCGGACGGTCACGGTCACCACGCCCGCGGGCGGCACGCTCACCCTGGAGAAGGGCCTCACCGCCGCCGGTCACGACGGCACGTACCGGGTGCGGAGCCACCACCTCACCGTGCTCGCCACCCTGCCCGACGACGCCGTCGGCACCCACCTGCCGATCACGGCCGACCTGCCGCGCAACCTCGGCTACGTGGCGAGCGGCACCGGCGGGAGCGTGCGGGTGCTGTCGATGTGGCACGCCACGATCGACGCACGCGGGGACGACCTCGTGATCCCGGCGTCGACCTCGGCCCCGGCCAGCGGTGGGACGACCACGCTGCTGACCGATCGCTGCCTGGCCCTGCGACCGGCCCGGCCCGGCCCGCCCGTGCCCGTCCACGACGACGAGGCGCTGGCCGCCGGCACGGGCGCACCGATCCTGGTCCGGGACAGCACGGTGGTCCGCGACGGGGCCGGCGAACGCCTCGGGCGGGTGACCGGCGGCGACTACCCACTGTGGTCCCGCGCCTCCTGCACCTACGAAGCCGAGCGCGGCCTGTGCTGTGACCCGCTGAGCGGCACGGAGAGCGCGGGCGACGGTGACCTGACGATGTGCTTCGACGCAGGGATGCCAGTGCACGTCGACGCCACCATCGACAACGTCTTCCACGAGTGGCGCGCGGTCATGGTGCGCCAGGCCGAGCTGTCGGCGACGCTGCGGCCGGTGGTCACGTGGTCCCGACCGGAGGTCCGCGGCATCCTCAGCCCCGACACGGTGGCCGCCACGTTCGCCGCCGACGCCGAACCCCTCACCTACTGCTACGCCCGCGCGCTGCAGCGGAACCCGGCCATCGCCGGCACCCTCGCGGTGCGGTTCGGCGTGGCGTCCGACGGTCGCCCGCGCGACCCGCAGGTCGTCGACGACGGGGTCGGTGACGAGGCCCTGCGGGACTGTGTGTTCCAGCGCATCGGCCTGATGCTGATCCCCGACCAGGTGGGCGAGATCGCCTCGGTGGTGGACATGCGCCTGACGTTCCAGGGCGTGCCGTCGACCGCCGACGCCGCGCCGACGGAGGACCGCACCCCCGCGCCGGTTCAGTAGACGTAGACCTGACCGAGCGCGCCGTAGTTGACGCCCCACGTCCAGGTGGACCCGTCGAGCTCGGGGACCCAGCCCGTGGCGACCCAGGCCCCCTCCTCGTAGATCATGAGCTGGGGCATCGCGCCATAGGCCGGCACGACGTAGTCGGCGTCGTAGCCGACGCGGATGAGGAAGCCCGGCGGCAGCGTGTTCGGGTTGTCGTAGCCGAGGTCGACACAGTCACCGGCCACCGACCCGTCGTGCCAGGACGTGAGCCGGACGTCGAACGCGAAGTCGCACCCGACGCACGTCGCCGCCGTGGTGGTGGGCACGCCGGTGGCGGTGGCCTCGTAGGTGCAGCGGTCGAGGTCGAACGTGCTCCCCACGTAGGACAGCCGGTAGGTGCCGAGGAAGCCCGACGGCGACACCACGCCCGAGCTGGACACGACCGGGTACTCGGTGCCCGTGGGTGCGGGCTTGAACTTGGGGACGACCGGCGACGTGGCGGCGCCCGCCTGAAGGGCTGCCGCCTGGAAGAACCAGTCGGACGGCGCCTGGAGGGACGCGGGCACCGTGAGCGAGAAGGCCACCCGGCCGTTGGCGTCGGCCGTGGTGCGCCGCACCGCGAACGGGTTGGCGCCCGGGCCGGTCACGTCGGCGCACAGGCCCTGGAGGAACGACGGGCAGGCGGCGTCCTCGTGGATCTCGGCACCGACGAGCACCACCACGGTCTGCCCGGGCGCGGCGCCGGTGACCGTGAACTGCAACGTGGCGCCGGGGAGCAGGACCCCGTCGACGTCGAGCGTCAGCCCGTAGGCCCCAGGCGCCGGCAGCTGGTCGGCCGCCGTGGCGTCCACGGCGTCGGTCGCAGGGGCGTCCACGCCGAGCAGCTGACAGCCGCCGAGCAGGAGGGTCGTGGCGACGCCAAGGCGGGCCCCACGGGTCGGGCACGGTCGTGCGTGCATGGCTTGACTCCCCGGTCGAGGCGACGGCACCGGTCGCCCACAGCCCGGATGCTAGCACGCGCGATCGGCCCCCTCGCGACATCCCGGGGAGAAAGCGGACACGCCGACGTGCTTGCGCGCGTCGGCGTGTGCAGCCGCACCTCGGAGGGTGCGGCGCTTCGACGACGGAGGACCCGCCGTCGAAGCCCGGCGCCGTTCCCTAGTAGTAGAACGTGCCGTTGTAGACGAGGCCGAAGCCGATCTGGCCGGAGCCGTAGAAGGCGCCGAAGCCGAGGACCTGCCAGGCGTAGGTGTCGGTGTTGTAGATCATGAGGGCCTGGTACGTGCCGTAGCCGGGCACGTAGTAGTCGAGGTCGGCGCCCCAGGAGTCGGTGAAGGTGTCGGACCAGTTGTGGTAGGTCGACGCGTCGACACCGATGAAGTCGAGGCAGTCACCAGGCGTCTGGAGCTCCTCGTAGGCGGGCAGGACGTTGACGTCGAAGGAGAACTCGCAGTTCGGGCAGGCGGTGGCGCCGGCGAACGGCGTGCCGACGGCCAGCGTGATCGCGCCGCAGAGGTCGGGCGTGGGCAGGTTGGGGTTCGGGAACGCGTCGGCCGTGTAGAAGCGCGCGAACACGCCGTCCCAGGACACGCCGGGGACGATGTCGGCGATGTGGACGCCCTCGACGTGGAAGGTGCCGCCCGCGTCGGACAGCTTGACCTTCGTGACGATGTCGGACGTGGCCGCCGTGGCGCCCGTGGTGACGGCCTGGAAGAAGCCGATCGTGCCGTCGGGCAGCGCGGGCAGCGGCACCGTGCGGGTGGCGACGCCGGCCGCGTTGGACCGGATGCGCGTGACGAGGCGGGGCTGGGCCACGTCGACGCACAGGCCGTTGAGGTCGACCGGGTTGCCGACCGGGCACAGGAACGCCGGGCTCTCGGCACGGCCGACCAGGACGAACACGTCCTCGTTCGGCTGGGCACCCTCGATGGTGAAGGTGAGGCTGCCACCGGTCTTGATGCCACCGTCGACGGTCAGGGTGAGGCCCTGGGCGCCGGGCGGGGGAGCCTGATCGAACGGCACGGCCGCCGTCTCGTTCAGGTTGTTGTCGACAGCGAGCTCGTCTCCGGCCTGGCAGGCCGCGAGCGCGAGGCTGGCAAGGATGACGCCAGAGTACTTCATGTCTTCCCTCCGCGATGCGATGGTGAGTCGGGTGCGCCGTGCGCCCGCCTCTCATAGACGAGGGGGCCACACGGCGCCAACGCTAGCACGGGTTCTTGAGAAAAGATTCGTAAGCTGGTGTCTCGGTCGGGAACGCCACGGAAATCGCTGCGTGACCGTCTCCGGCGGCATGGCGGCGATCGGCCTCGTACCTTACCGAGCGGCCGATGGAACTGACCGACGTCCTGCAGCGCCGCTTCGGATTCCCCTCGTTCCGGCCAGGGCAGGAGGAGGTCGCCGCCCACGTCACTGCGGGGCGCGATGCGCTCGTCGTGATGCCCACCGGCGCGGGCAAGTCGCTCTGCTTCCAGGTGCCCGCGCTCGCGAGGGGGGGCACCGCTGTCGTCGTCTCGCCGCTGATCGCGCTGATGAAGGACCAGGTCGACGGTCTGGTGTCGCGCGGCGTTGCCGCCACGTTCCTGAACTCGTCCCTCACCCAGGAGACGTACCGCGAGCGCACCGCAGCGCTGCTGCGCGGTGAGATCGAGATCCTCTACGTCGCCCCGGAGCGTTTCACGCCAGCGTTCCTGCGCATGCTCCGCGACGTCGACATCCGCCTGCTGGTGGTCGACGAGGCCCACTGCCTGTCCCAGTGGGGACACGACTTCCGCCCCGACTACCTGCGACTGGGCAGTGTGCGCACCGCCCTGGGCCATCCCACCACGATGGCGCTGACGGCCACCGCCACACCCGAGGTGCAAGAGGACATCGTCCGCACGCTGGGCATCGACGACGCCCAGCGCTTCATCCGAGGGTTCGACCGCGAGAACCTCGTGCTGGAGGTGTCGGAGGTCGACGGCGCCGCCGACAAGGACCGCCTGCTCCCCGAGCTGATCGGACGCGGCGCGGCGCTCGTCTACGCGGCCACGCGCAAGCGGGTCGAGCGCGCCGCGGAAGCCCTGCGGGCCGCCGGGGTGCAAGCGGCCGTCTATCACGCCGGCCTCACGGCCGATCAGCGCACCCGCGTGCAGGACGCGTTCATGGGCGACCGCGCGCGCGTCGTCGTGGCCACGAACGCCTTCGGCATGGGCATCGACAAGCCCGACATCCGCACCATCGTCCACTACGACCTGCCGGGCACCGTCGAGGCCTACTACCAGGAGATCGGGCGCGCGGGGCGCGACGGCCTCACCAGCCGGGCCGTGCTGCTGTTCCATCCGTCCGACCGGCGCATCCAGCAGTTCTTCATCGACAATGCCCACCCCCCGGCGGAGTGGGTGCACGCGCTCTACGACTGGTTGCAAACCCAACGCCGGAACCCGGTGTACGCCACCCTCGACGAGCTCGCCGAGGCCCTCCCCAGCGAGGCGGGCGAGCGCGGCGCCGGCACGTGCCTGCACATCCTCGTCCGCGAGGGCATGGCCCGTCGCATCTCTCCGCACGAGCGCCTCGCGTCGGTCACCGTGCCCCGTCGCCCGCCCGCCGACCCACCGAGCGGCCTGCGGGGTCGCCTGTGGGAGCTGGTGCAGGCCACGGCCACACGGCCCGACGTGCCCTTCACGTTCTCTCCCGAGGTGTGGCGGCGGGAGCTCGACATCGACCGCGATCAGCTCACGGCGGCCCTGCGGGGCCTGGAGGACCGCGGCTACCTCGGCTGGTCACCGCCCGACCGCACGGGCGGCGTCGAGCTCGTCCGGCCCCACGAACCCCTCAAGCTCGACGAGGCGGCGCTGCGCGCGCGTCGATCCGCCGAGTACGCCAAGCTCGATCGGATGGTCGCCTACACGGGCGCGGCGTGCCGACGTCGCTACATCGTCGAGCACTTCGGCGAGGTGGCCCCGTTCGAGCGCTGCGGCACGTGTGACGCCTGCCGGGCGGGCGTGGAGCTGGCCCCCACCGCGCGCCTGCTGACGCCCGACGAGGAGGTGGTGGTCCTCAAGCTGCTGTCGTGCCTCGCCCGCATGGAGCGCCACGCGGGTCGCACGGGGTGGTCCACCGATCTGCTGGTGAAGACGGCGTCGGGGTCCACGGAGGCCAAGATCGTCCAGCTCGGCTTCAAGGACCTGTCGACGTGGGGCATCCTCGGCGCCGAGTCGGAGGGGCCCCGGTGGACCGTGCCCGAGCTCACCGACCTCGCGCGCGCCCTCGTCGACGCCGACTGCCTCGACGAGGCCTACGCCACGCGCCGCGTCGCCGGCAAGGACCGCACCTACAAGGAGCTGACGGTGGCGCCACTCGGCTGGGAGGTGCTCCGACGCCAGGCGCCGATGCCGCGCATGGTGTTCCCCCACGCCCACAAGCTGGTCCGCCGACGCCCCACCACCACGTCGGTGGCCTCGGTGCCCACCGAGCTGCTGGCGATGCTGCGCGACCTGCGTGCGCAGATGGCCCGCGATCACGCCGTGCCCGCCTACGTCGTCGCCAGCAACCGCACGCTGGACGACATGGCCCGTCTCCGCCCGCTCACCCGCAAGGCGATGCTCGCCGTCCACGGCATGGGCGACACCCGCTTCGACCGCTACGGCACGGCCTTCCTCGACGCGATCCGCACCTGGGCGCACACCGGGTGAGGCCGGCCCCACGGGCCCGGGGTGGCGCGAGGCGGTGTCGGGGCCCCACCGGTCGGCGGACGGTCCCGCTCAGGGGTCTGCCGGGGGGGCTGACGGAGGGTCGGCAGGCGCCAGCGGCACCCACGGCGTCGCGCCCAGGAGCTCGTTGCGGGTGGCGAGCCGGAAGCCGAGGCGCCCGTCCCCGGTCTCGATCACGGCCCCGAGCCCCGGCCGCTCGGCGTGATCGGCCGGCGCGAGCAGGTGGATGAGCAGGTACAGATCCCGCTGGTCGATCGTGCCGTCGAGGCGGAGCTGGCGCTGGTTGATCGGGTACCGCAGGTCCTTGAGCGTGACGGTGCCGCGACGCAGCTCCACCTCACCGAACATCGTCTCGAACTCCACCTGCCGGGCTGCGTTCAGCCGCACCCAGGGCGCGATGCGGATCAGGTCGAGGATGACGTAGCGGGTGTCGCGCTCGAGCTGGAGGCGGCCGTCCTCCAGGCGGACCTGTCCGGTCATGATCGCGCCACCGCGGGGCAGCTTGCCGCCCGCCCGCACCGTCAGCACGAGGTCGATCCGTCCGTCGACGGGGCTGTCGCGCCCCGTGGCCACCTCGACGATGCCCCGCAGCCGCGCCCCGGTGAGGTCGACGCGGATGCTGACGTCGGGCTTGATGTGGAAGGTCTTCACGTCGCCGGACAGGCGGGCCCGGTTGCCGGCGAAGCCGACGGACCCGTCGAAGCGCAGGCTCGAGTCGTCGAGCGTGAACGTGGGCAGGTCGAGGTGATCGAGGGTGATGCTGCCGGTGAGGAACGAGGCCGCGCGCAGGCTCCCCTCCCCCGACACGCTGCGCGATCCGGGTCGGTAGACCACGTGGCGTACGCTGCCGACGATGCCCTCGACGTGGGCGCGACCCAGCGGCGGATCCTCGGGCGCGTCGTAGAGCGCGTCGTGGACCACGAGTAGATCGGTCGACAGCGCCGCGATCGGCCCGCTGCCAGGCTCCCAGGGCGGCGGCGGACGCTGCTGGTGGGCGTGGATGACGAGGCCCGTGCCGTCGAGGCGCTTCCAGTGGATCACCCGGCCGCCGTCCCGACGCAGCGACGGCACGGTCATCGTGATCCGCCGCACGGACCAGTCGGGCTTCTTGGGGTCGACGGGCGTGAAGCCGACGCCGCTGGCCACGAACCGCCACGACGCGACGTCGCGCCACGTGCCGACGGGGAGCATCTCGACGTCGTCGACCCGCAGGTGACCGCCACCACCGCGCGAGGCCCGATCGATCAGGGGCTGGAGGCCACCCGGTCGGTAGAGCCGGTCGAGCACGGCGAACGGCAGGGTGACCAGGAGCAGGACCACGACCAGCGGACCGGCCACCCACGGCCGGAACCGCCGCCGGGACCGGCGTCGGATGCCCTCGAGCTCGTCCGCGTCGTAGCCGAACATGCGGACCGACTATCCACGCCCGGCCGCGGCGCCCCTACCGACGCCGCGCGGCGTCCAGGTGCCGGAGTGCGGCGGCACCCTCCGGCCGCGCCGGCCAGTGGTCGAGCAGGCCCGCGTCGGCCACACACCGCAGCGTGTGCCAGGCCGGAGCCTCCGCGAGCGCGTCACGCGGCGCGGCGAGCACGGCCTCCGGCGTCGGGAGCCCTGTGCCCACGTCAGGGCCACCCACCCGCGCACCCATCAGCCGCACCCAGGCGTCCTCGCCGAGCGCGTCGCGTGCCGCGAGCATCGCGCGCGCGTCGGTGCCCACGCGCACCCGCACGAACGGCATCGGACCGTCCAGGGCCGCGAGGATGCCGTCGACCACGCGCTCGGGATCCTGCGGCGGCGCGAGCACCGCCCCCTTGCGCGCGTCCCACGTGGCGAACGACGGCGCCAGCGCGGCGTCCGCACGGCGGGGAAGGCTCGCGCGGGTGGCCCGTGCCCCGAAGCCGGTGTCGAACGCGCCCGGCTCCACCACGATCACCCGCACCCCCACGGCGGCGTTCTCGACGTACAGGGCCTCGGACAACGCCTCGATGCCGAACTTCGCCGCGGCGTACCAGCCCGACTCGGGGAACACCATGCGGCCGGCGACGCTCGACAGCTGAACCACCGCGCCGCGGCTCGCCCGCAGGGCCGGCAGCAGGGCCCGCGTGACGCGCGCGGTGCCGAGGAGGTTGGCGTCGACCAGCGCGACGACGGCGTCCATGTCGGCGTCGTCGAGGGTGCCGAACAGCGCGTAGCCGGCGTTGTTGACGAGCACGTCCACCGGACCGGCTGCGACCGCCTCCGCTGCCGCCGTCGCGATCGTGCCCGGATCGCGCAGCTCCAGCGGAAGGACCTGGAGCCGGACACCGGCGCGGTCGTCGGGATCGAGGCGTGCGCGCAGCCCGGCCACCCGCGCGTCGCAGGCGACCACGGCGTGGCCCGTCGCCAGCAGCCGACGGCAGAGAGCCAGCCCGAACCCCGAGCCGGCGCCGGTGACGAACGCGCGCATCAGGCCTCGGTGTCCCCGTCGTCGTCGGCGCCACCCGCGGGCCACACCGACACTGCCTCGGCCAGCGCGGCGCCGGCCTCGGGGGTCCACGGCAGGACCTGGGTGGGCGCGGGGGGCGCGGGCCATGCGGCGGCGTCCTCGTCCGGGGCGATCACGACGACGCGGTTGCGGGCGTCGAGGTAGAGCAGCGGCGCCGCGGCGCGGGCCTCCGGGCTCGGCGCGTCGATCCACCACACCTCGCCCGCGTGGTCGTCGCGCGCGACGACGAGGCGCCACAGGCCGTGGACCTCGCGGGCGAGCGCGCCCAGCGCAGGCTGCGTGCGCTCCTCGCGTCGGGTCACGCCGATCAGCACGCGGCGGATGGACCACCCCGCGTCGGTCAGCGTGCGTGCCACCTGCACGAGCCCGAGCAGGCGCGGGCCGCCGAAGCGCTCGGAGACGGCGTCACCCCGCGCGAGGACGGCCTCGACGCCGCCACCGGGCACGGCCGCGGCGATGCGCAGGACCACGGTCATCCCCTCGGCGAGGCGGACGTCTGCCGGCGCCGCGAGGTGGACCGCCTCCAGGAACGCCGGCAGGCGGCTGTCGATCTCGGCGGGCGTCATCGAGGCGACCGCGTCGCGGATCGCAGCGAACGCGCGCCACGCCCGCCGCACCCCGGCCAGCGCGGGAGCGTAGGCGCCCGCGTCCGTGGCCTGGCCCTCGGTGAACGCCGCCGCGAGGTCGGCCTCGGGATCGGGGCGCGGGGCCGCGGGACGCTCGGTCGCGCGGGACGCACGGGCCCCGGCAGCCTGCGGGGCGGGCTCGGGCGCAGGCGGCGCCTCGCGCACCGGGACGTCCGGCAGCGCGGCGACGATCGCGGCGGCATCGGTGGTGTCGAGCACCCCGAGCCCCGCGGCCGCTGCCGCGGCACGCAGCGGCTCGTGGGCCGCACCAGCCGCGACCACCAGGACCCGATCGGACAGGTGGGCCAGGCGATCGGCCAGGCGCTCGGGCGTGCCCTCCTTCCACGGCGCCTCCACCGCCGGCACGACGGCGACGAGGCGCTCCGTGGCGTCCTGGCGCAGCCGCAGCGTCCACACCCGACGGTCGGCCGGCATGCCGCGGCGCAGCACCCCGCGGCGCAGGCCCGCGAACGTGTGGCCCGCGGCGCCGGCGGCCGCCAGCACGGCGACGGTGACGGCGAAGGCGTCCTCGTCGTAGGCGGTGACGGCGTAGGCGCCAGCGTGCTCGGCGAGCGCAGCGCGGGTGGCCGGCGCGTCTGCGGCGGCGAGCGCTCTCGCGGTGAACCCGACCAGCCACGGCGCGACCGCACGGGCGCCGTGGAGGCGGACGTGGTCGGTGAGCGCCGCAGCGCAGAGGGCGTCGAGCTGGTCGGGGTGGTCGGCGAGCCACGCCTCGAGGGCGTCGACGAGCGCATCGCGATCGGACGGCACGGGGCCGCCGACCAGCGCCACGAGGGGACCGTCGGTCACGTCGGGCGCGGGCGCCCGGGTGCGCGGAGCGTCGTCGCCCTTCGCCGGACGCGCCGCGCGCTCGGCACGCGCGGGTGCCTCGCCCCGCGCCGGACGACCGGGGGGGGCTGCTTGCGGGGCCGGCGTCGGCGCGGGCTCGAACCGGCGGCCCAGCTCATCGAGCAGCCCCGTGAGCAGCGACTCGCGCTCGTCCCCCTCGGCGGCCATCGCCTCGCCCAGCTGCGTCCACACGCGGAACATCGCGTGGCGCGGCCCCCGCTTGTGACCCGACAGCGCGCGCGCCTCGGCCCACCGCCCCGAGCGGGCGGCGGCGAGGGCGTCGTCGATCGCCGGATCGGGTCGTGCGGACGCGGCGGGCGCCGGCGCGGGGGTGTGGAGGCGACGGGCGAAGCGCTCGGCGAACGCGAACACCTCCCGGGGTGCCGGCGGCGCCGTGCGGCAGAGGGCGACGAGCTGGTCGGCCTCGTGGACCGCGTGGGGGTGCTCGCCGAGGCGCTCGTAGACGACCGACAGCGCGTAGGCGGCGTCGCGCTGGGCGACGAGATCGCCGAGGCGTTGGGCGCGCCACAGGCCGATCTCTCCGAGCAGCGCGCGACGGGCGTGCTCGTCGCGGGCCTCGGCGATGCGGGCGCTCCACTGGGTGAACGGCGTGGCCATGACTTCCTTCCGGGTGCTGGAACGCATGGGGCTAACCAGCGTGCCCACGGCGTCCACGTGGGGGGGCTGTCGCCGGCCGGGCGGCGGGTCCGCGAAGACGGTGCGCCGTGACCCGTGCGGCGGTCGCGCGGTGGCACGGCCTCCGGTCCGCGGACGACGAGGGGAGCGTCAGCGGACGATGAGCGGCGCGCCGGCCGTGTCGCCCCCCGGCGTGCCCTGGTAGAGCGCGGCGAGGAAGCTCAGCACGAACAAGCCGGCGAACACCCAGCCGATGACGATCGGCAGGAGACCGACGAAGAACACGGATCGCCCGAGATCTCCCGCGAGGCCGTCGGTGATGCGGGGCGCGAAGTGCGTGTCGACGAGCGACAGCGCCGCCTCCGGCGAGAGCGGCCCGGTGGGGCCGAGCACCTGACCGTCGGCGACGCTCACCGGGCCGTCCGGGGTGTCGAGCCGCACGGCGACGGACGGCGGACCCGCGTCCCGTGTGAACAGGAGCTGACCGCACGCCGGGCAGTCGGCGACCGGGCGTCGGCCGTCGGCCTGGGCCAGCAGCGTGGTGCGCACGCGCGTCCAGGCCGCGTCCCCGGCCGGGCGTCGGCTGCCTCCAGGGACCACCACAGCGCGATCGTAGCCGGATCCCCGGGGATCCCAGGACTCCTCGCGGTGACAGGTGGCGCAGGTGACGTGCAGCGGCATGGCCCGCAGCTATCCCTGGCGCCCGCGCGTGTCGCAGCGGCGCCGCACACCGACGCAGGGGCGCGGTGGCACGGGTGCGCGGCGCAGGCGGTGTTAGACGCCCGGCCATGCGCGCTCGCGATCCCTGGAACCGGCTGCTCGTCGTCCCCGCGTTGCTCGCGCTCGCGGTGGTCTGGCTGGTGACGTCGACCTGGGCGGCGCGCTGGTCGTACCCCTACGACCTGGAGTGGATGGAGGGCGGTGTGCTCGCCCACGCCTGGCGCGTCATGCACGCCGAGCCCATCTACACCGAGCCCGGTCCGGACTGGATCCCGATGGTCTACACCCCCGGGTACTACTACGTGCTCGCGGTGCTCGGGAAGCTGTTCGGCCTGTCGCACGCCCTCGGACGGGCCGTGAGCATCGTGGGCTCGCTCGGCGCAGGCGCGGCGCTGATCTGGGGAGCCCACCGGCGCTTCGGTCGCCCCGAGCTCGGCCTGATCGGCGCGGCGATCTACTTCGCCACCTACACCCACGTGGGCGGCTTCCACGATCTGGTCCGCCCCGACGCGCTCGGCGTGGGGCTGCTGGCGTGGGCGCTCGTCCTCGGCACCGAGCCCGGCCAGCGCGCACGCGACGCCGCCGCCGCCGCCCTGTTCGCCGCGTTCGTCGTCAAGCACAACCTCGCCGTGTTCGGCCTGCCGCTGACGGTGGGGCTGTGGGCGTGGCGCGGCTGGCGCCCGGCCCTGCGCCTGGGCCTCGCCGCCGCGGTCCCCGGCCTGCTGTACACGGTGTTCATGCAGGTCACGACGCACGGGCACTTCCTGGGCTTCGTCTACGAGGTGCCGGCGTCCCACCCCATCGTGTGGACGCGCGTCGTGCCCGGCACGGTGCGCGAGATCGGCCACGCGGTCGAGTTCGTCCTCGCCGGGCTGGCCCTGTGGCTGCTCGCCCTCGGGCCGCGCATCGCTCCGAAGCTGCCGGTGCCGGTGGTCGTCATCCCGCCCGCGCTCGGTGCCGCCGCCGCGATGTGGTGGCTGCCCACCCTGGACGCCGTGTTCGGCATCCCGAAGGAGACGCCCTTCGAGGGGGCGTGCGCCTACGCGCTCGTCGGCGCCGCCGCCGTCGCCCTGCCGCTCGGCGTGCTCGGCATGCTGGCGTCCCGGAGGCTCGACGGTCCGTGGGTGCTGGGCGCGGGCATCACGTGCGTCGCGGCGGTCGTCGCGGGCGTGATGCGCGGTCACCACGGCGGCTACATGAACGTGTTCATGCCGCTGGACTGGGTCCTCGCGGCCGCGTTCGTCGCGCTGCTCGCCGACGCCGGAGCCCAGCTGCCCGGCTGGCGGGGCGCCCTCCTCGCCACGGTGCTGGCGTCGGCCCAGCTCGGCAGCCACCTCGTCGACGACATGGACCTCGACCGGTACACGCCCGACGCGAACGACGTCGAGGCCGGCGACCGCGTCGTCGCCTGGCTCACCGACCAGCCGGGGCCCATGCTGTCGCCCTTCGCGCCCTGGATCGCCGCCCAGTCGGGCCACGCGCCGAGCTTCCACCTGATCTCGCTGTGGGACATCAACCACAAGGACGGGCCGTACCGCGACGCCGTCGACCGCATCACCGCGGCGTTCGGCGAGCACCACTGGGCCACGGTCGTCGATGCGCCCGAGTCGATGGGCTACCGGCTGCCGCGGAACTACCGCCAGGCGAAGGTGTTCTCGTTCAGCGGTCGGGCGCTGCTGCCCCGGTCCGGCTGGCGCCGTCGACCGGGCGTGGTGTGGGTGCCGCTGGACAACGCACGCGACGACGCCGACGACGCCGACGACGACGTGCCCACCGAAGACGACGCGCCGGAGATGGACGAACCATGACCCGCCTGCTGCTGCCGATGGCGGCCCTCGCGCTGGCCACCGGGTGCTGGTCGGCGCCCCACTGGCCCGAGGCGGGGCCTGCCGACCGCTGCGCCGCGTCGTCGCTGGCGTCGGATCAGCCCTACGTCGTGGACGTGGCGATGCCCGACCGCACGCGCACCGCGCTCGCCTGGGTACCGCCCGGCCCGGGTCCGTTCGACGTCGTGGTCAACCTGCACGAGTTCCGCGCCGAGCCGCTGCGCCAGGCGATGTACTCGGGGTGGCAGCCGTTCGCGCAGGCCCATGGCGTGATCCTCGTCACGCCCGATGGCAAGTCCGCGACGTGGAACGCGGGGCCGTGCTGTGGGCGCGCCCAGGAGCAGGACATCGACGACGTCGCGTTCCTCGACGCCCTCGTGGCGCGCATCGACGCGGTCGCGTGCACGTCGGGTCGCGTGCTGGCGACGGGCATCGGCAACGGCGGCATGATGGCCGAGCGCTGGGCCTGCGCCTCGGACGTGCCCGACGCGGTGGTCAGCGTGGGCGGCACGCTCCAGCTCGACGCCTGCGACGGCCGCCGGCCGATCCCCTACCTGCACTACCACGGCGGCGCCGACAGCTTCATCCCGGCCGACGGGAGCCCGGGCCGGGTGCCCACGACGCTGCCCGAGGGTCGCTACCTGCCCGTCGCCCACGCCACCGCCGCGTGGACGGCCCGCAACGGCGGCGGTGCGGCCACCACCACCGTCGACGGCGCGCTCACCTGCTCCCGTGCCGACGGGCGCGCCCCCACCGTGTCGTGCGTGATCGCGGGGGGCCTCGATTCCTGGCCGGGCGCCGTCACCAGCACGGTCGCCAGCGCCGATCCCCTCGCCGACGCCACCGCCGGCGCGTGGGCGTGGGTCACCGCCGCGTGGGACGCCGCAGCCCGTCCCGCGCCGGCTCCGTCCGCCGAGGGCGTGCCCGCCGCGGGCGATCCCTGACCGACGCCTGACGGCTCCAGGTGTCGGGACGGGCGCAGGTGGCATCCGGTGTCGTGTATGCTCGCCGCCCTCCCGAGGGATCCCATGAAGCGCCTCCTCCTGATCACCGTCCTCACCGCCGGCTGCCAGGAGTTCACCATCGCCAAGGACCCGCCGGACGTCACCGTGCCGGTGGACTCCGACGACGGCGCGGGCATCTGCGGGTTCACGTGGGCCCCGCGCACGGTGGACACCCTGCCCGAGTGCGGCAACTACGAGGTCGGCGGCTTCCAGCCGTGGGTCGAGTGGAACGGCGTGCGCGGCAAGAACAGCACGGCGCTCCCCGTGGTGGCCGATCTCGACGGCGACCGGATGCCCGAGATCCTCGTCAACGTCACGGGCCTGCTCCCCGGCGACAAGGGCGAGCTGTGGGCCCTGCACGGCGACGGCAGCGGCGTGCTGTGGCGCAACACCACCGCCAACCTCGGGTTCGGCACCGCGGTGGCCGTCGGCGACATCGACCACGACGGCTACCCCGAGATCGTCGGCGTCCGGGCCAAGGGCGGCCAGCTCCCCACGGCGCAGAACATCTCCTACACGGTCGTCGCCTGGGACCACGAGGGCAACGAGCTCTGGGAGAGCCGCGAGTACGGCAAGATCAACTTCGACTACGCCACCGGCATCATCCTGTCGGACATGGACCACGACGGCGAGGTCGAGATCGTGGCGGGCCGCGTCATCCTGCACGCCGACGGCACCGAGCGCGGCAAGGGCGAGCACGGCCACGGGTCCTACGGCATCGCACTCGGCATCAGCGAGGCCAGCCTTCCGGCCGTGGCCGACCTCGACCTCGACGGCGTCGAGGAGGTGATCGTCGGCGACGCCTACTACGACCCCGACGGGAACACGATCTGGCACGACGCGCGCCGCAACGACGCCATGATCGCCGTCGCCAACCTCGACGACGACCCCGAAGGCGAGTGGGTCGCCATCACGGGCAACTCCTACCGGGCCCACGACACCGACGGCTCCCTGCTCTGGGGCCCGATCGAGATCCCCACCGCCAACATCGTCTCGCCCGCGGCGATCGCCGACATCGACGCCGACGGCTACCCCGAGATCGTCGTGGCCGGCGGCGACGAGCTGCGCGCGGTGAACCACGACGGCTCCACGCTGTGGTCCCGCAGCGTCCAGGACGAGTCGGGGGCGACCGGCGCCTCGATCTTCGACTTCGACGGCGACGGCGTCCAGGAGGTCGTCTACATCGACGAGGTCGCGGTCTACGCCTTCAACGGCACCGACGGCTTCGAGAAGTTCCGCTCCGACGAGCACGCGTCCAACACCATGATGGACTACCCGGTGATCGCCGACGTGGACGCCGACGGCGAGGCCGAGATCGTCGTCGCCCACGTGGGCTACGGCTTCGCCATCACCGTCTACGGTCAGGCCGACGGGCGCTGGGCCCCCACGCGGCGGGTCTGGAACCAGCACGCCTACTCCCGCGACAACGTCGCCGACGACCTCGACATCCCCCAGACCGCCGTCCAGGGCTTCACCACCCACAACACCTGGCACAGCGCGACCGACGCCAGCCTGCTCGACCAGGACGATCGCTACGAGCTGCAGGGGGTCATCCAGGAGGTCTGCACGGTGCAGTGCGAGCAGGGCACGGTCTACGTCGCGGCCCAGCTGGTGAACAAGTCCCCGACCACCCCCGTGCCCGCGGGCGTGCCGGTCACCCTGTACATGGTGCGGGCGGGCGGCCTGCCGATCCTGCTGGAGACGGTCACCACCACGCAGGAGACGCCCCCCGCCTCCACGGGTGAGCAGCTCGTGTTCTCCGCTCCGTCCGAGCTGATCGGGCAGGCGCCGATGCTGCGCCTGGTGGTGGACGACGACGGCACCGCGACGCCGAACGGCCACTTCACGGAGTGCGTCGAGAACGACAACACCTTCGAGATCACCGGCCCGTTCTGCCCCTGATCCCGCGCGGGGCGTCGGCCCAGTCGATGCCGTCGACCCGCGTCGCCCCTCCCTCCCGCCGGAGCGCGTGGAGCGCACGCTTGAACGGCGCGTAGACGGCGAAGAAGCCGGCGACGCCGAGGCGGTCGCGACGCCGCAACGGCCCGCACACCAGCTTCAGATCGCTGGCGCCGGCGTCGACGAAGCGCACCACCCCGTGCACGCGCCAGCGCGCCCGGTGGCCGGCGGGGAGGCGTCCGCCCACGACGAGGGCGTCGAGCGGGTCGCCGTCGCCTCCGAGCGCGCCGACGACGTAGCCGTAGTTGTAGGGGACGGGCAGCGGCGAGACGACGTCGACGACGCCGTCCGGGCGGCGCTTGACGAAGCTGCCTGCCGGCGCCTCGATCACCACCTCCACCCAGCGCCCCAGCCAGTCTCCGTCCACCCGCGATCCTCCCGCGACGCGCTGTCCGCCGCGCCTGCCGCCCGCGTCCTCGCTCGTGATACCCCGTCCCCTCCAGAGGAGGCCCATGCCCGCGCCGTCCGACGACGCCCGTGCCGAGGCCGACGCGCGCGCCGCGAGCTTTCGCGTGCCCCGACCGCGGCGCGGCGGTCCGGCGATCACCGGGATCGCCGTGCTGACCCTGGCGGTGTGGCTGCTGGCCTGGGGCAGCGCGGTGTCGACGCTGGTGGTCGACGCGCTGCCCGCCACCCTCGTGGCCCTGCTCGCCTTCCTGCCCTACGTCGCGGGCGTGGCGCTCGGCGTGCTGTTCGTGCTGTGGACGCTCGCCCCCGACCACCGCGGCATGCCCTGGTTCCTGGCTGCCGCACTGCTCGTCCCCCTGGCCTGGTGGGGACCGACCTGGGCGCGGCGCCCGCTGGCCACGGACGGAACCCCGGTGCGGGTGATGACGTGGAACGTGCGGCGCCTCTGGGGCGTCCCCGAGGACGAGCACGACGCCACGGCCTGCGTCGTCGCCGCCATCGAGGCAGCCGACCCGGACGTCGTGGTGCTGCAGGAGGTGACGGCCGCCGACCTCGGTCGCCTCTCCGACGGCGCGGCGCTGACGTGCACCTGGGGGACCTACCGCACCCGGGACGCGGCGACGGGCAGCGGCATCGCGGTGTGCGCCCGCCACGGCTGGGCGCTCCAGGGTGCGCCGGAGCCCTTCGTCGACGGCGACGACTGGCGGTACGTGCGCGCGGTCGTCCGGCACGGCGACGCCGACCTCGGCGTGCTCGGCGTGCACTTCCAGCCGTTCCAGCTCCTGGACGACCCCGTGGGCCACCTGTCGCGCGCCGTCACGCGGCTCCCGGCCATCGCCGCCGCCCACACCGCGCAGGGCGAGGCGCTGCTCGCCCGCGTCGACGACAGCGAGCGCCCCGTGGTGGTCGCCGGCGACTTCAACAGCACCCGCGACACCCCGCTGCACGCCGTGCTCCGACGCCACCTCGTCGACGCCTGGGAGGCCGGGGCGGTGGGCATGGCCGGCACCGTGAACGTGCTGGGATGGCTGCCGATGCGCATCGACTTCCTGTACGTCACCCCGAACCTGGGCGTGGCGGACACGTCGATGCCGCCAGCCGCCTGCTCCGACCACCGACCCGTCGTCACGGATCTTCGCATCCCCCGGTGATGCCTTGCCCGACGGGGCCGCGGTGCGCACGATGACCGTCGGGCGCGACGCGCCCCCCCGCCTCGACCCGCCCGCCACCGGGCTACAGGGATCGCTCGCGGCTGCGCGAACGGGAGCTGGACGGATGGCAGAGCACGAGCGGGAGGGTCAGGGCGAAACCCTCACCAAGACCCGCACCGACAAGCCCAAGCGCTACAAGGTGCTCATCCTCAACGACGACTACACCAGCATGGAGTTCGTCGTCTTCGTCCTCCAGAGCGTGTTCAAGCACTCCCCTGCCTCCGCCACCCGCCTGATGCTGCTCATCCACCGCACAGGGCTCGGCATCGCAGGCGTCTACGCCCGCGAGATCGCAGAGACGCGGATGGAACAGGCCCTGGCCCTCGCCCACGAGGCGGGACACCCCCTCCAGTGCACCATGGAGCCCGAATAGATGCTCGGCGACGACCTTCGCGTGGCCCTCGGGATGGCTCTCGAGCAGGCACGCCTCAAGAAGCATGAGTTCCTCACCACGGAGCACCTGTTGCACGGGCTGCTCCACGATCCGCGCGCGTCCGAGATCCTCGAAGCGTGCGGCGCCAACCTCGAGGCCCTCGAGCACGAGGTCGAGGAGATCCTCGACGGCTACGAGTCCATCGATGCCGAGGACGACTACGACCCGATGCAGACGCCCGCCTTCCGGCGCGTGCTGCAGCGGGCGATCGTCCACGTCCAGAACACCGGCAAGCTGCCCGTCGACGGCGGCAACGTGCTGGTGGCGCTGTTCAGCGAGCCGGACTGCCAGGCGGTCTACCTGATGGAGAAGCAGGGCGTGACGCGGCTCGACGTCACCTCGTTCATCTCCCACGGCATCCGCAAGGGAGGCTCCCGACCCGGCGACGCCGCCCGCACGCCCCAGGGCACGGGCGCCGACGCCGAGCAGACGCCGTCCGCGCGTCCGGAGACGGCGCTGGAGGACTTCACCGTCGACCTGTGGCAGCGCGCCGCCGACGGTCGCATCGATCCGCTGATCGGCCGCGACGACGAGATCGAGCGCATGATCCATGTGCTCGCCCGCCGCCGCAAGAACAACCCCCTGCTCATCGGCGATCCGGGCGTCGGCAAGACGGCCATCGTGGAGGGCCTGGCCCAGCGCATCCACGACGGCGCCGTCCCCGAGCTGCTCCAGGGCATCCACCTGTTCAGCCTCGACCTCGGCGCGCTGATGGCCGGCACCCGCTACCGTGGCGACTTCGAGGAGCGGCTCAAGGCCGTGCTGCGGGCACTGGAAGACCACGGCCACGCCGTGCTGTTCATCGACGAGATGCACATGATCGTCGGTGCGGGCGCCACCAGCGGCGGCACGATGGACGCCTCCAACCTGCTCAAGCCGGCCCTCGCCAGCGGCGAGCTGCGGGTGATCGGCTCCACCACCCACGAGGACTACCGGCAGTCGCTCGGCAAGGACAAGGCCTTCGCGCGGCGCTTCCAGACCATCGAGGTGCCGGAGCCGTCGCAGGAGGACGCCGTGGCGATCCTGCGCGGGCTGCAGCCCCGCTACGAGAAGCACCACGCGCTGACCTACGCCGACGACGCCGTCGAGGCCTGCGTGAAGCTGTCGACGCGCTACCTCAACGAGCGCAAGCAGCCCGACAAGTCGATCGACGTGCTCGACGAGGTCGGCGCGGCCGTCCACCTGCGCGGCGGCAGCGCCGTGTCGCTCCACGACGTCGAGGAGGCCATCGCCCGCATCGCGCGCATCCCGCCGAAGTCGGTGTCGACGGAAGACCGCGACCGGCTCCAGAACCTGTCGATCGATCTCAAGCGGGTCATCTTCGGCCAGGACCGCGCCATCGACGCGGTGTCGAACGCCATCAAGATGAACCGGGCCGGGATCGGGTCGCCGAACAAGCCGGTGGGCTCGTTCCTGTTCGCCGGGCCCACGGGCGTCGGCAAGACCGAGCTCGCCCGCCAGCTCGCCAACGCGATGGGCATCACGGTCCACCGCTTCGACATGTCCGAGTACATGGAGAAGCACGCCGTGAGCCTGCTGATCGGCGCGCCCCCCGGCTACGTCGGCTTCGAGCAGGGCGGCCTGCTCACCGACGCCGTCTACAAGACGCCGCACTGCGTGGTGATCCTCGACGAGATCGAGAAGGCCCACCGCGACGTGTTCAACATCCTGCTCCAGGTGATGGACTCGGCGTCGCTGACCGACAACAACGGCCGCAAGACCGACTTCCGCAACGCCATCCTGATCATGACCACGAACGCCGGCGCCAAGCAGGCGTCCGCGCGCAACCTCGGCTTCGTCCAGGCAGGCTCCGCGAGCCGCGCCGAGTCCGTGCTCAAGGACGTGTTCCCGCCGGAGTTCCGCAACCGGCTCGACGCGATCGTGTGGTTCGAGCCGCTGCCCGAGGAGGTCATCCTCAAGATCGTCGAGAAGTTCCTGCTCGAGCTCGAAGGCCAGCTCTACGAGCGCGACGTGGTGCTCGCCGCCACCGACGCAGCCAAGCAGCACTTCCTCGAGAAGGGCTTCTCCATGGAGTACGGCGCGCGCGAGATGAGCCGCGTCATCCAGGAGGAGGTCAAGCGCAAGCTCGCCGACGAGCTGCTGTTCGGCGCGCTCGTCGACGGCGGCAAGGCCGAGATCGACGTGGTCGACGGCGAGGTGGTGGTGCGGGCCACGCCCAAGCCCCCGCGTCCCTCCGACGGCGACGGCGACAGCCCCGACGTCGAGGACGCTCCGGAGGGCGAGAAGGCGCCGGCCTGATCGTGCAGGCTCCGCCGACACCGCGGTAGGGTGCACCCGCCTGCCCGCGCGCCCCGGCGTGGGAGGCCTGCACCACCGAGGTGTCGATGTCCATGGTGCCCTCCGCCCCCACCGCGTCGGTCGCACCGGCGTGGGGCACCCCGGCCCTGGTGCAGGGCGCGCCGATGGCCGGACCGGTCGCGTGGCACGTGCTCGTCGTGGTCGCCGTGGCCGCGGCCATCGCCTGGGCCCTGCGCCCGTCGCGCGACAGCGGGGTCCTGCATCGGGCGTGGCCCTGGCTCGTCCTCGGCAGCGCCCTGCCCCGCCTGCTGCTGCCGGGGGCGTGGGTGCACGTCGACGGCGACGACGTCGCGCTGCTGTCGACGATCCGCGGCCTCGACCCGCACGGCCTGCGGGAGTCGACCACCCAGTTCGGCGCGATCGCGGTCGGCCTGCACCAGGCGCTGCGGGGCGTGTTCGGCGACACCTACGACGTCATCTTCCTGCCCGCGCGCTTCGCGAGCACGCTGGTGCCTGCCCTGGGCGCGCGGCTCGCCTGGCGCTGGACCCGCGACCGTGCCCAGGCGCTCGTGGTGGCCCTCGTCCTCGCCGTGTGGCCCGTCTACCTGTCCTCGGGCGTCAGCACCCACCTGGAGGTGCCGGCCGCCGCGTTGATCCTCGGGGGCACGGTCCTGCTGCTGGAGACCGAGGGGCGCGGCGCCCTGGCGTGGCTCTTCGGGGCGGCGGGCACGGCGCTGATGTTCGCGCTGGCGGCCGGGTTCAAGGAGGAGATGGCGCTGTGGGTGGCGCTCTGGAGCGTGGCCCTGGTCGGCGCCCCCGGCACCCCCCTCCAGCGCGGCGCGCGCCTCGGCACGGTGGGCGTGGCCGCCCTCGCGGCGGTGGCGCTGTCGTGGGACAGCACCTCGCAGGCGGGTGGTCTCGCCACGCGGCGCGCGTCGATGATCTCGGTCGAGCACGTCGCCATCTACGTCGTCGTCGGCTTCGGCCTGGTGAACCCGCCCTGGCCGCCGCTGTCGTGGGCCTTCGTGCGCGGGCTCGTGCGTCCGCCCCGCTCAGACCTTCGCCCCGCCCAGCTCGCGGTGCTGGGGCTGGTCGGCATGTACGCCTCCGCCGTGCGCATCCTGGGACCCAACCACCTGCGGTACGCGATGGCGTCGCTGCCGCTGCTGGCGCTGTGCGTCGCACCCGACCTGCTGCGCTGGTGGCGCGACCGTCACACGCCACGGCACCGTGTCGCGCTGGGGCTGGTGGTCGTCGGCTGGATGATCGGCGTGGGCTGGTGGGGCTGGCAGCTCCGGCAGCCCCGCGAGCGTGACATGACGTGGCTGATGGCACATCCGCCGCCGGCCGACACGCTCGTCCTGTACCCGCGCCATGGCGAGGACCGCAGCGTCGGTCCGACCGTGCAGGCGATGGGTGCGACCCGGACGCTGCCCGACGACGGGCTGTGGCCGCCGTCCTGCCCGCCCGCGCTCGCGCTGCGCCGCGTCCGCCTGCGCACGTCCTTCAAGGACCTGTCGTTCCGTCAGGACCTGCCCACGGCCCGCTTCCAGGACACTGCCCGGCTGGACGAGGATCTGGCGTGGTGGCAGGCCCAGCCGCTGCGCGACGACCTCGCCGCCGCCACGACGTCGCTGGTGCGGTCGCTCCGCCAGGCGGAGGCCGCCGTCGACCCCGCCCGGTGTGCGGCCGACCTCGAGGAGGTGCGGGCGCTGCTCGCGACCACGCAGCGCCTCGTGGTGTACGTCGACGCCCTCTCCGCCCCCGACCGCTTCGATCGGATGGTCAACGGGCTCGCGCCCGACGCGGACGACCGCCCGGGCGAGGCGGTGACGGTGCTGCTCGGCTCCCTGAGCGCACAGCCCCGGCCGGTCGGCCAGGGCTGGGTGGAGGTGGACGAGGTGCCCGACCCGCTCGACCCGGCCGGCGCGCCCGTGTGGCGGCGCGACGACCGGTAGCCGGCGCGCCGCCTACGGCGCCGCGTCGACGTAGCCGACGCCGTCGACCAGCTCGACCGGCCCCACCTTCGCGGTGCCGAAGGAGTAGTACACGACGCCGCGCAGGCTGGTGAACGTGTCGCCCACCGAGAAGGTGGCCAGCTGCGAGGCCAGGTCCATGAACTCGTTGTCGATGCGGGCGCTCGGCGCGACGGTGCCGGTGACGGCGACGTCGAACTCGCCAAAGGAGGCCGCGGGGTCGGTGAGGACCTCGAGGACGTCGGTGTCGACGAGCTCGACGCGCATGCTCTCGTAGAGGTCGGCGTCGGTGGCGAACGTGGCGAGGTCGACGACCGTGGCGGTCGGCACGCTGCCCGGACCCACGACGGTGAAGCCGCCGCCGGCGGTGCCCAGCGTGATGACCTCGGCCAGCGACACCCCCGGTGCGCCGTGCTCGGTGCTGCCGTCGTACTCGGCGTAGCGCCCCGTCGCGCGCACCCGGTCGCCGAGGGCGGGCTGCGTGCCACCGCCGTCGTAGACGAAGATGCCGCCGTAGGTGGCGGACATCGGGTCCTGGAGCGCGAAGCCCTTCGTGGGCGAGACGGCGACGACCACACCGTCGACCGTGACCAGCGAGCCGGTGGCCACCGCGCCGCCGCGCACGTCGGCGATGGCCATCAGCGGACCCGGCAGGTCGGTGTCGGTGTCGGAGTCGAGGTCGGTGTCGACCGCGAAGCAGCTGCCGTTGGGCATGCCGGGCGAGCCGAGGTCGGCGGTGGCGGCGATCGGCTGGTCGGCGTCGCACCAGATGGCGGGGTCGTCGTCGTCGCGCTCGAAGGACACGCCGGCCTGCAGCGTCCAGCTGCCGTAGTCGACGGTGTCGATCGTGCCGCTGGCGTTGGCGATCGTGACCGCGTCGCCGCCGGAGTTGTTCAGCGAGCGAGACCAGTCGATGGCGCCGTTGACGCCGTAGCAGCCGACGATGCCGGTGTTCGACAGCGCGACCACGAGGCGATCGCCCTGCTGCACCGGCCAGGAGCCCGACAGCGTGTCGGTGCCGCTGCGGTCCGACATCTGCAGGCCGCCGAGGTCGACCCGGACCTGCGCGGCCACGAGGATCTCGAAGTACTCGCCGTCGTTGTCGGAGCAGGCGTTCGGGTTGGCCATGATCTCGGTGATGAGCAGGTCGCCCGGACCCAGGTCCGACAGCGCGACCGTCGTCAGGTCGGTGTCCTGGTCGGTGTCGGTGTCGGTGTCGACGACGTCCGTGTCGACCACGTCGGTGTCGGTGTCGGTGTCGACCACGACGTCCGTGTCCGCGTCGGTGTCCGTGTCGACGACGAGGTCCGTGTCGGTGTCCGTGTCCACGACGAGGTCGGTGTCCGTGTCCACGACGAGGTCCGTGTCCGTGTCCGTGTCGACGGCCAGATCGGTGTCCGTGTCCGTGTCCACGACGAGGTCCGTGTCCGTGTCCGTGTCGACGGCCAGATCGGTGTCCGTGTCGCTGTCGAGGAAGGACGCGGTGTCGAGCCCCGGCGCCAGGTACCAGGCCTGGTCGTCGAGATCGCGCGGCGCCACCTTGTGCTCGCCGAACGAGAACACCACCGGGCCCTGCACCCAACGGAACGACGCCCCGATGGCGAAGCCGGGCAGCGTGGCGGGCAGGTCGAAGATCTGCTGGTCGACGATCGCGACGTCGGTGGATGACGCGGTGGAGACGTCGAACTCACCGAAGCTGGTGGCCGGGTCGTTGAGGACCTCGAGGCGCTCGGGCTCCTCGAGCCGGACGAGCATGCCCTCGTAGGGCTCGGCCGTGGCGGCGCTGCCCATCATCGCCAGCGTGACCGGCAGCGGATCGACCGGCGCGCCGACGCCGAGGTCGACGAAGCTGGTGCCCGGGACGGACGGCCGCACGATGAGCTCGGCCGTGGTGCCCAGCGGGGCGGTGCCACCCGATGTGGTGTACTCGGTGAACGAGCCGGTGACGTCGACGCGGGACCAGCGGGCCGGAGCCGGCAGGTCGCCGTTGGTGTAGACGTAGGCACCGCCGTAGGGCGGCGCGCCCTCCTCCTGCACGAAGAAGCCGCGGCGATCGGCGCCGGTGACCACGAGCCCGGTGACCGTGACCAGATCGCCGGAGACGACGCCGGCGGAGCCGTCGCGCACCTCGTGCAGCGTGGGCGGCGCGGGCAGATCCGTGTCGGTGTCGGTGTCGACGGGCAGATCCGTGTCCGTGTCGGTGTCGACGGGCAGATCCGTGTCCGTGTCGGTGTCGACCGGGAGGTCGGTGTCGGTGTCGCTGTCGAGGAAGGAGGCCGTGTCGAGCCCCGGCTCCAGGTAGAAGGCCTGGTCGTCGAGATCGCGCGGCGCCACCTTGTGCTCGCCAAACGAGAAGTAGACCGGGCCCTGGACCCAGCGGAACGACGCGCCGACCGCGAACCCGGGCAGGTTGGCCGGCAGGTCGAAGATCTGCTGGTCGATGATCGCCGCGTCGGCGGAGGCGGCGGTGGACACGTCGAACTCGCCGAAGTTGGCGGCCGGGTCGGTGACCACGTCGAGGCGCTGGGTGTCCTGCAGGCGCACGAACATCGCCTCGTAGGGCTCGGCGGTGGTGGCCGATGCCATCGTGGCCAGGTCGACCGACAGCGGGTCGACGGCCGGGCCGACGCCGTGGTTCACGAAGCTGGTGCCGGCCACCGACGGCCGCACGATGAGCTCGGCCTGGGTGGCGAACGGCGCCGTGCCGCCCGTGGTGGAGTACTCCTCCAGCTGGCCGGTGACCGTGACCCGCGACCAGCGGGCCGGCGCCGTCAGATCGCCGTTGGTGTAGACGTAGATGCCGCCGTAGGCCTGGGCGAGCTCCTCCTGGACGAAGAAGCCGCGGCGGTCGCTGCCGGTGACGACCAGGTCGCGCACCGTGACGATGTCGCCGACCTGCACGCCGGCGGAACCGTCGCGGACGGCGTGCAGCTCGGGCGTGGTGGGCAGGTCGGTGTCGGTGTCGGTGTCGACCGGGAGGTCGGTGTCGCTGTCGGTGTCGGTGTCGACCACGCCGGGCGGCAGGTAGGCGCCGGCGTCGGCGATCGTGCGCGGCGCCACCTTGTGCTCGCCGAACGAGAACACCACCGGCCCCTGGATCCAGGGGAACGTGCCACCCAGCGCGAAGCCGGGCACGTTGTTCGGCAGGCTGAAGATCTGCTGGTCGATGCGCGCGTCGTTCGTGGTGGTGGAGACGGAGACGTCGAACTCCCCGAAGTTCTGCGCAGGGTCGGACACGATCGCGAGCGGCTCGACGTCCTGCAGGCGCACGAACATCGCCTCGTAGGGCTCGGCCGTGGCGATGACGCCCATGGTGTCGACGTCGACCACGATCGGCGCGATGGCCGTGCCGGCGCTCACCACCGTGAACGACGTGCCGGGCACGGTCGGGCGCACGATCAGCTCGGCCTGCGTGGTGAGCGGCGTGGTGCCGCCCGACGTGGAGTACTCGGCGTACTGGCCGACGACGTTGACGTGGCTCCACTGGGCCGGGGCCGCGAGGTCGCCGTTGGTGTAGACGTAGATGCCGCCCCACGGCGCGCCGGTCGGGTCCTGGGCGTAGAAGCCGCGCGTGTCGGTGGCGGTGACCACCAGATCCTGGACGAGCACGATGGAGCCCACGGGGATGCCCAGCGTGCCCTGGCGCAGGTCGGGCAGCGTGACGGCGCCGCCGAGGTCGGTGTCGGTGTCGGGCGCGGCGGCCTCGAAGCCCGTCTGGTCGGCAAGGCTGCGCGGCGCCACCTTGTGCTGGTTGAAGCTGTAGATCACGGTGCCGGTGATCGTGTCGAACGTGGCCCCGGGCAGCACGCCCTCGAGGTTGGCCGCGAGCGAGAACAGCTCGTTGTCGATGCGGGCGCGCGCGAACGTGCCGTCGGTGGACACGTCGAACTCGGAGAAGCCGACCGCCGGATCGGTGAGCACCTCGAGGCCGGCCGCAGGCGCGAGCCGCACCAGCATGGACTCGTAGGGCTCGGCCGTGGCCACGGCGCTCATCGCGTCGACCGTGACGTCGACGACGGGGACCGCCGCGCCGCTGCGCCGCAGCGTCCAGCCCGAGTCGGTGATCGCCGACAGCACCGCGATCTCGGCGGTGGTCTCGTTCGGCGGCACCGCCGTGGCGTCCGGCGCGTACTCCTCGTACTCACCGACCACGTCGATCACGTCGCCGACCGTGGGGACCGCGCCCGTGCCGTTGGTGTAGATGTTGATGCCACCCCACTGGTCCTCGGCCGGATCCTGGACGTAGAACCCGCGCGTGCCGACGGCCGTGACGACCACGCTGCGCACGGCGACGAGGTCGTTGACCTGGAAGCCGCCGGATCCGTCGCGGATCTCGCGGATGGTCGCGAGCAGGCCGGGCCCGTCGTAGGGCTCGTCGGTGTCGACCGTCGTGTCGGTGTCGTTGGTGTCGATCGTGTCGGTGTCGACGGTGTCGACCGTGTCCGTGTCGACGGTGTCGACCGTGTCCGTGTCGATCGAGTCCTTGTCGGTGGGCAGACGGTTGCAGGCACCGACCGCCAGGGCCGCCGACAGGACGGACCAGGTGCGCAGGGTCATGGCAGACCTCCAGAAGGCCCCTTCTATGGAGGTCCCGCGTCCCTGCAAAGGGCAGGGGCGTGGCGAGGTCGTGACGAGTCCGAACAACCCGTGCGAAGCGCTACTGCAGGCGTCCGAAGAGCGCCGTCCAGTACGGATCCCCGTTCGGATCCACCGCGACGCCGAGCCCGATGTCGCGGACGTCCCCCGCCATCAGGTTCGCGCAGTGCCCGTCGGAGCGGAGCCAGCTGCGCACGGCCTGCGCGGGGCTGTTCTGGCCCCAGCCGATGTCCTCGCGCAGGCGGACCCACGGGGTGTAGCCGGCGTTCGTGGCGCGGGCGGGCATCGTGTCGCCCAGGGGGCCGCCAGGAGAGGCGTGCCCGAAGCTGCCGGTGTCGGCCTGCCACGCGCTGTGGACGCGGGCGGCCTGCTGGAGCGACGGGTGCATCGTCAGCGGCCACACGGCGGCGAACGTGCCCTTCGTGCCGCAGCTGCGCGCCACGGCCCGGGCCTGGTTGACCTCGGCGAGCAGCTCGCACTCGAGCGCGGCGCGCGTGCCGGGGTAGACGCCGGCGCCCGTCGGGTCGCACAGGTCGATCGGATCGGCGATGGGCGCCGTCACCACCGCGCTCGTGGCCCCCGCCCCGTTCAAGGACGCGGCGGCCTGAAACACCGACGGCAGGCCCACGGGCACCGTGGTGGGCACGTCGACCGTGATCGCGGCGAAGCCGGTGGCGTCGGCGCGCGCGGCCCCGAGGAGCAGCGGCTGCGTCACCCCGAGGCAGCCGCCATGCAGCTCGGGCGGGCACGGACCGCTCCCCGCGGCCGTGCCGCGGGCGACGACCACGAGCGCGTTCGCGATCGCCCCGTCGACCGAGAACGTGGCCGGCTGCCCCGGCAGCAACGGCGGCACGGTGAGGACGAGCGGCGGAGGCGCCTGCGCCGCGGCGGTGCCGACGGCGGGTTCGTCGAGGTCGCATGCGCCGGTGGCGACGAAGGTCGTCACCAGCACCAGCGCGCGCAGGGAAAGTGAGCGTGGCGTCATGCGCTCTCCGTGTCGATGTCACCGTAGTCGGCAGAACCCCGGTTCGGCTGCAACGAATCCGCACGGCTCACCGGACGGTCACCGTGCCGCGCCACACGGCCGACCCACCCTGCTGGTCCTCGACGACGACCACGAGGTCGACCGGACCGGACCGCTTGGGCGCCTGCCACTGGAGCGTGACCGGCAAGCCGTTCGCAGCGCCGTAGCTGGCGAGGAGGAAGCCCCCGTCGCTGGCGAAGGGGTAGACGATGACGTCGCCCGAGCGGAACACGAAAGGGACGATCTCTCCCGCGTCGGCCGCCGTGGGCGCGCTCACGGCGACCAGCGGCGGGTTCGTCGCGCGGTAGGGATCACCCGCCCCGGTGAACATCAGGAAGCGCGTCGCCAGCGAGCTGTCGTCGAGCGGGACGTCGGGCAGCCACAGCGTGGGACGGCCGAGCTGGGTGACGACGTCGGACCACGACGCCGACCCGGGCGCGGGATCGTCCCGCACAGCGTCGATGACCGGGCAGGCCCCCGACCGGCACGCCAGGCCCCAGAACACCGGGCGGATCAGGTCATCGGCGACCCCATCACCGGGCACGAGGGCGGCGAGCTCCTCGGGCACGTGGAAGGTGCCACGGGTGGTCAGGCCCGCGTCGGTCGCCACCACGGTGAACGCCGAGAGCGGACGGGCGGTGGGTCCCGCCTCGGCACACCCCCCGGTGAGCGCGCTGCCGCCCAGCGGCGTGCAGAACCACCCCATCACGTCGATCGACCCGCCCTGTCGGTCGTACACCTCGATGTCGACGGTGATGTCGTCGCCCGGGGCGACCTCGGGCGGATCGGCCACCACCGACACCACGCGCAGGTTGCCGATCACCGTGTCGGGATCGGGCCCGTTGTCGGCGCACCCCAGCAGTGCGAGCAGCCACCACGCGATCACCAGTCCCCCCTCAGGCCGAACACCGGCAGGATCGGCAGGCCGGCGATGCCCTCCAGCTCACTGTAGTCCGCGTTCCACGTGGGGATCTCCAGGCTGCGCGTGTTGGTGACGTTGAGCACGTCCAGGTAGAACGTCAGCGCCCACTTGCGGAACACCCACTGCTTGTCGACGCGGACGTCGAGCGACCAGAACGGTGGCAGCCGGGCGGACGTCGTGTCGCCGTCGATCGGCGCGAACCGCCGGGAGTCCAGGTCGTAGACCCGGTTGGCGATCGGGGTGTAGGGGTTGCCGGTCGCGTACCGCACCCGCGCACCGATCCGCCAGCGCTTCGGTAGTTCGTAGCTGAACAACGCGTTGAGCACGACCGGTTGGTCGTAGGTGAACAGCGACGGCTCGTCCGACGTGCGCCCGAGGCGCTCGGACCGGCCCAGCGTGGCGGAGAACCACGCCACCAGCCGACGCTGCCGTACCTTGAACAGCAGCTCCAGACCGTACGCCCGCCCCGTGCCGTCGTTGGCGTAGGTGCCCCCGTCGACCGTCTCGCCCGTGGGGGGCACGGTGAAGAAGCGCAGGCGCTGCTCGCGGCCCACGATCTGGTCGAACAGCTCCGTGTGGAAGGCGGTGACCTCCAGGCTCATCCCGAGCGGCAGCGCCTGATCGAAGCCGACCGCGGTCTGGAGCGCCCACGGCGTCGCCAGATCCTGCACGCCGTCGCCTTCGGGCGCGGGGGCGAGCTTGCGGTAGGTGGGGAACTGGCTGTAGCGCCCCACCGACGCGCGCACCGTGGTGGTGGGGCTCACGTCGACGCGCAGGGCGAGCCGCGGATCGATCGACCACATGGTCCGCACGTCGCCGAACGCGACGAGATCGCTGCGCACCCCCGCGATGAGGGTCACCGGACCCCAGCGGAAGGTCGGCTCGACGTACAGCGACGGCGCGGCGACGAAGGCCTTGCCCTGCTCCTCCGGGCCGAAGTCGGCGACGTTGAACCGGAACGACTCCGGTCCCATCTTCAGGTCGAGCCCCAGACGCCAGCCGATGCCCCCGTGGTCGTCGGCCTCCTTGACCACCTCCTCGCGCACGTCGATCGCCACGCGCCGCTCGTAGGCGTCCTGCCCTCCGTTGAGCGCCAGCTTCTGGGACTGGGGCCCCACCAGCAGCGACAGCTCGTTGCGCCAGCCCTCCTGCAGGGGGCGCCGCCACCGCACGCGCAGCTGCTGGTAGGTCTGGATGAGGCCCAGGCGCGACGCGTTCGTGGGGTCGTTGCCCAGCACGGTGAACCGGTCGTCGGACACCACGAGCAGGGCGTCGAGCGTGCCCTGCCCGGGCATGTGGTGGACCAGCCGGAGCTGGCCGTCCCAGAAGGCCGGGGCGCGGATCGGCTGATCGGAGCCCTGGAAGACCGGGTTGAGCACGGCGTCGATGTAGGACCGCCGCAGGCTCACCGACAGGGCCGTGCGCTCGGAAAGACGGATGTCGGCGTAGACGGACGCCTGGAACAGGTCGAGCGAGACGTAGCCGTGGGTGTGCTCCGGGACGTCCGTGCGCGTGCGCAGCTCGACGCGGCCCCCCTGGTTGCGGCCGTAGCGCACCCCGAAGTTGCCCGGGAGGAACACGACCTCGTCGAGCAGATCGCCGTTGACCACCGTCGTGAGTCCGCCGAAGTGGAACACCAGCGGCACCTCGACGCCGTCGATGGTGTAGCGGCTGTCCTCGGGTGCCGTGCCCCGGATGATGAGCGTGCCCAGCCCGAACGGCGACCGCGCCACGCCGGGGAGGTTCTGGACCGCGCGCAGGACGTCGCCGAAGCTGCCCGGCAGCACGCGGACGTCCTCGGCCGCGAGGCGACGCTCCGTGACCTCGGGCGTGGCGCGGGCGACGACGTCGACGAACGCGTCCGGATCGTCGTCCTCCTCCCAGGGCCGCAGCCGCACGGCGTAGCTCGTGACCTCGGTGAGCTGACCGGCGACGACCTCGACCGGCACGGGATCGGCGCGGAACCGCGCGTCGTCGATCCGGAGCGCGTAGGCGCCGTCGGGGACATCGGCCCAGGAGAACGCGCCGGCGGCGTCGGTGGTGGCGGTCCGCGCCGGCTCGACGCCCTGCGTCGGCTCCAGGCGCACCCCGACCCCCTCCAGCACCTCCCGAACGCCGGCTTCCTTGAGCACGCCGCGGACGTTGACGACCGGGGCCGCGTCCAGCGTGAACCGCACGTCGTACCGGATCCGCACCGCCACCGGGCGCCCCAGACCGTCCCGGGCGGGTTCGAAGCGGTCGTCGCGCACCGCGGCGAGGGCTGCCTCGTCGAAGCCGTGCCCCGCCGGCGCCACCACCTGCGCCTGCACCACGCGACCGTCCTCGTCGACGTCGATCTCCAGGCCCACCGTCGCCTCGAGGCGCTCGGCCAGGGCCTCGTCCGGGTAGACCGGCGCCACCTCGTGCACCGGCACGGGCAGCGTGACCGCCTCGGTGTCCTGCGCTTCGGCGTGCGTCGCCCACGACAGGAGCCAGGCGACGACGACGGCATTGGCGGTACGACGGGCCAGGGAGATCCGCGCGGGACAGGGGTGGCCTCCTCCCATACCCGGACACGGTGCCCGCGCGCGACGACCGCGACGGTCCCAACGAGGGTTCGGCAACCCCCGCCACCGCGGCGTCCGGAGGCACGGACCCGCCACACGTTCGTGGCACGACGCATCGACCGCCACCAAACGGCGTTTCCACCCTTCCCTTCGATCCGCGCGCGGGTCCCCCTTGCGGATCGCGCCCCGCGCTGCCACGATCTGCCCCTCGAACGCTTGTTCGACGAACCCGCCGGGCGTCCGCGTCGGTCCCGACCCGCTCCCCCGGTCCACTCCCCGGAGGTCCTCCATGTTGCGCTCCTCGCTCTTCGTCGCGCTCGGCGCCCTCACCCTCGCCGCCTGCGCCACCCCGTCCGACGACGCTGTCCAAGACGCCGACCAGACCTTCGCCGACGCCCTGGGCGTCCCCGTCGACGCCCAGCTGCCGCCCCCCGCCGCCATGACGCTGACCGTGCCGCCCGTCCTGGTCAAGGGCGTGCCCAACACCGTCACCATCACCAACGGCCCCACGGTCAACGGCCGCGTCGCGCTGTTCGCCGGCGGCAACCCGGCCAACCCGGCGTTCTGCCCGTCGCAGCTCGCCCCCGACTGCTTCGACATCTCCGCGCCCGCCACGTTCATCCACTTCGACCGCACCAACGCGGCCGGCGCCGTCACCTTCACCATCACCCCGCCCAACGCCCCGGCGCTCCAGTCCGGCACCCTGCAGGCGGGCGGTGTCCAGAACGGTGGCCAGACCTTCCTGTCCAACACCCAGGCCGTCACGTTCATCAGCGCGTGCAGCGCGCCGTCCTCCACGTTCCCCGCCGACGGCGACGGCGGCATCGTGGTCGGTGACAACCTGACCGTCACCTACAGCGTCCCGGTCGCCGAGTACCAGACCTACACGCTGGCCACCGCGGCGGGCGTGTCCGTCCCGGCCGCCGTGTCGATCTCCGGTGACGGCCTCACCGCCACGATCAACCCGAACGCCTCGCTGGCGGCCAACCTCGACTACACGCTCACGGTCACCACGCCGTGCTCGCAGACCACCACGGTCGACTTCACCACCGGCAACGCCAACGCGGTGGGCGGCTACAACCTCGTCGGCCAGAAGTGGAGCCTCGACCTGTCGAACGTGGTCATCACCACGCCGGCGTTCCTCGGCACGCTCGCCAGCTCGTTCCTCGGCCCCTACGACGACGTCTTCGTGCTGAACACCATCGGCTGGGACGGCGGCTCGCTCACCGCCGACATCCGCTTCGCCGAGACCGACCCGTCCACGCAGACCCAGATCTGCTCCGAGACGACCGACTTCCCCGGCATCGACCTGTCGACCGACCCCAACTTCAGCTTCACGGTCGACGAGTTCGGCGGCATCGCCGAGCAGGTCAACCTCACCGGCACCATCCTCGCGGGCGGCACCGGCGTGAGCAACGTCAACCTGTCCGGGTACGTCGACGCCAACGAGGCCGCCACCCAGGCCGGCGTCACCCCGGGCCTGCTCTGCCTGCTCGTCGGTGGCTGCGTCACCTGCCCGATCAGCGGCACGCCGAACGGCTGCGTGTTCATCGCCGGCACCGGTGTGCAGACCAACCCGTTCACGGGCTCCATCGAGGCCATCTCGGCCGCCGACGAGGCCGCCGGCTGCCCCTGACCGTCGCTGACGCCCGACGGTGACTGCCGCGCGCGCGCGGTCGCCGTCCCCTCCGCCCGGCACCCCATGGTGTCGGGCGGTGTCGCTCAGGGCGCCTCCCACGTGCCGCACGCGCTACCCTGGCGGGAGGCCACCCCGGGAGCACGCCGATGTACACGTGGACGCCCCACCCCCACCTCGTCCCGTTCGACGACGCCGTCCGCATCGGCGACCTGCCCACGTCACCGCCCGATCGCCTCGGCAAGAAGGAGGCGGTCAAGGAGCTCGAGCGCCACGTCGCGCGCATGACCGAGCTGCAGCCTCGCCTGTACGCCCGCGACACCCACGCGCTGCTGCTGGTGTTCCAGGGCATGGACGCCGCGGGCAAGGACAGCACGATCCGCGCGGTGTTGAGCGGCGTGAACCCCGCGGGCTGCAAGGTGTGGTCGTTCAAGGCGCCGTCCGAAGAGGAGCTGGAGCACGACTTCCTCTGGCGCATCCAGCGACGCCTGCCCGAGCGCGGCACCATCGGGGTGTTCAACCGGAGCCACTACGAAGAGCTGCTGGTGGTGCGCGTCCACCCCGAGCTGCTCGACAACGCCCGGCTGCGGAGCCGGTCGATGCGCGAACACATCTGGGCGCGCCGGTTCCGATCCGTGCGCGCGTGGGAGCAGCACCTCGCCGACAACGGCACCGTGATCCTCAAGTTCTTCCTGCACGTCAGCGCCGACGAGCAGAAGCGGCGCTTCCTCGACCGCATCGACAAGCCCGAGAAGAACTGGAAGTTCAACCTCGGCGACGTCAAGGAGCGCGGTCACTGGGCGGCCTACCAGCAGGCCTACCAGGAGGTGCTCGACGAGACGAGCCGCCCCTGGGCCCCGTGGTACGCCATCCCGGCCGACGACAAGCCGACGATGCGCGCCACCATCGCAGGCATCGTCGCCGACACGCTCGATCGCCTCGACCTGCGCTGGCCCGAGGTCGACGACGCGATGCGCGCGCGCCTCCAGGAGATGCGGGCGGTGCTTGAGAAGGCGTAGCGGGAGCGCGCCGCCGCGATCGCCTGCGTCCAGCTGGCACAGGTCGTGCTCGCGCCGTGCTACCCAGCCCCCCGCGGAGGACAGATGGCGGCGCTCTGGCGATTCGGCGACATCCTCGACCCCATCGAGCCGGTGCTCGACGGCCCCGACTGGCGACAGGCCGATCCGCGGTGGATCGCCCGCGCCCTCGCCCTCAGTCAGGCCCGCCCCACCGGGGGCTGGTACGTGGTCGACGCGTCACGCGCGATCGGCACCCAGCCCCGTCGCTACCGCCTCCTCGGCGAGGACTGGGTCGCCTTCCGCGACGACAAGGGCGTGGTGATCGGGCCGGACGCCTGTCCCCACATGGGCGCGCCGCTGGCCGAGGCCCGTTGCCGTGACGGTCAGATCGTCTGCCCGTGGCACAGCCTGGAGCTGGGCCGTCGGCGTCGCGGGTCGTGGGTGCCACGGCCGGTCCACGACGACGGCGTGCTGGTGTGGGCCCGCTTCGACGAGCCCGGTCAGACGCCCACGGACCTGCCGTTCCTCCCGGCGCGGCCCCGTCCGCCGTACCTCGACGCCGTGATGCGCCTGGAGGCCGACTGCGAGCCCCGTGACGTCGTCGAGAACCGCCTCGACCCGTGGCACGGCGTGCACTTCCACCCCCACAGCTTCGGCAGCCTGAAGGTGGTGGCCCGAGGCGACGACGACATCGTGGTGCGCGTGGCCTACAAGGTGGCCGGGCCCCTGGCGGTCGAGGTCGACGCGCGCTTCCACAGCCCCGACCCCCGCAGCATCGTGATGACGATCGAGCGCGGCGAGGGCACGGGCAGCGTCGTCGAGACCCACGCCACGCCCATCGCGCCCGGCCGCTCGGCGGTCGTCGAGGCCACCATCGCGTCGTCCGATCGCCCGGGCTTCCACCTCGTCGCCCGCTGGATGTCGGCGCTCGTGCGCCCGGTGATCGAGGCGCGGGCCCGTCGCCTGTGGGTCGAGGACGCCCAGTACAGCGAGCGCCGCTACGCGCTGCGCCAGGGAGCGGCGGCGCCGGTGGGCCTGGATGCGGGGCCCGCGGGCCTGGAGGGAGAGGACGGGCCCGGCTGAGGCCGCTCACATCTCGGGGCGGGCCATGGGCTCGCGGGTCATGTCGATGTCGACCTCGCGATCCCCGCGCAGCACGGTGTAGGTGACGTCGGTGCCCGGCGCACCCACCGCGAGGTCGACGAAGCCGTGGCTGTCGAGCTCGACCGTGGGCACGCCGTCCAGCGCCACGATGATGTCGCCCGGGCGCAGCCCCGCGTCGGAGGCGGGCGTGTCCGGGAAGACCTGACGGACGCGGATGCCGAGGTCGTGCTCCTCGATCGCCACGCCCACGCCGCTCGCCTCGTAGTCGGGCAGGCCCAGATCGAGGACGATGTCGACCCCGGACGTGGGATCGACCCGCACGGGCGCGCTGCGCAGCAGGAACGCCCCATCGAGGCGCACCGCCCGCAGCGTGCAAGGCTCGGGCGCGACCTCCATGAAGAAGCCGCCGTCCCGGTCGACCCCGGTGGTGGCCCCGCAGCCGACGACCCGCACCCGCGCGTCGTCGACCCCGGTGTGGGTGATCACCCGGCCAGTGACGTAGCCGTAGGGCCGGACCGGACCGAGGCGGCAGGTCCAGCCGGCCTCGGTCCACATGACGTCGGCGTCCGCCTCGCCGATGCCGTCGAAGGCCAGCGTCAGCGTGCGCGTCCGTCCGACCAGCGCGCTGCGGTAGACCGTCTCGGTCGGCAGCTGCGCGCGCCCGCGGGGCCCCTTCGTCGACACGGCGGGCGCCTCGGGGGCCCCGTCGTCGACGTAGATGCGCGCCGTGGGAGGATCTGTGCCGGGGTCCATCTCGCCCCGGGGCGCGGGCAGGCGCAACGCGCCGTCGATCACCTTGCCGCCGTGGGCGCCCAGCCACGTAGGATCGTTGAACGACGCGGTGGTGGCTGCGGCGAGGTCGGAGGGCAGCGCGCAGAGGATCCAGAGGCGCGGGTCGGCAGCCTGCGCCTTGGCAGGCGGCTCCGCCTTCACCGGCTCGACCGCCGGATCCTCGACGAGCTTCGGGACCCGCAGCGCAGGCCGCGCAGGCTTGGGCGCCGCCGCGGCCACGGGCGGTTCGGGCGCGGGCACGTCGTCCCGACCCAGCCACAGCGCGCCCAGCAGTGCCACCAGCACCGCGAGGACGAGGACGAGGATGCGACCGCGACGGGTCACGCTGCCTTCCTGCGCACCGGCTCGGGCCGGCGTCGTCCGGGGACGCTAGACACCGCCACGGCCCACGGAGGCGACCGTGCAGGTGCATCACGTCCGGATCTACTACGAGGACACAGACTTCTCGGGGTCGGTCTATCACGCCAACTACCTGCGCTACATGGAGCGTGGCCGCGAACACCTCATCGGGTGCGACGAGCTGCGCCGCTTGTGGGACGAGGACGGCGTGGGCTTCGTGGTCTACAAGGCCGAGCTGACCTACAAGGAGCCCGCGCGCTTCGGCGACGCGCTCGAGGTCCGCACCACCGCCGAGCGGACCTCCGACTGGCGCGCCGTGTTCCGCCAGGACGTCTGGCGGGCCGGCGGCAGCCAACCGCTGGTCGAGGGCCGCATCGAGCTGGTCACCGTCGACAAGGCCGGCAAGCTGGTGCGCCTGCCGGAGGGCGTGCGCACCGCCATCGACGCCCAGGTCGCCTCGCGCACCGGCTGAGGCCCGATCGCCGGGATCCGCAGGGGCGATCCGCGGCCCGCTGGCTCCGGCACCGGCGGGCGTTACACGATCCCCACCTTCCTCCCCGCCCCTGGAGACGCCCGATGCGCCTGCTGCCCGGACGCGCCCGGACCCTGATCGCCCTCGCCCTCTGCGCCCCGCTCGTGCTCTCCGCCTGCAAGGGTCGCAAGGGCAAGGACAAGGACGACCTGGGCGACGCGACCGACGACGGCAGCGCGGCGCAGGACATCGATGTCGGCGTGAGCATCGTGTCGCTGTCGCCGTCGGTGGTGCCGCCGGGCAAGGCCGCCGACGCCGTCGTGCGCGGCGCGGGCTTCACCCAGGGCGCCCAGGTCTACTTCGGCCCGTCGAAGGCCGACAGCGTCAGCTGGAGCAGCGACCGCACGCTGTCGGTGCGCATCCCGGCCCTGCCGGAGGGCACCTACGACGTCGAGGTCGTCCAGGGGTCCGAGTCGTCCACGCTGCGCAGCGGCCTGGAGGTGCGCGACAGCGGCGCGGACTGCCGCGCGCTCACGGTCCACTTCGAGCTCGACAGCTCCACGCTCACCGGCGGCGACATCGCAGCCCTCGAAGGCAACCTCGCCTGCTACCGCGACTCCGCCGCGACGCTGCGCATCGAGGGGCACTGCGACGAGCGCGGCACCACCGACTACAACCTCGCGCTGGGCGATCGCCGCGCCCGATCCATCGAGCGCTGGTTGCTGGCACGCGGCATCGGCGGCAACCGGATCGCCACCGTGTCCTACGGTGAGGAGCGCCCGGTGGATCGCGGGCACGACGAGGCCGCGTGGTCGGCCAACCGGCGCGCCGAGATCATGCTCGTCCGGTAGCGCGCGCCCGGCCCGGGGCAGGCGGACACCCCGGCAGGCGCCGACGTCGCTGGATCCGCCGTTGTGCGGGCGCGGGCCGTCCCCACCCGTTACGACCGCGCCCCGCTTCGAGCGCCAGGCAGGCACGCCCGCGCGCAGGAGCCACAACCCGCAGGAGGAAGCGTGAGCCTCGTTCCCGTCCACGGCGGCCTGGATGCGCCCGTCGATCGTCGCCTGAAGCTGTCGCAGAAGAAGGGCCTGCTGGCCGAGGCCGCCGGCCTGCCCACCGTGGCGCTCACCGAGGCCGACCTGGCCACCGTCCACCGCATCGCCGACGGCACGCTGTCGCCGCTGGTCGGCCCGATGAACGAGGACGTGTGGAACCGCGTGCTCGACGCCAAGGTCATCGCGTCCAAGGGCGCCGACTACGCGTGGACGATCCCGCTCGCGTTCCCCGTCACCGACGCCGAGGCCGCCGCGCTCCAGGTCGGAGGCAAGGCCGCCCTCCTCGGTCCCGACGGCGACGTCGTGGGTCTGCTCGAGGTCGGTAGCGTCTACGCCTGGGACAAGGCGCGCTACATCCGCTCGGTCTACGGCACCGACCGCACCGACCACCCCGGCGGCGCCATCGCGATGAACGACGCGCGCACGAAGCTCGTCGGCGGCACGCTGTGGGCCCTGCCCCCCACGCCCAACGCCCAGTACGGCCACCAGGTGCTGTCCCCCAACGAGACGCGCGCCCTGCTCGCCGACCGCGGCTACGACAAGGCGCTCGCCTTCCAGACCCGCAACCCGCTCCACCGCGCCCACGAGTACGCGCTGGTCTACGGTGCCGAGTCGCTCACCCGCGCCGGTCACTACACGGGTGTGGTGCTCAACCCGCTCGTCGGCCAGCTCAAGGGCGACGACGTCGACGCCGCCACGCGCATGGTCTGCTACAACACGCTCAAGCAGGGCCGCCTGCTCGGCAAGGGCGACGCCGACACCGCCCTGTGGGACGACGTCGGCTACGACATCAACGACGTCTTCCACCTCATCGGCCTCGACATCAAGATGTTCTACGGCGGGCCGGCCGAGGCGGTGATGCACGGCATCTACCGGCAGAACCACGGCTTCAGCCACATCGTCATCGGCCGCAAGCACGCCGACGCCCCCTACGCCGACGGCTCGCCGATCTGGGGCGACTTCGACGCCCAGGCCATCTTCGACGACCTGCCCGGCACGCTGCACATCGAGCCGGTCAAGGTGGGCTTCGCCGCCTACTACGACAGCCTCGGCCGCGTCGATCTGATGGAGCTGCACGACGGCGAGAAGCCGTTCTTCATCTCCGGCTCCAAGGTCCGCGAGATCCTGGTGAGCGGCGAGCGTCCCGACGCCCGCATCCTCCGCCCCGAGATCGCCGACATCCTCATCGAGGTCTACAAGGCCAACCAGGCCTGACCGACGGCGCGCGCTGCGCGGCCGCCTCCATGGGCCGGGCTCCCCTGCGGTGTCCGGCCCGTGCTGCTTCTCGGCGCGGGGTCGCGTCGGGTAGGCTGCGGCCGATGTCCTCCTGGCAACGGCTCGACCCCACCCTGAACCCCGGCCCCGTGGTCCGCGCGCGCATCGTCGATCTCGACGCCAGCGCGCGCGTCGGCACCGACCACGTCGTCGACTGCTGGGCGCTCATCGACACGGGCGCCTCCCACTCGGTCGTCGACAACGAGCGGGTGGCCCGGGTGTTGGGTCTGCAGGAGTACGACCGCCGCCGGATGGCGCTGGCCGAGCAGGGCCTGGTCGAGCTGCCCGTGTACGAGGTGGCCGTGTCGTTCCCGGACTTCACGCTGCCCGAGCAGGTGGTGCGGGTCAGCGGCATGCGGCTGCCCGGCCCGTTCTGGATGCTGATCGGCATGGACCTGCTCGACCGCACCCGACTCGAGCTCGACGTGCGGGGCGACGAGCGCTGGCTGCGGTGGACGCCGGTGCGCTGACGCGGGGTGCACCCTTGCCGCCGTCGCCGGTTAGGGGGCCGGCCCACGCCACCGAGAGTGACCCGTGACCGACGCGCCCATCCGCCGCTTCATCGACCACCACTACCGCCACTTCAACGCCGCCACGGTGGTCGACGCGTCGAAGTGCTGGATCGAGCACAAGGACGCCGGCGGCAAGGTGATGGTCACGCTGGCGGGTGCGATGTCCACCGCCGAGCTGGGCCTGTCGCTCGCCGAGATGATCCGGCAGGGCAAGGTCGACATCATCTCGTGCACCGGCGCCAACCTCGAGGAGGACATCTTCAACCTCGTGGCCCACGACCACTACGCGCGCGTGCCCCGCTACCGCGAGCTCACCCGCGAGCAGGAGGCCGACCTCCGCGAGCGCGGCATGAACCGCGTCACCGACACCTGCATCCCCGAGCACGAGGCGATGCGCCGCATCGAGCACCACATCGTCAAGCTGTGGAAGCAGAACGGCGACACCGGCGTGCGGTGGTTCCCCCACCAGTACATGTACGAGCTGATCCGCAGCGGCGTGCTCGAGAGCAGCTACCAGATCGACCCGAAGCACTCGTGGATGGTGGCCGCCGCCGAGCGCGACCTGCCGATCATCGTGCCGGGCTGGGAGGACTCCACGCTCGGCAACATCTTCGTCGCCAACGTGCGCCTGGGCAACGCCCCCACCCTCACCGCGGTGAAGTCCGGCGTCGAGTACATGGACTTCCTCATCGACTGGTACCGCGAGAACAGCGGCGGCCGCGGCATCGGCTTCTTCCAGATCGGCGGCGGCATCGCCGGCGACTTCCCGATCTGCGTGGTCCCGCTGATCCACCAGGACATGCAGGACATGGTCCCCTACTGGGCCTGGTTCACCCAGATCAGCGACTCCACCACGTCCTACGGCTCCTACTCGGGCGCCGTCCCCAACGAGAAGATCACGTGGGGCAAGCTCGACGTCACCAGCCCGAGCTTCATCATCGAGTCCGACGCCACCATCGTGGCGCCGCTCGTGTTCGCCTACGTGCTCGGGTGGTGAGGCCCGCGCTGCTGCTCGCTGCGGCCCTCGCCGTCGCCGGTTGCCCCAAGCGCGGCGGCGTCGACGCGGCCGCCGCCGTGCAGGACGACACCGTCTACCTGGACACGCCCTACACCGCGGCCCAGATCCACGACGCGATGCCCGTGGGCACCCACATCCAGCTCAAGTCCAAGACCCCCGAAGGCCAGCGGCGCTTCGACTGGGTGGTGATCGAGGCCGACACCCAGGGCACGAACATCCGCTACCACGAGCTGTCCGGCACCGGGCAGATCCTGGAGGGGCCCACCGAGAGCTGGAGCGACTGGACCGAGCTGCAGGCCCACGCCCGCTACCCCGCGGCCGACGCCACCCGCAGTCGGGTGGCCTTCCCCAGCGCGTTCGGGCCCCTGTCGGGCTGGATGTACGTGGTGCAGGGCGTCAGCGACGACGAGGCCAAGATCCCCCAGGTGCGCACCTACTGGTTCGCCGACGCGTTCCCCGGCCCGCCGATGCTGATCACGATCACCGAGGACGACCTCGAAGTGTTCCGGATGGAGCAGGTGCTGCGCGACCACGTCACGCCCTGACCGCAGCGCCCTCGTCGACGTGCAGGTCACGGGCCCGCGGCAGCGCGTGAGCCCCCGCGGGTTACCCCGGAGTCGACGGGAGGCCCGCATGGCCAGCACCCACCACCACGGCCATGCCCATGGCCACGGCCACCACCACCACGCGCCGGTGGCGCCCGGGGCCGACCCGCGCCGCGCCCTGTTCGCCGCACTGGTCCTCAACGCCGGCTTCCTGGTGGTCGAGGTGGGTGCGGGCTGGTGGACCGGTTCCCTGGCGCTGCTGTCCGACGCGGCCCACATGACCAGCGACGTCGTGGCGCTCGCGATGGCGCTGGGCGCCGCCCAGCTGGCCCGCCGCGCCGCCACGCCCACGATGACGTTCGGCCTGCACCGCACCGAGACGCTGGGCGCGTTCGTCAACGGCCTCGCCCTGCTGGTCGCCGTCGCGGTGATCCTGCACGAGGCGTGGGATCGCCTCGCGTCGGGCGCCCCCGCTGTCGGCGGCCTGCCCGTGCTCGTCGTCGGCGCCATCGGGCTGGCGATCAACCTCGGCAGCGCCTGGTGGCTGTGGCGGTCCGATCGCGACAACCTCAACGTGCGCGGCGCCCTCGCCCACATGCTCGCCGACGCGCTCGGCTCGGTCGGCGCGGTGATCGCCGCCGTGTTCCTGCTGCTGGGCGTGCCCGCCGCCGACCCGATCGTCTCCGTGGTGATCGCGGCGCTGGTGGCGTGGGGCGCGTGGCAGGTGCTGCGCGAGAGCACGCGCGTGCTGCTGCAGCTGCCGCCGCCCGACTTCGCCGTCACCACCCTCCTGGCCGATCTGCTCGACGTCGACGGCGTCGACCAGGTCCACGACCTGCACGTGTGGACCCTCGACGGCAACGCGCCGATTGTCACCGCCCACCTCGTGGTGGGGGCGTCGGCCGACCCGGTCGCGCTGGTGGCCCAGGCCACCCGGGTGGTCCGCGAGCGGCACCACGCCGAGCACGTCACGTTCCAGGTCGAGGCGGCCGACGACGCCGCCTGCTCCGTGCGCGGCTGCGGCGCGAGCGCCCCGACCTCCGATCCCCACCACGACCACGACCACGCGGGTCACGATCACGGGGAGCACGGCCATGTCCACGCCTAGCCGGCTGCTGGCGATCGTCGCGCTCACGACGGGCTGCGTCCGTGGGTCCGGCACCCTCGCCGAGCGCACGGTGCCCGTGGGCACCATCGAGCGCATCGACAACAACAGCCTCGTCGACGTCGAGGTGGTGCGCGGCGAGGCCGGCGACGGCACGCTGTCGTGCGACGACAACCTGCTCGACCTCATCCAGGTCGACGTGATCGCCGCCACGCTCAACCTGTCGATGGCGCCAGGGCGCTTCTACCGCACCGAGAGCCTGTGCCGGCTCATCGTCTCGTCCGAGAACCTCGTCGGCGTCGCCGTCCGCAACAGCGGCGGCATCCTGTCCGAGGGCCCGTTCGACGCGGTCGCGGAGGTGCGCAACGCCGGCACCGGGCTGATCCGCCTGCGCCAGATCGGCGGCACGCGGCTCGACGTGGACTCCCTCGGCACCGGCGCGGTCATCCTGACCGGCATCGACGTCGAGGAGCTGGCCGCCACCCTCGAAGGCGAGGGCACGCAGCGCCTGTCGGGCAGCGCGGTGAGCGTCGCGCTGTCGTCGCCCGGCAACGGCGACCTCGACGCCCGCGACCTGGTCACGCCCACCGCCCGCGCCGACGCACTGGGTGGCGGCCGCGTCGACGTGTTCGCGTCGCGGACGGCCACCGTACGGCTCGGCGGCACCGGCAACGTCTACGTCTGGGGCGAGCCCGAGCTCGACGTGATCGTCACCGGCACCGGCGAGGTGCTGCCGAGCGACGAGGCGCCGGTCGAAGACACCGGCGACACCGACCTCTCCGGTCCATAGAGACCGGTCGGTGCAGACCGGTCGCAAGGGACCGGCACCACGGCCTACGGCGCGGGCGGCGTGCCCAGCAGCGCGAACGGGTCGATGATCTCCGGGGTGCCCGTGTCGCGCCACGCCCGGTAGAACGCCAGCATCTGCGCGCGGCCCTCGGGACTCCACGGCGTGTTCGGGTGCTCGGCGCGGGTGACCACGCCGTCGTCGGTGACCCGGTCGAACTGGAAGTAGCCGAGCGTGAGCCCGTCGACGTTGGCCGACAGCGGCGGCGCGGCGGCGGTGGCCAACGGCGGGACCTCCCACGCGACCGGCGGCACCTGCGGCAGCTGGAAGGCCCGCGCCAGCGCCATGCCCGTGGCGGGTGGGACGGTATCGTCGAACTGGGCCACCGGCAGCAGCACGTGGGGCGGGGCCGTGTCGGCGTGGAAGCGGTCGCGCAGCACGTGCGCGGCGAACGTGGCAGGGTCGGCGGGGTCGACGACGGCCTGCGCCACCGCGAGCAGGCGGTCGAAGGCGGCCTCGGATCCGAGCTGCGACACGAACAACGGGCGGATGAGCGCGACGTAGCCCGTGTCGGTGACGAACTTGATGAGGTTGCCCCCTGCCACCTCCAGCACGGCCGCCTGGAGGTCGTCCCGCGCTGCGAGCAACCCCGGACCGAGGAGTCCGCCGAGGCTGATGCCCAGGTAGGCGAGCTGGGTGTCGTCGACGTCGGGCTGGCCGTCGCCGTCGACGTCCGGGTCGTCGCGGAGGAGCTGCACGAGCTGGGCGCGGTCGAGCAGCGTCTGGGTGAAGTTGCCGCGCAGGGCGAGCCCGTCGATGGCGCCGGCCGTCAGGTCCAGCCCGAGGAACGCCAGCGCGGACGCGTCGGGGTTGGTGTCGGTGGGGTGGTCGCCGTGCTGGAGGGCCGCCAGGGAGATGACGCCGATGCCGTCGTCCGCGAGCATCGACGCCGCTGTGCCGCCCTCGCCGGCCGAGCTCGCCAGGCCGTGCCCGAACACCAGGGTGGGCAACGCGCCCGAGGCGGCGAGCGGCTTCCAGTAGTGTGCCGTGAGCTCCCAGCGCGCGTGGGGGGTGCCGTCGTCCACGAAGCCCTCGGGGCCTCGGTAGTCGCTGGCCTCGAACGGTCGGGTGCACACGCGTAGCGCGGTCGTGTCGCGACAGTCGGCGGGTCCCGACCACGACACCGTCTGCGCGGCGATGGCGTCGACCGCGTCGCGGATCGGTCCGAGGTCGTCGTGGGTGGTGAACACCACGGCGGCGCTGACGTCGTCGGCCAGCAGGCCCGTGGCGGCGAGGAGCTCGGCATAGCGCGGCACCAGCCGCTGCAGCCGCGCGTCCGACGCGGTGTCGGTGAGCACCGCACGCAGCGCCGGCCCCGGTGCGATGCACGCGCCGTCGGCCGCCGTGTGGGCCGTGGTGAGCACCACCGCGTGCCGTGCGCCCGGTGCGAGCGCACGCAGCGGCTGCAGGATCACCTGCCTGCCATCGTCGCCGACGGTGGCCTCGTAGGGCACGCGTGTCGGCGGCGAGGTGGACAGGTCCAGCAGCTGCAGCGTGTCGCTCGTCACCGACGCCTCGGCGTCGGCGGGCAGCGCGCCGACGTCGCCGTCGAAGCGCAGCACCACCGCCCCGTTGCGCGCGAAGCCCGACAGCACCTCCAGGCCGGCGACCATCCCGTGCAGCACGGACGGCAGCGCGTCGATCCACGCCGTGCGCCCCGGCGCCAGATCGACCCGCAGCCCGGTGGGGCTGGTCGGATCGTCCACCGTCAGCGCGTCGTCAGGGAACGCGGTCAGGTCGGTGTCGTCCAGCGGTGCCCACCGGTGGGCGGTCGCCCCGTCGCAGAACACGGGCGGCGCGGTCACCGACGTGCCCGTGCATCCGACCAGGCTCCCCGCCACCACCAGCCCTGCGCGCCATCCTGCCATCTCGTCCCTCCTCGGCCACGCAGCGTACCGAAACCGGAGGGAAACGGCGCGCCCCGTGAGACCACCACGCGATCGTCACCGGTACCCCCGGTGAATGGACACAAGTCGGCGCCCTTGGAGCCGATGGACACCTGGACCGGACGCGCCCCTCGAGGGGACGCGTCGGAGACCCGATGTACGACGCCCACCCCGCCATCGCCGCGCCCATGAAGCTCCGCATGGACTACGCCCGCGTGGTCGCCGCGCTCTCCAGCGCCGACACCGAGGTGGAGACCGTCGAGCTCGAGAGCCTGCGGGGCCTCTGCGGCGCGCTCGGTCTGGCTCCGGGTGCGACCGAGGGCATCCTGCTGTTCGCCCAGGCCCCCAACCAGGACCGTGTGCGTGACGCGCTCGAGAACCTGCGGGACTCCGAGCTGCGCAACACCCTCATCACCGACCTCGTCGGGCTGGCGATGGCCGACGGCAAGTACCACATCCAGGAGCGCAAGCAGATCCACGCCCTGGCGGCGATGCTCGTGGTCAGCCCCGAAGAGGTCGTGACCATCGAGGACTACGTGGCGCGCAGCCTCGGCGGCGACGTCGACGAGCGGGTCGTCACCGACCTGGACGCCGTCGACGCCGAGCCGAGCGCGATGGTGCGCATGGGCGGCGAGGTGGCCGCGAGCGTGACGGCCGCTGGCGTGCCGCTGTACCTGGTGTGGTCCAACAGCCCCCGCGGCCTGACGATGTGGGGGGTCACCGCGGCCCTCGACGCGCTCGGCGGCGGCATGGGCCCGCTGTTCGGCGCCGCAGTCGCCGTCGGCGGCGGCCTGTTCGCGTACCTCACGGTACGCCTGCTGTTCCGGGCGGTCGTCGGTCGCTGACCGGACGGCGCGGGAACGACGCGCAGGCCACGTCGGTGGAGTAGGCTCTTCCAGGGAGGGCCGATGCGCTTCCTGCATGCGATGATCCGCGTCTACGACCTCGACGCCGCGCTCCACTTCTTCTGCGACCTGCTGGGGCTCGTCGAGGTCCGGAGGCGCGACGTGCCGTCCGGGCGGTTCACGCTCGTGTTCCTCGCGACGGGCGCCGACGGGGACGCCGCCGAGATCGAGCTGACCCACAACTGGGACCAGGAGACGCCGTACACCGGGGGGCGCAACTTCGGTCACCTCGCCTTCGCCGTGCCCGACCTGTACGCGACGTGTGCGCGGCTTGCCGAGGGCGGCGTCACCATCCTGCGCCCGCCGCGCGACGGCCACATGGCGTTCGTCCGCAGTCCTGACGGCATCAGCGTGGAGCTCCTGCAGTCCGGACCCGGCCTGCCCCCCGCCGAGCCGTGGGTGTCGATGCCCAACACCGGCACGTGGTGACCGATGCGCGCGCACCACGCACCGTCGCACGCCCGCACGTCGCCGCTGCACGCGGCGGCGCTCTGCCTGCTCGGCGGGTGCTTCCAGGTCGGCACGACCGACCGTGACCGCGACACGGACACCGACGACCCGGGCGTGCTGCCCACCGACACCGACACCGACCCGGTCGACACCGACACCCCCTGGCAGCCCTCGTGTGCCGGCACCCTGACCACCCCGAGCGACACCGTCGACGCGTGCCCCGCGTCCACGGTGACCGTGCGCGGCTGGGACGGCACCCACGCCGACCTGACGTTCACGCTCGGCGACGGCGCCTGCAGCCTCCGCCTCGACCTCGACGACACCTGCGGCACAGGCGCGTACTGGCGTGCCCAGGCCGTGCGGTTCGACTGGGCCGCGGGCACCTGCGGCCTGCCGGCGCGCACCGACGACGCCGTCGTCGACGTGCGCGCCCTGTCCCTGCAGCCCCACGACGGCGTGGTGCGCGTGGACCTCGACGTGGTCGTCACGCTCCGCGCCCCCGGCACCGGCGACCGGAGCACCGGCACGATGCAGCTGTCCGTGGAGGTGCCCGACCCGACCACGCCGGGGACCTTCCGCGCGTGCTCGAACGCCCGCGACAGCGTCGTGCGGGATGCGGGCGTCGATCACGACGTGGACGTGCTGTTCGTGGTCCAGGACGACGCGACGATGGCGCCGTTCACCCAGCGCCTCGCCGACGCCGCACCCGCACTCGTCGACCTGCTCGACGCGCGCGCCGACGGGTGGCGCGTGGGCGTGGTGACCACCGACATGACCACGCCCGAGGCGTCCGGCCGGCTCCAGGGCACGGACACGGCGCTGTTCGTCGACGCCACCACACCGGACGTCGCCGTCGAGCTCGCCGCGCTGCTCGACGTCGGCACCAGCGGCGTGTCCCCCACACGCGGGCTGCAGGCCGCACGCAACGCCGCAGCGATGCCCACCGTCCCGCTGTTCCAGGCCAACCGCGACTTCTTCCGCAGCGACGCCGAGCTGGTGATCGCGTTCGTCACGAGTGCCGATGACGTGTCCGGTGGCGCCGAGACCCCGTCCACCCTCGCCGCGTGGATGGCGGGGGCCCGAGCCCACCCGGCGCTGGCGCGGGCCTCGGCCCTGACCGGCCCGGACCCGTCCGGATGCGGCACGATCCTGGCGGGCTCCCGGTACAACGAGGTGGCCCGTCTCACCGGCGGCGTGAGCCGTTCGCTGTGCGATGACCCCGTCACGCGGGTGTTGGACGCCCTCAGCGGGTGGCCGGGAAGCCTGGTGCTGCTCCCCGACGACGGCACCGTGCTGCCCGCGAGCCTCGAGGTGGTGGCCACGGTGGGCGGCAGCGATCGGGCGCTCGACCGGAGCCAGTGGACGTGGACGACGCCCTACCTGGCGGTCGCCCCCGACGCGCTGCTCGGCGCCGAGCGCCTGACGGTGTCGTGGGCCGTAGGGCCGTAGGGTCGCAAGGCCGTAGCCCCTACGTCGCCTCGTCCAGCTCGAGCTGCACCAGCAGCGCCCCGCCGTCGACGGCCTGCCCGACGGCGCATCGCACCGCGGCGACCGTGCCGGCCCCCGGTGCGGTGAGGTGGTGCTCCATCTTCATGGCCTCCAGCGTGACCAGCGGGGCGCCCGCGACCACGGTGTCGCCCGCGGCGACGTGGACGGCGCGCACCACGCCCGGCGTGGGCGCCACGCAGCTGCCCGGCGGTGGCTCCAGGCCAGCAGGGGCCGGGAAGCGCGGCACGAGCCGCACCATGGCCTCGCCGTCACCGAGGTGGACGTAGACCGTGTCGCCGTCGTCGACCGTGCCGGGTCCGCCAGCACGCAGCACCCGCACCGTCCGCTGCACGCCGTCGACGCGCAGGCGCAGCGTGTCGCCGTCGGCCGCGAGGACGTCGACCGCGTGCGCGGCCTCGCCGATCCGGATCGACAGCCCGTCGGCGCGCGGCGTCCAGCCCACCTCCACCTCGTCGGTGAGGTAGGCCCAGCGGTCGACCTGTTCCGGCGGGCCCCCGATCTGCCACGCCGGCGGCGACAGGCCGTCCCGCCAGTCGGCCGCCTGCCGGCGCTGCCACCAGGCCCAGGCGGTGGCCACCAGCGCGCCCCGCTCGAGGTTCGCGGGCGGTGCGGCGGGCAGGCCGCGCTCGCCGAGCAATCCCGTGTGCACGTCGCCGGCTGCGAACGCTGCGTCGCGCACCAGGCTGCGCAGCAGGGGCAGGTTGGTGACGACGCCGGGCGCCCAGGCGCCATCGAGCGCCCAGGTGAGCCGACGGAGCGCCGAGGCGCGGTCGCCGCCCCAGGCGATGACCTTGGCGAGCATGCTGTCGTAGTGGGAGGGCACCACGTCGCCGTCGCGGTAGCCGGCGTCGACCCGCACGTCCTCCGAGCTCGGCAGGTGGAGGCGCTCGAGGCGCCCCGCCGCCGGCATCCAGTCGCGCATGGGGTCCTCGGCGTAGATCCGCACCTCGATCGCAGCACCCATGCAGCCGGCACCGAACGCGCCGTCCTCGCCGACGAGCACCGGGTCGAACACCTCTCCCTGCGCGATCGACAGCTGCCAGGCGACGAGGTCGACCTCGTGGGTGGCCTCGGTGACGGGGTGCTCGACCTGCAGGCGGGTGTTCATCTCGAGGAAGTAGTAGCCACCGTCCTGACCCACGACGTACTCGACCGTGCCGGCGCCGACGTAGCCGACGGCGCTGGCCAGACGGACGGCGCTGTCGAGCAGCCCCGCCAGCGTGGCCTCGGGCAGACCGGGCGGCGGCGTCTCCTCGACCACCTTCTGGTGGCGGCGCTGCACCGAGCAATCGCGGGCGCCGAGGTGGAGGACCGTGCCCGCGGCGTCGCCGAGCACCTGGACCTCGACGTGTCGGGGTCGCAGCACGTAGCGCTCCAGCAGGAGGCGCGGGTCGCCGAAGGCGCTGGCAGCCTCGCGTCGGGCGCTGGCGAGCGCCTCCGGAAGCGCCGCGAGGTCGTCGACCCGCCGCATGCCGCGGCCACCGCCGCCCGCAGCGGCCTTGACCAGCAGCGGCACCCCGATGCGCTCGGCCTCGCCGACGAACGTGGCGTCGGCCTGATCGTCGCCGTCGTAGCCGGGCACGACGGGGACGTCGTGCGCCGCGGCCAGCCGGCGCGCGGCGGCCTTGTCGCCCATCACCGCGATGGTGTCGGGCGCCGGGCCCACCCACACCAGCCCGGCCTCGGTGACCGCGCGCGCGAACGCCGCGTTCTCGGACAGGAAGCCGTAGCCGGGGTGCACCGCATCGGCGCCGGTCTGGCGCGCCGCGGCCAGCACGACCTCGGCGTCGAGGTAGCTCGACGACGCCGGCCCCTCCCCGATGCGCACGGCCTCGTCGGCCTCCGCGACGAACGGCAGGTGGGCGTCGGCGTCGGTGTGGACGGCGACCGTGCGGATGCCCATCGCGCGGGCCGTGTCGAAGATGCGGCGCGCGATCTCGCCCCGGTTGGCGACCAGCAGCTTGGTGATCGTGGTCACGGCGGCTCCGTCAGTGTCGGAAGGTGCCCCAGGCGCTCGTGCCCTCGACCGGCGCGCACGTGGCGGCGGACAAGGCGAGCCCCAGGACGGTGCGGGTGTCGCGCGGGTCGATGATGCCGTCGTCCCACTGCCGAGCGGTGGCGTACAGCGCCGTGGACTCCCGCTCGACCTTGCCCACCAACATGCCCTTGAGCATGGCGAGCTCCTCTTCGTTGACCGGGACGCCCTTGCGGGCGGCCGCGCCGCGCTTGACGAGGTCGAGCACCCCGGCGAGCTGCTCGGGTCCCATCACGGCGATGCGGTGGTTGGGCCAGGTGAACAGGAAGCGCGGGTGGTAGGCGCGCCCCATCATGGCGTAGTTGCCCGCGCCGTACGACCCGCCCACCATGATGGTGATCGCGGGCACCGTGCTGTTGCTCACCGCGTTGACGAGCTTGGCGCCCGCCTTGATGATGCCGGCCTCCTCGGCCGCACGGCCGACCATGAACCCCGTGGTGTTCTGCAGGAACACGAGCGGCGTGTCGGACTGGTTGCAGAGCTGGATGAACTGGGCGCCCTTGTCGGCCGACGCGCCGAAGAGCACGCCGTGGTTGGCGAGGATGCCCACGCGCCAGCCGTGGATCTCGGCGAAGCCGCACACCAGCGTGGGACCGTACAGGGGCTTGAAGGCGTGGAAGCGGCTGCCGTCCACGATGCGCGCGATCACCTCGTGGATGTCAAACGGCTGCTTGACGTCGGCGCTCGCGATGCCGAGCAGGTCCTCGGCCGGGTACAGCGGCGCATCGCCGGGGCCCCGCGGATCGGGACCACGACGGCGCCAGCCGAGCTGGGCGACCAGCTCCCGACCCAGCCGCAGGGCGTCCCGCTCGTCGGTGGCCAGGTAGTCCGACACGCCCGACACGCGGCTGTGCATCGCCGCCCCGCCGAGCGCTTCGTCGTCGACCTCCTCGCCCAGCGCCATCTTCACGAGCGGCGGACCTGCCAGGTACATGTAGGCCGCCTGGTCGACCATCACGACGTAGTCGGACATCCCGGGGATGTAGGCGCCGCCCGCCGTGCACGACCCGAACACGAGGCTGATCGTCGGCAGGCGCGCGCGACTGCGCTGGGTGATCTCCCGGAAGCCCGCGCCACCCGGCACGAAGATGTCGGCCTGGTTGGGCAGGTCGGCCCCGGCCGACTCGATGCAGTGCACCGTGGGCAGCTGGTTCTCGAGCGCGACCTGCGCGAGGCGGTTGGACTTCGCCACACCCGCCGCGTTGATCGCCCCCCCCTGGACGGTGGCCTCGGACGCCGTGATCAGCACGTCGGTGCCACTCACGCGACCGACGCCGCCGATCATGCCCGCGCCGGGGTGTCCCCCGTCGTGGCCGCCAGCGAGCGCCCCGATCTCCAGGAACGGGCTGTCGCGATCGAGGAGCAGCGCCACCCGCTGTCGCGGCGTGAGCTTGCCCCGCGCGACGTGTCGCGCCACCGCCTTGTCGCCCCCACCGGCGAGCGCCTTGGCGAGCCTGGCGTGCACCTTGGCGAGCGCTTCCAGGTTCTGCTCACGGTTGCGGACGAAGCTCTCGGACCCGGTGTCGACGCGACTGGGCAGCGCGTGCATGACCCCTCCCGGCACATTGACATCAATATCAAGGTGCTCCGCCCACCGCCCCTTCCCCGCCATTCCTGCCGTTGTCCGCCCCGTCTCCGCCGGACGACGCACGACCACTCCGCGGGCTGCGGTGCGCGGGACCGCCTGCGGGTGCTAGGACAGACTCCCCGACCCATGGAGTGTCCCATGAGCAGCGTTCGTGTCCGTCAGCCTCACACCCTGTCGAAGTCCGCCGCGAAGGACAAGCTCGCGGGCTTCGAGGAGATGCTCAAGAAGTACCGGGTCTCCCTCGCCTGGTCCGGCGACAAGGCGGCGATCAAGGGCATCGGCGTGTCGGGCGACGTCGCCGTCGGCGACAGCGCGGTCGACGTCGAGGTCAAGCTCGGCATGCTCGCCAAGGCCGCCGGCATCGACGCCGGCCGCCTGCAGGACTCGATCGCCAAGCGCCTCAAGGCCGCCTTCGAGGGCTGAACCAGCCCGAACGCAACCGAGCCCGGCACGCGCGAGGCGCACCGGGCTCGAAGGAACCGAGCCGCCCGGATCGCCACCGCGATCCGGGCGTCGCACGTCTCAGCAGCCGCTGCCGCTGACGCACACGTAGGTGTTCTGCACGCGACCGGTCGCGCCCGTCGCGCCGACACCGCCGCCGGCGCTCGTGCCACCGCCGCCCGGCAGCGCCGCGGAACCCGACGTGAACGCCGTGCCGGACGTGTCGACCAGCGCGCTCAGGCTGAACACGCCCACCGCGTCGCCGCCGGCACCACCGCCGCCGCCGCCGCCGTGGCCGCCGCGACCGCCGTTGCCGCCGTTGCCGCCCCGGCCGACGCCGGACGTGGGCGCGCCGCCGCTGCCGCCGACGCCGCCGGGCTGGCCCGAACCGCCGCCGCCACCGGGGCCGCCGTGGCCACCGCTGCCGAGGTTGATCAGGCTGTCGAGGAGGTTGGCATTGCCGCGCAGGACGAACACGCCGTAGGAGCCGCCGCCCGCGCCGCCGCCGCCGCCAGCCGTGCCGCGGCAACCGCCCGCACCGCCGCCGCCGCCGCCGGCACCGCGCACGTCCTGCTCGAGGCCGAGCCAGTCCTCACCGTCGCAGCCGCCGCCGCCGCCGCCGCCGCCGCCGCCGCCGCCGTCCTGGCCGAGGCTGCCACCGGGCGCCCGGTAGCCGTACCAGAACAGGTTGGTGCGCAGGCGACCGCCGACCACGCCCGCGCCACCGCCCGAGCCGTCGACCACGCGGCCGTCGATGCCGTTGCCGCCCGTGGAGCACGTGCTGCCGCCGTTGCCGCGGTAGCCGTAGCTGCTCGACGCGAACACGGTCGCGTTCGCACCGGTGCGGCCGCCGTCGGCGTCGCCCCAGCAGAGGAAGCAGTCGGTGTCCATGGCGCCGCCCTGGCCGCCGCCGCCGCCGCCCGTGTTCGCGGAGCACGAGGCGTTCGACGCACCGCCGCCACCACCGACGCGCGACCCGCTGCAGCACTCGAGCGAGGAGTGCGCGTTGCCGCCGACGCCGCCGCCCGCAGCAGCGGTCGTGCTCGCGTTGGTGCCCGCGGTGCCCTGGGCACCCGGGGCGCCCGCGCCGCCGTTGACCGTGACGCGGAACAGCTGGATGGTCGAGTCGGACGAGTGGACCGCGTAGGACCCCTTGCCGTTGCCCTCGCCGTCGACGCCCGAAGCCGCCGGACCGTTCACGATCAGGTCGCCCAGCGTGACGGTAGCGTTGGTGCGGACGCGCACCGTCATCACCTCACCCTCCGCCGCGAACTGGCCACCGTTGAGGGTGACCACGTGACCGGCGAGGCCGCGCTCGGCGCGGAACCAGCCACCGTCGAAGCCGCCCCACAGGTTGACCGTGCCCGTCGTGAAGTTGAACGGACCGGTGTAGGTGCCGTTCTGGATGAACACGTCGGTGAAGCCCAGCGACGACAGGCGGCCCGCCGCGTACTGGATGGTGGCGCACGGCGCCGTGCGCGGGCAGTTGCCCGTGTCGGTGCCGCCCGGTGCGACGTACACGGCGCGCGCGCCATTGCCGTCGATGCCGTCGCAGTTCGCGTCGACGAAGCCGCCGTCGGGCCGGTCGAGGGCGCCCGGGTAGACCTGGTCGTTGCCGTCGTCGCAGTCGAACGTGCAGGTCGAGAACCCGTCCACGTCGCTGTCGGCCGGGGTCAGGTTGTCGTCGAGGTCGTCACAGTCGCCGGCGCAGCTGCTGTAGCCGTCGAAGTCGAAGTCGTTGAGGTTGAGCGTGCCGTCGTTGTCGTTGCAGTCGCCGGCGCACGAGCTGTAGCCGTCACCGTCGACGTCGGCCGGGGACAGGAACGGCGTGGTGTCGTCGCAGTCACCGGTGCAGGTGCTGTAGCCGTCCGCGTCGTTGTCGGCAGGCGAGCGATCGGCGCGGTTGTCGTTGCAGTCACCCTGGCAGGTGCTGTAGCCGTCGCCGTCGTTGTCGCGCGGCGACAGGCTGAACGAGGTGTCGTCGCAGTCACCGGTGCAGGTGCTGAAGCCGTCGTTGTCCTGGTCGCGGGGCGACAGGGCGGCGTTGGCGTCGTTGCAGTCGCCGGCGCACGAGCTGTAGCCGTCGTGGTCGAAGTCGCCGGGGTTGAGGAAGGCCGACGTGTCGTCGCAGTCACCCGCGCACACGCTGAAGCCGTCGCCGTCGTTGTCGACCGGCACCACCGAGGCGTTCGTGTCGTCGCAGTCGCCGCCGCAGGTGGAGTAGCCGTCACCGTCGGCGTCGTTGAGCGACAGGCTCGGGTTGAAGTCGTCGCAGTCACCGGCACACGCCGAGGCGCCGTCGCCGTCGCGATCGGCGGGCGACAGGGCCACCGAGCTGTCGTCGCAGTCGCCGGCGCAGGAGCTGAAGCCGTCGCCGTCGACGTCGTTGGGCGTCTTGGTGGCGTCGTTGTCGTCGCAGTCGTTGGTGCAGGTGCTGTAGCCGTCACCGTCGACGTCGGCCGGGCTGCGCGTGGCGTCGTTGTCGTCGCAGTCGTTGGTGCAGGTGCTGTAGCCGTCACCGTCGAGGTCGCGCGGGTTCTTGGTGGCGCGGATGTCGTCGCAGTCCCCGGCGCAGGTGCTGTAGCCGTCGGCGTCGAGGTCGCGCAGGTTCAGCTGGGCGTTGTTGTCGTCGCAGTCACCGTCGCAGACCGTGGCGCCGTCGCCGTCGCTGTCGATCGGCGCGAGCGTGGGGTCGGTGTCGTCGCAGTCGTCCTGGCACGTGCTGTAGCCGTCGCCGTCGGCATCCGCCGGGTTGAGGGCCGGGTCGGTGTCGTCGCAGTCGCCCTGGCACGCCGAGTAGCCGTCGCCGTCGAGGTCGGCGCCGTAGCTGGTCGGGTCGTTGTCGTTGCAGTCGCCGTCGCAGGTGGTGACGCCGTCGCCGTCGATGTCGCGGATGTTGAGCAGCGCGTTCTGGTCGTTGCAGTCACCGGCACACGACGAAGCGCCGTCGTTGTCCTGATCGCGGGGCGACAGGGTCGGATCGTTGTCGTCGCAGTCACCACCGCAGGACGTGTAGCCGTCGCCATCGGCGTCACCGGGGCGGCGCGTCGGGTCGTTGTCGTCGCAGTCGCCCTGGCAGCTGCTGTAGCCGTCGCCGTCGGCGTCGCCGGGGTTGAGGGCGGCGTTGTTGTCGTTGCAGTCGCCGTCGCAGGTGCTGTAGCCGTCGCCGTCGACGTCGTTGCCGTTCTGGGTGGCGTTGTTGTCGTTGCAGTCGCCGGTGCACGTGGACGAGCCGTCGCCGTCGAAGTCCTGGAGGTTGAGCGCGAGGTTGAAGTCGTCGCAGTCGCCGTCGCAGGTGGACGCGCCGTCGCCGTCGACGTCGTCGTCGTTGAGCAGCGGGTCGTAGTCGTCGCAGTCGCCGTCGCACGCCGACAGGCCGTCGCCGTCGAGGTCGACCGGCACGATCAGCGGATCGTTGTCGTCGCAGTCGCCGTCGCACACCGTGTAGCCGTCGAAGTCAGCGTCGGCGCCGGTGAGCGTCGGGTCGTTGTCGTCGCAGTCACCGTTGCAGGTGGTGTAGCCGTCGCCGTCGAAGTCGAACGGCACGTTCAGCGGGTCGTTGTCGTCGCAGTCACCGGCGCAGGTGCTGAACCCGTCGGAGTCGAGGTCCTGGATGTTCAGGCTGGGGTCGGTGTCGTCGCAGTCGCCCGCGCACGTGGACCGGCCGTCACCGTCGTGGTCGATGGTGTTCAGGCCGGGGTTGGTGTCGTCGCAGTCGCCCGCGCACGCCGTCACGCCGTCGCCGTCGAGGTCGGCCGGGTAGCGGGTGGGGTCGTTGTCGTTGCAGTCGAACGCGCAGGTGCTGTAGCCGTCGCCGTCGGCGTCGTTGAGGTTCTGCGCCGCCGAGTTGTCGTTGCAGTCGCCCGCACACGTCGTCCACCCGTCGTGGTCGGTGTCGCGGATGTTGAGGCTGAACACGGCGTCGTTGCAGTCACCGGCGCATGAGCTCGCCCCGTCGAGGTCCTGGTCGACCGGACGCAGGGCCGGGTTGGTGTCGTCGCAGTCGTTGGTGCAGGTGCTGTAGCCGTCACCGTCGTTGTCGGCGGGCGTCTTCGTCGGGTCGTTGTCGTCGCAGTCGTTGGCGCAGGTGGTGTAGCCGTCGCCGTCGAGGTCCTGCAGGTTGCGGGTGGCGTCGTTGTCGTTGCAGTCACCGCCGCACACCGTGGCGCCGTCACCGTCGTTGTCGAACGGACCGATGGACGCGATGGCGTCGTTGCAGTCGCCGGTGCAGCTGCTGTAGCCGTCGTGATCCTGGTCGCGCAGGTTCAGGGCGTTGTTGGTGTCGTCGCAGTCGCCCTGGCAGGTGGTGAACCCATCGCCGTCGGCATCGACCGGACGGAGCGCCGCGTTGGTGTCGTCGCAGTCGTTGGTGCAGGTGCTGTAGCCGTCACCGTCGTTGTCGGCGGGCGTCTTCAGCGGGTCGGTGTCGTCACAGTCACCGTCGCAGGTGGTGTAGCCGTCGCCGTCGAGGTCGGCCGGGTACTGGGCGGCGTTGAACGGCGCGCAGTCGCCCTGGCACGTGCTGTAGCCGTCACCGTCGAAGTCGGCGGGCGACAGCTGGCTGTTGGTGTCGTCGCAGTCGTTGGTGCAGGTGCTGTAGCCGTCGGAGTCGCCGTCGTAGGGCGTCTTGAGCGGGTCGTTGTCGTCGCAGTCCTGCGTGCAGGTGCTGTAGCCGTCGCCGTCGTTGTCGGCGGGGGTCAGCGTGGCGTTGTTGTCGTTGCAGTCGCCGGTGCAGCGGCTGTAGCCGTCGTGGTCGTTGTCGCGCGGCGACAGCGTGGCGTTGCGATCGTTGCAGTCGCCCTGGCAGGTGCTCCAGCCGTCGCGGTCGACGTCGCGGCCCTCGACCGTCGGGTCGTTGTCGTCGCAGTCACCCGCGCACGTGGTCGACAGGTCGTGGTCGGCGTCGGCCAGGTTCAGGACGGCGTTGAAGTCGTTGCAGTCGCCATCGCAGCTGCTGTAGCCGTCGCCGTCGAAGTCGGCCGGGTTGAGGTTGGGGTCGGTGTCGTCGCAGTCGCCGTCGCAGCTGCTGTAGCCATCGGAGTCGAAGTCGTTGGCGTTGAGCGTGGGATCGGTGTCGTCGCAGTCGCCCGCGCACTGGCTGTAGCCGTCACCGTCGTTGTCGGTGGGACCGACCAGCGGATCGTTGTCGTCGCAGTCGCCCAGGCAGGTGCTGTAGCCGTCGCCGTCGTTGTCGGCGGGGGTGAGCAGCGCGTTGGCGTCGTTGCAGTCGGACTGGCAGGTGCTGTAGCCGTCGCCGTCGCGGTCGGCCGGATCGCGGGAGGCGTTGTTGTCGTTGCAGTCGCCCTGGCAGGTGCTGAAGCCGTCGCCGTCGCGGTCGTCGGGACGCAGCGACGCGTTGGTGTCGTTGCAGTCGCCGTCGCAGGTGCTGAAGCCGTCGTGGTCGGCGTCGGCGATGTTGAGCAGCGCGTCGGAGTCGTCGCAGTCACCGTCGCACGTGGACACGCCGTCGCCGTCGAGGTCGGCCGGGGTGAGCTCGGGGTTGGTCTCGTCGCAGTCGCCCGAGCAGCTGGAGTAGCCGTCGCCGTCGAAGTCACGCGGCGTGAGCGTGGGGTCGGCGTCGTCGCAGTCACCGGCGCAGGTGGTGAAGCCGTCGTGGTCGGCGTCGTTGAGGTTGAGCAGCGGATCGGTGTCGTCGCAGTCGCCCTCGCACGCCGAGAAGCCGTCGCCGTCGAGATCGGCGGGCGTGGCGTTCGGGTCGTTGTCGTCGCAGTCACCGTCGCACGACGTGTAGCCGTCGCCGTCGGCGTCGATCGGGGTGAGGGACGCGTCGAGGTCGTCGCAGTCGCCGTCGCAGCTGGAGACGCCGTCACCGTCGGCGTCGCCGGGGTTGAGCGCCGGGTCGGTGTCGTCGCAGTCGTTGCCGCAGCCGGTGAAGCCGTCGCCATCGGCGTCGGCCGGGGACAGCGCCGGGTTCGTGTCGTCGCAGTCGCCGTCGCAGGTGCTGAAGCCGTCGCCGTCGCCGTCGAGCGGGCTCTGCGTGATGTCGGTGTCGTCGCAGTCGCCGTCGCAGGTGCTGAAGCCGTCGCCGTCGCCGTCGGCCGGGGAGAAGATGGTGGTGGAGTCGTCGCAGTCGCCCTCGCAGGTGCTGTAGCCGTCGCCATCGACGTCGGCGGGCGTGAGCGAAGGGTCGAGATCGTCGCAGTCGTCGTCGCAGGTGCTGTAGCCGTCGCCGTCGTCGTCGGCCGGGCTCAGGGCCGCCGTGCCGTCGTCGCAGTCGCCGTCGCAGCTGCTGTAGCCGTCACCGTCGTTGTCGACGGGGTTGAGGGCCGGATCGGTGTCGTCGCAGTCGCCACCGCACGCCGCGTAGCCGTCGCCGTCGTTGTCGACCGGGGTGGAGGTGGCGTCGTTGTCGTCGCAGTCGCCGTCGCAGGTGGAGTAGCCGTCGCCGTCGACATCGGCCGGATCGCGGGAGACGTCGTTGTCGTCGCAGTCACCCTCGCAGGTGCTGTAGCCGTCGCCGTCGTTGTCGGCGCCGGACAGCAGCGGGTCGGTGTCGTCGCAGTCACCGTTGCACAGGGTGTAGCCGTCGCCGTCGTTGTCGACGGGCACCGCGGCGGGATCGTTGTCGTCGCAGTCGCCCGCGCACGTGGAGTAGCCGTCGCCGTCGACGTCGACCGGGTTGAGGGCGGCGTTGGTGTCGTCGCAGTCGCCCGCGCAGGAGGAGTAGCCGTCGCCGTCGGCGTCGGCCGGGGTGAGCGCGGGGCGCGTGTCGTCGCAGTCGTCGGTGCAGGTGGAGTAGCCGTCACCGTCGCCGTCGGCCGGGGTGAGGACGGCGTTGCCGTCGTCGCAGTCGCCCGTGCAGGTGGAGTAGCCGTCGCCGTCGCCGTCGACCGGGGTGAGGGCGGGGTCGGCGTCGTTGCAGTCGCCGGTGCAGGTGGAGTAGCCGTCGCCATCGGCGTCGGCCGGGGACAGGAGCGGGTCGGCGTCGTCGCAGTCGCCGCCGCAGACGGTGTAGCCATCGCCGTCGCCGTCGACCGGGACGTTGGCGTTGTCGTTGTCGTCGCAGTCGCCGTCGCAGGTGCTGAAGCCGTCGCCGTCGGCGTCGGCCGGGTTCAGGGCCGGATCGCTGTCGTCGCAGTCGCCGTCGCAGGTGCTGTAGCCGTCGCCGTCGGCGTCGACCGGGGACAGGGCGCCGTCGGTGTCGTCGCAGTCGCCCGCGCACGTGGAGTAGCCGTCGCTGTCACCGTCGGCCGGCGTGAGCGAGGCGTTGGTGTCGTCGCAGTCGTCGGTGCAGGTGGAGTAGCCGTCGCCGTCGCCGTCGGCCGGCGTGAGCGCAGGGTCGGCGTCGTCGCAGTCGCCGGCGCAGGTGCTGAAGCCGTCACCGTCGGCGTCGGCCGGCGAGGCGCTGCCGTCGGTGTCGTCGCAGTCGCCCGCGCAGGTGGAGTAGCCGTCGCCGTCGCCGTCGGCCGGGGACAGGGCGGCGTTCGTGTCGTCGCAGTCGCCGGCGCAGGTGCTGTAGCCGTCGCCGTCGCCGTCGGCCGGGGTGAGCGAGGCGTTGGTGTCGTCGCAGTCGTCGGTGCAGGTGGAGTAGCCGTCGCCGTCGCCGTCGGCGGGCGTGAGCGCCGGGTCGCCGTCGTCGCAGTCGCCCGCGCAGGTGGTGTAGCCGTCGCCGTCGGCGTCGGTGGGCGACAGGCTGCCGTCGGTGTCGTCGCAGTCGCCCGTGCAGGTGCTGAAGCCGTCGCCGTCGCCGTCGGCCGGAGACAGCGCCGCGTTGGTGTCGTCGCAGTCGCCGGCGCAGGTGCTGAAGCCGTCGCCGTCGCCATCCGTGGGCGTCTGGGCGCCGTCGGTGTCGTCGCAGTCGCCCGTGCAGGTGCTGAAGCCGTCGCCGTCGCCGTCGGCCGGGGTGAGCGACGGGTTGCCGTCGTCGCAGTCGCCCTGGCAGGTGCTGAAGCCGTCGGTGTCGGCGTCGAGGGCCTCGACCGTGGGATCGCTGTCGTCGCAGTCGCCGCCGCAGGTGCTGTTGCCATCGCCGTCGGCGTCGGCCGGGTTCAGCGAGGCGTCGGTGTCGTCGCAGTCGTCGATCGCCGCGTAGCCGTCGAGGTCGCCGTCATCGACGATGCGGTGGACGATGTTGGACGTGCCGGCGCTGGCACCGCGGACGGCGGCCGCCTGGAACCAGACCTCGGCGAAGGCCAGGTTGCGCGGCACGTTGACGCTGACGAAGGCATTGCCGTTGACGTCGGCCGTGGCCGAGCCGAGCTGGTAGGCCGGCGTCTGGATGCCCAGACAGGGCGACCCGCTCGGGTGGCACGGCCCCTGGCCGGTGCCCGTGCCCGTGGCGAAGAAGTAGACGCGGCTGTTGGCCGGCACGTTCTGCACCGCCAGCGACAGCGTCTGCCGCGGCACGATCGCCGTGGCGGTGAGCACCGGGTTCAGCGGCGGCGGGAGCTCGTCTCCGGGAAGGGCCGTCGACCCGGTGTCGGAGGCGGGCGTGGTGCCGACCTCGGCGGGCTGACAGGCAAGGAACGACAGCGCGGCCATCGCCGCGAGCGCGTGGAGACGCATGAGACCTCCGGACGGATCCGATGGAGGGAGGAGTGGCAACGCTGCACTTTAGCGGAAACGACAGCGATGGTCGACGTTTCCCTGGAGCCGTCACGTCCTGTCGACAACTCGGTCACGCACGACGAGCCAACGCCCACTATCCGTCGATTCTGGTGGCCTCGCGGACACCCGGCGCGGGTCCGGGTCCCCGGATCCACCCACACCGGGGCGCGCGGCGGGTCCGACGGTGGATCGTGCTCCCCTCGGCGGGGGAACCGGCTTGCACCCGCCCGGGGGACCCGAACGCGGCGCACTACCGCGGAACGTGGACGCTCGGATCGAAGCCACGCAGCCGCACCGTGCCCAGCCAGGCCGCCACCGCCGCGACGCCGAGCAGCGGCACCGTGGCGAGGAGCGCGGCCGGGAGCATGCCCGCCCCGAGGTAGACGGCCAGCCCGGCCACGAGGGCTGCGACCGTGCCGCTGCCCCCGATGAGCGTCCACCCGAGGAAGGTGATCATCAGGTTGCGCCCGACGGACTGGAGTGCCGCCTCGCCCGCTTCGGTGCGGACGGGGAGCCAGAGGAACAGGGCGTTGTCGACGCACAGCACCATGGCTGCGGCGCAGGGTTGCAGCGCGATCAGCACCAGGGCCCACGCCGCTGCCGACGGCGCCCAGACCACGGCGAGCACGTCGACCGTCCACCCGAGCGCGGTGACCACGACCACCATCGGGAGCACCTGACCGGCGAACAGCGCCCACGGCCGGAGCGGCAGGGCGAGGAGGATGTCCATCCGGTCGAGGTCGGAGCGGAAGTCCATCCGCAGCACGCCCGGCAGCAGCACGGTGCCCCACACGAGCGTGTTTTGCATCGCCACGATCGCCTGCCCCGCGGCGCTCACGCCCGGGTCGACGAGGGTGGCCCCGAGCCCGACGACGAGATCGAGGACCAGCACGCCGCCGAGCGCGCCGTAGACCGTCGGGCGTCGGAGGATCTCGATCGTGCGACGCCAGCCGACCGTGCCCGCGCCGCCCCACCGGGGAAACGCCGGCACCCGCGCGCCCCACCAGCCGCCGAGCGCGCTCACGCCCCCACCGCTGCGGTAGCGCGCGAGGGCTCCCGCCATGTGCTGCGCACCGTCCGCCGCGATCTCGAGCCAGGCGCGGCGCCCCAGCGCCACCAGCAGCGTGGCCAGGGCGACGTCGACGAGGAACATGCCGGCCGCGGCGAGCGCGAGCTCGGTCATCGTCCCCGCGTACAACAGGCTCGCGCCGAGGCGGAACGGGAACAGCACCACCCGGCCCACCGGCGTGGCCTGCAGCGCCGTCATGCTGTCGAGCACGTTGAGGGACTGGTCGCGCGGCATCCACGCGACCGCGACGGCGAGCCCCACCATCACCAGCAGGAACACGGCGCGCCCGACGACCGACCGCCGTCCCCCCTCGCGGATCAGCGCCGAGATCATCGCGGAGAGCTGCAGGAACGGCAGCACGAGCACGGCGGCCAGCACGCCGCCGACCGGTCGCACCGCGTAGAACATCGCCATCGGCGACATCAGCAGCCCGCCGAGGGTCCACGCGAACACCAGCAGCGTGACCTTGTAGCGGAGCAGCTGGGACGGCGTGTAGGGCGCCGCGAACAGCTGATCGGCCTCGCTCGGCATGAACCCGAGCACCTCCCCTCCGCCCCGCAGCGCCACCTGGCCGAACCACAGCATCGCCAGCCCGAGCGGGCCGACCGCGCGCATCCACCCCGGGTTGACCGGGCGGAACGTGGGCGGCAGCAGCGCCAGCGGCACGAGCCACACGCCGAGGAACCCCACCATCAGCAGCGCCGTCACGAAGCCACCGGGCGTGCGGATGCGTTGCGCACCGTCGCGGACCGCAGACCCGATCCGCAGCCGCACCAGCAACCACAGCGACGGCGGCAGCCAGCGGTTCACCGACGCGCACCCCGACGGGTCACGGCACCGCCCCCGACGACTCCGACTCCGTGGCGGTGAAGAACAGCTCCTCCAGCCCCTGCCCCGCGAACGCGGCGCGCGCGTCCTCGATCGGACCGACGAAGCGACACTTCCCCTTCACCAGGATGAGCAGGTCGGTGGCCATGTCCTCGACGACGCCGAGGAGGTGGCTGCTGATGACGACGGCCGCGCCACGCTCGGCCTCCTCGCGCACGAACGCCTTCATCGTGCGGATGGCGCGCGGGTCGAGCCCGTTCATCGGCTCGTCGAGCATGAGCAGGTCGGGGGTGTGGACCCCGGCACAGGCCAGCGCCAGCTTCTGCCGCATGCCGGTGGACAGCGTGTGGGCGGCGGCTTCGGCCTTGTCGGCGAGATCGAAGCGCTGCAGGAGCGCCTCGCCGCGGGCCAGCCCGTCGGGTGCGTCCCACGCACTCGCCACGAACCGCAGGTGCTCCCGGACGGTGAGCGTGTCGAACAGCTGGGGGTCGTGCGGCACCCAGGCGAGCCGGCGCTTGGCGGCCACCGGGTCGGCGGCGATGTCGATGCCCTGCAGGGTCACGCGGCCCGACGTCGGCCGGATCACGCCCGCCATCATGCGCAGCGTGGTCGTCTTGCCGGCACCGTTGGGACCGACCATCGCGAGAACGCGGCCGGGTGCCAGCGACAGGGTCAGCCCGTCCACGGCGCGCAGGGAGTCGTAGTCCTTGGTGAGGCCGGTGACCTCGACGACGGCTGATCCGGGCATGGCGCCTCCTAGCCGAGGTTCCCCATCGTCGCATCCAGCTTCAGCGCGACCCGATCGTCGCCGACTGGTCTCGTGTGGTGGCAGGTACTTCCGCCCCGTGACAGGTTGATGTGAGCGCGACGTATCCGAACGCTGCGGCCGTGCGGTCCAGACCCCCGGAGCCCCGAGTGGCGACGCCCCCGGCCACGAATCCCTTCCTCCGAGCCCTGGACGCGTTCCTGCCGCCGCGCGTGGCGTCCCAGCCCTCGCAGGAGCGGACGCGCGCGCGGTCGCTCATCATGGCCACGCTCGGCGTCGTGGTGATCGGCCTGGCCAGCGCCCTGATCGCCCTGCCCCACGGCACGAGCCCCCAGCTCCTCGCCTGCGGCGGTGCCGCGCTCGGCTTCGCGCTCGTTCCCCTCTCCTACCGAATCAGCGGCAGCTACCAACTGGCGGCGTGGTTCTTCGTGGTGCTGGCGATGGGGGTGGCGGGCACCGCGATCCCCGCCACGGGCGGCCTGTACTCGCCGTTCACGTACTGGCTGCCGATGCTGCCCGCGATCGTGCTCGTGGTGCTCGACTACCGCGCCGCCGTCGCGTCGGTGTTCTTCGTGTTCGGCCTGGCGTTCGTGCTGGTCGGCGCACACGGCCAGGGGGTGCTGCCGCCCACGCTCGCGCTCGACCTGTACCCGTCCGACATCGCGCGCGTGCTGCTGTTCAGCTCGCTGTTCTTCCTCGCCGTGTCGTACGCCCGCGAGCGCGCCCTGGCCGACGTGCAGGCGCAGCAGGGGGCCCAGACACGTGCCCGCGCCCGCGCGGAGGCGGCGAGCCGCGCCAAGTCGAGCATCCTGGCGTCGGTGTCGCACGAGCTGCGCACCCCGATGACCGGCATCCTCGGCCTGACCGACCTGCTGGCCGACAGCCACCTCGACGACGACCAGCGGGAATGGGTCCGCACCATCCACAAGACGGGCAACGCCCTGCTGGCGCTGCTCGACGACCTGCTCGACACGGCCCGGCTCGAGGCCGGTCGGTTCACGCTCAAGGAGCGCGCCTTCCGTCCCAGCGATCTGGTGGAGCAGGTCATCTCGCTCTTCCGCCCGCGTGCCAAGGGCAAGGGCCTGAGCCTGCACCTCGACCTCGACGCCAACGTCCCGGCGAAGGTGCGCGGCGACCCGGCGCGCCTGCGCCAGGTGCTCATCAACCTGGTCGGCAACGCGCTGAAGTTCACCGACACGGGCGGTGTGGTCGTCCGCATCCGCTACGACGGCGCGTGGTTCGTGTTCGAGATCACCGACACGGGCGTCGGCATCCCCGAAGACCGCCTCACCGACGTGTTCGCACCCTTCGTCCGCGCCGAGACGGGCGCGGCGTCCACCGCTGGCGGCGTGGGGCTCGGCCTGTCGATCGCCCGCCTGCTCGTCGAGGCGATGCAGGGCGACATCTCCGTGCAGAGCGAGGTGGGCGTAGGCACCGTGTTCACGGTCCGCCTGCCGCTCGAGGTCGTCGAGGACGACATCCCCACCACCGACATCCCCGGCAGCCACGAGCTGCGCGGCCCCGGCCTGCGGGTGCTCGTCGCCGAGGACAACGCGGTCAACCGCATGGTGCTGTCGACGATGCTCGAGCGCATGGGCCACAGCGTCCGGGTGGCCCACAACGGCGACGAGGTGCTCCCCGCCGCGCGTGCCCACATGCCCGACGTCGTGTTCATGGACATGCGCATGCCGGTCGTCGACGGCCTGGAGGCCACGCGCCGCCTTCGCGCCGACCCCCGGTTCGACCGCATCCGCATCGTCGCGCTCACGGCCAACGCCTTCGACGAGGACCGTCAGGCCTGCATCGACGCAGGCATGGATGCGTTCCTCACCAAGCCGATCACCCGCGCCGAGCTGCTCGCCGCGCTGCGGGTGACCCCCGGTCCCACCCTGCCGGCGCCGATGCCCGACAAGGTCAAGTAGCCGCCGCCGTCACCGCGCCGCAGCCCCACGCGCCTCAGGCGACGCCGGCGGCGGACCGCAGCTCGGCGTCCATCGTGGCGAGCACGGCGCGGGCCCGGACCTCGGCCGCGTCGAGCGCCTCGCCCTCGGCCAGCCGCTCGACGACCTCGAAGTAGAACTTGATCTTCGGCTCCGTGCCGGACGGGCGCACCAGCACCCGGCTGCCGTCGGCCAGATCGAAGCCGAGGACGTTGCTCGACGGCAGCCCCAGGTCGAACGTGGTGCCGTCGGCCCGACGTCCGGTGCCCGCCAGCACGTCCCGCACGGCCACGACGTCGCGGCCTGCGATGGCCGTGGGCGGGGCCTGGCGCAGCGTGTCCATGATCTGCTGGATGCGGGCGGCCCCGGCGCTGCCCTCGAACCGCAGGCTGCGCTGCGTGCCCAGGTAGAGCCCGAAGCGGCGGTAGAGCGCATCGAGCTGGCCGCGGAGGGTGCGCCCGTCGGCCTGGAGCCACGACACCAGATCGGCGACGACGAGCGCGGCAGACACGCCGTCCTTGTCGCGCACGATGTCGCCGATGCTGTAGCCGATGGACTCCTCGAAGCCGTAGAGGAACCGCCCGCCCGCCTCGGTGTGGGCCTTCGCGCGCACGGCGATCCACTTGAAGCCGGTGAGCGCCTCGCCGTAGGCCACGTCGTGGGCCGCAGCGATCGGCGCGAGCATCGCCGTGGACACGATGGTGGTGACGACCAGATCCCGCGGACCGACCTCGGTGTGGCCGAGCAGATCGTCGGCGAGCAGCACGCCCAGCTGGTTGCCGGACAGCTGCTGCCACCCACCCTGCCCGTCGGGGATCGCGACCGCGAGCCGGTCGGCGTCGGGATCGTTGGCGAGGATCACGTCGGCGTCGACTTCCGTGGCCAGCGCGATCGCGGCATCGAGGACGCCCTTCTCCTCGGGGTTGGGGAACGGCACGGTGGGGAAGGCGCCGTCGGGCTCGCCCTGGGACGGCACCACGTGGACGTCGGTGTGGCCGGCCGCCCCCAGCGCGCGCAGCACCGGGTCGCGCCCGACGCCGTGGACCGGGGTGTAGACGATGCGTGCGCCGGTGGCGCGGTGGACGCGCACGGCGGCGATGCGCGCGAAGTAGGCGTCGAGGACGGCGTCGGGCCAGGGCGTGACGAGGTCGGAGGCGTCCGGGTCGGCCAGCGTGCCGACGTCGAGCGGCATCGCGGCGAGCCGGTCCTGCACGGCGACGTCGAACGGTGACACGATCTGCGCCCCGTCCGCGCCGAACACCTTGTAGCCGTTGTCGGCGGGCGGGTTGTGGCTGGCGGTGACGATGACGCCGGCACACGCGCCGAGGTGCGCGGTGGCGAAGGACAGCAGCGGCGTGGGGAGCGGGTGGGGTGCGAGGTGCACCCGGAAGCCACGTCCGGCGAGCACGGCCGCCGCGTCGCGCGCGAAGGCGTCGCTGTTGCGCCGTGCGTCGCAGGCCACCGCCACCCCGCGCACGCGCGCGTCGGGCACGGTGGCCGCCAGCTCGTCGGCCAGGGCCGCGGTGACACGCCGGATCATCAGGCGGTTCATCCGGAAGCTGCCCGGTCCCATCGGGCCGCGCATGCCGCCGGTGCCGAAGTCGAGCGTGGCGCCGAACAGCTCGCGCAGCGTGGCGGGATCGTCGATCACCTCCGCCAGCGCCTCCCGCTCGACGGGATCGGGGTCGGCAGCCATCCACGCGCGCGCGGTGGCCACGAGCGCGTCGGGGGACAGGGCATCGGGGGACATGCTCACCTCGGGGACCGTGGCCGCCCCTCTATTCGGCCGTCTGCGCTCCGTCCGCCGCGTCGGCCGCCGGGTTCGGGTCCACCGTCGGATTCGCGAGGAACGCCTGCACCCGCTGCCCGTAGGCCTCCGGCTCCACCCGGGTGATGTCGGCGTGTCCGACACCCTCGGGCCGCCACAGCCACTTCGGGTCCGGCGCGGCGTCGTACAGCTCGAGCACGTGCTCGGGGTTGATGAAGTCGTCCGACGTGCCGTGGATGAGGAACACCGGCGCCGTCAGGCCCTCGACGGCCTGCACGTTGTCGTAGACATCGGCGAAGAACCACCCGGTGGGCAGGTCGATGTCCCCGGCCTCGTCGGCCAGCCGATCCGTCGACGCGAACAGGCTCTCCAGCACGATTGCCCGGGCCGCGATCTCGTCGCTGGTGTGGCTGGCGACCGCCGCACCGAGCGACAGCGCCACCCACGGGATGTCCTCGGGTGCCAGGCCGGTGGTGTCGACGACGTACTGGACCGCGGCGAGGCCGTCCTCCTCGAGGATGCCGTCGCGGGACGGCTCGCCGTCGGACGTGCCGTAGCCGCGGTAGTCGAAGGTGAAGATGTCGTACGTGCCCCACCCGTAGAACGTCTCGATCCGCTGCCACTCGCCGTTGTCGAACGGGCCGCCGTTGCCGTGGAAGGCGATCATCACGGGCAGCGGCTCGTCGCGCGGGCCGGGCTGGCGCACCCACACGCCCGTCAGCTCCAAGCCGTCGGTGGTCGGGAAGCGCACCAGCTCGATGGCGCTCTCGGGGATCACGTCTGACGACAGGTCGTAGCCGTCGGTGTGGTAGGCGGGGATGACGAGGAAGTCGAGCGGCAGGCAGGCCGTGCCCCCAGCCAGCAGCGCCGCGATCGCGAGCAGTCGCCTCATCGTGCACCCCCGTTGCGGCGCGCGCGCGCCGCGGCGCGCTCGTCCTTGGTGGGCAGGTAGACGTCCAGCGCCAGCTTGACGCCGACCACGCCGCGGTTGCCCGGTCCGTACCAGACGGGCGCGACCGGGGTGGTGTCGACCCACGGCGCGTGCCATTGCGCCTCGATCTGCAGGCCGACGGCGCGGTGCAGGCGGATCTCGGTGCCGAACAGCGGCGTGAGGATGTAGCTGAACGTGGGCGCCGCCTCGAAGAAGTTGTCGAGGCCCACGTAGATGCGGTGGGGACGCCGACCGTCGCGGGCCGGCAGGTCCCAGGTGAACACCAGCGCGAGCTCGGGGAAGAAGCGGAAGCCGCCCGCGGGCTCCCCCGGCCGCACGTCGCCGTAGAACCAGGACGTGTTCAGGTCGACCATGATGCGTGGACGTCCGCCGTCGGCGGTGAGCAGCTCCCGGGCCGCGCCGACGTCGAAGCCGCCGACGCCCGACGTCGCGGCACCGGTGACGTGCACCGCGGCGTGGATGTCGGTGTGGCCGTCGATGCCGTAGCGGTAGCCGAGCTGGAAGAACGGCACGGGCACCGGCGCACCCGCGAACTCGACGAACGGCCCGCCGAACGAGGCGGTGAGGCCGTGCTGCCCCGCGGCAAGCGGCGCCACCGCCCGCGACGCCGTGCAGCCGGCAGCGAGCCCGAGGACGACGAGGAGGCGCCCGACGGCGCGGACAGCGTGGGTCATGCGCCGCATCGTACACCTGTGCCCGGGACCGTGGAACCGCACGGAGAGGTGACGAACGCGAAACGGGAGCGTATCGTGCGCCGCCGCCACGGAGCCCCCATGCGTCCCCTGCTGCTCGTCACCGCCGCGCTCTTCGCCTGCCAACCGCCCACGGACGACACGGCAGATGACACGGACACGGCGGTCGACCGCCCGGATCTGACGAGCGCGGTCCCCTCCGGTGCGGTGCGCGCAGGGGTGGTGTGGGAGGAAGCCTCGCTGTGGGGTGGCATCACCTCCGAGGGCCGGCCGGGCGACATCAAGATCTACAACGACCGCGCCCGCTTCGTGATCCAGGGGATGCGTGACGCCAACTATTACGTCACCACCTGGGGCGGGGTCATCGACGCCGACGTCGCCCGCGCCCCGGGGGACGCAGGCCGCGACATCGTCGAGAAGTGGCTGCCGATGGCAGGCATCGGTCGCATCGTGATGCCCACGGCGATCGAGGTCGTGAGCGACGGCAGCGACGGCACGGCCGTGGTGCGCGTCGAGGGCATCGAGGCGCCGCTCGCGCTCATCGAGGGCACGCTGGAGGCGCCGGGCTTCGTCGCCGACCTCGGCCTGCGGTTCACGCTGACCTACACCCTCGAGCCCGACAGCGCGCTGTTGCAGGTGACCTCCGAGGTCACGGCCGACCGCGCCCAGGATCTCGCCATGGCCGACCTGCTGTGGGGCTCACCCGAGGTCGCGCACCGGTTCACCGAGGGCGTGGGTCGCGGCGACGGCTTTCCGCCGGCCTTCGACTGGACGGCCTACGTCGCCGACGCGCGCGACGTCGCGGTGGCCACGCTGGCGGTGGACACGCCGCTGCAGGCGGGCTCGCTCGAGCTGATCGCCTCGCTCGCCGACATCGCCATCGCGTCGGGCCCCGTGGCCCCCGTCGGCGGCGGCACCACGCTCACCGAGCGTCGGTACTATGGCGTGGCCGCCGACCTCGCGACGCTGACCGACGAGGCGCTGGCGCGACGCGGCACGACCACAGCCGCCGTCTCCGGCACCGTCACCGCGGACGACGGCCCCGTCGCCGGCGCGGAGGTGGCGGTCCTCGTCGACGACGCGCCCTACACCGTCACCGTCACCGGCGTGGACGGCACGTTCTCCGCCCAGGCCCCCACCGACGGCACCGTGACGACGCTCGCCATCGGACGCGGCACGGGGCGGTTCGTCGACACGCCGCACGGCATCGGTCACACCGGACCCTACGCCGCCGACAGCGTGGCGCAGGCCCAGCTCGCCCGCATCGCGACGCCGGACGCCGACCCCCTGACCGCCGAAGGCCGTGGCGTGGGTACCTCCGCGTCCCCGCTCCACCTCGGCGCGCCCGCCACGATCGACGTCCACGCCGAGGACGGCGGCCCGTTCGCGGTGATCGTGCGGCGCACCACGCCCGACGTGGCCGTCGACACCCGGCTCGTCGCCGGACGGCCCAGCGGCGCCCAGGCCCTCGGGTGGGCGCGTGGCGGCACGCTCACCCTGGCCGTCGAGCCCGGCACCTACGACGTGGTCGTCCACCGCGGCATCCGGTTCGAGGTGGCCCGCTTCCCCGTCACGCTCGCCGCCGGAGAGACCGCCACCCTGCAGGCCGCGCTCGATGCCGCCTACACCCCCACCGGCTGGCTCCTCGGCGACCCCCACAGCCACGCGGCGCCGTCCGGCGACGGCGAGATTCCGATGGAGGACCGCCTCGTGGTGGCCACCGGCGTGGGCGTGCAGGTGCACTTCGGCACCGACCACGACCACCTCGCCGACTACCGGCCCCTCGTGACCGCGCTCGACCTCGACGGCCAGCTGCGCACGGTCGTCAGCGACGAGGTGAGCCCTCCCCTGCGCGGCCACATGAACATCTACCCCGTGGTCCCCGACCTCGACGCCCCCAACCACGGCGCCTGGCCGTGGTGGGACGAGATCCCCGACACCACCGAGCAGGTCGTCGACTTCCTGCGCGCCCGCCACGGCGACGCGTTCACGCTGCAGCTGAACCACCCGCTCGACAAGGGCGTGGCCGAGATGGCGGGCTGGTCGCCCGGACGCATCGCCCGCGGCGATCACTGGACGACGCGCTTCCAGGCGGTGGAGGTGCTCAACGGCGGCGACGTCGACAGCTTCTTCGCCTTCTGGATGGACGCGCTGGTGCGTGGGGTGGTGTCGACGCCCGTCGGCGTGTCCGACAGCCACACCCACACCGGCGGGCACGTCGGGATGTCGGCCACCTTCCTGGGCGCCGGCGTGGATGCGCCGGACGCGCTCACCGACGACCTGCTGGTCGACACGATGGCGGCGCGACGCACCATCGCCACCCGCGGCCCGTTCCTCGACCTGTCGGTCGCCCCGGGCTCGGTGGTCGCGCCCGGCACCGAGGTCGAGGTCACCGTGCGCGCGCCGGCGTGGATCGTGGTCGACCGCATCCTCGTCTACAAGGACGGCGCGCTCGTGCACACGCTCCCTGGCACCACGGCGACGGTCACGTTGGAGGCCGACGCCGACGCCGCCTACGTCATCGCCGCCGAGGGCGACACGCCGATGCAGCCCGTGGACGACCGCACACCGTGGGCGGCAGCGTCGGCCTACCTGGTGGACGTGGGCGGCGACGGGTGGACCGCGCCGCTGGCGCCCCTGACGGTCGAGGACTGACGCAGCGCCCGCTCAGGGCTCGTCGGTCTCCCAGAACTGGGCGTCGGTGTCGATCGGCTCGCGCAGCGCGGCGGGCGGCTCCACGCCGAGCTGCCCGTCGGGTGCGAGGAACGGCAGGTTGGCCGGCACCTGGGCGCCCTGCAAGGCGTTGCGACGCTCCCGGCGCTCCTCGCGGGGGTCGACACCCGTGGCGGCGATGCGCTTGTCGCGCATCTGCTGGCGGTGGGCCTTGAGCTCTTCGTCGCTCAGCGCCTCCCGCCACTCCTTGCGCGCCTCCTTCTTCAGGGTGTGCTCGCCCTCGCCCGCGGCCTTCGCCTCGTTCTTGCCGCCCTTGTCGTTCCGGTCGGACTTGTCGGACTTGTCGCCGCGATCGGACTTGTCGGACTTGTCGCCCTTGTCGGCGCGATCGCCCTTCTTGCCCCCGTCCTCGCGATCCCGTCGGTGCTCGGTGCCGTTGAAGGCACCGACCATGTCCTTGACGGCGTCGGCCACCTCGACGAGGGCGAACGCGCCCGCGATCGCCACCCCGGCGACGAGCAGGTGGGTTCCGTTGAGACGGATTTCCATCGACGCGGGCTCCCTGGGTCCTTCCGGCCGCCAGGCACCTATCCCTGTTTGTGCGGACCGGCGTGGGTGGGGCTGTCAACCCGGTGCGGGTGCGGGTGTCAACCCAGGAACGGGTAGCGCCAGTCCCGCGGCGGGTCGAAGGTCTCCTTGATCGCGCGCGGGGACACCCACCGGAGCAGGTTGAGCGGGCTGCCGGCCTTGTCGTTCGTGCCCGACGCGCGGCTGCCGCCGAACGGCTGCTGGCCGACGACCGCGCCCGTGGGCTTGTCGTTGACGTAGAAGTTGCCGGCCGCGTGCCGCAGCCGCGTGCTGGCATGCTCGATCGCGTGGCGATCCGTGGCGAACACCGCCCCGGTGAGGCCGTACGGCGACGTGGTGTCGACCAGGCCGAGCACCTCGTCCCAGTCGCCGGCGTCGTAGACGAACGCCGACGCCACCGGTCCGAAGATCTCCTCCTTCATCAGGCGGTGCCGCGGATCGCTCACGCGCGCGAGCGTGGGCGAGACGAACCAGCCACGGGTGCGGTCGTAGGTGCCGCCGGCCTCCACGCGCGCCTCCGCCCGGGCGAGATCGACGTAGGCGCTGATCTTGTCAAAGGCGCGCTCGTCGATCACCGGGCCGATGAACACGCCCGGATCGCGCACGTCGCCCATCACGAACGCCTCCATCCCGGCGACCACCCGCTCGCGCACCGCGTCCCAGAGGGTGTCGGGGACGTACAGGCGGCTCGCGGCGGAGCACTTCTGCCCCTGGAATTCGAACGCGCCGCGGAGGATGGCGATGGCGACCGCCTCGGGATCGGCGCTGGGGTGGGCGACGATGAAGTCCTTGCCGCCCGTCTCGCCGACGATGCGCGGGTACTGGCGGTAGCGCTCGATGCTCGCCCCGACCGTCCGCCACATGTGCTGGAACGTCGCGGTGGACCCGGTGAAGTGGATGCCGCCCAGATCGGGGTGGGCCAGGACGGGATCGCCGACGTCGGCCCCGACGCCGTGGACCAGGTTGACGACGCCGTCGGGCAGGCCCGCGGCCCGCAGCAGCTCGAAGCCGTGCCAGCACGCCAGCGCGCTCGTGAGCGCCGGCTTCCACACTACCGTGTTGCCCATCAGCGCCGGCGCCGTGGGCAGGTTGAGCGCGATGGACGTGAAGTTGAACGGCGTGACCGCGAACACGAAGCCATCGAGCGGGCGGTGGTCGAGGCGGTTCCAGGAGCCGGCAGGCGACACCGGCGGCTGCTCGCCGTAGATGTGTTCGGCATACGCCGGGTTGAAACGCCAGAAGTCGATCAGCTCAGCGGCGGCGTCGATCTCGGCCTGGTGGGGCGTCTTGCCCTGGCCGAGCATCGTGGCAGCGTTGACACGGGCGCGCCAGGGACCCGCCAGCAACGTGGCCGCCCGCAGCAGCACGGCGGCGCGCTCCGTCCACGGCAGGCGCGCCCACGACGCCTTGGCGTCGGCGGCGGCGTCGATCGCGGCGGCGACCTCGGCGGGCCCGGCGAGGTGGACCCGGGCGAGCACGTGGGCGTGGTCGGAGGGGTTGCGCACCTCCACGACGTTGCCGGTGAGCACCTCCCGACCGCCGACCACGCAGGGGATCTCGACCACCTCCGCGGCCTGCCGGGCCAGCTCGGCGTCGAGCGCGACACGCTCGGGGCTGCGTGGCGCGTACGCCAGCACGGGCTCGTTGACGGGCGTGGGGACGTGGAACGTGCCGGTGGTGGCCATCGGGGACTCCTGACGCAGGTAGCGGTGCCGCGGCACCCGGCTGCTCGACCTATTCGGTCGTCCCCTGCCCGTCCGCCCGCGCTACGGCAGCGTCACGCCCCAGGTCGCCGCGAGCTCCGCCTCGACGTGGTGCACGGCGCACGCGTCCAGCGCGTAGCGGAACAGGCGCACCTCCCCGACGTCGGCAGCGAGCGGCACGGCCGTGCCACCGGTGCCCGCATCCACGACGCCGCCGACCGCCGAGTTGGACGTCGTCGCGATCGCGATGCGCCCGCGGGTGGTGGCCCCGACGCCGTCGACACGCACCTCCAGGCGCTCGTCCCCCCAGGTGGCGACCCCGAGGTGCACGGCGCCGTCGTCGACGGGGACCGGGTGGGCAACCCGCAGTCCGAGCGGCCCGTTGGCGGCCTTGGCGACCAGCAGGTGGTCCCGCACGGCCAGCCCGCCGCCGTAGTCGCCGACCACGTCCGGGGGCGCCACCGCGGTGCCCACCAGCATCCCCAGCGGGGCCGTGGTGGCGAAGGCGGTGACGACGGACAAGCCCCCCGCCTGATCCGGGCCGAAGGCGTTGTAGGCGTGGTCGAGCCGATCGTCGACACCGTCGAACCGCACCGCGCCGCGCCCGCCCAAGGCCTCGGACGACCAGACGGGCTGTCGTTCCGCCACCCCCATCGCGAGCGCCCCTGCCGCCGGCAGCGGCCCCGGGTGTTCCTGCCACAGTCCGATGGGGTCGCCGCTGGCCCGGCTGGCGAGATCGCCCGCGACGTAGCGGGACACCGGCGGGCGGACATCCTGGGTGAGCGGCAGGTCGTAGCGACGCGCCAGGTAGGACTCGACGGCCCATCGCTCGCAGGTCGACAGCGCGCGCCCCCAGACCAGCACCTCGGCCAGATCGAGATCCAGGGCCGTGCTGGTTTCGGGCACGGGCGGCGCCCACCCTCCGCCCACGCTCGCGGTGGCTGCGGGTCGTGCCGGCGGTGCGAGGCGCGAGGCCGACACGAGCGCGCCGTCGACGAACAGCGCGCTCGTGCGCTGGTCCACCACACCGGACACCAGGCGCCACTGCAGATCGTCGACCCGCGGCGCATCCGGGAACGACACCCCCACCCCGTCGGCGAGCGATCGCAGGTCCGGCCGTCCCGACCGCATCACGAGCGCCCGATCCTGGCTGCCGCCCGTGTTGGCGTGGCGACCGACGATCAGGCCGTCGGTGTCGGCCGTGGACACCACCGCGAACACCGTGAACGCCTCCCCCTGCGACGAGGCGAACGGGTCCGACACCAGATCGAGGCGATCGTCGACGCCGTCGAAGCGCACCATCGGCTCGCCGTGCACCCGGCGCGTGCGCAGCTGGGGCGCCATCGACGGCTGGGGCGCCACGGCGTCGTCGCCGAAGCCACGGTGGGCCGGCCACGTCGTGAACGTCTCCCGGTCCGCGACCCCCACCACGTCGTCGGCGCGGAGCCACAGGTCGGGGGCCAGCGCCGCGACCGGGTCGTCGGTCGAGGGCGGGGCGGGGTCGGTGTCAGCGGGATCGGACTCGACCGTGTCCGCGACCTCGGTCTCGACCGTGTCCACGACCTCTGTGTCGACCGTGTCCACGACCTCGGTGTCCACGCTGTCCGTGTCCACGCCGTCGTCGTCGGGCAGGCCCGGCCCGGCGCAGCCGGACAGCGCCAGGGCGGCGACCATCGACGCCGCCGGGCCGCCGCAGCGCCGCGCCACGGACCTCACGCCGTTCCCTCGCCCCTCATGCAGATCCTGGCGGTCATGGAGGGTACAGGCCCACCGACGTGGCGGGGATCTCGAGATCGGCGACGCGGATCTGCGTGCCGGTGGTGGGGTCGACCAGGACGGCGTTGCGCAGCCGCGCCCGCGCGGTGGCGAGCGGCAGGAAGGGCGTGCCGGCAGGGTCGGGCGTGACCTCGGTGAACAGGACGCCGGACACGGCCACCCAGCTGTGACGCACCCGCGGGCCCGGCATCGGGAAGGCGCCGGAGCACGTGGCGGACGTCAGGCGTACGCCGGACTGGGCCACCACGCTGACGTCGGGGGACGGCAGCGTGATGCGCTGCGTGACCGTCGCGCCAGCGTTCCAGGCGTCGGTGGCGAAGCCGTTGGCCCGGATGAACAGGGCGTGCGTGTCGGTGGCGTCGTGGGCGTACAGGTCGACGTCGCCGCACCCGCCGTAGCCGGGGGCGACCAGGAGGCTCGCCTCCAGGTCGGCGGCGACGAACCGGGCGTCGTCGGCGTCGGACTCGACGCCGCAGGCGGTCATCAGCGCGGGCAGGAGCAGGGTGATCCCGAGAGCGCCGGACGGACGTCGGCGGCGCGCGAACACGTGGGTCATGTCGAACCTCCCCCACCCGTCGGCAGCCTATCACCGTCGTCGGTGACCTCGCTGGCTCCTGTCGAACGTGCAGGGCGCCGCACCACCTTCTCGAACAGCCACGCCGCCCCCACGAGGCAGACCCCCACGCCGAGCAGCGATCCGACGCGCGCGATGCCCGACAGGCTGAACAGGTCGACCGCGAACACCTTGAGCGTGCCGAGCAGCAGCAGCCCGAAGCCCGTGAACCGCAGGCTGCTGCGGTCGCTGGCCATGCCGGCGACCAGCCACGCGGAGCCGTAGACACCCCACGCCACCGAGCGCGTCATCCCCGCCAGCAGGCTGTCGTCGAACCACCGGATCGGCCCCCCGTCACCGAACGCCTGGCTCACCTCGACGTTGACGAGCACGAACCCGAGGAGGACCCCGAGCCCCCCGAGGCCGGTCACGGCGACGCGTCGCACGTCGCCACCCACGCGCCCTCCGGCCACCGCCCAGGCCGCGCCGAGCAGGCTCGCAGCCGGGAGGCCCCACCCGAGCAGCGTCCAGTTGACCAGGATCAGGCCGGACGTGTCGCCGAGCTCGAACGTCGAGGGCTTGCAGAGCAGCGCTGTGGCGAGCAGGCCCAGGCCGAGCGCGGCGAACGGCACCACGGTCGACGCCACGACCCGCGCGAGGGCGGCGACGACGGCGGCCTCGATCGCCAGGGCCACGTACAGCGTCAGGTCGTCCAGCCCGACCACCAACCCCAGGGTGACGAAGGCCAGCCCGGTCAGCAGCATCCCCCCGATGCGCGCCCCGTCGTCGGGTTCGTCCCCACGACGCAGCAGCACGGCCACGGCGGCGAGGGTGTGCATCCCGAGCAGGGTCGGCACCGTGGCGTCCATCACGCCGCCGTCGACGGCCCCTCCGCGCCACGCCAGCCATGCCTCCCACGCCGGCATCCCGAACGCGACCGGCGCGAGCACCACCGCCCAGCGCGCAGTGGCCCACGTGTCCTGCCCCTGCAGGGGACGCAGGCCCACGGCCGCCCAGGTCGCCCCCATCACCAGCGCGCCCCCGACCCCCAGCGTGGCGACGGCGTGTGCCGTGGCGATCGGCAGCAGCACCCACGGCAGCGTCGCCGCCGCCAGCGCCACGCGCATCCCGCGGCCGCGATCGTGGGGCGCCACGGCGACCGCCAACGTGGCGACCGTGGCGACGACCACGTGACCGACCGGGTGGTCGCCGACAGACAGGACGAACAGCCCGCCCGCCGTGAGCACCACCTGACCGTCGACGAGCAGGGTCAGGTCCGGCGCGCGACGCGCGAGCACCGTGGCCAGCACGAGCACGCCGACCGTCGCCTCGGCGAGCAGCGGCGCCGTGTCGGCCGCCGGCGAGGCCACCGCCGCCATCCCGAGGAGGAGCTGGACCGGCAGCACCCCGACGCGCACGACCGCCTCGTCCCGCCACGCGGTGACGGACCAGGCCCACGCCAGCGCGGCGACCAGGACGGCGACGTCGCCCACGCCGGCCTCGTCCACGATGAGCCACCCGGGACCGACCCAAACGGGCAGCGCCAGCGCGACGACCGCCACCGCGGCCCGTCCGGCCGGGTCGTCGGCGTGCACCCGCAGCCCGAGGACACCGGCGACGCCCGCGGCGCCGAGCACCAGGGCGTCGACCCACGGCACCACCCACGACCCGGTGTCGAGCAGCCAGATCGTCGCCGTCAGGGCCACGGCCAGGGCGGGGATCGCGATCCCCTCGGCCCACCGCTTGCGGGCCGCGACCTCGCCGCTCGCCGCCTGCAGGACGAGCAGCCACAGCAGGTCGAGCGCCACGTGATCGGCGCCATGGGACAACAGCAGCGGCGCGCCGACGCCGCCCACCACGCCCAGCGCAGCGGCGAGCCGCGCGTCGTGCCTCAGCCCGAACCGCAGCGCCGCTGCGGAGACGATCGCGACGCCCAGCAGCGTGAGCGCCTGCGGCCACAGCGCGTACAGCTCACTCGCGGCGTACACCCCACCGTAGAGCATGGCGACGCCCACGCCCACGAGGGAGGCTCCGGCCACGGGGGACCACTGGCGCAGCCGCGCCCCGCCGCGCCACACCGCCACGCCACCCACGAGCGACCCGAGCACCCGCACCACGGGCGGCACGAGGCCGTGCTCGATGGCGACCGCGAGCGCCAGCAGCAGGCCGACCACCACGGCGAGCCCGCCCACCGCGGCCCCGAGCCACACGGCCAGGCGCTCGGCGTCCAGGCGCGGGGGCGCAGCCGTGGACGCCGAAGGCAGGAACGTGGGAGCGGGGCGCGGCGCGGAGACCGACGCCGGCGCTGCGTCCGGCGACGTCGGGGACGCTGTCGCAGCTGCCGTCGGGGTCGGAGCGGGCGCCAGCGGTTCGGAAGGCACCGCCGGCGCGGGGCGTGCCTCGGGTGCCGGCGTGCGCACGGGCGGGTCCGCTGGCGCGGATCGCTCGGCCACCGGGGACGGCCGGGCCGTTGACGTGCGCGCCGCACGCTGGAGCCTGTCGACCTGGTCCTCCAGCTCACGCACGCGTCGGCTGAGGCGACGCACGTCGCCCGCCACCCCGAGCACCATGACGATGCCCACGAGCAGGACGAAGGCGCCTGCGAACCCGACCAGCCACGCCATCGCCCGCCTCCGGTGCGTCAGCCTAGCGCGCCGCCCGGACGTCTGGCGGCGGCCGGTGTTACGGACGCCGCGCGGAGGCCCGATGGAGCTGCTGGAACGCCGCCTGCTGACGAAGGTCGCTCGGGCGAGCCAGGACTGGGCGATGCTCGAGGCGGGCGACCGCGTCCTCGTCGCCATGTCGGGTGGCAAGGACTCCTTCGTGATGTTCCACCTGCTGCGCGCCCTGCAGCGGCGGACCCCGTTTCCGTTCGAGCTGCTCCCGGTCCACCTCGACCAGCACCAGCCCGGCTTCGACAGCGGCGTCCTGGCGCGGTGGTTCGAGGCCGAGGGCGTCGCGCACCGCATCCTGTCGGTCGACACCTACAGCATCGTCGCCGCCCACACCCCGCCGGGCAAGCCCGCCTGCAGCATGTGCTCGCGCCTGCGCCGCGGTATCCTCTACAGCGCCGCCCTCGAGCTCGGGTGCACCAAGATCGCCCTGGGCCACCACCGCGACGACGCGATCGAGACGCTGCTGCTCAACCAGCTCTATGCCGGCCAGCTCAAGGCCATGCCGCCGCGCCTGCGCAGCGACGACGGCCGCAACGTGGTGATCCGTCCCCTCGCCTACTGCGCCGAGGCCGACATCGCGGCACTGGCCACCCACCTGGCGTTCCCCACCCAGCCGTGCACGGTGTGCAGCCAGCAGCCCGACCTGAAGCGCGCTCGGGTCAAGGCGCTGATCGACGCCCTCGGCGACGAGATCCCGCACGTGCGGTCCAGCCTGTTCGCCGCCCTCGGCAACGTGCGCGCCACCCACCTGTTCGACACGTCCCTGCGCGAGGCGCTCGACCTCGACGCCGTCCGTGCCGACGACGACACGGCCGCGGCCCTGGGGGCGTCGTGCTCGTCCTGACCGCGTGGCTCTGGCTCGCCGGTTGCGGCTGGCAGGAGACGTTCGTGCGCCCGGTGGTCGACAAGACCCCGCGGTACACCGGGGAGGCCCGCCCGCCAGCGTCGCCCGAGGCCCAGCTCGTGGGCACGTGGACGCTCGACGACGTGGAGCGCCCGCCCGCAGCCACGCTGCGCCACGGCCTCGACGGGGCGCCCGTCGACGCGGGTGACGCCGACGCCGATCTCGCCGCGCAGTGGCTCGCCGCCCACCCCGACGACCCGGTCACCCAAGAGGTGCGGCGGGCGCTCGACGCCGCCGCCGCCACGACGATGACGGTGCGTGCCGGCACGCTCACCGTCTCCCGGGGCGCCCAGTCCTGGCAGAGCGACTGGCGCCTGGTGCGCACGGGCGACGACGGCAGCGCGCAGATCGAGGTGTCCAACGAGGCGATGCAGCTGAGCGCGGTGGTCACCTGGCACGACGCCGACCACGTCACGCTCACGCCCAACGGACACCCCGAGCAGGCCACGGGGTGGCGCAGGGCTCCTCCGGACGCAGCCGCCCCCTGAACGACGTCGCCCCGGTCGACCGACGGGTGTCGGAAGCCGGGGCGAAGACGCCGCGCTGCTCGTGGGCAGCGCGGGCGACGTGGACGGTCGATCGGCGACGGGCAGACGCCCGCCGCGACCCACCGACCGAGACCGATCACATGTCGGTGTCGGTGTCCGAGTCCATGGTGTCGGTGTCCGAGTCCATGGTGTCGGTGTCGGTGTCGTCCTTGTCGGTGGTGGAGCCACCGTCGCAGGCGACGGCGAAGCTCGACAGGACGATGGCCAGGCCCACGGCGGCGAGGTTGCGGTAGTTGCTCATGGTCTTCTCCTCCTAGGGATCGCCCTTGGCGACGGCGCGACATTAGCGCCGCAGCGCGCGACTCGCCAGGGCGTTTGCAGGCTTCCGCGCACGGGCGGTGGTGCCGATCGCAGCGTCCACGCATGCGAAGACGCGAAACACCTGTTTCCACCGAAGGGATGAACCTTCTCCCGGGTCATCTACACCCCGCAACAGATCGTGGCGGCGGACCGGACCTCCCTCGGCGTTTCAACGCGACGATCGAGGGGGTGCGGCGCACTCGCGGTACCGAACACCCTCCGCGACGGTCAGTGGTCCTCGTCGGTCGTCGCGTAGAAGGCCAGCCTGCGCTGGTTCTCGTCGAGCGCCAGCGGGTACCGGACACTCGGAAACGCCCGCTGGGGGCATTCGGTGCGTTCGCAGACGCGGCAGGCCACGCCCGCGGGCACCACCTCCGCGGACGCCAGGTCGATGCCGTCGGCGTACACGAGGCGGTGCGCGTGCTCCACGCGGCAGCCGAGCTCGATGGCGTGGACGGTCTCGGGCTCGTTGTAGCCGCCGTGCCGGCGCACCACGGTGCGCGCGACGCAGAAGTACCGGGTGCCGTCGGGCATCTCGCTGACCTGCACCCGGAACCGGCCGGGCTGCAGGAACGCCCCGTGGACCGCCCACCGCGGGCACCCGCCGCTGAACCGCGCGAAGCTCACGCCCGAGCCGTTGAAGCGCTTCATGATGTTGCCGGCTGTGTCGGCCTTGACGAGGTGGAACGGCACGCCCTCCATGCCCTTGCGACGCAGCGTGGTCAGGCGGTGGCAGACCTGCTCGAAGCTGGTGCGGAAGCGGTGGCCGAGCAGCTCGACGTCGTACCGCTCCGACTCCGCCGCCTCCCAGAAGCGCTCGTAGGGCATGAGCATGGCGCCGGCGAAGTAGCTGGCGAGCACCATGCGGCAGAGCCGCCGGGACTCGTCGGTGGTGAGCCCCGGGTCGGCCGCGACCTTGTCGAACACGTGCCCGACCGCCATCTGGCCGAGCTGGTAGGCCATGTGGAAGTGGCGGGACCGCGGCGGCAGCGTCTCGGAGATCGTGAGCAGCCGGTGCTCGGCGTCGAAGTGCCGGATGACGCCGCGGGCCGTGCGCGAGGTGGCCACCCGGACGTCGACCTTGAACTGGGTGCGCAGCAGCGACTCGAGGCCCTCGTACATCCGGCTCGGCGACAGGTCGGCGCGACGCCACAGCAGCTCGGCCACCGTCTCGATGTCCTCGAAGTGGTTGAGCCGTCGCGCGATCAGGTCGTTGACCTCCTCGGACGGCAGGCGCACCGAGTCGACCCCGAGCATCGGCCCCCGCTCGTCGGCCATCGCGCCGAGCTGGCGCACGTCGTCCTGGACCGCCTTGTACTTGCGGTAGACGTCGACCAGCACCCGGGCCACGCCGGGCTGGGCGCGCGCGAGCTCCCGCACGTCGGACGACTTCACGTCGTGGTCCTCGAGGTCGGGGTCGGCGAGCACCTCCATCAGCTCGGCGAGCAGGGCCGAGGCCCCCTCCGTGGCGAACTCCCGCACGTCGACCGACAGCGCGTCCGCTGCGACGAACACGAGCTCCGCAGGGAAGCGCCGCTTGTTGTGCTCGATCAGGTTGAGGTAGCTGGGGCTGATCCCGAGCACCTCGGCGAGCTTGACCTGCGACATCCCCGCGCGGCGCCGCAGGCTGCGCAGCCGCGTGCCCAGCGTTCCCTCGACGGCCATCGAGACCTCCGTGGTCGCGGGGAGTTTACACCGTTTACAGGTGTCACGCCCGTACCTTCACAACCGTTCACGCGGTGTCGGCGCGGTGACGGACGGTCGGCGCTACCTTGGGACCCGTTGCAGCACGGAGCACGCGATGACCCAGGGAACGTCCACCCTCGACACGCCGCACGGCGTCCGCATCCTCGGCCCGCTGCGTCCCGGGTTCGAGGAGATCCTCACCCACGACGCGCTGCGGTTCCTCGCCGATCTGCACCGCAGCTTCGACGGCCGCCGGCGCACCCTGCTGCGCATGCGCATCGACAGCCAGGCCACGTTCGACGCCGGCACGCTGCCCCAGTTCCCGCGCAACACCGCCGACGTGCGCGAGTCCGACTGGACCGTCGCCCCGATCCCGGCCGACATCGCCGACCGCCGCGTCGAGATCACCGGCCCCGTCGACCGCAAGATGATCATCAACGCGCTGAACTCGGGCGCGAAGGTGTTCATGGCCGACTTCGAGGACTCGTCGGCGCCCACCTGGGACAACATGATCGACGGGCAGATCAACCTGCGCGACGCCGTCGCCCGCACGATCACCTTCGAGCACCCCACCAAGGGCACCTACCGGCTGGCCGACCGCACCGCGGTGCTCTTCGTCCGCCCCCGCGGCCTGCACCTGCCCGAGAAGCACATCGAGATCGACGGCGAGGTCGCCTCGGGCAGCCTCGTCGACTTCGGCCTGTACTTCTTCCACAACGCCCGCAAGGCGCTGCAGATGGGCACCGGCCCCTACTTCTACCTGCCCAAGCTCGAGCACTACCTCGAGGCGCGCTGGTGGAACGACGTGTTCGTGGCCGCCCAGGAGGCGCTCGGCGTCGACAAGGGCACGATCAAGGCCACGGTGCTCATCGAGACGCTGCCCGCCAGCTTCCAGCTCGACGAGATCCTGTGGGAGCTCAAGGACCACTCCGCCGGCCTGAACTGCGGGCGTTGGGACTACATCTTCAGCTACATCAAGACGCTGCGCGCCTGGCCCGACCACCTCGTGCCCGACCGCGCCCAGGTGGGCATGACCCAGCCGATGATGGCGGCCTACACCCACCGGGTGATCAAGGTCTGCCACCGCCGCGGCATCCACGCGATGGGCGGCATGGCGGCCCAGATCCCGATCAAGGGCGATCCGGAGGCCAACGAGGCCGCGCTCGCCAAGGTCCGCCGCGACAAGGAGCGCGAGGTCACCGACGGCCACGACGGCACCTGGGTCGCCCACCCCGACCTCGTCCCGCTGGCCATGGACGCCTTCGACGCCGTGATGACCGGCCCCAACCAGATCGACCGGCAGCGCGACGACGTCGTCACCGAGGCCGAGCTCGTGGCCACGCCCGACGGCGCCATCACCGTCGAGGGCATGCGCATCAACATCCGCGTCGGCGTGCAGTACCTGGAGGCCTGGCTCGGCGGCAACGGCTGCGTGCCGCTGTACTGGCTGATGGAGGACGCCGCGACGGCCGAGATCAGCCGCACCCAGCTCTGGCAGTGGATCCACCACGGCGCCACGCTGGCCGACGGCCGCACGGCCACCGTCGACCTGTACCGCGAGCTCGTCGACGACGAGATGACCGCCCTGCGCGCCCAGCTCGGCGACGACCGCTTCGACGGCGGCCGCTTCGCCCTGGCCATCGACCTGTTCGACCAGCTCATCACGGCGGCCGAGTGCCCGAGCTTCCTCACACTCGCCGCCTACGACCACATCACCACCCTCGTGACCGAGGCCCAGGAGTGACCATGACCGCCTACCCCACCGATTCGTTCCAGCACCCGCGCTGGGAGGGCATCACGCGGCCCTACACCGAGGCCGACGTCGCGCGCCTGCGAGGCAGCCTGCGCATCGAGTACACGCTCGCGCGCCAGGGTGCGGAGCGGCTCTGGACGCTCCTGCAGGAGGAGCCGTTCGTCAACGCGCTCGGCGCCCTCACCGGCAACCAGGCCGTCCAGCAGGTGCGCGCCGGCCTCAAGGCCATCTACCTGTCGGGCTGGCAGGTGGCCGCCGATGCCAACCTGGCCGGCCAGATGTACCCGGACCAGTCGCTGTACCCGGTCAACTCGGTGCCCAGCGTCGTCCAGCGGATCAACCAGGCCCTGCAGCGCGCCGACCAGATCGACCACTCCGAGGGCAAGCACGACACCCACTGGTTCGCGCCGATCATCGCCGACGCCGAGGCCGGCTTCGGCGGCGACCTCAACGCCTTCGAGCTGATGAAGTCCATGATCGAGGCCGGCGCCGCCGGTGTGCACTACGAGGACCAGCTCGCGTCCGAGAAGAAGTGCGGCCACCTCGGCGGCAAGGTGCTCGTGCCGACCAACCAGTTCGTCAACAAGCTGGTGGCCGCGCGCCTCGCGTCCGACATCCTCGGCGTGCCCACGATCCTCGAGGCCCGCACCGACGCCAACGCGGCCACGCTGATCACGTCGGACATCGATCCGTACGACGCGCCGTTCATCACCGGCGATCGCAGCGCCGAGGGCTTCTACTACGTCAAGAACGGCCTCGACGCCGCCATCCACCGCGGCCTGGCCTACGCGCCGTACGCCGACCTCATCTGGTGCGAGACGGCCAAGCCGGACCTGGACGAGGCCCGCCGCTTCGCCGAGGGCATCCACAAGAAGTTCCCCGGCAAGAAGCTGGCCTACAACTGCAGCCCCTCCTTCAACTGGACGGCGAACCTGGACGCGACGACCATCGCGAACTTCCAGCGCGAGCTCGGCGCCATGGGCTACAAGTTCCAGTTCATCACGCTGGCCGGCTTCCACGCGCTGAACTTCTCCATGTACAAGCTGGCCAAGGGCTACGCCGAGCGCCAGATGTCGGCCTACGCCGAGCTGCAGGACGAGGAGTTCGCCTACGCCACGCAGGGCTACACCGCCGTCAAGCACCAGCACGAGGTCGGTACCGGCTACTTCGACGCCGTCAAGGACGTGATCACCGGCGGTGTGTCGTCCACGAAGGCACTCGCGGGCTCCACCGAGACCGAGCAGTTCTGACCCTGTCTCCATTCCGTACCCGTACCGCGCAGACCGGTACGGGTACGGGTTGGACGCCCCCCCCGCAACGCGGCATGAGGGGACAGCGCCGACCGGATCGTGGGGTTCGGCGGTGACCTTGGGGGTCCGGTGGAGGGGAGTCGACCGAGCCACGCGCCGCGTGCGGTGATCGGGCGACTTCTCGCGGCACTGCCGACCCGGCCGCCGCCGGGCATGAATCGTCCCTTCGAGATCGGCATGGCGCTCGTCGCCGTGCAGCTGTCCGCGTTCTTCCTCGGGCTCACCGTCGCCTGGGCGCTGGTCCACCCGCCGCTGGCGTGGTGGTCGCTGCTGCTCACCCCGGTGCCGCTGCTCACGGTGGGGGCAGTCCGTCAGGAGCGTCACGACCTGGCGGTCCACCCGCTGTCGGCCACCGTGCTCGTCCACTGGTTCGGCGTGGCGCTGGTCACCGGCGGCGCCGCCAGCCCGGCGATGGTGGCGTTCGCGCTGGCGCCGGTGTTCCCGGTGCTCGCCGATCGCCTGGCCCAGGCGCTGTCGTGGGCGGGCATCACCCTCGGCGCGGCCGTGCTGCTCGTGCTCCTCACCGTCACCGACGCGCTGCCCACGCCGTCGTCGGTGGCCACGCCCGCCGTCGCAGGCATCGCGTTCCTCGCGTGCGCCGCCGGCATCGGCCTGTCCGTGGTGCAGCTGGTCCGCTACGCCCAGGACGCCAACCTCGCACACCGCGCCTCCCTCGACGAGCTGGCGGGCGCGGTCGAGCGCGCGAGCGCGGCGAACGAGGCCAAGAGCGCCTTCCTCGCCGCCATGAGCCACGAGATCCGCACCCCGATGAACGGCGTGCTCGGCGTCGCGGGCCTGCTGCTGGAGACGGATCTCGACGCGCAGCAGACCGACTACGTGCAGACCATCCGCACGTCGGCGAACGCCCTGGTGGACATCGTCGAGGACATCCTCGACTTCTCCCGCCTGGAGGCCGGCCGGCTGCGCCTCGACGCCGCCCCGTTCGAGCCGGTCGCCATCGTGCGCCAGGTGGCCGACCTCCTCCGCGTGCGGGCCCGCGAGAAGGGCCTGCGCCTCGACGTCGACATCGACCCGCGCGTGCCCGGTCGCCTCGTGGGCGACGGCGGACGCGTGCGCCAGATCCTGTTCAACCTCGTGGGCAACGCGGTCAAGTTCACGAACAGCGGCGGCGTCACCATCACCGTGCGCTGTCCGGAGCGCACCGCTGCCGAGGCCGTGCTCGTCATCGAGGTGATCGACACCGGCATCGGCATCCCCACCGAACAGGTCGAGGCGATCTTCGAGCGGTTCACCCAGGTGGGCCAGGGCACGGAGTACCGCGCGGGCGGCACCGGGCTGGGCCTCGCCATCACGCGGCACCTGGTCGACCTGATGGACGGGGACCTGTCGGTGTCGAGCGCGCCGGGCACCGGCTCGACGTTCCGCGTGAGCATGCGCCTGCCCACCGAGGTGTCGGCCGACGATGCGTTCGACGAGGCCCTCCCCCAGCTGCCCGCCGCGCGGATCCTGCTCGCCGAGGACAACCCGGTCAACCGCAAGATCGCGCTCGCGATGCTGGATGGGCTCGGCTGCGTCGGCGACGCGGCGGCCAACGGCGAGCTGGCCGTGCAGATGGCCACCACCCACCGCTACGACCTGATCCTGATGGACTGCGAGATGCCGATCGTCGACGGCTACGAGGCGGCCAGGCAGCTGCGCACCCAGGGCGCCACGCTGCCCATCGTGGCGATGACGGCCCACGGCGAGGTGGAGTCCCGCCGTCGGTGCGAGGACGCAGGCATGGACGACTTCCTGCAGAAGCCCGTACGCAAGGAGGTCCTGCACCGCGTGCTCGCCCGCTGGCTGGTCGCGCCGGCATGAAGGTGCTGCGCGCGGTCCTCGCGCTCGCGTGGGCCACGGTCGCCACGCTGTTGCTCGCCGAGGTGGGGATCCGCGTCGCCCGTCCCACGCCCCCCGTCCAGGTCGTGCGCACCGACGCCGCGCTCCAGGTCGACCTGTCCACGTCGGTGCCCCTCTGGCGGGACCAGCCCGACACCGACGGCGCGCTCCGCCACCTCGACTGCCCCGCGGACGGCACCCTGGACGTGGTGCTCGCCGGCGACTCCATCTGGTACGACATCGACGCAGGCCACCGCGCCGACACCGTCGGCTTCGTGCTCCAGCGGCTGCTGGCCGACCACGCGCCGCCCGTGTGCGTCCTCAACCTGTCCCAGCCCGGCTACCTGCCCTACCAGCAGCTCGAGGAGGTGCGGCGCCTCGCCGCGACCCGCACCCCCGACCTCGTCCTGTTCACCGTGTGGAAGCCGGACGAGGTGTTCACCCGCGTCGGCGACGACCTGATGCAGCTCGATCGGCTGCGCCGCGACGCCCTCGGCACCCCGATCCTGCCCGGTGTCCCCGTGCCGGACGGCCTCCGGCGTGCCCTGTTCGCCCACAGCCACCTCTGGCGCTTCGCGTCGTTGGCCCTCGCCGACCGGGTGCAGGCCGTGCCGCCGCCGGGCGCGGGCTACCTCGACGCGGCCACCTGGCTGGCCGGCCACGGCATCGACGCCGTGTTCGTGGCGATGGCGCCGCTCGACGTGCCGTTCGCCGAGACGGCCGCCGCGCGCGCGCGGGCCTGGGAGGGCCACGCCGACCACGACTTCGAGGCGCGCCAGGCGACGCTGCGTCGGCAGGTGGAGGCGATGGGCCTGGGCTGGGTGGACGTGGCCACCGCGCTGCAGGACGAGGACGTCACCGCGCTGCGTCTCGACACCTGCTGCCACTACGCCCACGCCGGTCACGCGGCGATGGCCGCCACGCTCGCCCCCGAGGTGCGGGAGCGGCTGGACCGCACGCGCTGACCGCCCGCGCCCCTACACCCGCGGGAACCACCCGAAGAACTCGGCGAGCCGGGCGCGACGCCCCGGCTCCAGCCAGTCGAAGTTCGCACCACGGTCGCTGATCTCCCAGTACTCCTCCTCCAGGGTGCGCTCGAGCTCCGCCCGGATGCCGCGCAGGCGGATGGGCGACTCGTGGGACATGTCGCGGTGGATGCGGCGGGCCAGCTCCACCTCGCCCTGCTCGATGTAGTAGGTCGCCAGCTTGATCTGGGCCTTGCGGACCCCGCGCAGCGACTGCTCCTGCACCTCGAGGTCGCCCTCGGGCTCGCGATCGACGTCGAGGAACACGTCGAGCAGCGCGTCGTGCTCCGCGGCCCCACGCGCGTGCAGCACCTCGAGCAGCGAGCACAGGTCGAAGGCCGCCGTCTCCAGGATGAAGCCGAGGTTGACCTTGAAGCCGAGCTGTCCGTAGTACTTCATCCGGTCGGCCACCTCGAGGACGAGGTGCTGGGCCGGCGTGTCGATCAGCCCCTCGGCGAGCAGGCGGTACTCGTTGAGGATGTTGTAGGCGCTGCGCACGTCGCGCGCGTTGATCGCGGCGCGGGAGAACGTGTTCACGAACCGCAGCGCGAGCCGCACGACCTCGAGATCGCCCATCGTGGCGGCGACCACGGCGAGCCGGCGCGTCTGGATCACGATGAGGTGACCGGCGTCGCGCATCTCGAGCAGCGTCTCGCCGAACGTGGCCTGGAACTGGAGCAGGCCCTTCATCGTCAGCCACGTGCGCCGCGGCACGAGGCGGTCGATCACGTCGCGGTGGAACGCGACGAAGTCCGAGTCGCCCCGCAGCCAGGCGCGGGCGTCGAACCAGCCGTCGGGCAGCCTCGCCTTGCGGTCGAGGGCACCGGTGAGCAGGTCGGCCAGGGCCGTGACCGAGGCGATGGCGATCGCCTTGTCCTGGTTCTGGACCGCCTTGTGGCTGATGTCACCCAGCTGCTCGATCGCCTGGGTGAGCGAGGCGCGCGCGGCGTCGAGGTCGCCCCCGCGCACCGCGCGGTCCATGGCGCGCACGCCGTTCTCGGAGATGCGCCGGACCACGCGCGTGGGCGACAGGAAGTCGAACACGTAGGCGAAGTAGGGCAGCAGCAGCACCACCGACACGCTGATGAGCACCAGCTCGGCGACCACCAGCACGCGGGGCGGCGCGTCCGGCCCGACCGTGACGTTGACCCACACCACGAGCAGCGACGTGAGCACGAAGAACGACAGCACCACCACGTTGGTGCGATCGCGCAGGAACAGCTCGGTGATCCGCGCCGTGTAGCGGGTGGCGGCCAGCTCCACGATGATGCTGACGACGGTGATCGCCACGCCCAGGACGCCGACGGTGACCTCGGCGAGGCCGGCGAGCGCGTTCGACGACCCAGGCGACAGCAAGGCCTGCAGCGGCGTGTAGGGAAAGCCGAACAGGTTGCGGTCGGCCGCCCACAGCACGCTGTAGACCGACGCGGCCACGAGCGCGAGGGCGAGGAAGAAGGCGGTGGTGCCCTGACGGGACACCTGGGACCAGCGCTGCACCATCGGCGCGATGCTATCCCACGCAGGCGACCGTGGACGATCCGACCGCGCGGCAGCTACGAGGACGCGCGGAGGTGACGATGGCGTCGAGGCCCGTGGTGTGGACGCTGATCGCCGTGGCGGCCCTGGCGGGGTGCAGCCGCGCCACCACCGACGAGGGCGCCGGCACCGACGACGCCGACACCGTCGACACCGACACCACCCCGGCGGGTCCGGCGTGCGACGGCACGTTCGAGGTCGATCTGACCGCCGCCCCCGAGACGTTCACCGCGATCCCCACCACCTGGGACCAGGCCGGCGCCGAGCTGCGCACCGAGCCCTTCGAGCAGGGCGGCTACACCGTGCGGCGCGACGAGGCGGGCTGCCTGGTGCTCGGCCCCGGCACGCTGGTGCTCGATCTCATCCACACGGGCTGCGTCGCCGCCTCCGCGACGGTCCGGGTCACCGACCAGTGCGGCCCCGCGTGCACCGTCCTGCTCGCCGCCACCGACGAGCGCGTGGCCGAGAACCACACGACGCGCACCGACGTGGAGGAGGAGCTGACCGTGAGCCCGGCCCAGCCGTTCCGCTACGTGGTCATCGGCAGCTCGAACGCGCGCGTGTGCACGGTACGCGTCGCCCAGGCGCCGATCCCCGAAGCGCTCGCCCTCGACGACACCGCCGCGTTGTTCTAGCCACCGTCCCGCGGCGTCCTCCCCTGCCACGGCCCTGCAACAGCCCGTCGCGCCGGGTCGTGCAGCGTCGCGCGGGGTTGCGCGGGCCGTGGCGCACGCTACGCTGAACCTCGTGTTCGAAGGCGTTCGAACCCACCCGATGAGGCAGCCCTCGTGTCCGATCCCACCGTCGTCGAATCCACCATGGTCCGGCGCGTGCTCGACCACGCCGTGCGTCTGGGGGTCGACCCGCAGGGGCTGCTCGACCACGCCGGGCTCGACGCCCGCGAGGTCGCCCGCCCCGACGCGCTCGTGCCGTTCGCGGCGTCGATGGCGATCTACGACGCCCTCGGCAGCGCCACCGGCGACCGGGCGTTCGGGCTCGACATCGCGCGCGCCGTCCAGCCCCGCGACTACGGGCTGATCGGCCTGCTGTGGGAGCACCACCCCACGCTGGCGGCCGCCTTCCAGGCCCTCGCCCACTACTACACCGCCTTCCTGGAGGGCAACGCCATCCGCTACGAGCGGGGCGAGCACGCCACCACGATCACCTCCACGTTCGCCTACGAGCACCCCGGCCTCGACGTGTTCCGCGCCGAGCTGCTGGCGTCGGTCTACCTCAACGCCCGCGCAGCCTCCGACGTGCCGTGGACGCCCGACGCCGTGCGCCTGAGCTGCACGGCGCGCGCACCGGAGCGCTTCGAGGCCCTGTTCGGCGTGCCGGTGACGTTCGACGCCGACGAGGACGCCATCGTGATCGCCAACAGCTGGCTCGACCGCCCCAACCCGCGCGCCGACGAGCACCTGCTGCTCCACCTGCTCGAGGCCGCCGAGACCCACCTCGTCCAGCGACGCAAGGCGTCCGGCCAGCCCGACGACCTGCTGCGCCTGCACGGGTGCACGGTCGATCTCGGCACCGGGCGCGTGCGACGCGGCACGTCGCTGGTGGCGCTCACAACCCGTGAGCGCGAGCTGATGGCCTACCTGGTCGCCCACAAGAACCGCGTGGTGTCCCACGACGCCATCGAGCGCGACGTGTGGAAGGTGGGCCGGGCGGTCATCACCCACGCGCCCGCCGTGGCAATCCGCCGCCTGCGCAGCAAGATCGAGCCCGCCGACGGCAAGCCGGTCAACCTCGTCACCGTGTTCGGCGAGGGCTGGATGCTCGTGGTGCCGGAGAGCAAGGCCGCGTGATCCCGCTGCTGCTCCCGCCCGGCCGTCGGCCGATGTTCCCGCCCGTCGAGCGCATCCGCCCCGGTCGCGACGGGCTCGTGGCCCTGGGCGGCGACCTTCACCCCGACACCCTCCTCGAGGCCTACCGCAAGGGCGTGTTCCCCTGGGACGGCCGCGACCCGATCCCGTGGTACAGCCCGGATCCGCGGCTGATCCTCCGGCCGGGCGCCTTCCACGCCGGCCACACGGTGCGCCGCCTCGCGGCCCGCGGGCGGCTCGCGATCGCCTACGACACCGCGTTCGTCGACGTCATGGTCGCCTGCGCCACGGTGCCGCGCCCCGGCCAGGGCGGCACCTGGATCACCACGTCGCTCGTCGAGGCCTACGCCCGGCTGCATCGGCAGGGGGTCGCCCACAGCGTGGAGGTGCGCGACGGCGAGCGCCTGGTCGGGGGTCTGTACGGCCTGTCCATCGGGTCGGCCTTCTTCGGCGAGTCGATGTTCGCGCGCGTGCCCGACGCCTCCAAGCTCGCGCTGTACGACCTGTCCCGACGTCTGCACGCCGCGGGCGGCACCGTGATCGACTGCCAGCAGGACACGCCCCACCTGCGGAGCCTGGGCGCCCACGCCGTCCGCCGGGCGGACTACCTGGCGCAGCTCGCCACGGCCGTCGACGATCCACCGATCTGGGCGGCAGCGATGGCGGTGTCCCCGGCGTGAGGCGGGCGTGTCGCCGTGCGTCGCCCGCGCTCGCTCCCGCCGTCCACGCGGCATAGGACGGCGGCTTGTCCGGAGGTTCCATGGCCGTCACCGTCCTCACCGACGACGACTTCGCGTCCACCCTCGCCAGCACGCCGCTGGCGGTGGTCGACTTCTACGCGGGCTGGTGCGGCCCGTGCATCATGTTCAAGCCGAAGTTCGCGCGCATCGCGAAGGACTACCCCCACGTCGCCTTCTTCATGGTCGACGGCGAGAAGTCCCCCAACGCGCGCAAGTCGGTGCAGATCGACAACCTGCCCTACTTCGGCTTCTACAAGGACGGCGTGCTGGTCACGGGCGCGTCCACGTCGAAGGAGGACGCCTTCCGCGCCCTGGTCGACACCCACCTCGGGGCAGCGCCATGAAGGTGCCCGCGGTGAAGAAGGCCGCCCAGGCCTACAGCGCGGCCCAGCTCGAGGCCGCCATCGAGGCGATCACCGAGCGTGAGGAAGAGCTGCTCGACGTCGACGGCGACGACATGGAGGAGCGGCTCACCCACCTGCTGCTCGCGCAGCGCATCGTCACCCGCGTCGAGGCCGGCGAGGCGTTCAAGGACGTCGTCCGCCAGGAGCTCGGCGCGGTGCGCGACATCCTCGCGAACGACTGAGCGGAGCGGTCCCGCCGTGCGCGCCCGGGCCTGGATCTTCGACCTGGACGGCACGCTCACCGTCGCGAGCCACGACTTCGCGGCCATGAAGCGCAGCCTGGGCCTGCCCGTCGACCAGCCGATCCTCGAAGGCCTCGCGCCCTGGTCGCCCGCCGACCGGGCCGAGGCGTTCGCCCGCATCGAGGCCTGGGAGTGGGACCACGCGGCGACCGCCCGGCCCGCCCCCGGCGCCCACGCCCTGCTCGACGCCCTGCGCGACGACGGCGCCGTGCTGGGCATCGTCACCCGCAACCTCGCGCCGATCGCCTGGCACACGCTGGAGGTGATCGGCCTGCAGCGGTGGTTCGACCGCACCCACGTGCTCGGCCGCACCTGCGCCGCTCCCAAGCCGGCCGGCGACGGGCTGCGTCGCCTCCTCGACCGGTGGGGGCACGCGCCTGCCGACGCCGTCATGGTCGGCGACGGCCTGCACGACGTCGGCGCCGGGCGTGCCGCAGGCGTGACCACGGTGCTCGTGCGCGACGCCGTCCCGCCGACGTGGCACGGCGCCGAGGTCGGGTGGGACCACCACCACCGCGACCTGCACGGCGTCCTCGACGCCTGGGTCGCCGCCGGACGGCCGGCATGACCCGCTGCCCGTTCCCGCTGCCGACGCCCCTGCCCGCCGGGCTCGATCACGCCCCGGACGCCGTCGACGTCGTCGTCGTCGGGGCGGGCCTGCCCGGCCTCGCTGCCGCCACCTGGCTGGCGCGGTCGGGAGCCTCCGTGCTCCTGGTCGAAGCGGCCCACCACGCGGGCGCAGGGACGTCGGGGCGCGCGCCGGGCCTGGTCTACCGCGGCATCGTGGAACACCCGTGGCGCCTCGCCGCGAGCCTGGGCGACGGCGGGGTCGCCGACCTGTACCGCCTGTCCGAGGAGGGCATCGCGCTGCTCGAGGGCTTCGTGCCCGTGCAGCGCCGCGGGCTCGTCTGGGCCGCGGTGGAGCCCGATCGCGAACCCGCGGAGCTGGCGGCGAGCCAGCAGGTGCTCGCCCGCCTCGGTGTGGACGCGGTGCCCCTGTCGCCCGACGCCGCCGACGCCCACACCGGCGCCCAGGGGCTGGGTCCGGGGATGTACGTCGCGGACGAGGGGTGGGTCGAGCCGGCGGCCGCAGTCGACGCGTTCGCCGCCGCGGCCCGTGCTGCCGGCGCCGTGCTCGCCGGCGGGTGCACCGTCCACACCGCCACCCCCGACGGCGATCGCCTCGCCGTGGTCACGTCCTGCGGCGTCGTGGCCGCCGAGGCCGTCGTGCTCGCCGCGGAGTCGGGCCTGCAGGCGCTCGGCGGCTACTTCGACGACACGATCCAGCCGGTGCGGGAGGCCGCCATCGTGCTCGACGGCGACCACCCGCCGACGTGCGGCCTCCGCGCGGGCTTCGGCTACACGACGGCCCGTCCGCTGCCCGACGGGCGTCTCCTGCTGGCGGGCTGCCGGTGGGCCACGCCCCACCTGGAGACGGGCGAGACCGACGCCAGCGTGGTCGCGCCGCGCGTGCGCGAGCGGCTGGAGGCCACCGCGGCCCGCTTCTTCCCGCACACCGGCCCTGTCGCGGCGGCGTGGTCCTGGATCACGGCCGCCTCCTGCGACGGGCTGCCGATCGTCGGTCCGCTCCCGGGCGACGCCCGGAGGCTGGTCTGTGCGGGCTTCGCGGGGCACGAGGCCACGCTGGGCCTGCGGGCGGCGCGCGCCGTCGTCGACGGCCTGCTCACCGGCACCGCGCCGGGCGTGCCGTCCGCCTGGTCGTCCCACCGCTTCCTCTGACCGTGGAGTCCTCATGTCGCGTCGCTCGCTCCAGCTCGACGACACCGTCCACGACTACCTGATCGCCGTCGGCGTCCGCGAGTCGGAGGCTGCCGCCCGGCTGCGCGCGCGCACCGCCACCCACCCCCGCGCCCAGATGCAGATCAGCGCCGAGCAGGGGCAGCTCATGGCCTTCCTCGTGCGCGCCCTGGGCGTGCGGCGCGCCATCGAGGTCGGCACGTTCACCGGCTATTCGGCGCTGCGGGTGGCCGAGGCGCTGCCCGCCGACGGGGCGCTGCTCTGCTGCGACGTGTCCACCGAGTACACCGACGTCGGGCGCCCGTTCTGGGCCGAGGCCGGTGTGGCCGACCGCATCACGCTGCGCATCGCGCCCGCGGTCGACACGCTGGCTGCCCTGGTCGACGCCGGCGAGGCGGGCACCTGGGACTGGGTGTTCCTCGACGCCGACAAGACCGGCTACGCCGCCTACGTCGAGCTCGCCCACACGCTGCTGCGCACCGGCGGCGTCGTGGCGATCGACAACGTGCTCTGGTCGGGGACGGTCGCCGATCCGAGCGTGGTCGACGACGACACCGTGGCGCTGCGCACGCTCAACGCCGCCCTGCACGGCGACGCCCGGTGGGACCTGTCGATGGTGCCCATCGGCGACGGCCTCACGCTGCTGCGGAAGCGCTGACCGTGCCGGGCCTGCCGGCGTCGGCCTACACCGACCCCGCCGTCTGGGCGGCCGAGCGGCAGGCGGTGTTCGCCCGGTCGTGGCTGTGCATCGGCCACACCCAGGAGCTGCCCGACCCCGGCGACGCCCGCACCTTCGAGGTCGCCGGCTGGTCGCTGATCGTGGTGCGCGCGGCCGATGGAGCGCTGCACGGCCACCACAACGTGTGCCGCCACCGCGCCGGCCCCCTGCTCTGGCACGGCACGGCCTGCAGCGGCGCGACGCGTCTGCGCTGCCGCTACCACGGCTGGACCTACGCCCCCGACGGGCGCCTGCTCGCCACGCCCGGATTCGGCGACGACGTCGACCGCGACGCCCTGGGGCTGGTGCCCGTGGCCCTCGACACGTGGCGCGGCCTCGTGTTCGCGTGGATCGGCCCCGACCCCGCGCCGTTCGCCGACCACGTCGCCGACCTCGACGCCGCAGCGGCCCACGTGCCCCTGGAGACCTTCACCGTCGTGCGTCGGGTGCAGCACACGCTGGCGTGCAACTGGAAGGTCTACGTCGAGAACTACCAGGAGGGCCTGCACATTCGCTGGCTGCACCCGGGCCTGGCCGCCGAGGTCGACACCGCGGACTACCGGGTGGTTCCCCGGGGCCGCTGCGTCGTGCACCACGTCGCCCCGCGCGGCGACGACGCCGTCAACGCCGGGCTGTGGGTGTGGCAGTGGCCCACGCTGGCGCTCAACGTCTACGCCCACGGCATGAGCGTCGAGCGCATCGTGCCCACCGGGCCGGCGTCCACCACGATCGACTACCTCTTCGCCGTGCGCGACCCGTCCACCGACACCGAGGCCGCGCTGGCGATGTCGGCCCAGGTGACCGCCGAGGACGTGGCGATCTGCGAGGCCGTCCAGCGCAACCTCGCGAGCGGCGCGGTCGACCCGGGTCCGCTCTCGACCGTGCACGAGCAGAGCGTGGCGGCCTTCCACGCCCTGCTGCACCACGCGATGGCCCGCGCCACGGCGCCTACGGCGTGAAGGTCTCGCGGTACTCGGCGTGCCCGGCCACGTCGGCCACGTCGAGGTAGACGGGCAGGTACTCGTTGGCGAGCCACAGCGTGGCCTGGTCGGCGAAGTGGGGCGAGTCGGGCAGGCCCGACTGGCCGCCGGGGATGACGTTGTACGCCTCGAAGCCCCCGTCGCCGCCGAGGGCGACCACGAGGCGCCACACGCTGCCCGAGCCGTTGCTGTAGGTCAGGCCGTTGGTGCCCGAGTTGGCGGCGTCGACGCAGAGGTTGTCGGAGTGGCGGGGGAAGCCCGGCAGGTCCTTGCGCGGGTCGTCGGACGCCATGCCCTCGGCCAGCGGCAGCACCTCGGGGGTGATGTTGAACGGCTTGAGGAGGGACGCGAACACGGCGTTGTCGGTGTCGAGGAACTCGCCGACGAGGCTCGACATCTTAGTGGTGTGGCGCAGCCCCCACAGCCAGGCGTCCATGTCGTCGGTGCCGTAGCCGCCGACGCCAGGGCCGGTGGGATCGCTCGTGAGGTAGTCCAGGGCTTCGACGAGCGCGCGGATCGCCACCTCCTCGCTGCGCTCCAGCTCCGGCGTGGACTTGATGTCGAAGAAGATGGACTCCTGCGTGTCGGGGTTCCAGCCCGGCGTGGCGTTGAGGACACCTCGGCCGGCGAGCATCCGCGACAGCAGCCGGAACCGACCGCTGTCGCCAGTGGGCCAGCCGAGCCCGGGGATGCCCTCGTCGTCGACCGTGTAGTCGGTGTAGCGCCCCATCCACGCGTTGAAGATGCTCGTGGCGACGGCGTCGGTGCGCATGTCGTCGGTGGGGTGGTCGTAGAACGTCTCGACCCCGGACTCGGCGAGGTAGCCGCGCCCCGCCCACGTCGACAGGCGGTCGTAGGCCTCGCCGATGCGCGCGGTGTCGGCCTGGTACATCGCCACGGACCGGGCCTCCGACGTGCCGCCGACCACCTTGCCTTCCGCCCAGCCACGGATGGTGTCGATGGCGTCGAGCAGGACGGGCGTCAGCTGCTCGCCGATGCCGGAGTGGTGGTCGGCCTGGATGGCCTTCATGTCGTCGAGGGTGGCACCGCTGTCGGCGGTGGCGTCATTCAGGCGGCTGGTGATCTCGGCCGCCCGGTACCCCTCCATCCACGGCCCACCGATGTAGCGCGGATCGTTGGTGAGGCTGCCGTCGAACGTGAGCCCGCCCGGGTCGTTGTTGGCCGACACCAGGAAGCCGCGGTCCGGGTTCCGCTCGTGGGGGTACTCGTCGTAGGGGACCACGCACTTGTAGGGGTCGCCGCCGTCGTCGAAGCTGACCTTGCCACCCACGATGGGGATCGTGAACCCGCCGTAGCGCGTGCCGTCGAGCAGCAGGTTGGGGTCGGACCCCTCGGTCCACACGCCGTCGCCGTCGCGCTCGAGGTAGTCGCGGCAGGGCGTGGCCTGGTAGCCCGAGTAGTAGATGTCCCCCTGGTCGTCGCCGACCACGAGGTTGAGCGAGTAGGCGACGAGGTCGTGGGTCGCCTCGGCGAAGGCGTCGATGGAGTCGGCCTTGGCGTAGGCGTCGATCACCACCGGCATCGTGGACAGGTCGAGCCCGGCGTAGTCGAAGCTGACGGCCGAGATCACGCCGTCACCGTCGACGTCGCGGGGCGACACCCAGTCGCCGAGCAGCATCACCGCCCCCTGCCCCTCGGGCGCGTCCTCGGGGTCTGCCAGGGCGTCGCCCTCGATCGAGGTGATCCATCGTCCGTCGAAGGTGGTGTAGCGGGTGAAGGTGAACGTGCCGGCACCTGAGCCGAGCGGCGGTGGCACGTCGCCGATCTCGATGCGCTCCTCCACGGCGACGAGGTCGCGCTCGCCCCCGTCGAACCGCGACGCCGTCGGCAGCCCGTCCCCGTCGAGGACCAGCTCCTCGCTGTACCAGTCGGTGATGTCGCCGATCAGCTGGGTCTGGCCGAAGGCGAGGTGGCCGTTGGTGCCTGTGGAGATCAGCGGCATCGCCGGGGTCATCATGCCGACCTGGTGGATGTCGCCCCCGCCGAGGTGCTCGGTGTCGATGCCGATCTGGTAGAAGAGCGGGGGCACAGACAGCGACAGGTGGCCGTCGGTGGCGACCAGCGTGCGGCCGTCGGCGGTCTTGCTGCCCGCGACCACCCACGCGTTCGACCCGAAGCCGTGCTCCCAGTCGTGGCCCAGGCGCGCCTCGGTGCGCTGGGTGTGCTCGTGCAGGCGCTCCAGCACGTCGAGCTGGACCGGCACGTGGGACGGGCGATGGACCGCGGCGGCGGTGGCCGGGTGGCTCGCCGCCCACCCGGGCGCCTGCGCCAGGGCGAAGACGGGCTCGGCGCGCCCCCACGCGTCGAGCAGCTCGGCGGTGCGCAGGTCCTGCTCCGGATCGCCGTCGAACAGGTGCTCGAGCAGCTTGGCGTCGCGGGCACGACCGACGTCCTTGGTCTCGAACCCGGACTGGTAGAGCACGGTGACCACGCCGCCGACGACCCGACGCCTGTCCCACCGCTCCAGCAGCGCGGACGGCGCCACCCCGCCCAGGAACGGCGCGAACTTGACGTACTCCTCGGGCGGCGGGAGCGTGCCCGCGATCACCTGGTCGATGTAGGCGTTCACGCCGGCCGCCACGCCGTCGAAGTAGGCCGCCATGTCGGGGTCGGCGTCGACCAGTCCGAGCACCCGATCGGCGATCCAGGTGGCGGCGAGGCCCCGTTGCTCCAGATCGGAGGACAGGCCCTCGCTGCCGAGCAGCTGGGCGACCTGGCCGAGCGCGAGCCGGCTCGCCAGATCCATGTAGAAGAAGCGATCGCGGGCGAGCTGGAAGCCCACCACGCGGCCCAGATCGGCCTTGGACGTGGCGTAGACGTAGGGCACGCCCATCGCCGTGAACGCGATGTAGGCCTCCGACTCGAGCCCGGGGATCGCCCACGTGGCGGTGGAGGCGACGTCGAGGAGCGGCGACGGGGTGTCGGAGTCGGTGTCGACGCTGTCGGAGGCGTCCTTCGTGCACGAACCCAGGCCTGTCGAGACGACCAGCGACAGGGCGAGGACGGGGAGGAGGCGGCGCATGGGGGCTCCGGGGCGGTGGCGCGGCATCCTACCGCGCAGCGTCCCGGCGTCGCGCCCTTCCTGTCACCCGATCGTGACGGGGGCTCAGAGGCTGACGCCGAGCCCCCAGGACCCGACGATCAACAGGAAGTAGAACAGCACCTTGGGCACCCGGAACAGCGAGCCGAGCATCACGGTCTTGAACGACACGCCCGCCGCCCCGCTGGCCCAGGTGGCCACCGAGTACGGAAACGGCGTGATCGCGGCGACGGCGATGGCCCAGACCCCGTAGCGGTGCAGGAAGCTGTCGATCCGGTAGCGGGCGAACATGCGCTGCACGAAGGCCGCACGCCCGAGGATCGCCCCGAGGAGCCAGCCCACCGGGCCCGCGGTGACCGAGGCGACCGACGCGGTGGCGAACACCGGCCAGAACGCCAGCCCGCCGGCGTGGGCCGCGAGCAGCAGCGGCTCGTGGGTGAGCGCGAAGGTGTCGGTGAGCAGCACGCCGGTGAACACGCCCTTGAGGCCGAACCGGGCCACGAAGGTCTGCGACACGGCCGTGAGCGGGTCGCGCAGGAACCACGCCAGCGCGCCGACGATGCCGACGACCACCACGAGGCCGATGCCGAGCTGCACCACGAGGCGCCGCATCGACTGCTCGGCGACGTCCGCCGTGTCCGGGGAGAGGTAGGCGTCGAGACGCTCCCGATCGCGCACCGTGGTCTGCTGCCGGTTCACTGCAATCTCCCTCCCACGCCACCCGTATCCTGGGAGGTCATCGGATCGGTGCGTCGCCTTCTGTCGAGATCGCAACAACTTCCCTTACTTGTGCCTGCCGATCGCAGCGGGTCCGGCTAGCCCGACGCACCGTCCCGACACCCGAACGCACGGGTCCGCCCTCCCCTGCCGTTCGTCGACATGCGGCGACCGACGGGCCATGGAGACCACATGAACGCTTCCGCGCCACGCCTCGCACGCCCGCTCGTCGCCGCCGGCCTCGCCCTGTGCTCGGCACCGGTGGTGGTCCCCGCCGTGGCCCACGCCCAGGTGCTCGACGACGAGGCGCCGCCTCCGCCGGTGGTGCTGAGGGCCATCCCGCCACGGTTCTCGTGGGACTTCGCGTTCTCCGCGTCCTACGGCATGCTCCCGCAGTTCCCCACCTACCCGCACTGGGGCGGCTTCGGCATCCGCGGCGGCTGGGGCCGCCACTTCGACGCCCACCGCGTGGGTGCGGCCGTCGCCGTGTCGTTCGAAGGGCCGGTGGTCGTCCAGTGGGCCACGAACTTCGAGCCCCAGGCCACGTGGGACTACGTCAGCCCCAAGGGCGTCTACGTCGGCGCGTCCGCGGGCGTCACACTGGGCCTCAACGTCGACGTCGGCCAGACGCTCAAGCCGCGCGTGTGGTTCGATCCGGGCCCGATGATCGCGGCGCGCATCGGCTACAGCCAGCCGTGGTCGATGGTGGCCCGCCGCTTCTTCGTCGCCGTCGAGCCGAAGCTCCGCTACACGGCCCAGACGTTCAACGTCGGCGGCAGCATCGTGATCGGCATCGGCCGCGGCTACTGACCCGCGACCTCACGCAGCCTGCGCCAGCGGGTGCTGGTCGGCCGGCAGGTGCTCCAGGAACAGGGCGTGGAGCTCGTCGACCACCTCGTCGGCGTCGCGGGCGGACCAGCCGCTGGTGTCGATGGCGGGCAGGATGGTCACGTGCACGTCGGCCGACTGCAGGCGCGTGGTGCCCTTCGGCCACACCCGCTGTGCCCCCGCGACCACCACCGGCACCACCGGCAGCCCCGTGGCCACCGCCAGGTGCCACACGCCCTTCTTGAACGGCCGCAGCCGGCCGTCCTTGGAGCGCGTGCCCTCCGGCCACATCCAGATCGACAGCCGGTAGGCCTTGACGATCCGCTCGAGCTCGCGCATCGCCGCCATCGCCTTGCCGTGGTCGCCGCGGTCGAGGCGCAGGTGGCCCGACAGCCAGTAGAGCTGTCCGAAGAACGGGTAGTAGACGACCTCCTTCTTCGCGACGCCGACCACGCCCACCGGGCCCAGCCAGATGCCGAGGAAGATGTCGAGGATCGACGTGTGGTTGGACACGTAGATTGCGGGCCGATCCCCGTCGAGGTGCTCCCAGCCCTCGAACGAGACCCGGGAACCCGACAGCCACGTGCAGAACCGACCGGTGACCCAGCCCCAGTAGTTGCAGGACCGGATGCGCAGGTTGCGCCACGGCATGAGCAGCACGAGCAGCACGGCCTGGACCGCCGAGGCGATCGCCATGTAGACCAGCCCGATCAGGATCCGAAGCTCGCTCGGCACCGGCACCTCCCGCCGCGATCTAGCGCGGGGGCCGCCCGATCGGCACGCGCCGGACTAGGAGGAGCCAGCCCGGGCGTCGCCGCACCACGCGCCCGCGCCGTCCCTGACTGCGTCCCCCGCCCCGTGGGAGCCCCGTGAAGCTGCCCTCCTCCGTGCTCGTGCTGACCAACCACCTCACGACCGGCGGGGCCGAGGCCTACGTCGTCGCCGTGTCCGGCTGGCTCGCCGCTCAGGGGGTCCGGGTCGCGGTGGCCGCCTCGCCGGGTCCGCTGGTGGACCGCCTCGCCCCGGGCGTCGCCTACCACCCCACCCCGCTCACCGACGTGCGCGCCGGACTGCCCGTGGCCGCGTTGCGGGTCGCGCGCCTCGTCCGGCGCCACCGCCCCGACGTGATCCTCGCCAACTCGCTGGTCACCGCGTGGGTGGGCCGCCTGGCCAGCGCTGGGCGGGTGCCCGTGGTCAGCGTCGCCCACGGGTGGGCCGCCGACCGCTACCGCCTCGTCGCGCGTCCCCTGGCGGTCGCCGACACCGTCGTCGCCGTCAGCGAGGACGTCGCGCGCCGCCTGAAGGCCGCCGGCCTGCCCGACCACAAGGTCACCGTCGTCCCCAACGGCATCGACCTCGCCCCGTTCCACCCCCGCAGCCTCGACGCCCGCACCCGCGCGCGCGCCCTCGTGGGCGCCGGCGAGGACGAGGTCGTGGTGCTCAACGTGGGCCGGTTCACCGACCAGAAGCAGCAGCGGCACCTCATCGAGGTCGCCCGACGCCTGCGCGACACGCTCCCCGAGCTGCGCTTCGGCATCGTCGGCCTCGGCCCGCTCGAAGACGACCTGCGCGCCCGCATCGCGGCGGCGGGTGTGGCCGACACGGTCCGCCTGCTGGTGGCCCGTCGCGACGTCCCCGACCTGCTGATGGCGGCCGACCTGTACCTGTCGACGTCGGACTGGGAGGGCATGCCGCTGTCGATGATCGAGGCGATGGCGGCGGGGCTGCCGATCGTGTCCACCCACGTCGAGGGCATCGGAGCGCTGGTCGACGACGACAACGGCGCCCTGTGTCCGCCCGGCGACGTCGACGCGCTCACCGAGGCCGTCGCACGCTTCGGGCGCGACGAGGTGCTCCGGCTGCACAAGGGCAGCCAGAGCCGGGCCCGGGCCGAGCGCGACTACAGCCTGCCGGTGATGTGCGGCCGCCTCGCCGAGGTGCTCGCCGGGGCCAGCGCGCGATGAGCCGTCTGCGCATCGTCCAGGTCGTGCCCAGCCTCGTGGTGGGCGGCGCCGAGCGCTTCGCGACCTGGCTGGCCGAGGCCCAGCAGCGCGCCGGTCACGAGGTCCACGTCGTCACCGTCAAGGACGGCGGTCCGCTGGCCGACCGCCTGCCCGACGACCTCCTCCGCGCCACGTGGCCGATGCGCAAGCGCTCCCGCTACGACGTCACCGTGCTCGCACGCCTGGTCACCACGCTGCGGCGGCTGGAGCCCGACGTGGTCCACACCCACCTGTTCACGGCGCTGTCGTGGGGCGCGGTGTCGGCGCGGCTTGCGGGCGTGCCCGTGGTGGTCCACACCCAGCACGCCGTGCACGACGACGAGGTGCCGTGGCTCCCGCACGTGCGGCGGGGTCTCGCACCGCTGCTCGACGCCATCGTCGGCTGCAGCGACGCCGTCGTCGCCGACATCGCCGCGCGCCGCTACGCCCCGGGCGTGCCCGCCGTCGCCATCGACAACGGCCTGCCGCTGGCCGGTCGGCCCACCGCCCCGCTCGACGGCGACCCGCTGCGGGTGGTCACCGCGGGGCGGATGGTGCCGATCAAGGGGCAGCGCTTCCTGGTCGACGCGGTCGCCGCGCTGCGCGACCGCGGCATCGACGCGCGGCTCACGATCCTGGGCGACGGCCCCGAGCGCGCCGCGCTCGACGCCCAGGTGGCGGAACTGGGGCTCGGCGACCGGGTGCACCTGCCGGGCAGCGTCGACGACGTCGCGGACCGCCTCGCCGGTGCCGACCTCTTCGTGCTGCCGTCGCTGTCGGAGGCGATGCCGATGGCCCTGCTCGAGGCCGCCGCGGCGGGGCTGCCGCTCCTGGTCACCACGGGCGGCGGTGGCCCCACGCTGCTGCGCGCAGGTGCCGGAGGCGAGGCTGTGGCACCGGGCGACGCCGGCGCGCTCGCGGACGCCATCGCGCGCGTCGCCCGCCTGTCGGTGACCGAACGACGGGCGCTCGGCGAGGCCAGCCGCCGCACGGTGCTCGACCGCTTCGACATCGACGCCACCGCCGCGGCCTACGAGGCCCTGTACCGCCGGCACCTGCGCACCTGACGCGGCGCCCGGCGTGGTGTTCAGGCCCCGAACGCGCGCAGCGTCGCGTCGAGGGCGGCGTCGAAGTCGGCGGTGGCCGTCCAGCCGAGGCGCTCCGCCGCGCGTCGCACGTCACCGCAGGACAGGTGCACGTCGCCCACGCGCGCCGGTCCGTGGACGACGGTCGTGCCGGGCACGAGGTCGGCCACGCGCGCTGCGAGCGCCCCGACCGACAGCATCGTGCCGGTGCCGATGTTGACGACCGCGCCGTCGACGCCGGCCCCCGACGGGGCGAGGGCCGCGCAGGCGTTGGCGCGGGCGACGTCGGCGACGGCCACGAAGTCGCGCCCCTGGGTGCCGTCACCGTGGATGACCAGCGGCTGCCCGGCGAGCGCGCGGCTGACGAACGTGGGGATGACCGCGCCGTAGGGACCCCGCGGGTCCTGGCCCGGGCCGAACACGTTGAAGTAGCGCAGCCCGACCGTGGACAGGCCCAGCGCCGCCCAGGCACGCCCGTACGCCTCGTTGGCGAGCTTGGTGGCCGCGTAGGGGCTCTCGGGCGCCACCGGGTCGTCCTCGGACTTCGGCAGGCCCGGCAGCGAGCCGTACACGGCACAGCTCGACGCATAGACGACGCGCGCCACCCCCGCGGCGCGGGCGTGCGTGAGGACCGTGAGGAGGCCCCCGGTGTTGGTGGCGTGGTAGGCCGCGGGGTCGGCGACCGACTCGGGCACGCTCACGCGCGCCGCCAGGTGGATCACGTGGCTCACGCCCACGATCGCGTCGGAGACGGCGTCGTCGTCGGTGACGTCGCCCTCGACGAGCTCGACCCCGAGGCCGTCGAGACGGGACGCCCGACCGGTGGACAGATCGTCGAGGACACGGACGGCATGCCCCGCGCCGACGAGGTGGGCGACGGTGTGCGCGCCGATGAAGCCGGCTCCGCCGGTGACGAGGATCACGCATGCTCCGGTCGAGACGGGCTGCTTACCTTGCCGGCAGCGGTACCGGCCAGACGCGACGGGACACGATCAGGGTTGCAGCGTCACTGTGGCAAGGTAAGACTCCCCCGCCATCCCTTGGAGGGTCTCTTGTTCCGAATCACGCACATCGCCGCGCTGGGCGCGCTCCTCTCCGCGGGATGCGCCGATCCCGCCACCGCCAAGCGCATCGACGATCTCGAGAAGAAGGTCGCCGAGCTCGAGCAGAAGGCCGAGAACGCTCCCGCCGCCGCGCCGGCCGCTGCCGCCAAGCCGGCCACCCCGGCCACGCCCGCGGGCAGCCCCGAGGATCAGGCCGCGATGAACCTCTACCGTGAGGCCAGCGAGGCCTCGCAGAAGGGCGACAACGACACCGCCAAGGCCAAGATCGACGAGCTGAAGCAGAAGTACCCCACCGCGCGGGTCATCTCCGCGGCCGATCGCCTGCTCGAGCAGCTGTCCATCGTGGGCAAGCCGGTCGACAAGCTCGATGTCGACACCTGGATCCAGGGCGACACCACGCTGGCCAACGGCAAGGCCACCCTGCTCGTCTTCTGGGAGGTCTGGTGCCCGCACTGCAAGCGCGAGGTGCCCAAGCTCGAGGAGACCTACACCAAGTGGCACGGCAAGGGCCTGAACATGGTCGGCGTCACCAAGATGAGCCGCGGCAAGACCGAGGACGACGTCAAGTCGTTCCTCTCCGAGAACAAGATCACCTACCCGATCGCCAAGGAGGGCGGCGCGATGTCGGCCCTGTTCGGCGTCTCGGGCGTCCCGGCCGCGGCGGTGGTCAAGGACGGCAAGATCGTCTGGCGCGGCCACCCGGCCCAGCTCAACGACGAGATGATCTCCGGCTGGCTGTGAGTCGCAGCTGATCCCGGTTTCCACGGCCTTCTCGTGAGGCCGTGCGAAGCGACCCGAGCCCCCGCGCGCCCCGTGCCGCGGGGGCTCGCTGCTTTCTCGTCGAATGGTCCGACCGGGTGCGGCGTCCCACGGTCGTCCTTGAACAGGACACTGGAGGACAGCATGAAGCACCAGCTCGCCACCGTCTCGCTGGTCCTGGGCGTGCTCGGCGCGCCCACCGCCCTCGCCGCCCACCCCGCCCCGCCCGCGGGCGTCTACGTGGACAACGACTCCGGTCTGGAGGTCGACGTCTTCGTGGACGGTGCCTGGCGCGGCAGCGTGCGCGCCAACGACGAGCGCACCTTCTCCACCCTGCCCGGCCAGCGCAGCGTCGTCGTGCGGACGCACGGCACGAACCTGGAGCTGTTCGACAGCCGCCTCGCGCTGTCGCCGGCCCGCTCCACGAGCGTCCGGGTGCTGCCGCCGGTCTCGCACCTGACCCTGGTCAACGACGGCCCCGCGCCGCTGCTCGTCGACCTGTCGACCACGCGCGACGACTTCTGGCTGCTGCCCGGCACGCGCCGCACCCTCGACGTGGTCCCCGGCTTCACGCGGGTGACGACCTCGGTGTACACGCTGCACGGCATGGCCGCGGTCTCCACCTACGACCTGCGCCTGGCCGCCGGCACCTCCGCCATCCAGGACATCGGCCGGCTGCCGCCGCCCCCGTCGTCGCACGTGGCGTTCACCAACTACGAGCACACGCCGCTGCGGGTGTACGTGGCGGGCCGCGAGGTCGCGGTCATCCCGCCCCGCAGCACCCGTGAGGTGGACATCGACGCCGGTCGCGTGATGGTGACCGTCGCCCAGGACGGCGGACGCATCCTGTACAACGCGCCGGTGACGTTCGAGGCGGCCAGCCGCCACGTGGTCGAGGTGCGCGGCGGCATCAAGGTCGCCAGCGTGGAGCGGGACAGCCGCTACGCGTCCGCCACCGGCGGCGGCAACGGCTACGGCGGCCGCGGTCACGACGACGACCACCGCGACGGCTACGGCCACGAGCGCCCCGTCGCGTACAGCGGGCGCTAGTCGCTGACGGCCTCGTGCCCCTCCGGCCCGGCAGGTGTCTCGCCTGCCGGGTCGCTCGGCGTGACGGGGCCGGGCGCGACGGCCGTGGGGTCCGGGGCGAACTGACGCGGCGGTGACCACGTGCGCCGCCGCGTCCACACGTCGGTCATCGCCTCGCTCACGTCGCGCGAGAACGTGCCCCCGCCCGGGCGCGGGAGCTCGGCGGCCTCCGACACGCCGCCACGGGCCGCCCGCAGGCGCTCCCGCACGGCGTCCGGCGACAGCAGCGGCGCCGGATCCCCGACCGCCGTCGCCGTGAGCGCCGTGCCGAGGAAGTCGATCCAGAGGTCTTCGTAGGTGATGGCGTCGCGGTTGGCGACCAGCTGCGTGAGCAGCACCCGGTCGTCGAAGCGCTCCACCGACGACAGCACCCAGTAGCGGCGCGAGCCGATCGTGCAGAAGCCGCCGGCCGTCCACACGCCCTCGACGGGCTCGGCGGGCAGGTCCCACTGGAGCGGCTCACACTGCCGCTCTCCCCATCCCGTCGCCAGCGCGACCGCGGGTCGCGGCGGATCGGCATCCACCGTGCGCACGTCGAACCACCGGGAGCCGTCCGGGGCGTCGACGGACAGGTCGCGCGGCGTGGCCGTCACGCGGGCCCCCTCCGCGACCCGCACCGCCCAGCCCTCGCCGCGCACCACGGTGTGGGGCGCGTCCTCGACGGGGATCGTCGACGCCAGGCCGCCGAGCGTGCACCCGGACAGCGCCGCCCACAGGGCCACGATCAGCGCCACACCTGGTCTCCGGCGTAGCAGGGCATGTCGGGCGTGGCGGCGAGCACGAAGCTGTGGACCGGCACGTCGGTCAGGCGGCTGGCCTGCCACGCCACGCCCTTGCCCCCCTCCACGTGGCCGCGGCCGACGACGAGCACGAGGTAGCCCTTGCCGTCCCAGCCCTGCAGCGCCTTGCTCGCCAGGCCGTAGTCGCGCCACGCCATCGCCTGCACGAAGTCCTGCTCCATGCCGAGCGGGATCTCGTGGTCGCCCATCGCCGGCCGCAGCAGGTCGATGTAGCGGGGCGGCACGGGCAGCGAGACGTCGTCGGGCTTGGGACCGAGCTTCAGGCCCACCCCGACGACCTCGGCGCCGAACGCGCTCGCGCGCACCAGCGGCGCGTAGACCCGGTAGGGAAAGCCCCAGGTGGCGGGGAAGTCGAGCTTGCGCTCGAGATCGTCGGCGTCGAGCACGCCGTGGGCGTAGGCGCCGAGCGCGGCGTCGAAGCGACGGTCGACGGCCTCCAGCGCCACGCGGACGTCGTCCTTCGCCGCGAGCGCCCTGGCGATCTTCGTGGCGCGGCCGAGGTCCTTGCGCATCCCGTGGCGCTCCCCGAGCACCAGCACGGCAGGGGCCGGCACGTCGAGCAGATCGCGCGCGTGCACCGTCGTGCAGTCCTGCGCGAGCGCCGTCGAGAGCAACCAGGCCAGCAGCATCCGTCCACCTCGTCGTACCCGGTGCAGGTCACACGCCGACGGCGCGGGCACCACCCGCCAACCGGTCGCCGGTCACACCGTCCAGTGCTCGGCGGTGATCCCGATCGCCGCGAGCCGGCCGGCGAGCAGCCGCGCGAAGTGCGGCGCCCAGGTGGCGTTCAGCGGCGACGGGTGGGGCACCGGATGGACCGTGAGCACCCGTGAGGCGCCGTCGTCGCCGCGCAGCGTGACCGTCACCCCCGCCTCGAAGCGATCGTCGCGCGCCCAGTGGTCGGCCAGCGCAGCCTTGCTCACCGCGTCCCTGCCGAACCAGTCGTAGGCCACGCGCCCGAACGCGAGCACGTCGGTGCCCTGCCAGTCGTGCAGCAGCAGGTCGGCCACCAGCGGCGCGAACCGGCGCCGGTCGGCCACCGACCACACCTTGTTGCCGACAGGCTTGTAAGGCACGGTGTTGGCCCAGAAGCCGAAGCGGCCCACCTCGATCGCGGCCTGCGCGTCGACGGGCGGACCACCGAACAGGTGCTGGTGAAGGCCCGTGCGGATCTTCTGCCCGCCCGCGCCCACGAACGGCATCCCGAGCTCGACCTCGGTGCGGCCCGGGTCACGCCCGAACAGGCAGATGCGCGCGTGCGCAGGACCGCCCCCCACGATGGGCTCGAGGGGGTCACGGCCGAACGTGTCGTAGACCGGGACGTCGATGCGCGTCAGGCGCGCCGCGTGCTCCCGGAACGCCTGCCGACGCGCCTCGGGGGTCATGCGACGGTGACGTCCTTGGACAGGTAGACGTCCTGCACCGCGTGGAGGATGGCCACGCCGTCCTTCATCGGCTTCTGGAACGCCTTGCGCCCGAGGATGAGCCCCATGCCGCCGGCGCGCTTGTTGATGACCGCCGTCTTGACGGCGGCCGCGAGATCGTTCTTGCCGCTCTCGCCGCCGGAGTTGATCAGGCCCGCACGACCCATGTAGGCGTTGACCAGCTGGTAGCGCGTCAGGTCGATGAGGTTGGCGGTGGTGAGGGTGTCGTAGACCGCGGGGTGGGTCTTGCCCCACTTGCCCAGCGCCGGGTCGGTGTAGCCGCCGTTGTGGGTGGGCAGCTTCTGCTTGACGATGTCGGCGCCGATCGTGACACCGAGGTGGATCGCCTGCGACGACAGGTCGGCCGCCGTGTGGTGGTCGGCCGTGGTGCCCTTCTTGAAGGCGTCGTTGCGCACGTAGCACCACAGGATCGTGAACATGCCGAGCTCGTGGGCCTCCTCGAACATCGCCGCGATCTCCTGGAGCTGGCGACGGCTCTCGGCGCTGCCCCAGTAGACCGTGGCGCCGATGCCGGCGCAGCCCATGTCGAACGCCTGCTGCACGCTGCCGAACGGCACCTGGTCGTAGGTGTTGGGGTAGGACAGCAGCTCGCTGTGGTTGACCTTGGCGACGAACGGGATGCGGTGGGCGTAGGCCCGAGCGACGGAGCGCAGCACGCCGAACGTGGAGGCGACCGCGTTGCAGCCGCCCTCGATCGCCAGCTCGCAGATCGAGGCCGGGTCGAACATCGTGGGGTTGGGCGCGAAGGACGCGCCGGCGGAGTGCTCGATGCCCTGGTCGACCGGCAGGATCGACAGGTAGCCCGTGCCCCCGAGGCGGCCGTGGTCGTACATGCGCTGCAGGTTCACGCCCACCGCGGGCTTGCGGTCGTTGGCCGAGAACACGCGGCTGACGAAGTCCGGGCCCGGCAGGTGCAGCTGCCCCTTGTCGACGGTGGTGCAGCGGTGCTCGAGGAGCGACGCGTCGTCTCCGAGCAGGTCAGCGATCTGAGCGATGTCCATGGGACCTCCCGCCTTCCCCGAGGCGTCTGGATGCGTGGGGGCGACCCTATCCCACCCCCGTGGGCGGTGGTATCGTCCGGCCCATGCTGTTCCGAAGCCTTCTCGCCGTCGTCGCCGTCGTGGCGATCGCCTGCGGGCGTCCCCAGGCCCCGGTGATCCACGCGGCGGCGAGCACCCGGGCGGTGGTCGAGGCCCTGGTCGCCGACCTCGACCCGCGCCCGATCGTCGACGCCGGCAGCACGTCCACGCTCGTCCAGCAGGTGCAGGCCGGCGCGGGCGGCGCGGTGCTGATCTCGGCCCACCCGGACTGGACGGCGGCCCTGGAGGCGTCCGGGCTGGCCCGGCAGGTGCGCCCGGTGGCCAGCAACCGCCTGGTGCTCGTGGGCCCGGCCGGCACCCACCCCACCGTCGACGACCTCGACCGGGCCGCGTGCGTGGTGCTCGGCGACCCGAGCCACGTGCCCGTCGGGCGCTACGCCCGCGAGGCGCTCACCGCGTGGGGCCGGTGGCCGGCCGTCGAAGGTCGCGTGCGCCCCGCCCTCGACGCCCGCGCAGGCGCCGCCGCGATCGCCGCGGGGACCTGCCCGGTGGGCGTGCTGTACGCCACCGACGCCACCGCCGCGGGCGTCAGCGCCGGCGCGCCGCTCCCGGACGCGGTGCAGCCCGTCATCCGCTACGACGCCGTCCTGCTCGACCCCGCGGCCGTCGCCCTGTTCGACCACCTCACCGGCCCCGCGGCGCGGGCCGTCTGGGCGGCCCATGGCTTCGGGCCCCCGTGAGCCGCGCGTGAGGCCGTCGTGAACCCCGTGTTGCTGTCGCTGACGGTGGCGTCGCTGGCGACGCTGGCCGCCACCGTGCCGGCGGTGGCGCTCGGCACGTGGCTCGCGCGGCGCCGAGGCGGCCTGCGGCTGGCGGTGCAGGCCGTGGTGCTGGCGCCGCTGGTGCTGCCGCCGGTGGTCACCGGCTGGGTGCTGCTGCAGCTGTTCGGTGCTCACGGCCCGCTCGCGGCCCTGCGCCTGCCGTTCACCACCGCGGCCGCCGTCGTCGCCGGCGCGGTCGTCGGCCTGCCGCTGTACGTGCGCGCCGTGCAGCTCGCCGTCGAGGCCGTCGACCCCGGGCTGGAGCAGGCCGCCGCCACGCTCGGTGCGTCCCCCTGGCGCGTGCTGCGCACCGTGACGCTGCCGCTCGCGCTGCCCGGCGTGGTCACCGGCGCGCTGCTCGCCTTCGCCCGCGCGCTCGGCGAGTTCGGCGCGACCATCCTCGTCGCCGGCAACCTGCCCGGCACCACGCGCACGCTGCCGCTCGCCCTGTTCACGGCCCTGCAGACCCCGGGCGGCGAGGCCGAGGCGGCGCGGTGGGCGGCGTGGTCCCTGGTGCTGTCCCTCGGCGCGCTCGCGCTCGCCGAGGTGCTGGCCCGCGCGGTGGCGCGGCGGGTGGGGACGGCGTGAGCCTGTCGTTCGACCTCGCGGTCCGGCGCGGCGCGCACGCCCTGCACGCCGCGATCGCCGACATCGACGGCGTCGTCGGCCTGGTGGGTCCGAGCGGCGCGGGCAAGACGACCCTGCTGCTGGCGCTCGCCGGCCTCGTGCCGGCCCACGGCACCGTCACCGTGGACGGCGAGGCGCTGCACGGGCTGCCGACGCACGCGCGGCGCGTCGGCGTGCTGTTCCAGGACGCGCGGGTGTTCCCCCACCTCACGGTCGCGGCCAACCTCGCCTACGGGGCGGCGCCGGGCGCGGACACGGCGCGGTGGGTCGAGGCGCTCGACCTGGGCGACCTCCTCGCTCGTCGCCCGCGGACCCTGTCGGGCGGCGAGCTGCGTCGGGTGGCGCTGGCCCGCACGCTGCTCGCAGCCCCGCGCGTGCTGGCCCTCGACGAGCCGCTGGTGGGCCTCGACCCGGCGCGCCGCGCCGCGCTCCTGCCGCGCCTCCGTGCCGCGGTGCAGGCCGCGGGCGTGCCGACGCTGTGGGTGTCCCACCACGCCGAGGAGGTGCTCGCCGTCGCCGATCGCGTCGTGGTCCTCGACGGCGGGCGCGTGGTGGCGGACGGCCCCCCGGCGGCCCTGCTCGGCGACGCGGGTGGGCTCGCGGCGCGCGCGGCGGGCCTGCACAACGTGCTCGCGGTGTGCGACGTCATGGTGCACGCCGGGCGCGGCACGGCGTCGGGGCGCTGGGGCGACGTGGCGCTGGCGCTGCCGCTGCCCGTCCCCGACGACGTCGCCCGACGCGGCGCGGGACGGGTGCTGCTCGCCCCGCAGGAGGTGATCCTCGCCGTCGACCCTCCGGGCCGCACGTCGGCGCGCAACGTCCTGGCGGGCACCGTCCGCGCCGTCGCCGTGCAGGATGGTGTGGCCGCCGTGACGCTGGCGGTCGGCGCCGCCACGCTCGTGGTCGACGTCACCCCGGGCTCGGTGACCACGCTGGGCCTCGAACCCGGCGCGGCCGCCTGGGCGCTGGTCAAGACGCGCGCGCTCCGGTGGGCCTGAGCCCGCTCACGGCGCGGCGGCCACGCGGTCGTTGCGCAGGAACCACCGAAGCGTCCCCTCCCCGCTGACGTCGTCGACCTCGGTGTAGCGGGTGTCGAGCAGCGTCGCGGTGCGTGGATCCTGCCGGGCGAAGGTGACGAGCGAGAACACCGTGCGGTCGAAGCCGCGCAGGTTGCGCCGCACGTCGAACACGACCAGCACGGGGTCGGTGCGCAGCAGGTCGTCGGCCAGCCCCGTCATCACGCGCGCCTCGGCCGCCGGGCGCGTGCTGTCGTCGTGGTAGGGGAACGGATCGGCGCGGCGCTCGGCGCGCGTGTACAGGTCGGGCAGCAGCATCGGCGTCACCCGCACCACGTCGCGCACCGGCACCATCGTCTGCACGTAGCCGGCCTGCAGCACGGTGGGGCTCACCCAGGCGATGGCGTCGCCGGGCTCGGTGAGGGCGTCGACCTGGGCCACCACGGCCCGCACGTCGCAGCGGTTGTCGGATCGGGCCTGCTTGCGGTCGGCCTGCGGGATGCACGGGTAGGTGCCCGGCCAGAGCACGCCGCCGTGGCGCCAGGCGTTGGCGTCGTCCCCGTCGTAGACCGGCCAGGCCAGGGCGAGCAGCGCCACCCACGACAGCGGGGCCAGCGGCCGCCAGCGCCCGAGCGTGCCCACCACGAGCAGCACCACCAGCCAGCCGGCCGCCACGAACGCAGGCAGCGCCTGGTAGGCAAAGCCCTTGCCCTGCACCACGACCGCCGCGGCGAACGGCACGATCGTGAGCGCGACGGCCTCGTCCAGCGGGCGCACGCCCGGCAGGCGGAGCGCGAGCCTCAGGACGGCCCAGGCCGCGAGGACGCCGACGAGCGTCCACGGGTGCGTGGCGTTGACCACCGCCTGGAACGGCATGCCCAGCGCGCCGTAGGGGGTGTAGCTGTCGAGCCAGAGCGGGAGGTTGTCGAGGTAGCCGGTGAAGCCGATCACCCACACGCCGTAGACGGCGAGCACGCCGACCACGCCGACGTTCTCGGGGCGCAGGAGGGCGCGCCACCGGCGGGTGCGCGCGAGCACCCACAGCTCGAGGAGCACCCACACCGGGGGGTAGAAGGGCTTGATCGCCAGCCCGAGGCCCGCCACCACGCCCACCGCGAGCCCCAGCCCGCGCCCCAGCGGTCGCCCGGCCACGGCCCCCGCCTGCGCCCACAGGAGCGGCGCCATCGACGCGATGATCAGGTGCTCCCGCTGGCCCATGTCGTAGCCGGTGAACGCGGTCAGCAGCACCAGCAGCCCGAGGAGCACGAGGTGACGGGCGCCGGCATCGCCCGGCAGCTGCACCGCCCGGCTCACGGCCACGGTGAGCGCCCAGCAGCCGAGCACGCAGGCGGTGAGGAACACCAGCACGGTGGGCAGCAGCGGCACGCCCAGCGCCCGGGCGAGCGCCACGGGCAGCTCCTGCATGACGAACACCAGCGGCGGGTTGGGCTGGGGCAGGTCGGTGTAGAGCCGCTCGCCGTCGAGCATCCGGATCGACACGCCCGTGACCGCGGCGACGTCGTGGTTGACCAGCGGGAAGCGCTGCCAGGCCAACCCCATCCACGTCGCCACCAGCGCCACGGCCGAGGCGGCGAACCACCACGGTGACGCAGGATGCAGCGCCCCGTCCGGGGTCGGGGGGGTGCGGTCGTCCATGCACGCTCCGGGACCGGCCGCCTCGTAATCGCACGGGGCGGCGGGTGCCGGGCCGACGATCAGCCCGAGAAGTCCACGACGATCCGGTCGGCGAGGACGGTGGCCGGGTAGCTCGCGAGCGGGCGCCCTGCGGGGCCGCCGGTGACGTGTCCGTCGAGGGCGAAGGTGGCGCCGTGGCAGGGGCAGCGCAGGTCGCTGCGGTCGGCGCGGTACTGCACGGTGCAGCCGCGGTGCGTGCACACCTTCGACAGCGCGATGGCCTCCGTGGCCGACGTGCGCACGACGATCAGCCGCTCGCCGCCGGGGCCGGTCGTGTACAGCGACCCGCCGTCGCTCGCGAGCTCGGGGTGCTCGTCGAAGCGCAGCACGAGCCGGTCGGGCACCGCGGTGTCCTGCGGCGTGGTGTCGACGGTGTCGACCGTGTCGGTGGTGTCCGTCGTGTCGGTGGTGTCCGTCGTGTCGGTGGTGTCCGTCGTGTCGGTGGTGTCCCCGCCGGCCGGGTCGGTGTCGTCCCCACCCGTCGACGACGCGGGCGCGCAGGCCGAGGTGCCCCCCAGGCCCAGGTACGCGAGCACGGCGGCCGTGCCCTCCACGAAGCGGCGTCGCGTGATCGTCATGGCGTCCTCCAGACCCCGCTCCCCTCACCCGCGCAGACCAGGACGTCGCGCACGTCCTGTCCACGGCCGGACAACGCACGCCCTGGGGTGGGCGGGATCACCGCGGCAGCGTGCGGTGGGTGAACGCCACCGTGCCGTCCTTGGTGTCGGCGACGGTCTGACCGTGACCCCGCAGCAACCAGCGCGTAGTGAGCAGGCCGCCCACGCCCACCGGGCCGCGGGCGTGGATGCGGCTGGTGGAGATGCCCACCTCGGCGCCGAGGCCGAAGCGGTAGCCGTCGGCGAAGCGGGTGGAGGCGTTGTGGAACACGCAGGCGCTGTCGACTCCGTCGAGGAAGCGCTGCGCGGTCGCGGCGTCGTCGGTGACGATCGCCTCGGTGTGACCGGACCCGTGGGCGTGGACGTGGGCGATCGCGGCGTCGACGTCGTCCACCACGGCCACCGTGCAGGCGAGGTCGCCGTACTCGTGGTGCAGCGCGGGAGCTGGCGGCAGCCCGAGCAGCTCGGTCTGGTCGGGGTGCGCGTGCAGCGCCACGTCGTGCAGGGCGCCGAGCAGCGTGGTCATGCGCCCGTCGGCGTGCCAGCTGCGGTGCACGAGCAGCGTCTCCATCGCGTTGCAGGCGGCCGGGTAGTCCACCTTGCTGTCGCGCACGACGCGCGCCGCCATCGCCGGGTCGGCGGCGACGTCCACGTAGACGTGGCACACGCCGTCGGCGTGCCCGAGCACGGGGATGCGCGTGTGGTCCTGGATGTGGCGCACGAGCGCGTTGGATCCGCGGGGGATGACGAGGTCGATCACGTCGTCGAGGGCGAGCAGATCGGCGATCGCCGCCCGGCTGGTGACGAGCCCGATCGCTGCGCCGGGGACGTCGGGCGCGAGCGCGTCCGTGATCACGCCGTGCAACACGGCGTTCGAGCGCGCCGCCTCCGACCCGCCCTTGAGCAGCAGGCCGTTGCCGCTGCGCAGGGCCAGCGCGGCGATCTGGGGCAGGGCGTCGGGGCGCGACTCGAAGATCACCAGCACCACGCCCAGCGGCGACGTCACCTGGCGGAGGTCGAGGCCGTCGGCGAGCTCGGTGTGCCGCAGCGTGCGCCCGATGGGCTCGGGCTGGGCGGCGATGTCGCGGATCCCGGCCGCGAGCGTGGCGAGCTTGCCGGGCGTGAGCACCAGCCGCGCCGCCGCGGACGCCGACAGCTTCCCGCTCGCCACCAGCGGTGCGGCCGCGGCGACGTCCTCGGCGTTGGCGGCGAGCACGACGTCGGCCTGATCGACGAGCGCCTGGGCCACACGGTGCAGCACCGCCACCCGGGCGTCGCTGTCGAGCCCCGCCAGCGTGCGCGCGGCGGCGCGGGCCGCCCGGGCCTGGGCGCGGGAGGTGGCGGCGGGGTCGTGGGCGTCCGACGTCATGGCGTCTCCTCCGCGTCGGCGGGCTCGTGGGCCAGGATCACCACCTGGTCGCGGTGGACGAGCGCCTTGCCGCGGCCCGACACGCCCCCCGCCAGGTCGGCGCGCAGCGCGTCGGCGTCGCGGTCGCAACGGCCGCGCGCCACCTCGGTGCCGTCCTCGGCGCAGATGCTGACGATGGCACCTGCCTCGAAGTCGCCGTCGACGGCGACCACGCCCGGCTGCAGCAGGCTCGCCTTGCCGCCCACCAGCGCCTGGCGCGCCCCGGCGTTGACCACGAGCCGCCCCGCGGGTGCGGTGGCCAGCGCCAGCCAGCGCCGCTTGCTGCTGGGGCGGTCGGTGGCGGGGAACCACGTGCCGACGTCGTGGCCCGCGAGGATGCGCGGCAGCACGTCGGGGGACGTCCCGCCGGCGACGACGACGTGGACCCCCGCCGAGGCGCCGACCTGGGCGGCGGTGAGCTTGGCGCCCATGCCGCCCCGCCCGAGCGACGATCCGCTGCCCAGGCGCACGGGAGCGCCCTGCCACGTCGACACGCGCGCGGCGCCGGGCTCGGTGGGTGGCCGATCGTAGACGCCGTCGACGTCGGTGAGCAGCACGAGCAGGTCGGCGGCCAGACCGGAGGCCACCAGCGCCGACAGGCGGTCGTTGTCCCCGAACACGGTGGGCCCGGTGAGCGCAAGCTCCACGGTCGACACCGTGTCGTTCTCGTTGATCACCGGCACCACGCCCAGCGCGAGCAGGCGGGACAGCGTGGCGGCGAGGTGGACGTAGCGGTGACGCACCTGGAAGTCGTCCTCGGTGAGCAGCACCTGGGCGCACCGCCCGCCGAGCCGACCGAAGAGGCTGTCGTAGAACGCCATGAGGCTGCTCTGGCCCGCCGCAGCGCACGCCTGCCGGTCGACGATCGACTGGGGCCGTCGCTCCAGCCCCAGGCGCTCGGCCCCCAGGCCCACCGCACCGGACGAGACGAGGAGCACCTCGCGGCCGTCGTCCTGCAGGGCCCGGATCTGCTCGACGAGCGCGCCCATCCGGCCAAGCGCGAGCCGTCCGTCGGCCCGCGCGACCACGCCCGTGCCCACCTTGACCACCACCCGGCGTGCCCGGGTGAGCACGGCACGGTCGGTCGCTGGATCCGTCACCCGTACCTCCGCGCGGCCTGCATGCAGAGGTCCGCAGACCTGCGGGGCTATCGCGGGCCCGATCCTGTCGCACCCGCCGCGGATCCCGCTTCTCAGCCGGGGTCGGCCGCGGCTATATACGGCCCCTCAGGGGAACTCCGGAGCGAGCCCAGATGCGATCCACCCTCCCGTCGACGTCCCAGCCTTCGCGCATCGTGCTCAGCGCCCTCCTCGCGGGGTGGGCGGCGGGCTGCGGCTACGAGGCCACGATCCACTCCGTCGGCAACGGTGACGACACCGATCCGAGCGCGCCCGACGCCCCCGACGACACCCAGCCGCCCATCGCCGTGTGCCAGGCCCGGCCCAGCCCCGCGCGCCCCGGCGACCTGGTCACGCTCGTCGGTGAGAACAGCTACGACCCCGACAACATCCCGCTGATCAACTACCGCTGGCAGCTGCTGGTCAAGCCCGACACGTCCGACGCCCGCCTGCCGGTCGGTCAGGCCAACCTCACCGGCTTCGAGCCCGACGTGGTCGGCGCCTACACCGCCACGCTGGTGGTCACCAACGATCGCGGCACCGCCTCGCAGGTCTGCGACACGTCGTTCCAGATGGTGCCCGACGACGCGATCTACGTCGAGATGCACACCCAGTACGCCGACGACGACATGGTGCTGATGCTCGTCCGCGGCCAGGACTGGAGCGACAGCTGGATCACCCAGGGCAACGACAACCTGTGCGACGCGGTCGACTGCTCGCTCGACTGGGGCGCCCCCGGCGACGTCACCGACGATCCGATCGTGCTCGCCGAAGACAACGACGGCGGCCCCGAGGTGATCGCCATCGAGGATCCGGCGTCGGGTGTGTACACGGTGCGGGTCTTCGATCGCCCCGACGCGCGCTTCCTGTCCGACCACGAGGTCGAGATCGTGGTCTACGTCCAGGGCCAGGAGGCCTGGCGCGGCACCCACACGTTCACCCTCGAGGGTGGCCAGCAGGCCTACGCGCGCATCGCGTGGCCCCAGGGCGCCGTCACCGGGATGTAGGCCACGCCGGTCCGCAGGGCCGGGTGCTCACAGGCCGACGGCGGCCGCCAGGACGGCCCGGCCCGCGATCGTCAGGCCCACCGCCACCGCGGTAGCGCCGACCAGCAGCAGCACGGCCTCGACGCCGAGCATCGCGACCACCGTGCCGCGGCTGGCGCCGATGCGTCGCATCAACGTGATCTCGCCCTGGCGGAGCCGCAGCGACAGCGACACCACCAGGCCCACGAACAGCGACGTCGACACCGCCACCAGCACCACCCAGCTCGCGAGCAGCTCCTGGATCCGCAGGACGATGCCCAGGATGGTGCGCACCACCTGCACCGGGCGCACAGCCTGACGGACCTCGTCGACGGCGAGATCGCCCAGCACCTCGTCGTGGGCGCGGGCGTCGCGCGGCCACACGAGCACCGACGACACCGGCCACACCGAGGCGTCGCCGTGCAGGTGGAAGGTGGGCAGGTTCTCCGACGTGATCTCGGTGAACAGGAACAGCCCGAGGCTCGCCTCCAGGTTGTCGTCGACGCCGGCCACGGCGTTGCGCTGGGTCACGGTCTCGTGGCCGTGCAGCAGCCCGTCGAGCACCCAGGTGGTCTTGATGTCGCAGAACAGGGCCGTGTCGTCGGGCGTGCCGGTGGGGGCGAGCACGCCGACCACGTGGAGCAGCAGCGGGTAGGCGCCGGCGAGGTCGTACAGGTTCTTCTGGTCGGAGCGGAGCGTGTCGCCCGGGCGCAGGTGGGCGTCGGCCGCCACCTGGCTGCCGACCACCACCTCGCCGAGCACCGCCGGGTGGCGTCCCTCGGCCACGACCAGGCCGCGCTCGTCGAAGTAGTCGAGGGAGGTGCCCACGATGGGCGCGCCGCCGGCGGTGTACCCGAGATGGAGCGGCACGGCGGTGCCGTACGGCGTGAGCGCGTCGAGCACGTCGTAGGTGAGGCCGTCCCCGATGTCGCCGTGGAAGTACAGGCTCGCCATCACGAGGTCGAACTCGTTGCCGGTGTGGCCCACCACCAGCGGGGTCGCCTCGGCCCGATCGAGCAGCCGGTCCTGGGCGAGGCGCCCCACCACCACGGTGAACGCCGGCAGGAACAGCGCCACGCCGAGCCCCACCACCATCACCAGGGTGCGTCCCGGCGACGCGGCGAGGTAGCGCAGCGCGAGCACCCAGGGATGGCGGCTCACGGCGCACCGCCGGACAGGTGCAGCACGTCGTCGAAGCGGCCTTCGAGGCGGTGGTCGTGGGTGACCATCACCAGCGTCATCCCACGGGCGGCGACGGCCTGGGCGAGCAGCGCCATCACCGCGTCGGCGTTGGCGGCGTCGAGCCCCGTGGTGGGCTCGTCGGCCAGGAGGAGCGAGGGCTCGGTGACGAGCGCGCGCGCGATCGCGACCCGCTGGCGCTCGCCCTGCGACAGCCGCGCGGGCAGCCGCCCGTGCTTGCCCGCCAGGCCGAGCTCGTCCAGGAGGCGGGCGGCCCGGTCCCACACCGCCGCGTCGAGCCGCAGCGCCCCGTGCAACCGGTAGGGCAGCACCACGTTGTGCACGGCGTCGAGGTAGTCGACGAGCGGGAAGTCCTGGAACACCAGGCCCACGTTCCGCACGCGCCACGCGCGTCGGCCGCCGTCGTCGAGCTGATCGATGCGGGTGCCCGCGACCTCGACGGCGCCGGTGTCGGGCACCAGTTCGCCGGCCACGAGGCCCAGCAGCGTGGACTTGCCGCAGCCCGATGGGCCCACCACGCCCACGCGCGCGCCGCGGGCCACCTGCCACGCCGGCAGCGTGAGGCGGAACCCGGCGTCGCCATAGGAGAAGCCGACCTCGTCCAGGCGCACGGCGAGCGGCTCGGTCACGGCGCGGCCTCGGGGGGCGTCGCAGCGTCGGGCGCGCCGTCGAACAGACCGCCCTCGAACATCTCCAGGGGGTCCATGAACCCATCCTCGCCGACGTCCTCGGGGCCGTCGCCGAACACCGCGTCGGCGCGTTCCTGGGTGGCCACCCGCGCGAGATCCTTCATGTGGGTGTCGGCGATCCTCAGGCCGGCGTCGGTGTCGACCAGCGTGTAGACCGCCCGGTAGCGGTTGATCCGGGGGTGCTTGTGGCCCTGGTGACGCACCACGCCGCGGACCCGCCACGTCGCGTCGACGCGGAGCGGGTCGTCCACGCTGGCGCGGGGCAGCACGACGACGTCGTCGTAGGTCACGCCGAGCACCTGGATCCCGGTGTCCTCCTCGGCCATGCGCACCCGCGTCCGCCAGTGCTCGACGTACTGGTCGGTGAGCGCCTCGCCCACGAACGCGCGCGCCAGCAGGTCGTGGAGCGCGTCCCGATCGACCGGCAGCGCGTACAGGTCGTAGATGGCGGCGTGCAGCGCCTCGAAGTCGGCCGCGACGCCGGCCGCGTCGACGTCGGGCGGCGGCGGTGCGTCGCACGCGGCGAGCACCACGACGCCCGCCAGCCACGCCCTCATGGGGTGCGGGCGAACCGAGCAGCGAGGTGGCGCAGCGCCGGGTCCGCGACCCAGAAGGCCGGGTTGTTGATGTCGTAGGGCGTGGCGGGCAGGAGCTTCGCGGCGGAGTTGTCTTCGACCGTCCAGCCGTCGCCCGCGACCACCATCGCCGAGTAGACCATGTCGACGTCGGCGTAGCCGGCGTCGTCGATCGTGATGGTGACCGGCGTGCCCAGCGTCAGCGGGGCGTCGGGCACGAACTCGACGATGTACATGAAGAAGCCGCCGGTGACCGCCCCCTTGCCGTTGAGCCGGTTGTCGCGCGGCTTCCACGACCCGGCGACCTTCTTGCCGTCGATCTGCAGCGTGAGCCCCTTGCCGAGGCGGTCCCAGTGCGCCTTGGTGTAGGCGTCGAGCACCTGCTGGGCGGCCTTGCTCGCGTCGGGCGCGGCACGGGCCGCGTCCATGTCGGCCTTCAGATCCTTGGTGACCACGTCGAAGGGCACCTCGAGCACGACGATGGCGTCGAGCTTGCCGTCGGCAATCTGGACCGCCGTGCGCAGGCTCCACTTGTCGCGCGACATCGGGTGCGCGGCCGCGACCGTGCCCACGGCCAGGGCCAGGAACGCCACCACGGCGGCGACGAGGCGGAAGCGTCGGCTGCGGACGGGGCGCATCACGACTCCGGGTGCGGCGAGGGAGGCGACGTCGAGGTCGCAGGACCTATCGGAACGCGCGTGGCCCCGCATCCGTTCCCCCCACGTCGTCGCCTACTCCTCGTCGTCGACCTCGCCGCGCAGCGCGCGCATCGTGCCCACCAGCTGACGGATGTCGCCTTCGGTGGTGTCCCACGCCGTCATCCACCGCGCGATGCGGCGCGCGGGGTCCCACAGCTCGAAGGCGAAGTGTTCGGCCAGCGGCGCGCACAGGTCGACGGGGAGCTCGACGAACACGGCGTTGGTGGACACCGGCAGCGCCAGCCGGACGCCGGACACCGCCACCACGGCGCGCGACAGCGCCTGGGCCTGGTGGTTGGCGTGGGCCGCGCAGCGCCACCACAGGTCGCCCGCATACAGCGCGGAGAGCTGGGCACCGACGAAGCGCATCTTGGAGACGAGCTGGGTGATCTGCTTGCGGTGACGCCCCGCGCCCTTCCCGAGGCCGGGACGGAGGAAGACCACCGCCTCGGCGGCGAGCGCCCCGTTCTTCGTGCCGCCGAGCGAGACGAGGTCGACGCCGGCGTGGGTGGTCAGCGCGGCGAGCGAGGTGTCGAGCGCCACCGCCGCGTTGGCGAGGCGCGCGCCGTCGACGTGCAGCAGCATGCCGTGCGCGTGGGCGACCTCGGCCAGCGCTGCGACCTCGGCGGGCGTGTAGACCGTGCCCCACTCGGTGGCCTGGGTGATCGACAGCACGGCCGGGCGCACGGCGTGGTCGCCGTCCCGAGGCGGGATCGCAGCGCGCACCGCGCGCGGGGTGAGCCGACCGTCGACGGCCGGCACGGTGAGCAGCTTGACCCCGGCGGTGAGCTCGGGAGCGCCGGTCTCGCTGCGGTGCAGGTGGGCGGTGTCGGCGCACAGCACGCCGTCGATGCGCCCGGTGACCGCACGCAGCGCGAGCACGTTGGCCCCGGTGCCCGACGGCACCAGCCACACGCCGGCTTCGGGCGCGTCGAGGACCCGCCGGATCGCCACCTCGGCGCGGGCCGTCCACGGATCGGCCCCGTACGCGAGCGCCGCGCCGTCGTTGGCCTCCACGATCGCAGCCATCACCTCGGGGTGGACCCCCGCCGCGTTGTCGCTGGCGAAGCGCGCGTCGCGCATCGTCACCTCCCGGCCCTCCTTGCCACGACCCCTGCGCAGCGTCACCCCGATCCTCGGACAGGCGTGACGGGATCGCACATCCGATGACCCGAGACGTGCGACTCCGAGGCTTACGATCCATGCAGACCCGATCCCGACGCGGCGGCGCCCACGACGATGCGCCCGAGCCGGGGTCCCTCCCCCCACCCCGGAGGTGCCATGTCCACCCTCACCGACACCCATCCCCTCGCCCTGCGCGACGCCGAGGTGCCACGCGGCTTCATCGTCGACGGCCCTGCGCGAGACCGCGCCCGTCGCTTCGCCGTCGCCGTGCCCACGCTGCTCGTGCTGTTCGCCGTCACCGCAATCGCCGGTGCCGCTGTGGTCGTCGCTGGCGCCAACGGCCTCCTCGACACCGCCGACCCCACGTGGTGGATCGCCGTCCCCGCGCTGTCGGTCACGTCGGCCGCCGCCGGGGCGGTCGCCACGCGCGCCGGATGGAGCCGCGACCGACGCGCCGGCCCCTGGCGTCCCCTGCTCTACGGCCTCATCGCCGCCCTGTCGGTGGCCCTGGTGACGGGCAGCGGCCTGTGGCTCGCCGCGCTGACGACGTAGTCGCCGACGACGCCACCCGAGAAAGCCAGAGGGCCCCGACGCCAACGCGCCGGGGCCCTTCGTGCGCAGCAAGCTGCCGCGCGCGTGCGACCGCGATCAGGCCCGGCGACGCCGCCGCGCCACGAGGGCGAGACCGGCGAGCGCCAGCAGACCGGCCGCACCGCCGCCCGACTGGTCGCAGCCACCGGCGCGGCCGGCGTTGCGCACGTCGAACGTGAGCTTGGCGGCACCGGTGCCCGCGGGGCCGCCGATGTTCAGCACGACCGTGTAGGTGCCGGCCTCGGGGAACGCGAACACCGGCTCCCACGACTTGACCGAGTCGATCGGCTCGCCCGTGGCGCTGTCGCCGGCGAACACGTCCCACTGGATGTCGAAGATGCAGCCGTAGACGCCGATGTCGGTCTCGTTGAGCAGGCGGTAGGACAGGCCCTCGACCGGCTCGTAGGTGAACGACGGCTCGGGCACGCCACAGGCGCGGACGTAGCCGCTGCGGCGGAAGCAGTACTCCCACTCACCGCAGCTCGGGCTCTGGCCGTCGAAGCACACGTTGACCGTGTAGTTGCCGGGCTCGGTGTACTCGTGGGTGCCCTCGACGTCGTGCGTGATCGTGCCGTCACCCCAGTTCCAGGTGGCGTTGTTGATCTGGTCGGTGTTGTCGCTGACGACGGCGCACTTGAGCGTGAACGGGACCACACCGAACGCCTGCGTGCTGTCGTCGGTGGGGTCGATCTCGTGGGAGCACTCGAACGAGGCGTAGGGACCGTACAGGGCGTTGAGGCTCTGCACGTCGTCGGGCGCGACGTCGGTGGCCTCGCAGTTGTCGGCCTGCCAGTACATCAGGGCGTTGCGCAGCGAGCTGTCGTTGCAGACGTCCTCGCGCTCGCAGGAGTGGCCCAGGCCGAAGATGTGGCCGTACTCGTGGGCCGCGACCGCGTCGATCGAGTTGCCGCCGCGGCAGTTGTTGGCGGCGATCTCGGCGTCGGTGGTGAAGCTGACGTCGTTGTTGAAGATGATGTCGCCCTCGATGGCGCGCCAGTACATCTCCCCGCCGATCAGCCGGCCGTCCTCGTTGCGGTTCGGCCAGGTGAGCGCCGCCGCCAGCGTGCCGCTCTCGGTCAGGTCGTTCGCGACGTCGTCGAAGGAGACCAGGTTCACGCCGTCCTTCGTGTAGCCGATGTTGGACTCGGGAGGCAGGACCTCGACGAGCTCGGCACGCATCTCGGCGCAGGGCGCGCCGTCACGCCAGGACTGCCAGGCGCGCTCCTGCAGCGCCTCGAGCTCGGCGGTGTTGAAGCCACCGTAGGACTCCACGCCCGCCATCTTGAACGGGATGGGCATGTCCTCGTAGAGCCAGACGTGGCCGAGGTGCTTCCAGGCCAGCGCCGGGGTGGAGACGGCCATGGCCGCGACGGCGACGAGGCCGGTGCGGGCGACGCCGCGAAGGAGCCGCGCGGAGCGGCGGGTCGATGCGTGCGACATCAGCGGCGCCTCCACGCGGGGGTGTTGATCTGGGCGAGGCGGTCGGCGGACAGGCCGGGGATCGGCTGCCCGTCCCAGCCCACGTCGAGGCGGTCCTCGATGCTCTGGACCAGGTCGTCCATGTAGTGGCGCTCGGAGGCCGGCGGCGCGGGGATGAAGTTCGCGTCGAACTTCTCGAGCCGGTCGGTGGTGAACGTGGTGGCGTAGAGCCGGGTGTCGCCGGGGGCGCGGCGCAGGATGCGCACGCCGAGGAACTTCGACACCGGCACCAGCCGCTGCAGATCCTTGCCCGAGTTGGTGAGGAAGAAGATGGCCTCCTCGCCGACCGAGAACTGGGCCGCGAGCGACACGTCGAGCTCGACGTCGCCATGGACACCGCCGAGGCTGTCGACGACGAGCTCGGTGGGGGTGTCGGGGCCCTTGAAGACGTGCGCCACCTCGACGCGGGCGCGCGTCCAGACGTACTTGCCGTCGACCAGCTCGGTCCACACGGCCTTGACGGTGCCGCGCACCACGTAGGTGGAGGCGTCGACGAACTGCTCGGTGCTCATCGGCGCGAACGTGGTGGCGCAGGCCTGCTCGGTGGGCACCACCACGGCGGGGACGCCGAGGAGCACCGCCAGCAGCGCCAGCTTGGGTGAGAGTCGGGGGGTCATCCGGGTCATCTCCATCGGCTGCGACCATCCGGGGACGGTCGGGCGACAACGCGCCTGTATACCACACCGTCAGGCGTGCCCAGCCACCACACAGGCGGCTGACGAACGGTGTGGCCCATCCTGCACGACGGACCGACCGGTCCGCGCCGTGTTTCCCCTGTTCGTGTCATTTTGAAACAGATCCTGAGACATCCCAGGGGTGTCTGGACGGCCCCCCGCCCCGCCGGACCGACCCGACACGGCCGTCAGGGACGCGTGGCGGAGAGCCCGATCGCCAGCTCCCGCCCGCCGACCAGCTGATCGTGCGTGACCATCGGCCCGTCCAGGGCCTGCCCGTCGACCGACCAGCCGTCGAAGTAGCGCACCGTGTCCGACGCCCCGGGGGCGCGGATCACCAGCGTGTCCGTGGGCGTGCGCTCGATCTCCACCCGCTCGAACAGCGGGCTGCTCCAGGCGTAGTCGGGCGTGCCGGCCACCGGGAACAGGCCGATGGACGCGAACAGGTACCAGGCCGACAGCGTGCCGGCGTCGTCGTTGCCGTCGAGCCCGGCCGGGTCGTTGGCGTAGCGGTGGGCGAGGATCCACCGCGCCGGGTCCGCCGTGAGCTCCGGGCGCCCGGCGAGCGAGCCGAGGAACGCGTAGTGCATCACGGGCTCGTTGCCGTGCCAGTACAGGTCGTCGGGGAAGTTGTCCTCGGGCTCGGCGTAGACCCCGTCCCAGAACGTCGTGAGCCGCTCGGCGAAGGCGTCGAGATCGCCGCCGTGCTGCAGGTCGATCATGCCGGGGACGTCGTAGGGGACGTACCAGACGTAGTGCCAGGCGTTGCCCTCGACGAACCAGCTCGCCCAGTCCTTCGGGTCGCCCGTCCACTCGAACGCGCCCGCGACCGTGCGGCCGGTGTTGAAGCCCACCGCGTCGTCCCACACGTTGCGCCAGCTCCCGGCCTGGGCGTGCAGACGAGCCGCCTGATCGCTGCCGAGCGCGTCGGCCCACAGCGCGAGGCTGTGGTCGTTCCACGCGTACTCCAGCGTCTTCGACACGCTGCCGCCCTCTTCGTCGGTGCCGAGCCAGCCGCGGGTCAGGTAGGCCTCGATGTGGCCCCGCCCCGCATTCGGCGTGGGCCCGGACGCGTTCTCCAGGGCCGCGTCGAACGCGGTGTCGACGTCGAAGTCGCGCAGGCCCTTGAGCCAGCTGCCCGCGAGGATCTGGGTGGCCGGCGCCCCGACCATGCCGCCGGTGTAGCCGTGCGCCAGCGGCCACTTCGGCAGGCTGCCGCCGTCGACGACCATGCGGACGAGGCTGCGCAGCACGTCGGTCTGCAGCTCGGGCCACGCCAGCGTGTACCAGGGGTGCAGCGTGCGGAACGTGTCCCACATCGACAGGTCGCTGTACTGCGGCCCGTCGGCGGTGTGGATCTGCTGGTCGAGGCCCCGGTAGCGGCCGTCGACGTCGTCCTGCCGGCTCGGGAAGATGAGCGTGTGGTACAGCGCGGTGTGGAAGATCGTGCGCTCGTCGTCGGTGCCGCCCTGCACGCGCACCCGCGACAGCAACGCCCGCCACGCGTCCTCCGCCTCGGCCTTGCGGGCGTCGAAGTCGGTGTCGGGCAGCTCGGCCTCGAGGTTGGCCCACGCGCCGGCATGGCCGACGTAGGACATCGCCATCCGCACGTGCACCGTGGTGGTGCCCTCGGGGAAGCGCAGCCACACGCCGGAGGTGCCCCCCTCGACGTGGGTGAGCCCGTCCTGGGGGGCGTCCGGGTCCTCCCAGCCCCCGCCGCCGATCGGCGCAGGGTCGAACCGGACGGCGGCGTACTGCATCAGCCCGCCGAAGCGCTCGGAGTACGAGCCCAGCGCGCGCTGGAAGATCTCGAGGTCGGGGTCGTCCGGCGCCCACGTGGCCCACGCCTCGTCGACGCGACCGCTCGGGGCCACGTAGCCGAGGTCCCAGACCACGACCGGATCGGCGCCGGCGGCGAACGTGAGCCGGCTATGCCCGCCGTGGGTGGTGGCCGCGATCTCCACCCGCGTGCCGTCGTCGCCGAGCGTGACCGCGTAGTAGCCAGGGGTGGCCACCTCGTCGGCGTGGGAGAACGGCGCCATGCGGCCGGACTCGACCGTGTACGCGTCGTCCCACCCGTCGCGCGGCAGGAAGCCCAGCGTGCCGTAGTCGGGCACCCCCATGCCGTGGGCGTGGGTGGCACCGAAGCCGCGGAGGTAGTCGTCCTCGTACCAGTAGCCGGCGCAGTGGTAGAACAGCGGCGCTCCCCAGTCCAGCCGCGTGTCGGGCCCCACCTGCGTCATGCCCAGCGGCATCGTGGCCCCCGGGTTCACATTGGCGATCTCGGCCCCCTGCCCTCCCGTCGCGATGAACGGGTCGACGTAGGTCAGCGGATCGTAGGCCTCAATGGGGTCCGCGGTGGGATCGCCGGGATCGTCGACGTCGGGGACCGTGGGCTCGGCGCACGCACCGAGCAGGACGAGGGGGAGGAGGTGGCGCATGGGGTGTGGCTCCCGGGAGGGCCCCGCAGCCTACACGATCACAACCCGAGGTGGTCGAGCAGCGCGGCGTTGACCACGCGATGGTCGAAGCGGCGCACGCACCGATCGCGGGAGGCCTCCCCCATCGCCGTGACCCGCTCCGGCGCGGCGAGCAGCGCCTGCATGTGGCCGGCGAGGCCCGCGACGTCGCCCTTGGCGAAGCGCCAGCCGTTCACGCCGTCCTCCACCGTCTCCCGGTTGCCCGGCACCGCCGTGGTGAGGATCGGGCGGCGCATCGCCATCGCCTCCATGATCGACATCGGCAGGCCCTCGGTCTCGTCGCTCGGCAGCACGAACACGTCGGCGTCGGCGTAGACCCGCGCCATGTCGGACACGAAGCCCGGCAGCTCGACGATCCCCTCGTCGCGCCAGGACTGGAGGGTAGCCTCCGGGACGGCGTCGGGGTGGTTGGGATCGACGCCACCGACGAGCACGAAGCGGGCGTGCGGGTACTGCGCCTTGACCCGGCGTGCGGCCTGGGCGAACACCTCGACGCCCTTGTAGCGGACCAGTCGCGCGACCATCAGGAACGTGACCCGGCCGGCCTCGGGCCGCGGCGCCGGCGCGTCGAACGCCTCGGTGTCGACGCCCTCCCCGTCCATGAGCCAGGGCGTGCAGAACGGGGCGAGCGCGAGCCGACGGACGTCGTCCAGGTTGTCGCGGTTGAGCACGATCATCGAGTCGAGCGCCGCCGACGCCGCACGCAGCGTGGCGTGGAAGGCCTGGCGCGTGAGCTCCTGACGCGGACCGCCCCGCAGGTGGGCCGGGCCCATCCCCGTGACCATGCCGTGGACCCGCCGCACCCCGGCCGCCCGGGCCGCAGGCGGCACCAACAGCGTGAGCTTGTGGGTGTAGGCCAGCACGAGGTCGGGCCGGAGCACGCGGCAGATGCGGTGCACGTCGCGCACGTAGGCGAGGTCGACGAACGGATCGGTATAGGACGCCTTCGCCGACGCGTCGCCGCCGAGCGCCCAGCCCTGGCTCTGGAACACGGGCACGAAGCCCACGCCGGTCGCCAGGATCCGGTCGACGCCGGTGCCCTCAGGCGCGGCGACCCAGGCGCGGTGGCCCCGCGCGACGAGCGCCTGGAGGAACGGCAGACGGAACCACACCATCGACGCGGCGGTGTTCGGGACGAGCAGCACCCGCACGCGGGCTCCAGGGCAGGGGGACGACGAGGCCGGGCCAGGCCGGTGGACAGCGGACGCAGCCTGGCGGCTGCCTCAGGACTGCGGGTGGTCCACGTACCACTGCACGGTCTGGCGCAACCCCTCCGACCACGATCGCCGCGCCGTCCAGCCCAACTCCAGCCGCGCCCGCATCGCGTCGACGGCGTAGCGCCGATCGTGACCCGGACGATCGGGCACCGACGCGATCAGCCGCGCGTGGGGTGCAGCGTCGGGCCGCAGGCGGTCGAGCTCGGCGCACAGCCCCTGGACGAGCTCCAGGTTGGCCAGCGACGTGCCGCCGCCCAGGTTGTAGGCGCGGCCCTCGGCGCCACGCGTGACCGCGGCGAGGATGCCGTCGGCGTGGTCGTCGACATGGATCCACTCGCGGACCTGCAGCCCGTCGCCGTAGACGGGGATCGGCTCGCCCGCGAGCGCCTTGCCGATGACCACCGGGATGAACTTCTCGGGGTACTGCCGCGGTCCGTAGGTGTTGGAACCGTGGGTCAGGCTCACCGCCACGCCGTAGGTGCGGCGCCACGCCAGCAGCAGCAGGTCCGCCGACGCCTTGCTCGCCGCGTAGGGCGAGCTCGGTCGGTACGGGTCCCCCTCGCGCGCCGGAGGCTGGTCGAGGCCGAGGTCGCCGTAGACCTCGTCGGTGCTGACGTGGTGGAAGCGCGGCGGATCGTCGATCCAGGTGCGGCGCGCCCACGCGTCGCGCGCGCCGCGGAGCGCCGCGGCCGTGCCCTCGACGTTGGTGCGCAGGAAGGCCATCGGCGCGTCGATGGAGCGATCGACGTGGCTCTCGGCCGCCGCGTGCAGCACCGTGTCGATCTCGTGGGCGCGGACCACCTCCTCGACGAGGCGCGCGTCGCACACGTCGCCGTGGACGAAGGTGTGGCGCTGCGGGTCCGGCAGGTCGGCGAGGTTGTCGAGCGAGCCCGCGTAGGTGAGCGCGTCGAGCGTGACCACGCGCACCTCCGGCATCGTCTCCAGCAGGCGACGCACGAGCGCGTTGCCGATGAAGCCCGCCCCCCCGGTGACCAGCACCGACGTCATCGCGCGCCGCATGCACCCCTCCAGGCGTCGAGCGCAGGTCGCCACGCGATCGGCAGGCCGAGGCGGCGATCCAGGTCCGACGTATCGAGCCGGGTATCCAGTCCCCGACGGGCGAGCACCGGCCACGCGCCGGTGGGGATGGCCCCCACCGGTACGCGGCAGCCGGCGACCGCCACGGCCTCGGTCGCGAGCCCGTGCCAGGTGGTGGCGGGACCGCCGGCGGCGTGCCACGTCCGCCACAGGTCGTCCCCACCGTCGGCGACCAGCGCGAGCAGCACCCGCGCGAGCGGGCCCGTCGGCGTGGGGTTGCCCCACTGGTCGGCGACGACGCGCAGCGCCGTCCCGCGCCGGGCCCTGGCGACGATGCGCCCGACGAAGCCGTCGTCTCCCGGGCCGAACAACCACGCGGTGCGGACGATCGCGGCCCGCCCGCCCGCGGCCAGCACGGCCACCTCGCCCGCGCGCTTCGACGCGCCGTACACCGTGGTGGGGGCGGTGGGGTCGTCCGGCCGGTGGGGACCGCGGCGCGCGCCGAACACGTAGTCGGTGGAGACGTGCACCAGCGGCACGTCGACGCGCGCGCAGGCGCGGGCGACGTGATCGGCACCGTCGGCGTTCACGGCGTACGCCGCGCTGCGGTGCCGCTCGGCTGCGTCGACGGCCGTCCACGCCGCCGCGTTCACGACAGCGGCCGGCCGCAGCCGCGCGATGGTGGCGGTGACGGCGCGCGCGTCGCGCACGTCGAGGGCCTGCCGGTCGAGGGCGAGCACGCCGGGGTGGGCCGCGAGCGCACGGCCGAGCTGCCCCGCGCCGCCGGTCACCAGGATCACGCGCCCCCTCCCCCGTCCGCGGCAGGCAGGTCGCCGGCCGCCACGTCGGCCAGCCACGGGAGCGCGGCGTCGGCGTCGGACACCACGGGCACGTCCACCGGCCACGGCAGGGCCAGCTCGGGGTCGTCCCAGCGCACGCCGCGTCCCCGTCCGGGCAACCACGGGGCCGTGTTCTTGTAGAGCACGTCGGCCGTGTCCGAGCAGACCACGAAGCCGTGCGCGTAGCCGGGCGGGATCCAGAGCTGTCGACCGGAGCCCGCGGCGAGCTCGGCGGCCACCCAGCGGCCGCGGTGGGGACCCGGGCGCACGTCGACGACGACGTCCCAGATGCAGCCCTGCAGGACCGTGACGAGCTTTCCCTGGGGTCGGTCGAGCTGCCAGTGCAGCCCGCGGATCACGCCGCGGACGCTGTGCGCGTGGTTGTCCTGGACGAACGGCAGCGTCAGCCCGAGCTCGGCGTAGCGGGCCGCCTGCCACACCTCGGTGAGCGCCCCGCGACGGTCGCGGTGGACGTCGGCGGTGACCAGCAGCACCCCGGGCAGCCCGAGCGCGTCGACCTTCACCGCCCCGCTCCGCCGTCGGGTGCACCCTCGACGAGCTGGCCGAGCAAGGCGCCGTAGGTGGTGCCCGCGTGGGCGTGGGCCGCGGCGGCGAGGGCGGCGTCGTCGATCCACCCCTGACGCCACGCGATCTCCTCCGGGCTCGAGATCAGCAGCCCCTGCCGCGCCTGGATCGCCTCGACGAAGCCAGCCGCCGCCAGCAGGTTCTCGGGGGTGCCCATGTCCAGCCAGGCCACGCCGCGTCCGAGGTGGGTGACGGCGAGCTGCCCGTCGCGCAGGTAGCTGCGGTGCAGGTCGGTGATCTCGAGCTCCCCGCGCGCCGACGGCCGTTGGTCGCGGACGCGCGCCGGCGCCGTGCCGTCGAAGAAGTACAGGCCGGGCACCGCGAGGCGGCTCGGCGGCCGCGCCGGCTTCTCGACCACGTCGACCACGCGGTCGCCGTCGAACGCGAGCACGCCGTAGTGCTCGGGCGTGCTGACCGGGTAGCCGAAGATGTGCGCCCCGGACGTCGTCGCCGCGGCACCCCGCAGCGCCGTGCGCAGGCCCTGGCCGTACAGGAGGTTGTCGCCGAGCACGAGGCCGCAGCCGTCCCCGTCGAGGAAGGCCTCGCCCACGAGCAGCGCCTGCGCGATGCCTCCCGGGCTGGGCTGGACGGCGTACGTGACCGTCAGGCCCCAGCCCGCGCCGTCGCCGAGCACACGCGCGAACGCCCCGGCGTCGGCGGGCGTGGTGATGACGAGGACGTCGCGGACCCCCGCCAGCATCAGCAGCGACAGGGGGTAGTAGACCATCGGCTTGTCGAACACCGGCAGGAGCTGCTTGGACACGCCACGCGTGATCGGCAGCAGCCGCGACCCGGTCCCTCCCGCCAGCACGATCCCCTTCATGGCGCCCTCGTGCGCGGAGCATAGCAGCCCGGTCCCCGCGGTCACCCGCCGACCTCTCCCGACACAAGGGGCTGACGCGATCGGGTGGGGTGATGTATGATTCGAAGCTTGGGATGCCGTCGCGCGCAGCCAGCCACCCCCGGCGCGCACGGCCACGACACCCGGCCGTCCCCCACCACACGGCCGTATCGACGAGGACCCTCCATGGCGCACGCGCTCTTCAACCAGGAAGCCCAGTCGACGAGCCCCCTGGAAAAGCCGACGGCCAAGGCCGGCGACGCGCGGGACAACCAGCAGTTCAACGCCGTGCGCGACGTCCGCCGCAACGTCGAGATCAACGTCGGCAAGGCGTGCAACAACCGGTGCGTCTTCTGCATCGACGGCCTCCCCAAGCGGGAGGACCGCTCCTACATGCCCTACGAGGACATGAAGCGGGAGCTGGACTTCTGGTACCAGTCCGGCTCGCGTTCGGTCGGCTTCCTCGGCGGTGAGCCCACCACCTACCCCTGGATCGTCCAGTCGGTCGGCTACGCCAAGGAGCTCGGCTTCACGCGCATCGCCATCGCCACCAACGCCACCAAGCTGCGGCTGGCCCACTTCACCGACAAGATGCTCGAGGCCGGGCTCACCCGCGCCACCATCTCGATGCACGGCCACACGGCCGACCTCGAGGAGCGCCTCACGCGCGTGCCGGGGGTGTTCGAGAAGAAGTGCGAGGCCATCCGCTACCTCGCCGCCAAGAAGCGCGAGGGCTTCCTGGCCGACGGCCTGTCCGTCAACATCGTGCTCAACGGGTGGAACTACCGCCACCTGCCCCAGATGATGAAGTTCTTCTACGACGAGCTCGGCCTCGACGACCTGCGCATCAACTTCATCCGCCCCGAGGGCTACGCCGAGGGCGACCCCGACCTCTGCCCCCGCTACCCGAAGGTCATCCCCTACCTGCGCAAGGCGATCATCCTGTCGGAGACGCACTGGAAGCGGCAGACGTTCACGTTCGGTGGCTTCCCGCTCTGCTCGCTGCCGCCGTCGATGCGCGACAACGACGCCCTGCTCAAGAAGTACATGGGCGAGTACCGCGACCTGTCCACCGACTGCTCGGTCCGTCAGACGGGCGGCGGCTTCGGCATCGAGCAGATCGAGGACGGCCGCAGCCGGTTCAACTGGCAGGACCGCAAGCGCTTCGACCTGAAGAACGCCCCGTCCGCGTGCCAGACGTGCACGAAGGTGCACCTCTGCGAGGGCGTCTGGAAGGGCTACGTCGACATCCACGGCGAGAGCGAGTTCTTCAGCATCTAGGGGCTCACGTGCTCCGCGCGGGGACCCATTGACCTCGGGCGCGGAGCGCGCTGCGCGCGGCGTCGCCTAGAACTCTTCGTTGTCGCCGACGGCGCCCTCGACGGCCTCCAGGCGGCGGACGGGGTCGGCAGCCTGACGGGGCTTGCCGCCGAAGCCGAGCATCAGCAGGGCCGGCAGGATGATGAGGTTCGACAGCAGGGCGGCCGAGATGATGATGGCGCCCAGCCGACCGAACGCGGCGTTGGCTGGCGACTGGCTGTTGATGTTGGCCGCGAAGCCCACCATCAGCATGATCGAGGTGATGGTGATCGCGCGCCCGGAGTGCATCACGGCGCTCGATACGGCATCGCGCACCGACAGGCCGTGATCGCGTTCCTCGTTGAACCGCGCCAGCACGTGGATGGCCGAGTCGACGCTGACCCCGATGGCGATGGTGAACACGACCGCGCGGGCCGGCTCGAGCTCCCAGCCCAGCAGCCCCATCGCGCCGTAGCCCACCATGAGCGGCAGCATGTTCGGCACCAGCGACAGGACGCCGAACCGGACGCTGCGGAAGAGGATGGCGATGATCAGGCCGATGATGCCGAACGCCGAGATCAGGCTGTTGCGCAGGTCGGTGGTGACGCGGCTGATGCCGCGGCTCGACACGAACGTCGACCCCGTGAGGTGGGCCTGCACGCCGAGCGGCCCCAGGTGGCGCGCGACCTGCTCCTCGAGCTCGGCGCCGGTGGCGAGGAAGCCGACCGCGCCGATGTCCTCCATGCGCACCATCATCCGCGCCCGGTCGCGCGAGGTCGACACGAACGCCGAGACGATGCCGGCCTTGTTGGCGATGTCGAACAGACGCTCGACCACCTTGCCTTCGGACGGGATGGCGTCCGGCCCGCCGACGAGCGTGCTGGTGACCCGCAGCAGGGTGGCCGGGCTCACCGTGGTGCGCACGCCCGGCACCTCGCTCGCCTCGCGCTCCATCCCCGCCAGGGCTTCGAGCACCTCGGGCCGCGCGAACGTGCCCTCCGGACCCGACAGGTCGAACTCGAGCGACAGCACGCCGCCGAGGTGCTGGTCGACGATGGCGTTGGCCACCGAGACCGGGTGATCGTCGTTGAACGACTTCGTCACCTTCCAGTCGGTGACCACCATCATCCCCGCCGCAATCGACGCGGCGGTCAGCAGCATGCCGCCGAACACCACGGCCTTGGCGTGGTCGGTGGTGAGCGTCACGCAGCGGTCGAGGATCGCGCCGAGCAGCCCCGCCTTGCCCTCGGGCAAGCGCCGGGCCTCGGACCGGGTCCACGTGAGCGCCAGCGGCACGATCACGAGCACGGTGAAGAAAGCCAGCGCCACGCCCACCGCCGCGTACACGCCGAAGCTGCGCAGCACCGGCATGTCGGTGGACAGCAACGACATGAACCCCACGACCGTGGTGAACGACGTGAGGAAGCAGGCGACGCCCATGAACGTCATGGTCTGCACGATCGCCTGATCGCGCCGCGCGTCGGAGCCCGGGAGCCCCTGGCTGCTCAACCGTCGCGTCTCCTCGTGGTAGCGCGCGACCAGGTGGACGGCGTCGGCCACGGCGATGGCCGGCACCAGCGCGAGGTAGACCTGGTTGAGCAGGCCGAAGGTCTCGCCCGTGTAGCCCATCACGCCGAGCAGCATGAGGTTGGGCACGCCCGCGGCGATCACCGGGATGAGCACGCCGTGCTTGCTGCGGAACAGCAGGATCAGCAGCAGCCCCATCAGCACGCCGGAGATCGGCACCGCCACCATCTGGTCGCGGACGACGACGTCGAGCACGTCGGCGCGTATCGCCGGGACGCCGCCCACGAAGAACGAGATGTCGGCGGGCGCGGCATCGTGGAGCACCCGCTCCACCGCGCGCACCACGGGCTTGACCAGCGTCAGGTCGTTGCTGTCGACGTCGACGCTCAGCAGGATCGTGCCGTAGCGGCCGTCGCGCGACAGGTACGTGGGGACCACCTGCGGATCGGCCAGCAGGCTCGCCTTCCAGGCCGCCACGCGCTCGGCGTCGGCATCGTCGCGTGGCGCCTTGGCCAGCAGCGGCACCGGGATGTACGACCCCGCCGGACCGCGGTTGACGCGCGGCACCCGGGTGACCGACATCACCTCGCCGACGCCCTCGATCGCGTCGAGACGATCGACGAGATCGTCGAGCGCCTGGAGGCGGTCGCGGGCGAGCAGGCCGGCCTCGCCGCCGTCGGCGACGATCATCAGCATGTCGGTCTCGCCCCACCGGGCCTGGTAGTCGGCCAGGTAGGTAGTCTCAGGATCGTCGGCGCCGAAGAAGCTGCGCACGGAGAAGTCGGCGCGGAGCAACCCGATGCCGCCACACACGGCGGCCACCAGCAGCGTCAGCGTCACGAGGGACGTCCTGCGATGGTGCAGGATGATCGCCGTGAGGCGGGCGAACATGCTGGCGGACCCCCCGTCCTGGACGCACCGGCACCGACGGCCGGCGCCCCCCACTAATCGGACGCGACGCCCGGTGCCTGTCGACGCCCGCCCGTCACCGGCGACCGGACGCCGAGGTGTCGGCGCCCGACAGGCTCACCCACAACCCGAAGACCAGCACGACCAGCGAGAAGGCGCCGCACGCAGCGCCCCAGAACCAGTACGGCAACCACAAGACCTCGGCCATCTTCGCGACGTCCGACGCCATCACGCCCTCGGCCGTGCGGGCCGTCGGCGTGAACAGGTAGTCGGACCGCGCGAACACCGACAGGGACAGCTGCACGCCGAGAAACACGACGAAGAACCGCGAGCCGGCCGGAGGCAGCCGGTAGGCGCCCATCGCGAGCACGAGCGACAGCCCGGTGACGAACGCGATGCCGAACGGGTTGCGCACCCACGCCACCGCGGCGACCAGCAGGAACGCCGACGCCAGCGACAAGCCGAAGCGCGCGCCCTTGTCGGAGCGGCCCGCGAGGAAGCAGAGCGCGGCCACGACGGCGGGACCGACCAGACCGCCTGCCGCCACGAGGCCCTCGCGCCAGGCGCCCGAGGCCGACGTCCACGCCACCCCCGAGGCGTCCGCGTACATCACGAGCTTGCCGAAGCGCCCGCCGACCAGCAAGGCGGTGATGCCGTGGCCGAGCTCGTGGGCGAGCGTGGACAACCACACCAGCGGCCGACCGATCTCGTGGCCGTACGGCACCTGGTAGAGCACGAACGTGACGACGACGCTGGCGATCAGCGCGTGCTGGGTGCCGCGGTTCATCGTGCCCACGCCGGCGTGGCTGAGGGTGGTGCTCACGGCACGCCCCACGGCACGTCGGGGAACAGGGAGACGAACGTGCCGCGATCGCCAGCCTCGTAGACCAGCAGCGCCCGCGGGCGATCCCCGTCGGCGGCCACCTGGTACAGACGGCCGGGGCGGTCGCCCTCGAAGCGCCAGCCGTCGTCGTCCTGCACCAGCGGCCACACCGCCGGCGGCGGCTGTCCGAGGTAGTCCACCATGCCCTGCCCGACCTCGATCCGTTCCCGGGTGCCCTTGAGCGCGTGGCTCGCGTCGCCCAGGATGGCGCCCAAGGCGCGCGACTCGATGGGAGAGGTCGGTCGGATCGACTCGACATAGAGGCCATCGGGTCCGACCGTCAGCCGGGCGACCGTGGCCGTCTCCCGCGCGCCGTCGCCGATCGCGCGGCTCCGACGCACCGCGATCGACACGCCGAGCCAGGTGGCCGGCGCCGTCGGCAGGCCGAACGTGTCGCCCGGTACCTGCGCCATGCCACACACGAAGCGCGCGTCGTCGGCGGTGCAGTCGACCTCGGCCCGCGTGCGCACCGCGATCGCCTGGGCAACCGCCGCGAGCGACGCCGACGGGTCGGCCGCGGGGGGCGCGGACGAGGGCGTACACGCAGCGGCCAGGCTCCACGTCACCGCGATGCACACCGCCCTGTTCACGCGTCGACCTCCGAGCGGCGCACGGTAACCGATCCGACCACGGCGAGGCCGGTTCACTGCGCCGTAGCGGCGCCCGAACGCCGTGATGCCCGCCCCGCAGCCCTCAGACGGGCTCCGCACCGTCGGCCTCGACGCGCGCATGGAACACGCCGTCGGCGACACGGACCGCCAGCGCGTCGCCGGGCGCGGCGTCCCCCACCCGGGTGAGAACCCCGTGGGGACCGACGACGACCGCGTACCCGCGGGCGAGCACCCCCACCGGCGACAGCGCGCGGGCCGACATCTCCAGGCGCTCCAGGCGCAGCACGCGGCGCTCCAGGTAGCGCTGCATGGCCGCCTGGAGGCGATCCTCGGTGGCCTGCACGCCGCGACGCCGCTCGACGAGCCCGCGCGCCATCACGGCGCCGGCCCGGCCCGCGAGCTCGTCGGCGCGGCGGCGCACCTGGTCGAGCCGTTGCCGCGGGTGACGCAGCCGCGCGGCCAGCCCGTCCACCCGCTGCCGACGCACGGCCACGAGCCGCGCCACCGTGGCGCCCAGCGCGAGCGCGGCGTCGTCGACCCGCTGCGCGAGGGCGGGACCGTCGGGCAGCACCGCCACCGCCGCCGCCGTGGGCGTGGGCGCCACCACGTCGGCGACGAGGTCACACAGCGTGGTGTCGACCTGGTGGCCCACGGCCGAGACCACCGGCACCGGGCAGTGCGCGAGGTAGCGCGCGAGCTGCTCGTCCTGGAACGCGAGGAGGTCCTCCTTGGAGCCGCCGCCCCGGGTGACCACGATGACCTCGGCGCGGCCGTCCTCGACGAGGCGCTCCACCGCGAGGATCACCGAGCCGGGGGCCTTGTCGCCCTGGACCGTGCACCCCGCCACGAGCACCCGGGTGGCGGGGAAGCGCTGGCCCGACACCTTGAGGAAGTCCTGCAGCGCGGCACCCGTCAGCGACGTCGCCACCCCGACCACTCGGGGGAACGCCGGCAGCGCGCGCTTGCGACGCGGGTCGAGGAGCCCCTCGGCCTCCAGCGCCGCGCGCCGACGGGCCAGCTCGGCCGCCAGCGCGCCCTCCCCCGCCCGGGCGATGTGGTGGACGTAGAGCTGGTAGGCGCCCTTGCCGCCGTAGACCCCGAGCCGGCCGCGGCACACGACCTTGTCGCCGCGCTGCGGTCGCCAGGCCAGCCCGCGCCACGCGTCGCGCCAGCAGACCGCACCGAGCACGGCGTCGGCATCCGCGAGCGTCAGGTAGGCGTGACCGGAGGCGGGCACGGACACCTGGCTGATCTCGGCCTCCACCTCGAGCTGCGGGTAGCGGCCGGCGATGAGCCGATCGAGCTCGAGCGTGAGCTGGCGGACCCCGTAGCGCCGCATCCTAGTCCTCCAGCGCCGCGAGGCGCGCCGCGCGCGATGCCCCGAGCCCCGGGCGGGACCACAGAGCCTGGAGCGCCGCAGCGTCGGGCGCCAGCAGCGCCTTGGCGCGCGCCGCGGGGTCGGGCTGCTCCACCGACAGGTCGTGGGCCTCGCCGGGATCGCGGGACAGGTCGTACAGCTCCACCTCGTCGCGGGCGAGGTCGACCACGGCCTTGACGTCGTCCTGCCGCAGCCCGACCAGCGGCGCGTCGTCCTCGCTGTGGCCGATGAGCGCGGACCACACCGCCTCGGATCGCCGGCCGTCGCCGAAGCCCAGCAGGTCGATGCCCTCGGCCGTGTCCATGCGCTGCATGCCGACGTAGGCCACCGCGGTGACGGGCACGTCGAGCAGCCGCACCTGGGCCGCCACGCGCGGCACGGCCGGGCGACCGGGCGCCTTGAGCAGCAACGGCACGCGCACGAGCCGGTCGGACAGTCCGGCGGCCTGCACCCCAGGCGCTGCGCCGGTGGCGCCGACGATGGCCACCAGCGTGCGGTCGGCCCGGGCGTGGGCGTCGAGCAGGCCGAGGAGCCGCACGAGGCGCGCGTCGAGGTCGGCCACCGGTTCGTCGGCGCGGTGCTCCAGGTGCACCCACAGGAACGCGGGGACGTCGGGGTTGGCGTCGAGCCACGCGCCGAACGCCGCCACCGTGGCGTCGCCCGTCCGGCGCACCCACCGCGCGCCGCCGAGCCAGCGCCCGACGACGAGGGCGTCCAGACCGAACGGCGCGAAGCGGTCGTCGACCACCCGGAAGCCCTGGTCGAGCCCCACGTCGGCCACCGCCGCCGACGAAAGGAACGCCGCCGTGGCGAACCCCTCCTGCTCGAAGCGCTCGGGGACCGTCTGCAGCCCGAGCGGGAGCGGGTGGAGGTCGTCGAAGGCCTGGTGGCGCAGCGGGTGCAGCCCCGTGAGCAGGGCACCGTGGGCGGCGACGGTGGACGGCGACGGGGCGACCGCCGCCAGGAACGCCATGCCCCCCTCGGCCACCCAGCCGTCGAGGCCCGGCGTGGCCTCGCTCCCGCCGAGGGCGCCCACCTCGTCGTGCCGCAGCCCGTCGACCGTGACGAGCAGCACGCTCGGGTCGTCCCCGAGGGCGAAGGCGCCGCCGGTGTCGCGCGCCGATCCGAGCGCGGCCGCCGCGACGATCGCGACCGCGGAACCGACGGCGACCACGGGCAGGAAGCCGGGCCCCACCGGCTTGCCGGTCTCGACGCGAGCCAGCCAGTACCGGGCGTTGAAGTAGAGCACGCCGAGCGTGCCCACCGGCATCATCGCCATCGCCACGGCGGCCGTCGCCCGTCCGTCGGCCACGAGCTGCAGCGCCCAGGGCACCAGGTAGAGCGCGGTGAGCAGGGCCCCGACGAGGGCGACCTGCAGGGCGATGGTGCGGTAGGCCGGCTGCTCGGCGCGCAGCGTGTGGACCGGTCCGACCAGCAGGCCCGCCACGGCTGCGATCCCCGCCATCCCGAGCGCGGCCACGAGGCCGAGGACGAGGCCGTACGCCCAGGTCCACGGCTCCCGGCCGGCGAGCGCGTGGACCAGCACCTCGCACGCACCGGCGGCGAGACCCAGGCCCGCTCCCTGCACGGCGCCGTAGCGCCAGCGCGCGCCCGTGCTCCAGCCTTCCATCGTGCTCCCGCTCGCGGTCCCGGTCCATATCGCCCCCGACGTGTGCCGGCGTCCCCGTCGTCCGATACGGCGCGGACCATCCGCGCGCGCCCGGAGGGTCCATGTCCCGTCACCTGATCCCGCTCGCCCTCGCCCTCGTGCTGCCCCTGCCGGCGGTCGCGGCGAAGAAGAAGCCCGTCGAGGCGCCCGACATGGCGGCCGTCGCTGCCCAGCTGCGCGACGCGGCCCTCGCGAGCGACGCCGCGTACGAGGAGCTGCGCGAGCTCACCGACACGATCGGCCAACGCCTGTCGGGCACGGCGGCCCTCGGCCGCGCCGTGCAGTGGGCCGCCGCCGAGCTGCGCGAGGACGGGCTCACCGTGACGCTCGAGCCCGTGACGGTGCCCCGCTGGACCCGGGGCACGGAGACGGCGGCGCTGATGGCGCCGCTGTCGGCGTTGATGCAGGTGCTGGCGCTGGGCGGCTCGGTGTCCACGCCGGCCAACGGCCTCGACGCCGAGGTGCTCGTGGTCACCTCGTTCGACGACCTCGCGGCCCACGCCGCCGAGGCGCCCGGACGCATCGTGGTGTGGGACGTGCCGTTCACCACCTACGGCCAGACGGTCGCGTACCGCTACGCTGGCGCCACCGAGGCCTCCAAGGTGGGCGCGCTCGCCTCGCTGGTGCGCTCGGTCACGCCGGTCAGCCTGTACACCCCCCACACCGGCATGCAGCGCTACGGCGACGGCGTCGATCCCATCCCCGCCGCCGCGATCACGGTCGAGGACGCCGAGCGCCTGCACCGCCTGCAGGACGCCGGCCTGCACCCGCGCGTGTCGCTGCGCCTCGACGCGCGCGACGCCGGCGTCGCCCCGTCCCACAACGTCGTCGGCGAGCTCCGCGGTCGCGAGCTGCCCGACGAGATCGTGGTGCTCGGCTGCCACCTCGACTCGTGGGACGTCGGCCAGGGCGCGCAGGACGACGGCGCCGGCTGCGTCACCGTGATGGAGGCCGTCGCGCGCCTCGCCGCCCTGCCCGTCGCCCCGCGCCGCACCGTGCGCGTCGTGCTCTACACCAACGAGGAGAACGGCCTCGCCGGCGGCCGTGCCTACGGCGATCTGCACGGCGAGGAGCGGATCGTCGCCGCGCTGGAGGACGACACCGGCAGCGGCGCGCCGCTCGGCTTCGGGGTGAGCACCTTGCGTCCCGACGGCGACGACACGGCCCCTGACGCCGACCGCACGGCGCGCGTGATCGCCACGCTCACCCCGTACCTGCCGTGGTTCGCGCCGCTGGGCGCCGACACCCTCGACAGCGACGGCGGCGGCGCCGACATCGGGCCGCTGATGGCACGCGGCACGATCGGTCTGGGCCTGAACCACGACATGACCGGGTACTGGCCCGTGCACCACACCGAGGCCGACACGTTCGACAAGGTCGACCCGGCCCTGGTCAAGAAGAACGTCGCCGCGGCCACGCTGATGGCCTGGATCCTCGCCGAGCACCCCGGTGCGCTCGACGGCGGTGCGCCGTGATGCGCGCGGTCGACGTGATCGGCGGGCGCTGCGTCGTCACCGAGGTGCCCCGTCCGGTCCCCGGGCCCGGCGAGGTCCGCATCGCGGTGCACGCCGCCGGCGTCAACCGTGCCGACCTCGTCCAGAAGGCCGGTCGCTATCCCCCGCCGCCCGGCGCGAGCCCGATCCTCGGGCTCGAGGTGGCTGGCACGATCGCCGAGGTCGGCCCCGAGGTCACCACCTGGCGCACCGGCGACCCGGTGTGCGCGCTGTTGGCCGGGGGCGGCTACGCCGAGCACGTCGTGGTCGACGCGCGCCACGTGCTGCCCCGTCCCGACGGGCTGTCGCACGTGCAGGCGGCCGCGATGGTCGAGGTGTTCGCCACCGCGTGGCTCAACCTCATGCAGGAGGGCGGCCTCGCCGATCGCCCCGGCGCGACGGTCGTCGTCCATGCCGGGGGAAGCGGGGTGGGCACCGCCGCGGTGCAGCTCTGCCGGCTGACGGGCCACCCGGTCTTCGTCACCGCCGGCTCCGACGACAAGCTCGCCCGGTGTCGCGCCCTCGGCGCCGACGGTGGCGCCAACCGTCACGACGGCCCGTGGCGCCACCACGTCCAGGCGTGGCGGCCCGATGGGGTCGACCTCGTCCTCGATCCCGTCGGTGCCGCCTACCTGGGCGACAACGTCGCCGTGCTCGCCCCCGACGGTCGGCTGGTGCTGATCGGGCTGCTGTCCGGGCGCACCGCCGAGCTCGACCTCGGCCTCGTGCTGTCGCGCCGCCTGCGCGTGCAGGGCAGCACGCTGCGGTCGCGCGACGCCGGGTTCAAGGCGTCGCTGATCCGTGCGCTGCGCACCGACGTCTGGCCCCACGTCGACGACGGCAGCCTCGTGCCGATCGTCGACCGCACCTTCCCGCTCGACGAAGCGGAGGCCGCCCACGCCCACGTGGCCAGCAACGACACCTTCGGCGCCGTCGTGCTCACGGTGCGCTGACGGCGCCCGTCAGTCGTCGTCGCGCACCTCGAGCGGACTGGTGTCGAGCAGCTCCAGGCCCGGGTTCTCGTTGAGCGCGTAGGTCAGGGTCCACGGCGTGTTGGCGAGCACGACCGGCCGGCCGTCGCGATCCTCGACCATCAGGTAGTCCTGACGGCGGCGCAGCCAGTCGAGCGTGGCGGGCGGGCCCTGGACCCAGCGCGCCACGCGGAACGGCTGGCCTTCGAGCTCGGCCTGCACCTTGTACTCGTTGCGGAGCCGCTCCTTGACCACCTCGAACTGCAGCTGACCGACGGCCCCCAGGTAGGGGTCGACCGGTCCCAGGCCCTCGCGGAAGAACAGCTGGACCGTGCCCTCCTGGGCGAGCTGGCGCAGGCCGTTGCCCAGGTGCTTGCGCTTGGTAGGGTCCTTGAGGATGACGCGGCAGAACAGCTCGGGCGCAAAGCGCGGGATCGCCTGGAAGCGGACGGGCTCGCCGGTGAACAGCGTGTCGCCGATGCGCAGCTCGCCCGGGTCGTACAGGCCGACGATGTCGCCGGGGTAGGCGTCGTCGACGATGCTGCGCTCGCTGGCCATGAACGTGTGGGGCTTGGACAGGCGCAGCGTGCCGCCGGTGCGGGCGACGGTGACGTCCATGCCGCGGTCGAACTGGCCCGACACCACGCGCATGAACGCGATGCGGTCGCGGTGGCGCGGGTTCATGTTCGCCTGGATCTTGAACACGAAGCCGGAGAAGTCCGCGTCCTTCGGGGCGCGCTCGCCCTGCACCGTGGGCCGGGGCCGCGGCGGCGGCGAGGTGTCGACGATGGCGTCGAGCAGGGGCTGCACGCCGAAGTTGGTCATCGCGGACCCGAAGAAGAACGGCGTGACGTCGCCGGCGAGGTAGGCCTCGACCGACCACCGATCGCCGGCACCCGCGAGCAGCTCGTGCTCGAGCAGGAGGTTGTCGTAGACGTCCTGCCCGACGCGGCGGGCCACCTCGGGATCGTCCAGGTCGAGCGTGACCATCGGGGCGATCTCGCCGCCGCCCTGGACGCGCTCGAACAGCAGCACCTTGTCGTTCGCGCGGTCGAGGACGCCCTGGAACTCCGGGCCGTAGCCGATGGGCCAGTTCAGCGCGAAGGTGCGGATCTTCAGCGTCTTGGAGACCTCGTCCATCAGGTCGAGGGGCTCCTTGCCGGGCCGGTCCATCTTGTTGACGAAGGTCATCACCGGCAGCTTGCGCATCCGGCACACCTCGAAGAGCCGCAGCGTGCGGTCCTCGACGCCCTTGGCGCCGTCGATGAGCATGATGGCGGCGTCGACGGCGGCGAGCGTGCGGTAGGTGTCCTCGCTGAAGTCGGCGTGGCCCGGCGTGTCGAGCAGGTTGAGGCGCCGCTGCCGGTAGTCGAACTGGAGCACGGACGACGTGATGGAGATGCCCTTCTCCTTCTCCATCTCCATCCAGTCGGACACGGCGTGGCGGCTGGCCTTGCGCGCCTTGACCGCGCCCGCCATGTGCAGGGCGCCGCCGTACAGCAGCAGCTTCTCGGTCAGCGTCGTCTTGCCGGCGTCGGGGTGGCTGATGATCGCGAAGGTGCGACGCCGGTCGATCTCGGCGGGCAGGTCCATGGGGTCTCCCGGAGGTGCCCGGGGCTAACCGATCCGCCCCGGGCACACCCGACCGTCAGCGCCAGCTCCCCTCGACGGTGGTGAGCACGGCCGCCTGCGCGGGCTCGCGCGCGTCGAGGCTCCGCGCCACGTCCCCCGCCCGGTGCACCGCGTCGAGCAGCGCGGCGCCCGAGCCGACCGTCGGATCGACGACCGCGTCCGCCAGCGCCTCCAGCCCGGCCCAGTCCGCACCGGGTCCCTCGCGCAGCCGCGCACCGAACACGGCGGTGACCGCCGCCAGCCGCATCGACGGCGACGCCTCACCCAGCGTGGGGACCAGGTGCTCGGCCCCCAGCGTCGTCTCCCACTCGACGGCCGTCGTCTCCAGCCCCGGCGGACGTCCGCGCACGGACACGGTCGCGAGCTGCCCCGTGGCCCCGGGCACCAGCGCCACCGAGTACAGCGCGGTCACCGCGTGCCCTGCCCCCAGCTCGCCGCCGTCCGTCGCGTCGTCCCGGAACCGATCGTCGGCCACGGCGCGGTTGGCGTAGCCGATCAGCCGGTGGTCGCGGACGGTCCGCGCGTCGAAGGTGACCTGCACCTTCACGTCGGCGACCACGGTCTCCAGCGTGCCTCCGAGCCGGTCGACCAGGATCCGCCGCGCCTGCCGCTCGTCCGACAGCACGTGGTACTGCCCGTCGCCGACGTCGGCGAGCCGCTCCATCACCTCGTCCCGCACGGCGCCGGCGCCCATGCCCAGCGTCGTCAGCGTGATGCCACCGCGCCCGCGCGCCTTGACCAGCGCCGACAGCTCCCCCACGGTGGCCTCGCCGCCGTTGGCCAGGCCGTCGGAGACGAGCATCACCTTGTTCTCGGCCCCGTCGACGTACGCCGCCCGCGCCCGGTCCATCGCCGTCCGCAGGCCCGCGCCGAGCTCGGTGCCGCCGCCGGAGCGCAGGCCGGCCAGGGCGGTGTCGATGCGCGCGCGGCCGATGGACGTCGCCGGCGTGGGCTCCAGCCACACCTGCGTGCCCTGGGCGAAGGTGACGATGCTGACGCTGTCCTCGGGGTCGAGGTGGGTCACCATCTCGCGCAGCATGCGCACGGCGAGCGGGAGGCGATCGGCGGCGGCCATGCTCCCGGACACGTCCACGAGCAGGGTGAGCCGCACCGGCTTGCGGTGGGCGGCAGGAGCCCGCGTCTGCAGGGCCACCGCGAGCAGCGTACGCGCGGGATCGTCCGGATCGGGGGCCCCCTCCAGCGTCACCGACAGGGGTCCGGTCGTCGGCAGCGGGTAGGTGTAGTCCTGGGCGTTGATCAGCTCCTCGACCCGCACGAGCGACGGCGGCGGCCAGGCGCCGGCCTCCAGGCGGTGGGTGACGAGCGTCCAGCTGCCCGTGTCGACGTCGACGGCGAACGTGGAGCGCGGATCCGTGGCGACGTCGCTCGCGCTCGGACGCGCCGGGGCCTTCGACGCGAAGCTGCCGCCGCCGATGCCGACGCCCCCGCCCCCCAGGCCCCCGCGTCCCCCCAGACCGAGGCCGAGGGTGCCTGCCCCGCCGCTGGCCGCACCCGATCCGACAGCGCCGTCCACGGACACGCCGAACGCGCCGCGCCCCACCGGCGACGGGGGGATCACGGTCGCGACCGCGCCCTCGCCAGCGTCGGCGGCCACCGCGCGACGACCGACCTTGCCCTCCTCCGTCTTGCCCTTCCGCGGCGCACCCTCCGAAGGCAGCATCACCGTGGTGTAGCGGTCCGGCAGCTCGGCGAGCTCGATCTCGGCCGGCGCGGCACCGAGCGACATCACGCCGCTGGCGGCGAACACCGCCGCGAACGCAGCCGCGGCCACGCCGATCGCCCCCAGCCCCACCTGTCCCCATGTCCACCGTGCCATCGGTCCTCCCGGAGGGCGCCACCCCGGGCACCCACTGGGTCGGACCGCGACCGGCCGCCGCGGTTCGTCAGCGACCGGTCAACCTCGCGGTCACGCCGACTTCAGGCTCGCCGGCGCCAGCGCGCCGAGCTCGGCGTACAGGTGCACGTTGGTGACCAGCATCTTCTCGAACACGCCCAGGTGGAGGCTCTCGTTGGGGCCGTGGGCCGTCGACAGCGGATCGAGCACGCCGTTGAGGATCAGCGGCAGGTCGCTGAAGCGCTCTCCGAACATCGACACGAACGGGATCGACCCGCCGATGCCCACCTGCACGAGCGGGCGCCCCCACCCCGCCACGTAGGCGCGGTCGGCAGCAGCGAACGCCGGGCCCTTCGGCGTGTACAGCCAGGCGCCGCCCCAGCCCTCGTCGGTGGTGACGGAGACCTTGACCCCACCGGGCGGATCCCGCTCCAGCTCGGCCTTGAGCAGGGCGAACATCCCCGCCGAGGTCTGACCGGGTGCCAGACGCACCGACAGCGTGGCCGCTGCGGACCGCCGGATCGCGTTCTTCTTCTGCGCGCGGGTGGGCAGCGTGGTGGCGACGACGGTGACCGCGGGCTGCCACCACAGCCACTCCGCCGCCGTGCGCCCCCGCAGCGGCAGCGGATCCACACCGTCGAGCAGGTGGGCCCCCTCGCGGATGGTGGCCTCGCTGAGCGGGACCTGGCGCGCGGAGGCCTGACGGGCGGCGTCGACGTCGACCCGCCCGATCGCCAGCCGACCATCGTCGTCGGTGAGGCGGTCGATGAGCTTGATCAGCGCGATCGCCGGGTCGGGCACCATGTTGCCCCACAGGCCCGAGTGGCCGTCGGCCTCGGCGACCTCGCAGGTGAGCTCGACCTCGAGCAGGCCCCGCAGCGACACGGTGAGGCCGGGCACGTCGGTGGACGGGTTCTCGCAGTCGGTGAGCACCATCACGTCGGCGTCGAAGGCGTCGGGGTGCTCGTCCATGAACTGCTGCAGGTAGGGGCTGCCGATCTCCTCCTCGCCCTCGATGACGAGCTTGAGGTTGCACGGCAGCGTGCCCGACGTGTCGAGCCAGGCCTTCAGCGCCGCGAGGTGGGACAGCCAGCCGCCCATGTCGTCGGCTGCGCCGCGGGCGAACAGACGGTCGCCCACCGTGGTGGCCTCGTGCGGCGACGTCCGCCACTCGGGCTCTCCCACCGGCTGCAGGTCGAGGTGGCCGTAGATGAGCACGACCGGCTTGTCGGGGCCCGCCCGGAGCCACTCGGCAGCGACCGTCGGCATGGCCACGCCGCCGTCGGCCGGAGTCACGTCGAGCACGCGCGCGCGGTCGAGGCCCAGCGCCTCCAGGTCGTCGCGGATGCGCTCGGCGAGCCGCCGGACGTCGGCGTGGTGCTCGGTCTGACACGAGATCGCCGGGTAGGTCAGGTAGTCGGCGAGGCGGGCGAGCGTGTCGGGCATGTGGGAGACGACGGCCTGGGCAGCCGCGTCGACGGGCGAGGCGTTCATGGGTCCTCCGGACAGGTGGAGGACGTAGCGCCCGACCCGGCGCCAGCGCCAGCGGGCGGCGGGGTTAGGATGCGCGGCGGAGGTGGCATGGACCGACGGGCCGTGGGGCGTGTGCTCGCCGTCGTGGCGCTGATGGCCGTCGGCGGCTGGCTCCGGCTCGGGATGCTCGACGACGGCTACTCGCCCGACGAGTTCGCCAACATCCTGTACGGCTCGGTGTGGCAGATCCTCACCGACCCCGAGTCCGGCGTGAACCCGCCGCTGCTGCGCCTGCTGAACGCGCCGTTCGGGGAGGCCGGCGCGCTGGTGGTGGGCCGGTGGCTGTCGTGGGTCGGCGGCACCGCGGCGATCGGGCTGACGTTCGCCGTCGCGCGCGCCGCGTCGGGCGGCTCCACCGTCGCCGGGCTGCTCGCCGCCGCGCTGGTGGCCTTCAACCCCGAAGCGGTCAAGATGTCCGGCCGGTTCCGCAGCTACGGCGTGCTGATGCCCCTGATGGCGTGGCACGCGCTGGCCGTCGGCGGCTGGATGGCGGGCCAGGCGGCGGGCGTGGGCGACGAGGTGCGGCGGCATGCGCGCCAGGTGCAGGTCTCCGCCGCGCTGATGCCATGGATCCACTACGCGACGATCCCGGTGATGCTCGGCCTCGGGCTCGTCGGGCTCGCCGTGCCCCGGATGCGGCGCCTGGGCTTGCTCTACGTGCCCGCGGCCGTCCTCGTGTCGCCGATGGCGCTGCTCGTGTTCGGCAACACCTCCGCGCGGGTGGCGCAGCACGACAGCGTCGGCACACTCCTCGTCCAGATCGTGTCGCTGCAGTTCCAGGCCCAGCGGATCCCGGCGCCGTGGCTGCACGCCGTCGGCATCACCGACAGCCGCTACGGGCCCACGGCGATCGTCGTCGGCGTCGGCATGGTGCTGTCGCTGCTGCTCTGGCGCCGCGCCACCGACACGGCCCGGTTCCTCACGCTGGCGGCGTGGGTGTTCGTGGGCGCCCTGGTGGCGCTGTCGGGGGTGCAGCTCGTCCGCTCCCCCACCGCGAGCCTGCTGCTGATCTGGACGGCGCCGCTGCTGGCCACGCTGCCGGCCTACGTGCCCGACCGGGTGGTGCGCGTGCTGCTGTCGGCCATCGTCGGGGCGCTGCTCCTCGCCCGCGACGCCGAGCCGCTCAGGCAGCTGCAGCACTACACCACCTACGACGGCCTACGCACGTTCGCCCTGCACTTCCACGACCTCGACGGCGAGCGCGGCGACCTGCCGCTGTACACGTGGCCCGGCTACACCCACGTCGGCCTGTTCTTCTACGTGCGGGGCGGACACCTGCGTCGCGATCCGTGGCCGCCGCCGCCCCCGTGCCCCGAGGAGGGCTGCTGGGTGGGCGACGGCGTCGCGTTCCGCGCCTGCTCCACCTGGCCGGAAGCAGGCAAGAACCCCGATCCTGGCGTGTACGTGGCGTTCACGAAGGCGCCGAACCCGCTGCCGCCCCCCTGCGTCCCGCTGCCGGACGGCGACGGGTGGACAGCGTGGCGGTGTCCCGGTGCGCCCCCACCGTGACAGCGATGTCGCGATCCGCGCGCCGCGCCCGGGGCCTTCGCGCCATACTGCCGTTTTGACCTACATCGCGACGGATGGCACGCCGTGTGCCCACGTGCTCCACGTCGACCGACGTTGCCCGTGCCCCTGTTCCTATCTTCGTCGCGTCGGCCCTGGAGGGGCGCTGCCGGGAATGGGCCCGGTGGCGTCCCTCCTGTCGTTCTCGGGCAGGCTCCGCAGGATCGCCGCCACGAGCGTGCGGGCCTCGGCCTGGTGGGACGCGTCGTCGTCGCCGCCGAACCGCACCAGGGCGTGCAGCCACCCGAGGCGCACCAACGGCGCCCCCGCGGCGCCCGCGCGCGCCGCGAGCCACTGGGAGGCGGCGACGGGCGGCAGGTCCCCCGGAGCCCGCACGCCCCGCGCGGCGAGCGCCGTCACCGCCTCGTCCCAGGCCCCGGCCACCCCGGACCGCGGCCCGGCGGTGGGACGCGACGTGGCCCCGGCTTCGCGGCGACGTCGCGCGGCGCCGAGGAGCAGCACCATCGCGCCCGTGGCGAGCGCCCACGCCACCGGGGGCCACGTCAGCGTGGACGTCCACAGGGCCTGCTGCGTCGGCGCGTCGTAGGCGAGCACCGCCTGCCACACCGTACGCCCCGGGGCGCGGAGGATCGCCGCGAGGCCCTGGGCCAGACGCGGAGGGCCGGAGCTCCCCGGCGCCGCCGTGGCATCTCCCCCGTCGGGCGCCCCGACCACGGCCACCTGCGTCGCCGCGCGGACGTCCGGCGGGGGGGTCGGGTCCACGACCACCCACCCCACCCCGTCCAGGTGGGCCTCGACCCAGGCGTGGGCCTCCTGCCGTCGCACCGTCCACACGCCGTCCGCGTCGGCCACGCCGCCGGCGAAGCCGACCACCACCCGCGCCGGCACCCCGGACAGTCGCAGCAGCACCGTCGCGGCGCTCGCGAAGTGCTCGCAGTACCCGGCGCGGCGCTCCAGCAGGAAGGTGCGCGTCGGGTCGACGGCGGGCGGCCCCGCGTCGCGGGTGTAGGTCATCGTCGCCAGCGCCGACGCCACCTGCGCGATGCGGTCCCGGTCGCTGCCCGCGGACGCCACCAGCGACCGCGCGAGCGCGACGACGTCCGCATCCATCGCGGGCAGCGCGAGGTCGCGGGCCCGCGTGGCGGGGTCGAGCCGATCCGGTCCGCGTGGCCCCGCGTCGACCACGCGCGCGGTGTACCGCACAGGGTCCGTCGGCGGCGCGTGCCAGCCGTCGGTGGCGTCCTGCCGCAGCCGCGTCCCGCCCGCGAGGTAGGTGACGACCGCGCCCGGCACGGCCACCGCGCCACCCAGGGTCTCCTGCGCCACCTCCACCACCGTCGACGGACCCGCGGCCCACGACGGTGACGCCCGCAGCGGCGCCGTGCTCGCCCACCGGCGGCCGTCGAAGGCCTCCAGCGCCGTGACCCTCAGCAGCGGCGGATCGTGGGGGCCGTCGAAGCGCACGCGGGCCACAGGGGTGGGATCGTCGGCCAGGCGGGCGAGATCGCCGAGGGCGACGTGATCCGACAGGCCCGTCGCGATCTGGCCCTCGGTGGGCGCCGCGCCCGGTGGACGCGACCAGCGCGGCAGCACGAGGAACAAGGCGACACCGAGCCCCACCACCCCGAGCGCCAGCGCGGCGGTGCGCCACCGCGCCCGGGGCACCACGCCGCCGAGCGCGACGGGCAGCCCGAGCGCCCACGCCGCCCACAGCACCAGCCACGCCGGTGACGTCGCGCGACCGGCGCCGGCCACCAGCGCCAGCGTGGCCAGCAGCAGCGCGAGGCGCTCGGCGCGTCGGTCCTGGGGCACGAGCCGCTGGTGGACCAGGAGCACGCTGAGGCCGAGCGCGAGGACCTGCGGCACCGAGGCGCCCAGGGCGAGCGTGACCAGTGCCGCGAGGCTTCCGGCGGCGAGCGCGACACGCGCCAACGCGGTGGCCACCGGGCCGCGCAGGAACGGCGCGAACACCGCCGGCAGCACACACGCCGCTGCCACGAGGCCGGCCTCGCCGCCCTGCACCGCCACCGCCGACAGCGCGGCACCGGCGACCAGCGCCTGGGCGACCTGCTGCGGCGTCATCGTCCGCCCTCGGGGATCGTCGCCAGCACCGACAGCAGCTGACGACGCCACGCCGGACCCGACCGCGGCGGCATCACCTCGTTCGCCACGACGAGGCCCACGGGCCGCCCGGCGGCGGTCGCGTCGAGCACGGCGCCGGTGGCCGCGGAGATGGCGTCCTCCAGCGCGGGCCCGGTCAGCGCCGGCACCCGCACCCACACCGGTGCGGCCCCCACGCCTGCGCGCACCGCGACCATCGGCGTGCCCGTGCGCGCCGTCGTGGGCCAGTGGACGTCGCGCAGGCGATCGCCAGGTCGGTACGGACGCAGGTCCACCAGCTCGTCCGGCTCGTCGCTCGGCAGGTGCTGGCTCGCGCCGTGGGCCTCCGTCGCCTCCGCTGGCGGACCCGGACGCGGCCAGACCCACACGGCGTCGTCCACGTCGAGGTCGACCACGTGCTCCAGCAGCCCGAACGGCCACGTCGACCGCACCCGCACCGGTCCGAGCGCGCGCAGCCCCCGCCGGCTCGGTCGCCAGGTGGTCTCGGCGCGCACCGTGCGGACCACGCGGTCGACCTCCACCCGCGCGCCGTCCCAGGAGCGCTCCTCGAGGACGAGGGCGGTCGCCGGGACGCCGTCGCCCACCGACACGACGAACGCGCCGCGCGCGCCGCGGTCGGCGAACAGCTCGTCGGGGAGCTGACGGCGCACCCGGACCGACGCGACGTTCCGCACGCCGGCGATGCCGCCGACGATCCAGATCGCGAGCAGGACCGACAGCACCAGGTACAGCAGGTTGTCGCCGCTGATCAGCGCCACGCCGCCCAGGGCGACGCAGAACACGGCCAGGCCGACACCGTCGGCGGTGAAGTGGACGCGGACGCGCCGGGCGCTCACGTCACGCCGGCGGCGGCAGGTCGTGGACGAGCGCGGCGATCACGGCGTCGCCACCGTCGACCGACGTCCGCGACACCACGCGGTGGCCGAGCACCGGCACCGCCAGCTCCCGCACGTCCTCGGGCAGCACGAACGACCGCCCACGGACGAGCGCGAGCGCCCGACTGGCGCGATGCAGCGCCTGGGCGCCCCGCGGCGACACGCCGCGCAGCAGGCGCGCGTCGCCGCGCGTGGCCCACACCAGATCCAGCAGGTGATCCTCGACCTCGACGCTCATCCGCACCGCCTCCACCCGCGCGGCCAGCGCGAGCAGCGTGGCCGGATCGACCACGGCCGACGTCGTGGGTGCCCTTCCCTGGACCTGACGGAGCACGAGGCGCTCGTCGTCGCGGGACGGGTAGCCCAGCGACAGCCGCAGCAGGAAGCGGTCGAGCTGGGAGTCGGGCAGCGGGTAGGTGCCGTGCAGGTCGTAGGGGTTCTGGGTGGCGACCACCAGGAACGGGCGCGGCAGCGGGTGGCTGATGCCGTCGACGGTGACCGATCCCTCGGCCATCGCCTCGAGCAGGGCCGACTGGGTGCGCGGCGTGGTGCGGTTGAGCTCGTCGGCCAGCACCACGTTGGCGAAGATCGGGCCCGGCCGGAACACGGTGTCGACCGAGCCGGTGACGAGCACGTTCACGCCGGTGACGTCGCCCGGCAGCAGGTCGGACGTGCACTGCACGCGCCCGAAGCGGCCCCCGATCGCGCGGGCCATCGCGCCGGCGAGCGTGGTCTTGCCCACCCCCGGCACGTCCTGGAGCAGCACGTGGCCGCCGGCCAGCGCCGCGGTCAGCAGCAGGTCGACGACCTCGACCGCGCCGCGCCAGGTGCCGCCGATCGCGGCGCGCAGCGCAGGGAGCACCGCAGCGGGGTCCGCCGCATCCGACGGGGCGGAGGGGGCTGAGCGGTCGTTCACCGACGGGGCCCGTCCACCTACTCGACCTCGCCGATGTAGGTGCCGGTGACGTCGTACCAGTAGGCGCAGCCGGCGGGGACCTCGGGGTCGGTGGAGTTCACGACGTCGATGCGCTCCTCGCCCGTCCAGCTGCCCGACGACCCGAACTGCACCTGCGCGTCGCCCCGGATGGCCCACCGGACGTTCCAGTCGGGGCGGCCGCGGTTCTCCGTGTAGATCGGCGACTGGTAGGTCAGATCGGCCAGCGCGAGCGCGCCCGTGGCCAGGAACCCGCCGTCGACGTAGATCTGCGCGTTGTTGCCCGACAGCACCAGCCGGTACTCGTAGACCTCCTTGGAGGCCACCGGCGGATCGTTGCACTCGTCCTTGAGGCCACCCGACGCGTTCTGGGACGTCTCGAGCGTGAGCTCGTAGTAGTAGCCGGGCAGTTCGCCCCCCGCGCAGCCGCCGATCATGGGGAGCAAGGCGACAAACGAGGACAGGACCAGGGAGCTTCGCGCGTGCGCCATCGTGCCGTTCGCCAGGGCGTTTCGAGCCCACCGTGCAGGCGTTGCGCCGCCCACCCGTGCCCTATATACCCCCGGTGCTTCCAGGCGCCAGACGTGGCCGAACGACCACGCCCCGCAGGCGCCTGACCCATCCCCGTGGGGCCTGGCGTCCCCATCGCACATCCTGGAGACCCCGTTGACCGAGGAACGTCCTCTGTACGTGGCGCGGCCCGAAGACGTCGCCGCGCTCGCTGATCACTGGTCCGCCGCCAAGGCCGGCACGCCCCGCTACCTGCGCGTGGTCGGCCCGTTCGGCGGGGGTCGCCGGGCGCTGGTCGCCGAGTTCCTCAAGGGCGCGCGCACCGCCTCCGACGACCTCATCGTGTGGTCGGTCGGCTGCACCGACAACGAGAACGGCGTCCAGTGGCTGATGCGCATGTACGGCTCGCTCGTCACGGCCATCGCCGGCGACGTCCTGCTGCGCGGCAAGGTCGAGATGGTGCTCAACGGCCGCCTCCCCAGCGAGACGCGCCGCGTCCAGGGCTGGTACCAGGCCTTCGTCCAGTCGCTCCGCGAGGCCAAGCCCGATCCGAAGACCGGCCAGGTCCAGCTGCGTGTCAGCCAGGACAACCCGCTCATCGGCCTCGTCGAGATCGTGCGCGCCATCTCGAGCCGCATCCCGATCGTGCTCGATCTGCAGCTGCCCTACGTCGCCCACACGATGATCGAGGCGATGTTCCTCGAGGCGCTGGTCACCGAGCTGGGCACGTCGTCCAAGTTCATGCTGCTCGCCCAGGACGAGCCCGCCGGCACCGTGCGCGACGCCTCCCATCCCGCGCCGCTGCTCGACCTGTACGCCCGTCACGCCGACGTGTTCCTGCCGGTCGAGATCGCCGCGTGGGGCGAGGCCGACACCGCCAAGCTGCTCGCCAGCAAGGGCCTGTCGGGCAACGCCGCGCGCATCGCCGAGATCGCCGGCGGCCGCCCCGGCTTCATCGCCGAGCTGGTCGACATCCTGGCCGACAAGGGCCTGCTCGACGGCGACCTCGCCGACGTGTCGTTCGCCTCGCTCGTGCCGATGGCCGTCGACGAGGAGGAGCTGGAGCTGCCCGACGCTCCGCCCGCCGAGGGCGAGCGCAAGCACGCCGGCCCCGACGACGCCGCCCAGGTGGCCTTCCTCGCCGCGCTGCTCGGCCAGGCCTTCCCGTCGGCGCTCGTCGCCGAGATGGGGGGCTACGACAAGGAGTCCATCGACGATCTCATCGACGCGATGGACAGCCTGTTCGCCGAGGTCCAGTTCAACGAGCAGATGAACACCTGGATCTACCGCTTCGCGCGCGGCTCGTGGCGCGAGGGCATCATGGAGCGCAACGACTCCGACGAGGGCCACGAGCTCGCCCGTCGCGTCGGCGTGTTCATGGAGCGCTTCCTGGCGCCGCGCGGCATCGGCTTCATCGCCCGCACCGCGCGCATCTACGCCGAGCACGGCGCCCCCAACCGCGCGGCCAACATGCGCGCGCTGGCGCTCACCGGCGACGACGCCCAGGCCTGGGGCCTCGTCTACGAGCTGATGACCTACTTCGACGAGGCCTCGTGGACCGACACGGCCCGTCGCACGGTCTACATGACGCTCCTCGACCACCTCGCCGGCAGCGGGCAGCTCGCCGCGGCCGACCGCATCCACGGCGAGGTCACCACCTGGGCCACGTCCAAGGAGGATCGCGACCTGCAGGCGTGGCTGCTGCTCAACGGCTCCAAGCTCGACCTGCGCCGCCAGGACCTCTACCGCGCCCGGGATCGGGCCCGCGACGCCCTGAAGCTGTTCGAGGCCCTCGAGAACAAGGGCCGCCTCGCCGAGGTCCACGTCCAGCTCGCCTCGATCGCGCTGGCCGACGGCAAGCCCGACGAGGCGATCCAGGCCGCCGACGCCGCGCTCACCACGTCCGCGGTCGAGAACGACAAGGGCGACAAGGTCGTGCCGCAGGGCATCGCCGCCCAGTCCGAGATGGTGCGCGGCGCCGTCGCCCGCAACGGCGGCAAGCTGCCCGAGGCCATCGAGCACTTCCGCCGCGCCAACCAGATCGCCGGCACCGCCGGCCTCGGTCCGGTCGCGATCGACGCCGGCCTCGCCATGTCCGAGGCGATGATCCAGGGCCGTCAGATCGAGCAGGCCGCCGAGGTCCTCGAGCGCATCCTCGTCGCCACGCGCCAGATCGGCGCGGCGCCGCGCGAGCGTGCCGCGGCCGAGATGCTCGCCCAGTGCGAGGGCGCCCGCCGCAACTTCCCGCGGGCCCTGCAGCTCGCCCAGCGCTGCCTGCAGATCAGCCAGGGCCTGCGCGCCGAGCACCTCGTGGCCGTCGACCAGTACCACGTGGGCTTCTTCCTCCTCGCCCAGAACAAGGGCAAGGAGGGCCTGCCGTTCCTGGAGCAGGCCGAGGCGCGCCTGTCGCAGCAGCCGGGCCACCCGCTCCTGGCCGACACCTGGTACTACACGGGCATCGCCGCGCTGCAGGCCCAGCAGCTCGACAAGGCCAAGGGTCACCTGACCAAGGCGGTGGCGCCGCTGCGGCAGTCCGGCCGCGACCCGCGCAAGCTCGCCTCCACGCTCGACCAGCTGGCCGCCATCGCGATGGCCACCGGCGCCAAGGACGAAGCGCGCCGCCACCTCACCGACGCGATCGCGATCTGCGACGCGGCGAGCCTGAAGGACGAGCGCAAGGCGCTGGCGAAGAAGCTCGAGAGCATCGCGTAGCCCTGCACCTCCTCGCGCCGACGCGACGGTCGGCGCGAGGTCGCTCTCCACACGAGGGCGGCCGAGAAAGCGACAAGCCCCCGCGGACCGACGGCTCGCGGGGCTTGATACGTTGCGGGGGAGACTACTCGTCGCCGCCGCCGCCCGTGTACTCGTCGGCCACGAGCTGCATGAAGTCGGCCCCGACGCCGCCGGCGAACTCGACGACGGTCATCGAGTCGTTGACCATCACGACGGACGGCCAGCCGTTGGTGACCGACAGGACGTACTGGACGGTGTCGGCGTCCTCGTCGGCCAGGACGGGGATGTTCGGGTTCGGGTAGGCCTTGTGCCAGTCCTTGCTGGTCTTCTTGGACGCGGCGTCGCCGTCGTTGTTCTCGCCCAGCACCGTGAGCCAGTAGACGTCGCCATTGGCGACGGCCTTGCGGGCGTCCTTGGGCAGGTCGTAGACGTCGTCGCCGTCGAGCCAGGCGGCCAGGCCGTTGCAGGGCCCGCACCACTCGGCGGCGATGTCGATGACGACCTTCTTGCCGTGGCCGACGAAGTCGTAGAGGTCGACGACCTCGCCGAACTGATCGACCATGCGCACGCGCGGGAAGCGCTTGCCGACGTCGATCTCGGAGCCGGACTTGCGGCCGTTCTCGATCTCGTCCTTCATGGCGAGGGTCTGGCGCGGCCAGCCGCCCTCGTAGGGGCCGGACGTCGGGTCGAGGGGATCGAGGCCGTAGCCGATCTCCTCGCCGTCGGAGTAGCCGTCGCCGTCGGAGTCGGCGATCTTCCAGTCGGTGCCGAGCTCCTGCTCCTCGGCGTTGGTGAGGCCGTCGCCGTCCTCGTCGCCGTTGGGGTCGATGCAGGCGCCCGCGAACAGCAGCGGGACGATCGTGAGGATGCGTCGTGACACGGAGGCCTCCAAGGGGGTGCAAGGCGCACCACGGCAGTTCATCGCCCGAGAGGATAGCGCAAACGGGTGCGCACGTGTCGAGCGTGCTTCAGATTTGACGGTTCGGGCTCAGACGCCGACGAACCGCACCGCCCGCTTCTTGCCCACGCGCACCACCACGCCGTCGTCCGCGAGCGCGTCGGCGGGCAGGATCGCATCGACGTCGTCGAGCTTGTCGCCGCCCACGCTCACCCCGCCGCCCTGCACCAGGCGGCGCGCCTCGCTCCGGCTCTTGGCGAGCCCCGCGTCGGCGAGCAGCGCCACCAGCGGCAGCGACGGATCGAGCACGTGGTGCGTCGGCAGATCGTCGGCGGCCTCGTTCGCCACCATCGCCGCCGCCCCCGCGCGCGCCTCGTCGGCCGCCGCCGCGCCGTGGAGCAGCGCGGTGACCTCCCAGGCGAGCACCTGCTTGGCGTCGCGCACCGCCGGCCCCGACAACGCCGCGAGCGCGTCGATCCGGTCGAGCGGCAGGAACGTGAACAGGCGCAGGAAGCGCCCGACGTCCGGGTCGTCGACGTTGAGCCAGAACTGGTAGAAGTCGAACGGGCTCATCCGGTCGGCCGACAGCCACACGGCACCCTTGTGGGTCTTGCCCATCTTCTGGCCGGTGGACGTGGTGAGCAGCGGCAGCGTGAGCGCGAAGGCCTGCGCTGCCTCCTTGCGCCGGATCAGGTCGACGCCGGCGAGGATGTTGCCCCACTGGTCGTCGCCGCCCACCTGCAGCCGGCAGCCCTGCTGCTGGTAGAGCACCAGGAAGTCGTAGGCCTGGAGCAGCTGGTAGTTGAACTCGATGAACGACAGGCCGCTGTCGCGCTCGAGGCGCTGGCGGTAGCCCTCGGCCTTGATCATCTTGTTGACCGAGAAGCAGCTGCCGATCTCGCGCAGGAAGTCGATGTAGCGCAGCTCCAGGAGCCAGCCGGCGTTGTCGATCATCGTGCCGCGCGCGGGGTCGTCGAGGTTCAGCACCGACGACAGCTGGCGCCGCTGACAGGCCACGTTGTGGGCCACGGCGTCGGCGTCGAGGAGCATGCGCGCCTCGGTCTTGCCGGACGGATCGCCGACCATGCCCGTGCCGCCGCCCACCAGGGCGACCACGCGGTGGCCGGCACGCTGGAAGTGGGCCAGCATCATCATCGTGAGCAGGTTGCCGACGTGCAGCGAGTCGGCCGTGGGATCGTAGCCGCAGTAGACCGTGATCGGCCCCTCCGACAGGGCGGCCCGCAGGGCCTCCTCGTCGGAACACTGCTTCACGAAACCGCGCGCGCGGAGCTCGTCGAGGACGTGCACACTGCCTCCCAGGTCGCGTTCCGACCTACAACCGGTGCCGCAGCGGCGCAAGCCACCGTCACGGCGGGGGCCTGGCCCCCACCCACGGGCCGGTCGGCGTCGGCCGCCTACGGCGTCGAAGGATCGCAGTCCTCGTCGTTGCCGAGGCCCAGCTCCAGCTCGCCCGGGTTGCGGGCGGGGTTGCTGTCGTCGCAGTCGCCGCCGTCCTCGGTGTAGCCGTCGTGATCGTCGTCGGCCCAGTTGGTGCCCTCGTCGATCGTGCCGTCGCAGTCGTTGTCGATGCCCCGGTAGAGGTCCTCGACCGCCGGGTTGCCGGCGACCCACTCGGGCGCGCCCGGGTAGATCGTGCGGCCCGGACGGTTGGCCGACGGCGGCGGCTCGGCGGTGTCGTCGCAGTCGCCCACGTCGTCGCCGACGGTGCAGCCCGCCCAGCCGGTCAGGCCCTCGCAGTAGCCGTCGCCGTCATCGTCGTAGAGCACGGTGCCCTCGTCGATGATGTTGTCGCAGTCGTTGTCGATGCCGTCGGGCAGCTCGCGGGCGCCCGGGTAGCTGGTGGGATCCTGCGGGTAGCAGTCGCCAGCGGCCTCGGTGTAGCCGTCGCCGTCCTGATCGGTGGTGCCGCCGTCGGTGATGCCGTTGCAGTCGTTGTCCTTGCCGTCGAAGCAGGCCGGATCCGTGCCGGGGCAGTCCTCCTCCTCGCCGGGGTTGACCGTGGGGTCCCCGTCGTTGCAGTCGCCGGGCAGGATGCCGGTGCCGAGGCAGGTCTCGCCGAGGTCGGCGTCGCAGTAGCCGTCGCCGTCGTCGTCGACCGAGATGGTGTTGTCGTCGATGATGCCGTTGCAGTCGTCGTCGATCTGGTTGGCCCGCTCCTGCACGCCGGGGTGGACGCCCGGATCGGTGTCGTCGCAGTCGCCGCTGCACCGGGTGTAGCCGTCGTGGTCGGCGTCGTTGGCCTCGGGCAGGCCGTTGCGGCAGTCGTTGGCGATCATCTGGATCGAGGCGAGCGTGACGTTGCCCACGCTGAAGATCACGTTCGACGACGCGGCCTCCTCGTCGGTGGGGTCGTAGTGCAGGACGTACTTGCGCTCTTCGAGCGGCCCGTAGATCTCGGGCTGGTCCTCGCTCGTCCAGAAGTGATCGTCGTTGAACGACGTGGTGATGGCGAGCTGCAGCTCGGAGCGGTTCTCGACGTACACCTCGGCCACGCCGGTGGTGCCCACCTTGACCTCACCGAAGTCGACCAGGCCCGGGTAGACCACCGCCGCGGGCGTGTCGGCCCGGCCGCGCGCCTGGACGGTGAGCTCCTGATCGCGGCCCGTGGCGCCGAACGTCACGCGCGCGAGGTGGTAGCCCTCGCTGAGCGGGAAGTAGACCATCGGCACGTCGATGACCGTGCTCGGCGTGACCTTGAGCGGGAACTGGACGGGCTCGATGCCCTCGGGCAGCACGCCGCCGCGGTCGACGTAGGTGGCCACGGTCATGAAGAACTGGCCGTCGACGTTGTCGACCGTGATCGCGTTCAGCTCGATGTCGGCGCGGCGCGTGTTGAGCGTGAGGTTGAAGAAGTGGGGCAGACCCACGGGGGCGATCTCGATGTCGGTCAGCGTCGGGTTGACCTGGAGCTCGCCGATGATGGTGGACAGCCCCGTGTCGCCGCAGGCGGACAACGTGACGGCACCGAACAGGACGACGAGCAGGGAGCTGGGGCGCATGCAGACCTCGAGGGCGTCGGCCGGAGCATAGCGTACGCACAACCCGGCCCGCAGCCCGGATCTGTGGCTGTGCAAGGGGGGCGCCACGACGACGTCCCCACCGGTCGGGGCGGTTAGACCGACCCCACACGCCCGCGCCCCGGAGGCCCCGTGAAGCTGCAGACCCGCCACACCTTCCCCTTCCCGCCCGAGAAGTTCTGGGCGTCGTTCTTCCACCCGGACTGGGAGAAGGAGGAGGAGGCCCACTCCGACATGCGCACCGAGATCGTCAGCGAGACGAAGGAGGGCGACGTCATCGTGCGGCGCACCCGCTTCCACACCTCGTTCACCCTGCCCGGGCCGGTGGCGGCCGCGATGGGGGCGTCCACGCTGTCCTACGACCAGATCAGCCGCATCGACCCCCAGGCGGGCACGCTCACCTGGGAGATCGTGCCACCCGCGATGGCCGACAAGGTCACCGCCCGGGGCACGATGGTGGTGCGCGCCACGCCGACGGGCTGCGAGCGCGTCGTCGACGGCGAGATCACGGTCCGCGTGCCGCTGTTCGGCGGCAAGATCGAGAAGGGCGTCGCCGAGGGCATCCAGAAGGGCCACGACGCCGAGGCGAGGCGCCGCATCACCTGGGTCCAGGCCCACCTGGCCTGATCCCGCCCGCCCGGCGTGCGGGCAGCGGTCGTCAGCTCCGGTGCGTGCGCCGCCGGCGACCGAGCGCGAGCCCGCCGAGCACCAGGCCGAGCCACGAGGCACCGCGGGCGCCGCCGCTCACGTCGCAGCCGCCCGTGTCCTCGTCGTCGACGTCGTAGGTGGCGACCACCTTGGGGCCGAGCCAGCCGGCGTCCGCGTCGTCGTAGTCGCAGTCGCCCCACCCGTAGGCGCCCTCTTCGGGGAAGCGGGCGACCTCGCCGTCGACGCGGGCGGAGAACCAGTAGACGTGGCAGCCGTTGCCATCGTTGACCGCCAGCATCGTGCGGTAGGCGCCCTGGTTGGCCTCGCCGCGCTGCAGCTTCATCGGGTAGCGCGTGCCGTCGACGAGGACGGCCACGTTGGACACCTCGTCGCCGTAGGCGTCGACCCAGAGCTCCACGCGACCCGAGGGCCGCTCGGGCAGGTGCACGCCGACGTTGAGCGGCTGCGGGCCGCGGCCCGAGCTGCCGAAGTCCTGCGTGTAGTAGTTGTCGACGATGCCGCCGCCGAACTCGTCGTAGTCGGCGTTCATGATGTTGGCGCGGTGGCCGGTGGAGCAGAGCCAACCGACGACGACCGAGCGCGCGTCGGGGTAGTTCCAGGCGACGTTCTCGCCGACGTACGAGCGATCGTAGAAGCGGGCCACCCGCTCGCCCATCGACGTGCCGTCGGAGCTGTCGTGGGACAGGCCCGAGCCGGGCTTGCCCTTGCGGGCCTCGGTCTCGTCCATGTCGTTGCTGTGGAAGCGCGCGGCCTCGATGAGCCCCATGTCCATCGCCATGGGCGCCTTGGGCTGGCGCTCGTCGCTCGTGAACGCGCTCCAGCAGGACAGCTCGTCCTCGAAGGCGTCGGGCTGCATCCGCGCGATGTCGGTCCACAGGTGCAGCTCACGCTCGTCGTGGCGCGGGAGCCCGTCGACGGCGTCGCCGTAGCCGGCGAAGGCGGTGCCCAGCAGCAACGTCCACAGCATGCGCGACCTTCCTCGAACGCTGTTGTTGTTCCCCCGAATCGGACGGATCGCACGGGGGCCTGACCGATGTTTGCAGGCCTTCGACGTCTGTCCACGCGCCGCGACGGCGGAGCGGGGTGATACCGTCGGCCGCTCCGGAGGCAGACGTGGCCGCGTTCAGCATGGTGCGCCGGGTGGCGTTCAGCGACACCGACGCTGCGGGGATCGTGCACTTCGCACGCTACTTCGTCTGGCTCGAGGACTGCGAGCACGCCTTCCTGCGGTCGGTCGGGATGCCGGTCCACGCCGTCGACGCCGACGGTGAGCGGCTGTTCCCGCGGGTGGAGGCCACGTGCGCCTGGAAAGCGCCGCTGCGCTTCGACGAGGAGGCCACGCTCACGCTCGACGTGGTCGCGCTGCGCCGCAAGGTGGTCGTCTACGAGGTCAAGGTCCACGCCCCCGGTCGCGCGGAGCCCTGCGCCGTCGGCCGCACCACGGTGGTGTTCTCCCGGCGTCAGCCCGACGGCACGCTGGCCTCGGCCCCCTTCCCCGCCGACCTGCACGCCCGGCTCGCCGAGGCCCACGCGGCCTGGCAACAGGAGCAGCCATGACCCCCACGGCACCGCGCGTCGGGCTCGCCCTGCTCGCGCTCACGACGCCCGGGGCGATGGCGGCGCCCCCCGCCGCCGACGGCCCCGGCGACGCCAACCCGCTGCGTCACTGGGACGTGACCGCGCTGCGCCTCGACATCACCGTCGACCCCGACGCCCGCACGGTCGCCGGCACCGCCACGCTCGACGTCGTGCCGCTCGCCCTGCCCGGCGACACGCTGCGCCTGGACCAGGTGGGGCTGCGCATCGACGCGGTCACCGTCGACGGCGCGCCCGTGCCGCGCTTCCGCGTCGACGACGACGCGATCGTCATCCCGCTCGACCCGTCCGCGCCCCACACCGTCGCCGTCACCTACGCCGCCCACCCCGAGACCGGGGTCCACTTCCGCGACGGCGACGGGCCGCACGGCGTGGTGGAGGCGTGGACCCAGGGCGAGGACACCGACAACCGCTACTGGTTCCCCGGCTGGGACCACCCCACCGACACCTTCCCGGTCACCACCACGCTCACCGTGCCCGACGGCCTGCACGCGGTCGCCAACGGGGTGCTCACCGACACGCAGCCCGCCGCCGCCCGGGGCTGGACGCGGTGGACGTACACGCTGCCCGAGCCCATCGTGACGTACCTGGTCGCGTTCGCGGTCGGGGACTACGCCGTGTTCCGCGATGAGGGCCCGATGCCGTCGGAGATCCTCGTCCCCCGTGGCACGCCCGAGGCCACCGCCCGCGCCGGCCTCGGCCTGGCGCCCGACATCGGCGCCTACCTCGCCGACCTCCTCGGTCACCCCTACCCCTACGGCGTCTACCGCCAGGTGGCGGTGCAGCGGTTCCTCTACGGCGGCATGGAGAACGCCAGCACCACCGTGCTGGCCGACACGCTGCTGGCCCGTGACCCGGTCGACGACCTCGGCAACACCGAGCGCGTCGTCGCCCACGAGCTCGCCCACCAGTGGTTCGGCGACCTGCTCACCACCAAGGGGTGGAGCGAGCTGTGGCTCAACGAGGGCTTCGCGACCTACTACGCCGCGCGCTGGGCGGAGCACGCGCTGGGCGAGGAGGCCTACGCCGACCAGGTGTGGCGCTGGGCCGACGGCGCCCGGGGCACCACGTCGCCGATGGCGCGCCGCGCGTGGTCCGCGCCCGGCGCGAGTCCGTACACCGCCCAGTACGTGCGCGGGGCCACCGTCCTGCACATGCTGCGCTGCTGGCTCGGCACCGACGCCTACGACGCCGCCATCCGCGCCTACGTCGCCGAGCACGCCCACGACCTCGTCGAGACCGCCGACCTGCGCCAGGCCTTCGAGCAGGTCACCGGCAACGACCTGCGGTGGTTCTTCGATCCGCTCGTCCACGGCTGGGGCGCTCCGGCCATCGAGAGCCGGTGGCGCGAGGCCGACGGCCAGCTCACGGTCACGCTGACGCAGTCCGGCGACGTCCCCGCGTGGCGGGGGCCGGTGCGGGTCGACTGGGGCACCGCCGACGGCGCCGTCCACACCGCGCAGCTCTGGCTCGACGGCGGCACCACGCGGCTGGTCGTACCCGCCGACGACGTCGCCTGGGTGGCGCCCGATCCGGTCGGCGGGGTCCTGGCGCGCTGGACGCGCACGCAAGACCCGAAGGCGTGGGCGGCCCAGCTCGCCGACGCCCCGACCGCGTTCGCCCGCATGCTCGCCCTGGAGGCGCTGGGCGACCCGAAGGGCCAGCCCGAGGTCGCCCTCGCCCCGCTCGTCACCGCCCTGCGCGACGGCCACCGCCTCGACGCAGCGCCCGATCCCACCCGCGACGCCCACCCGCTCGCCACCCGCGCCGCGGCGTCGCTGGGCCGCCTGGGCACCCCGGAGGCCCGCGACGCGCTGCTCGCCGCGCTCGCCGACCCCGCCACGCCCGCGGCGGTCCGCAGCGCGGTGGTCGAGGCGCTCGGGGACGCCCGGCTGGAGCCCGCCGTGCGGGACGCCCTGGCGCGCGAGGTGCGGCTCGACCCCGTGCCCGCGATCGCCGGACGGGCCCTGGCGTCGCTGGCTCGCGTGCAGCCGTCCGCCGCGCTCGCCGCGGCCCGCGGCCTGCTCGGTGGCTCCGACCCCACCTTCGAAGGGCAGCGCACCGCAGCGGCCCTGCGGGTGGTGGGCGACCACGGCGACGCCGGCGACCTGCCCCGGCTGCTGCGGTGGACCGACGACCACCGCCGCAACGTCCAGCAGGCCGCCGGGCAGGCCGCCGTCGACCTCGCCCGCGGCGACGACGCCACCGACGCTCGCAGGGAGGCCGTCGCGCGCGCGCTGGTGCCCTGGCTCGACAGCGCCGACCTGCGCACGCGGTCCTACGGGATCACGCTGCTCTCGCGCCTCGGACAGCCCGTCGCGATTCCCGCCTTGCAGGCGGTCGTCGCACAGAGCACCCTGCCCGACCATCGACAGGCCGCACGCGCCGCGATCATCCAGATCCGGGCCACGGCCGGCAGCAACGAGGACCCCGACGCGCTGGTGAAGGCGCAGGCCACGATCGAGGCGCTCCAGCAGCGTCTCGACGAGCTTGCCGAGCGTGTCGAGAAGCTGGAGGCCTGGTGACGACTCGTGCCGTGGGGGTGCTCGCCACCCTGTCCGTGATCGCCGCGCTCGTCGTGGCGTGGGTGTTCAGCACCGACACCACCCCCGAGCCCACGCCCGTGGTGGCGATGGCCGACCACGCCAAGCCCCCGGCGTCGGCGCTCCTGCGCTCGCCCCCGGTCCGCATCCCCGAGCCGCGCATCGTCAAGAAGCCCAAGGCCGACGGTGCCAAGGGCGGCAAGGACAAGGCGGCCAAGGCCAAGGGTGGCAAGGCCAAGGCGCCCAAGAAGAAGAAGCCGTCCAAGGCCAAGCCCTCCAAGGGCTCACGGGGCGGCAAGGGCGGCGGTGGGTCGAGCAGCGCGAAGCGCTCGAGCGGCTCCTCGTCGCTGTCGGCGTCGACGGCGTTCATGGGCCCGAGCAAGGCGTCGAAGGGCAAGGGCAAGGGCAAGGGCAAGGGCTCGAAGAAGTCCAAGAAGTCGAAGAAGTCGAAGAGCCGCAAGAGCAAGAGCCACAAGTCCAAGAGCCGCAAGTCCAAGAGCCACAAGTCCAAGAGCCACCGTTCGAGCGGCCACAAGTCCAAGAGCCACCACCGCGGCGGTCGCAAGCGCTGACGTTCGGACGCGCCGCGCCCGGTACGCGCCGTCGGCCTACGGCAGGCGCACACCCGGCAGGGCCGCCTGGAGCCAGGCCTCGGCCTCGTCGACCTTCGACGCGATCACCGGCGCCGAGGCCGCGACCTGCGCGAGCATCTCGGGGCGCGTCATGCGCACGGCCACCGTCTCCGCGACGTCCTCGTGGAGCGTGGTCATCGCGTAGGGCGTGATGAAGCCGGCCTGCAGCGCCTCGGCGGCCGACGTCAGCGGCATCGCCTCGTCGAGCCGGCGCAGGTCGCCCAGGTAGGGCACGGTGGCGAGCGCGCCCCAGGCCTCGGTGTCGTAGGGCGCCGCGCACGCCAGGAGGTGGGTGAGCTCGTGGAAGAGCGTGTGGCGGATGCCGATCGGCGTGTCGATCGCCGAGACGCGCACCCACATCCGACCGGCCGCGCACGTGGCGTAGCCGCGGAACGACACGCCGTCGTCGGACAGGCCGTCGACCAGCACGATCTCGTCGACCACGCCGAGCAGGCTGCCCTCGGGCAGCGAGGCGACCATCCGCCGCACCTCGTCGAGCGCCAGGTCGACGCCCTCCTCGGTGGCGATGCGCACCTCGAGGCCGCCGTGGATCCGCGCGTCGATCTCCCGCGGCTCGACGACGATGGCGAGGCCGAGCGCTTCCTCGAGCGGCGTGTCGAGGGCCGACTTCGGATCGGCGGCCCCACCGGCGGGCTTGCGCGCCGCAGCGTCGCTCCCCGCGTCGTCGTCCAAGGCGGCGTCGGACACGGCGACCTCGGTGCCCACCAACGCGTCGACCGCCGGCGCGCCCACCGTCACCTGCCACACCGGCACGCCCGCCACGTCGGCACACGCGCCGACGAGACCGAACACACCGCAAGCGGCCAGCAACCTGGGCAACCACCCTCCGAACGCTTCCAGGAGAGTCGGACGCCTCCGTTCCCCCTTGAGCCTTGACCGGTTCCGCCCGTCCGTGCACGTCACGGTGCGTGCAGATCCGTCGCAAGCGGCCCCGACCGACACCTACGGCGCCGGGAGGGTGGTGAGCGTGAGCGCCGGGTAGGCGGCCGTGAGGGCGCTCGCCGTCGCGAAGCGCCAGCGCTGGCTCGGAAAGGTCGGCAGGCTGCCGACGCAGGTGCCACCGAGCTGGTAGAGCGTGCCCTCGTAGTCCGCGCCGAACGTCCACACCTCGCCGACGACCTCGTCGGCGGGCCCGGCGCATCCGTCCTGGGCACGCACCCAGCCCACGTCGGCCGTGCTCTGGCCGACCATCGCCACGGGCAGCGTGCAGGCGGCATCGCCGTACCAGACCACGCCGCCGGCGATCTCGAGCGCATCGGCCGGCAGACACGCGAACGCGCCGTCGGCACCGGCCACCGGGGCGCACGGTGTGCCGTCGGCGAGCTCGAAGCGCGCCGTGTCGTCCAGCGCAAGGCGCACGCCGTCCGCGTCCTCCCAGCGCAGCACCCGCAGGTCCCCCGAGCCGACCGCCTGCGGCGCGAGCGTGGGCAGCGTGCTGGTGTCGACCTCGTCGCCGACCTGGATCCACGTGTCGCTGCCCGACACGGCGCGGCACGTGCCGGCCCGGCCCCAGACCCCACCCGTCCACACCGGTCCGGGCTGGAACAGGCGGGTGGCCGCCGAGGCGCCGGTCTGCACGATCACGTCCGCGGCGGTGCACCCCGGATCGAGCCGGACGAACGCGAGCTTCGGATCCGAGCACGCCGCGTCGCCGAACGTCGGGGCGTCGACCGATCGCTCGGCGCGCGAGGTGCCCACACAACGCGTGGCGCCGTCGACCTCCAGCGGGCTGCACGCACCGGACGCGGTGGCGTGCCCCCAGGCGAGCCACGTGCCGTCGTCGCCGACGAGCCAGCGGATGCCGACCCCGGAGGCCTCCGGGCGGTCCTGGACGGTGAACGCGACGAGGTCCGCGGGGTCGACCGGCGTGTCGCCGAGCGGGTCCACGTCGAACACACCGCCCGCGGGTGCGGTCGTCGGGTGGCAGGTCGGCCGGTCGGCGTAGACCGTCGCCGGCGTGGTGACGCTGCGCAGGGCGAAGGTCTCGTGGGACGCCGGGAAGCCGCAGCGCGCCTGTCCCCCGCCCGACAGCTGCAGGTAGGGGGACGCGACGCACGCGTCCTCGGGCAGGTAGAACAGCGGGGACGTGCAGCTCGCGTCGGCGAAGACCGCGTCGATGTCGCCGGCGCGCGGCACGCAGCGGAGCGCGCCGTCGGTGGCGGTCTGGGGTGTGCAGGGCACGTCGAGGAGCGTGTCGACCAGGCCGGCGAAGGCGTACGCACCGCCCACGGACCACACCTGCACCCGCAGCCGGCTGCCGCTGCGGAACAGGTCGTCGGGCGGCCCGGACGCGCCGTCGGTGTCGACCGTCGTGTCGGTGTCGCTGTCGACGACGTCGGTGTGCGTGGTGTCGACGGTGTCCGTCTCGGCCACCGTGTCGGTGTCGGAGTCGGTGGTGTCGGTGTCGGTGTCGTCGGGATCGGTGTCGGTGGGCGCACCGCATGCCGCGAGCGCGAGCCACGGGACCAGGACGGAGCGGAGACCACGCATCGACACCTCGCGACGGGCATCCTACGCCAACGCACCGCCACCCGCGCGCCGCCTGTCGCGCGCACCCGGGACCGAGGTCAGGGCCAGCGCGCCCGCAGCACGTGGTCGCCGTGGGCCGGTGCCCCCGCGAGCACCCGGTCGCCGGCCACGATCGCGGACCGACCGGAGAACGGCACGCCGCCGTCCTCGCCGTAGGTGTTGGCGGCCACGAGCACCGCGCCCGATCCCCCCACCCGCTGGATCCAGTACGGCCACACGTCGGCCCCCTCCTCGACCCAGTTGGTGGGGAACGCGAGCGCGTCGGGCCGCTTGCGCCACACCCACAGCAGGAAGCGCGGGTCGTTGAGATCCATGCAGATGCCCACGCCGAACGAGCCGAACGGCGTGGCGAACCGCCGGTAGCCGGAGTCCCCCGGCGCCGCCCAGTGCAGGTCGGCGTCGAACAGCAGGGTCTTGCGGTAGACGAAGGCCAGCGCGCCGGCGCCGTCGATCACCATCGCGCTGTTGAACAGCCGATCGCCCGCCCGCTCGGCGAAGCCGCACACCACCCAGGACCGCGCACCGCGCGCCAGCGGCGACAGCGCCTGGAACGTCGGGCCCCGGGGGTCCTCAGCGACCGCAGCCACGGCGTCACGGTCCGGAAAGATGTAGCCGGAAACAGCCATCTCCGGCAGGACGACCAGGTCGGAGTCCACCACCGCGTCCGCCGTGAGCGCCGTGAGCCGCGCACGGCTCCCCGCCACGTCGTCCTTGTCGGCCTTGAACTGCACGGCCGCAGCCCGCATGCGGCGCACCTAGGCGTGGAAGCTGTCGTGGTAGCCCGGGTCCTCGACGGACGCGGCGTGGCGGGTGGGGCGCAGCGGCTTGAACGTGTCGAGCATCACCGCCACCTCGTCGGTACGGGTGCTGCCGATGCTGGCCTCCAGCGCGCCCGGGTGGGGACCGTGGGGCACGCCGTAGGGGTGGTAGCTGACGCTGCCCGGTCCCACGCCCTTGCGGCTGGTGAAGTTGCCCTGCACGTAGAACAGCACCTCGTCGCAGTCGACGCTGCTGTGCGGGTAGGGGCACGGGATCGCCGACGGGTGGAAGTCGACGACGCGCGGCACGAACGAGCAGATCAGCGCCCCGCGCACGCTGAACGTGCCGTGCCAGTCGGGCGGCAGGTGGACGAGCCCGGCGCGCGGCTGGAAGGCGAGCATCGGGAAGACCCACGGGTAGACGGTGCCGTCCCACCCGACGGCGTCGAGCGGGTTGTGGCGCGTCGCGAAGGTGTGGACGGTGGCGTCGCGCACCACGTCGACGTGCCGGATGCCCTCGTCGACCGGACCGGCGAAGTCGGGACGCCGGAAGTCGCGGTGGCCGTACGGCGCGTCCATCCGCAGCTGGCCGACCTCGTTGCGCCACTGGCGCAGCAGGCCGAGATCGTGGCCCTCGATCACGAGGTGGCGCTGGGGCACGCCGGCGTCGGGGACGAAGCGATGGACCACGCCCTTGGGGACGGCGACGTAGTCGAGCGGACCGTAGCGCAGGTCGCCGAACACCGAGCGCAGCGTGCCGGTGCCGTGCTGGACGAACACCAGCGTGTCGGCGTCGGCGTGGCTCGTGTAGTGGGCGTCGGCGACGTCGGGGGTGGCGAAGCCGATGGCGACGTCGTCGTTGGCGAGCAGCACCCGCCGCGACGCCAGCGACGTCCCACCGGGCCCGGTGACGTCCTGGGTGCGGAAGTGACGTCGCCGCAGCCCCTCGGGGGTCTCGGGCGTGCCAGCGTCGCGCGGCGCGCTGCCGACCGCCTGCCACTCGTGGGGCCGGTGCTGGTGGTACAGGATCGTGTAGGCGCCGTCGAAGCCCTTCCGGGTCAGGCAGTGCTCCCAGAACAGCGCGCCGTCGCCGTCGCGGTGGACGATGTGGTGCTTGGCGGGGACGTCCCCGGCCACCCTGCGATCGAGCACGCCGCCTCCGCCTAGATCCGGCCGTCGGCCGTCTGCTGCCGCTCGATGCTCTCGAACAGCGCGCGGAAGTTGCCGGCGCCGAAGCCCTTGTCGCCCTTGCGCTGGATGATCTCGAAGAAGAACGGGCCGGCCTCCTTGTCGCCGAAGATGACCGCCGCCTCCTGCAGGAAGATCTGGAGCAGGTAGTTGTGCTTCTTGGCGCCGTCGACCAGGATCTCCAGCTCGCGCAGCTCGTCGATGTCCTCGTCGATCGCCTCGATGCCCAGCGCCTGGAGACGGTCGGGCAGCATGTCGTAGTAGGCGCCCGGCGTGGGCATGAACGGCACCGCGTTCTTCCGCAGCGCCCGCACCGTCTGCAGGATGTCGGGCGTGGTGATCGCGGCGTGCTGCACACCGTTGCCGCGATGATCCTCGGCGAACACGTTGATCTGGGACTTCTTGAAGAACGGGCGCCAGGGCTCGTTGTTGGCGAACTTCAGGCCGGAGTGGGGGTCGTGCATGACGACCGACTTCAGGCCCGAGCCGTTGTTCACGTCGTAGGACACGTCGGTGGTGTGGAAGGCGACGTCCCAGTAGCGCTCGAAGCCGAGCACGTGCTCCATCCACAGCAGCGCCGGCGCCATGGTCTCGAAGTTCGACGTGATGTGGTCGATCTCGTCGAAGCCGAACCGGTTGCGGCCGCCGCGCGGCGTGTCGTAGGCCGGGATGCCCGGGTACAGATCGCGGTAGCCGTCGCGCTGGAAGAAGCGGAACGTGGTGTCGCCGAAGGCCGTGGTGATCGAGAAGCTGGCGATGCGGCCGCCGTCGCCGTCCTCGAAGCGCTGGATGTCGGTGATGGGCGTGCCACCGCGGGCCTCCAGCAGCGCCCAGCAACGGTCGATGTCCTCGACCTCGAACGCGACGGTGCCCACGCCCTCGGGGTGCTTGCGCAGGAAGCGGGCGGCGCGACCGCCCTCCCCGCGCGGCTCGGACACGACGAAGCGGATCTGGCCCGCCTGGAACACGATCGACTTCTGGCGCCCGTTCGCGGTGAGCGCGTCGTCGCTCTCGCCCAGCTCGGCGAAGTCGAGCTTGTCGACCAGCAGGGACCGCGCCCGCGCCAGGTCGCGCACGTAGAAGTGGAGGGAGTCGAAGGCCTTGAGGCCGAGGGGCTCGATGCGGGGCATGGGGGACCTCGTCGGAAGGGTGCGGTCGCGGCGCCGGGCGATCAGGCGGCGGGCGCGTCGGGCTGCTGGTCGGGGTGCGCGGCCACGAAGGCAGGGAGGGCCGCGCAGCGCGCCTCGATGGCGAGGAGCGTGGGGTAGGCGTCGAGCGCGACGTCGAAGCGGCGCGCGTTGTAGAGCTGGGGCACGAGGCAGACGTCGGCCACGGTCGGTCGATCCCCTACCATGTACGTCACGCCCGGGCCGGCCACCATCGCCTCCAGCGCGCGCAGGCCGTCGGCGATGACCTGGCGACCCCACGCCTGACGGTCGCCGCCGAGCGCCTCGATCTGCTGGAGCACCGCGAGGTTCTGCAGGGGCTGGATGCCCGCGTTGACGACCTCGGCGTACTGGCGCGCGCGGGCCCGATCGAGGGCCGCGTCGGGCAGCAACGGCGGAGCCTCGGGGAAGGCCTCGTCGAGCCACGCGAGGATGGCGAGGCTCTGGGACAGGTGGACCGGGCGACCGTCGACCTCGACCTCGAGCACCGGGACCTGGGCCATCGGGTTGCGGGCCCTGTGGGCGTCGGCGCGCTGCTCGGCCTGCACCAGGTGGACGGGGACGTAGGTGAACGGCAGGCCCTTGAGGTGCAGACCCAGCCGGACCCGCCACGCCGACGAGCTGCGCCAGTAGCCGTACAGCTTCACGCCACGCTCCGCACACGCTGGGTGATCGCGCCGAAGATGCTGGCGCCGTGGGCGTCGAGCATCTCGATGCGGACGGTGTCGCCGTCCTGCAGGAACGGCGTGGTGGGCGCACCGTCGGCGATGATCTCGCGCATCCGCTTCTCGGCGATGCAGGAGTAGCCCTTCGAGGCGTCCTCGTTGGCGACCGTGCCACTGCCGAGCAGCGTGCCGGCGGTGAAGCCGCGCGTGCGGGTGATGTGGGCGAGCAGGTCGTGGAACGAGAACCACATCTCCGGACCGGCCTCGGCCTGGCCGACCAAGGTGCCGTTGTGGTGGACGCGCATCGGCAGGTGGAGGCGGCCGTCCTGCCAGGCGTCACCGAGCTCGTCGGGCGTGACCGCCACCGGACCGAAGGCGCTCGCCGGCTTGGACGTGAAGAAGCCGAACCCCTTGGCGAGCTCGGGGGGGATGAGGTTGCGCAGGGTGACGTCGTTGACCAGCGTGAGCAGCTTGATGTGCGGCGCGGCGGCGTCCGCGGCGACGCCCCGGGGCGTGTCGCCCAGGATCGCCACCACCTCGGCCTCGAAGTCGAGGCCCCAGCCCGCATCGGGCAGCTCGATGTCGGCGGTGGGGTCGAGCAGCACGCCGGAGCCGCCCTGGTAGACCAGCGGATCGGTCTTGAGCGTGGCCGGGGGCTCGGCGTTGCGCGCGCGCCGGACGAGCACGACGTGGCTGATGTAGGCGGAGCCGTCGACCCACTCGTAGGCCCGGGGCAGCGGCGAGCGCAGGCGGGTGGCGTCGTAGGGCTCGGAGGCGACCTCACCGGCCTCGAGGGCGGCGGCGCGAGCGCGCAGCTGGGGCTCCACACGGTCCCAGGCGTCGAGCGCGGCCTGCAGCGTCGGCGCGATGTCGGTGGCGTCGGCGATCCGCGACAGGTCGCGCCGCACGACGCGCAGCGCGCCGTCACGGGTGCCGTCGTCGAGCGTGGCGAGCTTCATCCCGTCCTCCGGTGGACCCGCCCGCGCGGGCCCGGCCGGAGCGCCTAACGCGGTGGCGCGGGTCGACCTACGGCAGACCGCGACGGCCAGCGGGGGGCGTCAGCGCCTCAGGGCGTCAGGGCGTCAGGGCGTCAGGGCGTCAGGGCGTCAGGGCGTCAGGGCGCAAGCGCTTGAGCGCGTCAGGGTGTCGACGGCGACGGGCGGTGCCCGGCGGGCACCTCGGGGTCGGTGGACCACCACATGCGCAGCGTGCTGTCGACGATGAAGTCGACACCGGCGCCCTGCGGGATCACCTGCGACTCGCGGTAGGTCATCGCGAGCGCGGTGTTGTCGACGCCGTGATCCTCGGTGAGCGCCACCCAGAACTGCTTGTCGCGGAACGGCTGCTGGCTGGTGGACGCGCTCGAGAGCGGGTTGAACGCGCGCTCGTTGGCGATCCACCAGAACAGGCCCACGAGCTCGTTGGTGCGGCTGTCGACGTCGTAGCGGATGGTGTGGAACGACAGGCCGTCGTCGGGCGTGTAGACGGACGTCTCGTTCAGCGGGTCCTGACCCTCCGACATCGGATCGCAGTCCGACTCGATCAGCTCCCACGTGCCGTCGTACTGGACCAGATCGTTGATGGCGCCGATCTGCACGCCCTCGCCGTAGTAGGTGGCCGTGCAGTCGCACTCGAAGATGAACACGCCGCACAGCGCCTCGCCCAGGCCCGTGATCAGGAAGTGGACGTCGTAGGTCATCGCGACGCCCTGCAGGTAGCCGGCGACCGCGCTCGGATCGACGATGTCCTGCGTGTCGTTGGTGTCGGTCGTGTCCGTGGTGTCCGTGGTGTCGGTCGTGTCCGTGGTGTCGGTCGTGTCCGTGGTGTCGGTCGTGCCGTCCTCACAGAACGAGGCGTACGTGATGTAGCAGTCGGGATCGTCGCAATCGACCTTGCCGTCCTGGTCGTTGTCGAACCCGTCGGCGCACTCGCCGGGGCTGGCGGCGCCTTCGGGCTCGTCCTTGACACAGGCGGTCAGGCCGACCGCGACCACGGCGATGCACAGTGCACGCATGTCCCTTCCTCACGTTCTTCGACGGGGGTCTTCGAGCTTGGAATCGGCACGCTAGCACGGCACTGCACGCCTTCGCGCGACATCAGCCTGACATCTGGCGACGCCGACGTCGCAGACCGGCGAGGGCCAGCCCGAGGACGGCGGCGACGGCCCCTCGCGACGGCGCGTCGTCCGACGTCGTCGCGCAGCCGCACCCGTCCACCGCCACGACGTCCGGGTCGGAGGCACAGCAGGGGGTCACCGGCGTGTCCGTGTCGCCGCCGTCGACGTCGCCGGTGTCGTCGCCGACCAGCCGAACGCGGCGCGCGGCCGTGTTGTCGTCGCGGTAGGCGTCGTCGACGACCTGGTTGACGTCGACCACGAGCACCACCCACGCGCGCGGACCGCGCACACCCGTCGGCACGGTGCACCCCGTGAGCGTGCCGGTGCGCCGCTCGCCCGCGGCCAGCGCCGCGAAGGGGGCGGAGCAGAGCACGGGATCGCCCGGCGCGGGCGTCGGGGTCGACGACAGGACGGCGGCGAGGCGCGACGCGGGCGCGTCGACCTCTCCGGCGTTCGAGACCTCCCAGCTGACGTCGAACACGGTGCCGACGGCGAGATCGGGCACCTCCCCCATCGCCACGGCCACCAGATCGGCCCGCGGGAACGGCAGGACCACCACCACCTGATCGTCGCCGTTGTTGGCCTCGTCCTGCTCGACCACCTCGCCGTCACCGTCCACGTGGCTGGTCAGGTAGCGGGCCCCGACGGGCACGCCGCGCGGCAGGGTGCACCCGACCAGCGTGCCGGAGGCCTCAGCGCCCGCCGCGAGCGCCGCCACCTGGTCGCCGCACACGAGGTCGTCGGCGGGATCCCACCGCCCGGTGGTCGACGTCCGCACGGACAGATCGACGGCGGGCGCGTCCACCGGGCCGGCGTTGCGGACGGTCCACGGCAGGTCGAAGGGCACGCCGCGCGCCACTTCCCCAGGCAGCGCCAGCGTGAGCACCAGATCCGGCGCCTCGGGCGTGGGCGCCACCTCGACAGGCAGCGCCACGGTGTCGTCGGCGTCGTCCTCCTCCCAGAGGATGCCGTCGACGTCGGTGGTGACGAGGAGCCAGGCATCGCCCGCCGGGAAGTCCCGCGGGATGGCGCAGCCCCACAGGGACAGCGTCCGCGTCAGGCCGAGCCCGAGCGCGGGCACCAGCCCCCCGCACAGGGCGACGTCGCCGGGGTCGCGCACCCCGTCGACCGACAAGTGGGCCGCCACGCGGGTGACGGGGGCGGCGTAGGCGCCGTCGTTGACCATGGTGAAGCCGACCTCGACGACGTTGCCCGCGTAGGCGTCGCCGTCGATCGACAGGTCGCGGCTGGTGAGGTTGGCGAGGCCCCGGCTGGTCAGCGCGATCGGCGCGCTGGCGGCGACGTCGTCGGACGGGTCGGGGTCGGCCTCCGGAGCCCCCGGCGGCAGCGTCGCCCGCACCAGCACGTGGGTGCCTGTGAGGCTGGGCGGCCACGCGCACGTCACGTGCAGGAACCACGCCCCGCCGGCCGTGATCCGGGCCGCGGTCTGCGTCGGACAGAGGACCGGGTCGCTGGCGTCCCACACGGCATCGTCGGAGGCGTAGGTGGCCACCTGGACGTCGACGGCGTCGGTGGTGCCCTGGTTGTCGACGATGGCGTCGACGCGCACCGGCTGCCCCGCCACGATCGCGGCGGGCACCGTGACGGCGTCGACGTGCAGATCGGGAGCGGCCCAGGCGCTGCCGCCCGCCGCCATGCCCACCAGGACCGCGCTCCACGCTCCGCGCACCCGCGCCCTCCGACCTGTCGCCAGTCTATCGCCGGTGCGGTGCGGTCGCGCGCCACGCGCTACGACCCCGCCAGGTTCGTCGCCTGCCCGTGAGGAGGACTGCATGCGCACCGCCCCCGTCGTGATCGCCGCCGCGCTCGCCGCCGGCGCCGTCGTCACCGGATGCTCCAAGGACGGATCGATCCTGGGCATCCCGGGCATCGAGCGCTTCCTGCCGAAGGTGTCGTTCAAGAAGTTCAACGTGCGCGAGATCGACTTCCAGCACGTCGACACCGACTTCGTCCTCCAGGTCGACAACCCGAACCCGCTGCGCGTGGCGATGTCCTCGTTCTCGTGGGCGCTCGAGCTCGGCGGCGTGAAGTTCCTCTCGGGCAAGAACCCGGACGGCATCGCGCTGGAGGCGAGCGGCAGCTCCAAGATCAAGCTGCCCGTGTCGGTGGTGTTCACCGATCTCGTCGAGAGCGTCGGCGCGATGAAGGGCAAGGACGAGGTCCCGTTCCAGTTCAGCGGCAAGATGGGGTTCAACACGCCGCTGGGCGAGGTGGCGCTGCCCTACCAGGCCGGCGGCAAGTTCCCGGTGCTCCACACGCCCAAGGTCGCCTTCGAGCGCGTCCGGCTCGACAACTTCGACCTGCTCCGCCAGTCGGCCACCATCGCCATCGACCTCGGCATCAGCCACGAGCAGGCCTCCGCGCTGAACTTCGCGGGGTTCGACTACGGCCTGACCCTGGGCGACCACAAGATCCTCGAGGGCGTCATCGCCGACCTCGCCACGGTGCAGCCGGGCACCACGAAGACCGTGAGCCTGCCCGTCACCGTCAACCTCGTCGCCGTCGGGGCCACCATCTTCGAGGCCATCACGAAGGGCGGCAAGGTGCAGGTGGGCCTCGACGCGAAGGTCGACGTGGGCACGCCGTTCGGCGTCGTGCCCCTCGCCATCGACGAGACGGGCCGGCTCTCCGTCGAGCGGTAGCCGACCCGCCGCGCCCGCGTCAGTCCAGCGGCTGGCGCAGCACCGCGCCCCAGCACCACAGGTGCGCGTCGGCGTCGATGGCGCAGCTGCCGTCGAGGCTGGCCGTGACCTGGGTGAACGAGCCCTCCGGCGGGTTGATCATCACCGGGATGCCCCAGCAGCCGAGCGAGCCGTCGGCGTGCACGCCGCAGGTGTGGGCGTCGCCCGCGGCCACCTGCACGTAGGGCCCTGCCTGGGTGTTGTTCGCCGGGAACGGGATGATCGGGCCGGGGCTTCCCCAGCAGTCCACCGAGCCGTCCTCGAGCACGCCGCAGCTGTGCACCGAGCCCACGGACAGGTCGGTGAACACGGTGCCGGCGGGCGCCCGCGTCTGGCCGAAGAGGTTGAGGCCCCAGCAGTCGGCGGTGCCGTCGTCGAGCAGGGCGCACGAGTGCTGCGGTCCCGCGTCGATCGCGGTGAACGTGCCCGTGGGCGGGCGGGTCACGCTCGCAAAGCCGGTCACCCGTCCCCAGCACGCGATGGCGCCGGCGTCGTCGAGGGCGCAGGTGTGGGACTGGCCGCACGCGACCTGGGTGAACGTGCCGGTGGGGGGACGCCCCTGGCCCGACTCGTTGGCACCCCAGCACTGGATGGCGCCGCTGCGGTCGACGGCGCAGGCGTGGGCGTAGCCGGCGTCGAGGTCGACGAAGTCACCGAACGCGGCCTCCGTCTCGCCGGACACGTCGACGCCCCAGCACTCGGCGAGGCCGAAGGTGTCGAGCGTGCACAGGAAGCCGGTGCCCATGGCGACCTGGCCATAGCGACCGTAGGGCAGGCGCAGGACGCCGCCGAACGGGTCGCCCCAGCACCGCATCAGCCCCTCGTCGGTCTCGGCGCACGCGTGCGTGGGGCCTGCCCACAGGCGGCGGTAGGTCCCGTCCGGGGCGTCGGTCTGGCCCAGGAGGTTGCTGCCCCAGCACTGGATGGCGCCGTCCACGGCGAGGGCGCACGAGAAGGCGTCGCCGGCGGCGACGTCGGTGAACGTGCCGGCGGGGGCGGTGGCCTGGCCGAGCGTGTTGCTGCCCCAGCACGCGACCGCGCCGCCGTCGAGCAGGGCGCAGGCGTGCTGGGCGCCGGCCTCGAGGCCGTAGACGGCGTCGGTGGGCGGTGTGGACTGGCCGAGCGTGTTGCTGCCCCAGCAGGTGGTGTGGAACGACGCGTCGACCGCGCACCCGAAGTCGGTGCCGATCGCGAGCTGCTCGAACGCACCGCCGGGCGGCGTCGACTCGCCCGAGGCGTTCGAGCCCCAGCAGCTGACCGCGCCGGTGCCGTCGATCACACAGGAGTGCTGCCCGTGGCTGTCGAGGTCGACGAACGCGCCCACCGGGGCCGACGTCACCCGCGCCTGGTTCGGTCCCCAGCACGCGAGGACCCCGGTGGCGTCGAGGCCGCACGCGAAGTCGGTGCCGGCCGACAGCCGGCTGTACAGGCCGTCGGTGGGGGGAAGCGACGTGGCGTTCAGGCGATCGCCCGTGTTGTCGCCCCAGCAGGCCAGCCGCCCGGTGTCCGTGGCGGCGCAGGAGAAGTTGGTGCCCAGGGCCAGGTCGGCCATCGGCGGGGGCACGTCGCCGACGACGACCGCCGCCCAGCCCTCGGCCGAGACGCCGTTGGTGTCGTCGTGGGCGGTGACGGTGCACGTCCACAGCTGGTCGTCGCGGGTGAGCGCGCTCGACAGGTCGTCGAAGGTGTCGGCGACGCCGGGCACCGTGCGCACGGTGACCCGGTTGCGCGACCATGTGTAGGTGTAGGTGACCGGGTCGCCGTCGGGGTCGACGCTCGGGATGTCGACGATGCAGCGCACGTCCTGGTCCTCACGGACCACGGACGGGGACAGGGCGACCACGGGTGCCAGCGGCGGCGCGTTGCGCACCATGAGCGTGTTGCTCGTGCGCGTGGCGGTGGCGCCCCCGCTGTCGGTGGCCGTGACGGTGACGCTGACCGCCTGGCCGCGGGCCGCGGTGCGGGCCGGGAGCGTGTCGCTGTCGGTGCCTGCGCCCGTGCCGTCGACCGTCCACGCGTAGGACAGCGAGACGTCGTCGCCGTCCGGATCGCTGGCGGTGGCGTCGGCGAACACGGCGTCCAGGGTGGTGATCGGCGTCGGCGACAGCGTGAGGCTGTCGATGGTGGGCGGCGCGTTGCCGATGGTGAGGCTGGCGCGGCCGGGCTCGCTGTCGTTGCCCTCGGCGTCGCGCGCGATCACGGCGACCGACCACGTCTGGCCCTTGGCGACGAGCGCACCGTCGACCTCGGTGGCGCGTCGCGGGAAGTCGCCCACGTCGGCATCGACCGACCAGTTCACCAGGTAGGTGACGTCGTCGCCGTCGGGATCGACCACGTCGTCCCACGACACCGTCAGCGTCGCGCCCTTGATCGCGTCGCCCGGCGAGATCACGGGCACCGGAGCGGGCGGCGGATCGTTGGTGACGGCGACCGTGTCGGTGTCGGCCACGGTGTCGGTGTCGTCGGTCGTCTTGTCGTCGCCGCTGCCATTGCAGGCGATCAAGCCTGCGAGCAGCAGGCTCCAGCCACGTCGCGCCACGGTGTCTCCTCGGTCCAGGCTCGGGGGCGCGCAGGATAGCGCCGTGCAACCCCGATGGTCGTCAAGGAGACGAAACGCCGGTCAGCTCGCGGCCCGACGCCACGCCGCCAGGGCGACGCCGGTGGGCGTGTCACGCGCGGCGAGCGCCTCGGGGGTGCCGCTGGCGACGAGGCGACCGCCCCCCGCCCCGCCCTCGGGCCCCAGCTCGACGACGTGGTCGGCCTGCCCGATCATGTCGAGGTGGTGCTCGATGGTGATCACGGTGTGGCCCTTGTCGACGAGGCGGTGGAGCACGCCCACCAGCTTGGCCACGTCGGACAGGTGCAAGCCGGTCGTGGGCTCGTCGAGGACGTAGATCCGGTGCCCCTTGCGGGCGGTGAGCTCGCTGGCCAGCTTGACCCGCTGGGCCTCGCCGCCCGACAGCGTCGTCGACGGCTGCCCGATGGTGACGTAGCCGAGGCCCACGTCGACCAGCGCCTGCAGACCCCGGGCGATCGCCTTGTGGGCCGAGAACACCGCCACCGCCTCGTCGGCGCGCAGGTTGAGCACGTCGGCGATCGTGTGGCCCGCCCACCGCACCGACAGGGTCTCCCGGGAGAAGCGACGGCCCTTGCAGTGGTGGCAGGTGACCCACACGTCCGGCAGGAAGTGCATCTCGATCAGCACCGCACCGCGCCCCTCGCAGTGCTCGCAGCGGCCGCCGGGGCTGTTGAAGCTGAACCGACCCGGCTTCCACCCGCGCTCCTGGGCGCCGGTGGTCTGGGCGAAGAGCGCACGGAGCTTGTCCATCACGCCGACGTAGGTGGCCGGGGTGGAGCGCGGGGAGCGCCCGATCGGGTTCTGGTCGACGAGCACGAGGCCGTCGACGGGCCGATCGACCACGAGGGCGTCGAGCACGCCGCCGACGACGTCCTGGCCGAGCTGGCGCTGCAGGGCGGGCGCGAGCGTGTCCATGATCAGCGACGACTTGCCCGAGCCGCTCACTCCGGTGACGGCCGTCCACTGGCCCAGCGGCAGATCGAGGTCGACGCCCTGGAGGTTGTGGGTGCGGGCCCCGGTGAGCCGCAGCCGCCCGGCCGCCTTGCGCTTCTTGCGGGTGGACCGGGGCGGGATGTGCTCCGCCCCCGACAGCCAGCGTCCGGTGACCGACCGCGGATCGGCGAGCAGGGCCGCCGGGGGACCCTCGGCGACGACCCGACCGCCGTGGCGACCGGCCTCGGGGCCCATGTCGATGACGTGGTCGGCGCGCAGGATGGTGTCGGTGTCGTGCTCGACGACGAGCACGGTGTTGCCGAGGTCGCGCAGGCCCTCCAGCGTGCCGAGCAGGCGCTCGGTGTCGCGGGGGTGCAGGCCGATGGTCGGCTCGTCGAGGACGTAGGTGACGCCGGTGAGCTGGCTACCGAGCTGGCTCGCCAGGCGGATGCGCTGGGACTCACCGCCCGACAGCGTGTCGGCCTGGCGGTCGAGGGAGACGTAGCCCAGGCCCACGTCGACCAGGAAGCCCAGGCGCTGGGCGAGCTCGAGGCGGGCGCGGGCCGCGATGACGGCGCGCTCGCCGCCGAGGTCCCAGCCGTCGACGACGGCGCGGGCGTCGGCCACCGTGAGCCGGGCGAAGGCGTCGATGGCCATCCCCTCCAGCGTGACCGCCAGCACCTCGGGGCGCAGCCGACCGCCGCCGCAGTCGGGGCAGCTCACCTCGCGCTCGGTCCACACGCCCTCCGCGGACTTCTCGTGGCGCTTGACCGCGCCCAGGCCCTCGCACTCGGGGCACATGCCCAGGCGGCTGTTGAACGAGAAGTGCCGCGGCGTCAGCTCCGGCAGGATGCTGCCGTGGGTGGGGCAGACCAGCTGCTCGGTGAACCGCAGCGGCTCCCCGCCGGCGCGCGGACGGAACGCGACGTGGCCGTGCCCGAGGTGGTAGGCGCTGACCACGGCCTCGGCCACGCGGGGTCGGCTGCGGGACGGGTCGACGCGATCGACGACGAGCGTGGCGCCGACGGCCAGCTCGGCCTCGGCGGCCGGATCGTCGAGCGCGATCTCGGCGCCGTCGGGCCCGAGCAGCCGCTGCCAGCCGTCGCGCAACAGCAGTCCGCGGCGCTCGTCAGGACGCGGGTCGGGGGGCAGCACGGTGGTGAGCCAGCCGGCGCCGGGGTCGGCCTCGGCGAGGCGACGGGCCACCCCCGAGGGCGGATCGGCGCGCAGCACCGTGGCGCAGTGGGGGCAGTGGGGCGTGCCGACGCGGGCGTAGAGCAGCCGCAGCACGTCGTGGATCTCGGTGACCGTGGCCACCGTGGAGCGCGGGTTGTGACCGGCGCTGCCCTGGTCGATGGCGATCGCGGGCTGGAGCCCCTCGATGCGGTCGAGCGGGGCGCGATCGAGGCGGCCGAGGAAGCGCCGGGCGTAGGTGGACAGGGACTCCACGTAGCGGCGCTGGCCCTCGGCGAAGATGGTGTCGAACGCCAGCGACGTCTTCCCCGACCCGCTCGGCCCGGTGATCACCGTGAGCGTGTGGTGGGGGATCTGGACGTCGATGTCCTGCAGGTTGTGCTTGCGGGCGCCCTCGACCCGGATGGCGCGGGGTGTGGAGGTGCGCACCTGCAGCGGCGGCGGCGCGGCCTCGGCCACCACGGGCGCCGTGCCCCGGAACTCCGGCAGCCCAGCCAGCGCCCGTCCCGTCGGCGTGTCCATCGCCGCGATGTCCTCGGGCGTGCCCGCGCCCACGAGCGTGCCGCCGCCGTCGCCGCCCTCGGGGCCGAGGTCGAGGACGTGGTCGGCGCACTTGATCACGTCGGTGTGGTGTTCGACGACGAGCACGGTGTTGCCGGCGTCGACGAGGCGCTGCAGCGCGTGGAGCAGCTTGCGGACGTCGTGGACGTGCAGGCCCGTCGTGGGCTCGTCGAGGAGGTAGACCGTCGACCCGGTCGCGGGCCTGTGCAGCTCGGAGGCGAGCTTGACCCGCTGGGCCTCGCCGCCCGACAGCGTCGTCGACGGCTGACCGAGCGCCACGTACTCCAGGCCGACGTCGACCAGCGTCTGCAGGATGCGCGCGAGCTTGGGCACCGCGCCGAAGCGCTCCAGCGCCTCGCCGAGGGTCAGGTCGAGCACCTGGGCGATGTCGAGGCCGTGCCAGGTGACGTCGAGGGTCTCGCGGTTGAAGCGCCGGCCGCCGCAGGTCTCGCAGGGCACCTCGACGTCGGGCAGGAACTGCATCTCGATGGTCTTGACCCCGGCCCCCTCGCAGTCCTCGCAGCGCCCGCCCTTGACGTTGAACGAGAACCGGGACTTCGTGTAGCCCCGGGCGCGCGCCTCCTCGGTCTGGGCGAACAGGTCGCGCAGCAGGTCCATCGCGCCGGTGTAGGTGGCGGGGTTCGACCGCGGCGTGCGGCCGATCGGTCGCTGGTTGATGCGGACGACCTTGTCGACGTGGCCGACGCCGTCGAGGCCACGGCAGCCCACCGGGCCGCCGGTGCCGGCGACCATGCCGGTCAGCGACGCCTCCAGCACCTGGAAGGTCAGCGACGACTTGCCCGACCCGGACACGCCGGTGATCACCGTGAGCGTGCCGAGCGGGAAGCGCACGTCGACGTCGCGCAGGTTGTTCTCGAACGCCCCACGCACCACGAGGTGATCGCCACTGCCGGCGCGCCGGGTGGCGGGCATCGGGATGACCTCCTCCCGCCGCAGGTAGCGGGCGGTGAGGCAGTCGCTGCCGACGAACGCGCCCGGCGTGCCCTCGGCGGTGACGAAGCCCCCCTCGCGACCGGCCCCGGGTCCGATCTCCACCACCCAGTCGGCGGCGAGGATCGTCTCCTCGTCGTGCTCGACCACCAGCACGCTGTTGCCGCGGTCCCGCAGGCGCGCGATCGCCTGGATCAGGCGCTGGTTGTCGCGCGGGTGCAGGCCGATGCTCGGCTCGTCGAGGACGTAGGTGACGCCCTGCAGGCCCGACCCCACCTGGCTCGCCAGCCGGATGCGCTGGCTCTCCCCGCCCGAGAGCGTGGCGGCCGACCGCGACAGCGACAGGTAGCCCAGGCCCACCTCGGCGAGGAAGGCGAGGCGGTCGCCGATCTCCTGGACGAGGAGGGCGCCGATCTCGCGCTCGTCGCCGTCGAGGCTCACGTCGGCGAAGAAGGCGTGGGCCTGGCCGACGGTCATCCCGGCGAGCTCGTGGATGCCGGCGTCGCGGAAGCGCACGGCGCGGGCGATCGGGTTGAGGCGGGAGCCCTGGCAGTCGGGGCACACGGTGGAGGAGCGGTACTTGTCGAAGCCCGGGAACTTCGTGAAGTGCCACACCCGCTCCATCGACGGCACGAGGCCGAGCCACGGGTAGGTGCGGACGCGGCCGTCGCGACCGGTGTGTTCCCAGGTGACGTCGGGGTCGCCCCACAGCAGCTGCTGGCGCGCCGCCTTCGGCCAGGTGCCCACCGGCGCGTCGGCCTCGACCCCGAGCTGGGCGCCGACCTCGAGCAGCGCCGCCCGGTTCAGCCGACCGAACGGCACCTTGCCGTCGTCGTTGAACACCTTGAACGCGGTGGCGAGCGGCTGGTCCTCGTCGAGCATCAGCCGGGGCTCGAAGGCCTGGAGCACGCCCAGGCCGTTGCAGGTGGGGCAGGCGCCCTCGGGGCTGTTGAACGAGAACAGCCGGGGCTCCAGCTCGGGCACCGACTGGTCGGGGTGGTTCGGACACGCCCGCGCGGTGGAGAACGTGCGCTCCTCGTCGTCGACGAGGACGGTGACGGTCTGCTCCCCCATCGCCAGGGCCTGCTCGACGGCCTCGGAGAGGCGCGCGTGATCGGACGGCGACGGCACCAGCCGGTCGACGACGACCTCGAGGGTGTGCTTGACGTAGCGGTCGAGCTCGGGCGGATCGTCGAGCCGGCACATCGTGCCGTCGACGCGGGCCCGCAGCCAGCCGTCGCGGGCCAGGTCGGCCATCTCCTTGCGGTACTCGCCCTTGCGGGCCTTGATCACCGGCGCGAGCACCTGGACGCGGCGGCCGCCGCCCCAGGCGATCACGGTGTCGACGACCTGATCGACGCCCAGCCGGCTGATCGGCGTGTCGCAGAGCGGGCAGTGGGGCGTGCCCAGGCGGGCGAGCAGCAGCCGCAGGTGGTCGAAGATCTCGGTGATCGTGCCGACGGTGGAGCGCGGGTTGCGGTTGACCGTCTTCTGGTCGATCGACAGCGTGGGGCTGACCCCCTCGACGGCGTCGACGTCGGGCCGCTCGAGCTGGCCGAGGAACTGGCGCGCGTAGGCCGACAGCGACTCGGTGAACCGGCGCTGGCCCTCCTTGAACACCGTGTCGAACACCAGCGACGACTTGCCCGAGCCCGACACCCCGGTGAACACGACGAGCTGGTTGCGGGGGATGTCGAGGTCGATGCCGCGCAGGTTGTGCGTGCGCGCGCTGCGGACGACGATGTGGCTCGGATCGGTCATGGCCCCTGCCCCGCGGAGCGGGTGCGGTAGCGTGGGAGGGGTCGGGTCGCACCGTCATCGAGGGTCGCAGCCGACGACGTGGTGTCAGCAGCCCGACGGGGACGCGATCGCCGCCCGTCCGGGGTAGAACGCGGCCCACGTCGCCCGCCCGGCGGCGTCGGAGGAGCCATGCCGCACGTCGTCGTCACCGGAGCGTCCACCGGCATCGGCCGCGCCACCGCCGTCCTGCTCGCCGCGCGCGGCTTCGACGTGTTCGCCGGGGTCCGCAGCGAGGCCGACGCCGCGGCCGTCGACGCGCTGCACGACCGGATCACCCCCGTCCGCGTCGACGTCACCGACGGGCCGCAGATCGCCGCCCTGGCCGAGCAGGTCGACGCCACGACCGGAGACGCCGGCCTCGCCGGGCTGGTCAACAACGCCGGCATCGCCGTCGGTGGGCCCATGGAGACGATCGACCTCGCCCAGCTCCGCTGGCAGCTGGAGGTCAACGTCGTGGGGCAGGTCGCCGTCGCCCAGGCGCTGATGCCCGCGCTGCGCCGCGCGACCGGCCGCATCGTCAACGTCGGCAGCACCGGCAGCCGGATCACCGCCCCGTGGCTCGGCCCCTACACGGCGTCGAAGCACGCGCTGGCCGCGGTCACCAACGCCCAGCGCCAGGAGCTCGCCCCCTGGGGCATGCACGCGATCCTGGTGGAGCCCGGCGCCATCGCCACGCCGATCTGGGACAAGGGTCGCGAGGAGGCCAAGGCGCAGCGGGCCGACCCGGACCCGCGGGTGACCGCCTTGTACCCCCACGTGGTCGACACGATGGCCCGCATCGTCGACCAGCAGCAGGCGCGCGGCATCCCCCCGGAGCGCGTGGCCGAGGTGATCCACACGGCGCTCACGGTCCGTCGGCCGAAGACCCGCTACCCGGTCGGCTTCGACGCGACGGTGACGACGTGGATCGGGAGCCACCTGCCGGATCGGTGGTTGGACGGGATCATCCGCCGACTGCGGTAGTGCGTCGCCCGCGGGGGGCGCAGCCCGACCGCGCCCGGCCGCACCCGGTTACCCCTCCCCCACCGCCACGGAGCCGTCCGCGCCGATGTCCGACACCCCCTTCCCCCTCCCCGGCGGTGCTGTCGGCTGGACGTTGGCGGCCGCGTTGCCCGTCGCCGTGGTCGCGGGATGGTGGGCGTGGATGACCCGGCCGCTGCCGGCGGAGCCGTCGCCGATCGCCCAGGGCTTCGCGCGCACGCTGGCGTCGGATCCGCCGCGCGTCGTGGTGCTCGGCAACTCGATCGCCCGGGTGTCGCTCGTGGCGCCGCAGCTGTCCGAGGCGCTGGGCCTCGACGGCGGCGTGGCCAAGCTGACGATCGACGGCTCGAACTCAGCCCACTGGTACACGATCCTCGAGCACAGCGTGTACGAGGCCGGGTACGCGCCCGACCTCGTGCTGATCCCCAACCTGCCGGCGTACGCGCTCGACCCCGTCCCCCACTCCCCGATCGTGCAGGTGCGGCTCGACGAGCTCCTCCAGCCCGGCGACGCGCTGGTGCGGGCCAAGGTCCGCGGCGGCAGTCCGGTGCCGTGGTGGACCGAGCGCCTCACGGCGCGTCGCCTCGACGTGCGGGCGTTCGTGCTCGACGGCCTCAAGGCGGCCTCGGTCGACCTCGTGTTCGGCGGCGACGGCGACGACGTGCGCAGCCGTGGGCTCGCCACCGCCGACCCCGCGCTGGAGCGGGTGTTCGGGGCCGACGGCGCCGTCGACATGGACCTGCACGCCGCCGCGATGCCCATCGTCGAGGTGCGGGGCGAGGCGTCGACCGACCGCCCGATCACGCTGGCCGGCTCGCTGATCCCCGACCTGGTGCAGCTCGCCGCCGCGCACGGCAGCCGCGTGCTGTTCGTGCGCATGCCGGTGCTGCCCGACCCGGAGATCCTCGCGCGCGAGCCGGCGGACGCGGTCGCCGACCTCGTCGACCTCCTCAACGACGCCCCGAACGGCGGCTACCTCGACCTGTCGGGCCTGCCGGTGCCGGCCACGGCGTTCAACGACACCGTCCACCTCAACGACCTCGGCATCCGCGCGTTCATGGACGCCCTGGTCGCCTACGTCGACGAGGTCGACGTCCTCGGCGACACCCCGTTCCCGCGGGCGCGCCCACCGCTCGTCCCGCTCCAGGTCGGTCGCACCGGGACGCCCCCTCCCCTGGATGCGCCCGAGGTCCGCCCGTGGGGCGGGGACGGGCTCGGGTGCTGCAGCCTCGCGGTCGCCCCTGCCCTCGACGGCCTCGACCAGCGCGCGCTCCTCGGACGCGGCCTCGTCGCCGTGTCGCCGGTGCGCGTGTCCGTCGACGGCACCCCGCTCCGCCCCGTCGACGCGCTCGCCGACCACGGCGACGGCTGCCAGGGCACCAGCCGCCACCCGCGCCGCGCGCTGGAGGTCTGTCCCACCCGACCGATCGGCGACGGCGCGGTGCAGCTGTCGCTCGACCCCGGCCTGCCGGTCACGCTCGACGGCACGGGCCACCCGAGCTGGTGGGTGTACCCGCACACCGCGGTCACCCTCACGCTGCCGGCGCTGGAAGCGGACGGCGTGCTGCGGGCCGCGTGGGTGCACACGGCGGGCGACGGGGCCACGTCGCTGACGGTGGACGACGTCGCCGCAGACGTCGACGTGCGCGACCTGCGGCGCGTGGCGACCGCGACGGTCCCCGCCGGCCGACCGGTGACGGTGGCGCTGTCCTCCGACGGGCCGTTCGCCCTGCTCCAGGCCCTCGGGGTCGAGACCGACGGCCAGCTCCAGATGGTGGTGGGCTCGGCGGCCGGGCTGCGTGGCCTGCCGCTGCGGCTCACCACCGGCGCGAAGCGCGACGAGCACGTGGACGTCGTCGGTCCGGCGCTGCCCGCCGTCGCCGACGGTCCGCTGCAGGCGATCGCGTCGGGCCTGGTCCTGTGGCCGTCCACCGCCCTGGGCGCGATGGGCGACAGGGCGCGCACGGGACGTCAGCCGGGGCGTGCGTGCAACCCGGTCGACGTGCTCGAGGACGGCGCGCCGCTGCCCGGGCCGAACACGTCGCTGCGGGACCTGCAGCAGGGCACCGCTGGCTACCTGCTGGAGCCACGCGGGGTGCTGTTCCGCAGCAGCGACGGCACCGACCCGCTCACGAACGGTCGCACCTACACCGTGCGCCGCACCGACGACCTGCCGACACCCCGCTGCGAGGGCCAGCACTGGGTGCACCCGGGCGGCACGCTCACCGCCACGCACGACGCCGTCGGCGTGCTCACCGGCGGGGCGGACGTCCTGGAGTTGCTCGCGACCACGTGGGGCCCCGACGCGGAGGTCCACGTCACGGTGTCGGCCGACGGCGCCCCCCTGCTCGACGTCGACGTCGACACCACCGCGTTGTCGGGCGGCCTGCTGCGCGTGCCGCTCCAGCGCCACCTGCCCGCGTCCACGAGCGCGGTGGTGTTCACGCTCACGGTCCCCGACGACGGCCCCAGCCTGCTGCTCGACGGCGCAAACCTCGTCGAGCGCCCCCTCACCGGCGAGGTCGACACCCCCGACGCGGTGGCGATCACGCCGCTGCCGGCCCCGCCCGTCCACGCAGCCGACGCCGACGCGACGGTCACGCCCGAGGCGGGCGGTCTCGCCGTGGTGACCACCACCACCCCGCGCAGCGACGGCGCCTGCCTCGCCCCCGTGCCCGCGTCCGGCAAGCTGTTCCTCGGGGGACGGATCACGGTGCGGGACGTGCGCCCGCCCGACCACCCACGCTTCGGCGCCTACGTCGTCGTCCACTGGCTCGACGCCGACGGCGTCCCCCTCCGCAAGGACGACGATCGCCCGCTGACCACGTCGTCCCGGCTCGCGGCCGTCGGCACGCCCGTCGACGTCGACCAGGGCTGGCGCGTCCCCGAGGGCGCCACGGCCGCGCAGGTCTGCGCGACCTTCGTCGGCGCCACCGGCACGCTCGCCGTCGCCGCGCTCACCGCGGAGGCCCGGTGACGTTCGTCCAGTGGCAGTTCCTGGTGTTCTTCGCGATCGTCTTCGCGATCTACTGGTCCGTCGGCCGACGCGCCCAGAACCTGCTGCTCGCGGTGGCGAGCGCGGTGTTCTACGGCTGGGTGCACCCGTGGTTCCTCGGACTCCTCTACGGAAGCGCCGTCCTCGACTACGTCATGGGCCGCCTCATGGTGGAGCGGCCCGCGCGCCGGCGGCTGTGGCTCACGCTGTCGCTGGCCGGCAACCTCGGCATGCTCGGCTGGTTCAAGTACGCCGACTTCTTCGTCGCCAACGTCGCCGCCGCGCTCGACGCCCTCGGCCTGCACACCAGCCTGCACACGCTGGGCATCTTCCTGCCCGTCGGCATCAGCTTCTACACGTTCCAGACGATGTCGTACACGCTCGACATCTACCGGGGACAGCTCGAACCGCGTAGGAACTTCCTCGACTATGTCGTGTTCGTCAGCTTCTTCCCCCAGCTGGTGGCCGGCCCGGTGGAGCGGGCGTCCAACCTGCTGCCCCAGATGGAGCGGGAGCGGCGGTGGTCGTGGGACCAGCTGCTGTCGGGCATCCACCTCGCGATGTGGGGCGCGTTCAAGAAGGTGTGCATCGCCGACACCATCGCGCCCTACGTCGACAAGATCTTCGTGCTCCACGACCCATCGGGGCCGCTGATCTGGGCGGGCACGCTCGGGTTCACGCTCCAGATCCTCGCCGACTTCAGCGGCTACACCGACATCGCCCGCGGCACGGCGCGCATGCTCGGCTTCGAGCTCATGGAGAACTTCCGCCACCCCTACCTGGCGGCCAACCCGAGCGACTTCTGGCGGCGCTGGCACATCAGCTTCAGCAGCTGGATCCGCGACTACCTGTACATCCCGCTCGGCGGCAACCGGGGCGGACAGCTCGGCGTGCTGCGCTCGACCTTCGGCGCGATGACGCTGTCGGGCCTGTGGCACGGGGCGAGCTGGAACTTCGTGTTCTGGGGCGTCTACCACGCCGTGCTGCTCACCGGATACCGCCTCGTGACCCCGCGCATCCCGGCCTCCGTGCGGCGATCGGGCCCCGGCCGGGTGGCGGCGGTGGCGATCATGTTCGGCTTCACCGTCGTGGGCTGGCTCATCTTCCGCGAGACCCACGGCGACCGGCTGCTCGCCGCGTTCACCAAGGCGCCGTGGGCGGCCTCGCACGATCAGTGGGTGGCCACGGTGGTGATGCTCGCGACCACCGCGGCGTTCGCGCTGCCGCTGTTCGTGGCGCTGGCCTGGGAGACGTGGGTGACGCCGCGCCTGGTGACGTGGCGCGGGCGGCTGGCGCTCGAGACGACGCTCTGGGCGACGTGGGCGGTGGCGATGGCGACGTTCGTGCGCCTGTCGACCACCGACTTCATCTACTTCCAGTTCTGATCCGCGCGGCCCAACGCCGTCGCGAGGGCGCGGGCCACGGCGAGCTCGGCGGACGTGCCGTCGGGGCCCCACCACGTGCCCGTGTCGTCGTCCCACACGAGGCGCGCCAGCGAAACCGACGCCCCGGGACCGACCGGCCCGCCGTCGGGGCGGTGCTCCCGGACCCGGGCACGCAGCGCGCCGGTGGCCTCGAAGCTCACGAGGGCGGTGAGTCCGCCGACCGTGAACCGGTAGTTGTCGACGTTGCTCGACGGCGTGGTGGCCGCGAGCCCGTACCGTCGCCACGCGTCGGCGACGTGCCGGAGCACCAGGTCGAGCTGTCGGTTGCGCCGGTGCACCGGGAGGTCGGGCTCGTGGGCCTCGCCCTGGCCGTCGGCGAGCTGGCGCAGCAGCGCCCTGAGGGTGTCGTCCATCACGCTGCTCTCCTGCCGGGCGGTGGCCGGCGCGACGGCCGCAGCATGCCACCCGCGGCGCGCCACGGCGAGGCGGACGCGGCCGCTCCGGGTCCAGTCGCCTGAGCGGACCGGCCGATCGCGCCGCCACGTCGTCGACGACACGCTCCCTGGAGGGGAGTCATGCAAGCACGACATATTGACAAGTGTGCTTGACATCGCTCTTGGGACCGCGTAGGTCAGCAGCGTCCCCACCAGCCCTCCGGAGACCCCATGCTCCCGTCCCCACCGACCTCGACCTGGGCCGACCGCCAGCGCACCGACACCCGTCGCCTCGCCGCGTGGACGGCCGCGTGGCTCGCCACCCTCGCCATCGCCACGTTCGGCTCGACACTGATCTGGCCCGACAACCACCTCCTCGCAGGGCTGTGCGTCCTCGTGAACCTCGTCGTGGGTCTGGCGATGATGCGAGCGCAGCACCTCCAGCTCCAGGGCCTCGACGAGCTCCAACGGCGCCTGCAGCTGGAGGCGATGGCGTTCTCCCTGGGCCTCACGCTGGTCGCCGGGATCGCCTACAGCCTCCTCGACGTCTCCCACCTCATCCGATTCCATGCAGAGATCGCCCACCTCGTCGCGTGGATGGGCGTCACGTACCTGGTCGCCACCCTGGTGGGGCGGCGGAGAATCGCGTGAAGAACCGTCTCAAGGTGCTGCGCGCCGCCCGGGACTGGACGCAGGCGGACCTGGCCGACCGCCTGGAGGTCTCCCGCCAGACCGTCAACGCCATCGAGAAGGGTCGGTACGACCCGAGCCTGCCGCTGGCGTTCCGCATCGCGCGCCTGTTCGACGCCCGCATCGAGGACATCTTCGACGACGACGGCGCGTGACCGCATCCCCCCACGCGCGCCGACGCCCCGCGCCGTCGCCCGATCGACACGACGACGCCCCGGACAGTTCCTGTCCCACCTGTTGCTAGGGTGTTCATGCTCCCGAGGCGTGCATGAGCGGCTGGCTCTCCGATCCCTCCCTGGTGCGCTGGCTCGCGCTGGCGGCGCTGTTCGTGCTGGCGATGGTCACGTGGGGGTGGTGGGCGGCGGCCTCGCGCACCCGGCGGGGCAACACGTGGCGCGGCAAGGTCGCCCGTCGCGCCGAGGCCGAGGCCGAGCGGCTGCTCGTGTCCCGGGGCTACCAGGTGGTCGACCGCCAGCTCCACACCACGTTCGACATCGCGGTCGACGGGCAGCCGGTCGAGGTGGCCTGCCGCGCCGACCTCATCGTCCGGCGCCGCCGCCGCCACTACGTCGCCGAGGTCAAGTCCGGCGACGCTGGCGACCCCACCCGGCCGGCCACGCGGCGCCAGCTGCTGGAGTACCTGCTCGCGTTCGACGTCGACGGCGTGTTGCTGGTCGACATGCCGCGGCGCGCCGTCGTGGAAGTGGCCTTCCCGTTGCTACGCACCCGACGCGCCTGACCGCGACCGGGGCGCCGGGGCTGGTCTCCGGCGCCACCGTGCCTACACTCCCGCACATCCCGCCGGCGTGCGCTGCGCACGCTCCACCCGATCCCCAGGAGGCCACGATGGCCACCGTCACCGTCACCACCGACAACTTCGAGCAGCTCGTCAGCGACAACGACATCGTCGTGCTCGACTTCTGGGCGTCGTGGTGTGGCCCCTGCAAGCGCTTCGCCCCGATCTTCGAGGCGGCCAGCAACACCCACGGCGACGTCGTGTTCGGCAAGGTCGACACCGAAGACCAGCGCGAGCTCGCGGCGGCGTTTGGCATCCAGTCGATCCCCACCACGGTGTTCTACCGGGGTCAGGTGCCGATCCACATGCAGCCCGGCCTGCTCCCGGCCGAGGCGCTGGAGGATCTGCTGGGCCAGGTGCGCGCGCTCGACATGGAGGCCGTCAAGGCCGAGATGGACCGCCGCCGCGCCGACGCCGACGCCACGTGATCCCCGCCCTCGCTGCACCGTCCTGAACCCATGGGTGCAGGACGGTGCACGCCGCCCGATCGCTAGAACGCGTCCTGGGCGGACGCGTACTTGGACTCGAGGCGGTCGGCGAGGCCCGCCACCTTGGAGAGCAGCTTCTCGAACGCGTCGAGGGTGAGCTCTTCCAGGCAGGCGTTGTGCACCACGATGTACACCTCGCCCGACAGCGCCACGGCGCCGATGGGCAGGCGGATGTTCTCGCGCAGCAGCACGATGGGATCCGGGCCATCGAGGCGCGCGAACGGGCTCTTGAACTCGACCATCGGGCACTCGCCGTCGTCGTAGCGACGCACGACGATCTTCTGGGTGCGCCCGTCGTCGTAGGCCCAGGCCATCGACAGGGCTTGCGGCTCGTCCATCTGCAGCCGGTACGTGCTGCGCATGTGGGCCTGGATGTCCGACCAGGACGCCATCACCAGCCTCCGGATTGGGGGGCTCCGCGAGCGCGGAGGGAGCAGGGCTCCGAGGGGTGCCCGAACGGGCGGGGGAAGGATGCGGGGAGGCCTCGCGCGATACCGACCCCCAGGTCGGTCCGAGGCGCCGCCATCCTACCGGTTCGCGCGCGCCCCGACCAGCACCGATGACGCGATCCCGTCGGAGGAAACCCCGGGGTCAGGGACGGTCGTCGCCGTCCGCTGCGCCGACCTGGAGGGGCGCGGGCGCCGGTCGATCGAGGCCGAGCCCCCGACCGTCGATCCGATCCAGCAGATCGTCCACCATCATCAGCGTCAGGCCCCAGAGCCGTACGCCGTCGAAGTCGACCCGCGGCAACGTCATCCCCACGCGCGCCGGCCACCGCATCGTGCCCCGCCCGCGGCTGCCGAGCAGGTCGTCGAGCGAGATCGCGTGCAGCGCGGCCACCTCGTGGTTGGGGCGCCAGACGGGCACGTCGTCGAGTCGGAACACGTAGGGGCGCACCATCATCGACCGCACGGGGCGCGTGCGGATGTCGTCGAGCTGCCCGAGGAGCTCGGCGCGCGACAGGTCGACGCCCACCTCCTCGGACGTCTCCCGCACGGCGGTGGCGAGCAGGTCGGCGTCGGAGGCCTGGGCACGGCCCCCGGGGAAGCCGACGTGACCGCTCCACGGGTCCCCCGCCCGATCGGCGCGGCGGATGAACCACACCCGACGTCCCGGCGTGAGGAGCGCGGCCACGGCGGAGCGCGCCAGTCCGGGCTCGTCCTGACGCACCGGGGCGCGGTGCAAGGCGGTGCGGACGTCGGCCAGCTCGTCGTGATGCATGACTTCGGCCGCCTCGTGCGTACACGGGGCCGCACGTTGGCCCCGGGACCGACGACCGAATACTCCGCCCCCCACCTGCGAGGCACCCGCGTTGGCCGATCCAGAGTCCTACAATCCGCTCGACGACGAGCCGCAGGAGTCCTGGCGCGACGTGTTGCTGGCCTGGGGGCCGGCCTTCCTCGCCGTCATCTTCATCCGCCTGTTCATCTTCGAGCCGTTCCGCATCCCGTCGGGCTCGATGGTGCCCACGCTGCTGATCGGCGACCACGTGCTCGTCACCAAGTTCAGCTACGGCATCTGGCTGCCGCTCAAGAGCCTGGGCGTGCCGTTCACGAGCATCGGTCTCGACGACATCGGCCTCGACCTCGACAACATCGAGCTCGTCGACCTCGGCGATCCGCAGCGCGGCGACGTCATCGTCTTCCACTACCCGATGGACGAGGACATCACGTACATCAAGCGCGTCGTCGGCCTCCCCGGCGACCGCATCCGCGTGGTCGACAACCAGATCATCCTCAATGGGGAGCGCCAGGAGCGCGTGCCGCTGGGCACCTTCGACGACGTCGACGACCAGTGCCACGTGCGCGAGGCCCGTCGCTGGCGGGAGACGCTCGCGCGCGGCGACGGCACCACGCTCGACCACGCGATCCTCACCAACATCGGTCGCCCGGGCCTGCTCTCCGACCGACGGGAGATCACGGTCCCGCCCGACAGCGTGTTCGTGATGGGCGACAACCGCGACCACAGCCAGGACAGCCGGGCCTGGGAGTTCGTCCGTTTCGACCAGATCAAGGGCAAGGCCCACGCGATCTGGCTGTCGTGGGACGGCTGCCACGGCAACCCGGGCAGCTTCCGCCTCGACCGGATGCCGAAGTCGCTCTACGACGAGTCCGACGTCCAGGGCGGGCCCGCCCCCGAGGCCGCCGCCGCCGCGCCGTCCGACGCCGAGTGATCGTGCGCACCGCGGGGCCTGCCGCCGTGGCGCTGGCCCTCGCCGTCCTCTCCGCCTGCCGTCCCGCACCGCCCGACGGCCACGGTCAGCTGTGGCTGCGTGACGTCCCGATCGCCGACATGGATCGGCGCGGCACGTCGCCGGTCACCTGGACGACCACCCACCACCTCGTCGAGGGCGACCTCGTCGCCACCCGCACCGCGACCCTGGCCGCCGACGGCACGTTGCGGACGTGGACACTGTCCCGCCCCGGGCTCACGGTCCAGCTGGAGCTCGACGGCGCCGCCGCCACGTGGTCGCGCACCCACGAGGGCGGCGACGATCACGGCACCCTCGCCTTGCCCGGACCGGTCCGGTGGGCGCTGGCCCCCGGCTGGGACGACGTCGCGGTCGGTACGTCCACGTGGCTGTGGGCCGACGACCACGCCGTGTCCGTCGCCGTGGACCGCGACGGCGACACCGTGATCCTGCGCGGGGACGACGGCGCGACCTGGGCGCTGCGCACCGGCGCCGACGGCGCCGTCACCGCTGCCACCTTCCCGGACGGCTCGACGCTGGCAGCAGGCGACGGACCGATCGCCCCCATCGACCCTGTGGCGCTCCTGCGCCTCGACAGCGACCCCATCCCGCGCCCCCGCACGGTCCGGCGCCTCGTCGCGCGGTGGTCCACCGGCGGCGCGCCGTTCACCCTCACCCGTCCGGACCGCGCCGAGCTCGGCCACCCGCCGCTGGCAGCCCAGGCGGCGCTGTCCCCGAACGGCGTGCCGCTCGCCCTGCCCGACCTCGTCGTCCCCGTCGACGTCCCGCTCGCGGCGGCCGACCGGCTCGCGCTGCTGGAGGCCGCACACGTCGCCACCCGGCAGCGCCACGGCGGCAGCGCGTGGACGCCCGACCGCGCGGACTGCCGCGCCCTCGCCGCCACCCTCGCAGGCATCCTCCGCCACCACGGCCTCGCGGCGCGGGTCGTCCAGGGCTGGGTCGCCGTCGGAGACGCGCCGACCGTGTTCGAGCGGCACGCGTGGGTCGCGCTGCCGTGGTCCGACGCGATCCCGTGGCTGCACACCGACCCGGCCCTCGGACAGCTCGTCGCCGACGCGACGCACGTCCCCGACACGCTGGCGCCGCAGCCCCTACGCCCCGAGACCCGCCTCGTCGCCCTGGAGGTGGTGGGGGCGGACGGGCCGCAGCCCCGCCGACCGTGAGGGCGCCGGAAGCGGCGCGGGCATCGCCGCCCGCGTCACGTCGAGCCAGCCCTGCAGCGCGCCGAGCAGGTCGGGCAGCCCGCGCAGCGCGCCCAGCGACAGCGCCGCGTCCCCGTGGCCCAGGAGCGGGCTGACGACCAGCCGCGAGGCCACGCCGGCACGCTGGAGCGCGGCATGCAGCAGCTCCGACTGCTCGCTCGGGATGGTCGGGTCGTGGCGGCCGTGGAGCAGGGTCACCGGCGCCCGCACGCCGTCGACCTGGTCGACCACCGACGCCAGGTCGAGCATCAGCGGGTGGGCGTCGACGATGCGCCGGAAGTGTCGCAGGCGGGCGGCGCGGGAGCCCAGCAGCTCGTGGACGAGGGCGACGTCGCGCGCGGGCAGGGTGCCGATGACGCCGGGCAGCTCGGGCACCACACGCTGGTGCCACTCGTCGAGGGCGGCGGTGAGCAGCGCCTGGCGCACCCCCGCGCACGAGCCGATGGAAGCGTCCAGGAAGTTCGCCAGCACGATCTTCCACGCGTAGGTCGTCAGGTCGTCGCGCGTGAGCACGGCCTCCATCGTGCGGTGGATGTCCCCGAACGCCCCGATCAAGCACAGGCCCGACACCCGCTCCGCGATCGACCGTCGACCGGCGGCGATGAGCGTGAGCCCCGCGGAGAACGACACGGCGAGCACGCCGACCCGGCCCTTCGGACACAGCTCCGGCGACGCCGCGATGGCGCCGACCGCGTGCTCGATGGCGTCGATCTGCCCGGCGTGGATGCGCAGCGCCGCGATGCTCGGGAAGTGCGGGCTCACCACCCGGTAGCCGAGCGCCGCGAGCGCCCCGTGCAGGCGCTGGAGCCGCCCGTCGCGCTGGGCAGCCGGCGACATGCCGTGGACGGTCACCACCGTGCCGACGCAGGCGCCTTCGGGCTCCACGACGTCCATGCGACGCCCGCCGAGGACGATCGACTCTGGAGGCGGCGGCGCCCCCAGCCAGCCCTGTTGGCCGGCCAGGAGCCGCACGGCGTGCACGGGCAAGGTCATGCGCGCTCCGGCGTGAGCGGCAGCACCGTGGGCAGGCGCACCCAGCGACGCACGCCGGGCACCTTGGCGCCCACGCGACGGGAGGTGTACCGCGCAAAGCCCGCGAGGCTCACGCGCCCCACCTGGAGCACGGCGTCGCCGCCGTCCAGATCGGCCAGGTCGGCGTACCAACGCGTCAGCTCCGGATCGCGGTGGTGGTACTGGGCGTCGTCGGCCCCCTTGGCGAACACCGTCTCCCGGTTGCCGCCCTCGAACACGAACCGGGCGTCGTCGAAGTCCGCATCGGCGTGCAGGTGCATCCGCGCCCGGTGCTCGCGGGCCAGCGTGTGGGCGATCGCGGTGTGGACGGGCGACGGCGGCCCCACCCGAAACGGCGACGGGTGCACGTCCTCGAAGTACAGCGCCACGTTGCCCAGGCTCGACAGCACGCTGGCGACGTTCGTGAACCACGCGCCGCGGATCGGGCGGTGACGCACCAGGAAGCGGGCCAGCCCCTGGGACAGCAGCACGTGGGTCAGGCCCGCGCCCCGATCGGCCGGGTCCACGCAGGTCAGGCCCAGGTGGAGCACGTCGCCCACGCCGCGCACCGGCAGCAGGCGCGCCGCGCAGAACCCGGCGAGCGACCCGTCCTCGCGTCGCGCCAGCGTGAGCACGGCGGCGTCGAGCGCCTCGCGGTCGCCGCTGATCACCTGGTACCGGGGCAGCGGGTCGAAGGCGGTGGCGGCCACCACGCGCAGCTCGGCGACGAGGGCGTCGAGCGCGCGGGGGGACAGGTGGCGACCGGGGCGATGCAGGTGCTGGATGCGGTAGGCGGGACGCGGTGGACGGGCAGGCATGGGACCTCCGTGCGGGGATGCGGCCGGATCGCTCAGGATTCCGCTCGCACCGCGATCCTCGTCCGCGCAGCTCCGCGCGGACGTGCCACCTCGTCAAACACGGCGTGTCGTGGGCGCGCCCGGATCACGGCCGGGAAACAGCCGTCTCGGCCACGTGACGCCTCCGGGTCCAGGCGACGACGGCGTGTCGCGCCGACACCGGTCCGATCCGCAGCCCGCCCCGCCGCGCGACCGTCCGCTACAGCGTCCGGCGGCCCGCCATGCGCTCGATCATCTCGGCAGCGCGCACCACGTCGGGGTGGCCCTCTGGGCCCATCGCCGCCTTGCGAAACGCGCGCGTGGCCTCGTCCTGCCGACCGGTGACCCGCAGCAGCACGCCGAGGTGGTAGAGCGCAGACGGGTCGTCCTTGCGGCGCTCCAGCGCATCCCGGTAGTGCTTCTCGGCCGCCTCGACCTCGCCCTCGGCGAAGGCCTCGCGCCCCAGCGCCACCAGCTCGTCGGCGTCGTGCACGAACTCGACGTCGAGCACGGCGCGCGCGCCCACGTTGGTGAGCAGCGCGTACAGCGGGCCCATCGCAGCGAACGCCACGCCCTCGCCCGCGAGGAAGGCCGACAGCGGGATGTCGGGACCGAGCTGGCGACCCTTGTAGGACAGGCGGACCTTGGTGTGGCGGGCCTGCGAGACCCCCTCCCCCACGCGGTCACGCGCGGACTCCAGGCGCTCGCGCACCTTGGCCAGCGCCTCGTCGACCTTCTGGGCGTCGAGGTCGATGCGGAAGCCCTGGAACGGGTTCTTCGGATCCTGGGAGCGGTCCGCCACGCTGCCTCCACGGTCACCTTGGAGACATTAGTCCGTCGGTGGAGGTGTGACCCGTCGATGCCGACGACGTGGACGAAGGCCGCGGGCGTGCCGGTGTTCCCGCCGCACGACGACCCGGACGGTGCGTGCGTGCTGCGCGACGTGCACGACGCCGCGCCGTGGCGCGCCGAGATCGCATGGCCGGAGGGCTTCGAGGGCGGCATCGTGCACCGGCTCGACACGTCCACGTCCGGCGCGCTCCTCCTCGCCGACGCCGTCGACGAGCTCGCGGTGCTTCGTGACGCGTTCGCCAGCGGCGCGCTGCGCAAGCGCTACCTGCTGCGCGCTGCGCGCGACGTCCCGTGGCACACCCACGTGGTCGACGTGCCGCTCGCCCACGACCGGCGCCACAAGCGCCGCATGGTCGCGCAGCGCGGACCCGCGACACCCCACCGTGGGAAGTGGTACCCGGCCCACACGGAGCTGCGCCGCGTCGACGGCGCGCTGTGGGAGGCGGTCATCACCACCGGCGTCATGCACCAGATCCGCGTCCACTGCGCCTTCGTCGGCCTGCCGCTCGCCGGCGACCGGGTCTACGGCGGCGGCGCCACGCCCGCCGACGCCCCGCCGGGTGCCGTCTTCCTGCTCCACCACGTCGGCCTCGACGGACCCGGTGTGGCCACCGCCCCCGTGCCCGCGCCGGCGTGGGCTGCTCCCGCGGAGGGCGCACGATGACGCGCCCCCAGCTCGCGCTGATCGCTGCGGGGCTCGTGGGCGTCGTGCTCGCCGCCCTCGTGCTGCAGCCACCCGACACCTCGGTGACCACCCCACCCGCCGCCCCCGTGGCCGCTCCGGTGACGCCGGCGCCCGGCACGCTGCTCCCGCCGCCCGATCCGAGCGCGACACCGCAGACGACGGCGCCGGCGACGCCGCCCCCGCAGGCCGACGCCGGCGCGCGCCGCCCGCCGGACGCGCCCGCGCCGGCCCCCGAACCGTCGGAGGCGCAGGCCCCGCCCGTCGAGCCGGCCGTCCCCTTCGACCGTCAGCACACGCTCGACGGCGAGGGCGCGCAGGCCGCGCTCGACGAGGCGCTGCCGGCCCTCGACGCGTGCCTCGCGAGCCTGTCGTTCCCTTCGCCGCCCTACCCCGGTCCCCTCACCGCCACGCTGCACCTGGTCACCGAAGGGGGCGTCGGTCGCGTGCGCAAGATCGACATGTCGCGCCCCCAGCCCGAAGACGGCGGGCTGCTCGCCTGCCTGCACCGCGCGATGGGCACGGTCGCGTTCCGAGCCCCGCCGCGCGGCAAGGTGGACCTCACGCTGCCGCTGGACCTGCACGGGCGCTGACGCACCGACGGGTCACACGTCGAGGTCGACGCTCACCGGCGCGTGGTCGGACACCACCAGGCCGCCCTCGCGCAGCGTGTCGACCGCGCGCACTCGGGACGCCGCGGCGTCGTTGGCGAGCAGGTAGTCGATGCGCCAGCCCCGATCGAGCTCCCGCGCCCGCCCCCGGTTGGACCACCACGCATAGGGGCCCTGCACGTCGCCGACCTGTTCCCGCACGACGTCGTGCCAGCCGCCGCCCAGCAGCTCGCCGAACCACGCCCGCTCATGCGGCAGGAAGCCGGACGTCTTCGCGTTGGACTTCGCGTTCCAGATGTCGCGCTCGGTGTGGGCGATGTTCAGATCGCCGCCGAGCAGGAGCGGCTCGTCGACGTGCGAGGCCAGCAGCGCCCACGACCACGGCGCGAAGCGCGCCATCCACGCCTCCTTGGCCTGCTGGCGCGCCTCGCTGGACGAACCGGACGGCAGGTAGACGCTGGCGACCTGGACGCCGCACGTGCGCACCCGGACCACGCGGCCCTCGGGGTCGGCGTCGTCGAGCCCCGTGCCCAGCACCTCGATCGGGTGGCGCGACCACACCGCCGTGCCGCTGTAGCCGGGCTTCTCCGCCGGATGCCACACCACGTGCCAGCCGTCCGGCGCCCGCCACATGGCGTCGAGCTGGTCGGGCGTGACGCGGATCTCCTGCAGCAGCAGCACGTCGGGTGCGACGCGGTCGACGAAGTCCCCGAAGCCCTTGCGCACCGCCGCGCGCAGGCCGTTGACGTTCCAGGTGGTCAGGCGCATCGGGCCCTCCGGGGCGGGTCAGCGGCGCAGGAAGCGCTCGGCGACCTCGGTGGCGTAGTAGGTCAGGATCATGTCGGCACCGGCCCGCTTGAAGCCGAGCAGCGCCTCGAGCACGCAGGCGTCGCGGTCGATCCAACCGTTGCGGCCCGCGGCCTCGAACATCGCGTACTCCCCGCTCACCTGGTAGACCGCGACCGGCCGGCCGAAGGCCTCCTTCACGCGCCAGACGATGTCGAGGTAGGGCATGCCCGGCTTGACCATGACGATGTCGGCGCCCTCGTCGAGGTCGAGCGCGACCTCCTGAAGGGCCTCGTCGCCGTTGCCCGGGTCCATCTGGTAGGTGCGCTTGTCGGTGCCACCGCGCGGGGCCGAGTCGAGCGCGTCGCGGAACGGCCCGTAGAACGACGAGGCGTACTTGGCCGAGTAGGCCAGGATCAGCGTGTCGGTCGAGCCCTGGGCGTCGAGCGCAGCACGGATGCGCCCCACCCGTCCGTCCATCATGTCGGACGGGGCGACCATGTCAGCGCCGGCCCGCGCGTGGCAGGCGGCCTGCTGCACCAGGGCGTCGAGCGTGACGTCGTTGTCGATGCGCCCGTCGACGACGATGCCGTCCTGGCCGAGGCTGCTGTAGGGATCGAGCGCGACGTCGGTGATCACGAGCAGATCGGGCACCTCCGCCTTGAGCCGGCGGACGATGCGCGGCACGAGGCCCTCGTCGTTCCACGCCTCGGCGCAGTGCAGCGACTTGAGCGCGTCGTCGACCTTGGGGAACAGGGCGACGGCCCGCACGCCAGCCTCCCAGGCGCGGGCGGCCTCGGCGACCAGCCGGTCCTCGCACAGGCGCGCCTGCCCGGGCATCGACGCGATCGGGACGTCGGGCCCGGCGCCGGCGTAGACGAAGTGGGGCTGGATGAGGTCTTCCGGGCGCAGGGCGTGCTCGCGCACGAGGTCGCGCACGGCCCCTCGGGTGCGGAGCCGCCGGGGGCGACGGGCGGGGAAGTCGGCCATGGAGCCTCCAGGTCGGCTTCCATGGCACCTCGCCGCCTGCGCGTCCACCCGCCGCCACGATCGCCGGCGGGGGACGCGCGTCAGCGCCTCACAGCGGGCAGGACAACGCGCCGGTGGTCAGGTTGGCGTTGCAGGTGTTGCCGTGGTCGGACGCCAGCGTGCCGTCCGGACACGTCGCCGTCGTCGGGTTCGTCCAGCTGACCCCGGTCGATGATCCCACCACGACCCCCGTCATGTCGGCGCACGACAGATCGGCGCCGGCCCAGTTCACGTACTGCCGGATGTCGGCACCGGCGAAGCTCGCGTTGCGCAGGTCGGCGTCCGTGAACCGGGTGGGGTTCAGCGACTGACCGCTGTACACGCGGCCGGTGAACGACGCCCCGACCAGGGACGCGCCGACGAACGTGGCCCCCTCGATCGTGTTGCCGCGGAAGTCGACGCCGTCCAACGACAGGCCGTCGAGGTGCGCCTGGTACAGGTTCGCACCGGCGAACCCCGTGGTGCTGTCGACCACCGCCCCGGTCAGGTCCGCCTGGTACAGGTAGGCCCCGCCGAGGTCCGCACCGCGCAGGTCGGTGCCGACGAACGTGGCCTGCTGGAAGCTGCTGTCCCGCAGGTCGGCGCCGCGCATGTCCCACGCCGGAACGTCCATCTGGATGATGTTGATGTTGTCGAAGGTCGCGCCGGTGACGACGACCCCATCGAGCACGCAGTTGGTGAACGACGTGTCCGTCAGGTCCATGCCCGACAGGTCCGCGCCGGTCAGGTCGACGTTGACGAAGCGCGTGCCACCGAGGAACGCCCCCGTGAACGTGGCCCCCGACAGGTCGGCGTTGGTGATCGCAGCCCCGGACAGGTCGGCGTCGGTGAGGTCGACCCCGTCGAGGACGGCGTTGCTCAGGTTGGCGTTGTGCAGATCCGCGCCGACGAACGAGGCGCCGGTCAGGTCGGTCTCCCGCAGGTCGGCGCCCCGCAGCGTCGCCCCGTCGAACACGGCGCCGGGTGCGTCCATGTAGCGCGCGTAGACGCTGGTGAGGTTGGCGTTGCGGAAGCTCGTCCGCGCCGCGCTCGCCGCCTCCAGCCGCCCCGACGCGGTCATGTCGACCTCGTCGAGGATGGCGTCGTCGAAGGTGCCGTCGTCGCCGTAGAGGCCGCGCGCGTCGGCGCCGGTGAGGTCGGCGAACTCCCAGTGGGTGTTGTAGGCGTAGGCCCGCCACAGCACCGCGCCGCGCAGGTTCGCGCGGTGGAACAGGCCGCTGTTGATGTCGGCCTCGAAGAAGATCGCGCCGGAGAGGTTGGCGTCTTCGAGGATGATGCCGTCCATCTGGGAGCGGCTGAAGTTCGCGTCGTGCAGGTCGTAGTCGACCAGGTACAGCGAGATGAGGTCGACGTTCATGCACAGCCCGCCCGGGACGAGCGGACACGGCGTGCCGGGGCCCGTGCCCCCGCCGCCCGGGGTGCCGATGACGCCGGACGAGAAGGTCACGGGCGGCGCACCGGTGCAGGTGAGCGTGTAGGTGCCGTCGGTGTTGGCGGCGACGGTGCAGGTGTCGCCGTCGGCGCCGTCCTCACCGTTCTCGAGGTAGGCCGGCGGGCTGCCCGGGCAGGCCAGCACGTAGCCCTGACCCGAGGGCGTCACCGTGCACGAGCTGCCGTCGTCGCCGTCGACCCCGTTGGTGACGGTGATCGGCGCGCTGCCCGGGCACTGCAGCAGGTAGGCGTCGGCGCTGATCACCGTGACGGCGCAGCTGGCGCCATCCCGCCACGTGACGGGCTGCGCACCCGGGCACGACATCGTGTACGTGCCGTTGCCGTTGTCGGCCACGGTGCAGCTCTGGCCGTCGTCGCCGTCGGCGATGGTGACGGGGGCCGCGTCCGGGCAGGACAGCGTGTAGGTGCCGTTGCCGTTGTCGGAGAGGGCGCAGCTGTCGCCGTCCATGCCGTCCTGGCCATCGGTCCAGGTGACCGGCGCGGAGCCCGGGCACGTGAGCGTGTGGACGCCGAGCGTGCTGCTGACGCTGCACGCCTCGCCGTCACCCCACGTGGCGGTGGTGCCGTCGGGGCAGGTCATCGTCCAGGTGTGGTCACCGTTGTCGGCGACCGTGCAGGACGAGCCGGAGCCGGAGCCGCCCCCGACCACGACCGGGTCGCTGCCGGGACACGCGAGCGTGGCCGTGCCGTCGCCGTTGTCGGTGACCACGCACGGCGCCGCGTCGGCGCCGTCGCTCCAGCTGACCGGCGCCGCGCCGGGGCACGTGAGCGTGAACGTGCCGGCGCCGTCGTCGACGAGGGTGCACGACGCACCGTCCGCCCACGTGGCCGTCGAGCCGTCGGGGCAGGTCATGGTGTAGGTGCCGTCGAGGTGATCGACCACCGTGCACGAGCCGCCGCCGACCGTGATCGGCGCCGATCCATCGCAGTCGATCGTGTAGGTGCCGTCCCCGTTGTCGGTGGTGGCGCAGCCCGCGGAGCCGAACGTGTACGGCGGGGCGCCCGGGCACGACAGCGTGGCGGTGCCGTCGGGGTGCACGGCGAGCGCGCAGCTGGCGCCGCCGGCCGTCTGCAGCGTGACCGCGTCGGAGCCGGGGCACTGCAGCGTGTAGGTGGCGTCACCGTTGTCGGTCAGCGTGCAGCTGCCGCCATCCGACCACGTCACGGGCGCCTGGCCCGGGCAGTCGATGGTGTAGGTGCCGTCGGTGTTGTCGGTGACGGTGCACGGATCGGGCGCGGTGCCGTCGTACAGCGTGACGGGGTCGGAGCCCGGGCACGCGAGCGTGTAGGTGCCGTCGGCGTTGTCGGTCACGACACAGGTCGCGCCGTCGGCGCCGGAGTGCAGCACGACCGGATCGGACCCGGGACAGTCGAGCTCGTAGCTGTCGTCGCCAAGATCGGTGACGGTGCACCCGGTGGGCTGGGACAGCGTGACCGGCGCGGCGCCGGGGCAGGCGAAGGTGAAGCTGCCGTCGCCGTTGTCGGTGACCGCGCACGTGCCGTCGGTGGGGGTGAAGGTCACCGGCGCGACGCCGGGACAGGTGAGCGTGAACGTGCCGTCGCCGTTGTCGCCGACGCGACAGCTCGCCGCGGCGTCGACCAGCGTGACCGGATCGGAGCCGGGGCAGTCGAGCTGCCAGGTGCCGTCCCCGTTGTCGGTGAGGGAGCAGTCGTCGCCGTCGGCCCCGTCGGTGCCGTCCTTGCCGTCGGCGAGCAGCACGCTGGTGCCGTCGTCGCACGTGAGCAGGTAGGTGCCGTCGCCGTTGTCGGCGACCGTGCAGGATCCGCCGTCGGCGCCGTCCTCGACCACCACGGGATCTGCGCCCGGGCATGTGATCACGAGCTCACCGCCGGCCGCGGGCACCGCCTCGCAGACCATCACCTCGGACGTGCCGCAGCCTGCGAGCGCGCCGAGCGCCACCACCAGTCCGATCCAAGCCTGACGCATGGACACACCTCCCTCCCGCGGATCGTGGGATCGATCCGGTTCCGGAGCGGACTAGCCCCCTGGCCGCGCGGGGCAACGACGAAGGGCGGGACGCGTGGTGAACACGCCCCGCCCCTGTCCGATCCCTGCAGGCCCGCCGGCGGACCGCCGGGCGACCGTGTTCGGACGTCAGTCGTTGGACGGACGCCCGTGGCGACGGCGGCCGAGGAGCGCCAGGCCCGCGACGAGGCCGAGCCAACCCACGCCACGCCCGCCGGTGTTGTCGCACCCGCCGGCGAACCAGCCGTCGGTGGCGTTGCCGATGCCGACGGTGTCGGGGTCGAGGAAGTCGGGGCGGCCGTCGACGTCGCGGTCGGCCGTGCCCTCGCGCTGGTCGGAGAAGGTGTCGCCGTCGGAGTCGAGGTCGCGGTGGTTGTAGACGCCGTCGCCGTCGAGGTCGTTGCGCGGATCGGCGTCGAGCTCCTCCTGCGTCTGGATGGCGTCGCCGTCGTCCTCGTCGGGGTAGCCGTAGAGCTCCTCGCACGTCGGGATGCCGTCGTCGTCGTCGTCGTCGTCGCGGACGTCGCGGCGGCCGTCGCCGTCGGTGTCGGGCGACGAGCCGTCGGGGCGCACCTCGAGGTTGTCCCAGAGGCAGTCACCGTCGGTGTCGGGGTTGAGCGGATCGGAGGGGGACAGCAGCGCCTCGAAGCCGTCGTCGAGCGTGTCGCCGTCGGTGTCGGGGTTGTTGGGGTCGGTGCCCCAGATGCAGGTCTCCTCGATGTCGAGCAGGCCGTCGCCGTCGGTGTCGCTCACGCCGTCGACGATGTTGACGTCGAGGACGATGGACACGGTGGCGTCGACCCACGAGAAGGTGTCCATCCAGGCTTCGTTGCCCTTGGAGTTCTTCGTGAACCGGCCCCAGGCGCGCGTGTTGATGCCCGGCACGGGCGGGTCGCTGTAGGGGCCGGGATCGACGCCCTCGGCGCCGGACGCGGCGAGGGACGGCTGGTCGTTGGCCATCAGCACGTCGTTGGGCTGCACCTCGGCGTCGTTCCAGAACATCGGCAGCGGGCGCCGCGTGGTGGCCGACTGGTACTCGTAGGTGCGCATGCCCGGGAAGATCGTCTCGACGTCCTGGGCGACGTAGTGCAGCTCGCCCACCGCGAGCAGGACCCGGCACTCGTAGCTGCCGTTGGCGATCGGCTGGCCGAGGTTGTCCATGCCGTCGAAGCGCAGCCGGTTCACGCCGGTGATCGCCTCGCCGATGCGGTGCAGGTCGGCGTCGTCGGTGAGGTCGAAGACGCCGTCCTTGTTGAGGTCGCAGATGAAGTGGTAGGTGCCGTCGACGTTGCTGGTGAACTCCAGGAACGCGTCGATGGCGCCGGGCGCGACGGCGTCGCACGTGTCTTCGGCGACCTGGAGCGTCTCGTCGGTGATCTCGGCGGTGAGCGGGTTGCGCCGCGCGATCTCGGGGGGCTCGAGGTAGACCGGGTAGCGGCCGCGGTAGCGCTGCCCGTCGTCGGGCACGGAGCGGCCGTTGTTGTTGATCAGGCCGGCGTCGGAGCCGTCGAGCCGGAAGACGTAGCCCGCGAGGCCGTCGAACTTCATCTCGACCACCGCGTCGCGGTCGAGGGCGCCACCGCTGGTGAGCGCGTAGAAGCTGCCGGTGTAGCCGTCGGACTCCTGGAACGACCCGGCGTCGAACCGCCAGTCGGTGGACCACACGCGGCCGCCGGTGCGACCCGGGACCTCGAGCGACCAGGCGATGGACTGCCGTGAGATCTCGATGCGCCAGGCGCCGTTCTGATCGGCGTTGACCGAGCCGGTGAACGTGCCGAAGCCGTCGTCGGTGCCGAAGCCGCCGGCCCACAGCGAGCCGTCGGGACGGTAGACGTCGATCGGCTGGTCGCCGCTGTACTGGATGACCTCGCGGCTCGAGTCGACGATGTCGACGTGCATCACCGTCTCGGGGAGCGTCACGTCGATCGGGGCGAGGCTCGCGAAGTTCTCCGCGTGCGCCACGACGGGCAGCAGCCCGACCGACATCAGGCCCAGGAGCGCGAACGCGCCCGCGCGGCCCGAGGCCGCGAGCGCAGGACGATCAGACCGGAGGACGGTCATGGAGGACTCCACACGAGACGCGGGGAAGGGGCCGTGCCCGCCGGCGACGAGGCCGGGGGCACGCGCGGAGGACGTGGGGGCGACGAGCGGGGTGCGGTGCATCACTTGCCCTCCTCGACCTCGATGTACTGCTCGTCGCGGTCGATGAGCGTGAACACGACGCGGCGGTTCTTGGCGCGCCCGGCCTCGGTGGCGTTGGTGGCCACCGGACGGCTCTCGCCGAAGCCCTTGGCGATGAGCTGGTCGGCGTTGACGCCGCGGCCGATGAGGTAGGTGCGGACCGACGCGGCGCGGCGGTCGGACAGCTCCAGGTTGTAGCTGTCGGAGCCCTTGCTGTCGGTGTGGCCCTCGACGAGGACGCGGCCGACGTCGTTGGCGATGATGGTGTCGGCCACCTCGTCGAGCAGCTCGTAGGACTCGGCCTTGATCTTGTCGCTGTTGAACTCGAAGTAGACCTTCTCGAGGATCTTGATCTCCTTGCGGTCCACCTGCACCTTGGTGGGCTTCATCGTCGTCTTGATGACGTAGACGTCGCCCGGCGCGATCGTGATGTTCTCGCGGTAGATCCGGAAGCCCGGGGCGTCGATGAACACCGTGTGGGTGCCCGCGCCGATCGGGTGCTCGTAGTGGCCGTCGGGCGGGATGCTGTAGCCCTCGCGGTCGGCGCAGCCGGGCGCGTCGGTGCGCCACGTGGCGACCGCGTCGGTGACGGGCTTGCCGTCGGGGCCGACGAGCTCGTAGACCACCTTCGCGCCGCGGACCGGACGCATCGGGATGTCGAGGCTGTTGGCGCCCTCGTCGAGGCTGATGCTCGCGTCGCCGGCCAGGCAGGCGCCCATGCGGGCGACACCGTCGTAGGTGGTGCCGGGCATCAGGCCCTCGCGGGGCCGCGGCTCGACCTTGGAGACCATGCGCTCGGGCATCTCCTCGGTGCCGGCCTTCGAGATCTCGATCTCGGCGCCCTCGATGGGCTGGCCGTCGAGCAGGGCCCGGACGGTGAGGTCGGCCAGGTCGTCGGGGCAGCCGTCCTCGTCCTTGTACTCGTTGAAGGTCTCGGGCTCCTCGGGGCAGGCGTCGACGTCGTCGAGGATGCCATCGCCGTCGGCGTCCTTGGGCGGCGGCTCGGTGATCTTGCCGAAGCCCAGACCGACGAACACGCGGAAGCGGGCCGCACCGGCGCCGCGGGTGATGCCGGCCGCCGCGCCGCCGAGGATGTTGAGCCCCATCGGACGGCGGTGACGCACGGTGAGCGTCATCTCCATCGGGGCCTGCGTGAGCGCCACCCGCGACTTGGTGAACGAGGCCTCGATGTTGGCCTCGAGGTTGAGCGAGGTGGTCTCGTGGACGAGGTAGCCGATGCCCAGGCCCGCCACGAAGCGGTCGGAGCCGGACAGGTTGTCGAGCTCGATCGTGGGCTGGAAGTGGACCCCGGCCTCGCCCGAGACGGTGAAGCCGGCGATGGCGTAGGACACGCCCAGCGAGCCGCCACCCGACACGGTGCGGTTGCCGAGGAACTGGCGGTTGGAGCCGGACGGGGCGTCGAGGTGACCGAAGGCGGCGAGGCCGAAGCCCTCGTCGTCCTCGTTGGGCAGCAGGATCGGCACCATCGCGGTGAACCGGATGTCGCCCATGTCGACGCCCTGGTAGGCGTTGTTGGCGTCGAAGGACGCGAAGTACAGCGGGAAGGCCACGTCGAGGCGGAAGCGCTCGTGGAACGACACGCCGCCCGACAGGTTGAGGGCGACGATGTTGTCGAGCACGTTGGTGCGCTTGGTGCCGTCGGGCGTGACGTCGTAGCGGACGAGCGGGCTGTTGGCGTACTCGAAGACCCCGCCCACGAACCAGTCCCACTGGTGGGTGCGCCCGGGGCGGTTGAGCCGCAGCGGATCCCGCAGGTCGCCGTCGTAGGCGTTGACGAACAGGTGGTGGGCGTCGAACCACAGCTGCTGGTCCTGCCCCGCGTCCTGCGCGACGGCGGCGGTCGGACCGAGCAGGAGGAGGAGGACGACGAGGCGACTCATGGAGACTCCGTACCTGAACGCGCCGGGTGGGGTCGGGAGGACTGCGGACCAAGCCTGGCAGGATTCTAGTGCACGGAATGCCTCAGGAGGCCTGCCGGACCCCTGGGTCACCCCGTCTCACCGTCCAAGGTCTACCGGCTTTCCGCCGACGACACAAGGCACACCATGATCATCGCCGGATCAGGACCGGCCTCGTTCCTGGCGTTCACGTCGACTTGACGACAGCGCGGTGTGCGTCGCGAGCCGGCCGGGATCGGTGCGGCGGTACACCACGTCCACCGTTCCATCGTCGCTCATCGCGACCAGGAGCGCGGCGCACATGCGGCAGGGCTGCAGCGACACGAGCACCGTCGACCCCGCCGGCAGGGGCCGTGCATGCCGCGTCCACCAGCCTTGCACGAGGCTGACCTCGGCGTGCAGCGCCCGGTTCGTGCCCCCCTGGTTGCGCGCGACGGCGAGCACCGTCCCCTCCCCGTCCACGAGCACGGCGCCGATCGGCCGGTCCCGCTCGCGCGCCGCCGCGTGCGGGTCGGCCACCCCGCCCAGGGCGTCGGCGAGGTCGAGCCCCTCCCCCTCCCCCGCCACCCGCGACCCCACGGCGTCCTGTGGACAGCCCGCCCGGGCCCGGTCCCGCGCACGGGCCGCGAACGGGCGCGCGTCACGCCACGGCAGCGCACCGATCGCCCCGGGGTCCCCGGCCGCGGGCGTCACGGCGCCGAGCCGGCGCGCGGCGACCTGCACCACGGCACGCCCGACGGGGTCGTCGCCCCCTCCGACGGCGTAGATGCGCCGCCGCAGCAGGAAGTCTGCGTCGACGCACGCCTCGCGCACGCCGATCACGAGCTCGAGCACCGGCGTCCAGGGCACCCCGGCACCGGTGGCGAACCACACCGCGTCGTCGGCCACCACGAAGGCGAGCGGCGCGCCGTGGGCGGCCACGAGCCGATCCGCGAGGGCGGCGCAGGCGGCGTCGGGCACGTGGGGACGCGCCGCGCGGCCCATCACGACCTCCCGCGGGTCAGTAGCTCCAGCCGAGGTTGACCTTGATCGACGGCCCCGGCTTGCGCTCCTCGATGACCTCGCCGGTGGTCAGCCGGTAGCGGATCTGCTGGTCGAGCATGTTCTTGACCTGCACCCCGGCGGTGAAGCCCTTGCCCAGCTCGGCGTTGAACACGAAGTCGAGGGTGTGGAACGGCATCTCCAGGGCGTCGGGCAGGCCGAACGAGCCGACCTCCGAGATGCGCGGGCCGAAGGCGTTGTAGAGCAGCGCCGCGTTGATGCCGAGCTCGGGGTTGTCGTAGCCGATCAGCGCGTTGACCACCCACGGCGACTGGCCCTGCAGCGCGCGCTCGTTGTTGGTCTGCACGCCGCCCTGCTCGGCGTCGAGGGTGATCTGGCTCCGGATGAACGAGGCGTTGGCGCTGACGTACAGGTCGCGCAGGCTCGCGTGCACGAACGAGAAGTCCTTCCGGGCCTCGACCTCGAGGCCGAAGTTGTCGGCGTACAGCGCGTTCGCGTAGGTCAGCGCCGGATCGGCGCCGATGATCACCAACGTCTCGATCGGCGAGGTGAACCGCTTGTAGAAGCCACCGACGCTGACGACGTCGCCCCGCGACAGGAACCACTCCCAGCGCGCGTCGACGTTGTCGATGATCGCCCGCTGCAGGTCGGGGTTGCCGAAGCTCGCGCGCCCGCCGACGACGTCCTGGAACACGGCCGGCGACAGCTCGCGGAACTCGGGACGCGACACCGTGCGGCCGTAGCCGAGGCGCACGCGCATGTCCTCGCGCGGGATGAACGTCAGCGTGGCCGCAGGCAGCAGGTCGACGTTGGCCAGCGTGGAGACCACCGGCTCGGCGCTCGGGTTGAACAGCTCGAACGTGGTGACGTCCTGGCGGCTGAACTCGACGCGGGCGCCGGCCATCACGTCGAGCCACGGCATCGCCGGGACCTCGGTCATCGCGTAGCCGCCCGCGACGGTCTGCCGGGCGAAGTAGTTGTCGGTGGTCTGCGTGATCTCCTTGATCTGGAAGAAGTCGGGCCGGATGTTGTCGGGCGCGAAGATCACCTCGGGGGTCTGCACCATCACCGGGTCGCCCTTGTCGCCCTTGTTCACGAACGAGAACCGGCGCGTGTCGACCTCGCGGTCCTTGCGGACGAAGGCCCCGCCGACCTTGATCTTCGCGTCGTCGTCGCGCCCGGGCACGCCGATCGGGATGGTGACGTCGAGCCCCGCGTCGTGGGTGCGGTCGAGCAGCGTCGAGTAGAACCGGCTGTTGCTGTCGCCGTCGCGGCGCGACAACGCGAACGTGCCGGTGGCGGTGTCCTCGTCGTAGCGGGTCTGGCGGCGGTCGGGCTCCAGCCGGGTGGCCTGGGCGAAGCCGTAGCGCCAGTCGAGGTGGACGGGGTGGTCGCCCGTGCCCAGGTCGTGCTTGCCGAGGATCTGCTGCACCAGCAGCATGCGCTCGATCCACCGCAGCCGCGTGACGGCGATGTCGTAGGACTCCTCGGGCAGGAAGCCCGAGAACGTCCGGGCCTCGTCCTCGGTGTTGCGCAGCACCGTGGTCATCGTCGAGATCTCGTGGCCGTCTGCGGGCTTGACGCCCAGCGACAGCAGCCCCGACAGGCGCACGCGACGCGTGGTCTGGTGGAAGGTGTAGTCGGCGTCGGGCACCACGGTGCCGCCCTCGGTCTGGTAGTAGACCCGCCGGAAGTCCTGGGTGAGCCAGCTGTCGTCGTAGGCGAGCGCGAGCAGCGCCCCGACCGGCCGCCCCCCGGGCCGCCAGCCGTTGCCCAGCGCCAGCGACAGGCCCTTGTCGGGACCGATCATCGTGTCGGTGGGCGTCCACACCTGGGGCATCTGCAGGCCGAGGGCCTGGAGCTCCTCGGGGGTGTAGCCCTGGGTGGAGAACCGGCCCTTCTCCTTGAGCGGAGACTCCGAGCTCGCCGCGGCGACGTCGGCGGGCAGGGCGCGCGTGCCGCCGTCGATGCCGAGGAAGTCGGTCGGGCCGCCCTGGTAGCGCAGGCCCTGGGCGAAGGTGGTGCGGTAGGTCCAGCCGCCGGACAGCTGCAGCTTGATGACCGGCTCGCTCGGGAAGGCCCGCGTGCGCAGCTGGACGACGCCGCCACCGAACTCGGCGGGCATGTCGGGCGAGAACGTCTTCTGGATGACCACCGAGTCGAGGACGGCGGCCGGGAACATGTCGAGCGGCACGACCCGTCGCTCGGGCTCGGGGCTCGGGAGCTGGCCGCCGTTGAGCAGCGTGGTCGAGTACCGCTCGCCGAGGCCGCGCACGTAGATGAACTTGCCGCCGACGACCGTCAGGCCGGTGACGCGGCGCAGCGCCGCGGCGGCCGTGGAGTCGCCGGACTGGGACATCTGCTCGGCGCCGATCACGTCGGCGACGGCGGTGCCCTCCTTGCGCTCGTCGAGCAGCGCGGCGGTGCCGCCGGTGACGGCGGGGGCGCGCACGGTGAAGTCCTCGAGCGAGACGCCGGCGGGCACCAGCTCCACGGCCACCGGGGTGGCGGCGTCGGCGACGACGGCGACGTCGGGGACGGCCTGTGCGGCGTAGGCGCTGGCGATGATCGACAGCTCCCACGTGCCCTCGGGGACCTCGAGCACGAACCGTCCGTCGGCGCCCGTGACGGCCTCGACGGCGCGACCGCGCACGTACACGCGGGCACCCGCCACGGGCGTGCCCCCCTCGGACGACACCACCCGTCCCTCGACGCGGCCGACGGGTCCGTCGACCTGTTCGGTCTGGCCGACGGCGGCGACGCTGTCGGGTTGCTCGACCTGGGCGGGCAGGACGGCACGGTCGGCGTCCCAGGTGATCAGCAGCTCGGTGCGACGGCCGGCACCGACCACCACCGGCGTGGTGGGCCGCGTCACGCCGTCGCGGGACACCACGACCTCGTGGCTGCCCGCGGGCAGCGACAGGACGAACGCGCCGCCGGGGCCGGTGACGACGCGCTGGCCGTCGACGACCACCTCGACCCCCGGCAGCGGTCGCCCCGTGCCCGCCTCGAACACGACGCCCTCCAGGACCCCGGGGGCCTCCTGGGCGAACGCGACGGTCGGGGCGATCAGGGCGGCGAGAAGCAGGCCCCTCACGGGCACCCCCACCCAGCGTCGCGACACTGCTGCATCGCCTCGCGCAGCGCCGTGGCGTCGCGGAAGTAGCGGGGGTCGGCGATCCCCTTGAGGAAGCCCTCGGACGTGTCCACCTCGCCGAGCTGGAACCACGCGTAGGCCAGCGCGTACCGCAGCGCGTCCTGGTCGAGCAGCCCCAGACGGTCGAGCCGGTCCTGGAGCGCGACGGCACGGGCCCAGTCCCCCGCCTCGATGTACAGGCCGAGGCGCTGGCGGGCCTTCTCGGCCGCGTCGGGGACCTCCGCGTTGAGGTACAGCGCGCGGTCGACCCGTCCCGCGCGGCGCCACGCCTCGGCCGCGGCGCTGTACAGCGTGGGGTCGACCTCGGCGGCGATCTGCAGGATGGGTGCCGCCGCGCCGGGGTGCTCGTCCTGCAGGTAGAGGCGGGCCAGCAGCACCGACAGCCGCACGTTGCGCGGGAAGCGCAGCCGCGCCTCCTCGAGGAGCACGATGGCCTGCCCCACCTCCCCGGCGTTGCGCAGGGCCTCGGCGAAGGCGAGCCAGGCGTCGGCGTCGTCGGGGGTCCGTGCGAGCAGGGCCCGCCCGGCCACGAGCGCCTCCTGGAACAGCCCCATCCGCACGAGCAGGAACACCTGCTGGCGCACGAACTCGACGTCGTCCGGGAACCGCGCGGCGCCGCGCGTCAGCGCCACCCAGGCGCCCCGCTCGTCACCGATCGACAGGTTGGCCTTGGACCGCAGCATCCACGCGCCGCGGACGGCCTCCGCGGTCGGTCCGGCCGTGTCGAGCGCCTCGATGGCGCCGGCGGCGTCACCGGTCGCCAGCAGCGACTGGGCGAGCTGCAGGTAGAGCAGCGGGTCGGCGTCCGGCAGGGCCAGCGCCGCCCGGAAGTCCTCGACGGCCTGCGGGTGCAGCCCCTGGTGGGCGCGCACGAGCCCGCGCAGCGTCAGGAAGCGCAGCAGGTCGAGATCGGGCTGCTCGGCGTCGATGCCGTCGAGCACCGTGGCGGCGCGATCCCAGTAGCCGTCGGACAGGAGCATCGCGGCCAGCGCGACGGGGTCGACGTCCTCGGGGTCCTGGGCCCACGCGGGGCCGGCGCCGACCGACAGCCCGACCAGGGCCGCCACCACCACAGCGCGGAGCCAGGTCACCATCGTCACTCCAGCTCGAACCGAAGGGTCTGGGTCGCGCGCACGCTGACCGCGCGGCCCTCGTAGGTCGCGGGACGGAAGTGCCACTGGCGCACGGCGTTGAGCGCGGCGTTGTCGAACACGCCGGGCGGACGGGCCTCGAGGATCCGCAGGTCGCTGACGTTGCCCTGCTCGTCGACCAGCACGGACAGGGTCACGTACCCGGTGATCGCGTCGGCGCGGGCGCGCACGGGGTACTCCGGCTGCACCACGTCGACCGGGCGCGGCGGCGCGTCGACGGTCTCGGCCGTCATCACCACGTCGCCGACCTCGCCGATGAGGGCGTCGGTGGCTTCGTCGAGGCCGCCCTGGAACTGGGGCAGGCCGAAGTCGAGCCCGGCGAGTCCCGCGGTGAGTGCCGGCATCGGCGGCCGCGGGGACGGCGTGCGCTTCTCGGGCTTGGGCTTGGGCTTGGGGCGATCCGGCGGCGGCTTGACCTTCTCGACCGGATCGAACGCGACGGCGACCGCCTGCGGTGGCGGCTTGGGCGGCATCAGCCCGCCGTTCATCGCGACGAGCACGACGCCGGTCCCGATGCTGCCGACGACGGCAGCGATCAGGCCCGAGACGACGCGACCTCCGCGGAACCCGGCAGGCAGCTGCACCGCGTCACCCGCCCTCGGCGTCGGTCACGACGCCCACGTCGGTGGCCCCGGCGAGCCGGCACTCGTCGACCACCTCGATCAGCTTCTCCGCCGCGACGCGACGGTCGACGACCACGAGCACGGCGCCGTCGCTGCTGTCGCGCAGGAAGTCGCGCACGCGGCTCTGCAGCATCCACGGCTTGACCGGCGTGTCGCCGACGTAGAGCGCACCCGTGCGGTCGACGACGACGCGCAGCGCCTTGGTGGACGCCTTGTCGCCGCTGGAGGCGCCAGGGCGCTCCAGGTCGATCTGGGTGTCCTTGACGAAGGTCGTGGTCACCATGAAGAAGATGAGGAGGATGAACACCACGTCGATGAGCGGCGAGATGTCGACCTCGGGCTTGGCGCTGCGGCGCCTCCGACCCAGGCTCATGCCTCACCCCCGCGCACGAGGCGCTCCGCGACCGCGTCGAGCTCGTCCTCGATGACCGTCTGGCGCCGCTCGAGCATCGCGCCGATCAAGAGCCCGGGCACGGCAACCACGAGGCCCATCTGCGTCGAGATCATCGCCTCCGAGATGCCGGCGCCGATGCCTCCGCCGCCGCGCCCGAACAGCTCCATGGAGCCCAGGCTGTCGAACGTCTCGATCATGCCGGTGACCGTGCCCAGCAGACCCGCCAGTGGACCGACGGCCACCGCGCTGCGCACGAGCGTGCCGTACTGCTCGAACGCGGCCTTGTAGGGGGCGACGACGGCGTCGAGGTGCCCGCGCTGGACCGCGCCGCGACGACCGCGCTCCGCCACCATCGCGCGGACGGCGGCGTCGACCAGCGTGCGCCCCTGCCGCGCGTGCTTCAGCAGCCCGTCGAGGTCGCCGACCCGCGGACGCCGCAACGTCCACGCCCGCACGCCCAGGGCGTACCACATCATCACCATGCAGACCGCGAGCACGGGACCGACGAAGCCGGCCGCGTGGTAGGTCTCCAGCAGGGCGTCCACTAGCTCACCCGCTTGAGCGCATCGGGGGTGTCGTGGCCACCGTCGACGTGGTCGACGGCGTTGAGCACCCGCAGGGCCGCGTTCTCCGCGCGGCTCATCAGCGTGTCGCCCCAGCCGCCCAGCAGGTTGCCGATGAGCAGCGCCGGGATGGCGACGATGAGGCCGAACTGGGTGGTGACGAGTGCTGCCGAGATGCCCCCGGACAGCATGCGCGGGTCGCCCGTGCCGAACTCGGTGATGATGTCGAACGTGGCGATCATGCCGGTGACGGTGCCCAGCAGCCCGAGCAGCGGGGCCACGGCCGCCGCGACGAGGATCGCGGAGCCGAACCGCTCGATCCGCGGTGCCTCGCGCAGGAGCGCCTCGTTGGCGAGGTCCTCCAGCGTCTCGCGGCGCTGCTCGAGGTGGGGCAGCATCCGACCCACCACGTTGGCGGCGGCGCCGCGGGCCGACGCGAGCAGGGAGCGCGCCTCGTCGGCACGGCCGGACTCCAGGGCGGCCAGGGCCGCCTCGACCTTGCCGTCGCCGCGCCCGGCGGTCCACAGCGTGAGCATGCGCAACACGATGAGCACGCCCGCCAGCGCGCCGAGACCGAGGATCACGTAGCCGACGACCCCGCCGGCCTCGAAGATGTCGGCCCAGGTCTTCGGCTCCCGCTCGTCGATGCGCTTGGTGCGGCCCTCGTGGAGGAACAGCCCCATCGTGGGACCCTGGCCGCCCTGGGCGAGCACGTCGCCCGTGGCCCCGCCGCCTTCGCGCCAGGCCTGCAGCCGCCCCTCGCCGGCCGGCAGCAGCGCCACCGACGCGCCTGCGGTACGGCCGAAGGTGGCGATGTTGCCCACGCGCACGAGGTCGCCCTGGACCTCCGCGCCGTCGTGGCCGAACCACGCGCCCGTGTCGAGGCGCACCTGGCGACCGAGGGCGACGCGGTCGCTGGCCGCGTCGAACGCCCGCCGGAAGCCCTCGGCGTAGCCGGGCAGGCCACCGGTCGACGTGTCGTCGAGCTCGACGCCGTCGGACGACAGCGTGGTGCGCGCCTGGAACCACGACGCGGCGAGACCGTCCTCGGCCTCGGAAGCGGACGACGCCGCCCGCTCCACGTCGGCGAGCTGGTCCTCGGCGTTCTCCACCCGGACCTGGAGCGCGGTCAACCGCGCCTCGAGCTGGTCGAGGGTGGCTGCGGCCTTCGCCCGCGCCTGGTCGGCCTCGGCCTTCTGGGCGGCGATGCGCTTGTCGAGGCCGTCCCGCTCGGCGAGCAGGTAGGCGTACTCCTTCTGGTAGGCCGCCTCCAGCGGCGCGAGGGCGTCGGCCTCGCTGACCGTGGGCGGCGGCGCCGGAGCCGGCGCGTCCTGGGCGAGCGCCGGGGCGCCCCACACCATCGTCGTGAGCAGCAGCGCGCGGATCATCGCGTCACCTCCGGCAGGGCCCACGGCAGGTCGAACCAGCCGACGCGGATCTGCTTGCCGAGCGCGTCGTAGAGCGCATCCAGTCGCTCGACGTCGTCCGGGTCGGTCAGCGGCGTCCAGCTCCAGCCGCTCGCCGTGCGCACGGCCTGACCGTAGCGCCCGTCGTCGGTGCGGTAGAACAGGCCGATCATCCCGAGGCGCGCGACCCGCACGAGCGTGTCCTTGCCGTCGACCTGCACGACCTGTCGGTCGAGGATGTTCTCGCGCGTGAGCCGCAGCTCGTCCTCGACGAACTGCCACAGCCGCCCGACCGCACGCCGCGGGTCGAGGGTGCCGGCCTGCACCTGGTTGGCGAGCTGGTCGAGGCCGTCGAGGCGCTCCTGCACGCGGTAGGGCAGGCCCGCCTCCACCTCCCGGCGGAGACGCGCGATGCCGTCGGCGATCACCGGACCGAGCACCTCGTCGGCGACGGCGTCCGCGGACAGGATCTCCCGCTGCTTGGCGACCAGCCGCTCCAGCTCCTGCAGCCGCAGCTCCTCGGCGCGGATGCGCGACTCCAGCTCGGCCTTGCGCAGCTCCGAGGTGCGCAGCTCCGACTTGAGCGCGTCCTGCTCGAGCTCGAGCGTCTCCGACAGCCCTTCGACGTCGGTGCGCAGGTCGGAGAGCCGCTGGGCGAGATCGCTGGCGTCGTCCGCGTGGGCGACACCCCCGACCAGCAGCAGGGCCAGGGTCATGCACGTGGGCATGGTGACTCCAGGGAGGGGTCCGGACAAGACCGGACCCGCAGCCTCGGATCGAGGGTGCGGGTCGGTGGGACCGCCGGCGGGGCCGACGGTCAGAACGAGGTGTGGAAGCGGATCAGTTGGCGGCGAACTCGGTCCACGACCACCAGGCGTCGCCCGAGTCGGCCGCGCCCGCGAAGTTCGTGGTGTCGAAGAAGCTGTCGCCCGAGATGCCACCGGAGACGCCGAGCAGCGGCGAGCCGGCCGCAGGCGTCCAGTTCGGGGACGTCTCCGCGACGGAGGTGAGCATGAGGTCGCCCTCGGTCATGCCGCCGGAGAAGAACACGTCCGCGGTGGTGGACAGGGCCGTGCACCAGGCCGCGACCGTGTCCTCGCCGAGGCAGACGTCGACGAAGGACGAGGCGGCGCTCGGGCAGTTGTAGAAGCTGTCCTCGATGGTCAGGTCGGTGCCGAGGTTGCCGTAGGTCAGCTCCTGGTCCAGGGCGCCGCAGGCGTCGCCGTAGCCCATGACCGCGACCTTCTCGAGGATGGCGCCGGTGCCCTCGCGGAGCAGCATGCCGAGGTCGTTGCCGGAGGTGCCGACCACGGTGATGTTCGACAGCTTCGGCATCGACATCGGGGTGGCGGTGTTGTCGTCGCCGTTGTTGTCGGCCTCGATGCCGTTGTCGCCGTCGTCGGCGAAGTGCTGGACGACCGCGTACTGGACCTTGCCGCGCCAGCCGTCCGTCCAGTCCAGGCCGTCGTCACCGGTGCCGGTGATGATGAGGTGCTTGGCCTCGACGGTGCCGCCGAAGAACTCCATGCCGTCGTCGGCGCAGCGGTGGGCGTGGACGAAGTCGACCTCGGTGCCCGAGCCGACCGCCTGGAAGGCGATGCCGTTCAGCTCGTTCTGGTCGTTGACCAGGGTGCCCGCGAACTCGACGCGGACGTACTTGAGGACGCCCGAGTCGTCGCCGTCGTCGTCACCGCCGTAGGTGCCGGTGCCGGCCTCGCCGGGGACGTCGCAGTTGGCGAAGTCGGTGCAGGAGTTGGTCTTGGCCATGCCGTTGATGACCAGACCGCCCCAGTCCGAGCGGCCGCGGGAGCCGTCGAGGAGGCTGGAGGTGAACACGATCGGGTCGGTGGCGCTGCCCTCGGCCATGATCTTCGAGCCGCGCTCGATGACCAGGAAGCCGTCGGTGGCGTTGTCGCCGTAGATGGTGGTGCCCGGGTCGATCGTCAGCGTGCTGTTGCCGTCGATGAACACGCCGCCCTCGAGCGACCAGTTCCAGTCCGGCGTCATGCGGAACGACTCGGTGATGGTGCCGACGAGGCGGGCGAGGTTCTGCGACTCGTCGCAGGTGATGCCCGGGATGTCGCAGAACGACGTCGTCATCGTGTCGGTGTCGGTGTCCATCGTGTCGGTGTCGGTGTCGGTGTCCGACTTGTCGGTGGTGGAGCCGTCGGTGCAGGCCGCGGCGCCGCCGGCCAGGAGCGCGAGCAGGGCGAGATGGGTCGAACGAGCCATGGGTGCATCCCCTCAGGTGCCACTCTGCCGATCACCGGCAGAGACGCGCCCCTCTATGGAGGCGCCCTCCCCCACGACGCGGCGGCCGCGTGAACATAGGCAACGGCTCGGTCGCCGACGGTGACGAGGCCGTGACTCGTCGACTCTCGGCGTTCTCTCGCGATCCAGCGCGCGGTGGGCGCGGCGGCGGCACCCCCCGCACACGGGGGTGTCTCCACGGACGATGGCGGTGGGAACGCGACGACGCGCCCGGCCGGGGTCCTTGTGACGGGCGACACACAGGCCGGCTGTCGGACACGCACGACGATCGACCGTTGCGCGACCGACGCAGGTCCGTCACACGACGGCGTCGTAGACCGGATCGAGGCGCGCCGCAGCGGCCTCCCACGTCCAGTCGGCACGGATCGCGTCGGCTGCAGCCCGACCGAGCCGTTCCCGCTCCACCGGCGCCTCCACCAGCGCCTGGAGCGCCCGGCCCAGCGCCGCAGCGTCGCGGTCCGGCACCACCACCACGCCGGGGATCGGCTGGGCGGATCCCGCCGCGCACACCGTGGGCACACCGAGCGCGAGGCCGTTGAGCAGCTTGATCGGAAACCCGGCGCACACCGCGCGCGGCACCACGCAGGCCGCCGCCACGGCGAGCGCGTCGCGGGTGTCGTCGAACGAGGTGGACCCCACCACCCGCACGCGATCCGGCCCCAGACGCCGCGCGGCCGTCAGGGCCGTCACCCGGTCCGGGTCACCGGTGACCACCAGGAGGTCCACGCCCGGTGTGCAGGCGATCGCGTCCATCAGGACGTCGAGGTCCTGGTAGGCGTCGGCGTTGCCCGTGTAGACGACCCACGGCCGGGCGCCCAGCGCCCACCGTCGCCGCGCGCGCGTCGCGTCGCCCCCTTCGACCTCCGCCACGTCGACGCCGGGCGGGGCCAGGAACACGCGCCGCGCCCCCCAGGCCCGCAACCTCCTTGCCGCGCCGTCCGAGATCGCCACGCACGCCGACGCCCGCCGCGCGAGCAGTCCGTCCACGGCGCGACCGATGTCGGGTGCGATGCGGCCGATCGCCCCGCGCCGCCAGTAGGTCGGCAGCTCCTCGGCCAGCGACGTGTGCAGGTTGTACACGAGCGGGACGTGCGTGCCGGCGAGCGCTGCCGCCAGCGCGCCGACGAACGGCGCCTCCACGTTGTGGGCGTGCACGACGTCGACCCGCTCCCGCCGCAGGACCCGCGCCACCCGCGCCGCCAGCAGCAGGTCGAGGACGGGCTTGCCGACGTGGGGACCGCTCGCCGTGGCGGTCAGCGCCGGCACGGCGGGCGCCCTCACCGGCTCCACCCCCTCGGGCCAGGCGCCGATGCCGTGTCCGTAGCAGGCGAGCAACACCCGGTGGCCGCGCCGGGCCTGGGCCCGCGCCATCCCCCCGACGTACACCTGGCTCCCCTGGTGCAGCGGGAATGGAAACGCGCCGAGCTGCAGGATCGTGCGCGGCGTCATCCGACGACGGGTTGCGTGGCGAGCCAGGCCACCACGCCGTCCCGTGCATCCAGCGACGCTGCCGGGCCCTGGAAGCGTCCCTTGGCGCCGCCGCCGCGCCCGGCGAGGCGACGGGCGACCTCAGGACCGTGCGCCGCCACGTGCGCGGCGGGTCCAGCGAGCAGGAAGTGGCCGGACGTGGCGCCGCCGGCAGCGCACGTGAGCAGGACCACCGCTTCCGGCCGCGCCGCGACGAGGCGGGACGCGACGGCCTGCAGCCACGGCAGCGCCACGCCCTCGCGATGGCCCGCGAGGACCGGACCGGGCGCCGCGGCGAGCCGATCGGCCCACGCCTCGGCAGCCTCGGACCGCGCCGCGTCGAGGGCACGCCCCAGCTCCCGGCGCTCGTCGAGCACCCGCTCCACTGCCTCGACGTGGGCGTCGGGCCCGGTGGAGAGCAGCCGCGTGAGCGCCTCCTGCCCGCGCCGGGCGTGGTGAAGGGCCGCCCGCACGCGATCGCCCACCAGGAATGATAGCCGCACGCCGCCACGAGCGGGCTCGACCCCGAGCAGGGCGATCGTGTGCAGCTCGGCCGTGTTCCGCACGTGGGTGCCCCCGCACGTGTTGAGGTCGACCCCGTCGATCTCGACCAGGCGCACGCGGCCGGTGAACCCCGCCGGCAGGCCGCGCGAGCGCACCCCGAGCCCGGCGAGCGCCCCGGGCTCGACCTCCCGCTGCCGCACGGGTCGCGCCGCGGCGATGTGGGCGTGCAGGACGTCCTCGAGCGTGGCCAGGGCGACGGGCACCCGCGGCACGTCGAGCTCGATCGCACACACGTCCGCGCCGAGGTGGAAGCTGGTCGTGGACGCGCCGTACCCGTCCTCGAGCACGGCCGACAGCAGGTGCTGGCCGGTGTGCTGCTGCATGTGGTCGCGCCGCCGTGCGACGTCGACCGTCACGGCCGCGGCCCCGAGCGGCACGGGGCGATCGGTGACGTGCACCACGCCCCCGTCACCGTGCTGGACGTCTCGGACCACCACGCCGCCGATGCTGCCGTGGTCGGCGGGCTGCCCGCCCCCTTCCGGGTACAGGATCGTGGGCGTGGTGCGCACGACGAAGCCCCCCGGGCCGGGCGCGCACGCGAGGACCTCGACGGTGTCGGTGGTCTGGTAGGGGTCGCGCTGCCACGCGTGCATCGGCCTAGTCCTCCGCCGGCGGTGCCGCCGGGAACAGGTCGGCATCGGGCAGTCCGTGCATCGGCAGCGGCGGCTCGACCGCCGCCTGCGCCACCGACCACGCGTCCAGGTCCGCCACGCGGGCCTTCAGGTCGTCGACCCACGCCGCCGGCGCGCGGTCGCCGCAGAGCGACCCGCCGGCGGCGAGCAGGTCGTGGGTCCACCACGGGTCGATCCGTTCGTCGTAGAGCGCGTCCTGCCCCGACCGGCGCACCCAGGTGTAGCCGGCCCAGCGGACGGCGAGGTCGTCACCGGCGACGGTCACCGCGGCGCGGTGCGGGTCGCTGACCTCGTGGTTCATGGTGCACGACGACGGACCCTCCAGCCCGCCGCTCTCGTCGCGGGCGGCGAGCACCTCGGGGGCCTCGTGGACCCGCAGGGCCCGCCCCAGCACCGCAGGCGATCCGAGGACCCCTTCGAACGGCGACGGGTCGAGCTTGTGGATCTGGTCGATCCACCGCGGGGCGAGCTCCACGGCCGACACGGCGCCGTGCACGCGGCGCCCGGCCAGATCGTCCTGGCCCACCGTGAGCCACGCAGGCTGGACCGCAGCGGCGGGCGCAAGCGGCGGCACGTCGCCCGCGCGCGGACCGGGCAGGCCCGACACCAGCACCACCGCGTCGGGCGGCACCAGCGCCACGAGATCGGCCAGCGCGGCGTCGAGCGCGCTCGGGGGGCCCGGCGGCAGCACCACCACCAGGCCGACCGGGCCCGTCACCGCAGCGACCGCCTCCCGCGCTGCCTGGACCACGGCGTCGGGCGCGGGGCCTGCGACCTCGGACGGACGGACGAGCCAGCGGTGGAGCGCGAGGTGATCGCGCGCGCGCCCGTGGCCGTCGGCCCCCACCACCGGCACCACCCCGGCCATGCCGCGCAGCGCCGGCGCGAGGGCCACGTCGTCCGTCGGGAGCACGGCCACCCCGGTCAGGCCGGTCCACGCGATCGCGTCGCCGACGGTGAACCGCGCCTGCTCCCGGCCCGCGGGACGTCGCCCGGACACCGCCGTGGCGAGGGCGTCGACGGGATCGGCGGACGACGCCACCACGTGGGGGAACGCCAGGGCGTCCCCGGCGAGCGACGACAGCACCGGCCACGCGGGATCGACCTCGGCGTCGCCGGGCAGACCCGGCACCATCACCCACAGCGCGGCCCGCGGGACGGGCACGATCGGCGGCGGCACCACCCACGCCGGGGGCGGCGCTTGCGCGACCCACGCCCCGAAGGCCGTGGCGACCACCCCGACGACCGCAGCGATCGCCGCGACGACGGCGGGCAGGGCCGGCAGCAGCAGCCCGGCCAGCAGCCCGAGCAGCGCACCGACGACGCCGTCGAGCAGCACGCCCCAGAGGTGGACCGACGGATCCGGCACGAGCACGTGGGACGCGGCCTGTGCGGCGTCGAGCAGGCCGACCAGCGCGCCGATCGCCCACCCCACCAGCAGGCCACCAAACCTCTGGACGTTCTGCACAGTTCCTCCGGGGCTCCGTCCGATAACATCGACGCGTCGCACCGAGGGGTGGGACGGTATCGGGCGCCCCCGCCCCCCGGGAGGTCAGGTGATCGAGGTCAGGGACCTGGTGAAGCGCTTCCACGCGCCCTTCCGCGGCACGGTCACCGCGGTCGACCACCTGTCGTTCGAGGTGCGACCGGGCGAGGTCTACGGCCTGCTCGGACCCAATGGTGCGGGCAAGACCACCACGCTCAAGATGCTCGCCACCCTGGTGCGCCCCGACGGGGGCACGGTCCGCGTGGACGGCGTCGACGCCGTGGCCGACCCGCTCGGTGCCCGCGGTCGGCTCGCGTACGTGCCGGCCGAGGCGGGTGTGCCACCCCAGCTGTCGCCGCGGGAGGTCGTGCGTCTGTACGCCGACGTCCAGGGCGTGCCCCAGGGGCGCCGCCGCGCGGACGAGCTGCTGGAGCGACTCGGGGCCACGTCCTACGCCGACACGCCGTGCGGCGAGCTGTCGACCGGCATGAAGCGACGCGTCGTGCTGGCGCGGGCCCTCGTCCACGAGCCCCAGGTGTTGATGCTCGACGAGCCCACCGACGGCCTCGACGTGCTCGGACGCCGCGACGTGCTCGCCCTCGTGCGGGAACAGGCCGCCGCCGGCCGCACGGTGGTCATCTCGTCCCACATCATGGTGGAGGTCGAGCGGGTGGTCGACCGGCTCGGCGTGGTGGCCCACGGTCGGCTGACCGCGGAGGGCACCCTCGCCCACGTGTTGGCCCACGCGAAGGCGGCCAACCTCGACGACGCCTTCGTCACGCTGGCCCACGGCGAGCGTGCCTCGTGACGCGACGCCACCTGCGCGCCTACGTGGTGTTGACGGCCGACCTCGTCCGGCGCTTCCTGCGGGAAGGGATCGTGCTGCGATCGCTGGTGTTCCCGGTGACGCTCGCCGTGGCCGCGCTGGTGGGCACCGTCGGCGTCGTGTTGTGGCTCCAGCCGCCGCTGACCCTGGCGGTCACCGCCGACCTCGCCACGCCCGAGCTCGTCGCGGCCGTCGAGGCGGACGGCTGGCCGGTGGTGGTCGTGGACGACCCTGGCCAGCTCGTCCGTGACGGCGACGCGGCGCTCGGCAGCGACGGACACGCGATCTGGGTGGGCAACGGAGGCCAGCCGCCGCTGTCGATGGAGTCGCACCTACGCAAGGCGCTGGGCACGTCGTGGCGCCCCGATCAGCCGCGCGCCGTGCGCGCCCGGGCCATCCGCGAGTCCGACGCGCCGGGGCGCCTCGCCATCTTCATCGGCGCCCTGTTCGCGATGTACGGCGTCGTGTTCGGCGCCGGCAGCGTGGCCCGCGACCGCGACGAGGGCACGCTCGACGCCGAGCTGTCGATGCCCGTGCCCCACGTGGTGCACGGCTTCGCGCGCTGGACGGCCGGCACCGTCGTCCTCGGCGGCTTCTTCTCGTTCAGCGTCTACCTGCTGCACGCCATCATGGGGATCCCGGAGGCACCAGACCTGGCGCTCAAGGGCACGGCGGCTGCCGCGGGGGCGACGGCGCTCGGGCTGATCGTCGTCGGT
>JACKEP010000049.1 GCA_020632915.1 Alphaproteobacteria bacterium | reverse complement strand
GGATCGTGCCCGGCGCTTCTATCTCGACGGCCTCGGCTGGACGGCCGCCCTCGACGTGCCTGGCGAGGTCGTGATGGTGCACGTCGGCGACAAGCTGGTGCTCTCGCTCTGGGCGGAGGCGGCGGCCCGCGGCGAGATCGGCGAGGTCACCCGCGGCGGAACGCTCCCGTTCACGCTCGCGCACAACGTCGGCTCCCCCGCAGAGGTCGACGCCGTGCTCCAGGCGGCGCGCGCTGCCGGAGCGGCGGTGCACGGCGCCGAGCGGCGAGACTGGGGCGGCTACAGCGGCTACTTCACCGATCCCGACGGGTTCCGGTGGGAGGTCGCCCACAACCCGCACCCGATCGGCGGGATGACGCTGCCATAGCGCGCACCGGGGGCTCGCGAGGCGACGCGGGCCCGGGATTTCGTCCGGCCCCATCGAGTCGTCCCATCGGTGGAGGGGCCGGTCCAGGTCCGGACCCCCGGTCTGGTGCTCCCCCGGTCTGGTGCTCCCAAGCTCCGCCGCGTCGCAGCGCGGCCGCTACTGACCGGGGCGGCGGTGAGCGCCTGCGGCGCGATGGTCAGGTCGTCGGAGGGGTCGGGCGTGCCCTTGTCGTCGATGAGCTTGGGCTGCGTGTTCTCGAAGATGTTGTTTCCGTTGACGAGCGTCGAGGGGTTGCCGCCGCGCATGGGCTACCTGCTGAAGCAGAACCCCGACGCCCGGTTCTTGCTATGCATCCGAAACCCCGTCACCCACGTCGCGTCGCTGATGAAGCAAGACCGCCTCTTCACGAGCTTCGCTCGCCCGATTCAGCGCGCTCCGCGAGGAGTACGCCACCGAGCTCCGCCAGCCCAGCTACTACAAGCCCTCCTTCACGGACGCCGAGCTCGATGACATCAGCGCGCTGTGCGGCGACACCGCGACGCGCTTCGGCTACCGCCCCACCGACACCCCGGCACGCTTCGAGTCGCCCGACGCGCCTTCCGCCGGCTGAAGGCGGCGCGGACGAGCTCGGCGAGCGGCGCGGTAGCGCGTAGACGACGCCGAGGACCGCCAGGATGTGCTTCTCGCGGTCGGGCATCGCTGGCCCGCGGTGGTCAGGGCGTGGGAGGCAGCCAGGTCATCACGAGGAGATGCTGCTCGCCCCCGGAGTAGTCGGTCGTATCGAAGCCGCGTCCGAAATTCGCCCCACCGCCGATGCGGAAGAAGAAGCGCGGGCTGCCGTGGCTGTCCAGGGCGACGCCGCCCGGGGCCATCGCGCCGTCGACGTTCGCGCCGCCGAGTGTGAAGGGCTGGGTCTCGGGCTTGGGAAAGACCTGCGGGATGATCTGGTCGACGACCATCCCCGTGCTGGCGCTGGTCGGGACGACCGTTCCTACGTCGAAGAACCTGTTCCGATAGCCGCTCCCCGTCGCCAGGTTCGACGCCAGCGCCAGGTAGCCGCCGAGCCCCGCGGTCTCCGGGTCGTAGTCGATACCCGACTCGTCGACGGCTGCGCCCTTGTAGGTCGCGTGAACGCTCCCGCTGGGGCCGAACGCGAGCGCGGTGAACGCGGCCTGGCCGCCCAGCTCCCGGCTGTCGATGACCGCTCCCGTCGCCGGGTCCAAGGTCGCCAGCCGGCCACCGGCGGCGGCGACCAGCTTGTTGCCAGCGCCAGCGACCAAGGCCGCGCCGGCGCCCAACTGAACCGCCCAGTCCACCTCGCCCGCCGCGTCCAAGCGCATCACCACTCCGCCATCTTCGGGCGAGAGCACCTGGCCGCCGCCGAGGTCCGCCGCCTCGCTCAGCGTGAACGCCACGACCACCCCGCCGCCGACCGCGACCACGCCGCCGACCTTGGGCCCGCCGGCCGCACCCGGTCCCGCCGCCGTCCCCGACAGCACCGTCGCCCACTCCACGGCACCGGCCGCGGCTCCGAGTCGCGCCAGCATCAGCCCGCTCGCCCCGGCCGCCGGTGCCGCGCCCCGTCCCTCGAAGCTGCCGCTGGCGTCGGTCGCCAGGTAGACCTCGCCTGCGCTCCCGACCGCCAACCCGAGCGCCGGCGCCCCCTCGGCTCTCCGCTCCCAGACCACGGCCGCGTCGTCCTCCCCCATCGTCCGCACCAAGGTCGTCGTGTTGCCGACCCCGAACGCCACCGCCAGCCGCCCGCCCCCGGCCGCGATGCGCCCCGGCGCCACCGCGTTTTCCAGGTTGTCCGCGACGTCCACCACCGCGCCCAGGTGCGCCCAGCGGTACTCGATGCGTTGCGGCGTCGGCGCGTCCAGCGGCTGAGGCGGCGGTACCTGGTACACGCAGCCGTCGGCTGGCTGCTCGCACGGTCGTCCCGCCTCGGTCGGCCCCGCCACGAGGACGCTGGTCGCCGGGTCTGGGGCGTAGACCAGCGGAAAGCGCGCGTATGCCGGCCAGCTGTAGGTGCAGTCCCCGTCACACACCGAGTCGCCGAAACGTACCTCGCCGCGCCCATCCCCGACGATGCTGACCTCGACGGTGACCATGTGCGGCGCGTACAGCGCGTCCGGTGGGCGCATGTAGAAGAGCCCGGCGTCACCGAAGGCCATCATCCCGCCCGGACCTGCGGTCAGCGCGTCGGGGCGCGTCAGCTCGTTCGAGATGAAGGTCTCCTTGGGCCACGCGCTCACCTCTTCGCGACCGTCGGGCAGCACGCGACCGAAGGCGTCGCGGCCCAGCATCAGCAGCGTGCCATCCGCTGTCGTGGTCAGCGCGGTCGGGCTCTCCATGAGGGTGGAGCTCCAGGTCGGCGCGTCCAGCGCCCCGGCGCCGCGCCACATGCGCACGTAGGGTCGCTCGCCCTCCGGGTCTTTGGTGTGCACGAAGAGCTGCCACTGCCCGTCGGCGTCCACGGTGGCCTCGGTCAGCACCGCGATGGACTCGCCTGCGGGCGGCGCAACGGTGGTCAGGCTCCAGGCGTCGTCGCCCTCGGAGTAGACGTGCAGGCGTGCCACCTGCGCCTCGTCGAACTCGCGCACGAGGACATGCAGCCGCCCGTCGGCGTCCACGACGGTCGCGCCCTCGGGTACCTCGGCGGCGATTTGCGTCGTCGCCCACGCGCCGGCGGCGTCGCGACGTCGAATCACGCGCTCGCCGTCGTCGACATAGGTGACCACCGGCTGACCGTCACGGGTGAGGTCCAGGGTCGGGTGCTTCATCTCGGGGCCGGGCGCCAGGTCCTCGAAGGTCCAGCCCGCCAGACCATCGGGAGCGCCCGGCGGGCGGTACCCATAGGTGACGCGGCCGGTCGAGAAGCTGCCGTCGAAGGGGACGAAGACCACGTGTACGCCGCCGTCGGGGGCCACCGCGAGGTCGCCGGACTGCCCGTTCGGGAACGCTTGCGGGCGCATCTCGCAGCTGCCGTATGTGGTCGAGAAGATCGGCGTCCCCCAGCCGTGGCCGACGAGACCTAGCACCCCGTAGAGGTCGCCGCGCGCGTCGAACCCGAGCGCGAGCCCGCCGACGGTGTCCCAGTCCGCGCCTGTGTATGTCGAGTCGATGTTGGCGGCGCGGGTGCCGTTCGGTAGAGGCCAGGAAAAAGCGCGCGGCGGGCACACCTGGGAGTACTCGTACTTGCGGCCGCCGAAGGTCATCCCGCTGGTGGGCGCGAATCGCGTGATCTCCCTGTCGTACGCTGGCTGATTGCCCAACCCGTCCCGAGCGATCGGCACCAGATGCAGCGACCCGCCCCCGACGGCGAAGGTGCCAGCCTCCACGAGGCGACCGCCCTTGTAGACGTAGTAGACGTCGGTGAGGCCGACCAGCTCGGCGTAGTAGGGATCGACGTCGCGAAACTGCACCGTGAGCCAGGCCGTGTCGGGGAGTGGCGCGCCGGCGTCGTCCAAGTTCTCGGGTCCGGTCCAGAACCCGTAGAGGTCCGCGGTGGTCACCGAAGAGGGCGACTTGGTGCCGCCGTCGTCGGCTCCGCCACACGCGGCCGCGGCTACAGTGAGCAATACGAGTGCGCGCAGCGCGTGCGATCGGGCCACGGTGCTTTCTCCGGGGCGTGGCGCCCGTGAGTGGCGCGGCGTGGTGGTGGGCGAGTCTGCTGGCGATTGTACACGCCCCGCACCCGGCCGCATCTGCTATTGGATGGTGCGTCGCTGCCGGCCCGGAGGTCGCGCGGTGAGGGGGGCAGGGACCATCATCCCTATCCGCAGGAGCGCGAGTGAATCGAACGACCTTCCACATCAAGGAGATGGACTGCGCCTCCGAGGAGCAGATGATCCGCATGCGGCTGGAAGGGATGGACGGGGTCGCGAGGCTGGAGTTCGACCTTGGCCAGCGACGCCTCGAGGTCTCTCACGAGGGCTCCTCAACGGCGATTGGCGAGGCCCTCGCGACCCTGGAACTTGGGGCACGCGAGGTCGAACATCGAGATGACGTGGAGCTGCTCGGAGCGGACGACGACGCCTCCAATCGCGGGCCGCTGCTGTGGGCGCTCGCGATCAACCTGACGCTCTTTGTCGGCGAGCTCGTGGCCGGCCTGTTTGCAGGCTCGATGGGCCTCGTCGCCGACTCGCTCGACATGCTCGCGGACGCCCTCGTCTACGGCTTGAGCCTCGCCGCCTTGGGCGGCAGCGCGGTGCGGAAGCGACGCCTCGCGGCCTCGAGCGGCTACCTGCAGCTCACGCTGGCAGCGCTGGGACTCGCGGAGGTCGGCCGGCGCTTCGTGTCGTCCTCGGGCCCGCCGGAGGTCTGGCCGATGGTCGTCGTCTCGCTGATGGCCCTCGCCGCCAACGTGGCGACGCTGCTCGTGCTGCGCCGCACCAAGCGCGGTGAGGCCCACATCGAGGCCAGCTGGATCTTCACGTCCAACGATATCAAGGTGAACGCCGTGGTCATCGTCGCCGGGCTCCTGGTCTGGTGGTTCAGCTCGCGGGTGCCCGACCTGCTCGCAGGCGGCCTGATCTTCCTCATCGTCGCCAACGGCGCGCGCCGCA
>JACKEP010000048.1 GCA_020632915.1 Alphaproteobacteria bacterium | reverse complement strand
GGCACGAGCGCCGCGAAGAAGCCGGCCGCGTCCGCGTCGGGGCCCGGCAGCACCGCGCCCCCGTTGAACCGCACCGCGAAGAACAGGTAGGCGGTGAACACCGGCAGGCCCACGATCATCGCGAGGTTGCCCGGCACGCCGCCGAACGCGAGGCGCTCGCCCGGTGCGCTCACCCGTCCTCCTCGATCGACAGCGCGCGCTGGGGACAGAACGTGCACGCGCTCTGGACGGCGGCGCGCAGGCGCTCGGGCGGGTGCTCCTGCAGCAGCTCCATGTCGCCGTCGTCGTTGAGCTGGAACACCTCGGGCGCCTCGTCCTCGCACATCCCGTGCCCCTGGCACAGGTCCCAGTCCACCACGACACGCATGGCTACCTCCCCACAGGCTGCGCGAGGCAGCTGGTTGCGTTGTCTCCCGCACCGCGGACGCCGGTGTGGACCACGGTGAGCCGTGGCGCCACATGGTACCGGAGGACGTCGAGGCCGAGCAGGTCGGCGTAGAGCACCGCGCCCAGCATCAGCACCACCCGCGTCCACGGGACCCGGGCCTCGGCGCGTTCGTCGATCGCCGCCCACATCGGCAGCGCCAGCACGAAGGCCATGCCGTAGGACACGGTGCCGAACGTCAGCATCAGCGGCAGGTCGTCGTAGCAGAACAGGCGCGTGGTGAACGGGTTGGCGTTGAGCACCGTCTCCAGCAGCGCCATCGCCATCGGCGCCACCACCCACGACGCCGCCGCCGCCACCGGCCCGCGCGCCCGCAGCCACCGCCACGCCGCCAGGCACAGGGCGCAGTAGGTGCCGAAGTAGGCGACCGTCACGAGGTAGAGGAAGACGGGGTTGCCGTCGATCGTCCACGTGGCGCGAAAGCCGTAGTGCATGTGCAGGACGTCCCAGAAGTAGGGCGTCTGCGTGTAGTTCAGGCCGAAGGCGAGGCCCGTCACCGACAGGGCGAGCTTGAACGCGGTCGAACGCCACCAGGGCGTGTCGCGGTCCGGACGCAGCAGCACGGGGCCGACCGCCGCGGGCACGCCGACCAGCAGGCCGAACGCGAGCAGCGGAGCGTCGGTCCACCGCTCGGCGAGGCCGCTCACCATCACGACGCCGGTGATCGCGGTCCACACGGGCGTGTACGCCCACCAGAACCGCTCGGCGGCGCGCTTGGCGTCGGGCGGGCCGTCGGCGGTCATGCGCGGCGGTGGTAGCGCACGCGGATCGGGCCGCGCGGGCCGATCACGAGGCCGCGGAAGTCGGGGACGATCGGGTCGTCGGTGAGCTCGAAGCGGTAGCGCTGCAGCAGCATCGCCAGGATCGTCTTGATCTGCAGCAGCGCGAAGGCGTTGCCCAGGCACTTGTGCCGGCCGCCGCCGAACGCGATGTAGGCGAACGGCTGGCGGTCCTCCTCGCGGGGCGGCGCGAAGCGGTGGGGACAGAAGCTCGCGGGGGCCTCGAAGACCTCGGGCAGCTGGTGGGCGACGATCGGCGAGACCGCCACCCACGTGCCCTTGGGGATGCGGTAGCCGAGGACGGCGGTGTCCTCCATCGCCACGCGGAGCAGGATGAACAGCGGCGGGTGCAGCCGCAGGGCCTCCTTGATCGCGTGCTCGGTCATCGTCAGCTCGCGCAAGGACTCGTGGTCGATCGGGCGACCGTCCGCGAACACCCTGGCCAGCTCCTCCTCCACGCCGGTCATCCAGCGCGGGTGCTGCAGCAGCTCCAGGAGCGTCCACACCGCGGTGGCCGAGCTCGTGTGGTGGCCGGCGAACATCGCGGCCACGAGCATGCCCGTGATCTCGTGGTCGGACAGGTGGCTGCCGTCCTCGTAGGTCTCGTCCATCAGCGTCTGGAGGAAGTCCTCGCCCACGGTGCCGGCGGCCTTGCGGCGGGCCACGATCGCCGCCACCATCGCGCCGAGGCGGGCGCGGGCCTTGTCGCGGCGACGGAAGACCGGCAGCGGCAGGTCGGGGTCGAGGTAGGCGATGGGGACGATGCTGCGCTCGAGGTCGTGGTAGACCTGCGCGAACTCGGCGCTCATCTCCTTGCGGAACTCGGGCCCCAGCAGGCAGTGGCTCGACGTGTAGTTCGTGAGCTGCGCCATCCACGTGTACAGGTCGAGGGTGCCGGTGGCGTCCCACGAGGCCAGCGCGTCGTCGACCTCGGCGGCGATGATCTCGCCGTAGGTGCGCATGCGACGGGCCTGCAGCGCGGGCCGCAGCATCCGCAGCTGCTCGTTCATCCGGGCGTCCTCGCAGTCGTAGGCGACGCCCTTGCCGAACACCGGCACCATCATCTTGTAGGCGGCCTTGGGCGACAGCACCTCGTCGGGCGCGCGGAAGATCGCCTCGTGACCCGCAGGCCCGGTCACCAGCACGATGTCCTTGCCGAGCACCTTGATCGCGGCGACCTCCCCGCACGCGTCGTGGGCGCGGGCGAGGAGCCCGGTCAGGTCGCGCAGGAACGACAGGGTGTGGCCGACGATGGGCAACCCCCCGCGCAGGCGGGGTGCGCTGCGCAGCGCGGGCTCGGCGGCGGGGGCGGCGTCCATCAGGCGCTCCGGGGTGCGGGTGGGGCGGCCACGAAGAAGGTGCGGCGCAGGCACGCCGACAGGTCGTCGACGACGGTGTCGATGGGGTCGACGCAGCCGCGGTCGACCCAGTCCATGACGAAGACCTGCTGGGTGGCGGCCACCAGGCGCGCCATCCGCTGGGGCTCGCCCGGCACGAACACGCCGGTGGCGATGCCGGCCTCCAGCACGCCGACGATGAGCTCGATGCCCCGCGACCACGACGCCACCTGGACGTCGGACGCGAACTGGTCGGGCGACGTCCACGACAGGCCCTCGCGCACGTGCATCCGCAGGTAGCCGGGGTGGTCGGCGAGCCAGCGCACGAAGCCGGCCGTGCCCGACAGCAGCACGGTGCCGGGGTCGCCCTGGGTGACGGCCTCCGCGCTCGCGGCGAGCAGCTCCGTGAGCCGGTGCTCGTGCACGGCGGCGTAGATCGCGGCCTTGCCGTCGTAGAGCCCGTAGACCGTGCCCAGCGACAGGCCCGACGCCGCCACGACGTCGGCGATGCGGGCGCCCGCGAAGCCGTCCCGCGCGAAGACCTCCTCGGCCGCGGCCAGGATGCGCTCGCGGTAGGCGGCGCGGCGGGAGTCCAGCGCGAGCGGATGGATGGGCACCGGGCCTCCCCCTCGGGACCCTCGAAGAATAGAACGGCGTTTCACGCATGAGCAAGCGACCCGTTCGGGTCGGGTCGCGACGCAGCGCTGCGCGACTTCCGGTAGAGTCGGGGCGCCCCTCGCCGTCGTCCCCTCCGTCCGGAGCCCGTGTGCACCCCGTCCTCGTCGTCGCCCGCCGCGAGTTCGTCCAGCGGGTGTTCCGCTGGGGCTTCCTGCTGCTGACCTTCGGGCTCCCCGCGCTGTGGCTCGGGATGACCTTCGCCGCGGTCGCGGTGCAGGACGCGGCGCGCCCCGAGCCCCTCGACATCGTCGTGGTCGACGCCACCGGGCAGCTACGCGACGCGCTGGTCCGTCAGCTCCGCAACGACGACGACGAGCCCTACCGGGTGGTGGACGCGCCCGACGGCGACACGTCCCCCGAGGCGCTCGACCAGGCCGTGCTCGACCACCGCATCGACGGCTGGGTGCTGCTCGACGACGGGAGCCTCGCCACCGGCGCGCTCACGCTGCGGGCGCTGGCGTTCCCTGGCCTGGAGCGCGCGGGTGACCTGGAGCACGCGATCTACTGGGCGGCGATCCGTCAGCGCCTGGGCGGTGACGACCCGGCGATCGACGCGCTGCTCGACGGCGGCTCGGTGGCGTTCGTCGACCTGGACGAGCCCGAGCGCGGCGACCAGGCGAGCGCGGTGGAGCAGGGCAACATGCTGGTGGCCGCCGGTGGCGCGCTGGTGCTGTACCTGACGATCCTGTTCTACCCGGTGCAGCTGCTGATGTCGGTGGTGGAGGAGAAGCTCAACGGGCTGGTGGAGCTGCTGCTGTGCAGCGTGCGGCCGTGGCAGCTGCTGCTGGGCAAGGTGCTCGGCGTGGGCTCGGCGGGGCTGCTGCAGCTGGCGATCTGGACCCTGCCCGAGCTGGCCGTGATGGTGTTGCTCCGCGGTCACGCGGCCACGCTGCCGCCCGAGCAGCGCGCCGTGGCCGAGGGCGTGCTCGACGCGCTGCCCGGCGTGGACGCCTTCGCCGTGCTCGGCGCCTGCTTCCTGTTCGGCTTCTTCTTCTACGCCACGCTGTTCGCGGCGGTGGGGGCGCTCTGCAGCTCGGAGAAGGACGCCGAGCTCGCCCAGTCGGCGCTGAGCATGTCGACGTCGATCATGGCGCTGCCGCTGCTGGCGGTGTTCCGCGACCCGGACTCGGTGGTGGCGACGGCGCTGTCGTTCGTGCCGCCGTTCACGCCGTTCCTGTTGTTCAGCCGCTACGTGCTCGGGGCGCCGGTGTGGCAGATCGGCACGGCGCTGGCGCTGCTGGTGGCGTCGACCTTCGGCATGGCGCTGCTGGCCGGCCGCGTCTACCGCATCGGCGTGCTCGCCCAGGGCACGCGCCCCACGCCACGGGAGCTGTGGCGGTGGGTGCGCACCGGCTGACGCGGGTGGGTCAGCGACCCTGCTTGACCACCCACGGCACGAAGCCCTCGAGGTAGCTGCGCAGGAAGCCGCGGGTGGGCTCGTCGGTGACGTGGCCGTCGGCGATCTTGCCCCCTGCGCCGCCCACCAGCAGCTCGGGCCACGGGAACACCGGCACGCCCATCGCGAGCAGGATCGGCTTGAGGTGCTGCTGGGCGCGGGCGCCGCCCACGAAGCTGCCCGAGGCCGACACGATGCCGGTGGGCAGCCCGAAGATGGCGCCCTTGTAGGCGGGGCGCGAGGCCCAGTCCAAGGCGTTCTTGAGCACGCCGGGCACCGAGTAGTTGTACTCGGGCGTGGCGATCAGCAGGCCGTCGGCGCCGCGCAGCGCCGCCTCGAAGGCCTCGACGCTGCCGGGCTTGTCGAGGTCGGCGTCGTACAGCGGCACGTCCCGGTAGTCGTAGAGGGTGACGGTGGCCCCGTCGGGGACGAGCTCGGCCGCCGTGCGCAGCAGGGCGGTGTTGTAGGAGGCGGCGCGCAGGCTGCCGGACAGGGCGAGGATCGAGGTGGCCATGGGGCGCTCCGAGGCGGGCGGTGGGGTCAGACGAGGTCGAAGACGAGGGCCTCGACGTCGTCGTGGGCGGACAGGTGCAGGGCGGTGGCGCCGTCGACCGCGAGGCCGTCCCCGGGGAACAGGCGGGCGCCGTCGACGTCGAGCGTGCCGCGGACCACCTGGACCCACGCGCGGGTGTGGCGCAGGTCGACGGTGGCGGTCTCGCCGCCGGGGAGCAGGGCGCGGTGGATGTCGGTGTCCTGCCCGATGGTGAGCGAGCCGTCGCGGCCGTCGGGGCTGACCACGAGCTGCACGCCGGGCGTGCGGCCGAAGTCGCGCTGATCGTACCGCGGCGTGGTGGCGGCCTGGGCGGGGAGCACCCAGATCTGCAGGAAGTGGACGCCGTCGGTGCGGCTGGCGTTCATCTCGCTGTGCTGGATGCCCGAGCCCGCCGACATCAGCTGCACCTCGCCGGGGCGGATGACCGAGCCGGTGCCGAGGGTGTCGCGGTGGGCGAGCGCGCCGTCGATCACGTAGGACACGATCTCCATGTTGCGGTGGGGGTGGGTGGGGAAGCCTCCGCCGGCGGCGACGCGGTCCTCGTTGATCACCCGCAGGTGCGAGAAGCCCATGAACCGGGGGTCGTGGTAGCTCGCGAAGCTGAAGGTGTGGTGGCTGTCGAGCCAGCCGTGATCGGCGTGACCGCGCTCGGCGGCGCGACGGATGGCCATGCGGACGGGGGATGTCGTGGTCATGGGGACCTCCTGGATGTCCGTACTGTAGGCTTGCGAAGACGCATGGAAAAGACCGCGATACGCAGGATCATCTTGCGCAGGTGCAAGACCACGGAGGTGACCGGTGGACGCGCTGAAGTGGGACGACCTGCACGCCTTCCTGGCCGTCGCGCGCACGGGCACCCTGGCGGCGGCCGCCGCCGACCTCGGCGTGAACGCATCCACTGTGCACCGTCGCATGGCCGCCCTGGAGGCGTCGCTCGGCACCACGCTCTTCGACCGTGACCCGCGCGGCTACGCGCTCACCGGCGTGGGCGAGGCGCTGTTGCCGCGGGCGGTGGAGGTGGAGGAGGCGGTGCTCGCCGCCCGTCGCGCGGCCACCGGTCACGACCAGCAGGCGCGCGGTCCCGTCCGCGTCACGCTCGCCGACGACCTGCTGGACGTCGTCGCCCCCCACCTCGCCGCGTTCCACGACGCCCACCCCGGCATCGAGCCGGTGCTGCTGGTCGACCCACGCCCCTTCGACCTGGGCCGCGAGGCCGACGTGGCCCTGCGCCCCAGCGACACCCCGCCCGACGCCGCCATCGGCCACCGCGTCGCGCCGGTGGCCTGGTGCCGCTACGCGCCGGCCCACGATCCCGAGGACGACCTGCCCTGGGCGGTCTACGAGGGCCTGGAGCGCGCGGGCGCTGTGCGCTGGCGCCTGCGTCATCACCCCGACGTGCCGGTGCTGCTTCGCGTGAGCTCGGTGGCGGGCATGCAGCGCGTGCTGCGGTGCACGCGGGCCACGGGCCTGCTGCCCTGCCATGTGGGCGACCCCGACACGCGCCTGCGGCGGGTGGGCGCGCCGATCCCCGAGGCCGCCACCACGCTGTGGCTGCTGGTGCACGCGGACCTGCGCCGGTCGGCGCGGGTGCGGGCGTTCGTGGACTTCCTCCTGCCGCGGCTGCGGGCCGACACCCCGCGGTTCGCGGGCGGGTGAGGGTTGGGGCGCCGGATCCCGATCCCGATCCCGATCCCGATCCCGATCCC
>JACKEP010000047.1 GCA_020632915.1 Alphaproteobacteria bacterium | reverse complement strand
CCCGCGACTGGCACGCCCGTCGCATGCGGCGGCGCCGTCCGCCCCGTGGCGGACAGCCTGCCCCCTCCCGCGGCGTGGCCAGGGGCGGCGCTTCCGGTGAGCCTGCACCGCGGCCACGCCTCCGGGGTCCCCCATGTCCGGCCTTCCGTTCCACGCCCTCCGTGAGGCCCTGCGCGAGGGCTACACCACCGACGATCTGCGCGCCGACGTGCTCTCCGGCCTCGTCGTGGGCGTGGTCGCCGTGCCGCTGTCGATGGCGCTCGCCGTCGCGGTGGGCGCGCCGCCGCAGCACGGCCTGTACACGGCGGTGGTCTCCGGCGGGCTCATCGCGCTCCTCGGCGGCAGCCGCGTGCAGGTGTCGGGGCCCACGGCGGCGTTCGTCGTCATCCTCGCGCCCATCGTCGAGCAGCACGGCCTCGCAGGGTTGTTCGTCGCCACCGCGATGGCCGGCGTGATGCTCGTCGCCATGGGGCTCGGCGGCCTCGGCAAGCTCGTGGCGGCGATGCCCAGCCCGGTGATCACCGGGTTCACGGCCGGCATCGGCGTGGTGATCGCCACGCTGCAGATCAAGGACCTCCTGGGCCTGACCCCGGGTCCCATGGGCGGGCACTGGCACGACAAGGTGATCGGCACCGTCGAGGCCCTGCCCACCATCGCCTGGCCCGACGCCGTCGTCGGCCTCGCCACCTTCGCGCTGCTCGTGGCCTGGCCGCGCATCAGCCGCCGCGTGCCCGGTCCGCTCGTGGCGCTGGCGCTGGCCGGCGTCGCCGCGGTGGTGCTGCACGGCCAGGGCGTCGACCTCATCACGCTGCGCAGCCGGTTCTCGTGGGTGGACGACGCGGGCGTGTCCCACGCGGGCATCCCGTCGATGATGCCGCGCTTCGCGGTGCCGTGGGCGCCCCACGGCCTGCCCGGCCTCGCCGGGGGCTTCGACGCCGTGCAGGCGCTCGTGCCCGCCGCGGTCGCCATCGCGATGCTCGGCGCCATCGAGTCGCTGCTGTCGGCCGTCATCGCCGACGGCATGACCGGGCGGAAGACGGATCCCGACGCCGAGCTCGTCGCCCAGGGCGTGGGCAACCTCGTCGGGCCGTTCTTCGGGGGCATCGCCGCCACCGGCGCGCTCGCCCGCACCGCCACCAACGTGCGCTCGGGAGGCCGCACCCCGGTGGCCGCCGTGGTCCACGCGTTCGTGGTGCTCGCGGCCATCGTGGTGTTGGCCCCGCTGCTCGGCTGGCTGCCGATGTCGGCGCTGGCCGCGCTGCTGCTGCTCATCGCCTGGAACATGAGCGAGGCCCGCCACTTCGTGCACACGCTGCGCGCCGCGCCGCGCTCCGACGTCATGGTGATGGTCACGTGCTTCGTGCTCACCGTGGTGTTCGACATGGTGATCGCGGTGGGTGTGGGCCTGGCCCTGGCGGCGCTGCTGTTCATCAAGCGCATGGCCGACGTCGCCGAGGTGCGCGTGCTCGACGGCACCACCTCGGTGCACGCCGACCCCGGTGACGACGTCCTCATCTACGAGATCGCCGGGCCGCTGTTCTTCGGCGCCGCCGCCCGCGCCATGGGCACGCTGCGTCAGGTCGACCGGCGCGTGCGCAAGGTGGTCCTCGACCTGTCCGCCGTCCCCGTGATCGACGAGACCGGCATCGCGAACCTGCGGGCGGTGCTCGGCGACCTGGAGGCCGTGGGCACCGAGGTGGTCACCGTGGGCCTGCAGACCCAGCCGCGCCGGGCCCTCGCGCGCGCCGGGCTGTTGACCCGGCTCGGCGTCGAGGACCCGGAACCGTCTGCGACGGCGCGCGCGACGGCGTGAACCACCCTGCGACGGCTCACGCCGGTGGCGTCACCAGCGGGGCCACCGTGTCGCGGCCCAGCGCGAGCAACAGCGTCGGCAGGCGCGGGCCGGTGTCGGCCCCCAGCAGCAGCTGGTAGAGCGCCACGAAGAACGCGCGCTGCGCCGCCCTCACCGGCGGGGTGGGCTTGTCGTCGAGGCCGAGGCCCGCCTCGAGCTTGGGCACGCCGTAGACCAGGTCTTCGACGGGCTTGTAGGTCCACGCCGTGGTGGGCAGCATCGCGGCGAAGCGGCGCACGGCGGCCTGCTGGCCGGCGTCCAGCGCCGCCCACGCGTCGGGGTCGAAGGCGGTCTTGGGGGCGAGGCGCTCGTCGTCGTCGAGGCAGTTCTCCACCCAGCCCTGCGCGCACGTCAGGCGGGGCTCGATCTCGTCGGCGAGCGTGGCGGCGTCGGGCGGATCGTCGACCGTGGTGGCCACGATGCGCAGCGTCTGGTCGAGGTTGCCGTGGGTGGCGTCCAGCGCGGTCCACAGGGTGCGGAAGCTGATGCGGCGGCTGGGGTGCGCGACGGGGCCGGCGCTGGTGGCGATGGCGCGCTCGTACATGCGCGTCTCGACGGGCGGCGCGGTGCCGTCGTCGACCTTGCGTGCCAGCGCGTCCCACTCGTCGTAGGCGCGCCAGAGCTGCGCGCCGAAGTCGATCTGGAACTCGGCGTCGGCCTTGCGGCGCAGGTAGAGCCACCGCAGCAGGGCGGGCTCCACGAAGCCGAGCGCGAAGTCGGGCGTGGCCGACACGCCGCGCGAGCTCGACATCTTGACCTGCCCCGAGAAGCCCACGAAGGCGTAGGGCACGTAGGTGGGCGCGCGCCAGCCGAAGAACGGGCCCACCACGTCGGTGCCCACCGTGTACGACGAGCCGGGCGAGGAGTGGTCGGTGCCGCCGGGCTCGAAGTCGACCCGCTCGTGGGCCCAGCGCATCGGCCAGTCCACCTTCCACACCAGCTTGCCGATGCACTCGTCGTCGAGGCAGGTGGTGCGCACCTGGCCGTCGGCGGCGCTGCGGTAGGTGAGCGTGGCGGTGTCGGGGTCCCAGGCGAGGTTGGTGGTGTCGTCCTTGCCGCTGACCGGGCAGTAGACCTTGAACGGCCAGTAGTCGGCCCGGCGCTCCTCGACCGACCGCTCCTGCAGCTTCTCGGTCTGGTACCGGGAGACCACGTCGAACAGCTCGTGGCGGCGGGTGAGCGCGGTCTTGACGGCGTCGCGGTAGGTGTTGGCCGGGTACTGCTCGGACTGGCGCACCCAGCGCGCGGTGACGCCCAGGCGCGCGGCGGCGTCGCGGAACTGGGTGATGTAGCGGTCGGCCCACGAGGCGTGCTCCCCGAACGGGTCGGGGATGCGGGCCAGCGGCATGCCGATGTACTGGGCGAAGTGCTCGGGGATGCCCGCGGGCACCTTGCGCAGGCGGTCGAAGTCGTCCCACGAGTGCAGGTGGACGACGTCGTGACCGCGGCGGCGCAGCTCCTCGGCGACGAAGTGGGTGGTGAGCACCTCGCGCAGGTTGCCGAGGTGGATGGGGCCGGACGGGCTGATGCCGGAGGCGCACACGATGGTGGCACCCGGGCCCTTGGCGGCGAAGGCGTGGGCCTCGGCCTGGTCGGCGGCGTCGGCGATCCAGTCGCCGGACGAGGCGTTCTGGGACATCGGGCGCCCTCCTGATCGTGGTGCCGCGAGCGAGGCGCCGCGTAATGTGGCCCCGCGCCCGCCGCACGTGGTGTTGCCCGACCGTGGACACTCTGTCGGCCGCGGGGTTTGCAGGTGGGGGGGCCTCGTTGCACCTTCCCCGCAGAAGAGGAGGACGCCCATGAAGATCGACACGCCGCTCCTGGCGCTGCTGCTGGCCGCCTGCACCACCGGCACGGTGACCAAGGACGCCAGCACCGACACCGACACCACGGTCGACTCAGGGTCCACCGACACCACCGACGCCTACGCCTGCGTCAGCGACGACTACTGGACCGGCGGCGACCACGAGTCCCCGCTCATGCACCCCGGTCGCGACTGCGTCAGCTGCCACCAGCGGCGCGGCGGCCCCGCGCTCGCGCTCGGCGGCACCGTGTTCACCGCGGCCCACGAGCCCGACGACTGCAACGGCGTGAGCGGCGCGGTGGTCGAGATCGTCGACGCCACCGACGCGGTGTTCACCTACACCACCAACCGCGCGGGCAACTTCTACGCCACGTCCCGGGCGGGCTCCGGCATCGTGTTCCCGATCACGGCCAACGTGACGGTGGGCGGCAAGGTCAGCTCGATGGTCACCCCGCAGGACTCGGGCGACTGCAACAGCTGCCACACCATCGAGGGCACCAACCTCGCCCCGGGCCGCATCACCGCGCCGTAGCGGGCTGGATCACGCGGGCCGCGAACGAGATCACGCCGGCCGCAGATCACGCGGGCCGCGAACTAGATCACACGGGCCGCAAACCAGATCACGCCCACCGCGGCCAGGCCCACCGACGCTGCCGGCACCCACCGGGCGCGCCAGCCCTCGGTGCGGTGCAGCCACGTCAGCACCGGCATGACCGCCAGCACCACCGCGAGCTGGCCGATCTCCACGCCGCCGTTGAACGCCAGCAGCGCCTCGGCGCGCGCCCCCGGCGGCAGGCCGAGCTCGGTGAGCATGCCGGCCAGGCCGAAGCCGTGCACCAGCCCCAGGCCGAACGTCAGCGCGAGGCGCCGGCGCAGGCTGGCGTCGGTGAGGTTCTCGAGCGCGGCCAGGGCGATCGACAAGGCGATGAGCGGCTCGATGACCGCGCCGGGGATCGTCGCCCACCCCAGCGCCGAGGCCGCCAGCGTGATCGAGTGGGCCACGGTGAACCCGCTGACGACCGCGAGCATGTCCTTGAGGCGTCGGGCCCCCAGCAGCAGCGCCACCAGGAACAGCAGGTGGTCGTAGCCGGTGACGATGTGCTCGATGCCCAGGCGGGCGAAGCGGGTCAGCACCCCGAGCACGCCCTCGCGCACGTCGAGCGTGGTGGTGTCGGCGCCCGCGTGCAGCATCGCCGTGGCGCCGCCCGCCTGCACCACGTGGCGGTGGCCGGGCGACAGGTCGGCGGTGAACCGCGCGCTGTAGGTGCGGGCGCCCGGCGGACACGCGACCGATGCGGTCCACGCCACGCCGTCCCCGGCCACGGCCTCGGTGTGCCAGGGGCCGAGGGTGCACGGCGCCTCGTCGACGGACAGGCCCAGGTCGGGGGCTCCCTCCGGCGCGTCGGACGCGGCGAACACGAGGTGGATGTCGTCGTGGGTCAGCGTGCCGTAGGACAGGCCCGGGGCGTGGGCGTGGGCGGCGGTCGACAGCGCCAGCAGCATCGGGATCATCGGATCGCCTCCGCGCGCTGCGACGGCAGCAGGCCCGCCGGCATCGTCCGGGCCCGGGCGAGCAGCGCGGGGTCGCCGAGCACCTGGGCGCCCTGCCACAGCACCTGGGGCTCGAGGGTGCCGGTGGCCAGGGCGCGACGGGCCTCGCCGGTGCCGTCGCCGCCGGCGAGGTGGGTGGCCCAGGCGTGCGCCATCACCGTGATCGCGTCGTGGCGCTGGCCGAGCTCGGCGTCGAGCAGGGCGAGGGCGGCCTGGGGGTCGCGGGGCGCCAGCCAGATCGCCCAGCCCCGCGGGTCCTGACGGTGGACGGCCCGGACGTCGACGGTGGGGTCGATCTCGGCGAGCGCCACCGTGGCCGCGATCGTGGGGCCGGCGGCGCGCAGGTCCGCGCGGGCGCCGTCGACGTCACCGCGCGACAGGCGCCACAGGCCCCGGTGGTAGTGGGCGCCGCGGTCCCCCGGCGACAGCCGCAGCGCGGCGTCGAGTGCAGGCACGGGACCGCCGTCGAGGGCCTGGAGCCAGCCGAGCTGCGCGAGCTCCCAGGTGAGCACCGTGGGGTCGGCGGCGCTGGCGAGCCGTGCGGCGTGCTCGTAGTGGGCCATCGCGCCGTGCAGGTCGCCGCGACGCCAGGCGAGCGCCGCGGCGCGGTCGGCCGTGAGCGCGCTCGGTCGACGGGCGTCGGCGGCGTCGAGGGCGGCAGCGGCGGCGTCGAGGTCCCCGAGCTCCAGGCGGGCGTCGGCGACGGCGAGGTGGTCGGTCCACGCGTCGGTCTCGTCGACGAGCGTGGTGGCCTTGTCCAGCGCGTCGGTGAAGCGGTGGGCGGCGAGATCGAGGCGCACGGCCATCCGCCGCGCGTCGAGCGGCAGGGGGCCGTCCTGGGCGGCGCAGGCCAGCGCGTGGTCGGCGAGCAGGTCGAAGCCGGGGTCGGCCGTCTGGCGGGCCTCCTCCCGGCGCAGCCGCGCCACCTCGACCGGGTCGGAGGCGGCGGCGATCCGGTCCGCCATCGGGCCAGTGGTGTCGGCGCGCATCAGCACGCAGGGGTCGACGTGGGGGCGCTGCACGGGCGCGTGGCAGGCCACGACGCACGCGGTGACGACGAACGGCGGCAGGCGCACGGGGCCTCCGGGGACGGGCGAGGGGAGGAGGGGACCGACCCCGTCAGCGTCGGCCCCCTCGGTTCCAGCGGCGGGGGCCTACGGCAGGTCGTGGTAGCCGGCGGGGTGGTCGTCGCCGGCCCACGGATCGCCGAGCCACGGGAACGTGTCGAGGTAGTGCAGCCCGGTGGCGTCGACGCCGTCGCTGACCGTCGTGCCGTTGATCAGCAGGCCCGCCATGGCCGACAGGGCGACGTCGGTGACGTCGTCGGACACGAACCGGCCGTTCGGGAAGCCCGACGAGGTCGTCAGGTTCATGCGCAGCGCCTCGTAGGCGCCGAACACCTTGCCGGGCTCGCCCGGGATCGCGCCGCCCAGGCTGTAGGCGGCGGGCATCGTGCCGAGCGCCGGGTGGCCGGTCAGGAACGCCAGCACCAGGTCCTCACGGCCGCCGATGCCCAGGCCCTCGTCGTGGGGGCCGGGGTCGGGGATGCCGAGGATGAGGTCCATGTAGACCGGCAGCAGCGGGTTGGTGACGTAGCCGAGGAACTGGATGTCGTCGGCGGGCTGGCTGCGGTTGAAGCGGTCCTTGTCGCCGAGCCCGATCACGGCCTCGTTGACGAGCGGGTTGCCCAGGCGGGCCACCTGCACCCAGTCACCGGTGCTGATGTCGGCGCCGCCGCTGTAGCGGTTGGTGGTGCGTCGGCGCTCGGTGGTCGCCCACGCGGCGATCACCTCGTTGCCGCTGCCGGACATCGCCGGCATGCCGTCGCGGGTCAGCGACGTGATCGGCACCTCGATCGCGATGCTGTGCACGTTGTAGCCGAGCAGCGTGTTGGTGTTGTCGGGGTTGCCGAGGTTGAGCAGGTCGAACGTGCGCTCGAGGTCGACGTAGAAGCCCTCCTGGCGGGGGCCTGCGAAGATGCGGGTGTCCCCGTCGACGAGGATGGCGGCCTGGGTGAGCGTGCCGGGCGTGCTCGACTCGGGCGCGTAGCCGCCGGCCGGGACGCTCACGACGCCGACGTTGGCCGGCGCCACCATCCACGGGTTGGTCTTGCGGGCGTAGATGCGGGTGCCGACACCGTCATCCCAGCGCGCCGCGATCATGCTCTGGTGGACGTTGAGCGTGGCAGGGTCGGCGACGCTGCCGACGTTGTACAGGAAGGTGCTGTCGTCCTCGACGTAGGTGTGGAACTGGAAGCCGAAGGTCACGTCCTCCAGCCCGTCGCCCTCGTTGTCGACGTGGATCTTGTAGAAGACGTCGTCGTCGAAGCGGTGGAAGTTCGGTCCACCCCCCGGCGCTTCGAGCGGTTGCACGTTGAGGATGAACACCACCTTCGACGGGTCCTCCGGGCTGACGAACGCGTAGAAGTCCGTCAGGTCCGCGGCGGGGTCGAGGGCGATGCCGGGAGCCTCGCGGTGCGACGAGGCGTGGGCATTGGTCGCCATGAGGGCGAGGGCGAGCAGGGTCGGCATGGGTGGTACTCCTGGCTGACGCGGGTGATCCCGGCCGGTCCCCCCAGCCGGGCGCAGGTCACCGTCGCGCCGAACGATGCGTTCGACGCCGATAGTCCCGATGGCCTCGCGAGGGGTACGGACAGGTCGACCGTCCGGATCACCGCCGATGTGCCGCGACGCCGGACGTGACCTTCCGCGACACCCACCTCACCCGGTCGGGTCGGCCTCGTACCAGGCGCTCACGGCGTCGAGGGGCTTGCGCTGCAGGTCGGGGACCCAGCAGTCCTCGGCTGCGAAGCCCACGGGGAGCAGCAGGAACGCCGTCTCGTGGGACGGCCGGCCGAGCACCTCGCCCAGGAAGTGCATCGGGCTCGGCGTGTGGGTCAGGGTGGCGAGGCCCATGTGGTGAACGGCCGCCAGGAACATCCCCGCCGCGATGCCCGCCGACTCCCGCGGGTAGTAGTGCTTGAGGCGCGCGCCGTCGGGACCGACGCCGTGGGTCTGGACGAACAGCACCACCAGCCAGGGTGCCACCTCGAGGTAGGGCTTGTGGGCGTCGGTGCCGAGGCGCGCCACCGCGTCGCGCCACTCAGGCGGCATGCGACCGCCG
>JACKEP010000046.1 GCA_020632915.1 Alphaproteobacteria bacterium | reverse complement strand
AACTGCGGTGGGATCGGTGTCGGTATCGGGTGCGACGGGGCCGTCGGCACCCGAGGGCCCACAGCCGAGGAGTCCCAGCAGGATCCAGGTGCGCGGCCCCGGCCTCATCGGAACGCCACGGGCCCTGCGCTGGCGGGCGTCTCGTCGTCGCCGATCGTGTCGGTGGTGCCGTAGCCGAGGCGGCCGTCGGCGCCGTAGCCCCAGCAGACGACGTCCTCGTCGGCGTTGTCGAGGATCACGCAGGTGTGGGCTTCGCCGGCGGCGATCGCGCGGACGGGGCCGCCGACGTCGACGGCGGGCCCGATGGGCTCGTCGTCGCCGATGTCGGCGGAGGAGAGGTTGCCGAGGCGCCCGTCGGCGCCCTCGCCCCAGCAGCGGACGGTCTGGTCCATCAGCAGCGCGCAGGTGTGGGCGGCGCCGGCGGCCACGGCGCGGACGGGGGGCAGGTCGACGAGGCCGGCAGGGTACGCCTCCTCGTCGTCGCCGATGTCGCGGTCGTGACCCAGGCCGAGCTGGCCGTGCACGTTGCGGCCCCAGCAGACGAGGTGGTGGTCGAGCGTCACCGCGCAGGTGTGCTCGTCGCCGGACGCGATGCTGAGGGCCGCGCCGAACGACAGCGCCGGGCTCGGGTCGACGAGCATGGTGCCGGTGAGGCCCGGAACGCCCAGGTGGCCCCGCCGGATCCTGCCCCAGCAGTGGACGCTCCCGTCGTCGTAGAGGCCGCAGGTGAAGGTCTCGCCACTGCTCACCGCGCGGATCGGCTGGTCGGCCTGGACGGGGAAGGTGTACCCGGGCTGTCGCGTGTAGCCGAGGTCGATCGTGAACCGGTTGCCGTTCGCGCCGAAGCGGCCATCGCCCCAGCACGAGGTCCGGCCGTGGGGCCGCACGACGCAGCTGCGCGCGGGACCGGCGGCGAGGGCGACGGTGGGGTGACGCAGGAGCACCGGACCGGCGCTCGCCGGCGTCTCGTCGTCGCCGACCGTGCGCACGCCGTACGCGCCGACCGCACCGGACAGGTTGTCGCCCCAGCACACCACCTGCGCGTCGTCGCGCAGCGCGCACACGTGGGACCGTCCTGCCGCGAGCGTCACGACCGGTCCGCCCACGTCGACGGGCGGCGCCGACACCGGGAGCTCGTCGTCGCCGAGGAGGGCCGTGCCCGCCTGACCCGTCGCGCCGAGCCTCCCGTCGCCCCAGCAGCGCACCGTGCCGCCGTCGAACGCCGCGCACGTCACCGCACCGCCGGCGGCCAGGGCGTTGACCTCGCAGGCGCGGGTGGGGTCCGTCGGGAAGCAGTCGTCGACGTCCGGGGTGCCGTCGCAGTCCTGATCGGCCGCCCTGGACGCCACGCGGGGGTCCTGGTCGTCGCAGTCGTCGCCGCCCCACACCGGCGCCAGCGCGCCGTCGCCGTCCTCGTCGTCGTCGTCCGACCGATCGCAGTCCTGGTCGACGCCGTCGTGGAAGACCTCCGTGGCCCCGGGGAACAGCGCCACGTCGTCGTCGTCGCAGTCCCGCCCCGCGTCGACCTGACGATGCGGCGGCGCCGGGTCGCCCCAGCCGTCCCCGTCCGCGTCGCGGCTGCACTTGTCCTCCTCACGCCAGGCAGCCTGCCAGAAAGCGAAGGCGTCGTCGTCGTCGCAGTCGATGGCGAGCACGTAGAGCGTCGGCGTCCAGCCGGCCCCGGGGCTGGTGCACGTCCTGCCCCAGGTGCGCTCGCCGGGGAAGCCGTCTCCGTCGGCGTCGACGACCCAGTACGGTGCCTGGACGTTCCGGTCGCGATCGTCCGTGCGGCCGTTGCAGTCGTCGTCGACGCCGTTGCAGACCTCGGCGCGGCCCGGGTTCACCTCGGGGTCGGCGTCGTCGCAGTCCCCGGACTGCAGTGCCGATCCGGCCACGGCGGTGAAGCACCCGTGGACGGGCAGCGTCGCCACGCCCCAGCCGTCCTGGTCGACGTCGACGAAGCTGCGGACCCACGCGGGGTCATGGCCGAGGTCCCAGGTGGGGTCGTAGGGCGCCTGCTGGCCGTTGCAGTTGTCGTCGACGGTGTTGCAGAACTCGCGCGCGTCGGGGTTCACGTCGGGGTCGGCGTCGTCGCAGTCGCCGTCGGCCGTGGCGAAGCCGGACGCGAGCGCGGGGCAGACCCACGTGGCCGTGGTGCCGAAGCCGTCGTTGTCGAGGTCGAGGTAGACCTGGCGGGCGTCGGGGAAGCTGGCGTCGGCGCGGTCGGTCACGCCGTCGCAGTCGTCGTCCACGCCGTTGCAGCGCTCGGTGGCGCCGGGGTGGACGAGGGCGTCGTGGTCGTCGCAGTCGACGCCGCCCCGGGCGATCGCGACGAAGCCGTCGCCGTCGGCATCGTCGGGCAGGTCGGTGTCGACGACCGGATCGGTGTCGCGGTCGGTGTCGACGACGTCGGTGTCGGTGTCGCCAGGCGGCTCACCATCGCCGGGGGTCCCCGAACACGCTGCGAGCAGCACGGCGACGACGAGCGCCGGACGCATGGGAGACTCCGAGCCGAAGGACGAACGCTGCAGGGAGTGTAGCGCGGGCCTGCCGTCGGTCGCGAGCCCACGATCCGGGGCCCGTCAGCCCCAGCGCGCCTCGGCCGACCCGCAGTGGGGCGTGCCGTCCGGACCCCGGCCCGAGACGCTGGCCGCCACGCGGCCTGTGTGCACCTGGTCCCAGCTCACGCCCGGTTGCGTCCACGCCGCGCGCACCGTGGGCGTGAGGTAGAGCTTGAGGCGTCGGAACATGGCGTGCGTGCCGCCCTCGACCCGCGCCCAGGTCACGTACAGGTGGCGGGCGCCGCGGGGGCCGTGGACGAGCGGACCGAAGAAGTCCGGCGCGCCGTCGGCGGTGGGGCGTACGTCGATCGCCCCCTCGAAGACGACGTCGTCGCCGTCGGGATCGCCGGGCACGATCGTGGCGCCGGAGCCGGTGGAGCCGGACTGGAGCCCGACGACGAGGGGCGCGTCGTTCCAGGTGCCCGGCACGTCGGTGAGCCGGACCACCACCTGGAGCGGCACCGCAGCGGGACGTGGCATGCGGGGACCTCCGTGGGCCGGCAGGTAGCCGATCACCCCTCCGAGCGCCCCCGCGACGCGTCGGTGTCGGCCTCCCGGGCCAGCAGCGCCCGCTTGCGCGACACCCCCCACCGGTAGCCACTCACGCTGCCGTCGCCGCGCACGACGCGGTGGCACGGGATGGCCACGGCGAGGGTGTTGGCGGCGCACGCCCCGGCGACGGCGCGGCTGGCGCTCGGGCGGCCCAGCGCGGTGGCGAGCTCGGCGTAGGACACCGTGGTGCCGCAGGGCACCCGCCGCAGCGCCGCCCACACCCGCTGCTGGAACGCCGTGCCGCGCACGTCCAGCGGCAGGTCGAGGCCGCGGGCCGGGTCCTCCACCAGCGCGACCACGGCGGCGACGTGCGCGGCGTGGTCGGGGTCGTCGCGCACGAGCGTGGCGTGGGGCAGGCGGGCGGTGAGGCCGGACACCAGCGCATCCGGGTCGTCGCCGAGCTCGATGGTGCACAGGCCGCGGTCGGTCGACGCGACCAGGACGTGGCCCAGGCTGCACGGCGCCGTGGTCACGCGCAACGTCTCCCCCGCGCCGCCCGCCCGCCACGCGGACGGGGTCATGCCGAGCAGGTCGTCGGTGGCCTCGTAGAACCGGCCCGACGACGCGAAGCCGGCGGCGAACGCAGCGTCGGCCACGCCGTCCTCGGTGACCAGCGCCGTGCGCACACGCTCGGCCCGTCGGGCGGCGGCGTAGGCGCGCGGGGTCACTCCGGTCAGCGTGCGGAAGACCTGCTGGAACCGGGACAGCGACAGGCTGGCGTCGGCGGCGAGCGCAGCGAGCGGGGGCGGGGGGACCTCGGCCTGCAGGCGCCGGCACGCGGCCTCGACCGCGTCGGCGTGGGGGTGGCGGTCGTCGTCGGGGCGGCAGCGTCGGCAGGCGCGAAAGCCGGCCTCGCGGGCAGCGACCGCGGTGTCGAAGAAGCGGACGTGGGCGGCGGCGGGCGTGCGCGCGGGGCAGCCGGGCCGGCAGTAGATGCCGGTGGTGGTCACCGCGAACACGAAGCGTCCGTCGGCGCTGCGGTCGCGGGTGCGGACGGCGGTCCAGCGGGGGTCGGCGGGCTGGGACACGGGGACTCCGGGCAGGGGGCGACCACGTCGTCACCCGCGACCGGCGGGGGCGCGCTCCGGATCGTGTCGCCGCATCCGGGTGGGTACCACGTCCGGCACCGGCGCTACGCCGCTGGCTCGGCCCGGGCCCGTCGGGCCTCGAAGACGAACGTGCCGAACGGCACCACCGACGCCACCAGCGCCGCCAGCGTGGTGCGCGCCGACCAGCCCAGCTGGCGCGCCGTGGTCGACAGCACCTGCACGAACAGCACGAACGTCACCCCGTGGGTCCAGCCGAGCAGCGACGTGTCGCCGTCGAGATCGATGCCGGCGAGCCGACGCAGCGGCATCGCCACCAGCATCAGCAGGATCAGCGTGGCGCCCTCGACCCGCGCCACGGCGTCGAACCACCGCAGCACGAGCGCGCGGTCGACGTGCTGGTCGGGCAGGGGCGGGGACACGGTCAGGCGCGTCACTGCGGCCAGGCCCGCGCCGACAGCGAGCGGCAGCACCAGGCCCCCCAGCGACGTCGGCCGCACCACCATCACCGCCACGGTCGCCAACAGACCGAAGTGGGCGAACGCCACCGTGCGCGGCCGCGGGGACGGGCTGTGGCCGGCGCGCACGGCGGCGTGGAGCGCCACGAAGCTCGTGAGCACGCCGGCGACGATCCACGGCGACCAGCTCCGTCCCGACAGGCCCATCAGGGCGTAGCCGGCCACCCACGCCCCGTGAAAGCCCGGGCTGGCCATCAGGCTCGCGGCCCGCTGCCGCGTGGCGAGGTCGGCCGCCCCCGCCGCCGTGAGCACACCGCCCGCGAACACCGTCACCGCCAGCAGCTTGATCAGCCGCCACGTCGCCCACGCCCCGATGTCCATCCGTCCGACCTCCGTGCGCCGTCTGGTAAGGCGTCGACGTCGTGCTCGACCTTGGCGGGAACGACAGCTATCGATGGATTTCCGCCAACCCGGGAGGCGACGTGCATCGGCTGGTGGTGGTGGCCTACGACGGCGTGGTCCCGTTCGACGTGTCGGTGCCCATCGAGGTGTTCGCGCGGGTGCGGGTGGACGGTCTCCCCGCCTACGACGTGACGGTCTGCGGCACGGCGCCCTCGGTGCGCGCGGGCCTGCTGTCGCTCGGTGACCTCGCCCCGCTCGACGCGCTGCGCGACGCCGACACGGTGGTGGTGCCCGGGATGCACGACGCCCGGCTGCCGCTGCCGGTGGCGCTGCTCGACGCCGTGCGGGCCGCCCACGCCCGGGGTGCGCGCGTCGTGGCGCTGTGCAGCGGCACCTTCGTGCTCGCCGCGGCGGGCCTGCTCGACGGCCTGCCGGCCACCACCCACTGGCTCGGCACCGACCTGCTCGCCGCCACCTACCCGGCCATCGCCGTCGACCCGTCGCCTCTGTACGTCGACGCCGGGCAGGTGCTCACGTCGGCGGGGGCGGCCGCCGCGCTGGACCTGTGCCTGCACGTGGTGCGCTGCGACCACGGCGCCGAGGTGGCAGCGGAGGCGGCGCGGCTGAGCGTCGTGCCGCTGGTCCGGGAGGGGGGCCAGGCCCAGTTCGTGCCGCGTCCGGCGCGCGCGGCAGACGACGACACGCTCGGTGCGCTGCTCACCTGGATCGACGCCCACCTCGACGACGACCTCGACACCGACACGCTCGCACGGCGGGTGGCGATGTCGCCCCGGTCGTTCCTGCGGCGCTTCCGCGAGCGCACCGGCACCACCCCGGCCCGCTGGGTGGCGGCGGCGCGGGTGCGGGCGGCGCAGGCGCTGCTGGAGTCGACGACGCGCACCGTGGAGGAGGTGGGGGACGCCGTGGGGTTCGGGACCCCGGCGACGTTCCGGCAGCGCTTCCGCGACGTGGTGGGGACGAGCCCGAGCCACTACCGGCGGTCGTTCGTCAGCCCCGTCCGCTCCGGCCCTTGAGCGTGTCGAGGAGCGCGCCCGGGTAGAAGGTGAGCGTGCCGAGGAACGTCCGCGGCCACCCCGGTGTGAAGTGCAGGTCCTCTACGGGCGCCGGCTCGCCCGGGAGCTGGCTCTCGTTGGCGAACTGGACCTCCTTCCACCGGCTGCCGATCACGTTGTTGACCTGCAGCGTCGCCTCCACGAACCGCCACCGGTAGCCGACCTCGGCGTCGAGGATCGTCCAGCCCTCGGCGATCAGGCTGCGGTCCTCCGTGGCCGGGCGCGCGGCGAGGTGCTTGACCCGCAGCCCGCCGTGGACGCCGATCGGGTGGTCGATGCCGATGCCGGCGGTCAGCGTGAACGGAGGCGCCAGGGCCACGGCGTCGCCATTGCCCGCGTTGCCGACGTAGGCCGACTTCGTCACCGTCGCGTCGAGGTCGAGGAGCAGCCACGGCAGGGGCGTGGCGCGCAGCGAGCCCTCGAAGCCGTACCGGCGCGTGGCGCCGCGCAGCTCGGTGGTTCCTTCGTCGCCGACCCACACGGTCTCGGCGTCCAGGTCGAGCCCCCATCCCACCAAGGCGACCTGGCCCCACCGCGCGTGGTGGAGGCGGACGCCGCCCTCGTAGCCGGTCGACGCGGTCACCGGATCGACGGGGTCGGGGGCGAGCACGACACCGCGGGCGTCGTTGCTGTGGAAGCCGCGCCCGAGGTTGCCGAACAGGTCCAGCCACGGGGTTGGGGTGATCACGACGTTGACCTTGGGCGACACGATGCCTGCGTACTGCACGCCCGCGTCCAGTCCGCCCGGGGTCGTGGCGTCGGTGGCGCCGAACGTGAAGTGGTCGTAGCGGACACCGCCGATCAGGCGCACCCAGCGGTCGAACGCGATGTCCTCGCGCAGGTAGACCCCCTGGCGCGTCTCGTCGACGTGGTCGAGCAGCGTGGTCTCCAGCCGCTCGCGGGCCGCGTCGTGGAACAGCCCGGTGTCGATGGCGTCGAACCGGCCCTGGCCGCCCAGGCGCGTGTGGAACACCACGGGGCCCACGGGGACGCTGGCCGTGTAGGCGACGTCGTAGCCGCCGAACCGGCGCCGGTCCTCCTGCTCGATCTGGTCGCCTCGGACCGGGTCGCCGGCGAAGAACGTGAAGTTGGAGAACAGGTTGAGGGCGTAGCCGCCGTACCAGCCGCGTGCGGTGAACTGCTGCGCCCCGAAGTCGGCGTCCGCGGTGACCCACAGCTGCCGCCGCCAGCTCTGGCCGCCTTCCGTCGGGTCCACGCTGCCGAAGTACGACAGCGAACCATCCTCGACCGCGCGCAGCGGGACCTGGCCGGACGCGCTCCAGTGGCCGCTGTACATCGTGCCGCCGAGGCCCAGCGTGACGTGGTCGCCCACCCGGGTGGTCGCCGACACGTACGCGTTGGTCTTCACGAAGCCCTGGGGATTGTCGAACGGCCCGTCCGCGCCCTGGATCTCCGCGGCGCCGACCAGCTCGGTGCGGCCGGGGTTCACGCCGAGGAGCGCGAGCGCCCGGAAGCTGCCGAACGCGCCGTAGGTGCCGCTGACGAAGCTGTCGTCGACCCGCTGGGCGAGGGCCATGTCGACCGCGCCGGCCGTCGCGAGGTCGCCGTCGAACACCTCGTACGGCCCCTTGCGGACGTCCACACGCGCCACGGTCTCCGGGATCACGAAGTTGAGGTCCGTGTAGCCCTGCCCGTGCGCGTGGCTGACCATGTTCGCGGGGATGCCGGCGACGGAGATCGCGAGGTCGGTGCCGTGGTCGATGTCGAAGCCGCGCACGAAGTACTGGTTCGCCTTGCCGCCCCCAGCGTGCTGTACGGCGAAGGCGCCCGGCATCAGCTCCACGAGGTCGCCCGGGCGGGTGATCGGGCGCAGGCGGATGTCGCGGGAGTCGGCGGTCAGCGCGGAAGCGGCGGTGATCGGTCGTGGCGCGAGGACGACGATCTCCTCGGCGTCGTCGAGGTCGTCGAGGGCCACGGGGGCGTCGAGTGGCGGTGTCGGCGGGGCCGGAGGCGACGGCGGCGGGTCTTCGACGGGCGGCGCCTCGTCGCCATCGTCCGGGAGCTCGAGCGGCTGGACGATCGGCGGTGGCTCGTCGGCAGGCGGCAGCGACACGGGAACCTCTCGGTTGCACCGTCGATACCGCCCGCGGCGGGTGCGCGGGAAGTGGGGCGCCGCGCCGCACCGGCCTGCGGCGTCTCGCCGTTCACTTGATGCAACGCCCGCTACGGATGCGCCGCTGCAGCGTGCGTCGGTGCAATCCCAGGCGTCGGGCCGCCTCGGACACGTTGCCGTCGACCGCGTCGAGGACGCGCTGGACGTGGTCGGCGGTGACCTGGTCGAGTGGGTCGTGGTCGTGGGTCGCCTCGGCAGTCTCGAGCGCGAGCACGAGCGCGTCCGTCGAGATCGGCTTGGTGCGCACGTCGCAGGCGCCGGCGCGCATCGCCTCGACGGTGGCGGGGATGGTGCCGTGGGCCGTGAGCAGGACGACGCGGCACCCGGGGACCTGGTCGGTCAGGGCGCGGACGACGTCGATGCCGGACCCGTCCGGGAGCGCCAGGTCCACGACGGCGTGGGTGGGCCGCGCGTCCGCCAGCGCGTGGCGGGCGGCCTCGACGCCCGGGGCCTCGATCGGCGTGTAGCCGCTGCGATGGAGCGCGCGACCGAGCGCCTGTCGGTAGACCGCGTCGTCCTCGACGATCATCACCGTCTTCAACGTCCCTCCACGGGCAGGCGCAGTGTGACGCGCACGCCCTGGTTCGGCGCGGGGGCGAGGAGCAGATCACCGCCGGTGCCCCGCGCGAACCGCCGGGCCACGTACAGGCCGAGTCCGTTGCCCCGTCCATCGGGCCACGCGGTGTGGAACGGCTGGCCGGCGCGCGCGAGGGCGACGGGATCGGCGGGGCCTCCGCGATCGACGACGTCGACCTGGACCGTGGCGTCGTCCCGGTGCACCCGGATCGTCGCCGCGACGGGTGCGGTCGACGCGTGGGCGGCGTTGTCGAGCACCGTCCACAGCGCGTGCCGCCAGCCGACCGCGGCGCCGCGGACGGCGGTGGGTCCGAGGCCGCCGTCGACGGTGACCTGGACCTCCCGGTCGGGGTGGGCGCGCTGCCACCCGTCGGCCCAGTCCTGCACGGCGACGCGGATGTCGACGGTGCGATCGGCGGTGCCCGCGTCGCCGGTGAGCAGGTCGTCGAGGATCAGCCGGGAGCGCGCGACCTCGCCGCGCAACGTGGTCCACGCCGCCCGACCCGCGGCCTCCGGAGGCAGGTCGAGCGCCATCTCCTCGGCCAGCAGCTCGATGGCGCCCAGCGGGGTGCCCAGGGCGTGGGCCGTCCCTGCGGCGAGGGTGCCCAGCGCGGCCAGGCGCTCGACCTCGGACTGGCGCACCAGCGCGTCGCGCAGGGCGTCGTCGCGGGCGCGGAGCGTGGCCGACAGCCGACCGACCAGCGCGGTGATCGCCACCGCGGCGACGTCGAAGGCGAGGACGTGGCCGAGCAGGTGCAGCGGGTGTTCGTGGGGGGCCTCGTCCAGGCCGTGAAGGGGGTGCGCGACCGCCACCATCAGCGCGTACAGCCCCAGCGTGACCACCGTCGCGCCCCAGGCCTGGGCGGCCGGGAGGACCACCGCCAGCAGCGCCAGCTCCACCAGCAGGAACGACGACACCGGGTTCTGTGCGCCGCCCGACAAGGTCAGCAGCAAGGCCATGCCGAGCAGATCGACCACCGCGTGCCGCTGCACCGCACGCGCGCCGTCGCCCCGGGGGACCAGAGCGTCGAGGAGCCCGAGCCCCGCCAGCGCCGCCAGCCACGGCAGCACGGCCACCTCGTGCTCGGCGATGCCCGCCAGCACCAGGAACGCGGCCTGCGCGGCGAGGAAGCCGCGGCGGGCCCGACCGAGCCAGCGCAGGGCGACCTGTGCGTCGAGGACGGTCGGCATCGGAGGTCTCCGCGGGGGGTGGGATGTAGCGTGCCCGGGCGCGGCGGGCGTGCGGTCGGACGTCGCGGACGCCTCGCGGTCACCCGTCGTGGCGTCCGGTGGCCCGCCACGCTGCCGGCGACGTACCCGTCCACCGCC
>JACKEP010000045.1 GCA_020632915.1 Alphaproteobacteria bacterium | reverse complement strand
CCGTCCGCCCCGCCGGCGTCGTCGCCGTCTCGCGGCGCGTCCTCGCGTCGATCGCGGCGGCCGCTTCCCGGCGATCGAAGATGACCAGCACGCCGGTGTCCAGCGACAGCCGGTCGAGGTAGCCGTCCAGCTGCGCCAGCCCCTTCGCCAGCGGATCCGCCTTGCCGTCGGCCCACACCTTCAGCTCGAGGGCTTCGCGCTGCCAGGCGCGCTTGCCGTCGGCCGCGGTGTAGGGCCAGCGCACCAGCAGGTCGATGCGGCCGCGGCCGACGCCGTACTCGCGGTCGATGTGGCCGCCGCCGTTGACCACGCGCTGCAGGTAGGCCATCAGCACGAGCTGCGGTGCCACCTCGTGGTAGGGCATTCGGCTGGTGAGCACGTCGCCGTGCTCGATCCAGAAGGCGGCGAACTCGCTGAGCATTCGGTCGAGGTCGAAGCGGCCGTCGGGCCGGACGAAGGTTCGCGGATCGGTCAGGATGGCCGGATCGGCGTGACCGGCCAGCACGCGCGCGATGACCTCGCGGTAGATCGGGTTGGCGATGCGCACCGGGAAGTCCGGCGCGATGAGCCCGAGGTCGCGTGTGTATCGGAGGTCGTCGTCGTACGGGTTGTCGGGGGGGGCGTCGCCCGCGAGCAGAGGCTCGATGACGCGCTTCACCCGCGGCTCCATCAACCGCGCGACCAGCGAGTCGAGGTGCGTCTGTCGCGCTAGGATGATGCGCTCCTTCGCGGCCTCGACGTGGTCGGCGGTGATCGCTTCGGTGGGCGGCACCGCCATGTTGCGCACGATCTCGCGCGCGAGCGCGTTGACCAACCACGGCTGGCCCGCAGTCAGCGCCCAAGACCGGGCCAGCGCATCCTCGGTGAAGGCCTGCCCGCTCTCGGCGGTGTGCTGCGCGTAGAGCGCCCTGAGCGCCTCTTCCGAGAAGTCGCCGAGCCTCAGCGACTCGACCTTGATGTTGAACGGGCTCGTGCTCCCGAGCCGAGGTTCGTCGCCGCCGCTGCTGACCTTGTAGTCGCGCACGTCGCGAAGCCCGCACAGGACGACCGACCAGGGGAACTGCCGAGGTCGGCGATGGTAGCCGGCGCGGAGCTGACTGAGCACCGACACCATCGACTCCTCCAGCAGGGCATCGATCTCGTCGAAGACGAGGACCAAGGGGCGCGGACACGACGTAGCCCAAGCGGAGAGACCGTTGTAGATACGCCGCCCCGGCGCGGACTCCGGCCACTCGGGCGGCCAAAGCTCACGGGGTAGATCCTGGCTGGCCGCGGTCCGGATGGCGTCGAGGATGTGCACCTCGGCGGCGCCAAAGTCGTCCTTCGTAACCTTTGCCGTCTCGGCGGTGAAGTGGAGCGCGGCGTAGCGCCCTTCGGCGGTGAGGGAACGTGCGAGTGCGAGCAGCGCCGTGGTCACGCCTGCGGGTTGCGTCGCGTGAACCGCGAGGTAGCGCATCTGGTCGATCCGCGGCCGGAGGTCAGGCAGGCGTTGCTCGGGTGACACCATGTAGTGGAAGGCTGAGTTGCACGGACCGGCGATGTTGAAGGTGCGTGTCACGGGGTCACGCTACGCCACGCGCTCTGGTCGGGCAACGCGGCGCACGGGGCGTGTCGTGGGATTCGCTGGTGCTCAGCGGTGCACGCCGAAGAGCGTCTCGATGGCCGGGCCAACCAGAGGTCGAACTCCGGTGTCCGCCCGGCCACGGTGCTGCCACCCTGACCATGTCCGCCCCGGCTCACGAAGCGGCGCCGCGACGAAGTCGCCGGCGACGCCGCCTACACGCGGGTGGCCCCGGGCCTGCAATGATCCACCGCGCAGTCCGCCAGACCCAACGCCGGGTTCCACGACGCTCCTTACAGGCCACAGCCCGCCATCGTCCGCGACCGGGCCCCAGCGCACGGGCGTGGTGAGACCGGCCGGCGTGCGGCATCCGCCGTACGTGCCTGAGCGACCGAGCCGCCCGCAGCCAATGCCCGAAGGGCGAGGCGAGGACGCGAGGATCGCGAAGGCGCGCCCGAAGGGCGCCGGCCAAGCCAGGGGGTCACAGGGGTGGCCGGCAGGCCCCCCTTGCCGCGCGCTTGCGCGCGGCGGAGAGACAGTCTGTCCGGTCGAGGCTGCACCTGCTCCAGCACGACACCGGGCTGCTCGGCCCCGACGTCCGCCGAGGCGCCGTTGGGGGTCGCCGCGGCGAGCGCCGATCATCGGGCTGAGGACCACCGCGCCCACGGTCAAGCGCCGACAGCGGGGCCCAGGGGTCCGGAGCCACCGGTCGCTGGTTCGTTGGAGGCCGGGCGTACCGCCGGGTCGGGTCAGGTCCATGACCGACGCTCCGCTGTGATGCGCGCATCCAGCTCGGCCCGCGTGCGAGTCGGGCGGTCCCTCGACGCGAGACGGTCGAGGTGCGCTGCGATCGCCGCGGCGCCGCCCTGCGGATCGATCGCGGGTGGCTCATCGAGGTCCGTCAGCACGATGACCTCGGCGGGAGGTTCCGGCAGACCGTCGGGCAGGTCGAGCACCAGCCGGCGCCGCGGCCCGATCGTCACATGGAGCTTGAACGCGTTTACGTTGGCCTCCTCGCCTCGTCGCTCCTATCGTAGCGGGCGCCGCGCCCGAGCAGGTGAACGGGCGCCGTACCCACGGCAGGTTGGGGGACTGACATGAGTGACGACGTGCTCGCGGACGCCCGCGAGGTGATTCGGGCGGAGGTCGAGGCGCGCGGCGATCGGGTGTGCATCGACGCGTTGCGCGAGGCGTTCCCGGCGGCTCACCCCGGGCTGCACGCGCGCCTGGAGGCGCACTACCGTGACCGCCGCGGTTACTCGTGGAAGACCTACGTCGCGCGCTACGCACGGACCGTCGTCGACGGCATGGGCTTCGTCGGCTACGACGACGTGACGCACACGTTCATCATGCGGTGAGGGCCGCGGCGGGCCTCACCGGCAGCCGATGCTCCGCGCCTGGCGGCTACTCCGGGGCACCTGCACGCGCGAGCAGTACGCCGATGAGCCACGCTGAGCATACGTAGGCCCCGAAGAACGCGAGCTTCATCGACCACTCTGGACCCTCGGAGAGCCCGACCGCGACCGCAGCCAGCAGTCCGGGTCCCAGTGGTGGCATGGCGATGGCGAGGAGCTGCGGTGAGCGATGGCCACGGCGCACCTCGCGGTATTCGTTCGCCACCAGCAGCGCAGGAATGAACACCATCACGGTGAGCGGCACGAGGACCTGGAAGATCAGGTGGCCGAAGAAATACGGCATAGGGACTCCCGTCGGCCCGTGACCCTCTTCCGCAGTGTCTCAGGCCTCGGCGGTCAGCGTCCAGCGGGTTTGCGGCGGCGCTCGAACGGGCGGCCGAGCGCCCCATCATCCGCCGGTTGCCCCACGCTGCCGTCCGGCGTAGGCTCGCGGTGAGGGCGCATCGGGCACTCGGCCGGGAGATTCGTGATGCCGTGGGTTCATCCAGGGAACGGGGGCACGCGGAGCGGTCCTCCGCCGCGGCTGCGGCCGCCGGTCGTCGCGACGACCGAGGGCGACACGCTGGCGTTCGACTCCGTGGAGCAGTTGCTCGCCTCGGTCGAGGTGCCGGACGTGAAGAGTGGGGTCTGGGGTCCTGTGTGCGACGCCGACGGCACCGGCGCGAGGCTGGTGGTGGTGACGCTGCCGCAGCCGTCGGGTTGGCGTGGGGTGTGGCGGCGCTTCGTGCACGGCGTCGAAGAGGACGTCGCCTTGCAGCTGGAGCCGGCGGTCGGGTCCGGCGTCGACTCGCAGCGCGGGCGAACAACGGATCACCGACATGGACGGAAGGAGTCAGGGATGTTCGGACGTGTTCTCGTGGGAGCCATCACGGTGGGGTTGATGGGGATGGGCTGCGGCGAGTCCGACCCGGACGACCCCGTGGCGCCGACCGGCGGCCCGTCGGTGGCGCTCGACGAACTCGACTTCGCCGAGGTCGCGCTGCAGACGCCGGACACGCCGGCGGGCTTCGTCGACTTCTACCTGGGCGAAGCCGTGGTGGCCGAGCACGCTGCGACGGGCACCTTCGAGCCGACCGAGGACAAGGCGTACTCCCGGGTGCGGGTGCCGACGGCGATGCTGGCGCAGCTGGTGGAGCAGGGCGAGCCGGTCACCTGGTCGCTCTGCGACGCCGCCCACGGCATCGAGCTGTTCCATCAGGCGGTGGCGCCCATCTATCGGGCGCCCGAGGGTGTACGGGCCAACTGCACGCCGTGGGTTCAGGAGTACGACGGGCGCATGACCATCCGGTACACCAGCGGGCAGCCGGGCGTCTTCGGCCGGGTGGTGCTGCACGAGGACGTCGAGGGTCGCATCAGCGTGGGCGCAATCATGAACGGGCGCCTGCCCGCCGATCAGGAAGCCTGCCCGGGCGATCGCAGCGTGGGCAACTCGGGCATGGCGCTGGGTCACGTGGTCGAGGACGACGTCCCCGAGGACGAGGCGGTGCCGGGCTGCGTGGCGCCGGACGTGGATGGCGACACCGGGCCGTGAGTCTCGCCGCGCACACCGTACGCTGGACATGTTCGGGGCGGAGGGCTTGATGCACGTTGCCCTGGGCCAGCGGCGCGGGCTCGCGTCGACCGCCTCGATGCTGGCGAGCGTGCTGCTGTTGGGCGGCTGCTACGATGAGCGGGCCCCGATCGACGAGTACGAGACTCGCGATGGCGGCGTCGTTGATCCGGACACGCTCGTTCTGCCTGCCTGCGATCTTCCGGGCGATGGGTGGGGCTCGATGTTTCGGGGCGCCATCCAGCCGTGTCTCGAGGGGCCCAGCCCGGCTGGCACGAACGAGCATTTCACGCTTTGCCTGATCCACAGCTTCGCTGGCTGCGCATCGCGGACCTGCGCCCTGGATCGGGGTGATGGGGGCGTCTGCACTCGACCCTGCGTCGACGAGACGGACTGTCCGCGCGGCGCCGTGTGCGCGTCGTACGGCGTCGATGAGCGCTGCGATGAAGCATCGTCCGCGTGCTACTGCCTGCCTCCGTAGGGCTCCCCTGCTCAGCGACGAGAAACTCTGCGGACTCCCTCCCTCGGCGTCGCGTCCCCGGCTGACGCACGCTTCGACGGAGGTTCCCCATGCGCCGACTCATCGTCCTCGTCCCGCTGGCCGCGGTCGCGCTCTACTTCGCGCTGTCTTCGCCCGAGCCCTCGGTCGACGCCCCGGACGCGCCCGAGGCGCCTGCGTCGGCGGCGGCGCCCGAGCGGCTGCCGGACATCGCCCTCGCGGTGGACGACGACGCGCCGCGGGTGCGGCGGAATCGCTACCGCCTGACCTTCGCGCAGGACGTCACGGTCGCCGGCGTCGAGCAGGACGGCGTGCGGGTCGAGGGCACCTGGACCACCGAGCAGCTGGCCGACGGGCGGGTCGAGGTCGTGCTGGCGGCGGACCACCTGGAGGGGCCGGCGGGCATGCCGTCGGCGCGGGCGCTGGCGGCGCCGGTGCAGTGGGTGGCGCGGGACGGCGCGCTGGTGGGGATGGGCTTCTCGGACGGGGCGCCGGCGATGGCGCGGCACGTGATGACGGCGTTGGCGACCACGCTGTGGAGCGATGATCGCGACGCGGCGCGCTGGGAGGTCGAGGCGGAGGACGTGACCGGGCGCTTCGTCGCGGCCTACGCGCGGGCCGACGGCGCGGCCAACGTCGTGACGCGCACGCGGCCCGCGTGGCGCGCGCTGCGTAGCCCGGCGGGGCTGACCACGACGCTGGCGAAGGCCGTGCTCAGCGACGAGGACAGCCGCTTCGAGCGCGACGCGGACGGGCTGGTCGAGGCGAACGTGTCGTTGACGACGGTGTTCGAGCCCGAGGGGGATCTGCCGACGGTCGTCGGGCGCGTGCGCGCGCGGCTGGTGCGGGAGGACTCGGTCGAGGTCGCGCGGCGGGGCGGCGGCGACCTGGCCATCGGTCCCATCGACGATCACCTCGACCTGCGCGCGCGCCAGGCTGCGACCGACCGGGCGACGGTGGACGGCGCGAGCGTGGCCGAGCTGGTGGCCGAGGTCGAGCGGGTGGCCGCGCTGGATCCGGAGGCCGCCGAGACGGCGCGTTGGCGCTCGGTGACGATGAAGCGGCTGGCGGCGCGCGTGCGGACCGATCCCGCCTCGGCGCGCGCGCTGGCGGACGCCATCCGCGACGCGGGCGACGACGTCTCGAGCGCCGCGATGCTGGTGGGCGCGCTGAACTCGGCGCGCACGCCGGCCGGCAACGACGCGCTGGCCGGGCTGCTGCCCGATCCGCTCGCCGACGCGACGCGGCGCCAGGTTCTCACCGCGCTGACGGTGAGCGAGGCGCCAACGCCGGCCAGCCTGGCGGCGCTGGAGGCACAGATGGACGGCGAGCTGGGCGCCCAAGCCGCGCTGGCGGTGGGCGCGCAGGCGGGCAAGCTGGCGGACGTCGAGCCCGAGGCCACCGGCTCGGCGCTGGAGACGCTGATCGCACGCTTCCAGGGGGCGACCACGCTGGCCGAGCGCCGCATGGCGCTGCAGGCCCTGGGCAACAGCGGCGATCCGCGCGTGCTGCCCCTGCTGGTGAGCGTGATCGAGGGCGGGGATCTGATGCTCGCGCCCATCGCCGCCTACGGCCTTCGCTTCATGCCATCGGGCCCGGCCGACGACGTGCTGGCCCGCCTGATCGCGGTGGGCGGCCCCACCGGTGTGCAGGCCGTGCGCGCCACCGTCTGGCGCGACGCGGGCTTCTGGCTGCCCCGCCTGCAGGCCGCGCGCGCGCACTTCGCCGACGACACCACCATCGCCGAGGCCATCGACCGCGCCCTGCGCCGCTTCGGCTGAGTCGGCCCTCCTTTCTCGATCGAAATGTGCGGACTTCGCGTCCCGCTGTCGCGTCTCACTCCGAACCCCGCGTTCACACCCCATCGAAACCACCTTGGAGTCTTCGAATGAAGCACTTGCAGTCCGTCTGCGCCCTGGCCGGCGCCACCCTGCTGACCGCCGCGTCCGCCCAGGCCGCCGAGCACGATCAGGCCACGCTCGAGACCGGCTGGTGCATCCCCGCGGCCGACGGCGGCAACCTGCTCGAGACCAACGATGCGTACCTGTTGTGGTGGACCAACGGTCGCCTGGTGTTGCGCGACCAGAACGATGACTGGCAGTGGCGCACCACCAAGTACGGCGCCAACGCCGAGCTGTGCTTCGAGTCGAGCGGCGAGCTGGTGGTGTACGACAACGGCGCGGTGGACTGGTCGTCGGGCACGGCGGGGCAGGGCGTCACCGACATGGCGGTGGACGCCTGCGGGCTGAAGCTGCGGGACGCCGACGGGCTGCCGGTGTTCCAGCGGGGGCTGACCGACGCCTGCGACGCCGACTCGGTGCCGCGCGGGTGGTGCCGCGACGCCGACGAGCCGGCGACGCTCATCGAGACCAACGCCTTCTCGCTTCGCTGGGAGAGCAACGGCAACCTGGTGTTGTACCGCGCGGACGGCAGCGTCGGCTGGGAGACGGGCACGGCGGGCTACGGCGAGCGGCTGTGCTTCAACAACAACGGCCTGTTGAAGGTCAACAAGAAGTTCTCGGCGTGGGGCCACACGACGTGGCAGGCCATCTGGCAGGCGGGGACCGGTGATGGGTCGGCTGACGTGCTGGTCGTGCGCGACGGCACCGGGGCGGTGGCGCTCGAGTCGTCGGCGGGCGTCGTCGACTGGTCGGTGACGGACGCGGTGGGCGCGACCGGCGTGGTCGACGAGGTCGAGCCCCTCGCGGGCGAGGGGCTGGTGGACGTGATCGTCCAGGACCTGGACGTCGTACCGCTCGAGACCGAGACGCTCGAGTTCCCGACCGTCGAGCCCCAGGGGGACGGCACGCTGCTCATCACCGGTGTCAACTCGGTGCCCGTCGAGGTCGTGCGGAGCGGCGACGTCCTGCAGGTGCTCATGGGGGCGGGGGTGGAGGTGTGGACGACCCACAACTACGTCGACGGGCACTGGGACATCTTCTCGATGCCGACGGGCATCGTCTTCGTCGGCAGCGACGACGACGACACCTTCACCAACAACAGTGACCTGCCGCTGGTGGCCGACGGCGGGCTGGGGGCCGACACGATTGCGGGCGGCAGCGCCGACGACGTGATCGTCGCGGGCTTCGGCGAGGGCGACGTGCTGGCCGGCGGCGCGGGCAACGACGAGCTGGACGCGGCCGACGCCTTCGGCCCGGTGACGCTGTCGGGCGGCGCGGGCACCGACGTGCTGCTGTGTGCGACCAAGTTCGATACGATCGACCCGGGCGACCACTGCGCAACCGAGGCCGAGCAGGCCGGCGACTCGTTCGTCATCTCGGAGGCCGATGGCTTCGGCAACAAGAACTTCGGCGCCGGGTACTCGTTGGTGGTGGCGGCGTTCAACCGCGCCGGGCTGGCGAGCAGCATCTCGCAGCAGGCCATGGGGAACCCGACACTGCTCGCGCAGGTGAAGGACCTGATTCACGCGGTCGACGATCTGCCCGACGACTTCGCCCACGCGCTGGGCAACGCGGCCATCGAGGCCACGCTCTTCGGCGAGGACATCACCGTCGCCGAGTTCAACGGCTACGCCACCAGCGGTGACGGCGAGAACGACAACCTGGTGACCCTCGAGGTGCTCGGCTTCACGGTGGACGAGTACACCGCGAATCAGCCGATCGAGTACTACTTCACCCAGGAGTTCTTCGCGGTCAGCACCACCTTCACGCTGGTGATGGTGCCGGTGACGGTCAGCGGCAGCCTGAGCGGGCACGTGGGCGCGTCGGGTGGCATGAGCATCGGCGCCACCGGCGTCTCGGCCGACTTCACGCCGGGCGCCGGCCTGACCGCCGCCGCCTCGGCCGGCGTGGGCGTCGCCTGCGCCTCGGCGGGTATCCAGGGCGAGATCAACCTGTTCTCGGTCGACGTGCCCAACGTGCTCAGCCTGAACTTCGGCGGACCGAAGCCGACCTACACGGTCAGCAGCGCCATCGACTTCAGCGCCCTCGACGGGTCGGTCTCGCTCTACGTGGAGGCCTGCATCGCGGAAGCGTCGAAGACGCTGGCCGAGTGGGACGGCATCGGGGACACCATCACGCTGTTCCAGGACTCGGGCACGCTCTGAGCGAGCGCAGCGGCGTCGCGGCGCGTCCCCTCGACGGGCGCGCCGGTCGTCCAACCGGCTGTCAGCGTTCAGCTTTCAGCTCTCAGCCGGGCCCCGTTCGCTCTGCCGGGTTCGAGACCCTCCGGCCAGCTTCGACCGCTGCGCCATCGGCGCCTTCCCACTTCGGGACAAATGTGCGGACTTCGCGCCGCGCCGTCGCGCCTCCCTCCGAAGTCAGCGTTCAGCTGACACCGAAACCGGAGGAGTCTTCCCATGAAGCACTTGCAGTCTCTCTGCGCCTTGGTTGGCGCCACCCTGCTGACGGCCGCGGCCGCCCGGGCCGCCGAACACGAGCAGGCCAGCGTCGACCCCGACTGGTGCATCCCGGCGGCCGACGGCGGCCTCCTGCTCGAGACCAGCGACGCGTACCTCTGGTGGAAGACCAACGGCCGCCTCGTGGTGCGCGATCAGAACGATGACTGGCAGTGGCGCACCGATCAGAACGGCGCCGACAGCGAGCTGTGCTTCGAGTCCAGCGGCGAGCTGGTGGTGTACGACGACGGCGCGGTCGACTGGTCGTCGGGCACCGCGGGGCAGGGCGTCACCGAGATGGCGCTGGACGCCTGCGGGCTGAAGCTGCTGGACGCCGATGGCCTGCCGGCGTTCCAGGAGGGGCTGACCGACGCGTGCGACGCCGACTCGGTGCCCCGCGGCTGGTGCCGCGACGCCGACGAGCCGACCACGCTCATCCAGACCAACGCGTTCTCGCTGCGCTGGGAGAGCGACGGCAACCTGGCCCTGTACCGCGCCGACGGCAGCGTCGGCTGGCAGACGAGCACCGGCGGCTACGGTGATCGGCTGTGCTTCGACCACCAGGGCGTACTGCGGGTGAAGCACGAGCTCGTGATGCCCGGTTCGTCGATCTGGACCGACGTGTGGACGGCCGGCTCGGGCGGCGGCGCGGCGGACGCGCTGGTCGTGCGCGACGGCACGGGGGTGGTGGCGCTCGAGTCCTCGGCGGGCGCCGTCGATTGGTCGGTGACGGACGCCGTGGGGGCGACCGGCGTGGTCGACGAGGTGGAGGCGCTGGAGGGCGCGGCGCTGGTGGAGGTGCTCGTCGCGGACTTGGAGGAGGTCCCGCTCGAGACCGAGACGCTCGGGTACCCGATCGTCACCGTCGCGAACGACGTGCTGCGCATCGAGAGCGTCAACTCGGCGCCGGTGACGGTGCGCTACGAGGGGACCGAGCTGAAGGTGTTCGTCACCTACGGCGGGGGCGAGGTGGACCTGTTCACGCTGCCCACCTTCGGTGGCGGAAAGTGGACCATCTCGGTGACCCCCGACCGCATCGACTACGTGGGCAGCGACGGCGACGATACCTTCACCAACGACAGCAACATTCCGCTCGTGGCCGACGGCGGGCTCGGGGCCGACACGATCACCGGCGGCAGCGCCGACGACGTGATCATCGCGGGCTTCGGCGAGGGGGACGTGCTGATCGGTGGCGACGGCGACGACGAGCTGGACGCCAGCGACGCGTTCGGGGCGGTGACGCTGTCGGGCGGCGCCGGCGCCGACCTGCTGCTGTGCTCGGGCTATGGCGACACGCTCGACGCCGGCGAGCATTGCGCCTCGTTGGCCGAGCAGGCGGGTGACTCGTTCGTCGTCTCCGACGCCGACGCCTTCGGCAACGACAACTTCGGGGCGGGCTACTCGCTGGTGGTGGCGGCGTTCAACCGCGCCGGGCTGGCGACCAGCATCACGCGGCAGGCCATGAGGGACCCCACGCTGCTCGCGCAGGTGAACGAGCTGATCGGCGCGGTCAGCGAGCTGCCCGACGACTTCGCCCACGCGCTGGCCAACGCCGCCATCGAGGGCAAGCTGTTCGGCCACGGCATCACCATCGCCGAGTTCAGCGGCTACGCCACCAGCGGCGATGGCGAGCACGACAACCTGGTGACCGCCGAGGTGCTCGGGCTGACGGTCGGCGAGTGGACCGCCAATCAGGGCGTCGAATACGACCACGAGCAGGAGTTCTTCGCGGTCAGCGCCACCTTCACGCTGGTGATGATCCCGGTCACGGTCCGCGGCAGCCTGACCGGCCGCGTGGGCGCGTCGGGTGGTATGAACATCGGCGCCAACGGCGTCTCGGCCCACTTCACGCCGGACGCGGGGCTGACCGCGGCCGCGTCGGCAGGCGTGGGCGTCGCCTGCGCCTCGGCGGGCGTCGAGGGCGAGATCAACCTGTTCTCGGTGAACGTGCCCAACGTGCTCAGCTTGAACCTCGGGGACCCGAAGCCGAGCTACACCGTCAGCAGCAGCATCGATTACAGCGCCCTCGACGGCTCGATCGCGGTCTACGTCGAAGCTTGCCTCGCCAGCGCCTCGAAGACGCTGGCCGACTGGGGCGGCATCGGCGACGACTTCACGCTGTTCTCGGACTCGGGTACGCTCTGAACGCGCGGCCGCGAACGCTCCCTACCTCTTCTTCTCGAGCACCCGCTCGGTGACCGTGCAGCCCGCCGGGCAGGTGGGGGCGGCGCCCTCCAGAGGGCAGTCGGGCATGGTCGACGCGCCCGGACAGTGCAGCAGGAACAGCCGCTCGGCGCCCGGGGCGTCGTCCAGCTCGACGGCGCCGGGTAGCACCTGAGCGTCGCCCGCGGGCAGGGGGGCGGCGTCGTCCTGCGGGCGCGGCCAGAGCGTCACCAGCGTTCCGTCGCTCAGCGCGACCAGGCGCGCGGCGCCCGCCGCGGGCAGGTCGACGCCGAACTTCAGGTGCGCGCCGGGCGCGACGGGATCGCCGGGCGTGACCTCGGCGCTGCCC
>JACKEP010000044.1 GCA_020632915.1 Alphaproteobacteria bacterium | reverse complement strand
CGACCGTCGCCGTCAGGTCGTGTTCCTCGCGGCCGCGGCCACCGGACTCACGGCGGCGGCGGCGGTCATGCTGCCCGCCGGCGACATGGCAGCGGATGGCGGTGCCGCCGCACCGTCCAGGCCCGCACGGGCCGCGGCATCACGGGTGCCCCCGGCCCCCCTCATGGCGCCGGTCTGGGCGGGCCACACCGGCGCGCCGGACCCGCGCGACACGGGCGACACGGGCGAACCGTCCGACACCGGCGGCCCGGCGGACGATACCGACGTCGACGAAGCCGAGGTGGCCGGTGGGCCCCTTCCGGCCCTGGGTGACGGCATGGAGCTGGACGACGCCCCGTGGACGGACGACACGGGAGACCCGTTCGACACGGGCGCTCCGGAGGACGACACCGACCTGGACGACGTCGACGATGACGACGCCGATGGGGACGCCCCAGACCCGGAGGACGAGCGGACGCTCCTCACGACCCTGCTGGGCTACGTCGAGGAGATGGGGGACCCTCCGCCGGACGACGCGCACGAGTGAGCCCACCGACGGCGCCGCGTCGCGCAGTCGTCGACAGGGCTCACGCCGGCTTGGGCAGCGGTGTGCCGAGGGCCTGCATCACCGCGAGCGCGTCGGGTGGCAGGGCCGTGTCGCGCACGACGCCGTCGGCGAACCCCAGACGGCGGACGTCCATCAGGTGGTGGAAGGCGTCGTCGGCGCCGGCCGACCAGTGGTCGGCGATGGCGTGGCGCAGCTGACCGGCGAGCAGGGCGTCGACGAAGCGATCGCGGGCCCGACTGGGCTCGTTGCGGTGGGCGTCGTCGTCCGCGAACACGCGGTCGAAACAGTCGATCGCGGCGATCAACGCCTCGCCGGGCACCTGGCTGGTGGTGCGCACGACGAAGCGGCCGTCGACGCGCTCCTCGCCCGAGACCGCCTGGGGATCGACGACGACGCGGCGGTCCGGGGACCGCGTGACGAGGGACCGGGTCTTCGGCGTGGCCTCCAGGCAGCAGACCGCCTTGTTCGTGGGACCGCACATCGGGCACACCTCGGAGATGACCACCTCGATCGAGGCGATGACGGCGGCGCGCTCTTCGCGGCGGGTCGTCGCGCGCCGACCGACCTGCACCAGCAAGGTGCGCGCTGTCTCGTCGTCGCGGATCTCCTTGAACTGCAGGCCGGGCTCGATGATGCGGTAACGGCCTGGGTAGCCGAGGAGGGCGGCGTCCTTGGCGTCGGTGGTGAGCTGACGCACCGTGAGCCAGGGCTTGGCCGTCGGGCCGTCGGGAGGTTGGTCACGCCAGGTGACCGTGCACGTCGGATCTTCGACCGTTGGGTTCGAGGCGAGCAGGCGCTTGAAGCCATCGGTGTCGGCAGCGCCCGGCCAACCGGGCAGCATGGCCGCGTCGTCGGGCACCCGGATGTCCAGTGCGGCTTCGGGCGGGCGGATCCGTCGCAGCGCCACCCGGAGCGCGTGGAACGCGCCCGTGAGCCAGGCCCGGGCGTCGCGCACGTGGGTGGCGCGGAAGCGCTCACGGGTTGGCAACCACGCGGTCTGGTTGGCCCAGTGCAGCAGGGGAATGCCGTGGGTCTCCAGCGCCCGGTAGGCGACGATCGCGAACGCCATCACCACCCGCGGATCGTCGGGCTCGGTGTCGCCGTGGCGGGCGAGGAGGGCAGGCGCGCCGGCGCGGTGCCACAGGTCGTGGAGTACCCACAGTGGACCGAGGGTGCGCACGCTGGACAGCGCGGCGGTGTGGACACCGTTCGTGCCGTCGTCGGCGCCGGCCGGGAGCAGCTCGGCGAGCGAGCTGACGATGGTCTGGATCTTGCTGTAGTCGATACGGTCGGTGCGCCCGAGTCCCGCGATCACGCGCGTGCGGGAGGAGCGCGTGGCGCTGTCCCGGTAGCTCTCGACGAGCTGTAGATAGGTCACCACCGTGCCGTCCTTGCGCGTGCGGTGGACCTTGCGGATGAACATGACGTCACTCGGGGAGGCGGGCAGACCGAGAGGGACGTCCCGCCGGCAAGGCGACCGGACGGGCGCCCCCGGGGGTTCGGGTGGGACGTCGAAGGCAGGGTCCCGGTCTCGCTGGCGACCGGACGGGCACACTACAACGCTCACGTCACCGTCGGGATACCCGCAATCGAGCGGATCGGCGAGAGTCGGCGTTGCGCGGGAATGGTTCGGGGGTGCGCACTTCCGCACCTACCCGATTGGGTCGCCTGCGTGCGGTGCGCGCCCGGAAGGCCGGGGGAACGCGAGGTTTCCTCGACCTTCCGGACGCCCGCTCAGGCGCGCTTGCCCTTCTTGACCAGGTTCTCGATGAGCTTGCGGCCCATACCGGTGAACCCGGAGATCCGGGCGATGCGCTCATCCTGGTAGGACAGGTTGATCACCATCAGCGACAGGTCCAGGACCTTGCACAGGCTGTCGAAGAGCTCGCCAGCACGGGCAGGGTCGAACTCCGTGTAGAGCGCGGCGCGGAACTGGAACCGCAGCACGCTCATCACGGCCTCCACGTAGGCGGGGTCGATACCCACGGCGACGTGGACCTCACCGATGCGGAACTGACCGTCGTAGAACGCCTCGCTGTAGTCACCCTGGGTCAGGTCGCGCATCCAGCGCAGGTGGGTGGCCTTGAGTGCATCCACCCGACCTTCCACGATGGCGGCGGTGGGTGGGTACGCCTGGAGCGAGGCGTAGAAGGCGTCGGAGATGCCTGGACCGTGACGCTCCACGATGTCGGCCAGCGCGACGAGGTTGCTCTCGTCGGCCGGCGTCCACTTCAGGAACGCCTTCATGTCCACGAACAGGTCGTACATCGGCTTGGTCATGGTGTGGGCCTCACGCGAGGAGGCGACCGATCTCCTTCGCCGTGCGGGACACGTCGAGGAAGATCAGGCCGAGCTTGGCGTTGCGTCCGGCCTGCACGGCCAGGACGGCGTCGTTGCCGCAACGGACGAGGAGCAGGTAGCCCTCGGCGCCACGGATCATGGTCATCTCGAACTCGCCGCGGCGCAGCTCGCTCGAGGCGCGCTCACCCATGCCGAGCAGCGCGGCCGACATGGCGGCGACGCTGTCCTCGTCCACGTCGGACGGCAGGGCGGAAGCGATCATCAGGCCGTCGTTGTCGATGACGGCGGCGGCCTCGAGGTCGGGGGTGTTGGTGGAGAGCGTCTTGATCTGCTTGAGGATCTGCTCGGCACGGGACATTGGGAACTCCTTCTCGGGGTGTGTGGCTTACGCCACGTGGCTCGGCGAAACTGCCGATGGGGTGGTGGAGGTGGTGTCGTCGGCCTCGTCGCGCCGCTGGAGCACGCGCTCGAGCTTGCGGCAGAGGCCGTTGGTGACGCGGCGCCAGGTGCGGTTGCCGGGGACGGCACACACGAGGAACAGCCGCACGCCGTCCGCCTCGGCCAGGGTGCGGACGACCAGGCGTCCGTCGTTGGCGCTGCGGATGGTGACTTCGTCGATGTCGTGGAGGCCGACGTCGCGGGAGGCACGGATGACGACCTCGTCGAAGATGCCGGCAAGTGCAGCCAGGATCTCGGCGTTGTCCTCGGTGCCGCCCGCGGAGGCCACGGCGAGGCCGTGCTGGGTGCTCACGACCGAGTAGTCGAAGCCGCCCTCGGCGTTGGCCTGGGCCAGGGTCTTGTCCAGCTCTTTGTGGATGGGCAGGGCGCTCACGGTGCGGTCTCCATCAGGGACTCGATGCGTCGGAGGTTCTGGCGGGCGACCCGGTCGTTCGGGCGCAGGGCGGCCGCTTCGGAGAAGGCGGCGTGGGCGCCTTCGAGATCGCCACCGCGCAGCGCGCGGCGACCGGCGTCGAGGTGGTCGTAGAAGGACGCCTCGGTGGCGTCGTCGTCCGCGGGCTCCGCGATCGCCGGCTCTGCAGCCGGGAGCGGCCTGACGGGCTCCGCCGTCACGGGGACGTTCGCCCGGTTGGAGGCGGTGGGTCCGGTCGCCGGCATCGGTGCGCGGGTCCCGGTGTCGGACACCACGCCCGCGTCGAGCCACCCGGCGATGCGCGAGGCCACGGCGTGGCGTGCCATGCCCAGCGCCGCGGCGAGCTGCCAGGGCGCGCGCACGCCGTCGACGGCGGCGAGCAGCTCCGGATCGGCGTCGTCGGCGACGGTGCCGCGGGCGATCACGCGGTCGGCGTTGCGTCGCCACTCGTCCGCGCGGCGGGTGCCCTCGAGGATGAGGGACGCCACGGGCCGTCGACCCCACGTCATCTCGGGCGCGTCGCCCTCTCGAAGCACCAGCTCCCCCTGACGCGGCGCGTCGAGGAACAGCTCGTAGAAGGCGTCGAGGCCCTCCAGATCGGCGGCGGAGGCGTGCGTCGGCATCCCGGCATCCAGCAGGATGCGGCCGGCCGTGCCCACCTCGATGGCGCCGGTCACCGCCTCCAGGTCGGCGACCTGGAGCAGCGTGCCGAGCGACACCGACGCGGCGTCGACCAGGGCGACCACGGTGTTCCGCTCCCGTGCGTTCATCGACGCGTCCCCCAGCGGGCGCGGGCCGAAAGGGCCAGGTGATCGCGGGCCTCACGGACGTGGGCCGGGGTGGTCTCCTCGAACGTGGTCCGGGCCTGCTGCCAGGCCGGTCCGAAGGCGTCGGCGCAGACGCCGTCGACGTGGTGCGCGGGGGCGTCGTCGTACAGACCGCGGGGCGCGCGGCCGCCGTGGTAGACGGCGAGGTCGCCGATCAGGGCCTCCGCGAGCCGCCACGCGTTCTGGTGCTCGGGGTCCTTGAGCAGGGACGGCGTGGAGGACGCCATCGCCGCCTTCATGGTGCTCGACGCGCGGAAGCGCGGCACCCAGCGCCCGTCGTAGGCCCGCTTGCGGCCGGTCTGCACGTCGCGCAGCACGCCCTCGCCCGACCACCGCGGCGTGAACGAGCCCAGGCGCGAGACCTGGACGGTCTCACCCGACGCGAGCTGTTCGCCGACAGTGGCTGCAAGCTCCCGGAGGACGTCGCGCACAGCAGACTGCGACTGCCCCGTGGCGGTGGCAAGATGGGTGACGAGCTCGGCGTGCTTCATGACAGGCCCCCGAGGGCAGACAGCGCGTTGGACATGGCGATGAGCGCTTCGCGAACCGCGCGCTCGTGGGTGGTATCGGCAGAAGCATCCAGTCTCCGCACCTCATCGATGAAGGAATCGACACGGGACTGCATCTCGGTGATCAGCGTGATCCGCTGACGGGTGCGGTGGCGGTCGGCCTCGACCACGACGCGCTCGGCGAGCATCGCCGGAAGGCCGGTCACGCTCGCGACGTCGCGCGCGTCGGCCTCGGCGAGGCGCTCCACGTCGTACAGACCCGCGGCGTACAGGCGCTCCAGGCGCCGGGGCCCGATGCCGCGCAGCGCGGCGAGCCGGCGGAGCAGCGGCACCTCGTCGGCGTCCACGCCCATGAGGCGGTGGATCGCCCGCGCCTGGTCGACGTCGAGGAACTCGGCGTAGGCGCGCAGCCAGCGGTGCAGCATGCCGAGGAAGGCGCTCTCGCCCTTGCCCGTGTCGAGGCGCTCGGTGTGGATGTCGACGGCAGCCTGGAGCTCGGACAGGAGCAGCAGGTGCTCGGCGTCGCCGCCGGCCGTGGCCAGACGCTCGAGGTTGCGCAGCGCGCCCGTGAGCTGGGCCAGCGCCTGCTCGTCGGCGTCGCCGGACAGCAGCCGCGCCGAGGCGCGGGCCAGGACGTCGACGTACTGGGCGGAGATCCGCTTGGTGACGGCGCGCAGCTCCCCGGACGGGGCGACCCCACCACGCTCGGCGGTGTCGTCGTCGTCCTCGGCGGGGGCGAGGGCTGCGGCGAGGCCGGCGAGGCCCCGGGCGTAGCGGGACAGGTCGGGCGGCGCGGCCGCGGTGGCGGTGCCGTCGGTCTCAGGTAGCGACATGGTCGAGGACCTCCCGGACGATCGCGTCCTGCGTCTCGAAGACGCCTTCTCCGGAGCTCGCGACCGCCTCGAAGGACGGGGCGCCCTCCGGGTTGAGCACGCGCTCGAGGATGCGCGTGGCGACCGCCTGGCGGACGTCGCGCTTGTTCCACTGGTAGACGTGCGGCACGTCGTCCAGGCTGCGACCCCGACCCTCCAGCGACCGGAGCATGTCCAGGCGCGCGAGCTCGTTGGCGTGCTCGCGCTCGGGGCTCGAGTCGGCGACGAACACGATGCCGTCGACGCCGTCGAGCACCGCGCGGCGGGTCTCGTGGTAGAAGGACTGCCCGGGGACGGTGAAGAAGTCGACCTTGATCGTGTAGTCGCCCGCCGAGCCCAGGTCGTAGGGGAAGTAGTCGAAGAAGAGGGTCCGCTCCGTCTCGGTGTCGAGCTGGATCAGGTCACCCTTGCGGTCCTGCGGCAGCCGCTGATGCAACCAGGCCAGATTGGTGGTCTTGCCGGAGAGACCAGGACCGTAGTACACGATCTTGATACCGATCTCGTTTCGGCGGCTGTTGATACGCATGGAGCGGCTCCTCGGGCGGATGGCTTGGCAGTCGGGTCAGCGCGTGCCGACGGGGGGGTGGAACCGCAACTCGTCCGGCTCGACCGCGATCATCTCGGCGGCGCGGAAGGCGGTGGTCGCGGGGTGGTTGAGCCCCAGCCAGCCACGCAGGTCGAGGCCGCGTGCGCTGCGCTGGAGGTCGACCAGCTGGGCGCGGACGTCGTCGAGGTCCGGGCGCTGGTAGGGGTCGGCATCGATCAGGCGGTCGACGAGGGCGGCGAGCTCGGCGCGCAGGCCCTTGTCGCCGGCCTGGAGGCTCTCGTCGCTGCCCACACCACGTACGCGCGAGCCCAGCGCGGCGAGGCTCGGGTTGCGGGCGAGCATCTCGTCGACCCGATCCGGGGCCGACCAGGAGCGCTGGTTCGCCGTGGCGCGGATGGCGTCGACCTGGTGACGCACGAGCGTGGTGCCGGCGGTGGCGACGTCGTGCGTGCCGAGGAGCATGCGGGCGGCCAGCCAGCCGATGGCGGCGGACTCGGCAGGGCCGGGCTCGGCGCCCAGCCGGTCTTCGCCGAAGGTGTACTGGGGCCGCGGCAGGTGCAGCGCGGCGCGGTGGAGCTCGACGGCGTGCTGCAGCCCGAGGCCCGTGACGTGGACGAAGGCGTCGTCGTCCACCCAGAGATCGTCGACGGCGATGGTGTGGGCGACCGGGCCCATCATCACCCACGCGTCGAGCGCAGCGCGCACCGCATCCACGGCGCCGACGAGGATGGCGAGGCGCGTCGCGAGGGCGGCCTCGCGGCTGAGGTCGAGATCCCGCACCTGGGCGGCGCGCGGCATCGCGAGCTCCACGCGGGCGCCTGCCGGCGTGGCGCCGACGCGCTGCACCATCGCGCACGCGCCGTGGCCGAGAGCCAGCGGGGTGCGGAAGATCGCGGTGGTCTGATCGATGGCATCGCAGAGCGACGCACCGTGCTCGGCGCCGGTGCGGACGAGGCACACCACGCTGGACCGGTCCTCGGCTGGGGGCAGGCCCCAGGCGAGGTGCTCGGCACAAGCGAGGTGGTCCCGCTCGGATGATAGCGCCGCTCACGCAGGTTGATCGGCCGGATCTCCTGTGATCTTCTTCCGGCATCCCCTGGAGAAGTCATGCCAAAGGCACTGTCCCTGGACCTTCGTACCCGGGTCGTCCAGGCCTATCTGAACGGGACGGAGACACAGCAGCAGGTCGCTGACCGCTTCGGTGTGGGCGTCGCGTCGTTAGTCCGCTGGCTGCGGTTGCAGCGCGAGTCCGGCTCGCTGAAGCCACGCCCCAGCGACGGGGCGCCCGCGCCAAAGCTCGACGCGAACGGGTTGCAGGTGCTCGCGGGCTTGGTCGCCGAGCAGAACGACCTCACCAACGCCGAGTACGCCATGCAGCTTGAGGACCTGCTCGGCATCACCGTGAGCCGAAGCACCGTCATCCGCGCCTTCAAGCGACTCGGCTACACGCGCAAAAAAAGACGGTTGTCGCTGCGGAACGGCGACTCGAGCGCATCGCTGGCCTCCGTGAACGCTACCTACGTTGGCAGCCGATGGTCGACCCGAACCGGCTGATCTTCATCGACGAGGCGGGGTCCCACGTCTCGATGCATCGGCAGCACGCACGTGCTCCCTGCGGCCAACGAGCGCCGTCGGACGTGCCACGCAATCGCGGGAACCCCATCACGATCATCGGAGCCGTGGCCCTGGAGGGGATGGGCCCGGTGATGACCATCGAAGGAGGCACGTCGGGCGACGTCTTCGCAGCGTACGTCGAGCACTTCCTGGCACCGACGCTCCGGCCCGGGGACCTCGTCGTCTGGGACAACCTCGGGGCCCACAAGGACGCCCGCATCCGCCCGATGATCGAAGCACGAGGCGCCAAGGTCATCTTCCAGCCGCCCTACTCGCCCGAGCTCAACCCCATCGAGCTGGCGTGGTCCAAGCTCAAGGACTTCATCCGAAGCTGCGCTCCGCGAGACCGGGACGCACTCGATAGGGCCATCGCCTGGGGGATGCACTTCATCACCCGAGAGGACATCGCGAGGTGGTTTGGACGCATCGGGTGGACAGGAGCGTGAGCGGCAAGTCAACCTGCCCGGTCGGCCCGATCAACCGGCCACCTCCCTCCACCACGCCCCGAGCGCCGCTCGCGTGCCTTCGAGGTCCTCCCACATCAGCCCATGCCCGACACCGGGGACGATCTGCAGATCGGCGTGAGGCATGGCGTCATGCAGAGCCCGCGCGTAGGCGGGCGGGGCCGCGACGTCCTCGGACCCCACGCGCAACACCGTCGGTACGGACAAGACCCCCACCTGGTCTCGCAACAACGGTCGGTCCGCGAAGGTCTCCAACTCCGACGCCAGGATGTCGGACGGCACGGCGTCGAACCACGCCTGGACCACACCGGCGATCTCCGGGTGTGCGGCCGCGGTAGCAGCCGTCACCACTCGGGACAGGAACAGTTCGCCGACGGGCACGTGCGACCGCGCCACATCCGCGAACTGTCGGAACCCCTCACGCTCCGCGTCCGTCGCCAGGCCGTCCACGGGACCGAGGAGGAACAGCCCCACGACGTCGAGCCTGCCTCGGACCGCAAGTTGCAGCGCTCGATAGGCACCGCCACTGACGCCGACGAGGGCGACGGGTCCGTCGTGCGCTTCCCACAGGGCGCGCTCGATTCCTGCCGCGACGACGTCCCAGTCGTAGGGCAGCTGCGGCGTCGGTCCGCCCTCGTATCCAGGCGGATGGACCCGCAGGATCTTCGTCGCCACACCGTCGACGATCGTGTCCATGGAGGACGGCAGCTGGGGAAGGCCGGGCAGCGTGACCAATGCGACCCGCCCCTCGCCCCGCGCCATGACCTTCACCCGGTGGGTCGGCGGTGGAGGTCGCTGGGAGGTGGTCAGTCGGGTGGTGACCCGCCCCTCGAACGACGCCACAGCCGCCCGAGTGGCGGCAATCAGATCCATCACCTGGCGCTGGACGACGCCACGAGAAGCTTCGTCGAACGTGACACCGGGCTCGGGCAAGAACCCGAGCCAGCCCAGGAACACGCCGTTCGGCTCGTCGAAGAGCAGCACCCGGAGCTGATCGACGATGCCTGCCCGATCGTAGACCGAGCGCATCTGGGACGACCCGCCCACAGCCGGGTCACACCGTGCGTCGATCTCGGCGAGGGTGAGGACCGTGTTCGGCGCGGAGCGCGGCACGTCGGGAGCCCAGTAGCCGTGCCAGTCGAAGACGACAGGCGGCGCGGGATCGTCGTAGGCCTTGCGTGCAACCTCGACGAGGGTCACGGTTCCGCCCTGTCCCACCTCGTGAAACCGGACGACCCCGGCCTCGTCCTCGACCAGCGTCGCCAACAACCAACCCGCAGCGCCCGCCTCGTCCGCGACAGCCTGCACCACGTCTTGCCACACGCGCATGAATCCCCCTCCGGAAGGGCCCCCGCCCCGCCGTGCCATGACGATACGCCACGCGAGCGCGTCGGGTGCGGTGAACACGTCGAGAGATGTACGCAGTGGGAACCCCCGACGCGCTCACCCCCGCCGCCACCCCGCCACCAACGCCCGCACCCCGGCCCGGAAGCTCTCCCCGACCTCCGCCTCCAGCCCGAACCCGCCGCTCACCTCCAACATCACCATCCCATGCACCAGCGCCCGGAAGCTCCGCGCCGCGTGCACCACGTCCGCCTCGGCCACGCCCGCCGCGCGCACCCGCCGCCACACCTCAGCCAGCAGCACCTCGGCGTTCGCCACCACCTCGGGCGCGTCGCCGACGTGCGTGCGCGCGCCGAGCGCATACACCCCGGGGTGACGCAGCCCCTCCTCCCGCCACGCCTCGGCCAGCGTCAGCAGGTCGGCCTCGGCGCCGTCGCCCGTCGCCATCAACGCCGCGAGCCGCGCGAACAGCCGCGCCCGCAGGCCCGCCACCACGTCCGGCAAGCCGTCCACGTGCTTGTACAGCGACGGCGTGCGCACGCCGGCCGCGGCCGCCAACGCCGTCGCCGTCAGCGCCTCGGGACCCTGCGCGTCCACCAGCGCCTCGGCCAGGTCGAGCACGCGCTCGCGGGACAGCCCTACGCCGCGCGGCATGCGAGCCCCCGCAGGAACGGCAGCACGACCGCTGCGGTGTCGTCGGTGCGCTCGACGTGGGGGTAGTGGCCCACGCCGTCGAGCACGGTGACCTCGGCAGTGAGCGCGCCGCGGAGCCAGTCCGCCTCGGCGGCGACGTCCGGGTAGTCCGGGTCGGCGCTGCCGAGCACCGCCACCACCGGGCAGCGCACCTCGCCCACGCGGTCGCTGCACGGTGCCTTCGGCGTCATCCCGTGCTCGAGCGCCGCGGCCAGCCGACCCGGCCGCCTCGCGTTGGCCACCACGCGGGCGACGTGCGCGGCGTGGTCGGACGGCGCGCCGCCCTTGAACAGCGACCCGTAGAACATCCGCCACAGCCACGCCCCCCACGGCGCGAGGAAGGCCACGCGGATCAACGTCCGCATCCACCCCGCCATCTCCTGGGCGTCGCGGACCACCGGGCCCAGCAGCACCAGGCCGTCGACCCGGTCCGGCGCCTCGGCCGCCGCCCACACCGCAGCCGCAGCACCGGCCGAGTTGCCGGCGACCACGGCCCGCTCGACGCCCAGGTGGTCGAGCAGGGCGATCACGTCCCCGCCGACCGCGGGCGGATCGTAGCGGTCGAAGCCGACGTCGCTGTCGCCGTGACCGCGCAGATCGAGCGTGACCACGCGCCAGCCGTCCGCCAGCAGCCGCGGCGCGAGGTGACGGTAGCTGCTGCGCAGGTCGCCCATGCCGGGCAGGCACACCACGGTGCACGGGCCGTCGCCGACGACGTCGTAGGCCAGGGCGTGGCCCTCGCGGGAGAAGGTGGGCATCGGACCTCCAAGGCTAAACACATTAGCCGTTTCCGTTAGGCTAATAGTGTTAGCTTCGGCGGTCAAGGCTGAGATCGCAGCGCGGCGACCGGGGGACGGACGCGGCGGGAGCGCGCCGGGCCGTCCCGCGCGGAACGATCAGTCACCGACGCCGTCGTCGTCGTCCTCATCGTCGTGGTCCGCGGCCTCGGCGACCGGCAGCGGGCGGCCCAGCGCCTTCTCCGCGTGCTCCTGGACGTAGTCGGCCACCTTGTCGCGGCCGTGGGTGCGCAGCCGAGCCACGAACACCGACAGGGCCTTGGCCACGGCGTCCGGGTTCTTCGCGCCCTTGACCAGCTCGCCGACCTTGTCGAGGTCGGCCTTGGCGGCGTCCTTGTCGTGGGCGCGGAGCGAGGCGCCGGCCGCAGCGAGGCGCGCGCGGACCGCGGGGCGGCGCAGGCCCTGGGACTCGGCCGCGTCGGCGACCGCGCGGAACGCCGCCGCGGCCTCGGCGGGCTGACCGGCCTTGAGCTGCGCACGGGCAGCCTGCATCTGGGACTTGAGCTCGGGAGGGACGGGGTGCTTGCCGGGCATGGGGACTCCTGGGTGAGCGGTGCGATCCCGTACCGCGCGGTCGGGACGCGACCCACGGCACGACACGCCGTCGTCACGCCCGATCCGCAACGGTGCGCCACAACGCCCCGTTCCCGATCCCGTTCCCGTGCCCGAACGTCCGAAGCCACGGCCCTCCCACGGAAGCCCGCGGGGGAGTGCCAGGTCGGGAGACGAGAGGTGAAGCGGTGGCTGATGATGTTGTACGAAGCTGCCTCATCGACGGGATCGGGATCGGGATCGGGATCGGGATCGGGATC
>JACKEP010000043.1 GCA_020632915.1 Alphaproteobacteria bacterium | reverse complement strand
CGTCGAGATCAGCGTCTCCGGCAACGCCCACCTGGTCGTAGAAGCCACGCGTCATGGGCCGCCCCTACCCGCTCACGACGACCGCCGCCAGCCGCGCGGCCAGCGTCGGATCGTCGGCAGGATCGACGGTGCGCAGGTCGAGCACCAGCCGATCGTCGTGGATGCGCGCCACGATCGCCGGCTGCCCCGTGCGCAGCGCGCGGGCGGCCCCGTCCGGCGACCGGACCGTCAGCGCCAGGCCCGAGGACGGCACCGGGGTCTCGGGGAGCGCTCCGCCGCCGACCACACCCGTCAGCGCCACCACCTTCACGACGGCGCCGCGAGCGCGAAGGCCGGTGGCGAGCACCTGGGCCCGCGTCGCGAGCGCCTCGGGGTCGGCGTCCAGCATCGCGTCGACGGGCGTCGCGCGCCCCTGCAGGTGCAGCAGCAGCGTCGCGTCCAGCGCCGCCAGGATGGCCTTGTCCACGCGCAACGCCCGGTACAGCGGGTGGCGCCGCAGGCGGTGGATCACGTCCGCGTCGCCGACCAGCAGCCCCGCCTGCGGGCCCCCGAGGAGCTTGTCTCCCGAGAACGCGACGACGTGGGCGCCTTGCGCGACGGCCGTGCGCACGTCCGGCTCGTCGCCCCGCTCCCGCAGGGCACCGCTGCCCAGGTCGTAGACCAGCGTGAGGCCGCGCTCGCGCGCCAGCGCCGCCAGCGTGGGCGTGTCGACGCCGGCGACGAAGCCCTCCATCCGGAAGTTGGACGGGTGGACGCGGAGCAGGACGGCGGTGTCGGCCTCGATGGCGTCAGCGTAGTCGGACGCCCGGGTGCGGTTGGTGGTGCCCACGGCCCGCAGCCGCGCGCCACCCGCGGCGACCACGTCGGGCACGCGGAACGAGCCGCCGATCTCCACCAGCTCACCGCGGCTGACGATGACGTCGCGGTCGCGCGCCAGCGCCGTCAGCGCCAGCAGCACCGCAGCGGCCGCGTTGTTGACCACGAGCGCGGCCTGCGCCCCCGTGAGCCGGCAGAGCCGCTCGGTGACGCCGTCGAGGCGGCCCCCGCGGCTGCCGTCGTCGAGACGGAGCTCGAGGTTGGTGTAGCCGCCCGCGATCGCGGCGACGGCCGCGACCGCCTCGGGCGCCCATGGGGCGCGGCCGAGGTTGGTGTGCACGACCACGCCGGTGGCGTTGATCACCCGGTGCAGCGCAGGCGTGGTCAGGGCCGTGAGCCGTTCCACCACGTGCGCCACGACGTCGGGCGCTGCCTCTCCCCGTCGGATGGCGGCGCGCGTGGCGTCGAGCACCTCCCGCGCCACCTCCCGCACCAGCGGCCGCGGCCAGCCGGCGAGCGCGGCATCGTCCAGCACCGCGTCCACCCGAGGCAAGGCCCGCAGCCGCTCGCTGGTCTCCACGCGTCCTCCGTGCCCGGGGGGGTAGCCGACGATACCTCCGGCGGCATGACGGCGGCGATCTACTCCCTCTCGGCGGCGCTGGCCGCGGCCCTGGCCACCCGCGCGTGGCTCCTCGACCGCGACGCCCCCGCACGCCGCGCGTTCCTCGGCCTCGGCTGGTCGGTGGCCCTGGCCCACCTGTCGTTCGCGCTGTCGTTCCTGCCCGGGCTCGCCTGGCTGCGCGGGGTGTGGACCCTCGCGGGCACGGTGGCGCCGGCGGCCCTGTGGCACTGCCTGGACGTGTACTTCCACCGCAACGGCGGTCCGTCGTCGGCCGGGCAGCGCCTGGTGGCGGCGTCGTGGACGGTGGGCGTGGTCGCCACCATCGCGCACGCGGTGTGGTGGGGCAGCGGGCTGCCGCGGTCGTCGCCCCCCGAGGTCGTCGCGGGCACCTGGGCCTTCGGGGTGCTGGTCGCGTGTGTGGCCCTGCTGGTGCAGCTCGCACGCCACACGTCGCTGCCCACCGTGCGCACCCGCATGCGCTGGCTGGCGACGGTGATCGGCACCGGCACGGGACTGGCGCTGCTGGAGTGGGTGGTGCGCACCACCCAGCCCGTCATCGACCCCGCCACGCTGCCGTTCTTCGACCGCGGCCTCGCGCTGCACGGCGCCATGCCGCCGCTCAGTGCCCTGTTCGCGGCGTTCACCGCCTACATGCTCTACCACGCCCTCCTCGCGCACCGGCTGGCGGCGCTCCGGGAGCTGGCCGCGCGCATGGCGACGGTGAGCGCTGCGGCCGCGCTGCTGGTGCTCGCCCACACCCTCACGCTGGTGTGGGTGGCGCTCACGCGCTTCCCGCTGCACTCGTCGTTCCTGCTGTTCCTCGTCTCCGCCGTGTTCCTGTCGGTCTACTCCAGCAGCCGGACCCGCCTGGAGCAGGTGTGGGGCCGGGTGCTCAACCCGCCCGGCGAGGCGCTCGCCGCAGCGCTCGACGATCTGGCCGACGAGCTGCCGCGCCGCATCGACGCCGGCACGCTCGCGCAGACCGTCGCCCACGGGCTGCACACGTCGGGGCGCTTCGAGCACGTCAGCGTCTGGCTCGTCGAGCCCGGACGCAGCACGTTCGTCTGCAGCGCGCTCGCCGGCCCCTCCCCCCACATCCGCGCCGCCGATCCGCCCCCCGAGCTGCCGTCCGACGCCGTCGCGCGCTGGCTGGAGCCGGGCGGTGTGGTCGGCGCCCGGCTCGCGTGGTTCGAGGCGCAGGGCGCCGAGCTGGTGCTGCCGCTCCGGCGATCCGACACGTGGCTCGGCTGGATCAGCCTCGCGGCGGCCGCCGGCACGGACGGCGTCTCCCCCGACGAGCGGCGCCACCTCGCCGACCTCGCCGACCGCGTCGCGCTCGCACTCGGCCAGATCGAGCGCTTCCGCACCGTGGCCGAGGAGCGACGGCTCGCCGCGCTCGGCGCCATGTCCGCCGGCCTCGCCCACGAGGTCCGCAACCCGCTCGCCGGGCTCAAGGGCGCCGCCCAGATCCTCGAGTCGGAGCAGCTCTCCGGCGACGCGGCGGAGATGCTCGGCATCATCGTCCACGAGTCCGATCGCCTCGACCGGGTGGTGAGCGACTTCCTGGTCGTGGCCCGCCCGGGTCAGGCGCCGACCACCCCGGTCCACCTCGAACAGGTGGCCACCCACGCCGCGAGCGTCGTGCGGGCCGCCGGCCTGCCCCGCGAGGTCACGGTCACCGTGCAGGCCGCCGACGACACGCCCGTGGTGCTCGGCGACGCCAACCGGCTCGAACAGGTGCTCCTCAACCTCGTCCGCAACGCCGTGGACGCCGTCGGCGCGCGCGGCCGCGTCGTCGTGGCCACCGGCAGCGGGCGCGCGCTGGACGGACGGCTGACGGCCCGCGTCGTGGTCAGCGACGACGGCCCCGGCATGCCCGCCGAGGTGGTCGACCAGCTGTTCACCCCGTTCTTCACCACCAAGGCCGCCGGCACCGGGCTCGGCCTCGCGATCTGCCGGTCGATCGTCGACGCCCACCGCGGCCAGCTGTCCGTCCGCTCGACGCCCGGCGAGGGCACGGCGTTCACCGTGGCGCTGCCCGCCGCGGATCAGCCCGCCTCGCCCCGCCTGTCTTCGGCCCCACCGGGCAGCGCGCCGGCACCGGGCACGAAGCGCGAGCCGTCGTAGGGGCGACGGTCGTAGAGCAGGGCCTGGGGCACCGACAGCGCCCGCACGAGCTCGACCGCCGCCGGCGAGGCGTTCGTGGACCGGCCGCGCCCCACCGCCGGCAGGCGCAGCGACGTCGCCGACGTGCCCCGGTTGACGTAGACCGCGCCCGTGTCGAGCCGCTGGGCGAGCGCGCTGGCCGCGCCCTCGTCGCCGGTGAACAGCGACGTGCTCACCCGGTAGGCCAGGCGCTGGTGCACCGACACCGCGTGGTCGATGTCGTTGACGCAGTAGACCTGCAGCACCGGACCCGGAGGCTCGGCGTCGAGCACGGCGTCGCGCGTGATCCAGTACAGCGACGGGCGCACGTAGTAGCCGCGGTGGCCCATGACGTCGGTGTTGCCGCCCTCCAGGATCGGCGTGTGCCCCATGCCCAGCAGATCGGACTGCCAGGTGCGGTAGCGCTTGCGGTGGGCGTCGGAGATCATCGGGCCCATGAACACGCCCGGGTCGAAGCCGTACCCGACCTTGAGCTCCTCGGTGCGGGCGATGAGGCGCTCGCAGAACACGTCGAACCGCTCGCGGGCGACGAGCACCCGGGCGGCGGCGTCGTGGCGCTGCCCGGCGGTGGCGAACGCGCTCACGGCGATCTCGTAGGCCGACAGCTCGAGATCGGCGTCGGGCAGCACGATGGCCGTGCTCTTGCCCCCGCACTGGAAGAACACCGGCAGCTCGGGGCGATCGGCCGTGGCCTTGCGCACCTTCGACGCCGTGGTGTGGGAACCGACGAACACGAGGCCGTCGATGCCAGGATGGCTCGCCAGCCGGGCGCCGACGACGGCGCCGTTGCCCTGCACCATGTTGAACGCCCCGCGCGGCAGGCGGCAGCGGTCGAGCAGCTCGGCGACGGCCTGGCCCACACCCGGGGTGAACTTGGACGGCTTGAACACCACCGTGTTGCCGGCGAGCAGGGCGGCGGCGACGTGGAGCACGGGCACGAGCAGCGGGTAGGTGAACGGGGTGATCACGGCCACCACGCCGAGCGGGCGCCGCTCGCTCCAGGCCGTGTCGTCCCGCACGATGTGGGGCTGCAGGCCGGCGACGCCCTCCGCGGCGACGAGCCGCGCCGCGCGGGCCGCAGCGGCCGCCTCGGCCCGGGCCTCCCAGAGTGGCTTGCCCGTCTCGCGGGTGACGAGGCGGGCGAGGTCGTCGGCGATCTCCTCGATCACCTCGCCGAAGCGACGGATCACGTCGGCGCGGTCGTCGACGGTCACCTCGCGCCAGGCCGGTGCCCCCTCGAGCGCCGCGCCCACGGCATCGTCGACCGAGCTGGTGGCGAACGCGAAGCGCCCGAGGACGTCGGTGCGGTCGCCGGGGTTGACGGCGACGATGTAGCCGTCGACGACGGGGGGGCGGACGAACGAGCCCCAGATGTAGTCCCCGCGTCGAAGCAGCCTGGACTCGATGTCCACCACGCCTCCTCCACTCCCACCTGCGACGGCGCGACCCTAGCACGGCAGGTTGCCGGTCGGTCGTGCGGAGCGATAGCCCGACCCCATCCTCGGCCGCGGCGGCCCGACCGCCCGACCACCGCCCAGCGGTCCATGCACCCTGCCGGAGGCCCCGTGCACCTCGTCTACGACCACGTCACCGACGCGATCGGCAACACCCCCTGCGTACGCCTGCACAAGGTCACCCAGGGGCTCAAGGCCAACGTCTACGCCAAGCTGGAGTTCATGAACCCCGGCGGCTCCGTCAAGGATCGCATCGCCACCCAGATCGTCGACGACGCCGAGGCCGAGGGCCTGCTCAAGCCGGGCGCCACGATCGTCGAGGCCACGAGCGGCAACACGGGGGCCGGCCTCGCCATGGTGGCCGCCGTCCGCGGCTACAAGACCGTGTTCGTGCTGCCCGACAAGCAGTCCGAGGAGAAGCGCTCCGCCCTGCGGGCCTATGGCGCCAAGGTGGTCGTCACGCCCACCAACGTCGAGCCCGACGACCCCCGCTCCTACTACAAGGTCAGCCGTCGCCTCGCCGACGAGACCCCGGGCGCGTTCTACGCCAACCAGTACCACAACCCGTCGAACCCCGAGGCCCACTACCGCACCACGGGCCCCGAGCTCCACGCGCAGTTCGACGGCAAGATCGACGTGTTCATCGCCGGCCTCGGCACCGGCGGCACGGTCTCGGGCGTGGGTCGCTACCTCAAGGAGAAGAACCCCGACGTGCAGATCGTCGGCGTCGATCCGGTGGGGTCGATCTACTACGACTTCTTCAAGACCGGTCGGATGACGGAGGCCTTCAGCTACGTGCTCGAGGGCATCGGCGAGGACTTCATCCCCTCCACCATCGACTTCACCCACATCGACGACGTGGTGCGGGTCAACGACAAGGAGTGCTTCCAGATGACGCGGCGCCTCTGCCGCGAGGAAGGCCTGTTCGTCGGCGGATCCTGCGGCGCCGCCGTCGCCGGTGCCGTCAAGTGGCTCGCCAACCACGACGTCGCGGGCAAGAACGTCGTCATCCTGCTGCCCGACAGCGGCAGCCGCTACATGTCCAAGATCTACAACGACGCCTGGATGGAGGAGAACGGCTACCTCGAGCCCCAGGCGCGCCTGGGCACCGTCGGCGACGTCCTCGCCGCCCTCGACACCCACCCCCCGATCACGGTGTCCGACCGGGTGGGCGTGTCCGAGGCCATCGGGCTCATGCGCCTGCACGGCATCAGCCAGCTGCCGGTGCTGCGCGACGGCCGGATCGTGGGCGTCCTCCACGAGAAGCGGCTCCTGGAGGAGGCGCTCAAGACCGGCCCGTCGGTGGGGCAGACCGCCGGCGATCTCGCCGACAACAACTACTGCGTCGTCGATCTCGACACCGAGGTCGCCGTCGTCACCGACCTGCTCCGCAAGGTCAAGATCGCCCTCGTCTTCGACGCCGACAGCGCCCTGGTGAGCGTGCTGTCCCGCATCGACATCATCGACCACATCGCGCGCGTCACGGGCGCGGGAGCGTAGCCATGTCCGAGTCGAACGAGCGCCCCGACGCGCTGGCCACCCGCGCCATCCACGGCGGTCAACACCACGAGCCGGTCACTGGCGCCGTGATGCAGCCGGTGTTCCAGACCTCCACCTACGCGCAGACCTGGCCCGCCCGCCACACCGGCTACGAGTACAGCCGCACCCAGAACCCCACCCGCGAGGCGCTGGAGCGCTGCGTCGCGTCCCTCGAGGAGGGGGCGGAGGGCATCGCGTTCGGCAGCGGCCTGGCAGCCACCGAGGCGGTGCTCCACCTGCTCCCGCCCGGCGCCCACGTCATCTGCGGCGACGACGTCTACGGCGGCACCTACCGGCTGTTCACGAAGGTGATGGCCCACCGCAACCTCCGGTTCACGTTCGTCGACCTGACCGGCACGCCCGCCGACGACGCGATCCCGGCCGACGCCGATCTCGTCTGGCTCGAGTCGCCCACCAACCCCCTGCTCAAGGTGGCCGACATCGCGGCGATCGCGGCGCGCTGCAAGGCGGTGGGCGCGCTGCTCGCGGTCGACAACACCTTCGCCACACCGGTGTTTCAACGCCCGCTCACGCTCGGCGCCGACCTCGTGGTCCACAGCACCACGAAGTACCTCAACGGCCACTCCGACGTCGTCGGCGGCGTCGCCGTCGCCCGCACGGCCGCCCTCGGCGAGCGGATGCACTTCATCCAGAACGCGGTCGGCGCCGTCTGCGGGCCGTGGGACGCCTTCCTCGTCCTGCGCGGCATCAAGACGCTGGCGGTGCGCATGGCCCGCCACCAGGACAACGCCCGCCAGGTGGTCGACTGGCTGGTCCGCCACCCCGAGGTCAAGCGCGTGCACTACCCGATGTGGGAGGGCGATCCCGGCCACGCGGTCGCCTCGCGGCAGATGTCGGGCTTCGGCGGCATGATCAGCTTCGTGCTCGACGCCGACCTCGCCCGGGCCGAGAAGGTCTGCGCGTCCACGCGCCTGTTCACGCTGGCCGAGTCGCTCGGCGGCGTCGAGAGCCTGATCGAGCTGCCGGCCAGCATGACCCACGCCAGCGTGCCCGAGGCCGATCGGCGGGCCCGTGGCATCGAGGACGGCCTCATCCGTCTGTCGGTGGGCATCGAGGACGTCGGCGATCTGCTGGCCGACCTGGAGAGCGCGTTCGCCGCGTCGCGGTCGTGACCGCCGCGGTGGGCTATGTCCGAGGCGTCCGAACCTGGATGCACGTGGTGATCTCGACGCGCCCGATCCCCGCCCTGCTGCTGCCGGTCGTGCTCGCGACCGGGTGCAGCTTCCTCGATCCCGGGGAGCCGCCCAACTGCGACCCGCGCACGGCGTTCTACCCCGACGTCGACGGCGACGGCGTCGGCGACGGCACCGACATCTACCTCGGGTGCGAGGCGCCCGCGGGCTGGGTGGACGTCCCGCCCGCCGAGGTCGACACCGAGGTCCAGGACACCGACGACACCGACGTCCAGGACACCGACACCGACGTCCAGGACACCGACACCGACACCGACGTGCCCGACACCGACACCGACGCGGAAGCCTGACGGGAGGCGCGGTCGTGACCACCGAACGCAGCCCCGCCGACGGGCCCGAGCTCCCCGCGCCGCGGGACGACCGGCCGATCCGCTACGGCTCGGCCATGATCCGTCGGTTCGGCTGGTTCTACCGGATCCTCGGGCTTGGGTGGGCAATGGAGCACGTCCGCTTCGAGGACCACTCCGTCGAGCGCATCCAGGAGGCCGTCGCGAAGGGGCCGGTGGTCTACGTGCTGCTCACGCGCTCGGTGCTCGACCACCTCACGCTCAACGCCGTGCTCAACCGGCGCCGGCTGCCGCTGTCGGTCTGGGCGAACGGCTCACGGTCGTTCACGTGGCAGCCCGTCTTCGACGCGTGGCGCGACGTGTTCGCGCGGTGGCGAAGCCGCTGGCGCCTCGGGCGCACGCCCGATCCGGTCACCTCGGGGTGGCTGGCTCGCGCCGTGGCCGAGGGCAGCACGGTCACCGTGTTCCTGCGCAGCGGCGAAGCGCCCCCCACCCCCGCCGACGACCCGCTGCGTGCGCTGCTCGACGCCCAGGCCCGCTCGGAGCGTCCGATCCAGCTGGTGCCGGTGATCACGGTGTGGGACCGCGCCCCCGAGAACCAGCCCACGGCCGCGCGCACGTTCCTGCTCGGCTCCCGCGAGACGCCGTCCCTGCTCACCAAGCTCACGGGGCTCTACCTGGGCTCGGGCAAGCAGGCCCCGTTCGTGCAGGTGGGCGAGCCCCTCGACCTCGCCGCGTTCACGCGCCGGGCTGCCCCGGACCGCCAGCTCGACAGCCTCCGCACCCTGCTGCGTCGCTTCCTCAAGCGGGAAGGTCGCGTCGTGCGCGGCCCGAGCCTGCTGCCGCGCCCGGTGCTCAAGGGCCTGGTGCTCGACGCGCCGCCGATGCGCCGCTTCGCCGAGGAGGAGGCCCGCCTCCAGTCCCGACCGGTCGACAGCGTGCAGGCCGAGATGTCCAAGGAGTTCGACAGCATCGCCGCCAACTTCTCGTGGACGATGATCCGCTTCCTGTCGCTGGCGATGAAGCCCATCTGGACGCGGGTGTTCAACGGCTACGACATCCGGCCGGAGGACCTCGAGCGCATCCGCGCCGCCACGCGCGAGGGCACCGCGGTCCTCGTGCCGTGCCACAAGTCCCACTTCGACTACCTGCTGCTGTCGTGGGTGTTGTTCTACGACGACATGATCGTCCCCCACGTGGTGGCCGGCATCAACCTCGCCATCTGGCCGGTGCACTACGTCCTGCGGGCCTGCGGCGGCTTCTTCATCAAGCGCAGCTTCACGGGCGAGCGCGTCCACGCCAAGGTGTTCGGCCGCTACCTGCGTGAGCTGCTGCTCCACGGCTACACGGTCGAGTTCTTCATCGAGGGGGGCCGCACCCGCTCGGGTCGGCTCCTCCCACCCCGCCTGGGCGTGCTCGACATGGTCCTGGAGGCCGCCGAGGCCGCTCCGAAGAACCACGAGATCACGCTGCTGCCCGTGGCCATCGCCTACGAACAGGTGGCCGAGGAGCGGGCCTACGAGTCCGAGCTGAGCGGCAAGGAGAAGCAGAAGGAGTCGATGGGGGCGCTGCTGCGCGCCCGCAGCGTGCTCTGGCGGCGCTTCGGGCGCGTCTACCTGCGGATCGGCGAGCCGCTCAAGGCCTCCGAGGTGGTGGGCGACGACTGGCGCGAGCTCGACAAGCCCGTGCACGACGACCGCCTCAAGGCCGCGGGCGAGCGCATCGTCCACCGGATCGGCAGCGTGATGGTGGTGCTCCCCACGGCCCTGACGGCGCTCGCGCTGCTGGTGCACCACCGCCAGGGCATCGGTCACGCCGACCTCGTCGCGCGCACCCACCGGTTCCGGGAGCTGCTGGCGTTCCAGGGCGCCCTGGAGTCCCCTTCCCTCGAGCGCTTCGACCCCGCCATCGCCCAGGCCCTCGACCGCTTCCTCCGCGACGGCCAGCTGCGGTGCCTGGAAGGCGGCGAGCGCGTGTGGGACATCGTGCCGGAGCGCCGCACCCTGCTCGACTTCCACAAGAACCAGATCCTGCACTACGTCGCCCTGCCGGGCCTCGCCGCCGCGGCGATCCGCGCGGTGCAAACCGACACGTTCGTCGCCGACGATCTCGCGGCGCCGTTCGACACGCTGGTGACCATGCTGCGACGTGAGCTGGTGGTCGATCCGGACGTGAGCCCGTCCGAACGCCTGGATCGGGCGCTCGCCGCCCTCGCCCACCACGGGGCTGTCGCGGCCACCGACGACGGCGGCTGGAAGGTCGTCGACGCCGCCCGCATCGGCGAGGTCCACGGCATCGTCCGCAGCGTGCTCGAGTCCTACCTCCTCGTCGCGCGGGCCGCGGCACGTCTGGGCGACCGCCACCCGGACGGCAAGACGCTGTCCAAGGAGATCCTGGCGGCCCAGGAGGCGTGGCTCGCCGACGGCACGGCGTCACGTCCCGAGTCGTTCGGCAACGTCAACCTCCACAACGCCATCGCCGTGCTCGTCGAGGACGGCCTGCTGCGCAAGGCGGAGGGCGGCCTGCTGCACGCCGACACCGACGGCCTGAGTGCGCGCGCCGATCACCTCGCGCGCGTGGTGGGCGCATGACCGACGACATCGACGAGCTGTTCGGCAGCGCCGGCGCGCCGCAGCCACGCACCCGCCTCGTGGTGGGCCTGCTGCTCGGCGGCCTCGCGATGGCGGTCCTCGGCATGGCGTGCAGCGCCGTGCCCGGCGGTCTGGTGGTCCTCGGCGCCTCGGCCGTGGCCGACCGGGAGCTCGACCGCGTCGAGTCGGGCTACCTGCCCCCCACCGCCCGGGCACCCCTGCGGCGCCTCAAGCAGGCGACATTCCTCGGCATGGTCGTCGTCGGCGCGTTGTTCGTGGTGCAGCTCACGCTGCTGAGCATGGGCGTCTACGACGTGCTCTGGGGCGACGCCCTGCGCTGGGCCCACGACCTGTGGTTCGGACCGACGCCCGCGGCGTGAGCCCGGTATCGCCCGTTCCATGCACCCTCACGGAGACTCACGGCGACGCACGGCGGCGCACGCCGAGACGCCTCACGGGACGCAGTAGGGCCCGTCCCCCGGGTAGGGCTGGCTGGTGACGCGCACGGTGTCGCTGCCGATGAGCCGGCTGCCGTCCATCGAGAAGACCTCGACGTGGATGTCGAGCAGCGTGCCGCACATCACGCTCCAGTCGTTGAACGCGCCACCCAGCGTGGTGAAGTCCAGCTCGTGCTGGAGGCCGAACGCGGTGCCCGCGCACTGGAAGTTGCCCGGCACGGGCCCCACGAGCTGGACGACCGCCTCGAGCGGGTCCTGGAACGTGGGGTGGATGCCCGTGGCGACGTCGGTCAGCGTCGCGAACACCCGGACGAACTCGTCCTGCGTGTAGCGCACGTCGACGCCCACCCAGTGGTGCCAGCCGCCCTGGATGCCGTGGAAGATCTCGAGATCCTGGCCGGGCACGATGGGCTCGAAGAACCGCGCGCCGCCGCCGACGTGGACCTCGGCGGGACTCACGCTGCACGGATCGACCGGCACCGTGTCGGTGTCGGTGTCGGTGTCCTCGTCGGTGTCGGTGTCGGTGTCCTCGTCGGTGTCGACCGCGTCGGTGTCGGTGTCGGTGTCGGTGTCGGTGTCGGTGTCCGTGTCGACCACGTCGGTGTCGACCACGTCGGTGTCGACCACGTCGGTGTCGGTGTCGACGGTGTCCGTGTCGGTGTCGGTGTCGTCGGACGGGGCCGCCGGGCACCCGCCGAGGACGGACACCAGCGTCACGAGCCAGAACCTGGAAGCCATCACGCGCCTCACTCGACCGTGCACGGGACGCCGAACTCGGGAGGGGGCTGGGCGGTGATGCGCAGGGTCTGGGCGCCGAGGAACGCGCCCCCGTCCCCGTCGCTCACCGTGACCGCGATGTCGAGCGGCTTGCCGCAGATCTGCTCCCATCCGTCGTAGGCACCACCGAGTTGTGTCAGATCGAGGCGACCCTCGACGCCCCACAGGGTGCCCGAGCACGCCCAGGTGCCCGGCGTGTCGCTCACCAGCTGCACGCGCCCGGTCACGGTGCCGCCGTCGGTGATGACCGTGCCCGTGGTGACGTCGGTGATCTGGATGGACACGCCCACGAACTCCGGGCTGTGGTCGACCTGCATGCCGACCCAGACGTGGAAGCCCCCCTGGACGCCGTGGAACAGCTCCACGTCGTCGCCCGGCGACGTCGGCACGAAGGCGTGGGCGCCCGTACCCAGCGTCAGCTCGAACGGCGCGTCGGCGCAGGGCGAGGTCGCACCGTCGGTGTCGGTGTCGGTGTCGGCCACGGTGTCCGTGTCCACGACCGTGTCGGTGTCGACGACCGTGTCGGTGTCGGTGTCGCGGTCGTTCGTGTCGACGACGTCCGTGTCGGTGCCGTCACCGCCGTCGTTGGCCTGCACGCAGCCGGCGGCGACGAAGGCGCCGACACACCACGGCAGGACGGCGGACGTGCGCAGGATCGCGGGCATGACGAACCTCAACCGGCCGTGCAGTGGACGCCGTTGCGCGGGTCGGGCTGGCTGATCACGCGCTGGGTGTCTTCCCCGAGCACGACGCCCTCGGGGGTCTTGACGCGCATGCCGAGCTCGATCTCCACGCCGCAGAGCACCGACCAGTCGGTCGGCTCGGTGGCGCCGGCCAGCGTGAAGTCGAGGATCGCGGTCTGGCCGGCCTGGGAGCCCGAGCAGTTCCACGTGCCGGGCGTGTCGCTGACGAGCTGGACCTGCGCGCGCATCGGATCGGAGATGGTGACGACGCTGCCGCTGGCGACGTCGGTGACCCAGAACTCCAGGATGACGAACTCGGGGACGTTGTCGGCGTGGACGGACACCCAGTGGTGCCAGCCGCCCTGCGGGCCGTTGAACATCTCGAGATCCTGACCGGGGGTCAGGGCCTCGAAGGCCGTCTCCCCGGAGCCGACGGAGATCACCGCCGGCTGGGCGAGGCACGGGTCGGTCGGCACGTCGGTGTCGTCGGTCTCGTCCGTCTCGTCGGTGTCCACCGTGTCGACGGTGTCCGTGTCGACCGTGTCGGTGTCGACCGTGTCGGTATCGGCGTCGGTGTCGGTGTCGGTGTCCTTGTCGGCCGTGGTGCTGGTGCACCCGACGGACAGGACGAAGGCACAGAGCGCGAGGCGGTGCATGCAGGTCTCCCGAAGGCCACCGAACCATAGCACCGCCATCCGGTACCGTCCGCCTCGCACCCCGGCCCCGGTCGGCCCGCCTGCGACCGAGGTGGCGCGGCCCACACGGCGAGCGTAGACGAGCGCCCCCGGGGGCGCGCCCACCATGCACACCGTCGGCATCCTGTTCCCGCTGGCGCCGGGTCGTGCGCCGTCGGACCCGAGGGCGACGGCGTTCGGCCGCGCCGCGCTCGCGGCGCGCGCCTGGGGGGTGGACGTGCTCGTCGGCGTGCCCGGCCCCCACGGTGCCGTCGGCGCCGCCGTCCGCACGGTCGAGGGGGTGGCCGCGTGGCAGCCCGTCCGGGGGGCGCGCGTGCACGCCTGGCTGCACCGGTTCCCCGACGGCGACCGCCCCGAGGCGTGGACGGCCCTCCTGCCCCACCTCGGTCCCGCGCCCGTCGTCAACCCGCCGTCCCTGGTGGTCACCTGCCGCGACAAGCTGGTGAGCCAGCGCCTCCTCGAGGCGGCCGGCGTCGCCATGCCGCCGGTCGTCGACCCCCACGACGGCCCCATCGCCCGCGAGGCGCTCGACGGGTGGGGTGCGGCGTTCCTCAAGCCGCGCTTCGGCGCGTTCGGCCGCGGGGTGCGGCTGGTGCGCCGCGGCGAGGCGCTCCCCGACGCCAGCGGGTGGGTGCTGCAGCGCGCCGTGCCGCCGCCGAGCGGCACCTCCGGCGTGAGCGTGCGTGTCCTCGTCCAGCGCGACGTCGGCGGGGTCTGGGTGGTGCCGACGGCGGCCGCGCGCGTCGGCCACGACGACCCTGTGGTCAACCACGCGCGGGGCGCCGCCGTCGAACCGCTCGACGCCCACGTCGGCCCCGACGGACAGCGAGCGGTCCACGCCCTCGCCGTGGCGGCGGCCGACGCCCTGGCCGCCTGTCCGGGGGGCGACGACCTCGGCGAGCTCGGCCTCGACGTCGTGCTCGACCCCGACGGACGGCCCCACCTCATCGAGGTCAACGCCAAGCCCCGCGGTCGCCTGGACGCCCTGGCCACCCACTGGCCCGAACGCTTCGCCGCCGAACGCGACGCCGCCGTGGTCCGCCCGGTCCGGTTCGCCGCATGGCGCGCCGGCCTGCTGCACCCCTGATCCCGCGCCCGCACGTTACGACCCGTGTCCGCCGGAGGCCCGATGCCCGACGCCGAACTCGCTCCCGTCGCCGCCCGGATCCGCGCGGGCGGTCGCCTCACGGTCGACGAGGCCGCGCTCCTCTACACCCACGCGAGCGACGACCTGCTGTCCGAGCTCGCCACGGCCGTGCGCGACCGCTTCCACCCGCCGCGGCGCGCGACGTGGCTCATCATGGCCATCGTCAACTACACCAACGTCTGCGTCGCCAAGTGCGACTACTGCGCCTTCTACCGGCTGCCCGGCCAGGACGGCGCCTACCTGCTCGACTTCGACGCCCTCTGCGCCCGCATCGACACGGTGCTCGGCCACGGCGGCACACTGGTGGGGTTCAACGGCGGCTTCCACCCCGACCTGCGCGTCGACGACTACGCCGAGCTGTTCGGCCGCATCCGCGCCCGATACGGCGACGCCCTCGAGTTCTACGGCCTCACGGTCGCCGAGCTGATGTTCGTGTGCAAGGTCAGCAAGGTGTCCTACGCCGAGGGCGCGGCCCGGCTGCGCGACGCCGGCCTGCGCTGGATCACCGGCGGCGGCGCCGAGATCCTCGACGACCGCTTCCGCCGGCGCCACTCGCCGCTCAAGTACAAGGTCGAGGACTACTACGCCGCGCAGGCGGCCATCCTCGATGCCGGCCTCGGGTCGACGGCCACCATGGTGATCGGCTTCGACGAGACCCTCGACGAGCGCCTGGTCCACCTCGATCGGCTCCGCCGGTTCCAGGACGCGCACGACCGCGGCCTCGCCAGCTTCCTCTGCTGGACGTACAAGCCGTTCCACACCGAGCTCGGCGGCGCCGAGGTGCCCACGTCGGAGTACCTCCGCTGGCTCGCGATCAGCCGCATCTTCCTCGACAACATCGTGCACATCCGCACCTCGGTCCTCACGAAGAACGAAGACGCCCTCGAAGGCCTGCGGTTCGGCGCCGACGACTTCGACCTGCCCACGGAGGACGAGGTCACCGAGAAGGCCGGCGCCACGATCAGCCTCGACTTCGAGCGCATCCTCGACCACGGGCGCGCTCTGGGGTTCGCGCTGGACCACCGCGGCCCGTGGCCGCTGCGCATCCCCCAGGCCATCCCCGACGCCACCACGGCGTGAGTCGGCGTTCCACGACGCTCACACGCCACCGGCCGCACCTCACGCCCCGGTTCGCACCAGCACGTTCGTGACCGCGCAGCTGCCCTCGACGACCGCCTGAAGGGCTAGCACCCGTCCTGTCACGGACGGCGGGACGGTGACCCGCACCTGCGTGGTGCCGTTCGCGTCCGCCCGCGTGATCCCGAGCAGGCCCGGTCGGTCGAGGTCGAGCTGCGCGCCGCCGCCACAGCCCGGCACCGGCGACGG
>JACKEP010000042.1 GCA_020632915.1 Alphaproteobacteria bacterium | reverse complement strand
CGCCGTGGCAGCGCGCTTCGGCCTGCCCGTGCCCGACGACCTGCGGCGCCACAAGGGCTGGATCGGCCAGCTCGTCGAGACCGCCCTGGGCGCCACGGCGAGCAGCCGCGCGCTGCCGGACTTCCCCCACCTGGGCATCGAGCTCAAGACGCTGCCCGTCGACGCCACAGGGCGCCCGCGGGAGTCCACCTACGTGTGCACCCTGCCGCTCGACGGCTCGCTCGAGCGCGACTGGGACAGCTCGTGGGTGCGGCACAAGCTGTCGGCCGTGCTCTGGGTGCCCGTCGTCGGCGACGACGCCCCCGGCGATCGGGTGGTGGGCACGCCGTTCGTGTGGCACCCGTCGGCCGAGGAGGAGGCCCTGCTGCGGGCGGACTGGGAGGCCGTCGCCGACCTCGCGGCGCTGGGCGAGCTCTGGCACCTCACGGCCCGTCACGGCAAGGTCCTGCAGGTGCGGCCCAAGGCGGCGAGCGCGTCGTCGCGGGCCTGGGTGCGGGGCGAGGAGGGCTGGGTGCGCGACAACCCACGCGGCTTCTACCTGCGCCCGACGTTCACCCACGGCGTGCTCGCCCGTCACCTGCGGCTGCCGGGTGGTGCGCAGGGGACGCCGCCCTGACCCCTGGGGGTTAGGCACCGCTGACCGGAGCCTGGAGGATCCATGCGTCCCATCCTGTTCGCCGTCGGGCTGTGCGTCGCGGCCGTCGCCGTGGCCAAGGCCCCCCCCAAGCCCGAGTGGCAGGTGGCGATCGAGCGCCCCGCGGGCACCACGATCGTCACGCTGATGAAGGAGGGCTCCTGCACCGGCGACGACGACGGCTGGTCGAGCGCGCTCGTCAGCGGCTGGCTCCAGGGCAACCCCGACACCGTCGTGGTCGCCGCCCCCTTCCGTCGTGACGCCTCCGACATCCTCGTCGGCGACGCCTTCCAGCCCGCCGTGATGGCGCTGGCCTACAAGGACGGCGTGCAGGTCGACCGCGTGTGCGGCTGCCAGTCCGGCCCCGACATCGCCGCGTGGCTCGGCAACATCGCGTCGGGCACCACCCGCGGCGACGCCGTCGCCGCCTCGCTCGGCGACACCGTCGACGGCAACACCATCACCCGCTGGCTCGACGTGGTGCAGATGCACTACTGCGGCAACCGCCTCGACGACGCGTTCGCCGTCGCCAAGATGCTCTGGGAGCAGGTGCCCCCCGACGCCACCGAGCTGCGCGCCACGCGCCTGACGCGCATCGTCCACGACATGGGCGTGCTCGCCGCCAAGGACGACGCGATCCGCGAGCAGGTCGTGGCGCTGCGCGACGGCCTCGACGCCGCCAAGGACAGCGAGCGCGCCGCGCTCGACGACTGGGTCGCGCTCAACCGCATCCTGCGCGACGACGACCGCACGATCGCCTGGTTCGACACGGTCAAGGACGACCCGGCGAAGAAGGAGCTCACCGCCGCCCAGGCGCCCAACCTGTTCTACATGCTCGCCGAGCGCGGCAAGTGGGCCGACGCCGGACGGCTCGTCGACGACCCGATCGCCTGGCTCGCGATCTGGAAGCAGCAGACCGGCGGGCTGGAGACGGCGGCGTGGGGCTACGCGGCCCTGCTCGCGGCCGACCGGGCCAAGGACGCCGCGAAGCTCGCCAAGGAGATCCTGCGCGTCGCGCCGCCGTCCACGGCGTGCCAGCTGCTCGCCAAGTCCACCGAGGTCGGCGCCACCGATCCGAGCCAGAAGCCGGTGGTCAAGACGTGCGACGATCCGGCGGTCACCGCCGCGTGGGCCGCCGTCCCGTGACGGAGCTGCGGCCCGGCGGGGCATCCAGCGTCGGCATGCGTCTGCGGCGTCGCGTCGCGGTGTGCAGCGCGGTGCTGGCGGCGTCGGGCTGCGTGGGCTGGGACAGCAGCGTCGAGGACGACCTGCTCGTGTTCCGCACGAGCACCTCGGTGGGGCCGGCGCGCAAGTTCGTCGCCGCGGTGCCCGTCGAGGACGGCGACACGCAGCTGTCGCTCACCGCGCTGGTGGGCGACGAGGCGGGCTACGCCGCGCGCATCCGCAACCCCCAGCGCGAGATCGTCTACGAGGCCTCCGACTGGTGGACGGCCGATCGCAACAAGACCAACGGTGGGTTCAACGCGGACGTCATCACGATCGCCTGGCCGATCGACGCGTTCGACGCCCCGCTCACGCCGGGCACGTGGACGGTCGAGACCCGCTTCAGCGCGGCTCGGGCGCCACTGGACGTCACCGTCGCGGTCAAGCGCGACAGCGACCTGACCAGCGGCGTGCTGCACGCCGACATCGTCTGGGCCGGTGGCCTGCAGGACGACGCCGATCTGGCCAGCGGCGTGTCGCGCGCACTGGAGATCTGGCGCGACGACGTCTACGGGCCGATCGGCATCACCGTCGACGCGGTCGAGCGCACGTGGGACGGGCCCGCCGCGCTCGCGAGCCCCGGCTTCGGCGACGCCGACGCCTACCTCGACGCCGTCGGCGACAAGGCCCTGCGCTCGGTGTCGGTGATCCTCGTCAGCGACGTGTCCGACGGCGCCAACGTCTTCGGCGTGTCCGGGGGCATCCCGGGCCCGCTGCCGGGCACCGACCGCAGCGCCGTGCTCGTGAGCGTGGGCGACGTGGCCGGGCGCGACGGGGTGTTCACCGACGAGGAGGCGCGCCTGCTGTCGGAGACCATCGCCCACGAGGTCGGCCACTACCTGGGGCTGTTCCACCCGATGGAGCTGCCGATCGGCGGTGGTCAGGCCATCGCCACGTGGGACGCCCTCGACGACACCGTCGCGTGCGCGCGGCTCACCGCGTGCAACGACGCGCTCGGCGACAACCTGATGTACCCGACGCCGATCTGCGCCTCGGCCACCGGCCTGTCGTGCAGCGCGTTCGTCCGCCAGCGCACGGTGTCGCCCGACCAGCAGGGCGTGGTGCACCGCGCCGTGCTGGTGCGGTAGGGGGCGAGCGTCAGTCGCGCAGGTAGGGGTAGCCCTGCGGGCGGACGACGAAGACCGACGCCGGCACGCGCCGCAGCGCCTGCTCGGTGGTCGAGCCCGTGACCATCTCCACCACGCCCTTGCGGCCGTGCGTGCCCATGATGACGAGGTCGACCATCAGCTCCTCGACGGCTGCGGCGATCGCGTCGACCACGTTGCCGGCGCGCACCTCCGCGCGCACGCGGGAGCGGTCGGGCAGCAGGGCGCTCGTGCCGCGGGCCCGGGCCTTGGCGAGCATGTCGTCGATCTCCTGATCGATGACGTTGAGGTCGGTCGTCGACGTCTCGTGCTCGAGGCTGGCGCCCTCGGGCATCACGTGCAGCAGGATCAGCTCGGCACCCGACCACGCAGCGGTGCCGAGGGCAGCGTCGAGCACGCGCTCGGACAGCTCCGAGCTGTCGAGGGGGACGAGGATCTTGTGGAAGGCGGGCATGAGGTCACTCCCCCCGGCCCCGTCGGTGGGCCGGCTCTTGCCCCGTGGATTCGCACGGGACGTGCCAATGGCAGCGTCCGGGTCCGCGTCACCGGACGTACGGGATCCGTATCCAGGCGTCACGGGGGACGACCCCGAAGGTGTGCCAGGATAGAAGGGGGCGTTCGTCTCGGGAGGGCCCATGATCGGGCATGGCACGCAGGTCCTGGTGGCGCTGGGACTCACCTTGGCCGCCGCGCCTGCGCTCGCCAGTGGCGCGGGCGGCGCGGGTGCGCACGCGCCTGCGATCGACGCGAGCGCGCTGCCCGAGGGGGCGGTCGTGCGGCCTCCGGCCGTGGGCGATCAGCGCCACCCGGTCGAGGTCCGGCTGCTCGCGGAGCAGGCCACCGTGGCGCCTGGCGGCACGCTGTCGCTCGGGGTGCAGATGATCCAGGACCCGGAGTGGCACACCTACTGGGTGGTCCCCGGCGACATCGGCCTGCCCACCGACGTCACGCTCACGCTGCCCGAGGGCGTCGCCGGCGGCGCCACCGTGCGCGACCGCACCTGGGTGCTGCCCGAGCAGTTCGTCCAGGACGTCATCACGTCCTACGGCTACTCCGACCAGGTGCTGCACGAGCTCGACGTCGTCCTGCCCGACGACGTGCCGGCGGGCCCGCTCACCGTGTCGGCCCACGTCAGCTGGCTCGTGTGCAAGTCGTCGTGCATCCCGGGCGAGGCCGACGTCACCACCACGGTGCAGGTGGCCGATGCCGCCACCGACGGCCCCCACAAGCCGCTGTTCGACTACTACCGGGGTCACTGGCCGGTGCGCGCCGAGGACGTCGCGGGTCTCGACGTCCAGGTGGTCCAGTGCACCGATCCGGTGGTGCCCGACGGGCAGCTCCAGGTCGTCGTCGCGGTCCACCCCAAGCAGGGCCACACGCTCGCGTTCACCACACCCGAGGGCATGTGGCCCACGGCCGCGGCGGTCGCGGGCAGCAACGTCTTCCTCGACACCCGCAGGATCGTGCCCGACGACGACGGCTTCCTCGTCGCCGTCGGGGGGTCCGCCTTCGCCGACGAGCTCCCCGAACACGACGTCGCCGGGGCCTTGCTCCAGGTCGACGTCGACGGGTCCACGGTGCACGCCCTGGCCCTGGCCGAGATGAACTGGGCCGACAAGGGCACCATCGTCGCGGCGTCCAGCGATCCGGCGTGCCGCGCGTTCACCGCCCCGGTCGCCGCCGCGGCGCCGATCGACGTCGGCGATCCCGGGCCCCCGGAGGGCCCCGGCAACCCGGTCGGCCCGGCGGCGTGGTCGATCACGCTGCTGCTGTCCAACCTGGGGCTGGCCTTCGTCGGCGGGCTCATCCTCAACGTGATGCCGTGCGTGCTGCCGGTGCTGATGCTCAAGCTGTACGGCCTCGTCGAGCAGGGCGGCATCTCCGACGGCGAGAAGCGCCAGGCCGGCATGATGTACACGGCCGGCATCCTCGTGAGCTTCCTGGCGCTGGCGCTGGGCGTGTGGGTGCTGCGCAGCGTGCTCGGGCAGGACGTCGTGTGGGGCTACCAGATGCAGTACCCGGGCTACGTGGCCGGGCTCGCGTCGCTGGTGTTCCTGTTCGGGCTGTCGCTGTTCGGCGTGTTCGAGATCCCGGCGTTCGGCACGGGCTCGGCCCACGAGCTGTCGAGCAAGGAGGGCCCGGCCGGCTACTTCTTCACCGGCGTGTTCGCCACGCTGGTGGCCACGCCCTGCTCGGCGCCGATCCTCGGTGCGGCCACGGCGTTCGCGTTCGCCGCGCCCACCTACCTGCTCGTGCTCATCTTCCTGATGGTGGGCCTCGGGCTGGCGTCACCGTTCCTGGTGGTGGCCTTCGTGCCGGCCGTCTACCGGTTCCTGCCCGCACCGGGCGCGTGGATGGAGTCGTTCAAGCAGTTCCTGGGCTTCACGCTGATGCTCACCACGGTGTGGCTGGTCAGCGTGCTCTTCGGCCTGGTGGGCACCGACGGCGGGATCAGCTTCCTGGTGTTCCTCACCGCCGTGTCGATGGGGGCGTGGATCTTCGGGCACTGGGGCGGCGTGGCCGCGGATCCCGGCGACCAGCTCAAGTCCCTCGCCGTCGGCCTGGGTGTGGTGGTGCTGGCCGGGTGGCGCTTCCTCGATCTGGAGCTGGCCCCGCCCGACACGTGCGTCGACGGCAGCCCGGTGCAGGTCGACGTGGCCTACGACGACCACATCCCGTGGCAGGCGTTCAGCCCGGAGCGGGTCGAGGAGCTGCGCGGTCACGTGGTCTTCCTCGACTTCACGGCCGACTGGTGCGTGTCGTGCAAGGTCAACGAGCGCACGGTGCTCGAGACGGCCACGGTCCGCGAGGCGCTGGGCCGCTACGAGGTCGTCGCGCTGCAGGGCGACTTCACGCGCAAGGATCCGGCCATCCAGGCGTGGCTCACCAGGTTCCGCCGCGCGGGCGTGCCGATGTACGTGGTGATCCCGCCCACGGGCCTGCAGGACGCCATCCTGCTGCCCGAGGTGATCACGCCGGGCATGGTGGTCGAGGCGGTCGAACAGGCCGCCGGGCAGACCGTCGGTCGCCGCTGATCGGCTGAAGCGGCGGGGCGGCGCGCCGAAGGACAGGGCATGCGTCGTCCCCTGTCCCCAGCGCTGGTGCTGTGTCTCGGTTCCACCGCGTGGGCCGGCGTACCGGATGACGTCCACCTCGACGTGATCGCCCGGAGCACGCTCCCGGTGCACGTCGGCGGACGGGTGCAGGCCGAGGGGCCCCACCGGGTGCGGTTCGGCATCGACGCCGGGTGGCTCCCGGACGCGTACCTGTCGGCGTGGCCGCAGGCGGACGCCTGGCGCGGGGAGGTCGCGGCCGTGGAGCTGTCGACGGCCCCGGCCGTGGCGTTCGGCGCCGACGTGGGCTGGCGTCCGCTCGCCCGGATCGGGTGGGTGGTGGACGTCGGCTGGCGCTCGGTGGTGCTGCGCGGGGCGGAGCAGTGGACGGTGCCGGCGCCGACCTTCGGCTTTGGTGCCGCGACCGCCCAGCGGCGCGTCCCGGTGACCGCATGGACCCACCTCGTCGTGGTCGACGTCGGCTACGAGCACCTCGTCGACGACCACCTCGTGCTCCGCATCGACGCGGGCGGGGCGTTCGGGGTGGCGTCGTCGTCGTCGGCCGAGCAGCCGGCGGGGACCGACGCGAGCACCGCCGACGCGGTGGCCGACCGGTACCGTGTGTCGGTGGTGACGCCGACACTGTCGATCGGTGTCGGATACCGATTCTTCTGAGATCGGCGACAGATGGCCATGCAACAACCGAATTAGGGGCACCGCAAGATGTGCGGTACCGGTCGGGGAGGGCAGGGTGACGAACGGGGGCCACGGCGACAGCGCGCGCGAGGCGTACGACCGGTGGCGGCCGCCCTACCCGCCGACCCTGTGGGCCCTCCTGGACGACCAGTGGGGCCCGTCCCGCGAGCTCGCGATCGACCTGGGTGCCGGCACGGGCGCGGCCACGCGCGTGCTCGCCCGCCGCTTCGACCGCGTGCTCGCCGTCGAGCCCGACGTGGCCCTGCTCGACTGGCCCGATCCACCCGACAACGTCGAGCGTCTGCCGCTCCGCGCGGGCGACGTGGGCTTCGCCGATCACACCGTCGACGCCGTCACGATCGCGTCGGCGCTGCACTGGATGGACGTCGACCACGTGCTGCCCGACGTGGCGCGCTGGCTGCGTCCAACGGGCCTGCTCGCGGCGTGGCGCCTGGAGATGCCCGCGTTCGACGGCCCGCTCGGGGCGCTCGTCGACGACGAGCTCGCGATGGGCTGGGACCAGCTGCGGCACCCGCGGCTCCGCGCCCACGGGTGGACCTCGCGCGCCGTGCAGGCCTGCCCGGTGCTGCGCACCGAGCTGGCCACCGAGCTGGTGGAGCGGGTGGCGTTCGAGCCCGAGGAGGTCGTCGGCTTCCTGTGCTCGGTGAGCTTCGTGCAGGCCTACGCCGCGCGCTCGGGCGATCCGGACTACCTCGCGCGCCTGGAGGCGCGGGTGCTCGAAGCCGCCGGGGGCCTGACGGTGACGGGCTCGCTGCGCTTCGACCTCGTCGTGGCGCGGCCGCTGGGCTGAGGCCTTCGGCGCTAGAAGCCGACCCGCCGCATCACGAACCGCGGCAGGTAGCGGATGACGAGCATCACGAGCTGCCAGATGCGCGGCGTGTAGACCACCGGGGCAGCGCGGTCCATCGCCTTGACCACCAGCGGCGCGACGTCGTCGGCGTCGGCGGCGAACGGGGCCTCCTTGAGGCCGGCCGTCATGCCGGTGCGGATGAAGCCGGGCTTGACGGTGATCGTGACGAGGCCCGCCGACCGGAACTTGTGGTCGAGGGACTCCAGGTAGTGCGACAGGCCCGCCTTGGTGGCGCCGTACAGGCCCGTCGTCTTGCGGCCGCGGTCGCCGGCCACCGAGCTGAACACCACCAGCGTGCCGCCGCCGCGCTCCAGCAGGCGCGTGCGGGCGTGCTCGCAGAACAGGATGGTCTTGGTGAAGTCGACGTCGAGCACGCGGGCGCACAGGTCGAGGTCGTCCTCGAGCTGCTCCTGCGTGCCGAACAGGCCGGCGGTGACCACGACGGCGTCGAGCTGGTGCAGGAACGCGGTGGCGGCGTCGAGCGCCGGCGCGAACGTGGTGGGGTCGGCCAGGTCGCACGGGACGAACGCGGTGTCGCGCGCGCCCCGGATGCGCAGGTCGGTGGCCATCGCCTCGCCGGCGCCGGCGTCGCGGGCGAGGACGACGAGCGTGTCGCCCCGTTCGGCCAGGCGGCGGGCCACCTCACGGCCCATGCCGCGCGTGGCGCCGAGGACGGCGACCCTCATCGGCCGGCCCCCGTGGTGGTCGCGGGCCCGACCGGATCCCCGAACAACCGCACCGACATCGCCGAGCGCAGGCGCCGCTCCGGATCCCAGCGGTCGCGCGCCGCGTGGAAGGCGGGCAGGCGCTCGGCCTCCATCGCCTCGAAGTGCTCGCGGCGCGTGTAGCCGTCCTTGGTGAGGTAGATGCGCCCGCCGACGTCGATCACGTAGCGGTTGAGCTCGTCGATGAGGTCCTGGATGCCGTCGTTGACGGGCAGGTCGAGGGCCACCGACGTGCCCGGGCGGGGGAACGACAGCAGGCCCTCGCCCTGCGGGCCGCAGTCCTTGACGACGCAGAGGAAGCCGGTGCCGCCGCGCCGCGACAGGATCTCGAGGAAGCCGCGCACCTTGTCGCGGCCGGCCTCGCGCGGGATCACCGCCTGGTGCTGCGTGAAGCCGCGCTTGCCGTAGGCGCGCGACCAGTGCTTCACCGCGTCGAGCGGCGTGAACCACGCGTGCGGCGTGACCGGCCCGATCGCCGCCTCGCGCAGCTGCTTGTGGTACCAGACGAAGTTGAACGCCTTCATCGACAGGTCGTTGAGCGTCCACGACGGGGCGTCGAACGGCACGGTGGGCGACAGGCCCGGTGCCGGCATCCGCGGTGGGGCCTCCCGGCGCTCCGCCCAGCGCCCGCGCATCGCCAGGCCGCGCCCGAACGAGCCGCCCGTGGCCAGCGTGTCGATCCAGCACGCGGTCATCGGCCACGACGCCGACGCCTCGAGCGTGTCGAGCAGGCTGTCGAGGTCGGGGCACTGGTAGGACTCCTGCCACACCCACGGCGACGGGATCTTCTCCAGCGCGAGCTCGACCTCGAGGATGTGGCCGAACAGGCCCATGCCGCCCTGGCAGGCGAAGAACAGCTCGGGGTGCTGGTCGCGCGAGCACGTGACGATCTCGCCCGACGGCAGCCGCACGACGAGGCTGCGCAGGTGACGCCCGATCGTGCCGGCGACGTGGTGGTTCTTGCCGTGGACGTCGCTGGCGACCATGCCGCCCAGGGTGACGAACCACGTGCCGGTGGAGACCGGCGTGAACCAGCCCTGGGGCAGGAAGGCCCGCGCGAGCGCCGCCAGCGACAGGCCCGCCTCGGCACGCAGCACGCCCGTGGCCGGGTCGAAGGCGAGCATGCGGTCGGCGAGCGACGTGCCGACCACCTCGGTGACGCCCGGCGGCGGCAGGCTGGCGTCGCCGTAGGAGCGGCCGAGACCCCGGGAGAGCACGGCTCCCTCGGTGACGGCGCGCAGGTCCTCCGAGCGGATCTCACGTCCCGGTGCCGACATGCCCCCCCAGCCGCGGAGCCGCTCGTGGGGCGCCAGGGGGACGGTGGGGTCGGAGGTCTTGCTGTTCATGGGCGGTATCTAGCGTGGGGGACGGGCCATGGCAGCACGGCACGCCGTCATGCGCGGGCCTCGGCGACCGCCTCCCACGACTCCTCGCGCTCCTCATCGGCCGTGGCGCGCTCGACCTTCATCCCCATGTGCGTGTCGTAGCGCACCGATCCGGGCTTGCCGCCGCGCCGCTGCCACGCGCCGAACGCCGGCCCCGGGGGCACCAGGTGGTCGGGACCGCGCCCGATCAGGTCCTGGCGTCCCCAGGCGATGAGCGCCTCGCGCACGTGGGGCGCCTCCTCGTGCTTCCAGTAGAACAGCAGCGCCCGCTGGCGCGATCGCTCCATGCTGCCGCGGGCCACGTAGATGTCTTCCTTGGTGTAGGGGTCGACCCCCGACACGAAGATCGCCGTGGCGATGGTGGCCGGCGTGGGGATGAACATCTGAGCCTGGCGCGGGCGCAGCCCCTTGGACTTCATGTACAGCGCCAACGCGATCGTCTCCTCCGGGCCCACGCCCGGGTGGGCGCACTGGAAGTAGGGGACGAGGTACTGCTCCTTGCCCGCGTCGGCCGTGGCCTGCTGGAAGCGCTCCATGAACGCGGTGAAGTAGGCGACGTCGGGCTTGCGCATCATCTGCAGCGCGCGCTCGCCGGCGTGCTCGGGGGCCACCGACAGCTGCCCGGGCGTGTGGTGGACGGCGAGCTCCTCGACGAACTCCGGATCGAGGGCGGCGAGATCGTAGCGGATGCCGGAGTTGACGAAGACCCGCTTGATCCCTGGCATCGCCCGCGCCTTGCGCAGCAGGTCGAGGTAGGGCTTGTGGTCGGTGCCGTAGTGCTTGCAGCGCACCGGGTGCAGGCACGACACCCGCCGGCACACCTTGTTCGCCGCCTCGCTGGTGCAGTGCATGTGGAACATGTTGGCGGTGGGGCCGCCGAGATCCGAGACGATGCCCTTGAAGCCGGGGCGGTGGGTCATCGCCTCCAGCTCGCGCAGCACGCTCTCGGTGGACCGGGAGGTGACGTCCTTGCCCTGGTGGATCGTCAGCGCGCAGAAGCTGCACCCGCCCGCGCAGCCGCGGTTGACGGTGACCGAGCCCTGGATGCTCTCCAGCGCGGGAATCGGCTCGCGGTAGCAGGGGTGGGGGGCGTGGGCGAACGGCAGCTCGTGCAGGCGGTCCATGCCGGCGGTGTCGAGCGGCGCGGCGGGCGCGTTCTGCACCACCGCGCGCGTGCCGTGGCGCTGCACGAGGCGCTTGCCGCAGTGGGGGTTGGACTCGCGGTACATCAGCAACGTGAGCCGGTTGAACGCCAGCGGGTCGTCGCGGCATTCGTCGAGGGAGGGGACCTCGATGACGTCGTCGCCGGCGGGCAGCTCCTCCTTGCCGCCGAGCGCGTAGGCGACGCCGGGCAGGTCGCGGCACGCCTCGACGGGCTCACCGGCCGCCAGGCGCGCCGCGATGTCGACGATGGCGCGCTCGCCCATGCCGTGGACCAGCAGGTCGGCCTTGGCGTCGAGCAGGATCGAGCCCCGCACGCGATCCTGCCAGAAGTCGTAGTGCGCGAGGCGACGCAGGCTCGCCTCGATGCCGCCCACGACGACGGGCACGCCGGGGAACGCCTGCTTGCACTTCGACGTGTAGGGGATCGTGGCCCGATCGGGTCGCAGGCCCACCTTGCCGCCGGGCGAGTAGGCGTCGGACGTGCGGAGCCGGCGGGCCGCGGTCATCTTGTTGACCATCGTGTCCATGTTCCCGGCGGTGACGCCGAAGAACAGCCGCGGTCGGCCGAGGGCGCGGAAGGCCTCGACGTCGGTCCAGTCGGGCTGGGCGAGCAGGCCGACGCGGTAGCCGTGGGCCTCCAGCCAGCGTCCGATCGCCGCCGCGCCCCAGGCCGGGTGGTCGACGTAGGCGTCGCCGGTGACGAGCACCACGTCGAGAGGCTCGGGGCCCACCTCTTCGGGCGTCATCGGCAGGAACGGGGCGTGCATGCGGACCTCGGACAGCCTGTGAGGCTAACGCGGGTCGCGGACCGACGTCGTCGGGTGCCGACGGGCCCACGGGACACCGAGTGTTTTCGATCCCTCCACGTCCGGCGCAAGCGGACCGCGTCCGGGTCGATGTACGAAGCGCCCGCGGCGGGTACCCCGACCCGCGCGCCCTGGGTCTGGCCGCCACAGCCGACCCGCGCCCCGACCGGGTCCCCGTCCCGGTACCGCTTGGAGATTCGATGCGTCCGCTCGTCCTGCTGCTCGCCCTCGCCACCGCCTGCACCGCCGCCGACCCCGCGGCGCCCTCGTCGCTGCCGGTGGATCAGGCGCCGCTGCCCGGTCTGCACGTCGTGCAGGACGGCTACATCATCGCGGGCACCACGGCCCGCGTGGAGATCACGAGCCTCGTGCCCGGCGGGCGGGTCTACCTGCTGCTGTCGGCCGCCAACACCGGCACCGTCGCCTGCCCCGCGGTGATCGCGCCCACCTGCCTCGACCTGCACAGTCCCGCCTACTACGTCGGTGACGCCTTCGCGGACGCCCAGGGCCGCGCCACGGTCTCGTTCGCCGTGCCGCGCTCCGTCCCGGTCTCGTCCGTCTTCGTCCAGGCCGTCGTCCGCGCGGCGGGCCAGGTGTTCACGTCGACGGTGCAGGAGCTCGCCGTGCTCCCCCGCGGCGGCGATGCCGACGGCGACGGGCTCACCAACCTCGTCGAGCACGACCTGGGCACCGACCCGCAAGACGCCGACACCGACGGCGACGGCGTGACGGACGGCGTCGAGGTGGCCCAGGGCTCCGACCCGCTCGACACCGACAGCGACGACGACGGCCTGTCCGACGAGCAGGAGGCCTTCGAGGGCACCAGCCCCATCGATCCGGACAGCGACGACGACGGGCTGCTCGACGGTGACGAGGTCGACCGCAACCTCGACCCCACAGACCCGGACACCGACGACGACGGCGCCCTCGACGGCGCCGAGGTGGCCGCGGGCACGGACCCGCGCCTCGCCGACACCGACAGCGACGACCTGCTCGACGGCGCCGAGCTCACGCTGGGCACCGATCCGCTCGACCCGGACACCGACGACGACGGCATGCTCGATGGCGTCGAGGTGGCCGCGGGCGCCGACCCGCTCGACCCGGACACCGACGACGACGGGCTGCTCGACGGCGCCGAGGTCACCGGCGGCACGAGCCCGGTGCTGGCCGACACCGACGGCGACGGCATCGACGACGGCGTGGAGCTGTCGATCGGCACGTCGCCCGTCGAGCCCGACTCCGACTTCGACGGCCTGGAGGACGGCGCGGAGCTCACGCTCGGCACCGATCCGCGCGACCCCGACACCGACCTCGACGACCTGTCCGACGGCGCCGAGGTGACGCTGGGCACGGACCCGCTCGACCCGGACACCGACGACGACGGCCTGTCCGACGGTGCCGAGGTGCAGGGCGGCACCGATCCGCTGGACGCCGACACCGACCACGACGGCCTGTCCGATGGCGCCGAGGTGGCGATGGGCGCCAACCCGCTCGACACCGACAGCGACGGGGACGGCCTGCTGGACGGCGCCGAGGTCATCGGGGGCACGTCGCCCGTGAACCCCGACAGCGACGGCGACTTCATCGACGACGGCACCGAGGTGGCGAACGGCACGGACCCCACCCTGGCCGACACCGACGGTGACGGCCTGGACGACGGCCAGGAGCTGTTCGCCGGCACCGACCCCCTGGACCCCGACAGCGACGACGACGGGCTGTCCGACGGCGACGAGCTGCTGGCCAACACCGAGCCCACCAACCCGGACTCCGACGGGGACGGCGTGCTCGACGGCGTCGAGGTCGCGGCCGGCATGGACCCGCGTCACAGCGACACCGACGGCGACGCCCTGCCCGACGGGGACGAGCTCGCGCTCGGCACCGACCCGCTCGTGGTCGACACCGACGGCGGCGGGATCTCCGACGGCGTGGAGGTGCTGGTCGGCCAGGATCCGCTCGACGGCGCCGACGACCACACCACCGTCCACCGGATCTTCCTGACGAGCGTCGCCTACACGGGCGACCTCGGCGGCGTCACCGGCGCCAACGCGCTGTGCCAGCAGCACGCCGACGCGGCCGTGCTCGGTGGCTCCTGGGTGGCGCTGCTGTCGACGACGGGTGCACCCGGCGTGTTCGCGCTCGACGACGGCGGCTTCGTGCGCGTCGACAGCGCACCGCTCGCCGAGTCCATCGCGAGCCTGTTCGACGGCGAGCTGTTCAACTGGCCGGCCCTGTCCGAGCTCGGCGGCGACCCCGGCGCGTCGAGCACGGGCTTCCCCTACGCGTGGTCGGGGACCTCGGCGACGGGGATGGCGAGCGGCGTGGACTGCGACGGCTGGACGTCGGACGGCGACGCGTTCGACGGCACGGTCGGCAACGCCGCCACGTCGGACGACCGGTGGATCGAGACGGCCGAGATCGGCTGCGACGCCACCGCGCCGATCTACTGCGTCGAGCTCGCCCCGTAGCGTGCGGTCACGGGCTCGACGCCGCCGGCGGCCATCAGCGCCGTCACCGCAGCGGCGTCGGCCTCGGGCGGCAGCCCCCACCCCGGCGCGTAGCCGAACACGGCGGCGGCGTTGCGGCTGCCCAGCCGGTCGTCGAGCAGCTCGAAGGCGTCGAGCGGCACCAGCGCGGGGTGGGCCTTGCCCATGGCGTGTGACAGCTCCAGCATCGTCTGGCGCAGCGCGATCACGTAGTTGGCGGCACGCACGGCCTTCGACGCCGGGTCGAGGCCGCGCGTGAGCCAGCGCGACTGGGTGGCCACGCCGGTGGGGCAGCGCCCGGTGTGGCACCGCTGCGCCTGGATGCAGCCGATCGACAGCATCGCCTCGCGGGCGACGGCGACCAGGTCGCAGCCCATCCCCATCGCGAGCATCGCCTGCTCCGGAAGGCCCAGGCGCCCCGACCCGATCCACACGACGTGCCCGGCGATGCCGCGCTCGGCGAACGCCTGGTAGACGCGCGGGAAGGCCTGCTTGAACGGCATCGCGACGTGGTCGGAGAACGCGCGGGGTGCGGCGCCGGTGCCGCCCTCGCCGCCGTCGATCTGGATGTGGTCGACGCCGCGCCCGGTCGTCGCCATCAGCTCGGCGAGGTCGTGCCAGAAGTGCATCTCGCCGACGGCGGACTTGATGCCGACCGGCAGGCCGGTGGCGTCGGCGAGGTGCTCCACGAAGTCGAGCAGCTCGTCCGCGCTGGAGAACGCCGTGTGGTAGGGCGGCGACAGCACGGTCTTGCCGATCGGCACGCCGCGGATCGCGGCGATCTCGGCGGTGACCTTGGCGCCGGGCAGCACGCCGCCGTGGCCGGGCTTGGCGCCCTGCGACAGCTTGATCTCCAGCGCCCGCACGTCGTGGCGGCCGATCCGCTCCTGGAGAGCGTCGAGGCTGAAGGCGCCGTCGTCGGTGCGGCAGCCGAAGTAGCCGGTGCCGATCTGCCAGATGAGCCCGCCGCCCTGGTCGTGGTGGGGGCTGATGCCACCTTCGCCGGTGTTCTGCAGGTAGCCCGCGAGCGCACCGCCTCGGTTGAGCGCCTCCACGGCCGGCCCCGACAGCGAGCCGAAGCTCATCGCCGAGGTGTTGATGATCGACGTGGGGCGGAACGCGAGGCGCCGCTGCCGGTGACCGCCGAGCACCTTGGCGCACGGCACCGCCCAGCCCACCGCCTCGCGGTCGACGGTGTCGGCGTGGGGGAACGTGGCGTGGCGCAGGATGAGGTAGCCGGGCGTGCGCTCCAGGTCGTTGTCGGTCCCGAAGCCGGCGAGGTTGTTCTGCTGCTTCGCCGACGCGTAGATCCAGGACCGCTGGTCGCGCGAGAACGGACGCTCCTCGTCGTTGTCGGTGACGATGTACTGGCGCAGCTCCGGTCCCACGCCCTCGAGCAGGTACCGCAGGTGTCCGACGATCGGGTAGTTCCGCAGGATCGCGTGGCGCTTCTGGGTGACGTCGTACAGCGCCACGAGGGCGAGGAGCCCCACGACGAGGAGCAGGACCTGGACGAACGACATGGCGCCTCGGGGTCGGCGGGTGCGGATCGGCGAGCGGTTCAGGGGGCGAGGAGGTCCACGTAGCCGTTCGGGTGGCCGAGCTCGCCCAGCTCCAGGCGCTCGCAGTGGGCCATCGCCGCGAGCACGCTGGCCTCGTCCCACGCGTCGCCGACGAACTGCAGGCCCACCGGCAGGCCGTCCACCAGCCCACACGGCACCGTGCCCGCCGGGACGCCGGTGAGGTTGGCGAGGAACGCAAAGCGCGTCATCGCCTCGGTGGCCTCGGGCCAGAGGATGTCGGTGCCGGTCTCGGACAGCGGGTAGCGTGGCGCCACGGTGCCGGTGGTGGGGAGCGCGATGAGGTCGACCTGGTCGCGGAACACCGCAGCGAGGGACCGCCGCAGGCCGGCCCGCACGCGGCAGGCGTCGAGGAACTGGCCGGCGCTCACCCGCCCCATCAGCCGCAGGATCACGGCGAGCTCGGGACCGAAGGCCGGGCCGTGGGCGACGAGATCGTCGGACAGGTTGGCCGCGGTCTCGCTGCCGATCACCAGCGCGTCCGCTGCGCTCGCGGCCTCGGCGTAGGGCAGGGTGAGGTCGACGAGCTCGGCACCTTCGGCCACGAGCGTGTCGACGGCGTTGCGCGCGAGGCCGGCGACCGCGGGGTCGGCGGTGTCCCACAGGGCCTGGGGGACGCCGATCCGGCACCCGCGAACGCCGCGGCCCAGGGCGGCACGCCACGCGTCGGCGCACACGTGGGCGTCGGGCGCGAACAGGGTGGACGGGTCCTCGGGGTCGACGCCTGCCGTCGCGATCAGGAAGTCGACGAGGTCGGACACCGAGCCGCCGATCGGGCCGAGGTGACTCATGGAGCCGAACGCCCACGGGTCGCGGCTGCGACCGACGCGCACGAACGTCGGCTTGATGCCGTAGACGCCGTTGAGCGCGGCCGGGATGCGGATCGAGCCGCCGCCGTCGGAGCCGAGCGCCACCGGCGCGTGACCGAGGGCCACCGCCACGCCCGATCCGGTGGACGAGCCGCCGGCGCCGTGGCCGGGGTGCCAGGCGTTGCGCGGCATGGCGTGGAACGCGTTGCCGCCCCACGGGTTGAGCCCCCACTCGGTGGCGCGGGTCTTGGCGTAGACGACGGCGCCGGCGGCCTTGAGGCGGCTGACCGCCCAGGCGTCGGCAGGGGCGGGGGCGGTGCGCCAGCTCGTGCCGCCCTGGGTGGGGTGACCCGCGAGGTCCTGCTCGTCCTTGACCGGCACGGGCAGGCCGTCGAGGGGGCCGAGCGGCTGACCGCGGGTGTACCGCGCGGTGGCGGCGGCGGCGGCCTGCTCGGCCGCCTCCCGGTCGACGACGCTGTACGGGCTGTGGGTGGCGTCCCCGAAGTCACCGGCGTCGAGGGCGTCGAGCACCGTGGCGAGGAGCTGGGTGGGCGTGGTGGCGCCGGTGCAGCAGGCCTCGTGCAGCGTGCGCGCGGTGGGGCGATGGGCGGTGGGGGGCGCGAGCCCGGCGTCGGTCCACGTGTGCGGCGCGCGGCCCGCGATCGGGCGGGCGCTGTCGTCGATCGGCGCGCGGGCGTCGGGCGGCAGGCTGGCGAGCAGGTCGAGGCCGAAGTCCTTGGTGGACGTGCGCCACAACAGCCCGGTGAACGCGTCGCTGGCGGTGAGCGAGCGGACGAGACGGAGCGGGGCGCCCTTGACGCGCATGCAGGACTCCTGGGAGGGACGCGCAGCGTACGACGTCGGGGCTGGCGGACGGAAGCGCGGCGGGTCAGGCGTCGCCGGACAGGGGGCTGTCGGGGGCGCGGTCGAGGTGGGCGGCGAGGGTGTTGCGGCTGATGTCGAGCGCCCGCGACGTGGCCGAGCGGTTGTCGTCGAGGCGGGCGGTGGCCCACGCCGCGTACGCCGCGGTCACCTCCCGCAGCGGCCGCACGGCGTCCACCACGAACACGTCGGCGTCGTGGGCGCGCATCGACGCGCGCGGCGTGGCGGCGGGCAGGCGCAGGTCGTCGGGTCCGATCGCCTCGTCGCGGGCGAGCACCACCGCGGCCTCGAGGACGTGGCGCAGCTCGCGCACGTTGCCCGGCCAGCCGTAGGCGTGCATCCGTGCCCGGGCCTCGCGGGTCAGGCGCATGCCGGGGCGGTGGTGCTTGCGGGCGTGCTCGAACAGGTAGTGGTCGGTGAGCCGGTCGAGGTCGGCGGGGCCGCGGTCGACCAGCCCGGGCAGGCGCAGCTCCACCACCCGCAACCGGTACAACAGGTCGCGCCGGAACGTGCCCGCAGCCACGGCCGCGTCGAGGTCGACGTTCGTGGCGCACACGATGCGCATGTCGGCCTGACGCAGCGTCGTGCCGCCCACCGGGAAGTAGCTGTGCTCCTGGATCAGCCGCAGCAGCTTCTTCTGGCCGTGGATCGACAGCTCGCCCACCTCGTCGAGGAACAGCGTGCCGCCGTCGGCTGCCGCCACCTTGCCGTCGGCGGCCTTGTCGGCGCCGGTGTAGGCGCCGGCGACGTGGCCGAACAGCTCGTTCTCGAACAGCGTGTCGGGCAGCGCGCCGCAGTCCACCACCACGAACGGTCCGTCCCGGCGCGGGGAGTTGTCGTGCAGGGCGTGGGCGACGAGGTTCTTGCCGGTGCCGCTCTCGCCGCTCAGCAGCACGGTGATGTCGGCGTCGGCGGCGCGCGTGATCAGGTCGTACAGCGCCAGCATCGCCGGGGCGTCCCCCAGGATGTGGTTGAACTGGAAGGCCAGCGGCTGGCGGGTGCCGGGGTCGAGCTGGGACGCGAGGCTCGTGGACGCGATGACGTCGCGCAGCACGACCGACAGCGCCACGAGCTCGTGTTCGTCGTCGTCGGTGAAGTCCCCGTGGCGCTTGTTGAGCACCTGGAGCACGCCGATGACCCGGCCCTTGTCGTGGATGGGCACCGCGATCATCGTGCGGGTCTGGTAGCCGGTCTTGGCGTCCATCCGGCGGGCGGCGTCGGAGCGTGCGTCGGCGGCGAGCAGGCGGGCGGGGCGGCCCTCGTCGGCGACGCGTCCCGCGAGGCCCTCCCCGATGCGCAGGCGGATGTGGTTGATCGGCGGCAGGTCCACGCTGCGGCTGACGAGCTCGTGGCGGACGTGGTCGACCAGGTACAGCGTGGCCCGATCGGCCTTCAGCGCGCGCGCGATCGCCCAGCGCAGCTCGTCGAGCATGCGACCGAGATCGATGGACCGGGTGCGGAGCTGGCGCTCCAGGACGCGGAACCGCTCGATCGCCTCGGACACGCGTCACCTCCGTGCGCGTTCACGTAGCACGCGCGTGCTCGGAGGCTGAGCAGTCAGAAGGAAACGCGACGGGACGAAGCGGCGAATCGCCGACCGATCACTGAGGGACGTCCGGGCCGCAGTGGGCGATGGTCCCGCCCTCGTTGTTCATCGACCAGCCGCTGAACATGTTGAAGCCCGAGTAGCGCCGTACGGCGTCCTGCACGCTGTAGCGCTGGACCTGTTCGCAGCGGGAGCCGCCGCCACCGCCACCGCCGCCGCCACCGCCGCCGCCTCCGCCGCCACCGCCGCCACCGCCCACCGCGTAGGGATCGGCGGCCGCAGCCGCGCGCTTGGCGCTGTCGATGACGGGACGCAGGTCGTCGGGGGCCCGCGCCGCCTGGGCGTGCGTGGTGAACCCGGGCGTGATGTCGACGTTCTCGCTGGAGGTGAGCATGCCGATGACGAGCACCGCGGCCATGGACACGGCCATGAACAGGACGGCGACCTCGCCGACACGCTCGATGGTGTCGCGGGTGATGCGAACGCTGCCGTCGTCGTCCTCGGGGTCCATCTTGGACAGGTCGAGGTGGATGCGGGCCATGGGCCTTCCCCTGCGTGGAGCCTCTCGCGAGGCCCTACCCGGATGTGCATCGGATCCGGGGACGGCCACTTGAGCGGATCCCGCGCTGCCGGAACACCCGAGAAGCGTGCTGCGGGCGGGCTCACACGGTCGTGGGACCGTGCGCCGCGCTCCGGTCGCCGCGCACCCGATTCAGGGGAAGCTGCGTGCGAACAGGTCGTCGATCGCCTGCCGTCCGGTGTCGTCGAGGTAGCGCGTGCCGGTACCGCAGACCTGGGCGGCGGTGATCGTGGGCTCGCCCGCCGTCCAGGCGTGGCCCGTCCAGGTGAACCAGCCGTGTTGCTCCTGGTCGTAGACCCAGAGCTCCTTGCTCCACATGCGCGCCAGCTCGACCGACCAGCCGGTGCCGCCGACCACGGTGCCGTCGTCCTGGATCACGCCGATCACGAACACCTGCTGGGCGCGGCTGACCATGTGCCACAGGGTCTGCAGCACCTTGCGGATGAGGCCGTGCTGGTTGTAGGTGCGGTGGAGCCGGCGGCTGACGTAGACGAGGCTGACGTCGCCCGCCTCGAGCTCGCGGGGCGACAGCTGCACGGCCCCCGCAGTGCGGGCCTGACGGTGGCCGTCGAAGGTGAAGTTGACCTCGCGCACGCCGCGGGCGGCTGCGGCGGCGCCGAACGCCTCCTCAGCGCCGCTCGCCCCGCCCGAGTAGACCGTGCAGGCGGCGGCCTCGAGCCGCGCCGGTTCGGCGAGCGCCTCGGGCGTGGTGAGGCGCAGCGTGGTGGGGTCGAGCACCCACGGCAGCGTGGTGGAGCCGTCGGCGGTGACGAGCGCGAGCTGCATCGCGGACGCGCCGGGGTCGAGGCGCAGCACGGCGCCGTGGGCCGGACCGTCGGGGATCACGCCGTCGTCGGCCGCCACGGTCACCCACATCGGCACGCCCATGCGCTCGCCGAGCGCGGCGAGGGCGGCGCCGTGGGCCTCCCACGTGACGGCGTGCATCCCATCGACCACCACGAGCTCGGGCGTGAAGTGGGCGACCTCCTCCAGCATCGTGACCTGGCGCGCGAGGTGGTCGGGGTCGAACGCGAGCTCGGCGTAGGACAGCACCATGCGGCGCCGCTCGATCTGCACGGCGGCCACGGCGTGATCGGCGCCCTGCAGGCCGCGCGACGCACGCAGCACGTCGTCGTAGTGGGCGCGCACGTGGGCCACGCCGTCGCCCAGGGCCACGTGGAGCACCGCGCGCTCGGCGAGCAGCGCGTCGAGCGCGATGTGGACCAGCAGCGGCGTCTTGCCGGCACCCGGGGCCGACACGACGAGCGCGGGCTCACCGGGCGCGGGCGTGCCCACCCGGGCGAGCAGGTCGTGGAGGATCGACAGGGGACCTGGGTCGGAGGCCGGAGGCATGCCTCACCTCGGGGTGCGCCGGCACGGCGCCGTGGAGGAGCGGGTCGTATCCGACCGACCCGACCCTGTCAGGGCGCCGCGCGCGACCCCAGCGAGGCACGCGCGGGAACGGGGAGACCCCGGACCTACTTGTTGGCCTTCTCGTCCTGGTACTTCTTGACGAGCTCCTCGCTGACGTTGCGCGGGACGCGATCGTAGCGGGAGAACTCCATCGCGAACTCGGCCTTGCCCTGCGTGGCGGAGCGGAGGTCGGTGGAGTAGCCGAACATCTCGGCGAGCGGCACCTCGGCCTCGACGCGGGCCACCCCGTCCTCTTCGGACGAGCCGATGACCATGCCGCGGCGCTGGTTGATCGACGAGATCATGTTGCCGACGAACTCGCCGGGGCCCTCGACCTCGACCTTCATGATCGGCTCGAGGATGACCGGGTTGGCCTTGGGGTAGGCCTCGCGGAACGCGCCCTTCGCCGCGGCCTGGAACGCCATGTCGGACGAGTCGACCGCGTGGGACGAGCCGTCGTTGATGGTCATCTTCACGCCGACGACGGGAGCGCCGATCATCAGGCCCTTGTCGAGCATCTGACGGAAGCCCTTGTCGCAGGACGGGATGAACTCGCGGGGGATGGAGCCGCCGACGATGCCGTCGACGAACTCGTAGTCGCCACCCTCGAGCGGCTCCATGAAGCCGGCCACGCGACCGTACTGGCCGGAGCCACCGGTCTGCTTCTTGTGGGTGTAGTTGAAGTCGGCGCGCTGCGACACGGTCTCGCGGTAGGCCACGCGCGGGGGCGAGGTCTGCACGGCGACCTTGTACTCACGGCGCATGCGCTCGATGTAGACGTCGAGGTGCAGCTCGCCCATGCCGGCGATGATCGTCTCGCCCGTCTCGGGGTCGGACGACACGCGGAACGTGGGGTCCTCCTTCGAGAAGCGGTTGAGCGCCTTCGACAGGTTGGCGGACGACTTGCTGTCGGCGTTGATCGTGTACGAGATGACGGGGTCGGGCACGAACATCGACGACATCGCGATGCGGGTCTCGCCGTCGGTGAAGGTGTCGCCGGAGTAGCAGTCGACGCCGAACAGCGCGACGATGTCGCCAGCGCCGGACTCCTCGATGTCCTCCATCTCGTCGGAGTGCATGCGGACGAGGCGGCTGACCTTGACCTTCTTGCGGTCGCGGCTGTTGTAGATGAACTCACCCTTCTTCATGACGCCCTGGTAGACGCGCACGTAGGTGAGCTGACCGTACTGGCCCTCGGTGAGCTTGAACGCCAGGCCGACGAACGGCTTGGTGGGGTCGGGCGCCAGGGCGACCACGGCCTCGTCGTTGTCGACGTCGAGGCCCGAGTACTGCATGTCGGCGGGGGACGGCAGGTACCACAGGACGGCGTCGAGCAGGGGCTGGACGCCCTTGTTGCCGAGGGCCGAGCCGCAGAACACCGGCACGATCTCGCGCTTGAGCACGCCCTTGCGCAGGGCGGACCGCAGCAGCTCGTCGGGGATCTCCTCGCCCTCGAGGAACAGCATCGCCAGCTCGTCATCGAACATCGAGACGGCGTCGATGAGGATCTCGCGGTATTCCTCGGCCTGCGCCTGGTACTCGGCGGGGATGTCGGCGGTGCGGAGCTTCTCGCCGTTGTCGCCGTCGAAGAAGATGGCGGTCATCGTGACGAGGTCGACCACGCCGCGCAGCTCGTCGGACAGCCCGATGGGGATCTGGGCCATGACCGCGTTGAGCATGAGCTTGTCGCGCAGGGCGTCCTTGACCTTGAACGGGTTGGCGCCGGGGCGGTCGAGCTTGTTGACGAACGCCACGCGGGGCACGCCGTAGCGCTTCATCTGGCGGTCGACGGTGATCGACTGCGCCTGCACGCCGGCGACGCCGCAGAGCACCATGATCGCGCCGTCGAGGACGCGCATCGCGCGCTCGACCTCGACGGTGAAGTCGACGTGGCCCGGGGTGTCGATGATGTTGATCTGGTGATCGCCCAGGGCGTGGCCCGGGTAGTTCACGAAGGACGGGTCCTTCGGATCGGTGAGCTGCTTGCCCCACGAGCAGTACGTGGCCGCCGACTGGATCGTGATGCCGCGCTCGCGCTCGAGCTCCATCGAGTCCATCTTCGCGCCGACGCCGTCCTTGCCACGGACCTCGTGGATCGCGTGGATGCGGGCGGTGTAGTAGAGGATGCGCTCGGTGAGCGTCGTCTTGCCCGAGTCGATGTGCGCGCTGATGCCGATGTTCCGGATGCGCTGAGTGTCGAGGTTCACGGCTGCTCCAGGGTCAGGGACCGACGCCGCCGGAGGAGGCGACGAGGTGCGGCTCGGGGCCGCGGTTGTCCGGGGATGCGGGCGTCCGGTTCGGTGAGGCGTGGACCGCTTCGCGCGGATCACGAGGCGCACCTCGGGTGCACCCGCATCATCGGGGGCCCGGTCTAGTCTGCACGGCGACGTTCGGCAAGCCCCGGGACGCGGCACCCAACCCCGGTTCCCGGCACGTTCCCGCCGTGTCACGGGATCGGCACCACCTGGGGTGCTGCGGCGGATCCGCGCGTCGCTCAGGCCGCCAGGCGCGCACGCATCAACGACGCGAGCCACGCGCAGACGACCCTGTCGAGGTCGGCGTCCTCGGCGACGGCGAGGCCGTGCCGCAGCTGGGCGGGATCGTCGAGGACGAACCGGACGACCAGGTGCAGCACGCTGAACACGAGCAGCCTGCGATCGGTAGCGTCCCAGTCGGGGCGCAGCATCGCGAACAGCGGATCGGTGCGCGCGAGCAGCGCGGCCGACCAGTGATCCTCCAGCACCTCGTGGTGGCGGCCGCTGTCGAGCAGGTGGCGGTGGAGCAGGTGGACCTGCTGGCGGTGGGCCCGTGCGAACCGCCACGCGGCGATGACGAGGTTGTCGAGGGGGTCGCCCGGCCGGGAGAGCACGTCGCCGACGTCGATGTGGGACAGCTCGACGTACATCTGCTCGATCGTGGCGCGGTACAGCCCGTCCTTGTCGGCGAAGTGGTAGGCGAGCGTGGCCACGTTGACGTCGGCAGCCTTGGCGATCATCCGCACCGAGGCCCCGGCGTAGCCGTGGATGGCGAACAGCGGGAGCGCGCACTCGAGGATGCGCTCCCGTGTCCGTTCGCCGGCGGTACGGTCGTCGTGGTCGCCCCTGGACACGGACCCCCCTCGCAAGGTCGGGATACCGTACCAGGGTTGGGGCGCCGGGTGGGACCCGGGCCGTGCGGAGGATGCATGTGGGGGGTCGTCGTCCAGCTGCCACCGTGGCTCGCCGCGCAGCAGGTGCGGGGGGAGCCGATCCCCGCGCGCTGGGAACGGATCGCGCGCGCTGCCGGCGCTCGCCTCGTGGTGGTGGGCCCTGGCGAGGAGGCCGACGGCGACGTCGTGGTCGACGGACGGGCGCTCGCGCTCGGGCCCGATCACCTCACCGAGGTGGCCACCGCGGGGCGCGCGCTGGTGGTGGGCACGGCCGAAGACGATCACGGCGCCACCGACGCCGCGCTGTCCGACGACCGCACCGTGCCGCGGGTCGATCTGGGCCACCTCCAGGCCCACGGCGGCACCGTCGTGGCCGTGCCCCGCGCCCTGGCGCCGCGGGTCGGTCGGGTCGAGGCGGTGCCCCGGGCGCGGGTGCTGGAGGCATGGCGCTACGCGCCGGTCCACGACGTCGCCGCGCTGCGGATTCTGGAGGACGACGAACTGGCCCGCGCGGTCGCCGAGGCCGAGGCGTGCGGGGCCCGGTTCGTGGGCGCGCCGCCGTTCCTCGGGCCGTCGGTCCTACTCGAGCCGGGCTGCACCGTGTGGCAGGGGGCCATCCTGCTGGGCGCCACCACCGTGGCGCGCGGGGCGGTGGTCGGCGCCGGCTGCCACCTCGTCGACACCACCCTGCAGGAGGGGGCCGTGTGCCACCCCTACACCGTCGCCGAGGGGGCGGTGGTGGGTGCTGGCTGCCAGGTGGGCCCGTTCGCGCGCCTGCGCCCGGGCACCGTGCTCGGCACCGGGGTGCGCATCGGCAACTTCGTCGAGACGAAGAACGCCGTCCTCGCCGCGGGCGCCAAGGCCAACCACCTGTCCTACCTGGGCGACTGCAGCGTCGGCGAGGCGGCCAACGTGGGCGCCGGCACCATCACGTGCAACTACGACGGCGCGCGCAAGCACCACACCGCGATCGGCGCCGGCGCGTTCGTGGGCACCCACACCTCGCTCGTGGCCCCCGTCGCCGTCGGTGCGGGTGCGCTGGTGGGGGCCGGCTCGGTGATCACCGACGACGTCCCCGACGGCGCCCTGGCGCTCGGGCGCGGTCGCCAGGTGGTGTTCGACGACCGCGGCGCGGCGATCCTCGCCGCCAACCAGGCCGCGAAGGACCGGGAGCGCGGGGGGTGACCGACCTCGTCCCCATCCCCGAGGCGTTGTTGCCGCTCAACGACGCCCAGGCCGCTGCCGTGCAACACCGCGACGGCCCGCTGCTCATCCTGGCCGGCGCCGGGTCGGGCAAGACGCGCGTGCTCACGCGCCGCGTCGCCTACATGCTCCACACTGGCGTGGCGCCCGAGAACATCCTCGCCGTCACGTTCACCAACAAGGCCGCGGCCGAGATGAAGGAGCGCGTCGAGGAGCTGGTGGGCGGCAACGCCAAGGACGTGTGGGTGTCCACGTTCCACAGCTCGTGCTGCCGCCTCCTGCGCCTGGAGGCCGAGGCCCTGGGCTACACGCGCCGCTTCGCGATCTACGACGACGACGACCAGCTCCGCATCCTGCGCCAGCTCGTCGCCGACCACGGCTACGACCCCAAGGTGGTCGTGCCCAAGGCCATCCTCGGGCGCATCGACCACTTCAAGAACCGGCTGCTCGGCGTGGAGGACGTGGTCCGCGAGAAGCGCGCGCGCCCCACCGAGCCGCTGATCCGGCTGTGGCGCGACTACGAGGAGCAGCTGCGGGCCGCCGACGCCATGGACTTCAACGACCTCATCGGCAAGGTCGTCGAGCTGTTCGAACAGCACCCCGACGTGCTCGACAAGTACCGCCAGCGCTTCCAGTACGTGCTCGTCGACGAGTACCAGGACACCAACCGCGCCCAGTACAGGATGCTGCGCCTGCTGACCTCGGAGCACCGCAACCTCGCGGTGGTCGGCGACGACGACCAGTCGATCTACGGCTTCCGCGGCGCCGACATCCGCAACATCCTCGACTTCGAGCGCGACTTCCCCGACGCGCGCGTGGTGCGCATGGAGCAGAACTACCGCTGCACCGAGCGCATCCTCGCCGTGGCCAACGCGGTGGTGGCGAAGAACGTCGACCGCATCGCCAAGCGCCTGTGGACCGGCCACAAGCTCGGCGGCGCCCGCGTGCGCTTCCTGGTCCACGACGACCCCAAGTCCGAGGCCGTGTTCGTGGCGCGCGCGGTCCACCAGCTGCGCCGCCAGGGGATCAAGGCCGGCGACATCGCCGTCATCTACCGCACCAACGCCACGAGCCAGCCGTTCGAGCTCGCGTTCCGCGAGGAGGGGCTGCCGTTCAAGGTGGTGGGTGGACGCCAGTTCTATGCCCGGCGCGAGATCCGCGACGCGCTGTCCTACGTGCGGCTGGTCACCAACCCGGCCGACGACGCGGCCTTCCTGCGCGTGGTGAACGTGCCGCCGCGGGGCATCGGCGTGGCCACGGTCACGCGGCTGCGCGACGCGGCCCAGGAGCGCGGGGAGCCGCTGCTGAAGACGGCGCGGTCGCTCGCCACCGGCTCCGATCGCGTCGCCAAGGCGCTCGACGGCTTCGTGCGGCTCGCCGACGAGCTCACCGAGGTGGCGAACAGCGCGTCGCTGCCTGCGTTCGTGCAGCAGGTGCTCGAGCGCAGCGGCTACGTCGCGATGCTGCAGGGCGAGGACACGCCCGAGGCGCGCGGACGCATCGAGAACCTCACCCAGCTGCTGCGCGACGCGGCGCAGTTCGACGGCGACGACGCCGTGGGTCCCGGCGCGGCGCCCGCCGAGGTGGTGGCGGCCTGGCTCGACCGCATCGCGCTCACCGGCGCCGACGAGGAGATCCCCGACGGCGGCGAGGTCACCCTGATGACCGTGCACAACTCCAAGGGCCTGGAGTACCCGGTGGTGTTCGTGGTCAACATGGTCGAGGGCCAGTTCCCCCACGCGCGCAGCGCCGAGGAGACCGGCGGCGTCGACGAGGAGCGCCGCCTCGCCTACGTCGCGTTCACCCGCGCCAAGGACCGCCTGTTTGTCAGCCGCTGCCGCGCCCAGGTCTCGTTCGACGCCCGGCGCGGTCAGGTGCGCAAGGAGCCCGTGGCGCCGAGCCGCTTCCTGTTCGGGGTGCCGGCCGATGCGTGCGAAGGCGAGCTGCCCGAGCTCGACGGTGCCGACGAGGGGGCCGACGACGGCGGCGACGACGGGATCGTGCGGGAGCGCTTCGACGCGCCGACGCGGGCTGCGCCACGGGCTGCGCCGGCACGGCCCGTGGCGCGTCCGGCCACCGCCGTGGATCCGGTGGCGCTCGTGCGAGCGCGGCTCGCCCGCCAGGAGCGTGTGCGCGAGCCGGTACCGGAAGCGCCCGCCGTCGAGTACCGCGTACGACCGGTCGCTTCCGC
>JACKEP010000041.1 GCA_020632915.1 Alphaproteobacteria bacterium | reverse complement strand
GGTGTTCCGCACCGACGAGACCACCGTCATCGCCGTCATGCCCCTGCTGTCGACGGTGACGGTGCTCGCGCTGGTGGTGTTCCTCCGCGGTCTGGGCGCCCACCGCTGGAGCGCGTGGATGGCCGGGGCGGTGCTGGCGTGCTGGGCGCTGCCGATGCGCTTCGGCCACACCGAGTCGCCGCAGGTGTTGGAGAACGGCTTCCTGTGGCTGGGCCTGGCCGCTGCGACCTGGCACGCGCGACGCCCCTCGTGGGGGGCCGCCCTGCTCACGGGCACCGCCGTGGGCCTGGGGACGGTGATGCGGCCGGAGGGCATGGCGCTGCCGCTGGTGGTGCTGCCCGTGCTGGGGCTCGGGGTGCCGCGCCAGGTGTGGCGCCGGGCCGACACGGCCGTCGCCGTCGGGATCGCGGCGGCGCTGCTCGCGCCGCAGGCGGTGGGGCTGTGGCTGGAGAACGTCGGTGGCGCCAAGCTCGCCGGGGCGCTCAACGCCGACGACGTCAGCCTGCTCACGAACGGTCTGCAGCACTACGTGGGCCTGACCATGCCGTGGACGAGCCCGTTGCTGGTCCTGTTCGTCGCGGCGGGGCTGGTGACCGGTCCGCCCCGCGTGTCGGTGCGCGTGGCCCTGCTGGTGACGGCGCTCGTGCTCGGCACGCTCGTGCCGTCCTACGCGCCCGGCGCCCCGGACGGGCTCGCGATCGCCCGTCACCAGCTGCGCAGCCTGCCGTGGTTCGCGGCGATGGCCGGGCTGGGCGCCACGGCCCCGTTCCTGCGCTGGTCCCCCCGGCACCTGCCGGTGGGGATGCTGGTGGCGGGCGTCGGCACGATCGTGACGTGGCCCGTCGCGTGGCGCGTCCACACCGTGCCGTCGGCCTACCGCGTGTTCGTGGACGCGCTCGACGACCTGCCGTCCGACTGCGAGCTGCGCAGCTACCCCCCGCCCGGCGACTTCGGCCTGCCCCCGCCCGTGGAGCCGCCGCCCGCCCACGACAAGCGGTGGACGTGGCGCACGCTCGACGACCCGCCCGCGCCGCCCGGTGCATGCGTGCTGTACTGGCGCGGACCATCGTGCGTGTCGGTGTCGCCATCGGTGCTGCGCGACGCCGAGCGGGGCGGTCCCCAGCCGGTGGACGCGTGTGCCGCGTTCGAGGCGGCCCACACGCTGGCGCCGCTCGTCGAGACCGAGCTGCCCGCGCTGGGCATCGTCCACGAGGCCTACCTGACCGACCCGGTGCGCGTGGGCTTCTACCGCGTGGTGGCAGGCCCCGTGGTGGACGGCGCCGTCAGGCCGTCCGACCCGCCGCCAGCATCGCCGACGCCAGCGCCTCCGGATCCGGCGACGCCATGAGCGCGCTGCCCACGAGCGCCAGCGTGTAGCCGAGGCGGCGCACGCGCGCGGCGTCGTCGGCCGTGCGCAGGCCGCTCTCGGCGACGGTCGGGCGCCCCGCGGGGAGCACGTCGGCCAGCCGCGCGAGCCGATCCCCATCCACCTGCAGGGTGCGCAGGTCGCGGGTGTTGACGCCCACCAGCAGGGGTTCCGTGCCCCCCCACGCCACCCGGGCGGCACGCGCCAGGTCGTCGGCGTCGAACGCCTCGAGCAGCACGAACAGGCCCGCACCGGCCGCCGCGTCGAGGAGGGCGGCGAGCGCGGCGTCGTCGAGCATGCGCACGATCAGCAGCACGCCCGACGCGCCGCGGTGGCGCGCCTGCCACACCTGGTAGGGGTCGACGAGGAAGTCCTTGCGCATCACCGGCACGTCGACGGCGGCGACGACGGCAGCAAGGTGATCGAGGTGGCCGTCGAAGTGGTCGGGCTCGGTGAGCACGCTGATCGCGGCCGCGCCCGCCCGAGCGTAGGCACGGGCCTGGGCGACCACGTGGGCCACGGGGTCAGGCGGAGCGGCGAGCACCCCCACGCTGGGGGCCCGGAGCTTGACCTCGGTGATGAGGTCGAAGCGTCCGTCGAACGCCAGCGGGGGTGGCGTCGGGGTCGCGCGCGCCGCCGCGAGGAGCGCATCGAGCGGCAGCTCCGCCCGATCCGCAGCCGTCCGCGCCGCGCTGCGCGCCGCCATCCGGTCGAGGAACCCCGGACCGCTCACGACCGGGAGCCCACGCGGGCCAGGAACCACGTCACCCGCCCGCCGTCGATCACGTCCTCGGCGAGCGCGCGCGCCTCCTCGGGCCCGGCGGCGCGCCCCACGAGCTCGAACACGAGCGCCGCGTTGAGCACCACGGCGTCGCGCACCGGCGACCGCACGCCGCTGAACAGGTCGGACATGATGCGCGCGTTGGTCTCGGCGTCGCCTCCGGCGAGCGCCTCGGGCGCGGCGCGCGGCATGTCGTAGAGCATCTGGGGATCGACGAACGCCTCGTCGACCTTGCCCGGGTGCACGTCGAGCTTGAGGAACGGCCCGCACGGCGTCGCCTCGTCCCACGACGGCATCCCGTGGACCACGAAGGCCCGCGTGATCGGCATCCGCGACAACGCGGCGGCGAGCTTGCGCGCCGCACCCGCGCTGTAGGCGCCCACCAGCTGGAAGCGGGGTGCGGCCGGGTTGGACAGCGGCCCCAGCAGGTTGAACGCGGTGCGCACGCCGAGCTGACGCCGCACGGGCGACACGGCGGCGGTGGCCGGGTGGAACGCCGGCGCGAACAGGAAGGTGAACCCGGTGTCGACGAGCTGGGCGCGGGCCTCGTAGGGCGACGTGGCCAGCGGCACGCCCATCGCCTCCAGGACGTCGGCGCTGCCGCACTTCGACGACACGCTGCGGTTGCCGTGCTTGACCACGGGCACGCCCGCCGCGGCGACCACGATCGCCGCCGCGGTGGACACGTTGAAGCTTCCGCTTCCGTCACCGCCGGTGCCGCAGGTGTCGACGACCGCAAGCCCGTCCGGCACGGGCACCCGCACGGCGGCGCGGCGCATCGCCATCGCCATGCCGTACAGCTCCTCGCCCGTCTCGCCCTTGGCCGCGAGCGCCACGAGGAGCGCGGCGCGCACCACGTCGTTGGTGTCGTCGGCGGTCAGCCCCACCAGCAGCCGGTCGGCCTGGGTGGCGGTCAGATCGCGCCCGTCGAGGAGCTGCTGGAGCAGGTCCTTCACGCGGGCTCCATCGCCAGGAAGTTGGCGAGCAGCGCGTCGCCATCGGGGGTGAGCACGCTCTCCGGGTGGAACTGCACGCCCACGACGGGACGGGAGGTGTGGCGGATCGCCATCACCTCGTCCTCGGCCGTGCGGGCGCTGACCACGAGCTCGGGCGGCAGCGTCGACGCCACCACGCACAGCGAGTGGTAGCGGCCCACCTCCATCGGCTGGGGCAGGCCCGCGAACAGCCCGGTGCCGTCGTGCAGGCAGGGGCTGGACTTGCCGTGCATCAAGCGCGGCGCGCGGTCGACCGTGGCCCCGAACACCGCCCCGAGCGCCTGGTGGCCCAGGCACACGCCCAGGAGCGGGCGACGGTCGACGAAGGCCCGGATCATCGCCATCGACACACCGGCGTCCTTGGGATGGCCCGGCCCCGGCGAGATGCACACGTGGGTGGGGTCGAGCGCCAGCGCCTCGTCGACGGTGATCGCGTCGTTGCGGCGCACGGTGACCTCGGCGCCAAGCACGAGGAACGCCTGCGCCAGGTTCCAGGTGAACGAGTCGTAGTTGTCGACCAGCAGGAGGCGTGCGCTCACAGGCCCTCCACGGCGAGCGCCAGGGCGGCGTGCAGGGCGCGTGCCTTGGCGAGCACCTCGTCGTGCTCGCGCTCGGGCACGCTGTCGGCCACCACGCCCGCGCCCGCCTGGATGCGGTAGGTGCCGTCGCGGAACACCATGGTGCGGATGGCGATCGCCTGGTCCATCGTGCCGCCGTGGCCGAAGTAGCCCACGGTGCCGGCGTAGATGCCGCGGCGCACCGGCTCCAGCGCGTCGAGGATCTCCATCGCGCGCACCTTGGGCGCGCCGACCACCGTGCCCGCGGGGAACGTGGCGGCGAACAGGTCGAAGACGTCGCGGCCGGGGGCCACCGTGCCCTGCACGCCGCTGACGATGTGCATCACGTGGCTGTAGCGCTCGATCACCCGGGACGGCGCCACGTGGACCGTGCCCGCCACCGCCACCCGACCGAGGTCGTTGCGGGCGAGGTCGACGAGCATCACGTGCTCGGAGGCCTCCTTCGGATCGGCGAGCAGCTCCGCCTCGAGGGCGACGTCTTCGGCCTCGGTGGCACCGCGCGGGCGCGTGCCGGCGATCGGGCGCAGCGTGGCGTGGTCGCCGTCGAGCTTGACCAGCGCCTCGGGGCTGGAGCCCACGATCACCGTGTCGCCGAGGTCGATGTAGACCATGTACGGCGACGGGTTGAGCAGCCGCAGGGCGCGGTAGGCCTCGAACGGCGGCACCGAGGTGTGGCCCGAGAAGCCGACGGACGGCACGAGCTGGTAGACGTCGCCGGCGCGGATGTGCTCCTGGACCGTGCGGACGGCGTCGACGTAGGCGGCCCGCGACATCGTGGGCACCGGCTCGGACACGGACCACCCGGCCGTGCGCCGCCACGGGACCGGTCCGCGCAGGGCCGCGATCACCTCGTCGCGCAGGGCGACGCGCTCGGCCTCCGGACCGTCGTGGAGCAGCGCGGCCCGGCGCGTGGCGTGGTCGAACACCAGCAGCGAGCGCGCGCCGACGTAGGCGAGCTCGGGATCGTCGGACGGATCGGCCTGGGCCGGCAGCCGCTCGAAGCGCCGCACCACGTCGAACGAGGCGGCGCCGACCAGCCCGCCCTGGAACGGCAGCCCCGGCACCGGCGGACCGGGCCGTGGACACCGATCGAGCGCGGTACGCAGCGCGTCGAGGAGCGCGTCGGCATCCGCCGGCTCGGGGAGCGTGGCGTCGCCCACGGTGAGCACGCCATCCGCCAGGCGCACGTGCAGCGCGTCGCCGAAGCCCAGGAACGAGTAGCGTCCGACGCGCTCGCCCCCCGCCACCGACTCCAGCAGGTAGCGCGGCCGGAACGGACCGAGCTTGAGGTAGGCGGACACGGGCGTGTCGAGGTCGGCGGCGATGTCGAACGGCGGCTTCATGCGGTCCCGTCGCGAGGCGCCGTCGCCCGTAACACCGGCACCGGACGGCTACCGCCGACGCCGCAGCAGCAGCAGCGCCAGACCGGCCAACGCCCACGCGCCCCAGCGCGCCCCCGGCACGGTGCTGCACCCGCCGCCCGTCTCGGGCGAGACCACCACCGGCGCGGCAACCACCGGCCCACCGGCACACCCCTCGCCGGGCCCGTTCCCTTCGGTCTCGATGGCTGGCCCCGTCTCCCGCACGTTGCTGGCGCCCGGCGTGCAGTGCACGGTGGCGACGAGGTCGTCGACCGACCGATCGCTGTCGCCCCCGTCGATCCGACGCGCGATGCAGCCATCCTCGGACGCATCGGGCGCACCCTGCGCGGGCACGGCGCCGTCGTCCTCGGCGAGCCCGTCGTCGTTCGCCCCACCGTAGAGCACGCTGTCGGCGCGGGTGCCCGCGCAGTCGGTCAGCACCACCTGGTCGCCCCCGGCCCCCGACCCCAGATCGAGGTGGTCGACGTAGACATCGGCACCGTCGACCTGCACGCCCGCCACGAGCAGGAAGCCGCCCGGCGCGAGCACGGTGCCCGCGGGCAGCGACGTGAGCAGCGTGGCGGTGGGGCCGTCGTCGACCTGCCGGGTGACCTTGGACAGCGTCCAGCCGGACACGTCCAAGGCCGCACTGCCGCGATGGTAGAGCTCGACGAACTCGGCGTGCGCCAGGGCGTCGAGGCCGGCCGGGTCGGGCAGCAGCTCGTTGACGACCACGTCCCCGGCCAGGCCCCGGCACGTGCGGTCGGGGTTGGGTGCCGCGGGCGTGGGGTGGGGGTCGACCACCACGTCGCGGGCGCAGTCGTCGGTGTCGACGCCGTCGGCGCGTCGGGCGAGGGACGCACCGGCCACCACCGCCGGCGCCACCGACGCGTCGGGGATCACCTGCCCGTTGTCGCCGACGAAGCCGTCCGGGTTGGCGCCGCCGTACACGATCGTGTCCTGCACCCCACCCGCGCAGTCCACCAGCCGCACGGCGTCCTGGCTGTTGCCCAGCTGCAGGCGCCCGCCGTCGGGCACGACGAAGCCCACGAGCCCGGCGACGTCGACGCCGTCCTCGGCCACCAGCACCGTGTCGCCTGCTGCCACCTCGCTCCCTTCAGGGAACGTGAACCGCACCCGCCCGCCCCAGTGCTCGGGCGCGCCGGCCTGCTCGAGGCGCCAGCCGGCGAGGTCGACCGGGGCGGACGCGAACAGCTCCACCCACTCGAAGCCGTCGTCGGCACCGTCGGGATCGGGCAGCAGCTCGTTGATCACGACCTGACCCGCCACGCCCGGCGTGCAGGGCACGGGCGCGGCGTTGGCAGCGCCCGGGGTGGGCGTGGCGAGCGCGAAGTCGTCACCGTGATCGGTGTCCAAGCCGTCGGGCTGACGCGCCAGCGACCGACCCGGGGCGGGCACGGGTGCCAGGCGGTCGTTGTCGATGTCGACCCCCAACTCGTCCGCATAGACCTGGCCCGTGACGTTGGCGCCGCCGTAGGCCACGACGTCGACCACGGCGCCACCGGGCGACCGCAGCCGCACCCCGTCGCTGTTCGTGGCGCCGGCGTTGCCGAGCCCCTGCGCCAGCCATGGCACCACCACGGCACCCGCGGGCACGTCGGCCGCGGACCCGGCGACCACGAGGTGGGCCCCGGGGGCCAGCACGGTGCCGTCCGGGACCACGGCCAGCAGCGCCCAGTCGGCGGGTCCGGACCGTGCGCGCTCCAGCGTCCATCCCGCAAGATCCATCGGGTCGGCGCACCGGTTGAGCAGCTCCACCCACTCGGCGCCGTCGTCGGCACCCGCCGGATCGGGCATCACCTCGTCGATCACGACGTCACCGGGCGCGCACGCCCACGCAGCGCTCGACGCCAGCCCGCACGCACCCCACACACCCACCGCGATCCACCGCATCGCACCCTCCCGGGACGTCGTGTCCCCTGCCCGGGTCGCGGGTGGTCCGCCAGCAGCAGTCGTCGTGGATTTCCGCCTCGAACGCCGCGTCTAGGGCAGCGCCCCGCAGTCGGGATCGCCGGCGATGTCGTCGGGGCCGACGTAGGACAGCGCGAGCGCCCCGTCGACGTCGGCCACCATCGCCTCGAGCGTGACCGGCACGCACGTGTCGTCACCGCCGGCCGGGCACGGCCCGCACGCCGTGGGCACGACGGTGCCGTAGTAGGTGCACCCGGGCGTGGCCGGGTCGTCGAACGTGAAGAAGGTCAGGTCGCCGACGTCCCACGCCGCCTCGACCGACAGATCGACGATGCGCTCGGCGGCGGTGTCGAAACGCCCGGAGACCGAGGTGATCTCGAGGCCCTCGAGGCCCCACAGGTCCGCCGTCTCGCCCGGATCGGTGGCGAGGGTGAACGTGCCCTGGGTGGCGTCGTCCCACGCGCCCGACAGCCAGGGGGTCTCGACGCAGACGTCCTGGACGCCCTCCACCACCTGGGTGGCGAGCGTGCCGGCGACCGCGGCGAGGCCGCCCTTCGACGGCGTGAACGACAGCACGAGGCCGCCCTGGGCGCGCAGGTCGATGAGCAGGTTGTCGTCGCCAGGAGGCGAGGTGAGCGCAAAGGGAAGCACCGGGTAGCCGTCGTTGGCGAGCCGGGAGACGTCGACCGTGGCGGCCACGTAGGTGGACGTGCCCGGGTCGGGGCTGGCGTCGCCCACGTCGGCCACACGGAAGCTGCGCTCCCACGTGGCGCACTGCACGTCGCGATCGAAGCCGGCGATCGACAGGTGGTAGGCGGTGTCGGCCTCGAGCGGTGACGACGGGCGCACCATCGCGTAGGCGCCGAGCGCGACAGGCGCGTCGAGATCGACGGCCGTGGACCCGCCGCTGGACAGCGTGAGCTCCAGGTTCTCGAGCGGCCAGCTCCCCGGCTTGATCACGATCGGCGAGCCCGTGCCCACCTGCCCGTTCTCGGTGGGGACATGGATCTCCACCCGGAGGTTGGGATCGGTGGCGTCGAAGAACACGCAGGGCGGATCGACGTCGGTGTCGGTGTCGGTGTCGACCGTCTCGTCGTCGGTGCCGCCCGCACAGGCCGCCAGGGCCAGGCACGCCACGGCCGTCCGCGTCGTCGCTCGCATCGCATCCTCCCCCGCAGGGACGCCGCCCCCACGGCGACGCCTCCATAGCCCGACTTGGTCGCCGGAGCCGACGCCGCGATACGAGCGCGCCGCGGAGGGTCGATGCCGGTCGTCGTGCAGGACCTCGTCAAGGTCTACCGGGTGCCGGTGCGCAAGCCGGGGCTGTGGAACAGCGTGCGCTCGCTGTTCTCGCGCGAGCACCGCGACGTCCGCGCCGTCGACGGCCTGTCGTTCCGCATCGAGCCGGGCGAGCGGGTGGGCTTCCTCGGTCCGAACGGCGCCGGCAAGACCACCACGCTCAAGATGCTCACGGGCCTGCTGCACCCCACGTCGGGCACCGTCACCGTGGGCGGCCACGTGCCGCAGGCGCGCGAGACGGCGTTCCTCAAGGCCGTCACCCTGGTGATGGGCCAGAAGCAGCAGCTGCTCTGGGATCTGCCGCCCACCGAGACCTTCGAGCTCAACCGCGCGGTGTTCGACCTGGACCGCCGCGCCTGGCAGGAGACGCTGGACGAGCTCGTCGACCTGCTGGGCCTCGCCCCGTTCCTCGACCAGCCCACCCGCAACCTGTCGCTGGGTCAGCGCATGCGCTGCGAGCTCGCCGCGGCGCTGCTGCACCGTCCGCGGGTGCTGTTCCTCGACGAGCCCACCATCGGCCTCGACGTGGAGGTGCAGGCGATCGTGCGACGGTTCGTGGCCACCTACAACCAGCGCCACGGCGCCACCGTGCTGCTCACCAGCCACGACATGGACGACGTGGCGGCCATCGCCGAGCGCGTCATCCTCATCGACAAGGGCGTGCTGCGCTTCGACGGCAGCCTCGACGCCCTCCAGGCAGCGTTCGGCGACGGCCGACGGCTGGTCGTCCGGGGTCCGGTCGACGGCCTGGAGGCGCTGGGCTTCACGCCCACGGGCGAGCGATCCTGGCAGCGCACGGCCCACGCCTCGGAGATCAACGCCCTGCTCACCGCGGTGCTCGCGCGGGCCCCGAGCGCGGACGTCACGGTGTCGGACCCGCCGCTGGAGGACGTGCTGCGGCGAGCCTTCGGCAGCCCGGAGTCCGACGACGCCGCGTCCGGCGACGCCGAGGCCTGACGTGGCCGACGCACTCGACTGCACGGCGTGCGGCGCCTGCTGCTGCAACACCGACGAGAACCGGGCCGAGGGCTACCCCTGGTACGTCCCGATCGACGATCCCCGCGCGCGCCTGCTCACCCGCCCCGACCTCCGCAAGCGCTACGTCGCCCACGACCCCGACGACGTGCCCCACCTGCGGCTGGACCCATCGGGGCGGTGCGTGGCGCTGACGGGCCGCCTCGGCCTGCGCGTCGCGTGCGCGATCTACGCCGATCGACCGCGGGCCTGTCGGCGCGTGCAGCCGGGCGACGGCGCCTGCCTCGCCGCCCGCGCCGAGCGCCTGGGGCTACGCTAGGCGGACAGGCCGGGCGGGGGAGCGACGAGGGGCGGGCCGATCCGCTGCGCGGTCCGCTCACGCTCGCGAGCTTAGTCGGCGGCGAGCTGTCGACCGCCGACCCGGGCTCGCGGTGCGACCTCAGCGTGGTGACGGCGGCGCCAACGACGGAAGCGCCACCCCGTGGAGTGCCTGCACCTGGCGGGCAGCCACCGACGGCGGCGTGAGCGACGCGAGGCGGTCGCGCACCCAGCACGCCACCGGGTTCGACCACTGACCCACCGCGCCGATCTGCCACGACTGGCGCTGGACGGCCGTGGCGCGGGGCCGGCGCTCGGCCTCGTAGGCACGCAGCGCGGCCGACACGTCGTCGGTGCGGGCGAGGTGGGCAGCGAGCACCACGGCGTCCTCGATGGCCAGGCAGGCCCCCTGGCCCATGTTGGGGGTGGTGGCGTGCGCGGCGTCGCCGAGCAGGGTGACGCGCCCCTGGCTCCACGCCGGCAACGGCAGCAGGTCGACGATGTCGTTGCGCAGCATGTCCTCGGCTGGGGTGGCCTCCACCACCCGCCGCACCGCGGGCCCCAGGTGACCGAAGGCGTCGAGCACGGCGGCGGCGCGATCGCCCGCGTCCTCACCGCCGGCCGGCGCGTTGAGCGCGGCGAACCAGTAGGTCTGGTCGGCGGCGACCGGCACGATGCCGAAGCGGCGTCCGCGGCCCCACACCTCGACGGTGTGGCCGTCCGGCAGGCCGGTGTCGACGGGCGCCAGACCCCGCCAGCAGGTGTAGCCGGCGTACCGCGGCGTGAAGGGCCCGAACACGGCGGTGCGCACCGCCGAGTGCAGGCCGTCCGCGCCGACGAGCACGTCGCCGCGCACCGTGGTGCCGTCCTCCAGGGTGACGTCGACCCCGTCCGCGTCCTGGCGCACACCGGTGACGCCCGCCCCGAAGCGCACGGTGCCGTCGGGCAGGTCCCGCACCATCACCTGGGCCAGCGCCGGTCGCGCGATGGCGATCGAGAGCAGCCCCCACGTGTCCAGCGAGCCCTCGAGCGACATCGCCTGCAGCTGCCGCCCGTGGCGGTCCCACAGCAGGCCGCGCCGCAACGGGGCGCCTGCCGCAGCGACCGCGTCGGCCAGCTCCAGCGTCTGCAGGGCCCGCATCGCGTTGACCTGCACAGTGAGCCCCGCACCCGCCGCCCTCAGGGCGTCGCTGCGCTCCAACACCACCACGTCGCGCCCGATCCGGCGGCACGCGTGCGCCACCGCCAGACCGCCCGGACCTCCACCCGCCACCAGGATCGGCGCCATCCCCCCGCCTCCGCGATAGGCGCGCGCATGCGCACGCTGCCCATCACCTACCTGCTCGCCGCCTGCACCTCCACGAGCACCACGTTCGGCCTGTCCCGCGCGGATCAGCCGGCCGATCACCTCGTGTTCAACAACGCGACCGAGCCCGAGACCATCGACCCCACGCAAGCCACCGGCAGCCCCGACGGGCGCATCGCCGACGAGCTGTTCGAGGGGCTCACCGAGTACGACCCGGACGATCTGTCGCCGGTGCCGGCCCATGCCCTGTCGTGGGAGACCCACCCCGACGGCCGGGGCTACACCTTCCACCTGCGCGACGACGCCGTGTGGTCCAACGGCCGCCCCGTCACCACCCACGACTACCTCTGGTCGTGGGAGCACGTGCTGCGGCCCCACTACCTGGCCCGCTACGCCCAGCAGCTCTACCTGCTGCAGCGTGCGCCGGCCTACAACGAGGGGCGTGCCCTGCGCGTGGTCACCGGGCCCCACGCCGGCACCGACGTCGAGGTGGTGGCCACCACCGCGCGCCGTACGCTCGAGGCCATCGACGTGGGCGGCGTGTCGGTCCGTGAGGGCGCCACCGTGCAGGTGGAGGGCGCGGCCGACGCCGACCCGGTCACCGTGGTGGTGCGCGCCAGCTGCCCCGATCTGTCCGAGCTGCGGGAACTGCTCGACTGCACCGGCGAGCCCGTCCGGGGCAGCGTGCCCGCCGCCGCGCTGGAGCCCGCGTGGCCCCTCGCCGACCAGCGCGTGGTCACCCGCGCCGTCGACGTCACCGACCGCCAGGGCGGTCCGCGCGGCACGCTCGCCCGCGGCGACGACGTGGTGTTGCTGGAGCTGCTGGGCGACGCGGCCGTGGTCTACATCCCGGTGGACGAGCGCACCGGCCTGGTGCCGGCCGACGCGCTGGTCGACCCCCGCGTGGGCCACGTGCGCCTCACCGTGCAGGCGCTGCCACCGATCGACTGGGACGCTGCCACACCCGCAGCGCCCCCACCCGTCGACACCGACGCGCCGACCGTGGCCGTCGACGGCGCCGCGCCCTCCGAGCCTGCCGCCCTCCCGGCCTTCGACGTCGGCCTCGACGCGGTCGCCGTCACCCCCGAGGTGCTCGGGGTGCGCGCGCTCGACGACCACACCCTGCAGGTCCGCCTGTCGGGGGTCGCCCCCTACTTCCTGCAGCTGACGTCGCACTACACCCTGCGACCGGCGAACCAGGAGGCGTGGGAGGCCCACGGCAGCCGGTGGACGCGGCCCGAGAACATCGTCACCGACGGGCCGTTCCTGCTGGCCGACCACGTCGTCCGCGACCACTTCCAGCTCGAGAAGAACCCCGACTGGTGGGGGGCCGACACGGTGGCGCTCGAGCACGTCACGGCCTGGTCGATCGACAACCAGCACACGTCCGCCAACCTCTACCGCGCCGGCTACACCGACTTCACCGTCTCCAACGACGTCCCCAGCGAGTTCGTCCCCATCCTGCAGGACGCCGCCGACTTCCACGTCGGGCCGGCCCTGTCGGTCTACTTCTACCGGCTCAACACCCAGGAGCCGCCGCTGGACGACCCGCGGGTGCGCCGCGCGCTGTCGATGGCGATCGACCGGCGCGACATCGTGCGGGTCACCCGCGCGGGCCAGCTGCCCGCCACCCACATCGTGCCGCCGGGCCTGCCCCACTACGACGACGGCGTGCCCGGCCCCGACTTCGACCCCGAGGGCGCCCGCAAGCTGCTCGCCGAAGCCGGCTACCCCGACGGCGTGGGCTTCCCCGAGATCTCGATCCTCTACAACACCCTCGAGTCGCACAAGCTGATCGCCGCGGTGATCCAGGCCCAGTGGAAGGAGCACCTCGGCATCACGGTGCAGCTCGAGAACCGCGAGTGGAAGACCTACCTCAAGGCCGTCGTCTCGCAGGACTACAACGTCGCGCGCGCCGGCTGGATCGGGGACTACCTCGACCCGATGACCTTCCTGGAGCTGTGGCAGACCGACGGCGGCAACAACAACACCGGCTGGTCCGACCCGCGCTACGACGCGCTGATCACGCAGGCCACGCAGGAGCCCGACCCCGACGTCCGCGCCCAGATCCTGCGGACGGCCGAGGCCATGCTCAACGAGCAGATGCCGTTCATCCCGCTGTACTGGTACGTGTGGTTCGAGCTGACCCAGCCCGACGTCAAGGGCAAGCAGCCCAACCTGCTCGACCAGCACCCGCTGCGGTTCGTGTCCCTCGACCGGGGGTCCTCGGACCGGTGACGCCGCGCCCCGCGCGCCCCACAGCGCGCACCGCGCTGACGAGTGTGCGCGACTCAGGAGCCACGCGGCCCGGGGGCCGAAACGAGCACGTTGGAACGCCGACCGTTTGGTACCGCGACCAGATCGTTGCAGTATGAATCGGCGCCCCGGCTTGCGTCGATCGGTATCCGTGTGGGTACCCTCTCTCCCGCGGCGGGCCGGTTCGTGGGCCAACCTGGCGCTTCGACACCACGGGCCGGTTCGTCGCACCTTCGCTCTCGCGTGGCCGGCGTCATGGACACTCCCATGACGTCGCGCCACCGGGGAGCGGGATAGACGGCCCCGTCGCAGTCACCGCCACCGGGGGGCCTCCAGCTCGATGCTCGCGTTCGTCTCCCGACGCCTGCTGTCGGTGATCCCCCTCGTCCTGCTGCTCGCGCTGATCACGTTCGCGCTGCTCCAGCTGGCGCCGGGCGGCCCCTTCGACGCCGAGCGCAACTTCCCGCCCGAGATCCAGCGGCAGCTGGAGGCGCGGTTCCAGCTCGACCAGCCGTGGTGGGTGCAGTTCGGCGGCTACGTGTCCGGCCTGCTCGACGGCACGCTGCCGAGCATGAAGCGACCGGGCCTCACCGTCGGCGAGCTCATCGCCACCAGCTTCCCCGTCAGCCTCCTGCTCGGCAGCCTGGCGATGGCGTTCGCGCTCGTGCTCGGCATCGGGTCGGGGCTGGTGAGCGCGCTGCGTCAGAACAGCCCGTGGGACTGGCTGTCGATGGGCGTCGCGCTGATCGGCATCAGCGTGCCCTCGTTCGTGCTGGGTCCCCTGCTCATCCTGGTGTTCGCCCTGTGGCTCGGCTGGGTGCCGCCGGCGCGCTGGGACGGGCCGTCCACCTGGATCCTGCCGTCGATCACGCTCGGGCTCGCCTACGCCGCCTACATCGCGCGGCTCACGCGGGCGGGAATGCTCGAGGTGGTGCGCGCCGACTACGTCCGCACGGCGCGCGCGAAGGGCCTGTCGGAGTCGGTGGTGGTGGCGCGGCACGCGCTGCGGGGCGCGATGGCCCCGGTGGTCACGTTCCTCGGCCCGGCCACGGCCCGCATCATCACCGGCACCGTGGTCATCGAGCAGATCTTCCAGGTGCCCGGCCTCGGCTACTACTTCGTGCAGTCCGCGCTCGACCGCGACTACTCGATGGTGCTCGGCGTGGTGTGCTTCTACAGCGTCATCCTGATGGTCGCGAACCTGCTGGTCGACGTCGCGTACACGTGGCTCGACCCCCGCGTGGAGCTCGCATGACCGAACCGAAGACGGAGCGGGCGGTCGAGGTCGTCCAGGGCACGTCGTTGTGGCAGGACGCGTGGAAGCGGTGGCGCCGCCACCGCGTGTCGGTCGTGTCGGCGGTGGTGCTCGCCGTGGTCTTGGTGGCGTGCCTCGTGGGTCCGCCGATCGTCGAGCTCGTGTGGGGCTGGACGTACGCGGGCCAGGACGTCGCGCTCGGGCCCACCGCGCCGAGCCTGTCCCACCCGTTCGGCACCGACGTGCTCGGTCGCGACGTGCTGGTGCGCACCATGCACGGCGGGCGCGTGTCGCTGGCCGTCGCGTTCGTCGCCACGTTCGTGTCGCTGGTGGTCGGCGTCACCTACGGCGCCGTGTCGGGCTTCGTGGGCGGCCGCGTCGACGCGACGATGATGCGCATCGTCGACCTGCTCCTGTCCACGCCCTACCTGCTGCTCGTCATCGTGCTGATGGCGGTCATCCCGCCGTCCAAGGTGAGCATCGCCGGCCTCGACGGCAGCTTCGTGCTCATGTTCGGGGCGCTCGGGCTCGTGAGCTGGCTCGTGCTCGCCCGCATCGTGCGCGGCCAGGTGCTGTCGCTCAAGCAGCGGGAGTTCGTGGAGGCGGCGCGCGCGATCGGCGTGCGGCCGTGGACGATCCTGTTCCGCCACATCGTGCCCAACACCCTGGGCCCGGTCATCGTCTACTCCACGCTCACCATCCCGTCGGTGATGCTGTCGGAGGCCTTCCTGTCGTTCCTCGGGCTGGGCATCCGCGAGCCGCAGGCCAGCTGGGGCACGCTGGTCAACGACGGCGCCAACGCGATGGTCGTGTATCCGTGGCTGCTCCTCGCCCCGGGGATGACGATGACGGTGACCCTGTTCTGCCTCAACTTCCTCGGGGACGGCCTGCGCGACGCGCTCGACCCCAACGCGCGGGAGACGGCGTGAGCGGTGACGTCGTCCTGCAGGTCGACGACCTGCGCACCCACTTCCGCACCGACGGCGGGCTGGTCAAGGCCGTCGACGGCGTGAGCTTCGAGGTCCGGCGGGGCGAGATCCTCGGCCTCGTCGGCGAGTCGGGGTCGGGCAAGTCCGTCACCAACCTGTCGATCCTGCGGCTGGTGCCCACGCCGCCGGGCATCCACGCCGGTGGCCGCATCCTGTTCGACGGCACCGACCTGCTCACCGTGCCCGAGCGGCAGCTGCGCGCCTACCGCGGCAACCGCATCGCGATGATCTTCCAGGACCCGATGACCAGCCTCAACCCGTACCTGCGCGTGAGCCGCCAGCTCACCGAGGTGCTGGAGCTGCACGAGGGGCTGGATCGGGGTGCCGCCCGGCGTCGGGCGATCGAGCTGCTGGAGATGGTGGGCATCCCCGATCCGGGCGGCCGCATCGACCAGTACCCCCACCAGTTCAGCGGCGGCATGCGGCAGCGGGTGATGATCGCGATGGCGCTGGCGTGCAAGCCCGAGCTGCTGCTCGCCGACGAGCCCACCACCGCCCTCGACGTCACCATCCAGGCCCAGATCCTCGAGCTGATCGCCGGCCTCGCCCGCGAGCTCGGCACGGCCGTCATCCTGGTCACCCACGATCTGGGCGTGGTGGCCGGCGTCGCCGACCAGGTGGCGGTGATGTACGCCGGGCGCATCGTCGAGCGCGGACCGGTCGACGCCGTGCTCACGAATCCCCAGCACCCCTACACCGCCGGACTGCTGGCCTCGGTGCCCCGCCTCGACACGCGCGGCGCGCTCACGCCCATCCAGGGCATGCCGCCCGACCTCACGCGGCTCGGCGCCGGCTGTGCCTTCGCGCCACGGTGCCCCAAGGCGTTCGACCGCTGCGCGACCTACCCTGCGTGGGCCGGCACGCCGGCGCGCGGGGCCGCCTGCTGGCTCGCCGACGGCGGGGAGGTCGGGCGATGAGCGACGTGCTGCTCGACGTGCGCGACCTGCAGGTCCACTTCCCGGTGATGGGCAAGGGCGTCTTCCCCAAGGTCACCGGCCACGTGCGCGCGGTGGACGGGGTGAGCTTCCAGCTGCGTCGCGGCGAGATCCTCGGCCTCGTCGGCGAGTCCGGCTGCGGCAAGTCCACCACCGGACGGGCGATCCTGCGCCTCATCGAGCCCACCGGCGGTCGCGTGGTGTTCGACGGCCAGGACGTCGGCGCCCTGCGCGGCGAAGACCTCCGCCAGCTCCGCCGCCGCATGCAGATCATCTTCCAGGACCCCTACGCGAGCCTCAACCCGCGCATGACCGTGGGCGACATCATCGCCGAGCCCCTGCGGGCCCACGGCCTCGTGTCGGGTCGCCAGGCGCTGCAGGCGCGGGCCCAGGAGCTGATGACGCGGTGCGGCCTCGATCCGAAGTTCGTGCGCCGCTACCCCCACGAGTTCAGCGGCGGCCAGCGCCAGCGCATCGGCATCGCGCGCGCGCTCGCCAGCGGCCCCGACCTCATCGTGTGCGACGAGCCGATCTCCGCGCTCGACGTGTCGATCCAGGCCCAGATCCTCAACCTGCTCCAGCGGCTCGCACGCGACGAGGGCCTGTCCTACGTCTTCATCGCGCACGACCTGGCCGCCGTGCGCCACCTCTGCGACCGCATCGCCGTGATGTACCTCGGCCGCATCGTCGAGCTCGGCACCTACGCGCAGATCTGCGACGCGCCCGCCCACCCCTACACCCAGGCCCTCGTGTCCGCAGCGCCCGTCCCCGATCCGCGGATCGAGCGCACCCGCCAGCGGATCGTGCTCCAGGGCGAGGTGCCGTCGCCGCTGTCGCCGCCGTCCGGCTGCCGCTTCCACACGCGCTGCCCGGCGCGCCAGCCCACGCGCTGCCACGACGAGGAGCCCGACGCCCGCGAGGTGCGCGGGCGCCAGGTGGCGTGTCACTGGGCGGAGTAGCCGTCTGCAGTCCCCCACCGGTGCGCGCACACCTCGCCCCCGGAGACCCGATGCCCGACCGCGACCACGACCTCGTCCTGCTCGGCGCCACCGGGTTCACCGGTGCCCTGGTCGCCGACTGGCTGGTGCGGCACCGCCCCGACGGGCTCCGCCTCGCCCTCGCCGGACGCAACCGCGACAAGCTCGCCGCGGTGAGGGCACAGCTGGCCGTGAGCGCACCGGCCGCAGCCGACCTGCCCCTGCTGGTGGTCGACAGCCACGACGACGGGGACATGGCGAGGCTCGCCGCCTCCACGAAGGCCGTGTGCACCACCGTCGGCCCCTACCTCGCCCACGGCCTGCCGTTGGTGGTCGCGTGTGCCGCCGCCGGCACCCACGTGTGCGACCTGACGGGCGAGGTGCCGTTCATCCGCCGCAGCATCGACGCCTGCCACGACGCGGCCCGGTCGAGCGGCGCGCGCATCGTCCACTGCTGCGGCTACGACAGCATCCCGTCCGACCTCGGCACGTACATGGTCCAGGCCGCCATGACCGCAGCCGGTGCGCCGGCCACGCGGGTGACCACGGTCGTCGGCCCCCAGCGCGGCGGTGTGTCGGGCGGCACCACGGCGAGCCTGCTCGGCGTGCTCGAGCTGGCGCAGGACCCGTCGGCGCGACGGGCGATCGCCGACACCTACGCGCTGGACCCGGCGGGCACGCCCCGCGGCCCGCGCGTGCGCGACCAGGCCGCACCTCGCTGGCGGGACGACGTGGGGCAGTGGACGGCGCCGTTCGTGATGGCGGCGATCAACACGCGGGTGGTGCGTCGCAGCCACGCCCTGCGCGGCCTGCCGTGGGGCCCCGACTTCGTCTACGAGGAGACGATGGCCACCGGGGGCGGCGTGCGCGGTCGGGCGCGGGCGCTCGGCATCACCGCGGGGCTCGGCGCGCTGCTCGCCGTCGGCAGCTCGGCCACCGGGCGCCGCCTGCTCGAGCGCACCGTGCTGCCCGCGCCCGGGGACGGCCCGGACGAGGCGACGCGCGAGGGTGGCTTCTTCCGCCACCTCGTCCTCGCCGAGGGCCCCGACCACCGCCTCGTCGGGCGCGTGGTGGGCACCAAGGACCCCGGCTACGGCGAGACCGCCAAGATGCTCGGCGAGACGGCGATCGCCCTGGCGGCCGACGCGGACCGGCTCCCCGACGTCGCAGGCGTGCTCACGCCGTCCGTCGCGCTGGGCGACGTGCTCCTGGACCGCCTGCGCGCGGCCGGCATGACGTGGGCCGTGGAGCCGTGGCCCGAGGGCACGACGCCGCGCCCCTGAGCCTGCCGGCTAGGTCGCGTCGGCGTCGAAGGCCGGCGCGTCGTGCCACACCTTCCACGCCTGCTGCAGCGCCGTCAGCTCGGTGGCGAGCGTCTCCTGCGTGGCGTCGTCCGCCGTCTCCACAGCCCCGTGGATCCGCAGCAGGGCGCGCTCGTAGGCGCTGCGCGCCTGGGCCTCGCTGGCGTGCGGCGCCACGCCGATGACCGCTGCGGCCTCGGCGCGTCGCTTCTCACGCGTGACGGCCTGGGACGGCGCGAGCTGCTCGAGCAGCAGGTCGGCGACCATCGGTGCGCTGCCGAGGTGGCGCGCCAGCACGTGCAGCGCGACGCGCTCGTCGTCGGAGACCTCACCGTCGATCATCGCGATCTCGCAGGCCGCGCGGAGCAGGACGTAGCGACCCTCGGGATCGACGGCCTGCAGATCGTTGGTGGTGTCGGGCGGCTCGGCGAGGCGCGCCTCGAGGTCGGCGAGCGAGATCGCGTCCCCCACCACCTCGCGGGCGATGCGGATCGCGTAGGCGAGCTCCCGCGGATCGACGACGCCGTCGGCGTGGACCGAGCTGGCGAGCACGAACACCGCGCCGTCCGCGAGGCGTCGCTGCGCGCGCGACAGCCCGTCGTCGCCCACCTCCAGGTCGTCGACGGCCAGTCCCACCTGGAGCAGCCGCTCGCGCACCTTCGCGGGCGGGTCCTTCACCGCCAGCGTGACGAGGTTGTGGGCGATCACGATCGGTGTGAGCAGGCCCCACGGCACCGTCCACCACCCCGAGCGGGCCGTGCACGCCGTGGACGCCCGCACCTGGGCGAGCACGCACGGGCGGCACCCCACGAGGATCCGCGCACCGAACGGCGACCCGCCCCGACCACTGCGCAGCGCCCACACCTCGCGCGCCTCGGAGATGGGCTGCGCCTCGCAGTACGGACAGGACACCGCGAGCTGCATCGGGACCCCAGGCCGGACGGGACGGTCCGGTACGCACCCCGGTCTATCGTCACCAGATGCAGGAAACCTTCGGGTCGTTTGCGATACGCACCATGTCGTCGAGCGTACGCCGGATGCTCTTGCCGGCAAACCACGACATCAGCGTGGGCGACAGCTTGCCGCCAGGATCCACGTGGGCGCTGTACTCCACGAGCGTCTGGTGGTCGTTGACCGCAGCGAGGAACCACGAGCCGCGCGTGAAGCCGAGCATGATCGCGTCGGCCATCGCGGCCTTGCCCGCCTCGCTCGTGACCTCGTGGCCGTCCTTGGCGTTGGTCCACGTCAGCTCGCGGACCTTGCCGGACGAGGCCTGGGCGAGGGCGTCGGTGTGGGTGCGGATGGTGACCCACCACCGGTCTTCGACCATCGGCACGCCGACGTCGAGCACCTGGAGCACGTGACGCCCCGACGCGCACGCCGTGCCGGACACGAGCTCGGCGTAGGACAGGCTGGTGTAGCGGGGGTGCATCGACTCGTCCGAGATCGCGGCCCACAGGCGGCTGATCGGCACGTCGAGCACCGCCACGCCCCACGACGCCTTCGCGTCGCTGCCCGCGACGTCGAGCAGGCCGGTGACCACCTCGCCCGACACGACCTTGCCGAGGTCGGCCTCCGACAGGGGCGGGATGCTCGTGCCCGCGCGCTGCGCCCGGAGCGGCGCGATCTGCGCCATCACCTGGGGAAGCTCGGGGGCCGGTCCGGCCACCGCCACGCTGCCTGCCATCCACGCTGCCCACACCCACACCATCGCCTCTCCCCCGTCGTCGCCGTGCGCCGGCGCCAAGGTAGCGCGCCCGCGCGCGCCCCGTCTGCCGAACACCTGACGGTGCCTTGTTTGGCCCGACACCGCCGCGCTGAGCTATGACGGGCGACCGCCCGGACGTCCCATGCCCGCCCTGCCCCGCATCGCGCTGCTCGCCTGCCTGCTGGGCCCCCTCGCCCACGCATCCCCCCCCTCTCCGATCCCCCCTCCTCCCCCGCCCCCGCCCCCGCTCCCGATCCCGCCCCCAATCCCGATCCCGATCCCGTTCCCGTTCCCGTTCCCGACCCCGACCCCACCCCGACCGCCACCCCCGACCCCGACCCCGTCCCCCCACCCCCCGGCCCTCCCCGCGACGACTACGCCTGGGGCGGCGTCGTCGTCCCGCTCGTCGGCTACAACACCACCGACGGCTTCGGCGTGGGCCTGGGCGGCGAGATCTTCGACCGCGTCCGGGGTGACGACTTCGGCTACCGCAACAAGCTGCGCATCTCGACCTACTGGGCGGTGAGCGGTCGCTTCAGCTCCCACATGCTCCAGTACGACCGACGCACGCGCCACGAGTACTTCGTCCGGCTGCTGTACCGGTTCTGGTCCGACATGATCTACGTCGGCTCCGGCGGGCAGGCGGTGGCCACGAACCAGGACCCGGCGCTGTCGCTGGGCAACCGCGTGGCCGGTCCGTCGCTCACCGTCGGCGGCACGTTCCGCCTGCCCGACTCGCCAGCCCGCATCTTCGCCCAGCTGTACGGTCGGTTCGTGCAGGTCGACCCCGCGGCTGGCGGCATCCTCGCCATCGAGAGGCCGGTCGGCGTGAACGGCGGCTTCTACGCGGACGCGAGCGTGGGCGCCGCGCTGGAGGAGATCGACCGCTGGCCGCTGCCCAACAAGGGCGTGCGCGCCGAGGCGTCCGTGCGCGGGGGCTTCACCGCCACCGAAAACCGCCTGCTGCCCATCGTCGGCGTCAACGCCGAGCTCACCGCCTGGTTCCCGCTCGCCGGCGCGTGGCTCGTGATCGGCGGCCGCGCCCTGTTCGACAAGACCTGGGGCGAGCGCCCGTTCTTCGAGCAGGAGTGGCTCGGCGGTCAGGCCCGCGACGAGCTCGCGTACGAGCAGATGCTGCTCGGCTACGGCCGCACGCGCACCCGCGGCGACGGCGTGATCGCCAACGCGATCGAGTTGCGCGCGTTCACGGTCCGCAGCCGCCACCCGTTCTGGGACGTCGGGCTGTACTTCTCGGCCTTCGCCGAGTCCGCGTTCGTGTTCGACAAGGGACGCGCCGGGCCGCACCTGCCCACGGTCGGCGTCGGTCCCGTGCTGCTGTGGCAGGGCGCGGTCACGCTGCGCCCCTGGATCGGCTGGGGCTGGCTCCGTGACGGCACAGGCGAGCCGCGACACCCCCAGTCCCAGGTGGGGCTCGCGCTGTCGGGCCCCCTGTAGCGCCCGCCTACAGCGGCTGACGCCGCATCGACCCCCAGCACCACACGCCGCCCTGGGCGTCGAGGCCGCACTGGCGGTCGCCCCCGCCGTCGAGCGACACCAGCGGCAGCGACGGCGGCGGCGCGACGATGCCGAACGCGTTGCGGCCCCAGCAGCGCAGCTGGCCCGACGTCGACAGGCCGCAGGCGTTGCCCTGGGCCACCGAGATCGTGGTGAACGGCCCCGCCTGGTCGTCGGGCGGCCCGCTCACGCCCCAGCACGTCACCGAGCCGTCGTCGCGTCGGGCGCAGACGTGGTCGACGTCGCCGTCCAGCTCCACGTAGACCCCCTCCGGCGGCCGCGTGCGGTTGTCGTCGCGACCCCAGCACACCACCGCGCCGTCGTCGCCGAGCCCGCAGGCGTAGCGATCGCCGCCCACGAGGTCGTGGAGCGGCTCGTCCGGCGGCGTCATGGCGTACACACCCCAGCACAGCGGCGTGCGGTCGAGGCGCAACCCGCAGGCCTGATCCCTGCCCACCTCGATCTCGACGAGCGGCTCGTCGGGCGGGGCGTCGACCCCGGTGGTGCCGGTGCTGCCCCAGCACACGGCGCGGTCGTCGGCCGTGCGCAGGGCACACGCGATGTCGCTGCCCACGGCGAGGCTGTTGAACCGTCCGGTCGGCAGGTCGACCTCGGCCGAGGCGCCGATGCACGAGGGGCGCCCCTGCGCGTCGAGCCCACACGCGAGGCCCCGGCCTGCGCTGAACGCGACGTAGCGCTCATAGGGCGGCCGATCCTCGCCGAACGAGCCGCGCCGGCCGTCGTCGATCGCGCGCACGCACGTGAGCCGGCCGGAGGGCAGCCTGCCGCAGGCGTGCAGGCCGAGCTTCATCGCCAGCGACGTGGCGCCCACGTCGACGGTGGCGTCGCCGTCGCCCCAACAGTCCACCACGCCGTCGTCGCGCAGCGCGCAGGTGCCCCCCACCCGCGCCCCGATGGCGAGGTAGCGGCCCGCGTAGACGGGCGGGCTGGCCTGTCCGTGGACGTTGGCGCCCCAGCACCGCACCGTGCCGTCACCGGACAGGCCGCAGGCGTGATCGCCCCCGATCGCCAGCTGCACGAACGCCACGCCCTCGGGTCGTCGCACGGCATCGGAGAATCCGGCCCCCCAGCAGGTGACCACCCCCATCGCGTCGAGCGCGCAGCTGTGCTGGTAGCCGGCGAACACAGCACGGAACACGCCCGGCGGCGGCGCAGCCTGCCCGGCGTCGTCGTGGCCCCAGCACGCGATGGTGCCGTCGGGGCGGAGCGCGCAGCCGTGGTCGAGGCCGAGCGCAGCGTCGACGACCACCTCGTCCGGCGCGTCGACGGCGCCGTTGCTCGGATCGCCCCAGCAATCGAGCCGCAGGTCGTCCGACCGCAGGCCGCAGGCGAACTGGCCGCCCGCGTAGACGCGCACGAACGGCCCGGCAGGCGGCGACGCCTTGCGATCCTCGCCGTCCTCCCCCCAGCACACGATCTCGAGGTCGTCGCCGAGCACGCAGGAGAACGAGATGCCGGCCACCGGGCGCCCGGTGACGGCCGGCACGCCCACCGACACCACGGTGCGCACCGGGTCGAGCGCCGTGGCCGCCTCGCCGTCGTCGGCGGTGGCCGTGCACGTCCACGTCTGGCCCTCGCGCAGCTGGTCGGCGGGCACGGTGTCGCCGGGCCACGTGGCGTCGGCGGTGGGGCCCGTGTACGGCGCCCCGTTGACCGTCCACGTCATCGACCACGTGACGTCGTCGCCGTCGGCGTCGTTGGCGCCCTGCGGCGTGCACACGATCGGCGTGAGCCAGGCCCTCGGGTCGGGCGTGACGGCGGCACCGATCGGCACCGGGGGCGTGTTGACCACGGTGACCGGCACCGCGGTGACCGGCTCGGTCGCCACGCCGTCCGCCCAGGCCCGCACCGTCACGCCGACCTGCTGACCCTTCCGCAGCGACGGCGTGAGCGACAGGCCCGCGTCGTCGGCGACCACCTGGCCGTCCACCGTCCACGTCGCGGCGAACCGCAGCGCCGCGTCCGCCGGCGCGTCGACCGCGACGTCGGCGAGGAGCTCCGCGCCCACGCGTGGCGCCGCGGGCAGCAGGGTGACGGCGGTGAGCACGGGCGGTGCGTCGGGCACGATCGGCGGCTCGGGCGTGTGGCACGCCACGACCAGGAGCCCGCTCGCGAGCACGCGTCGATCCACCCGTCACCCCAACAGCGCCGGTTGACCCATGGTACCGCACGTCGACCGTCCCGCGGGTGTCGACCGGTCCACCGAGACACACCGCGACCCGTGGCGGCGGTGATCGCCAGCGTTCGGCGCCCCGTGACGGCATGGGACCGGTCCCGGCGCGCCGTGGCGCGGTAGGCTTCCCAGGGAGGTGCTGCGCACTGCGTCGTGCCGCAGGCTCCCGGAGGCTCGTCGTGGACGCCGTCACCCAGCGCAGCATCCTCCGTGTCGGGCGCGACGGCGTGCGGGCGACGCGCGACGTGGTGGTGTGCGAGGCGCCGCTGCAGATCCGGCTCGCGTGGACCGAGGGCGGCCAGCCACGGCAGACGTCGCTGACGATCACGATGCGCACGCCGGGAGACGACGTCGACCTCGCGCTCGGCGTGCTGCGCACCGAGGGCATCGTCCACACGCTCGACGCGGTGACCGACGTGGCCCCGTGCGGCGCGCCCGCAGACGGCACCGCCGCGAACGCCGTCCGGGTCCAGCTCGCGGACGGGGTGTCCGTCGACACCCGACACCTCGAGCGCCATGGCACGACCACCTCGGCGTGCGGGGTGTGCGGCAAGACCAGCCTCGACGCGATCGTCGTCCCTGTCGCCCGCCCCCTGCCGACCGGGCCGCGCCTCACGCCCGAGCGGGTCCACGCGCTCCCCGGGCGCCTCGCCCGCGCCCAGGCCGTGTTCGCCACCACCGGCGGCCTGCACGCCGCCGCCCTGTTCGACGCCGACGGCACCCTGCTGCTCGCGCGCGAGGACGTCGGCCGTCACAACGCCGTCGACAAGCTCGTCGGCGCGGCGCTGCGGGCGGGCGTGGCCCCCGACGGCGGCCTGACGCTGCTCGTGAGCGGACGCGCCAGCTTCGAGCTGGTCCAGAAGGCGGTGGTCGCGGGATGGCCGGTGCTCGCGGCGGTCGGCGCCCCCTCCAGCTTCGCCATCGACCTCGCGGAGCGCCACGGCATGACGCTGCTCGGCTTCGTGCGCGACGGCGGCTTCAACGTCTACGCCGGCGCCCACAGGCTGGTGCTGCCCACGCCCCCTGCCGAGGTGGCGATCCCGGTCACCGACCGCGCCGAGGCCTGACCCGATGGCGAGCGACCACGACGACCTGCACGTGACGCCCCCGGCGACGGTGGCCGGCGGCCTGGGGGCCACCCGTTCGATCGCGTCGTACTGCATGGACCACCTGGGTCCGGTCCGGTCGCTGCGCACGCTGTCCCACCTCAACCAGGCCCGCGGCTTCGACTGCCCCGGCTGCGCGTGGCCCGATCCGGCAGACCGCGGCTTCATCGAGCTGTGCGAGAACGGCGCCCGCGCCGTCGCCGACGAGGCCACGCACTTCCGCGCCGACCCGGCGTTCTGGGCGGCGCACGCGGTCGACGACCTCGCGGCGTGGTCCGACCGCGACCTGAACCGGGCCGGACGCATCACCCACCCGATGCTGCTGCGGCCCGGCGCCACCCACTACGCGCCCGTGTCGTGGGAGGAGGCGTTCGCCGTGGTGGGCGAGCACCTGCGCGCCCTGCCGTCGCCCGACGCGGCCGTGTTCTACACGTCGGGCCGCACGTCGAACGAGGCGGCGTTCCTCTACCAGCTGTTCGTGCGGCGCTTCGGCACCAACAACCTCCCGGACTGCTCGAACATGTGCCACGAGTCGTCGGGCACCGGGCTCACCGAGGTGATCGGCGTCGGCAAGGGCACGGTCACCCTCGACGACGTCGAGAACGCCGAGGTCATCGTCGTCATCGGCCAGAACCCGGGCACCAACCACCCGCGGATGCTCACGGCGCTGCAGGCGGCGAAGCGCGCGGGCGCCCACATCGTGGCCGTCAACCCGCTGCGGGAGGCGGCGCTGGTGCGGTTCCAGCACCCCAAGAAGGTGCAGGGCTACCTCGGCCACGGCACCGACATCGCCGATCTCTACCTGCAGGTGCGGATCAACGGCGACGTGGCGCTGCTGCAGGGCGTGGCCAAGGCGCTCGTCGCCCGCCACGACCGCGGCGAGCCCGCGCTCGATCTGCCGTTCCTGGAGGCCCACACCACCGGCCTCGACGCCCTCCTCGACCAGCTCCGCGCGACGTCGTGGGACACGCTGGTGGCCGCGTCGGGCGTCGACCGCCCCCACCTGGAGGCCACGGCCGACCTGCTCGCCCGCCACGAACGCATCGTGATCTGCTGGGCCATGGGCGTCACCCAGCACGTCAACGGCGTGGCGAACGTGCAGTCGATCGTCAACCTGCTCCTGCTGCGCGGCGCGTTCGGCAAGCCCGGCGCCGGAGCGTGCCCGGTGCGCGGCCACAGCAACGTGCAGGGCGACCGCACGATGGGCATCTGGGAGAAGGTGCCGGACACCTTCCTCGACGCCCTCCAGGCGCGCTTTGGCTTCGACCCGCCCCGCGCGCACGGGGTCGACACCGTCGACGCGATCCGGGCGATGCGCGACGGCCGCGCGCAGGTGTTCGTGGCGATGGGCGGCAACTTCCTGTCGGCCACGCCCGACACGGACGTCACCGCGGCGGCGCTGCGGCGCTGCGCGCTGACGGTCCACGTGTCCACCAAGCCCAACCGGTCCCACCTGGTGCACGGCCAGACCGCGCTGATCCTGCCGTGCCTGGGCCGCACCGAGCAGCACGTCACGGAGGCCGGCGCCCAGTTCGTCACGGTCGAGAACTCCATGGGCGTGGTGCACGCGAGCCGCGGCAACCTGCCGCCGTGCAGCCCCCACCTGCGGTCGGAGCCCGCGATCGTCGCCGGCCTGGCCCGCGCCACGCTCGGCGACGAGGACCCGGTGGACTGGGAGGCCGTCGCCGACGACCTCGACCTCGTCCGCGACCACATCGCCGCCGTGGTGCCCGGCTTCGAGGACTTCAACGCGCGGGTGCGCGTGCCGGGTGGCTTCCTGCTCCCCAACCCGGTGCGCGACGCGCTGCGGTTCGACGTGCCCGGCGGCAAGGCACGGCTGACGGTGCACCCGCTGCCCGAGCACGATCCCGACACCCTGCTGATGATGACCGTGCGCGCCCACGATCAGTACAACACCACCGTCTACACCCCGAACGACCGCTACCGGGGCATCCACGGCGACCGTCGCGTGGTGCTCGCGAACGCCGACGACCTCGACCGCCTCGGGCTCGTCGCGGGACAGGTGGTCACGCTGCGCAGCCACCACGCCGGCCAGGTGCGCGAGGCCCCCGACTTCGTGGTGGTGCCGTACGACATCCCGCAGGGCTGCGTGGCCACCTACTTCCCCGAGGCCAACGTGCTGGTACCGCTCGATCACACGGCCGTCGGCAGCCAGACCCCGGCGTCGAAGTCGGTAGCGGTCACGCTGCACGGCGGCGCCACGGAACCCGTCCGCGACGCCGCCTCCTGACCGCCGGCCCGCGCGCCGCTACTGGACGGTGCGCGAGACCACGTTCGAGGTCTGGCCCGACTGGCTGCCGAAGTCGACCACGGCGGCCTGGTAGGTGATGCGCCGACCGGCCGGCACGTAGGGCACGGTGCGGGTGAGCACGGTGACGCCGAACGGATCGGCCGGCGCCCCGCCCACGAGCACGGGGTTGAGCAGGTCGGTGCAGATGCCGACCAGCGGCAGGCACGGGCCCGCACCGGTGCCGTCGATGGTGGCCGCGATGTAGACGCGACCCGACCAGGCCGCGTGGTTGACCACGAAGTCGATCGGCTGGCGCGAGCGGGCCACGGGGCCGACGTCGAGCACCACGTCGAGGTCGTTGCAGAGCGCGTCGTTGTCGGCGTCGCCGGACGCGTCGTCACCGAAGCAGCGGTCGTTCTGGTTGCAGATGCCGTCGCCGTCGTCGTCGACGCAGATGTTCGACGTGATGTTGAGCACGAAGGCGCCGGCGCCCGCGGCGTAGCCGTCGATGCTGATCACGAGCTGCTGACCGGCGGACAGGGTCTGGGTGAGGCTCGAGAGCAGGCCGACCGAGTCGTCGTTGCACGCGATGGCGGTCTGACCGCACGTGGCGACCTCGCCCAGGTACAGCACGGTGTCGTAGGACGAGCCGACGAGGTCGAAGGTGTAGTCCCCCGCCGCGGGCGCAGTCCAGAGGTACTGCAGGTCCTCCGCCGTGCTCCGGCCGCCCGCCGCGCAGTAGGCGTAGATGGTGTCGCCACCGCCCACGGTGTTGCCGGTGAGCACCGACGCGCCGATCACGCTGCCGAGGTCGGCGACGAAGTTGTTGCAGACGCTGTCGAGGTTGTCGCAGGTGCCATCGCCGTCGCTGTCGCCGGTGCTGTCGTCGCCGAAGCACATGTCGAGGTCTTCGCAGGTGCCGTCGCCGTCGGCGTCGCCGTAGGAGTTGTCGCCGAAGCAGAGGTCGACGCCGTCACACACGCCGTCGTTGTCCAGGTCGAGGCCGACGATCGTGGGGCACGGGTCGATGTCGTTGCAGGTGCTGTCGCCGTCGGTGTCGCCGAAGGCGTCGTCGCCGTCGCAGAGGTCGACCGCGTCGCACACGCCGTCGCCGTCGCTGTCGCCGCACGCGATCGACAGGACCCAGTCCCCGCAGTTGCCGCCGCT
>JACKEP010000040.1 GCA_020632915.1 Alphaproteobacteria bacterium | reverse complement strand
CCCCGTACGCGAGCGCCTGATGGAGCCGATCGACGGACACGCGACGCTGACCGAGCTCGACGCCGTCGCGGACGACCTCGCGTGGCTCGACCCGGCGCCGTTTTTCTTCGGCGCCTCCGTGCTGCCGCTCTACCTGGAGGACGGAGCGCTCTCCGAGGAGGCTCGGCCGACCGACGACGTCGACGTCATCGTGGCGGTCGTCGCTCCCGGCCCCATGCACCTCGCCACCGCGAACCTCGAGGCGGAGCTGCGCGCGCGTGGCTGGACGCACGACCTTCGGCCGGGTCGAAAGAACATCCACGCGTTCGTGTCGCCGTCCGGCGTGCCCGTCGACCTGGTCTTCCACCGACCGGGCGTCTCGTCGTTCGAGGTGCCCACGGTCGAGGACTGGCCCCTGCGCGCCTGGTCCGCCCCGATGTTCATCGAGCGGGCGAACGGACGGATCCTCCGGGTTCCCACGCCTGCGTACTTCCTCGCCTGCAAGATCGTGGCGTCCCGCAACCCCAAGCGGTGGACCGGCCCCTACGACGCCAAGGACGTCGAGGACATCGCGCTCCTGCTCGCGGGCTGCGGCGGCGTGCTCGACATCGCGCGAGCCGGGCCCCCGGAGCTCCGAGCCGTGCTCACCGCCTGGGCGACCGAGGTTCGGAGGGGGTCCACGACCTACGGCAAGAACGTGCGAGAGCTGCTCCTCGCCAACGCTCCGCGGGGTGTATCGGCGGAGGTGATCCTCGAGCGACTCACTGCGCTGGAGAATCTCGGCGCTTGACGAGGATCGTCGGGGACAGGATCGAAGCGCGATCGAACAACCCGGGTGGGGCGGACGCGGCAAGGAGTTGGCGTCCGATCAGGCTCCGGTGCCGATGGGGCACGAAACGCCGGTCCCGCCGATCCCGCAGTACCCCTGCGGGTTCTTGTGCAGGTACTGCTGGTGGTAGTCCTCCGCGAAGTAGAACGGCCCGGCGTCCACGATCTCCGTCGTGACCTCCCCCCACCCCTCGGCCTTCAGCCGCGCGGCGTACGCCACCCGGCTCGCCTCCGCCGCCTGCCGCTGGTCCTCGCCGTCGACGTAGATCCCCGACCGGTACTGGGTGCCCATGTCGTTGCCCTGCCGCATGCCCTGGGTGGGGTCGTGGTTCTCCCAGAACACCCGCAGCAGCTCGGCGTAGCTGACGCGCGCAGGATCGTAGACCACCTGCACCACCTCGTTGTGGCCCGTGCGGCCGGTGCAGACCTCCTCGTAGGTGGGATTCGGCGTGAGGCCCGCGGCGTAGCCGGCGGCCGTGGTGATCACGCCGGGCACCTTCCAGAACACCCGCTCCACGCCCCAGAAGCAGCCCATCCCGAACACGGCCGTGCGGGCGCCGTCGGGGAACGGGCCCTGCATCGGCGTGCCCAGCACGGCGTGGGTGGGGGCGACGGGCATCGGCGTGGACCGGCCCGGCAGCGCCTCGGACGGCGTGGGGAGCACGAGCTTGTTGCGCGGCGCGAAGAACGACACGGCGACCTCCAGGAGCGCTCGGGACGAGCAGGAACGGCACGACGGCGGGGATACGTCGACGGGCTCACGCGGGTCACGCGACCTCGACCACCCGCCGCATCAAGGTGAACACGCGGTACTCGCGCCACTGCAGCAGCGCCAGCACCACCGCCATCGCGAGCAGGCCGACCTGGCCCGCCACCAGGCCCACGACGGCGAACGCGGCAGCGAAGACCGCGCCGACGATCAGCGCCACCTGGGTGCCCCGCTCCAGCCCCACCCGGGACACCAGCAGCGCGCGCAGGATGCGGCCACCGTCCATCGGGAAGGCCGGCAGCAGGTTGCCCACACCGAGCAACAGGTTGATGACGCCGACGTAGATCGCCGCCACCCAGCCCACCAGCAGCCCGAAGCCCAGCGCGAGCACGCCCAGCACGAGGCTGGCCACCGGACCGGCGAGCGAGATCACCGCGTCGACCCGCGGCGACACCCGGCGCACCTCCAGCTCGGCGGCGCCGCCGACCGGCAGCAGCAGGATGGAGCGCGTGGCGATGCCGTACCAGCCCGCCGCGCCCGCGTGGCCGAGCTCGTGGATGAGCACCGACCCGAAGAAGACGCCGAGCGTGAGCGTGGCCTGGACCAGCATGGGCACCCCACCGATCGCCACGGCCGCCACGCCTCCCACGACGACCAGCGCCAGGAAGCTCGCGTGCAGCCGGACGGGCACGCTGCCGATGCGAAACAGGGTCATGCAGGCTCCGTCCCGCAACCTGCCACCGGGTGCCCACACCGTAAAGGGACCGCGACGATCCGGGGCGGACCGCGACGGACGCTGTGCACCCCGGACCGCGCGCGGTAGGCTCCGGGCCCGATCGAGGAGGGGCGCAGATGGGCTGGAAGCGCTGGCTCGCGGGGATCGTGACCGGTGTCGGCGCGCTCGTGCTCGGCTTCGGCGCCTGGGTCGTGAGCATGGGCTGGGGCGCCCCCACGCCCGGTCAGGTCGACCCGGCCGAGGTGGTGTGTGCCGCGGACGCCCCGCCGCTGCCCCGGGGCCGGCCGCTCAAGGTGCTGATGTGGAACCTCCAGTACGGCGGCACCCGCAAGCACCACTTCTTCTACGACGGGGGCCCCGACGTCCACGTGCCCGAGGCCGACGTCCGCTGGGCCGTCGATCGCATCGCCCTGGTGATCGCCGAACAGGACCCGGATCTGGTCATCCTCCAGGAGGTCGACCGCGGCTCCGACCGCACCCACCGCATCGACGAGCTCGCCGCCCTGCTGGACCGCCTGCCCTACGGCTGCCACGCCGCCACGCCCTACCACCAGGTGGCCTACGTCCCCACCCCGTCGCAGCAGCACCTGGGCAAGGTGGACATGCACCTGGCCGTGCTGTCGCGCTACCGCATCGACGCAGCCACCCGCACCCAGCTCCCCCTGCTCGACGAGCCCTGGTGGCGACGGATCTTCAACCTGCGCCGCGCCCTGCTCGACGTGTCGCTGCCCATCGACGGCGGCGGCACGCTGCGGGTGTTCGACACCCACCTGTCGGCGTTCTCCAAGGGCGACGGCACCCTCGACAAGCAGGTGGCCGTGCTCGACCAGCGGGCCGCCGAGGTGGAGACCCGGCACGAGCCCTGGCTGCTCGCCGGCGACCTCAACGCGCTCCCCCCGGGTGACGACGCGTCCCGGCTCGGCCACGACGCCGCGCTCTACGCGGAGGACACGAGCCCGGTCAAGCGCCTGTTCGACCGCTACGACGCGGTGGTGCCCCTGCCCCAGCTCCTCGGCGACGCCCAGCGCTGGCGCACCTACATCCCCTTCGGCGCCGACCTCCCGGATCGCGTGCTCGACTACGTCTTCGTCGGGCGTGCGGTCGACACGGGCACCGTCCAGGTGCTGCCCGTCCTCGACGCCAGCGACCACCTGCCGATCCTCGTGGAGATCACGCTGCCATGAGCCTTCCGATGCATCGCCTCACGCCCTTGTTCGACGTCGACGCGATCGCCGGGCGCGTCGCGGCCCTGGGCCGTGAGCTTCGTGAGGCTCACGCCGACCACCCCCTCACGGTCATCGTGGTGCTCAAGGGGTCGTTCGTGTTCGCCGCCGACCTCGTCCGCGCGCTCGGCGACCTGGACGTCCGCATGGAGTTCCTCGGCGTGCGCTCCTACGAGGGCACCACGTCGACGGGCCAGGTGGAGATCACCCACGACCTGCGCCGCAGCATCGCGGGCGAGCACTGCCTCGTCGTCGAGGACATCGTCGACACCGGCCTCACGCTCCGCTTCCTGTGCGACACCCTGCGCCAGCGCGACCCCGCTTCGCTCTCGGTGGCCACGCTGCTCGACAAGCCGTCGCGCCGCAAGGTGGCGTTCACCCCCGACCACGTCGGCTTCACCATCCCCGACGCGTTCGTCGTGGGCTACGGCCTCGACCTCGACCAGCGCTACCGCCACCTGCCCTACGTCGCCGTCTACGACCCCGGGCACCCGGAGTCCCCATGACCCGTCCCCTGCTCGATCCCGCCGCCGTGTCCCCCCGCGTCGCCACGGCGCAGGCCCGCTTCCACGCCGACGTGGTGGCCGAGGTGGCGCAGGCCGTGGCCACCCACGACGTGGTGGTGGTGGGCATGAAGTGGAACCCCCACGTGCCCAAGGCGCGCAAGGCCCTGGCCGAGGCGGGGATCGACCACCACTACCTCGAGTACGGCAGCTACGTGTCGATGTGGAAGCCCCGCCTCGCGATCAAGATGTGGAGCGGCTGGCCCACGTTTCCGCAGGTGTTCGTGAAGGGCCAGCTGGTCGGCGGCCACAGCGACGTGCGCAAGCAGCTCGACGACGGCTCGCTCCGCGCGCTGCTCGCCGCGCCGCGCCCAGTCTAGACAACCTTGTCACCCTTTCGGGGTCCCACCGGCGGCGCCATGAGGTAGGCCATACCCCTACCCCGTCGCGGAGCCCCTTCGACCGTCATGGTGACCCCCCACGTCAGCGCCTCCTGGCTCGCCCGCCGCGGCGACCTCCACGCCCTGTTCGACGCCGGCAGCTCCTACGCCGGCAACGCCTCGGTGCTGGAGCGGGTGGGCTACCCGCACGAGGTCTGGACCGAAGCCCGGATGGCCAGCGCCTGGATGACCAGCACGTGGGCCCGGTCGCCCGACGCGGTCAACCACGTCTACGTCCACGTCCCCTTCTGCAAGAGCATCTGCCACTTCTGCAACTACAAGCGCCTGCGGCCCGGCAGCGCCGACCTGATGCAGCGCTGGCTCGACCGCGTGCTCGCGTCGCTCGCGGTGATGGGCCCCGCCACGGACGGCGTCACGTTCCACTCGCTCTACTTCGGCGGCGGCACCCCGAGCCTGCTCCCACGACCGATGCTCGAGCAGCTGCTGGCGGCGATCGACGACACGCTGACCTTCCACCCCCACGCGGGCCGCGCCTTCGAGGCCGACCCGGCGGTGCTCGACGCCGGCAAGCTGGCAGTGCTGGCACGGCACGGCATCCAGCATGTCGCGATGGGCGTGCAGACCTTCGACGCCCGGGTCAACGTCGCCCACGACCGCGGCAACCAGGGCATGGAGCTCGTGGCGGAGCGGGCGCGCCAGATCCGCGGCGCCGGCATCCGAGGCACGTCGTTCGACTTCCTGTTGGGTCTGCACGACACCGACCCCGAGGCGATCTTCGACGACATCGACCGCGCCCTGCGCGACCTGTCGCCGCGGTGGGTCGACGTGTTCTTCCTCACGCCCACGCAGCGCTACGTCGACCTGCACTTCGACGGGTCCTTCGACGCGTTCTGGTCCCACCAGCGCCGGTTCGCCGACGTCGCCGCCGATCGCCTCACGGCCATCTGCCGCCGCCACGGCTACCAGCTCTCCGGCAGCGACTACGACGCCTACGTGCTCACGCGCGGCGCCCAGGGGCGCTTCGGCTCCCTGCCGGTGATCGGGCCGATGGTCGACCGGCTCGCCCGCAAGGTCGAGCACGACCCCCGCCTGCTCGGCGGCGTCCCCCGGCGCATGGTGCAGTGGATCCAGGCCCGGGGCGACGGCGTGGCCGCCTCCTACGCCTACACGCAGCTCACCGCCGAGCAGCACCTGCCCCTCAGCCTGCTCGGCCTCGGCACCGGCGCGCGGAGCCGGGTGTTCGGGTCGGCGTTCGTCACCTGCCGCGACCCTGGCGAGGACCCCGAAGCCGCCGGCACGTTCGAGTACGTCGGCGGGGCCACCGACATGGCGTTCGAGGCGCGGGCCTACCTGTCCGACGTGCTCTCCGACGCCAACCGCGTGCCGCTGTCCCGGCTGCGCACCCTGTTCGGCGTCGACGTCGAGCGCCTCCTGCCCGAGGCGTTCGCCGCCTGGCACCAGCTCGGCATCGCGCGGATCGAGGGCGATGTCCTCGTGATGACGCCGACGGATCGCGCCGACCGCTACCGCGCGCTCATGTGGCTGCTCACCGACGCCCAGCTGGAGGACGAGCTGGCGCGCGTCCGTCGTATGGACCTGTCGGCACAGGGGCTGTCGGCGCTCGTCGCGCCGTTCGTGCCGGGCGCCGCCGTGTCCACCGACTGGCGCCTCCTCACCCTCGAGGACGGCGCGATCGTGCTCGACACGGCCCGCGGCGACACCGTGAGGATCCGCGTCGCCCCCAAGCTCACGGCCACCCACGGCGTCGACCTGCTGCCGGAGTCACGGGGCGCGGGCACCGATCTCGCCAAGGCCGTCACCCGCCTCAAGCGCGCGATGGCGGCCCATGGCGCCGACGACCTCGGCATCACCCATGTGCCCGTGCTCACCGACACGGAGCTGTCGTCGGCCGGCCAGCACGAGCCGATGGCCCGCACCCCCGGCCGACCCCGCCGCACGCAGGGCGACCACGTGCCGGCCGCTGTCCACACGCCGGAGGCCGACGCGCCGCGACCGCTGTCGGACGCCCAGCGTGCGGCGTTCCACCGCGACGGCTTCGTCCGCCCGCTCCCCATCCTGCTGCCCGCAGAGGTCGACCGGTTCCGGCGTTGGCTGGAGCAGGTCGAGGCGGAGGAGTCCGCACGTCGCGGCGGCCGCTGGACCCAGCGCGACTTCGACCCGGACGCGCAGGTCGACCACCCGCTGCTGGCGTGGGCCCGGGAGCTCGCCGCCCACCCGCGCCTGCTCGACGCCGTCGGCTCCGTGCTCGGCCCCGACCTCCTCGTCCGCAACATCGACGTGTTCGTCCGCGAACCACGCACCGGCGAGGGTGTGGCGTGGCACCGAGATGCCCCCGCGGTCGGACCCAGCACGGACGGCATGCTCACGGCCTGGCTCGGTCTGAACCCCGCCACCCGCGACAACGGCTGCCTGCAGTTCGCAGTGGGTTCGCACCGCACCGTGCTCGACGGCGAGCGCCTCACGAAGGACACGCTCACGCTGCCCAAGGCCCTGCTGCCCCAGCTCGAGGGCGTCGCCCTTGCCGACGACCTGCTGGAGCCGGGTCAGGCCAGCCTGCATCACATCCGCACGCTGCATCGGTCCGGTGGCAACCACACGCAGGGTCGACGGGTGGGTGTGGTGGTTCGCTACGCGGCGGCGACCGCACCGCGCGAGGTGCTCGACAGCGGCGCCGCCTGGCTCGTGCGGGGCACGGCGCCCGTGCGTGATGACCTCCTCCTCCGCCGCGCCGTCCCCCTCACCTGGGTGACGTGACGTCCGACGTCGTGGTGTCGAAGCCGTCCAGGCGCACCACCTCCGGCGCGACCGCCGGGGCCCCGGGCGACCACACGGTGGCCAGCCACACCGACAGGGCGTCGGGAAACACCTCGGCGAAGGTGTTGGCGTGGGCCGGCTCGTTGTCGAACGTGGCCACCACGGTGCCGAGCCGGCCGATCCGCGCGAGCGCCCCGCGCTTGAACGCCGCGTCCGCCATGGCCGCCGTGGGCTTCATCACCAGCATGGCGCGCCCGTCGTGCAGCGGCAAGCCCCAGCGCCGCAGCAGCCTCACCGTGCCGGCCGTCATCGTGTCGGCGGTGCGCCCGGTGAGGTAGACCGCCAGCGCGCCGGCCTGCACCACCCGGTGCACGAACGCGACCGCACCGGGCATCGGCAGGTCGAGGTCGCAGTAGGCGTCGTCGAAGAACCGATCGGCCCAGTAGGCGTGCAGCTCGGCCCACGTGGCGGCGTCACCCACCCCGGCCGCCCTCAGCGGACCGTCCACCGACCAGCCGAACGCCGCGGCCGGCGTGCGGTCGGCGAGGGCCACGAGGTCGGGGTCGCCACGATCGTGCGCGAACGCCACCAGGATGCGGCGGTGACGCTCCTGGGTGGAGAACAGCGTGCTGTCGACGTCGAACACCACCACCGGGTGCTGCCCCCTGGCCGCGGCGCGTCGGACGGCCGCCTCCACGCGGTCGAGCACGCTCACGGCCCCTCCACGGGCCGGAGGTCGCGCACCCCCGCCTCGGTGACGAGCAGGTGCATCCGCTGGTCGTGCGGGTCCATCGGGACCGGGTCCACGACCTGGGCCTCGTAGGCCACGCCCACCCGGAGCGCACCCGGGCGCGCGGCGAGCCACCGGTCGTAGGTGCCCCCGCCACGCCCCAGGCGTCCGCCGCCCACGTCGAAGGCGCGGCCCGGCACCACCACGGCCACCGGCGTGGCGGCGGCGTCACCGGCCGGTTCGAGGATGCCGTGCGGACCGGCCCGAAGGGCGGACAGGTCGTGCACACGGGTCGCGGTCATCGCGTCGCCGTCGAGCCGGGGGAGGCACAAGCGACCGGCAGCAGCGAGCCATGCCAGGGTGGTGGCGAGGTCGACCTCGTCCGGGAGCGCCGCGTAGGCGAGCACGTCACCGTCGGACGGCAGGACGGCACGGAGGCGGTCGGCGATGCGCGCGTCGGCCGCGGCGCGCGCGGCCGGTTCGAGGGCGGCCACGGCGGAACGGACGCGCCGCCGGAGCGCGCGCTTGTCGGCGGGGGCGTCGCCTACTGCCACCCGCACACCACGCCGCTACCGACCACGAAGAAGTCGGTGTAGCCCTCCTCGTAGAGGTCCCCGAGGATCTTCTCGAACTCCTTGGGCGTGCCGATGCGCACGGCACGGCAGGCGGGCGCCTTCCGCTCGCCCACGACCGGCGGCGCGGTGGGGACGGCCGGCTGCGCGGGCTGGGCCGTCGGAACCGGCGCCTGCACCGGGTAGGGGTAGGGGTAGGACGGCGGTGGGTAGGGGTAGGGCCACGTCGGCACCTGGGCAGGCTGCGCGGGCTGGGCAGGCTGCGCGGGCGGCGTGTCGGTCCCCGCGTCCTGGGCGTGGGCCGCCGGCGCGAACGGCAGGCACGGCCACACGGCGAGCAGCGCGACGACGACGGGAACTCGGGGCAGGGACATCGGGCCTCCACGATGCACCAGCGTCTAACCCCCGTGCAGGTCCCCGCGCCGGGCGGTTACCCCCGCGGTCGTCGCAGGAGAGCCCGACGTGGACATGAGGAAGCCCGTGATCGCCGGCGTGGCGCTGGCGCTCGTCGCCGGTGCGGGGTGGTGGTGGTCCACCGTCGCCCCCCAGCCGCGCCACCTCGTGGTCATCACGATCGACACGCTGCGGGCCGATGCGCTGCCGCTGTACGGCCACCCCACCACCCAGGCGCCCACGCTGCAGGCGCTGGCCGACGAGGCGGTGGTCTTCGAGCAGGCGATCAGCGTGGCGCCCACCACGCTCGCCTCCCACACGGCGCTGTTCACCGGCAACCCCGCCCACACCCACGGCGTGCCGCGCAACGACTACCGCGTCGACGACGCCAACCGCATGCTGCCCGAGGTGCTCCACGACGCGGGGTTCCACAGCGCAGCGTTCATCGGCGCCATCCCCATCGCGTCCCACTCCAACTTCACGCAGGGCTTCGACGAGGTCGACGAGCACTTCTCGCTCAACCGCACCACCGACGGCGTCGCCCAGACGATGCGCACGGCCACCGAGGTCACCGACGCGGTGCTCGCCTGGCTCGACGGACGCGAATCCGCCGAGCGCACGATGCTGTTCGTGCACTACTTCGACGTCCACGCGCCCTACGAGCCGCCCGACGCCTACGCCGACCTCTACGACATCCCGTCGCAGTTCCGGAAGATCGGCTCGATGCGCGGGATCGCCCGCACCCGCAAGGCGCTCAACCGCAGCGAGCCCGAGGCCGCCGAACGCAACGAGGCCACCAAGCAGCTGTACCAGGCCGGCATCTCCTACGTCGACCACGAGCTCGGGCGCCTGCTCGACGCGCTCCGCGACGACGGCATGCTCGACGACGCCCTGCTGGTGATCACCGCCGACCACGGCGAGACGTACGCCACCCACGACGAGCTGTGGGACCATGGCCAGACGGTCTACGACGAGACGGTCCACGTGCCCTTGATCGTGCGGCTGCCGGGCGGCTGGCACGGCGGCCGACGCGTCACCGACCAGGTGAGCAGCATCGACCTGTTCGCGTCGGCGCTGGAGCTGCTCGGCGTGCCGGTGGAGCCCAACGAGGGCGTCACGTGGGTGCCCGCGCTGCGGGGCCTGCCGCTGCGCGACGACCGCCCGCCTGCGTTCAGCGAGGCCACCAAGCCCCACTACCCGCACAACAGCGCGTGGCAGAACGACCCGATGCAAAAGGCCATCCGCCAGGACGGCTACAAGCTGGTCGACGATCCGCGCACCAAGCAGCGCGCGCTGTACGACCTCAACGACGACCCGGGCGAGCTGAACGACCTGCGCGCCCACGACGTGCCGCGCACCCAGTCGCTGCTCGACCGCCTGGAGGCGTGGCGCGCCGCGGCCGCCCCGCTGCCGAGCGAGCGCATCACCTCCGAGCGCGTGCAGGCCGAGCTCGCCGCGCTCGGCTACGTCGAGGCCCTGGAAGGCGGCGAGGACGGCGACGACGACGGCCCGCCCGACACCGACGGCGACTGACCGCAGCTGCCCGCACAGCGTACACCCGCCCGTTGCCCCCGCGGCGTCGTGGAGGTACCCGGGCCCCTCCCCCACCGCACGACCGAGGGCCCATGGCCGACCTGCTGCGCACCCTGTCCCCCGTCGACGGTCGTGTCCTGGTGGAGCGGCCGCTGGCCGGTCCCGCGGCGCTGGATCGGCTGCTCGTCACCGGTCAGCGCGCCTACGCCGCCTGGCGCCACACGCCGCTGGAGCAGCGGGCCGCCTACGCCACGCGCTGGATCGAGGAGGTCGTCGCGCGCACGCCGGTGCTCGCCGAGGAGCTCACCTGGCAGATGGGCCGTCCACTGTCCCAGACGCCGGGCGAGATCGCCGGGTTCGCGGATCGCGGCCACGCGATGATCCGGCTGGCCACCGAGGCGCTCGCCGACGTGGTCCCGCCGCCGAAGTCCGGCTTCGTGCGCCACATCAAGCGTGAGCCCCTCGGGCTGATCCTCGTCCTGGCGCCGTGGAACTACCCGTGGCTCACGGCCGTGAACACCATCGTGCCGGCCATCGTGGCGGGCAACGTGGTGCTGCTCAAGCACTCCGACCAGACGCCGCTCGTGGCCGAGCGCCTCACGGAGGCCGCCCTCGCCGCCGGCCTCCCCGAGGGCGTGTTCCAGCACGTGCACATGAGCCACGAGCTCACCGCCGACGCCGTGTCCGACGACCGCATCGCCCACGTGGCCTTCACCGGCTCGGTCGAGGGCGGGCGCGCGGTCCACAAGGCCGCGGCGGGCTGGTTCAAGGGCGTCGGGCTGGAGCTCGGCGGCAAGGACGCCGGCTACGTGCGGGCCGACGCCGACGTGGACGCCGCGATCGACGGCCTCATCGACGGCGCGTTCTACAACTGCGGCCAGTCCTGTTGCGGCATCGAGCGCATCTACGTGCACCGGTCGCTCTACGATCGGTTCGTCGAGGGCGCGGTGGCCACGGTCGAGCGCTACACGCTCACCGATCCCACCGACCCGTCCGCCACGCTCGGCCCCGTGGTGCGGCGTCGCAACGCCGAAGGCATCGTGGCGCAGGTGCAGGCGGCGGTGGCGGCCGGCGCGCGGGCGCTGGTCGACCCGAAGCGCTTCCCGGCGGCGTCCGAGCGCGGCCTGCCCTACCTCGCCCCGCAGGTGCTGGTCGACGTGACCCACGACATGGACGTCATGCGGGAGGAGACCTTCGGGCCGGTGGTGGGGATCATGCCCGTGGCCGACGACGAGGAAGCCGTCCGCCGCATCAACGACAGCCCCTACGGGCTCACGGCCGCCATCTACGCCGCCGACCCCGAGGCTGTGCTCTCGCTCGGCCCCCGCCTCGACGTCGGCACGGTGTTCCTGAACCGCTGCGACTACCTCGACCCCGAGCTCGCGTGGGTGGGCGTCAAGGACTCCGGCCGTGGCACCACGCTGTCGCGCCTGGGCTACGACAGCCTCACGCGGCCCAAGTCCTACCACCTCCGCCTGCCCCCGAGCGCGTGAGCCTCACGCCTCGCTCCCCGTTCCCCACCGGACGCCCACCGCCGCACGTCGGCCCCGAGGATCCCATGGACGCCAGCCTCGTCGGCAACTGGAACTACCCCACCAGCGTGCGCTTCGGCGCCGGCCGCATCCGCGAGCTGGCCCAGCACGCGGTCGACCTGGGCATGCGCAAGCCCCTGCTGGTCACCGACCCCGGGCTGGCGCGCCTGCCGATGGTCCACGAGGCCGTCGTGAGCACCCGTGAGGCGGGCCTGCTCACGGAGGTGTTCTCGGACGTGCGCCCCAACCCGACGGGCGCCGACGTGTTCGCCGGCGTCAAGATGCTCCGTGAGGGGGCGTTCGACGGCGTGATCGCGTTCGGCGGCGGCTCCGCCCTCGACGTCGGCAAGGCCGTGGCGCTCATGGCCCACCAGACGCGCCCCCTGTGGGACTTCGAGGACGTGGGCGACTGGTGGACGCGCGTCGACGTCCACGCGATGGTGCCCGTGGTCGCGGTGCCCACCACCTCCGGCACGGGCTCCGAGGTGGGCCGCGCCTCGGTGATCGTGCACGAGGCGTCCAAGACCAAGAAGATCATCTTCCACCCCCGCATGCTGCCCGAGCGCGTGGTGTGCGACCCGGCGCTCACGGTGGGCCTGCCCGCCCCGCTCACGGCGGCCACCGGCCTCGACGCCCTGTCCCACAACCTCGAGGCGTGGTGTGCGCCCGGCTTCCACCCGCTCGCCGACGGCATCGCCATGCAGGGCATCCGGCTGATCCAGGCGTCGCTGCTCGACGCGGTGCGCAACGGCGCCGACCTGGAGGCCCGCGGCAAGATGATGGCGGCGTCGCTGATGGGGGCCACGGCGTTCCAGAAGGGCCTGGGCGCCATGCACGGCATCGCCCACGTGGTCGGCGCGCAGCTCGACGCCCACCACGGCCTGCTCAACGCGATCGTGATGCCCTACGTGCTGATGCACAACCGCCGCGCCATCGAGCCCCGCATCATCGACCTCGCCCGCGCGATGGGCCTCAAGCCCACGTTCGCCGCGTTCATCGACTGGGTGCTGCACCTGCGCCGCGAGTGCGACATCCCGCCCACGCTGGAAGACGTCGGTCTGGCGGAGGGCCACATCGACCGCATGGCCCGCGCGTCGGTCGCCGACCCGTCCACGGGCACCAACCCCGTGCCGATGGACGCCGAGTCCTACGAGCGGCTCTACCGCCGGTGCCTGCTGGGCGACCTCTCCGCGTAGTGCGGGACCGCCGGCGCCGGCCGCTCGCTACCGACGGGCCTGGTGCGCCTGGTCCTCGGCGCACGCCTTGGGTTCGGGCGTGGGGAACTCCGGCAGCGGCTCGGGTCCGGGCGCGGTCCACGTGAGCACGCCGTCGGGCAGGCCGGTGGCGGCGAGCCCCACCCAGCTGTCGCCGTAGGGCACGAGCACCACGTCGGACGGCGGCTGGATCCGCGCGCCGCCGTCGTCGGGCAGCGCGTCCATGATCGTCCGCCAGGCCGGCAGCGCGGCGCGCGCCCCGGACTCGCCGTGGCCGAGCGTCTGCCTGTCGTCGCGCCCGATCCACACCACGGCCGTGTAGGCCGGCGTGTACCCGACGAACCATGCGTCCGCGACGGCGGAGGTGGTGCCGGTCTTGCCCGCGCGGTCCTGGGTGGGCACGAAGGCCGACCGCCCGGTGCCGTCGCGGATCACGCCGCGCATGAGGTCGACGACCTGGTAGGCCGTGGCCGGTGCGACCACGCGGCCGGCGTCCCCGCCCGGCAGGCGCACCTGACGCCCCTCGAGGCGCGCCACGCTGCCGGCGCGCCCCACCTCGACGCCACGCACGTCCTCCAGGCGCTCGACGAACACCGGCTCCAGCGCCCGGCCGCCGCGGGGGAACGAGGCGATGCCGACGGCCTGGTCCATCGGCGTGACCTCGCTGCTGCCGAGCGCGAGCGTCAGGTCCTTGCGCAGCGGCGACCGCACGCCGGCCCGGGAGGCGATGGCGGCGATCCGATCGACCCCCGCCTGGAGCGCGAGCCGCACGGCGACCGTGTTGAGGCTGTTGGCGAGCGCGAACCGCATGCTCACGTGGCCGTAGTAGCGACCCGAGCTGTTCTTCGGTGACCACACCTGCCCGTGGCCAGCGTCGAGGAACAGCGGGGCGTCGAGGACGTCGTCGACCTGCGAGGCCCCCGCATCGATGGCGGCGGCGTAGACGTAGGGCTTGAAGCTGCTACCGGCCTGTCGGCGCCCCTGGGTGGCCCGGTTGAAGCCCTCGAGCGGCATGTCGCGCCCGCCCACCATCGCCACCACGTGGCCGGTGGCGTTCTCGATGACGACGGCCGCCCCCTCCACCCAGGGCGTGCGCTCCAGGCTCACGGTGGGGGCCGCGCTGCCGCGCGCCGCGTCGACACAGACACGGAGGACGTCGCCCCAGCGCGCCACGTAGGCCAACGGCTGCGCCGGGATCTCCGAGTCGGGGTTCCAGATGCGCTGCCACCAACTCGCGTCGCTCAGGCGCCAGGTGTACGGCCCCGCGCGCACCTTGCCCTGGGTGGCGTACACCGCGTCGAAGCAGTCCCCGGCCGTGGGCTCCTCTACGTCGCCGTCGGGGGTGCGCCCCAGGCCTGCCGCCACCTCGAGGAAGCCCGGCACCTCCGACCACGACAGCCGCCGCGTGGCGGCCGGGATGCCCTGGCGCTGCTCCACCGCCGCCGCCGCGTCGCGCACGCCCTTCTCGGCCGCGCGCTGGAGCACCGGGTCGAGGGGCGTGAAGACCTGCAGGCCCACCTGGAACGGCAGCTCGGTGCCGAACAGCCGACGGACCTCGCGGCGCACGTTGGTGAGGTAGGCCGTGCCGGTCGCCGACGTGCTGCCGTCACGGCGCGGGGGGTCGATCGGCGCCCGCTTGTAGAGCTGGGCGTCGAGCACGTCCACCATGCCGAGGTCGACCATCGCGTTGAGCACGATGCGGCGTCGCTCGGCGGCCACCTCCGGGTTGCGGCGGGGCGAGTAGGAGGACGGCGCCGGGATGAGACCGGCGAGCATCGCCGCCTGGCCGGCGTCGAGGTCGCGCGCCGAGATGCCGAAGTAGTCCTGGCTCGCCGCCTCCAGCCCGTAGTTGCCCGAGCCCAGGTAGACGAAGTTGAGGTAGAGCTCCAGCACCTTGCGCTTGGAGATGCGCGCCTCGAGCCGCCACGCGAGCAGCGCCTCCTCCGCCTTGCGCGCGTAGGACTTCTCCGAGCCGACCACCACGTTCTTGACGAGCTGCTGCGTGAGCGTGCTGCCGCCCTCCCGGATGCTGCCCGCGGCCAGGTTGACCCACATTGCCCGCGCGATGCCGATGGGGTCGAAGCCTCCGTGCTCGAAGAACCGTCGGTCCTCCGCGGCGACGATCGCCTGCCAGGCGACGTCGGGCAGGTCGTCGATGTCGACCCACTCCCGGCGCACGAGGGCGAACTCGTCGACCTGGTCGCCGCCCTTGGCGAACACGCGCACCACGGTCGGCGGGCGCCAGTCGTCGATGCCGGTGAGCCGCTGGTCGAGCTCGGGCACGACCTTGTCGCGCAGCACTGCCTCTGCCGAAGGAAGCCCCACGGCCAGCAGCACCAGCAGCACCAGGTAGCGGCGCTTCATCGCTTGCCCGCCTCGACCGCCGGCGGCGGGTCGTCCGGCACGCACGCGCGGGCCACGGCGGTGGCGTTGCGGCGCGCCCACGGCTCGACGAAGCGGACGTACCACGCCGTGCGCACGCTCCAGGCCTCCGACACCGTGCCCGCACGGGCGTCGAGGCGCTCCATGCGCTGCTGACGACGTGTGTCGACCAGCGGCCGCACAGCGTCGAAGCTGGCCATGCGGTGCACCCGCGTGAGCTCGGCGCGAGCGCTCTGGACCAGATCCCGCGCGTCGTGGCCGGCGCTGCGGGACGCGACCACGAGCTGGAGCGCGCGGTCGAACGCACACCGGTTGGCCACGCAGCCCTCCGTGACCCACGCCGCCTCCGCCGTGGCGAGCCCGTCCATCGCGGTGTCGGCGTCGTCGAGCAGCCGCTCCGCCCGCGCCAGGCCCCGGTCGAGGTCCTCCAGCGTGGGCGCCAGCAGGTCGTCGGACGCCGACGCCGACGCCGCGCCCAGGGCCAGCAGCAGCAGCCACGCCTTCACCGGTCCCCCTCGAAGTACAGCGGGTCGGCGTGGAGCAGGCGCGCCCGGGCACGCGCGGCGCCGTCCGCGTCGCCCAGGGCCGCGAGGGACTGGGCCTGGACGTCGAGCGCCTCGGGCCACCAGGGCTCGTCGACGAGCACGCCCTGCACGAGCTCCAGGGCGTGTCGTGCCTGCCCCTGGCGCAACAGGCTGCTGGCGTGGGACAGGCGGGCCTCCGGCGACGTGGCCGCGGCGAGCGCGGCGACGCGGGCGTCGACGTCGTTGGCGGACCCCGCCGCACGCAGCCGGGCGGCGACCTCGGGCTGACCCAGCTCGGACGCCGCCTCGGCCGCCACCTGCCAGCGGCCGAGGTCGGAGGCGAGCGCCAGCGTGAGGCGCTGCGCCTCACGGGGCTCCCCGCGCCGCGCGAGCTCGTCCGTCAGCGCCAGCGCCCCCTCACGGTCGCCGTCGGCCACCCGGCGGCCGATGCGCCGGCGGACCGGCTCGGCGTTGTCGGGGTCGACCTCCTGCCAGTGCGCGAGCAGCACGGCGTCGGCCCCGTCCTTCGCGTCGGCGACGCCGACCTCGACGGCCACGACCACCGGGTCGTCGTCCCAGTGCCCGCCGAGCTCCGCGACCACGGACGCAGCACCCTCGGCGTCGCCCAGCGCCAGCGCCAGGCGGGCGCGTGGGAGCACGAACCGGGCGTCGCGGGGCGACCGACGCGCCACCTCGGCCCACGTCGCCGCGGCCACGTCGAGCTGGCCGACCGAGGCCTGGGTGGCCGCCAGATCGGCCTGACGCGCCAGGCTCGACGGCATCGCCCGGGCCGCCAGCGACGCGCTCTCGACGCGCCGCGACGGCTCTGTGGCCGTGCGCGCCACGACGAGCTGGCCCGTCGGCATCCCGGGGTCGAGGAAGGCCGCGCGCACGAGCGGGTCGCGACGCACGTCGCCCCGGGCGGTCTCCTCGACCGGCGGCATCAGGCCCGTGAGCACCGCACCCGCGCGACCGAGCAGCAGCGCGGCGTAGGGGTCGCGGGTCTCGGGCTGTGCCCACGCGGCCAGGTCGACCGACAGCTCGCGGTCCCAGGCGTGGGCGAGCTCGCGGACGATGACCGCCACGGGCGCGTTGGGCTGGGTGCGCACCCCGACCGCGTGGTGCGCCGTGCAGTGGTCGTCGACGTCGCAGGCCACGACGTCCACGCCGAGGGCTTCGTCGACGAGGTCGACGGTGACCGTGAGCGACGCGGCCAGGCCGGGCTCCGACAGCGCGTCCGCGAAGCCCGGTGTGGCGTCGACGCCGTCGATGCGCGGCACCACGCCGGCGACGTCGCCGAGCGCCGTCTCCAGCGCCAGCAGCACCGCTCCCGCCGTCTCGGTGCCCCACCGCGCCTCGGGCACCCGCGCCACCGGCAGGATGCGCACGGCCATCGGCGCCACCGGGGTGAGCTCGCGCGGGCCGGACAGGTCGACGAGCGCCGCCGCATCGGGCGGCCCCGAGCTGACCAGCGCGATGCCAGCCGCGAGCACGGCGACCACCAGCAGCGGACCGGTTCGCAGCGGGACCTCCTGTCGCAGCCTACCCGGTGCGCCGGGGGGCGGGCGACACATTCGACGCGACATGACGGCGGATCAACCTCGATCGTCGACCCGGACGGCTCGCTGGCGACCCGCACGTTCCGGTCGTTGCACCGCGGGTTTCCCCGCCTGTCCCTCTCACGGCAGGGTGGCCGGCGCGACCGGTGGGCATGTCGGTGGATGCGCGCACGATCGCGTTACGTGCCGGCCGTGGCTCGGCGCACGCCGGGAGGTCCGACGATGGCGGCGTGGGCGATCGATCTGGGCACGAGCAACACCGCCGTGTGCCGCTGGAACGATGCCCTGCAGCGCCCCGAGCTCGTCGCGCTGCGTGCCGTCTGCCGCCTGCCCGACGGCGACGACCCGCTCCAGGCCCCACGCCTCGTCCCGTCCGCCACCCACGTGGTCGACCCCGAGGACGTCTGGTCGCGGCTCGGCCGGCGCCCGTTCTTCCGCAGTCGCTTCTTCTGGGGGCGTCAGGCGTGGATCGGTCGCCAGGCGATCGAGCGCAACCTGTCCGCCCACCACCCGGGGTACGTGCCGTCGTTCAAGCGGTGGCTGGGGCGGGCCTCCAGCGCTCCGCTCGCCCGCACGCCCGAGCGCTCGTGGATGGCGCGCGAGGTGGCCGAGGCCTTCGTGCGCGAGCTGCTGGCCGAGGTGCACCGCACCACGGGCGAGCGCATCACGGAGTTGGTGCTCACCGCGCCCGTCGAGTCGTTCGAGTCCTACCGGGCCGAGCTGGCCGCGATCTGCCGTCGCCAGGGCGTGCGCTCCGTCCGGTTCGTGGACGAGCCCGTCGCCGCCGCGCTGGGCTACGGCCTGGGCCTGTCGGCGCGCCGGCGGGTGGTGGTGGTGGACTTCGGCGCGGGCACGCTCGACCTCGCCCTGGTCGAACTGACCGCGCGGGACGTGGAGCTCGGTCGGTGCGAGGTAATCGCCAAGGCGGGCCGTCCGGTGGGCGGTGACCACGTCGACAGCTGGCTCCTCGACGACCTCTGTGCGCGCCTGGGGGCCCGGATCCCCGCCGACGAGGACTTCTGGCGGGCGCAGATGCTCGACGAGGCCCGCAGGGTCAAGGAGCAGTCCTACGTGCGCGGCAGCGACACGTTCTGCCTGCTCCCGCCCGACGCCATCGCCGACGCGGTGCGCCGGGTGCAGGGGCCGGTCCCCGAGCTGAGCGTCGACCAGGCGATGATCCGGGAGGTGCTGGAGGGGCGCGGCCTGTTCGGCGTCCTCGAGGGCTGCCTGGACGAGCTGCTCGACCAGGCACGCCACCACGGCGTCGGCAGCGACGACGTCGACGAGGTGCTCATGGTGGGCGGCAGCACGCTGTTGCCCGGGGTGTACCCGCTGTTCGAGGGTCGGTTCGGGCGCGACCGCGTGCGCGCGTGGCGACCGTTCGAGGCCGTCGCGTGGGGGGCGACCGCGCTGGCCGCAGGCGCCTACACCCACACCGACTTCATCGTGCACGACTACGCGATCCTGACCTACGACGCCGACTCCGGCGAGCCCGCGTACCTGCCGGTCGTGCGGCGGGGCACGCGCTTCCCCACCCGCGGCGACCACTGGCGTCGCCAGCTCGTCCCCACCTGCGCCCTCGGCGAGCCCGAGACGCTGTTCAAGCTGGTGATCTGCGAGCTCGGCACCGGCATGGAGGACGAGCGCCTGTTCGGCTGGGACGCCGAGGGCCAGGTCCACGCCCTGACGGCCGGCGAGACGCGGCTCGTGGTGCCGCTGAACGGCACCGCACCCACGCTGGGCACGCTCGACCCACCCCACGCGCCCACCGATCGCAACGCGCGACTCGACGTCGCGTTCGGCGTCAACGCGGAGCGATGGCTCACGGCCACGGTCCGCGACCTGCGCACCGGCCGCACGCTCATGGACGACGAGGCCGTCGTCCGCCTGCTCTGAACCCGCTCGCTCCGGATCCGCGTTGCCTCTCGTCACCACCCTCGCCGGCCCCGCCCACGTCGAGCCCCCGCGCATCAAGGGCTCACGGTTCGTGGGCGACGCCGCCCCGGTCGACGACGAAGCCGCGGCGATGGCGTTCGTCGACGCGATCCGCGCCGCGTCGTCCGACGCCAGCCACCACTGCTTCGCCTGGCGCCTGGGCGACGACCACACGCGCGCCTCGGACGCGGGGGAGCCCGCGGGCACGGCGGGCGAGCCGATCCTGCGCCGCATCGTCGGCGCCGACCTGCACGGCGTGGTCGTCGTCGTCACCCGGTGGTTCGGCGGCACGAAGCTCGGCACCGGCGGCCTCGTGCGCGCCTACGGTGCCACCGCCGCCGAGGCCCTCGACGCCGCCCCACGCCTGGTGCGGCCCGTCACGGCGCCGGTGTGGGTGGACGTGCCCTGGGACCTCGGCGGGGTCGTCACCGGCGTGCTCGCCGCCCACGGCCTGTCGCCCGTGCACACCGCGTTCGACGCGGGCCAACACCTCGTCCTCGCCGTGCCCGTCGAGCAGGTGGACGCCCTGCTGAGCGACCTCTCCGAGCGGACGGCGGGTCGGGTGGTGGGCCGCACCACGCCGTGAGGCGCGCTCGCGGCGCGGTCCGGGCCCCGGTCGCGGATCGTCAGCTTCGAACACGTCCCACCGCGTCGGCGCGGTGGACGCGGCGTCCGGGTTAGCTCACGCTCCATCGACGCTGGACGTCTCCGGAGCAGGCATGGCCGACATGTGGGCGCTGACCTTCGATCGCAGCCGCGAGTCCTGGGAGGGCTCGACTGGCATGGTCAAGGAGCGGGTGCCGATCCCCACGCTCGACGAGGCGAACGACACGCGCGACGCCTCGCACGTCATCCTCAAGGTGCGCTACGCCGGGTTCTGCGGGTCCGACCGCGGCATCTGGTCCCGGCGGGCGTTCGGCGACATGATCGCCAACAGCCTCGACGAAGAACATCGGGACAAACGGATCTTCGGCCACGAGCTGCTCGGCGAGATCGTCGAGGTCGGCTCCCGGGTGCCGGCGAAGTACGGCTACCGCCCCGGCGAGGTCGTCACGACGGAGTCCCACATCATCTGCGGCACGTGCCTGCAGTGCCGCCTCGGCGAGCGCCACGTGTGCGCGCGCGAGAAGATCATCGGGATCAGCATGGACGGCTGCTTCGCGGAGTACGTCAAGCTGCCCGCCAAGGCGCTGTGGCGCACCGACATCTCGAAGATCCGCCCCGAGGTGGCCGCGATCCAGGAGCCGTTCGGCAACGCCGTCCACGCCTGCCAGGTGGTCGACCTGCGCGGCAAGTCCGTCGCCATCCTCGGCACGGGCACCATCGGGCTGTTCGCCACGCTCATCGCCCGCGGCATGGGCGCCCGGCAGGTGATCGGCGTCGAGCCCGACCCCCACCACGCCGATCTGGCCCGGCGCCTCGGCTGCGACGAGGTGCTCACGCCGGGCACACCGCCCGCCGACGCGCCGTGGGCGTCCGACACCGAGCTGATCGCCCAGGTGCGCCGCCTCACCGACGGCGTGGGCGTCGACGTGGTGATGGAGATGTCGGGCTTCCACAACTCCCTGAACAACGCGCTGCACGTGGTGCGACGCGGCGGCCACGTGATCCTGTTCGGGGTGAAGAACGGCGAGGCCCGCATCGAGGACTTCCACCGCGTGATCATGAACGGGCTGCAGCTGCACGGTGTGGTCGGCCGGCGGATCTTCGAGACCTGGCACATCACCCGCGCCCTGCTGGAGCACGACGGCAACGGCATCCAGGACGCCGTGTGGGACGTCATCCTGGAGCAGGGCAAGGGCACGATCGTCGACATCGATACGTGGGAACGCGACAGCTTCGAGGAGATGATCCGAACCCACCCCAAGGTCGTGGTGCGCTTCTCGTAGGCGGGTGCCCACCGCGCCGGTGTGCATCTGCCGCGCGATCGAGCGTCGGCCGGGCATGATAGGGCGCCGCCCGGAGGACAGTGCGTGGATCGTCGGTCACCCGAGGGCATCCTGGTCGAGGATGCCACCCGCGATGCGTCCGCAGCCGCGTCGGCCCTGCAGGCTCCCGAGCTCGAAGCGCTGGGCTTCCGGCGGCTCGGCGTGGTCCGTGTGGCCCACCTCGACCGGGCCCCGCCCGACAGCACCACGGCGGTGCTGTACGTGGCCCGCTACGGCGACGCGTTCGCGTTCCGGGAGCTCCTCGACGAGGGCATCCGGCTGGTGATGGTGACGCTGCTGTCGAGCGGTGAGCTCGTCGAGACCCGCGTGCCCGCGTGGGCCACCCCCGAGGGCACCGCCGCCGCCCCGCTCGACACCACCTTCGACGCCACCACCGGCATCTCGGCGGTCGACGCCGCGAGCGCCCATCCCGTGCCGTGGCTCGACGCGCTGTTCGACCGCATGGAGTCCGACCGGGTGCGGGCGCGCTACGCCGACCGCCCCCACCTGGGCGTGCACCGGCAGCTCGTCGAGGTCGACGACCCGACCACGCTCTGGGTCAGTCACCGGGGGCTGGTGCGGCGCGTCCAGGCCGGTGTGGACGAGGTCGTCGACCACCAGGCGATCCCGCTCTGCCTGGCGGCGATCCGACGCAGCCTGCACGTGCAGGTCGCCGTGGACGAGGCGGGGCTCGCCGCCGCCGCCCACCTCGCCGACCTCACCCGCAACGGCCTGCTGGCGCTGCCTGCGGGGGTGTGCCTGTACGGCGGACTGTCGTGGTGGGTGGCCGGCGTCCTCGTCGGCTTCTGCGCGAGCGCGGCCCTGGGCGTGCACGAGGCCGTGCGGGTGCCCACGCTGCGACCGTGGCTCATCGGCCTGGTGCCCTTCGTCGGGATGGCCGGCTGGCTCACGATCGGCTGGGGCGCGGTCACCCTGCTGCTGCTCTGGTGCCTGGCCGCCGTGTTCCTCCGCGACGCGCTGTTCGTGCGCTTCGCCGCCTTCGTGGCGCAGCGCTCCCAGCAGACGCGGTCGCCCGCGCCGGTGCCGGCCACCCAGCTTGGTGACGTCTACCGGTAGGCCCCACGATCGAACGCGCGCGGTCGCTGCCCCGCGTCAGTTGGCGGCGGGGTCGCCGAACAGGCTCACGCCGATCTCGACCATGTCCTCGACCGGCGCGCCGTCGGCGCCGATCAGGCGCTTGCTGTCCTGGATCTCCAGCGACAGTCCATCGAGCGGGAGGCCCGCGACACCACCGGCACCGCCGCCCAGCAGGTCGGCGAGGTCGATCTCGGTGAAGCCACCGAGCAGCGACAGCAGGCTCTCCAGCAGCCCGCCGATGCGGGGGACGATCTCATCCTCGTCGGCGCCGACCGCGCCGTAGGACACCACGATCCCCTCGGGCACCGACAGGTCGATCGACAGCTTCGTGCCCTGGCTGACGTCGAGCGCGACCTCGAGCGCCAGCGACGTGACCAGCCACGGCTCGCAGGCCCCGCCACCGGGCGGCAGCGTGGAGAACGTGACGCCGGCGACCGGCATGTAGATCCCGGCCAGCGGGTCGTCGCCCACCCCGAAGCGCGCGACCTTCGCGTCGCCCGGATCGATGCTCACACACCAGCCGTCGTGCTCGGGCACCTGGCCGCCGCCCGGGAGCCCCTCGATCAGCGGATCGAAGAACACGCCGAGGAAGCCCGGCAGCTGCAGGTCGGTGTCGAGCAGGTCGAGGAGGTCGGAGTCCAGCAGGAGCTGGAGCAGGCCATCGTGGACGGCGAGCGCCAGATCGGTGCGGCCCGAGAAGTCGTCGCCGGGCAGCGGCACGTCCTTGGCCGACGGCGGCACCGGTCCGCCGAGGCCGATGCCGAGCCCGAGCCCCACGCCCTTGTCGTCGGTGGTCAGGTCGGTGAGCGACACCGCGATCGACGTGCCCAGCAGGTCGGTCTCGAAGTCGATCGGACCGAACACCGGCACGCCGTCGAGCCCCCCGAGCAGGCCGTCGAGCTGGTCGGACAGGAGCGTCTCCAGGTCGAGGTTCTGCGCGATCAGGTCGGACAGGAAGTCGAGGTTGGCGCCGAACAGCTCGACGGTGGGCACCTCGAAGGCGACGTCGGGCTCCGTGAGCCCCACCATCACCTCGCCCTGGTCGGAGATCGACAGATCGAGGCGCGCCGCCAGCGCGGCCTCGGGGAACGTGAGCGCGCCCGGCACGTCGAGCGGGAAGCCGCCGATCGACCCGTGGACGACGACCTCGATGACGGCGTCGTCGACGCCGAACGTGGCCTCCAGGCCCTCGGCCGTGGGGTCGAGGGTGACGTCGAACGCCCCGAGCGTGATGCCGACGAGCTCGAGCTCGATGCCGTTGCCCACCGGGAACACCGTGCCGGCGGGCACGGCCTGGTCGAGGAGGTCGGTGACGGTGCCCTCGAGCACGGTCTCCAGCGCGATCAGCCCGTCCGGCGTGAGGCGGGCCGTGAGGGCCCCGGGCCAGCTCTCCAGCGGATCCCGGCCCCGAAACACCGGAAAGCGCTCGGACATCACCTCGGTGCCGTCGGTGGCCGCGATGTCGAGGATCTTGTAGGGCCGGCGCACGGGGACGTCGACGAGGAACGAGCCGTCGACCTTGACCGGCACCACCACGCCCTCGACCGTGACCGACGCCGTGATCGGCGTGACCCGGCCGGCGATGCGCGCGACGTCGGTGCCGAGGAACGCGCCGTAGGTGGGCGTGTCGATCTGGAGCGACAGCGGGACGACGACGTCCTCACCATCGAGGGCTCCGGTCTCGGAGCACCCGCTCACGGCCACGAGGGCGAGGGCGACGACGAGGGAGGAGGCGGCAGGGCGCATGGCGACTCCGAGGCATCGCCGGTTCGTACCACGCAACCGAGGCGATCCGCGCGCCCGCGTCGTCAGCGAATGGTCTGCTCGTCGGCCGGGGCCGGCTCCGGCGGCGGGCAGGCCCACAGACGGGCGCCAGGGGGCGCATCCAGCGGCAGGCAGCCGACCGGCGGCGTCCCCCGCGGATCGACCGACAGCACGAACGGGGCCGTGGTGGCGTCGGCGGCGTCGCGGGGCAGGAAGGTGCGCCCGCGCACCACGAAGCAGTCCCGGCACCCCTCCCCCCGCGGCGCGTTCCGCGCGTAGCGACCGGTCAGGTAGAAGTACAGCGTCAGCGCCTCACCGCGGGGCGTGAGCAGGAACGGGCCGGGCGGGAAGGCGTCGTCGTGGATGGCCTCGGCCACCGCGCGCACGGTCCGGCCCGTGGCGTCGCTGGCTTCGAACGTGTCCCACCGCAGCGCGGCCCCCCACGCGAGCACGCCCGTCACCAGCAGCGCGCCCAGCGCGCGGGCCCACCCCGTCGGCAGCCGCGCCGGCGCCCCGAAGAGCAACGGCGCCGCCGCCACGGCCATGAGCATCGTCGTCGTGGGTCGGACCAGCTGGTGGGGCGCGATGATCGCCACGCCGATCGGCACCGCCAGCGCCGACCACCACGCGAGCCAGAGCACCCCGGGGACGCGGCGGGCGGCCGCGACCACCCCGAGCAGGCACGCCGCCAGCACCACCACCGGCAGGCTCGGGTTGTCGGGCACCGACGTGACCCCGGCGCGCAGGTGGGGCAGCGCGCGCGTGGCGAGATCCATGCTCGCGACGAGATCGACGACCTCGCCGACCGTGCGCTGGGGCGGCACCCGGCGGCCGGCGTCGTGCAGCACGTGGGACACCAGGGGCAGCGCGGCCACCACGGAGGGCACGTAGAGCGCGAGCAGGCGCCGGCGCCCGGGCACACAGACCGTCACCCCCAGGCCCACCATCGCGAGCCAGGGCAGCGCCGCGTAGTGGGTCCACGGGACCACAGCGGCCGTTGCCGCCACGGCCACGGCTCGCGCGCGCGTGGGGTGATCGAGCCACAGGGCCACGGCGAGCAGGTGGGCCTGCATGACGAACGTGAGCAGGCCGTAGACGCGCGCCGTGGGCGCCTCCCACACCGACCACGGGTGGACGGCGAGCAGCAGCCCGACGAGCCAGCCCGTCCACCACCGCCCGCCCACGAGGCGTCCGACCGCCACGCCGAGCCCCACGGCACCCAGCTGCAGCACCAGCGACAGCTCGCGGCCTTGCGCGAGCGCCTCGGCGGCGGGCAGGCGCGCCGTGGTGAGCCACCGCCACAGCGGGGGGTTGACGCCGGTCTCCGGGTCGGCGAGCTGCGCCCAGAACCCACCGGGGATCATCGTGCCGACCTCGTCGGACGTGTAGGCGCGCGCCAGGCCGGGCCAGCGCAGCACACCGGCCACGGCCACGGCGATCAGCGCACCGAGGGCGGTGAGCCAGCGGTCGGGTGACGGGCGGGGCGCGGGGGCGTCGGAGGCGTCCATCGGCGGTGCGTATCGCGACCGCCGCAGCGTCGGTGTCGGGACGGGCGGCGTGCTACGCAACTGGCCACCGCACACCCTGGAGCCCCCATGTACGGCGACGATCTGCGCCGCGAGCTCACCGCCGAGCTCGACGCCATCCGCGAGGCCGGCACGTTCAAGTCCGAGCGCGTGATCACCTCCCCCCAGTCGGCCGACATCCAGGTGCAGGACGGCCGCCACGTCCTCAACTTCTGCGCCAACAACTACCTGGGTCTCGCCGACGATCCGGCGCTGGTGCAGGCCGCCAAGGACACGCTCGATCGCTACGCGCTCGGCATGGCCTCGGTCCGGTTCATCTGCGGCACGCTCGACCTGCACGTCGACCTCGAGGCCGCGATCAGCCGCTTCCACGGCACCGAGGCCACGATCCTGTATGCGGCCTGCTTCGACGCCAACGGCGGCCTGTTCGAGCCGCTGCTCGATGACCGCGACGCCATCGTCTCCGACCAGCTCAACCACGCCTCGATCATCGACGGCATCCGGCTGTGCAAGGCGAAGCGGTTCCGCTACGCCCACGACGACCTCGACGACCTGGAGCGCCAGCTCGTCGCCGCGCGGCAGGCCGGCGCGCGCCGCATCCTGATCTCCACCGACGGCGTGTTCAGCATGGACGGCACGGTCGCCCGGCTCGACCGCATCTGCGATCTGGCCGACGCCCACGGCGCGATGGTCCACGTCGACGAGTGCCACGCGACGGGCTTCTTCGGTCCCACCGGGCGAGGCGCCAGCGAGCACCGCGGCGCGCTCCACCGCGTCGACCTGATCACCTCGACGATCGGCAAGGCCCTCGGCGGCAGCTCGGGGGGCTTCACCACCGGTCGCGCCGAGCTGATCGCGATGCTGCGCCAGCGCAGCCGGCCGTACCTGTTCAGCAACACCGTGGCCCCGGTGATCGCCGGCGCGGCGCTGGCTGTCTTCGAGCGCCTGACCGCGTCCACGGCGCTGCGCGACCAGCTCGCCGACAACACGGCGTGGTTCCGCGCCGCGATGACCGAGGCGGGCTTCCAGCTGCGTCCGGGCGAGCACCCCATCGTGCCGATCCTGCTCGGCGACGCCGCGCTCGCCGGACGCATGGCCGACATGCTGCTCGACGAGGGCATCTACGTGATCGGGTTCTCCTATCCGGTGGTGCCCAAGGGCCAGGCGCGCATCCGCGTGCAGATCTCCGCCGCCCACACCCGCGCCCACCTGGAGCGGGCCGTGGACGCCTTCACCCGCGTCGGCCGCCAGCTCGGCGTGATCTGAGGCCTGTCCCGGTGTGTCGGTCGGTCCGGTCCCCCCCATTGTCGAGGACCGGACCGGTGCTATATCTAGGGGTCGGGCGCCCCTGCGCCGGCCATCCTGAGAGGGTCCCATGGACGCCACCTACGACGAAGGCAAGCTCATCCACCTGACGCCGTCGGCCCAGGCCGAGGTGCGTCGCCTGCTCGGCGAGGCCGACAACGCCGGCAAGGGCCTGCGGCTGGGCATCAAGGGCGGCGGCTGCTCCGGCCTGACCTACGTCCGTGAGTTCGACGACGCCCGCGAGGGCGACACCGTGGTCTCCTACGGCGACTTCGACGTCTACCTCGACCGCAAGTCCACGATCTACCTGGGCGGCATCACGCTCGACTACCAGGGCGGCCTGCAGGGCAAGGGCTGGCAGTTCGTCAACCCGCACGCGGCCAACACCTGCGGGTGCGGCGAGTCGTTCAGCCTGTGAGCTCCGACGGAGCGATCGACGCCGCGACCGCGGCGCGCCGCACGGCCCTGGTGGGTGTGCTCGACCCCGCAGATGCCGGCGGCGCCGCCGTCGTGGGCATGGCCGCACCGGCGGTGCTGGCCGCGGTGGGGCCCGACGCCGCTGTGTTCCTGCACAGCCAGCTCACCAACGACGTCAGCGGCGTCGACCCGGGGGCGGGCAACCTCAGCGCCCGCGTGTCGCGCACCGGCCACCTGCGCGCCCTGTTCACCCTGCACCGCCGCGTGGACGACCCGACGGCGTTCCGCATGGTGCTGCCCGCCGACGACGTCGGGCGCCTGCGCGACGATCTGGACGCCTTCCTGTTCGCCGACGACGTCACCCTGTCGGTGGAGCCTGCCCGGACCTGGATCGCCGTGCAGGGCCCCAAGGCTGCCGACGTGATGGACGCCGCCTTCGGACCGCTCGGCTTCGAGCCCTGGGGCACGCTGCCCGAGCACGCCCACCGCGACCTGCGTCGCGGACGCGCCGGGCTCGCGGTGCCGGCGGGCACGTGGGTGATCCGACGCAGCCTCACCGGCGATGTCGGCTTCCTGGTGGCCCTGCCGCCCGACGCCGCGCCCGACGTCGTCGCCCCGGTGGTCGACGCGGTCACGGCGGCGGCGACTGCCGCGGGGTGCGTCGTCACCGACACCACCGGGTTCTCCGCGGCGCTGGAGGTGCTGCGGATCGAGGCCGGCATCCCCCGCCTGGGCCCCGAGAGCGCCGGCAAGGAGCGGCTGCTGCCGGAGACGGGCGTCGACCAGCAGGCCGTCAGCTACACGAAGGGCTGCTACCTCGGGCAGGAGGTCATCGCGCGGGTCCGCACCTATGGCTCGGTGCCCCACCTGCTCCGGGCCATCGTGCTGCCCTCGGCCGGCGACGCGGCCGCCGACGCCGCGCGGCTCGCCACGCTCCCGCCGCCGGGCACGCCGCTCGTCCACGCCGGGGACGGCAAGAAGGCCGGCACGCTGGCCAGCGCCACCTGGAGTCCGGTGGCCGGCGCCCCTGTGGTGCTCGCCTACCTCGGCCGCGCCGACCGGACGCCCGGGGCCCAGGTGGACCTGCAGGCCGACGGCGTGGCGGTGGCGGGCACGATCGCCCTGCTCCCGCTGTACAGCGCGCCCGACGCGGCCGCGCAGGTCCAGCAGCTCTACGACCGCGCGATCCGCACGTTCGCCGACGGCCAGGCCGGCCGCGCCCTGGCCCTGCTGGAGGAGGCGCTGCGCCTCGATCCGTCGTTCGGCGACGCGTACGAGGCCATCGGCGTGATGCTCGGGCGATCGGGCCACTTCCACGAGGCGATCGACGTGTTCCGGCGCCTGGAGGAGGTGGTCCCGGACGAGCCGATGGTGAACACGAACCTGTCCCTGTACTACATGAAGCTCGGCGACAAGCAGACCGCCGAGGACGAGGCCGGCAAGGCCACGCTCAAGTCGATGGCGCGCGCGCGCGGCCGATCGGGTGCAGGCGCCACCGTCGACGAGGACCTCGAGAAGGGCAAGCGCAAGGACGCGGCGCGCAAGAAGGCGATGTTCGCGCGCGTGCTGGAGATCGACGCCGCCGACCCCATCGCGCTGTTCGGCATGGGCACCGCCCTGCTCACGCTCGGCGAGCACGAGGAGGCCGCGCGCTGGCTCGCCCAGGCCCTCGAGGTCGACAAGAACAACAGCCCCGTCTACGCCGCCGCGGGCCGCGCCCTGGAGCGCCTGGAGCGGGTGGACGAGGCCGTGGCCGTCTACAAGGCCGGCGTGGAGGTCGCGAGCCGCAAGGGCGACCTGATGCCGC
>JACKEP010000004.1 GCA_020632915.1 Alphaproteobacteria bacterium | reverse complement strand
TGAGTAGCTCCAGGGGGTGGGTGCGGGGTTGGAGCCGGCGTTTCGCCGCGTCGTGGGGCCGTCGGTGATGCTGGGCACGCGCGACGACTCGTCGGTCTGCGAAGCGGGGAAGCTGGTGCTGCTGTCGATGTGGGTGAGGCCGTTGAAGGCGCTCGCGGTGGACGCGCCGCCCGGGTAGGTCGACGACGATGGCAGGCCGTAGTCGGTCTGCGTGTTCGTGGTGGTGTTCGACAGGGCGTCGGTCGTGGACGTGCTCGTCGGCAGCGTGGTGCTCGTCGTCACGTGCATCCGCTCGTCGGTGGTCGTGGCGACGCTGCCGCGCGGATCGTAGGTGTACGAGCGCACCTCACCGGCAGGGTCCGTCTGGCTGAGGACGCGCCCGAGCGGGTCGCGGACGTACGAGGTGGTCGCGCCGCGGGCGGCGTCTAGCGTGGACTCCAGCCGACCGGCGGCGTCGTAGGTGTAGGTCGTGACGTTGCCGAGCTCGTCGATGCGGCTGCGGAGCTGCCCCGACGCATCGAAGGTCTGTGAGAAGGTGTCGCCGTTCGGCTCGGTCCAGGACAGCAGGCGGCCCGACGAGCTCACCCGGCGCTCGACCCGACCGAACGTCGGCCCTTGGATTGCGGTCCAGTCATCGCCGTTGTCGTACTCGTAGGCGACCGTCACGCCGTTGCCGAAGTCGGAGTGCAACCGTCGGCCGCCTGCGTCGTAGCGGAAGCGCTGGGTCACTCCGCCGCGACGCACCTCGGTGACGTTGCCGAGGATGTCGTAGTCGAGCTCGGTGATGGTGCCGTCGGCGCCCATCACGCGGACCGGCATGCCCTGCGCGCCGTAGTCGTAGGTGACGGTGCCGAAGCGGTCGGTGAGGGTCGCGATGCTGCCGTCGGGGTTGTAGACGCGCTCGAAGATCACGTTGCCCGCGTCGTCCGAGACCTCGGTCTGGTTGCCCCGGTCGTCGTAGGCGTAGTGGTAGGTCCCGCCGCTCGGCAGCGTGGTGCTCAGTGTGCTCACGTGAATCGAGGGCGTGACTCTCACGCAAGCTGAGGGATACGCAGGCACAGCTGACGGGGATCGGGGGCGGGGATCTGGCGGAGCGCGCCTCGAAGCAGCGGCCGCGCGGGCAGGCGAGCGAGGGCGGCGGCGATCGTGACGTGCGCGGCGGGCCCGGCGTCGATCAGTACGAGGAGATCCTCGACGACGGCACCGGGGACGAGCCAGACGCGGACCCCGTGCAGGAGCAGGTGTTCGGCG
>JACKEP010000039.1 GCA_020632915.1 Alphaproteobacteria bacterium | reverse complement strand
GGGCGGGCGCTGCCGCGTGGGCGCGGGCACGCTGCCGGACCTGAACCCCGGCTGCGGCGACGGCGCCCTGTGCGACGCGCCCCAGGCCACCGGCGCCTGCGCCGACTGCCACGCGCCCGGCATCGACGGCGTGCTTGGGGGCCGCGATCTGCTCGACGCCACCGGCATCGCCCACGACCACGGCGTGCACTGCGACGTGTGCCACAAGGTGGCGGCCGTCGACCTCGACGCGCCCGCCGGCGTGGGCGGTCGCCTCGTGGTGGTCCGCCCCTCGGAGCCGTCCACCGTCACCACGCTCGACTGGGACCCGCTGACCTTCGGGCCCGTCGCCGACGTGGTCAACCCGCGCATGGGCAGCGTCTACGCGCCGGTCTTCCACGAGGCGACGCTGTGCGCCGGCTGCCACGAGCTGCGCCAGGCCGCCCTCGTCCCCGGCACCGACGTCGACCGGGCGCGCTGGCCCGACGGCACGCTGCCGATCCAGTCCACGTGGTCGGAGTGGTCCGCAGGGCCGCTGGCCGGCGTCGCGCCCTGCCAGTCCTGCCACATGCCGCCCGACGCCGAGGCCGGGAACACCGCCGACATCGACCTCGTGCCCAGCCCGCGCGTCGGTCGCATCGCCGGCTGGTGGCGCCCCGCGGGCACCTCCCGTCACCACAGCTGGGACGGACCGCGCAGCGCCGACGGCGCCCTGCTGAAGCTCGCGGCCACGCTCGAGGTCGCGACGGCGCGCGACGCCGACACCCTGAGCGTCGACGTCACCGTGCGCCACACAGGTGCAGGCCACGCGCTGCCCACTGGCGAGCCCTTCCGCGCCGTGATCCTCGCCGTGAGCGCCACCTGCGACGGCACCCCGCTCGTCGCCACCGGCGGCGACGCCATCCCGTTCGCGGGGGGTGCCTGGGCCCGTCAGGAGGCCGGTGGCGACTGGTCGCGTTGGCCGGGGGCCCGTGTCGGTCAGGTGGTGCGCGTGGTGCGCCACGACGGCTGGCGCGACGACCCGTCGCCCGGTCCGTTCGGCGACGGCACGTTCACCGGCGCGGCCGCCGGCAACCGCCACCTCCAGGTGGTCGGGCAGGCCACGATCACCGCGGTGGACGGCGACGGGCGGGTCACCTTCGACGCCGCCCTGCCGGAGGGCGACGAGGCCTTCCTCGGCGACGCCGGGGCGCTGGTGCCGGGGCAGGCCGGTCGTGCCGTTGCCGGTGCGCCCGGACACGCCTTCGCCCGCGTGCTCGCCGACGCCGACGGCGCCCTGCAGGTGCCGCACCACCGCGCGGTGGACGTGGTCTCCGACAACCGCCTCGTGCCCGGCACCGCCGTCCACACCACCCACACCTTCGCCGCGACCTGCGCCGATCCGGTCGTCACCGCGCAGCTGGTGTGGCGCGGGCTGCCGGTCACGCTCGTCGCCGAGCGCGGGTGGACGTCACCGGATCGGCCGATCGCCGAGGTGGTGCGATGAAGCGCCCCGTCGCCGTCGCCGTGGGGATGGCAGCCTGCACCGGGCCCGCCTCCGACACGGGCACCGTGGTCGACACCGCGCGCACCGACACGGACGGCGCGGCCGTGGTGCGCCCGCCGCTGACCCAGCCCGCGGCGGCCGTCGACGTCGACCCCGACCCGCACGTCCTGGAGACCACGCTCACCGCCGCACCCGCCGCGGTGCTCGTCGGGGACGCCACGGTCGACGGCTACGCCTACAACGGGCAGGTGCCCGGGCCGACGCTGCGCGCCGAGGTGGGCGACCTGCTCGTGGTCCACCTCGTCAACGACCTGGACGTGCCCACCACGATCCACTGGCACGGCGCCGGTGCGCCCTACCCGATGGACGGCGTGCCGTGGCAGCGCAGCCCCGTGATGCCGGGCGGCGAGCAGACCTACACGTTCCGCGTCGAGCACGCGGGCACCTTCTGGTACCACCCCCACTTCGACACCCAGCACCAGGTCGACCTCGGTCTGTACGGCGTGCTCGTGGTCACCGACCCGGACGAGCCCGCCTACGACCACGACCTCGTGCTGGTGCTCGACGCCTGGGGCGAGGCGCTGGCCGAGGGCGAGGACGCCGACGACCACCCCCATGGGCTCGAGGGCACCGCGCTCACGTGGACCGTCAACGGCGCGGTCGACCCGGTGCTCACCCTGCCCGCCGGCGACACGGCGCGGCTGCGCTGGGTGGACGCGAGCAACACCGGGTACGTCGCGCTCCAGGGCGACGGGCTGACGCTGCTGGCCGGCGATCAGGGCGTGGTGACCGCGCCGCGCGACGGGGAGCCCGTGGTGCTCGCGCCCGGCGACCGCGCGGAGCACGCGCTGGGCGTGGCGGCCGACCTCGACGTGCTGGCGTCGCCGTTCTCGCTGCACGGGGGCGCCACGTGGGGCGCGCCCTGGCGGGTGCTGACGGTGGCGGCGGAGGGGGAGGGGGCGCCGTCGCTGCCTGCGTGGTCGGTCCCGGTCACACCGCCGTCGCCGGACCCGGGCACGACGACGGTGACCTACACGCTGCAGGGCGACCCCCACACCGGCCAGTGGCGCATCAACCACGAGGCGTTCCCGGACGTCACCATCGCCGAGGTGCCCGAGGGCGAGCGGGTGGTGGTCGAGGTCCGCAACCTGTCGCCCACCCACCACCCCTTCCACGGCCACGGGCACGCCTTCGAGGTGCTTGCGATCGATGGCACAGCGCCACCGATCAAGACCGTCGAGGACACGATCGACGTGCCGGTGCGTGGCATCGTCCGTCTGGCCTACACCGCCACGCGTCCAGGCGACTGGATGCAGCACTGCCACATCCTCCCCCACGCCGACGGCGGCATGATGACCGTCCTGCGCGTGACCCCGCCGCCGGAGCCCCCGTGATCGCCAGCGCCTCCCGCCACCTTGCCGCCCTCCTCGCGGCGGCGACCGCCCTCGCCGGCGGCTGTACGCCCGCCGAGGTCGTCGACGTCTCCGCCGACCTCGAGGTGATCGCCACCAAGGCCGACGGCCTCGACCGTCCCCAGGACCTGGCCTTCGACCCCGACCGCCCCGGCGAGCTCTGGGTGGTCAGCCGCAACGACGACTCCGCCACGCGCATCCGCCAGGCCGGCGAGCCCGATCAGACGTCGGAGCACATGGTCGACCCCTACGCGCTGCACTTCATGGACCGCGTGTCGTCGATCGCCTTCGGCGCGACGGATCGGTTCGCGACCTGCCAGGACAGCCGCAACACCTACAACGGCTCCGGTCCGCCGAACCGGTTCATGGGCCCGGCGCTGTGGTCGTCCGACCCCGAGGTGTTCGGCACGTCCAACCCGGCCGCCGTCGCCTACCTGTCCAACCTGTACGGCATGCCCACCGACCTCGGCTCCCACCTCGACATGCTCCACGAGAGCCCCGAGTGCCTGGGCATCGCGTGGGAGGCGTTCAACGCCTACTGGGTCTACGACGGCGACGACGGCGCGCTCGTCCGCTACGACTTCCAGCACGATCACGGCGTGGGCTACGACGACCACTCCGACGGCGTCATCGCCCGGTACGTCTCGGGCGAGCTCGCGCGGGTCAAGAACGCCGTCGCCCACGTCGCGTTCGACGACGACGCCAACCTGCTCTACGCCGCCGACCCGGGGAACGGACGCGTGGTGGTGCTCGACACCAAGTCCGGCACGCGCGGCAAGGATCTGTCGAGCCAGGAGCCCGGCGTCGATCACCACGCGATGAAGGACGCCAGGCTCACCACGCTGATCGACGGCCACGGCGGCGAGCTCGTCCAGCCCGCCGGCATCGAGCTGGTGGGCGACGCCGTGGTGATCACCGACACCGCGACGGGCCACATCCTGATCACCGACGCCAACGGGCGCCTGCTCACCGTGCTCGACACGGGCCTGTCCGCCAACCGCCTGGCGGGCGTGTGGGCGACGGACCTGCACGACCTGTGGGTCGTCGACGCCGGTGCCGACCGCGTGCTCCGCATCCGCTGGTAGGGCGGCTGCACAAACCTGTTCCGGTGGCGCCGCGCCGTCGTCTCGTGGGACGGAGGTGGCAGCTGGTGCCAGGGGTCCGGAGGCGACGCACCGAGCTGGGCGAGGGGGTTCCCTCGCCGCGCCCGGCCCTGTATGGTGGTCGGAGCGTACCAGCGTCCCGAGGTGAACCGTGCGAAACCTTGCCTTCGTGGCGGGCTTGTGCCTGTCTGCGTGTTCCGTCTCCGTCGTGCAGCCTGCGTCGGTCATCATCGAGAACCGCACCGGGAACCAGATCTGGTTCTTCTCCATCGCGGCGTGCGGGTCGAGCACGTGGAACGAGGTGCTGGGCGCCGACGAGTACCTGGCCGACGGCACCGACCTCGAGTCGCCCGACCTCGACCCGGGCTGCTTCGACGTCTACGTGGAGGACGAGCTCGGCTGCGCGGCCGAGGTGGACGGCGTCGACGTCGAGGGCGGCACGTCCTGGGTGTGGACCGTGCGCGCCGTCGACCTCACCTGTCCGTGATCGCGGGCCCGGCCGAGGCCGGCGCCCGGCCGCGCTCGCAGGCGGCGTCGTCGCGGAACGGCTGCGTCACGAGGCGGTCGAGCCGCAGCTCGGCGGGGTCGCGGAAGCAGGGCAGGCCGATCTCCATGCCGTCGTGTCCCTGCTTGGGCTGCGCGACGTAGGTGCCGAACAGCCGGTCCCACAGCGACAGGTTGAAGCCGAAGTTGGTGTGCATCTCGTCGCGGCGGGTGCTGTGGTGCACGCGGTGCATGTCCGGGGTCACGACCAGCACGCGCAGCGCGGCGTCGATCGGCGCGGGCAGGGCGAGGTTGGCGTGGTTGAACATCGCCATGCCGTTGAGGATCACCTCGAAGAGCAGCACCGCCACGGGCGGCGCGCCGAGCGCTGCGATCACGAAGAACTTGATGCCCAGCGACAGCACGATCTCGACGGGGTGGAAGCGCAGCGCCGTGGTCACGTCGATGTCGGTGTCGGCGTGGTGCATGCGGTGCAGCCGCCACAGCACCGGAACGGCGTGAAACATCGCGTGTTGCAGGTAGATGGCGAAGTCGAGGAACACCACCGAGACGACGACCGCCGCCACGCCGCCGATCCCGAGCAGCGGCAGCAGCCCGCCCCCCTGATCGGCCACCAGCGCCGCGAACGCGATCGGCGCCATCGGCAGCAGCACCCGCGCGACGAGCTGGTCGAGCACGACGATCCCCAGGTTCGACGGCCATCGTGCCGTGCGCGCGCTGCCGCGTGCCCGGCGAGGCCACAGGGCCTCCGCCGTCGCGAACAGGACCAGCAGCCCGAAGAACACGCCACTGCGCAGCAGCGGCTCGTGATGCATCAGCGCGTCCATGACGCCCTCCGCAGGAGTCGTCCATGACCTCCGCATGGTCCGTGCCGGACCTCTTCCCCGCCGTCCGCCGCGCCGTCGCCCTCGGCGCGCTCGTCGGCGTCTCCTGCCTCGGCGGCTGCGACGACGACTACCTGCTCGTCCCCGGAGGCTCGGACGGGCCGGGCACCGACGGGCCGGGCACCGGCGGCACCGACACCGACGTCCCCGCGGAGGGGTGGTGTGCCGTCGCGGCGGCGATCCAGACGAGCTGTCTGTCGTGCCACAGCGCGGCGTCGCACCTGGGGGGCCTCGACCTCGAGACCGACGCCCACGCAGCCCTCGTCGGCGTGACGTCCGCCACGGACGCCGGCTGGACGCTCGTGACCGCCGGCGCGCCCGACACGTCGCTGCTGTGGGTCAAGCTCGCCGGCGACGTCCCCGCGGGCCTCGGCGGGTCGATGCCGCCCGGCCGTGCGCTGTCGTCGGGCACGGTCGACCTCGTCCGCGCCTGGATCGTCGAAGGCGCCACCGACCAGTGCGCGGCCCCGATCGAGCCCGACCCGGTGGAGCGCCACCACCCGACGAACCAGGCCGAGCCCACCGTCCACGGCTTCGACGCGAAGTTCGGCGTGGAGGCCTGCGTGGACTGCCACGGCGCCGACCTGACGGGGCAGGGGGCCGCGGTGTCGTGCGACACCTGCCACGCGCCGGGCTGGCGCACCGACTGCACGTTCTGCCACGGCGATCCGGCCGAGGGCACCGGATCCCCGCCGGTCCACCTGTCGGGTGTCGACGACGGCGCGTCCGCCTCGTTCGTGCCCCACCGCGCCCACACCCAGGCCACGGCGCTGCACACCGCCTTCGACTGCAGCACCTGCCACGTCAAGCCGGTGGACGTGCTCTCGCCTGGGCACGTGTTCCTCGGTGACACCACGCCGGGCATCGCCGACGTCGACTTCGCCAGCGGCCTGTCCGACGCCGGCCGCTGGAACGGCAGCGCCGGCACCTGCTCGAACCTGTACTGCCACGGCTACAACGGCCGCGACAACGGCACGATGGACCACACGGGCGACGTGCGCACCTGCCACGACTGCCACCCCGACCCCACCAGCGGCCGCGACGCGTGGGAGGCGCGGATGTCGGGCGAGCACGAGGACCACCTGCGCGAGGGCGTGACCTGCTGGGAGTGCCACGGCGGCACCACCAACGCGGCGCTCGCGATCACGAACGTCTCCCGCCACGTCAACGGCGTCGCCGACGTCGTGCTGCGCAGCGGCATGACCCGCAGCGGTGGCGCGTGCTCGGGCACCTGCCACGGCGAGGACCACGAGGCCGAGCGCTGGCGCTGACCCGGTCCCCCACCGGTAGAACATGTTCTACTTTCCGTTGACGTCACGGACCGTCACGGAGCGCGCCGCGGTGCTAGCATCGCGCGGCTCCGAGGCTGCTCCATCACACCGGAGGGGGAACCATGAATGTCGCGCGCCGTGCCGACCATCCGCTCACCGTCGACTCCACGTTCCAGAGCTGGATGACCGGCCTGCCCGTGGGAGCGCCGCGCCCTGCGCCGCCTGTGCGCACGCCGCTGCACGCGAGCGCGCTCCGGGCCTGGATCGGGCCGCTGGCGATGATCCTCACCACGCCGCTGCTGTCGGTGGCGGTGTGGATCGCGTGCGCCCACTACCAGGGCGACCTGTCGGTGATGTGGGCCGCGGGCCCGGCGGACTGGTGGGCGCACGCCCCGATGCCGTCGCTCACGGCGCTGGGCATCGTCGCCGGCTGGACGGCGTTCCAGCTTCTGCTCCTCAACGTGCTGCCGGGGGCCACGCTGCTCGGGCCCGTCACGCCCGCCGGCGTCCAGCCCGCCTACACGCTCAACGGCATCGCCGCCTGGGTGATCTCCCACGCCGTGGTGGTGGGCGCGTGGTTCGCGGGCCTGCCGGTGACGGGGCTCTACGACCACTACGGTGAGCTGATCATCACGCTCACGCTGCTGGCGCTGGCGTTCTGCGGCTTCCTGTACGTCAAGGGCCGCACGTTCCCCACCAGCCCCGACACACTCTACACCGGCAACCCGATCTTCGACTTCTTCCAGGGCATCGAGCTGCACCCGCGGCTGCTGGGGGTCAACCTCAAGCAGCTCATCAACTGCCGTGTGTCGATGATGGGCTGGAGCGTGGTGTTCGTGGTGTGCGCGCTCAAGCAGATCGAGCTGTACGGCGCGCTGTCCACGTCGATGGCGGCCAGCGTCGCGGTGCTCGTGGCCTACCTGTTCAAGTTCTTCTGGTGGGAGGGCGGCTACTTCCACTCGCTCGACATCATGCACGACCGCTTCGGCTACTACATCTGCTGGGGCGTGCTCGTGTGGGTGCCCGCGATCTACTGCCTCGTCGCCCTGTGGCTGGTGGAGCACCCGATCGCCTGGCACCCGGCCGTGGCCGTCGCGATGGTGGCGCTCGGCCTCGTCAGCATCTGGATCAACTACGACGCCGACGCCCAGCGGCAGCGCGTGCGCGCGACGAACGGCGCCACCACCGTGTGGGGCAAGGCGCCCGAGCTGATCACCGCCCGCTACGTCACCGCCGACGGCGAGGCCCGCACGAGCCTGCTGCTCGTGTCGGGCTGGTGGGGCGTGGCCCGCCACTTCCACTACGTGCCCGAGCTGATGCTCGCGGCGGCGTGGACGATCCCGGCCGGCTTCACCCACTTCCTGCCGTGGTTCTACTGGGTGTTCCTGTTCATCCTGCTGATGGACCGGTCGATCCGCGACGAGAAGAAGTGCGCCGCCAAGTACGGGGACGACTGGAAGGTCTACGTGGGTCGCGTGCGCTGGCGGGTGATGCCCGGCGTGTTCTGACGGCGCGGGCCGAGGGGACGGCTCACGTCCCCCCGCTCGTGTCCTCCGGGCATTCGGCGTTGGCCCCCACGCACACGCCCCACGCGTCGCCCTCGTCGATGCAGCAGGTCTGCGCGGCGCTCTTGCACGTGCCGGGTCCGCGGCAGAGCTGCTTCTGGAACAGCGAGCACTGCTCCTTGCACTGGGCCACGTAGGTGCTGCCGCCGCTGCCGCCGCTCGTCTCCGACATGCAGCAGGCGCTGCCGGTGCCGCAGTCGGTGGCGTCGTCGCATTCGAAGCGGCTGGAGCTGCCGCAGGCCTCCAGGCTGTCGACGCACTCGGGCTTGAGACCGAGCTGACCCCCGAGACAGCACACCGGCGTGGCGTCGTCGCACACGAGCGACCGCGCGGGCTGGAGCGCGTTGGGGCACTGGACCCCGGCGGTCACGCTGGCGTCGACTGACGGCGTGGTGTCGGTGTCACCGTCGCCGATGATGTCGACCCCGCCGCCGCAGGCGACGACGAACAGGAGCGGGAACAGGGCGTGCAGCGCGCGCACGGGGCCTCCGTCGGACGGTCAGGCCGCGCAGGATGCCCCCGCGCAGGGCGACGGTGCAAGCGGAGGCTGTGGACCTACTTGGCCACGGCGGTCTGGGGGCTGGGCTTGCGGAACACCACGTCGAACGGCATGCCGCCGCGCGGGTGCATCGACAGCTCCGCCACCTTGGTGGGCCAGTGGTCGGCGGGCACGGTGGGATCGAGGCGCTGGCACATGCTGCCGATGATCAGGCGCAGCTCGGTGAGGGCGAACGACTTGCCGAAACAGACCCGGGCTCCACCGCTGAACGGAATCCATGCCCCGCGGAGTTGGGCCATGCGTCCTTCGCGGGTGAAGCGCTCGGGCAGGAAGCGATCGGGCTCGGGCCAGAAGCGCGGGTCGTGGTGGGTGACCCACGGGCTGATCAGCACCGGCACGCCCTTGGGCACGCGGTAGCCGCCGACCACGGCGTCCTGCGTGGGCTCCTTGATGTAGACCCACACCGGCGGCAGGTAGCGAAGGCACTCGTGCACCACCATGTCGAGGTAGGGCAGGTCCTTCAGGTCGCTCATCCGCAGCGGGCGATCGCCGACCACCGCGTCGAGCTCCGCCTGAAGCTTCGCGAGCACCTCGGGGTGACGGGCCAGCGCGTACCACGCCCAGGTCAGCCCGTTCGCGGTGGTCTCGTGGCCGGCGAAGAACAGGGTGACGGCCTGGTCGTAGACCTCCTGGTCGGACATCGCGCCGCCGTCCATGTCGCGGGCGTCCATCAGCATCGACAGCAGGTCGGTGCGGCCCTCGGTGTTGCCGCGGCGCTCCTCGATGAGGCGCCCGACGATCGACCGGATGGTGTGGACGGCCTCGAGCTTCTTGCGGTTGCCCTCGCTGGGCCACCACGAGGGCAGGGGGATCGGCAGGTGGATGTGCTCGACCATCACCTGTTGGAGCACCTCCATCGCGTCGCCCACGGTCTTGGCGTCGCCGGCGACGTCGGCGTCGAACAGCGTCTTGGCCACGATCTGGAGCGTGAGGCCGGTCATGTCGCGGTGGATGTTGCGGCGCTCGCCGTCGGACCACGCGTCGACCATGCGGTGGGTGTAGGCCACCATCACGTCGGCGTAGCCGTCGAGGTTGGTGCGGTGCATCGTCGGCTTCATCATCGTGTTCTGCCGACGCCACTCGGTGCCCTCGCTGGTGAGCAGCCCGTGGCCGAGGAACTCGCGCCACAGCCGGTGGGCGATGCGCGGCTTGAGGAACACGTCGGCCTGCGTGGTCATCACGTCCCAGACGTGGTCGGGGTGGGTGAGCAGGTACCAGTCGGTGGGCCCCACCCGGAAGCGCGCGACGTCGCCGTAGGCGCGGCTGACGTAGGTGCAGAACTCGAGCGGGCTGTCCTTGAAGTCCAGCGTGCTCCCGAGCAGCGTGTCCCCCCGCGGTCCGGGTGCCTTGATGCCGACCATGACGCCTCCGTGCGCACCTGCCCGGGAAGTAGAACACGTTCTAGAACGAGATTCTAGAACGTCGTTCTAGTTTGGCACTCAGCCTGGCCACGATCGTGGAGATCACGGGCGCTTCGGCCTGGACGGCACGTGCCTACGGCGCCGGGCAGCGCCCCTCGGACCGCACGCAGCGCACGCCGCCGCGGTCCATCTCGACCACGCAGGCGTTGCCGCGCGTGCACGCGCTCGTCCACCCTGGCCCCGCGGCGAGGCGGGCCAGCAGGTCGGGCTCGGCGAGCAGCGACCGACCCATCACGACGAAGCCGAACCCGGCGTCGAGCGCCCGGCGGATCGCTGCGTCGCTGTCGACGCCGCCGAGCAGGCCCACCGGCACGTCCACGGCCCGGGCGATGCGCAGGGCGTCGTCGAAGAAGAACGTCGACGTGTAGGGGAACGGGCGGACGATGAACGACCCGAACAGCCGCATGGACCACCGCTGCAGCGCGTGCTCCTGCACCGACGCCATGCCCGCGAGCGGCACGCCGCCCCGCATCAGGAAGAACGGCGTGCGGAACACCACGCCGCCCGACGGCACCAGGCCGTCCACGCCGGCCTCGACCAGAGCCACGGCGATGTCGACGGCCTCGTCGATCTCCAGGCCGCCAGCGAAGCCGTCGCGGGTGTTGACCTTGGCGAGCACGGCGACGTCGGGACCGACGGCCTGGCGCACGGCACGCACCACGTCGAGCGGCAGCCGCAGCCGCCGGTCGAGCGACCCGCCCCAGGCGTCGCGGCGTCGGTTGATCGCGGGCGACAGGAACTGGGACAGCAGGTAGCCGTGGCCGCAGTGGACCTCGACGGCGTCGAAGCCGGCGTCCGCGGCGTGGCGGGCGGCGCGGGCGAAGGCGTCGACGACGCTGGCGAGATCGCCCTCGTCCATCGGACGCACCCGGCCCACGCCCTCGGCGAGCCCGTAGGCGTTCCACGCAGCGCTCGGGCCCTTGGGGGCCCCGCTGGCCGCCAGCTTGCTGAAGCCGCCGCAGTGGGCGAGCTGCAGGCTGACGGCGCCGCCGTGGGCGTGGACGGCGTCGGCCAGGGCGCGAAGGCCGGGGACGGCGTGTTCGTCGACGAGGAGCTGGTCGGCGAACGTGCGGCCGTCGGCGGCGACGGCGCCGTAGGCCACCGTGGTCAGCGCGACGCCGTGCCGCGCGAGCGTGGCGTGGTGGTCGATCAGCGCGTCGCCCACGCGGCCGCCGGGCGACATCCCCTCGAACGTGGCCGTCTTCACCACCCGGTTGCGCAGCCGGAGCGGACCGACGGAGACGGGCGCGGTGACCGGGTGGCTCATCCGGCGTCCCCGCCCTCGGGTCCGGCCGCTCCGGGGGGCGGCGCCCACGCGTAGCCCAGCCGCAGCACCGTCGGCAGCAGCCACGGCGCCACCCACTGCGTCCACGCGATGGCGTGGGCGTCCCAGCCCGCGAGCACCTCGGCGCGGTTGCGTCGGATGCCGGTGACGGCGCGTGCCGCCACGCGGTCGGGGGCGGTGCCGTAGCGCTGCATCTGCGTGGCCATCCACGCGCTCGCCCCCGCGTCGTGGGTGCGGGCCGCGGCGAGGAAGCCCGTGGCGATGGTGCCGGGGAGCAGGGCGGTCACCCCGATGCCCAGCGGCGCCCACTCCACCCGCAGCGCCGCCGTGAACCCGCGCAGCGCCCACTTCGACGCGCTGTAGGACGCCTGGGTGGGACAGCCGAACAGCCCCGCCATCGACGCCGTGTTCACCACGTGGGCGCCCCGACCGGCGCCGGCCTCCTGCAGCATCGGGCGGAAGGCGCGGCAGCCGTGGATCACGCCGCGCACGTTGACGTCGAGCAGCCAGTCGAGGTCGTCGGCAGTGTGGACCGCGAAGGGGCCGTGGACGGTGACGCCGGCGTTGTTGAGCAGCAGGTGGCAGCCGCCGTGGGCCTCGCGGACGTCGTCGGCGAAGGCGTCCAGCGCCTCGGGACGGGTGACGTCGACGACGTGGGTCGTCACCCGGCGCCCGGGGGCGTGCAGCGTGGCCGCCACTGCCGCGAGCCGGTCGGCGTCGACGTCGGCAAGCGCGAGGTGGCACCCCTGGTCGGCCAGGCGGCGGGCCAGCGCCTGGCCGATGCCGCCGGCGGCACCCGTGAGGACGGCAGTCGTGTCGGTCAGGTCGCGCATGGCGGCGAGCATAGCCGTGTCGTGGGGGTTGCGTGTTACGGACGCGCGCTCCCTGCGCGGGGGTCGGAGGCGGCATGGACGAGGCGGCGGTCACGCGGGGGCTCCAGCGCGCTGCGGTCGTCGTCTGGGTCGTCGGGCTGGTCGGCCTGCTCTGGATGTTCCGCTACCCGATCGTCCACGACGCCACGCTCATGCACTACATCGGCTGGCGCCTGTGGGAGGGCGACAAGCCGTGGGTCGACGTCATCGACGTGAACCTGCCGGCCACCTACCTGTTCCACATGCTGCTCCACGGCGCGTTCGGCGGGAGCGCGGTCGCCTGGCACGTCATCGACAGCCTCGCGGCCCTGTGTGGCGCCTACGCGATCGTGCGCATCGTGCGGCCGTTCGGCAGCGCCGTCGCCTGGCTCGCCGGGGGCATGTACGTGCAGTTCCACGTCTTCGGCGGCGCGGTGGGCGTGGGGCAGCGCGACTTCTTCGCGGCCGTGCTGATGCTGATGTCCGCCGCCCTCGTGCTCGACTGGCTCGATCGCCGTCGGGGCGGGTCGTGGTGGGTGCTGGGCCTGCTGCTCGGCGTCCTGCTGGCGATCAAGCCGTCGACGCTGGCGTTCGCCGGGCTGCTCGTGGCGGCGGCCCTGTGGGTGGGTCGCGACGCGGGCGCCCGCGTGCTCGCGGCCCAGGTCGCCAAGGCCGCGGCGGGCGTCGGCCTCGTGATCGGCGGCACGCTCGCCTGGGTGGTCCACCTGGGCGTGTTCGACGAGATGGTCACGTTCTGGACCACCTACATGCCGCTGTACCGGCGCCTCACCGAGTACACGCCGCTGCAGCTGGTGCTCCGGCTGCGGGAGACCCCGTCGGCGCTGCTGCTGCCGCTGGCGCCGTTCCACCTGGTGAGCGCCGCCCGGAACCGTCCGGGCCACCAGCTCGTGCTCACCGCCGGCATCGTCGGCGGCATCGTGCACTTCCTGGCGCAGTCGAAGGGCTACACCTACCACCTCGAGCCCTACGCCGCGTTCCTCATCCCCGCGGGCACGCTCGGGCTGCAGCGGGCGTGGCAGGGCCTGCCGTGGCGCACGTTGGGGCCGGTCACCGCGGGCGCGGTCACGGTGATCCTCGCCGTGGAGACGTTCCTCGGCTTCTACGTCGACCGCATCGAGCGCTACCAGCTCGACAGCGCCGCGTCGCTCGCCGCCACCGTGCCCGAGGGCGACAGCGTGGTGGTGATGGACCTGGCCCAGGGTGGCATCCAGTTCCTCTGGCAGACGCGCACCGTCCAGGCCAACCCGTTCCTGTACGACTTCTACTTCTACCACGACGAAGATCAGCCGATCGTCCAGGACCTCCGCCGACAGTACCTCGCCTCGCTCCAGGCGGACCCGCCCGACCGCATCGTGCTGTTCGACAAGACCTGGCCCGTGCACAGCGCCGCCCGCATCGATCGCGACTTCCCCGAGCTCGGGCGGTGGGTCAAGAAGTCGTACCAGCTCGACACCGAGATCGACGGCTACCGGATGTACGTACGGCGGCCCGATGACGGCAAGCGCAGGTAGCTCCTGGGCACCCGGCCGTGACGTCCCGTGACGTCGTTCGCAGCGGGCTCGCAAGGGTGCAGCGATGTGTTCCGCGACGCTCAAGCGGCCGTCCAGGACACCGATGACGGGATCACGCCGGATGACGCCCCGGCGCCTCGGATGAACCTGTCGAGCGCCCCTCCGAACCCCCACGGAGCGGGCCCGCCGTGAGGGGGTGACCATGCGATCGACCTCGTCGATCGTCGCCGTCGTCGTGTTCCTGGCCGCTTGCGCCTCCCCCGAGCCCGATCCGGTCGGGATCGACGACACCGACACCGTCGCGCCGTCCGTGCCCCAGGGCACCGTCCCCGTGGTGAGCGACCGCACCACGCGCGTGCCCGAGGACCAGGCCACGCCGATCGTCCTGTCGGCGGCGGCGCCGTCGACCCAGGAGGTGACCTTCCGGGTGGTGACGTCGCCCACCCACGGCACGCTGACCGGCGAGCCGCCGTCGCTGACCTACACCCCCGACGCCGACTACAACGGGCCGGACGCGCTCACCTTCGAGGCGGCCTCGGGTGACCTCGTCTCCGACGTCGCCACGATCACGCTCGACGTCACCCCGCGCAACGACGCCCCGGTGCTCGCGTCCGCGGTGCTGACCACCCCCGAGGACACGGCCCTGGTGGTGGACGTGCCGGCCGTGGACGTCGACGGCGACACCGTGCGGCTGCGGCTCGCGTCCGCGCCTGCGCACGGCACCGTGACCGACAGCGGCGGCGTGCTGACCTACGTGCCGGTCGCCAACTACGCGGGCGACGATCACTTCACCGTCACCGGGTGGGACGGCGTGGCCGCCTCCGCAGCGGTCGACGTCTCCGTCACCGTCACGCCCGTGGACGACCCGCCGACGGCCACGGCGCTGCGGGTGACCACCGACGAAGACGTCGCGGTGGACGTGCACCTCGTGGGCAACGACGTCGACGGCGACGCGCTGACGTGGACCGTCGAGCCCCCGGCCCACGGCATCCTCATCGGGCAGGCGCCGGACCTGACCTACGTGCCCCAGCCCGACTACGCCGGGAGCGACAGCTTCGTCGCGACCGTGCGCGACGCCACCTCCGCGGCCGCCCCGGTGACCATCTCGCTGACCGTGCGCGCCATGCCGGATGCGCCGGTGACGGGCGGACCGGTGGTCGCCACGGCCTGGGCGGGCGAGCCGACGTCGTTCGCCTTGCCGGCCAGCGACGTCGATGGCGACGACCTGACCTGGCTGCTGACCGTCAACCCGTCCATCGGTGTGCTCACCGGGCGGGGCCCGACGTTCACCTTCACGCCGTCGACGAACACGCGCGGCACCGTCGTCCTGACGTGGTCGGTGCGGGACAGCACCGGGCGCAGCTCGCCGTCCGACACCGTGACCTTCGACGTGTCGGGCCCGAGCCGTCCGCCGGACGCCATCAGCGACGTGTTCGACGCCGTGGGCAACGCCCTGCTCGCGATCGGCGCCGACCAGTCCCTGTTGCTCAACGACACCGACCCTGACGGCGAGACGCTGTCGGTGGTGCCCGCGGCGATCACCACCCAGCTCGGCGGCCTGCTCGCCGTCCGGGCGGACGGCACGTTCGACTACCTGCCGCCGGTCGGGCGCTCGGGCATCGTCGACCGCTTCTCGTACACGGTCCGCGACAGCGCCGGGAACGAGGACGTCGCCGACGTGCTCCTGCGCGTGGGTGAGGTGGTGTGGTTCGTCGACGGCTCCGCCGACGCCGGCGGGGATGGCCGCTCGACGGCGCCCCTGCGTACGCTCGCGGAGGCCCAGGCCGTGGCCGGCGACGGCGACCTGTTCTCGCTGGCCGAGAGCGCGCAAGGCTACCTCGGTCCGATCACGCTCCAGGAGGGCCAGCAGCTCTGGGGTGCCGGCGTGCCGCTCGTCGTGGGCGGCGTGCTCGTGCGCCCGGCGTCGAACGCGCCGGTCGTGGCCGCTGCGGGCGGTCCCGTGGTCATCGCCGCGGACCACGCCGAGATCCACGGCCTGATCCTCGACACCCCGCTCGACGTCGCCGTGCAGGTGGACGGCGTCGACGACGTCCTCATCGACACCGTCACCGTGCTGGGCGGCAGCACCGACGCCGTCCGGGTGCACGACGCCGTCGGCGTCACCGTGCGCGATCTGCAGTGCGTGTCCGGCGCGGGTGCTGCGGTGCGCGGCACGAACGTCCGCGGGCTCGTGGTCGAGGGCCTCGGGTCGGTCGAGTGTGCCCAGGGCGTGGTGCTCGACGGCGTCGCCGGCACCGTCACGGTGCGCGACAGCGTGATCGACGGGGCGGCCACGGCCGTGTCCGTGCAGCGGGTCACGGGCGCCCTCACCCTGACCGTCGCCGACACCGAGCTCGTGGGCAGCGGCATCTCCGCCGCGCTCGACGGGCCGAACGACGTCGCGGTCGACCTGACGTTCGAGGACGTCACCATCCGGGATGCCGCGCAGACGAGCCTGGATCTGCCCCTGCGTCACCTGGGATCCGCCGGACGCGCCGTCGGCGTGCACGTCGACGGCGTCACGATCGACGGCGGCCACGGCGACGGCTTCGGGCTCCGCCTGCGCGAGGGCGCGCGCGCCACGCTGCTCGTCACCGATCTGGACGTGACGGGCGCCAGCGGCGCCACCTCCGCGAGCGGTGTCGTGGTCGAGGCCCTCGATACGAGCGCCGCCACGGCGGAGCTCGTCGGCGTGGTCGCGTCCGACGTCGCCACGGGCGTGCGCCTGCAGGCCGAGAGCGGCGGCGACGTCATCGCCCGGTTGTCGTCCGCCGACCTCGACGCAGCCCTGCGCGACGTGGACGTCGTGCGCGGCAGCCTCGGCTCGCTCGATGTGCTCGTGGACAGCGGCACGTTCCGCGGTCCGGGCGGCCTGTCGTTCGAGGGCGGCTCGCCCGACGGGCGTCGCCTGGTGGCGTCGCTGGTCGCCAACGCCGCCGCGGGTCCGTACGCGCTGCGCAGCGTGGCCGACGGGGCGCCCATGGGGTCGCTCGCCCTGGTGGGCGTGCTCGACGCGGGGCTGACCTTCGTCGGCACCGACCACGGCAACGTGGCGGCGGACGCGAACACCAACCTGTCGGGCGGTGCGCCGACGGTGCAGGTGACGGGTCGCGTGGACCTGGTCGATGCCGTCGAGCTCCGCACCCCGTGAGCCGACCGGCGCGCTCGGCACGCTCGACAGCGTGCCGGCGCCGAGGTGCGGCGCGACGCCGAGGTTGGACACCCCCGTTCGGGTGAGAGAGGTGGCGGCGCGTCCCGCCGAGGTGGACAGTTCGTGGGAACGCGCGGTCGATCCCCGTCAAGCGGGCAACGCCGTGCCGATTCACCCGCTCATGGGATCGCATCACCGCGAGGGCGCCACGGAGGTTCCGCTGGCGCATCGACTGCTGCCCTGGCTGCCGGGGCTGCTGGCCTGCACCGTGCTGCTGCTCGGGGCGGCGGGCGCGCTCGTGGTGGTGGACGGCATGTCCCGCGTGCCTGCGCCGGGCACGACCATGACCCCGGCGCAGGTGGCGGGACTCGCCCGGTGGATGCAGCTCGTGGCGCTCGTGCTCGCGTCGTCGATGGGCATCGGCCTCGCCGCCGTGACGATGGCGTCCATGCTTCGCCACCGCGTGGACGCGGACGTCGCGGCACGCGCCGCCATGGACGCGGCCATCGCCGCCACGGAGGGGGCGCTCGCAGCCGCGGAGGACGCCAGCGTGTCGAAGTCGCGGCTCATCGCGCGCGTGTCGCACGAGCTGCGCACCCCGATGAACGGCGTCGTCGGCATGACCGAGGTGCTCCTCGCCGAGCACCTGCCGCCGGGCATCGCCACCCGCCTGCAGGTCCTCGACCACTCGGCGCAGGCGATGCGTCACATCCTCGACGAGCTGCTCCAGTTCAGCCGCGGCGAGGCCGGGTTCGTGGACATGGACGCCCAGCCCTTCGACCTGCACGAGCTGCTCGAAGGGCGCGCCGTGCTGCACGCCAACCCCGCGCGGCTGCGCGGCTCCCAGCTGGTCCTGGACGTCTCGGTGGACGTGCCGCGCATCGTGATCGGCGACGGCGTCCGGGTGGGCCAGGTGCTCGGCAACCTCGTCGACAACGCCACGAAGTACGCCCAGGGCGGTCCCATCATCGTGCGCGTCCACCGGGTGCCCGACGGCATCGGCTTTGCCGTCGTCGACCATGGTCCCGGCGTGCCGGCCACCCACCGCGACCGGGTGTTCGAGGCGTTCGCGCGCCTCGACAACGGCCGCCAGGCGCGCGGCACGGGGCTGGGCCTGACGCTGTGCCGCCAGATCGTCGACGCGATGGGCGGGCGGATCGGGGTGCGCGACACGCCGGGCGGCGGCGCCACCTTCTGGTTCACGCTGCCGCTGGAGACGGCCACGCCGTCGGCCGAACCGCTCGCGGGGCGCGCGTCGCTGCCGGACGTGTCCGACCTGCGGGTGCTGGCCGTCGACGACAACGCGATCAACCTGACCGTGCTCGGCGCGATGCTGCGGTCGATGGGTGTGCACCACACCCTGGTCCGGTCCGGGGCCGACGCGCTCGCCCGGATGGACATGGAGCCGTTCGACATCGTGCTCATGGACGTCGAGATGCCGGGCATGGACGGCAAGGAGGCCACCCGGCGCCTGCGGGACGCCGGCTACGACGTGCCGGTGCTCGCGTTCACGGCCCACGCGATGGTCGACGAGCAGCAGGCCTGCCTGGACGCGGGCATGGCCGACGTGCTCGCCAAGCCCGTCACCCTCGACCTGCTCCACCGCGCGCTGGCCCGGTGGGGCCCGGATCGCGCCGAGGCCGCCGTCCCCAGCGCCTGACCTCTGCTAGGCTGGCGCCTCCTGGGGGACGCATGGCGCCGGGGGTGTTCCAGATCACGCAGAAGGCGTTCGTGGTCGACCGCGGGCGCCTGCTGGTGCTCCACGACCACGGCACGGGCCACGGCGATCTGCCCGGCGGCCGCCTGGAGCCCGAGGAGCTGTTCGTCGACTGGCGGGTGGCGCTGCAGCGTGAGCTGGTCGAGGAGCTCGGCGACGCCTGCACGATCGACCTCGCGCCGTCCCCGACGTTCCACTTCCCGCTCGTGATCGCCGCCAGCGGGATGGGGGCGGTCGGCTTCGCCTGGGACGCGACCTGGCGCGGCGGTGCGGTGCAGGTGTCGGACGAGCACTCCGGGCACACGTGGGTCGATCTGACGACGTGGACGCCCGGGGAGGGGTTCGTGGGACACCTGCGCGCGGCCGTGGTGCGCTGGGCGGCGCTGCAGGGCGCGCGATGAGCTCGGATCCACGAACGGCGTGCACGGTGCGTTGTCCACCGCGGGGAGGCAGGATGCGGAGCGCGTGGGTGCTGGCGTGGGGATGCGCGGTGGCGGCCTGTGCCGAACCCTCCGCCGACAAGACGGGCGACACCGACACCGACACCGACGTCGTGGTCGAGACCGACACCGACACGGTCGTCGACAGCGACACGGACGTGGCGGTCGACACCGATCCGCCCGTGCCGGCGCCGTGCCCCGAGGGCACCAGCGACGCCGTGCCCACCACCACGGGCTGCGTCATCGGCCACCGCACCGACGGGCGCTTCGAGGCGCTCGGCATCCCCTACGCCGAGCCCCCCCTCGGCGACCTCCGCTTCGCCCGCACGGTGCCGAAGGCGCCGTGGCCCGAGCCGTTCCACGCCGACGCGTTCGGATCGGTGTGCCTGCAGGCCAACGGCACGCTCGACGGCGAGCTCCAGGCCGGCGACGGCGACGAGGACTGCCTCACGCTCAACGTCATCGCGCCCGTCGGGGCCAGCGACCTGCCGGTGCTGGTCTTCGTGCACGGCGGAGGCCACGTCGACGGCGCCGGCAGCCTGGGGCTGTACACCGACGACCCGCTGCTGGCCGACGGCGCCGTCCTGGTGACGCTGAACTACCGCCTCGGCGCGCTCGGCTGGCTCGCCCACCCCGACCTGTCCGACGCCGACCCCGACGGCGTGTCGGGCAACCAGGGCCTGCGCGACGTCCTCACGGCGCTGCGCTGGGTGCACGACAACGCGGCGGCGTTCGGGGGCGACCCGAGCCGCCTGCTGCTGTTCGGCGAGTCGGCCGGGGGCGTCACGTCGTGCGCGGCCTGGCTCACCGACGGCATCGACGACCTCGCGTCCGCCGTGCTCAGCGAGTCCGCGCCCTGCTCGGCGGTCAACCTCCCCCTCGACACGCTGCGGTCGGACGGGGGCGAGCGCCAGGGACAGCGCGTGGCCACCGCCTTGGGCTGTGCCGACGCCGCCGACGTCGTCGCCTGCATGCGCGCCGCGTCGGCAGCCGACGTGATCGCGGCCGTGCCCGGTCGCCAGGGCCTGCTGGGGGACGGCGACCCCTACGGTCCGGTCATCGACGGCGTGCTGCTGCCGCGGTCGTTCGCCGACGCCGTCGACGACGACGTGCTGGCGTCGGTGCCGCTGTACGCCACGGTCAACGCCGACGAGGGCACCACGTTCCTCGCCGGGGTGCCGGTGCCCGACGAGGCGACCTACCGCGCGATGGCGCTGCCGTACGCGCTGCTCTACACCGTCAGCGTCGACACCCTCGTCACCACGTGGTCGGCGGCCGAGTACGGCGACTACCAGGCCGCCGCCGCCGCGTTGCTCACCGACGCGTCGTTCGTGTGTCCGACGCGGCGGGTGCTGCGGCAGGTGCAGGCGGCCGGACACGGGCCGGCGCGCGGGCTGTTCTGGGAGCGCCCGTTGCTCGGGGTCGGGGCGCTGGGCGCGTTCCACGGCGCTGAGCTCGCCTACGTGTTCGGCACGCTGACGGCGCTGGCGCCGCGCGCCGATCGCGATCTGTCCGCGGCGATGCGCGCCGGGTGGACGGGGCTGCCGGGCGGCGTCTCGGCGGTGGGAGCGGTCGATCCCTGGCCGACGGTCGACGTCGGGTGGGCCCACGTGGCCACCGACGCGAGCCTCGACGTGGTCACGGACGTGCGCGAGAGCAAGTGCCGGGTGCTCGGGCTGTAGGGCAGGGCGCCGTCTGCCGGGTCAGCGGGTCGGACGGCGCGCCGACAGCTGCGCCTGGACCCAGGCCACGGCGTCGCCGATGCCGTGCACGCCGGCGTCGGGGACGGTGCGGGCGGTGACGAAGACGCCGGCGCTGTCGAGCTCGGCGGCGAGCTGGCGCTGACGGGCCGCGTCGTCGGGCGGCGCGTCCGCGGGCAGCCCGAGGAAGGTGGGCACGGTGAGGCGACGCCCCTGCACCATCGGCGACAGCGCACCGACGAGCGCCTCCCGCTCGCCCAGTGTGATGCCCATCGCGTCCGACTCGTCCTCCAGGGCGCGGCGGACGGTGCGGTCCATGTGCTCCAGGCCCAGCGTGGGCGGTGTGGACGGCGCGATCACCGCCACCCCGGCGAGGCCGCTGTCGTGGGCGCCGAGCAGGATCGCCACCGTGGCCGACGCGTGCACGCCGACGGCGAACACGGCGCCCGAGGCCACCTCGGGCACGCGGGCCCGCAGGAACTCGCGGGCGTTGCGGGCGTCGATCAGGCCGCCGAGCGAGGCCTCGTAGGCCCGTTCGGCCGCGTCGCGCATGGCGTCGTCGCTGGCGTCCGCGGGCACGGAGCCGTCGATCTCGTAGGCCAGCACGGCGAACCCGGCCTCCAGCCACGGCAGGTGGTGGGCCATCTGCGCGCGCTCGAGCCGGGCACCGGTGCGCCCGTCGCCCCCCTCGGCCGCGACGACGACGGCGGGCAGGGGACCGTGGATCCGGTCCGGCGTGGGCAGGTAGAGCCACAGCCCGGCGCGTCCGCCGGGCAGCCGGGCGTCGGGGGACTCGAAGCGCACGGACTCACGGACCACCCCGGGCGCCACCGGCACCGGGGCCGACCGCGCGGGCATCGGCGGCAGCGGGATGCCCTCGATCGGCAGGGCCCCCCGCTCGCCGGGACGGGCGGGGGCTGCGCGGGTGGGGGCCGGGGCCGCCGGCACCACCATCGGCATCTTCGGCACCTCGAGCTCGGCGACTGGCGTGAGCACGGCCTGCCTCGGCTCGGGCGGCGGGCCCCCGCAGGCGGCGACCATGGCCAGGAGGGTGACCTGCAGGTGTGAGGATCTACGGAGCATGTCTCGTCCTCCGATCCCCAGCGTACCGCAGGCTCCCCCCAGCGCGGGAACCTCCGCCGTCAGAAGAAGATCGAGTAGACCTCGACCTGCACGTCGGTCAGGTCGGCGATGTCGGACAGCGGCTGCTGCGTGAACTGGTAGCCGTTGCCGCACACGCCGTCGGTGGTGTTGGTGTGCAGGTAGAGCTGGTCGAGCGTGTAGCCGGTGGGGTCGAAGCGGATCCGGAACCGGCCGTTCGCCGTGGCGTTGACGTGCTCGAGCACGAGCGCGCCGGTGCCGTTGCACCCGCCGCCGAGCGGCTGGCACACCACGGCCTCGCCGACGGTGATCTCGGCGATGCTCGGCTGGGCGGGGATGTTGTTCACCACGCACCACATCTGCCCCTCCACCGTGAGCAGGCCGTCGTCGGTGTCCGCGTCGGTGTCGGTGTCGGTGTCGGTGTCGGTGTCCGCCACGTCGGTGTCGGTGTCGGTGTCGATGACGTCGGTGTCGACGTCCGTGTCCGAGTCCATCGTGTCGGTGTCGGTCTCGATGGTGTCGGTGTCGGTGTCGGTGTCGGTGTCGTCGGTGGGCGTGGACGTGCCGCCGTTGCAGGCGCACGCGAACAGGGCGGCCACGAGCAGGGCTCGAGACATGGTCTCCTCCGGAGCAAGGTCAGGTTGCGCCACGCGACGTCGCGTGCTGGCCATCCACCCACACCGTGGCCGCACCCGGCAGTCGCCTGGCGGACGGGCCTTAACGCGGTCTTGACGGGTGGCGAGCGCGCGCGCGTCGGGCGCCGATCCGGAGTCGCGGCGCTGTGGGATTCCTCGCCGGACCGCTCAGCGCCCCGCGCGCTCGCGGGCCATGTCCATCGCGACGCTCTCGATGAGGTCTTCCTGGCCACCCACGGACTTCAGCTCGCCCATGCGCACCAGGATGTCGCGGCTGGGCACGCCGTAGCGCTCGGACGCGCGCTTCGCGAACAGCAGGAAGGAGCTGTAGACGCCGGCGTAGCCCAACGTGAGCGCGTCGCGGTCGACGCGGACCGGCGCGTCGAGCATCGGCAGCACGAGGTCCTCGGCGACGTCCATCACGCCGTACAGGTCGATGCCGGTGCGGATGCCCATCCGGTCGAGCACCGCGCACAGCACCTCGGTGGGCGTGTTGCCGGCTCCCGCGCCCATGCCGGCGCACGAGGCGTCGACCCGCACGGCACCGGCCTCGATGGCGGCGAGGCTGTTGGCCACGCCCATGGCGAGGTTGTGGTGGCCGTGGAAGCCCAGCGCCGTCTCCGGGCGCAGCACGGCGCGCAGGGCCTGGAGGCGGGCGGTGACGTCGCCGGGCAGCATGTAGCCGGCCGAGTCGGTGACGTAGACGATCTGGGCGCCGAAGTCCTCGAGGATGCGCGCCTGCTCGGCCAGCGCCTCGGGCGGGATCATGTGGGCCATCATCAGGAAGCCGACGGTCTCGATGCCCAGCGACCGGCTGATGCCGATGTGCTGGCCGGCGACGTCGGCCTCGGTGCAGTGGGTGGCCACGCGGAACACCGACACGCCGCAGTCGGCGGCGGCCTTGAGGTCGTCGAGGGTGCCGATGCCCGGGAGCGTGAGCGCCGAGATGCGGGCCTGGGTCATCTTCGGGCACACGGCCGACAGGTAGTCGACGTCGGTGTGGGGGGCGAAGCCGTAGTTGACGCTGCCGCCGCCGAGGCCGTCGCCGTGGGTGACCTCGATGAGCGGCACGCCGGCGGCGTCGAGTGCCGTGGCCACCGCCACCATCTCGTCGACCGAGATCTGGTGCTGCTTGGGGTGCATGCCGTCGCGCAGGCTCATCTCGTGGACGAGCACGTCGCGGGCGGGGGACGAGGCGTTCACACGGCCTCCAGCATCGGCGCGCACATCAGCTCGCCGGTCCGCAGCGCGGCGGACGTCATGATGTCGAGGTTGCCCGCGTAGCGGGGGAGGTAGTCGCCGGCGCCGGCCACCTCGAGCCACACGGAGACGCGGTGGCCGTCGAACACGGGGCCGTTGACCAGCGTGTAGCCGGGCACGTAGCGCTGGACGTCGGCGATCATCGCCTGGATCGACGCCGTGATCGCCGCCTCGTCGGGCGGCTCGACCGTCAGGCAGTGGATCGTGTCGCGCATGATGATCGGCGGGTCGGCCGGGTTGATGATGATGATCGCCTTGCCGCGCTGGGCGCCGCCCACCGCCTCGATGCCGGCGCGGGTGGTGCGCGTGAACTCGTCGATGTTGGCGCGGGTGCCCGGCCCGATGCTGCGGCTCGACACGGTGGCCACGATCTCGCCGTAGGACACGGGCTGCACGCGGCTGACCGCGGCCACCATCGGGATCGTGGCCTGGCCCCCGCACGAGACCATGTTGACGTTGGGCTCGCGGCCCACGGCGTCGAGGTTGACGCAGGGGATGCAGTACGGACCGAGCGCTGCGGGCGTCAGGTCGACGACCTTGACCCCGCGCTCGCCGAGCAGGGCGGCGTGGCGGGCGTGGACCTTGGCGCTGGTGGCGTCGAACGCGATGCGCACGCCGTCGGCCTCCAGGTGGGGGAGCAGGCCGTCGATGCCGTCGTGCGTCGTCTTGACGCCGTGCTCCCGCGCGATGGCGAGGCCGTCGGACGTCGGCACGACGCCCACCATCCACCGCGGCGCCAGCACGGGCGAGCGGAGCATCTTGTAGAGCAGGTCGGTGCCGATGTTGCCCGGCCCGAGGATCGCAGCCCCGATCATGTGAACACCACCTCCGTGGCGCCGAGGCCTTCGACCTCGACGTGCATGTGATCGCCGGCGACGACCGGTTCGAGCGGCACCAGCGAGCCGGACAGCACGATCTCGCCGGCCCGCAGGGGGATGCCGTAGGCGCCGAGCGTGTTGGCGAGCCAGGCCACGCAGATCAGCGGCGAGCCGAGGGCTGCGGCCCCCACGCCCTCCGACAGCTTGCGCCCGTTCTTGTGGACCACCAGCCGCACGGCGGTGAGGTCGAGCCCGTGGGGACGCACGCCCGGTCCCATCACGAACAGGCCGCTGCTGGCGTTGTCGGCCACGGTGTCCTGGATGGCGATGCGCCAGTCGCGGATGCGGCTGTCGACGATCTCGAAGCAGGCGTGGGCGGTGTCGATGGCGGCCAGCGCCTGCTCGGGCGTGACGCCGGGGCCCACGAGGTCGCGCCCGAGCACGAAGGCGATCTCGCCCTCGGCGCGCGGCTGGATGAGCAGGCGGCTGATGGGCAGCTCGCCGTCGCCGTGCATCGCGTCGGTGAGGTAGCCGAAGTCGGGCTGGTGCACGCCCAGCATGTCCTGCACGGCGCGGCTGGTGACGCCGATCTTCTTGCCGACGAGGCGCTCGCCGTCGTCCAGGCGGCGCTCCAGGATGCGACGGCTGACGTGGTAGGCGTCGTCGATCGTGATCGACGGATCCTGCACGGTGAGCGGGTCGACCACGGTGCGGGCCCGCAGCGCGGCGTACAGCGCGTCGCCCCAGGCCTGGCGGGTGGCGGCGTCAGCCATGGCGCAGGAAGTCCAGCAGGGTGCGGTTGAACACGTCGGCGTGCTCCACCATCACCCAGTGGCCGCAGCGCGTGAGCAGCACCACCCGTGCGTTCCCGACCCGCTCGGCGATCTTGAGCGCGCCGGACGGCGGACAGAACACGTCGTCCATCCCCCACAGCGCGAGCACCGGCATCGCCAGCTCCCCGAGGCGCTCGGACTGGTCGGGCACGCGCATCGACTCGAACACGTGGCGCGGCTGGGTGGCCGCCACCTCGTAGCGCAAGGCGATCACGTCGTGGGGGACGTGGGCGGCGTCGAAGACCTGCTTGCTGAACAGCTTGACCATGCCGTCGGGCGTGATGCCCTCGGGGCCGTAGATGCAGCGCATCATCGACCGGATGCCCGACAGCGCCATGTAGGTGTCGCGGCTCTCCAGGCCGCCCGGCGCCATCAGCACGAGCCGGTCGACGCGATCGGGATGGTCGAGCGCGATGCGGATCGCCTGGGCGCCGCCCTGGCTGTTGCCGACGATCGTGAACCGGTCGATGCCGAGCGCGTCCATCGCGGCCACGGCGCGGCCGGCCATCTCCTCGAGCTCGTAGGCGCGGTCGACCGGCCTGTCGGAGCGGCCGTAGCCGAGGCTGTCGAGCAGGATCGACCGGTAGCCGTGGACCTGGAGCACCTCGGCGTTGGGTCCGAAGTTGGACCAGCCCGACGCGCCGGGGCCGCTGCCGTGCAGCCACAGGATCGGGCTGCCCTCGGTGCCCGCGCCGACGTCGTGCAGGTGGAGCCTCAGGCCGTCGCCGACGTCGACGAAGGTGCCCGTCGGCAGGGCGTGCTCGGAGATGCCAGTGGCGTTCATCGGGGTCGTCCCGGGAAGGCGACCGCGGGCGGGTGGTGACCCCACGTGCTGATCGCGTGGTGGGTGCCGGGCTGCCAGGTGGCGTCGTCGACGCGCACCCCGCCCCAGCCGATCTCGTACTGGAAGCCGCTGGGCGTGCGCGCGTAGAACGACAGCATCCCGTCGTTGGGGTGACGCCCGAGCGTCTGGTGGATGCGGGTGCCCGACCGGATCGCGCGGTCGTAGGCCAGGCCGACGTCGTCGAGCCAGGTGGCTTCGAGCATGAAGTGGTTCAGGCGGTGACGCTGGGGTCCGCCGAACGCCACCGAGTGGTGCCGCGCGTTGACGTGGAAGAACGACAGATCGACGTCGTGGCCGAAGTACTGGCACACGATGTGGTCGGACAGGCGGGCGCCGAGGAGCTCGGTGTAGAAGCGCACGCTCGCGGCCTTGTCGCGGGTGGACAGCACCACGTGGCCCAGGCCGAGGGCGTCGGCGACGAAGCCGTGGGGGACGAGGGGCAGCTCGGGCGGCGCGGCCTGTCGCGCGTTGCCCGTCGTCAGCTCGGTGGGGATGCCGGCGGGGTCGACGAACGTGACCCGGCGCTGCACGTCGCGGGCGTCGGGATCGGCCTCGACCACCTCGACGCCCGCGGTGCGCAGGCGCGCGACGGTGGCGTCGAAGGCCTCGGGCGCCAGCTCCCACGACACGTACGACAGGTCGTCGGCTGGGCCCTCGGTGACCTGGAACCGCCACGCGTGACCGTCCATGCGCCAGCGGCCGTCGCCGACGGGCTGCAGGCCCACCACCTCGGCGAGGAAGGCGGACCACGCGCCGACGTCGTGGACCTCGAAGCCGAGCTGACCGAGCTGCATGCGGGTTCCTGGGGCCGAGGGGTCCGGACGGAGCAGACCTGGAGGACGGGGACCTGGAGGACGGGGCCTAGAGGAAGTAGTCGCTGGTGCGCAGGCCCAGCTGGACGCGCCCGAAGTTGCGTCCGGACGTCTCCGGGCGGTTGGCGTAGTGGGCGCGGGCCCCGTGCACGTCGCAGAAGAAGCGGTGCATCGGGCTGTCGAGGAACAGCGCGCGGCCGCCGCACAGGCTGAACAGGCTGTCGACCACCTCGACCGCCCGGCTGACCGCCTCGGAGCTGTCCCAGCGCATCGCCACCCGGCGCTCCACCGACACGCGCTCGCCCTGCTCCGCGGCCGCCATCAGCTCGTCGAAGTTGCGGTGGAGCACCAGCACGAGCTGGTCGAGCGCCGACGCGGCCTTCGCCACCGCGAGCTGGGCGTCGGGGCTCTGCACGGCGGGGCTGCCGTCGGACGCGCCCACCTTGACCGCCGTGACCTCCTTGTAGAACTCGAGCGCGCCCTTCGCCATGCCGATGGCGCCGGTGGACACGGAGCGGACGAAGATCTGGCCGAACGGGATGCGGAACAGCGGGGCCGGGTTGAGCGCGTTGCCCGGGCTGTCGCACTTGAAGCCGTCGTTCATCTTGTGGGTGCGGTGCTCGGGGACGAACGCCTTGTCGAGCACGACGTCGTGGCTGCCGGTGCCCTTGAGCGCGAACGTGCGCCAGGTGTCCTCGATGACGAGGTCCTCGCGCGGCACCAGGAACGTGCGCATGTCGGGCGGCTGGCCGGGCTCGGTGGGCACGAAGCCGCCCAGGAACGTCCAGTCGCAGTGCTCGACACCCGACGAGAAGCTCCACCGGCCGCTGACGAGGTAGCCGCCGTCGACGCGCTCGACGGTGCCGGTGGGCGCGTAGGACGAGCTGACCAGCACCGAGCTGTCGTCGCCCCACACGTCCTGCTGGGCCTGCTCGTCGAACAGCGCCAGCTGCCAGTTGTGGACCGCGACCACGCCGAACACCCACGCGGTGGACGGGCAGGCCGACGCGATCTCGATCAGCACGTCGAAGAACGTGTTGGGGTGGACCTCGTAGCCACCCCAGCGCTTGGGTTGGAGCATGCGCCAGAAGCCGAGCTCGTGCAGGTCGGCGATGGTGGCGTCGGGCACCTTGCGGCCGGCCTCGCACGCGGGCAGGCGCGCGCGGAGCACGGGCTTGAGGGCGGCGACGCGCGCGAGCAGGGTGGCGCGGATCTCGGCCTCGCTGTGGCGGTGGGCGTCGATGGCTTGCAGCACGGTCATGGCTTGAAGACCTCCAGCGCGTTGTCGCGCAGGAACCGCGGCCACACGTGGTCGCGGAAGGGGACGTGCGGCAGCTCCTCGAAGATGCGCTCCAGCGACAGGCCCATCGGGAAGTAGCCGGCGTAGAGGATCTTGTGGGCGCCACGGGTGTTGGCGTAGTCGACGATGGCCTGCGGGTAGTGCTTCGGGGCGAAGGCCGACGTCATGTAGAACAGGTTGTCGTACTTGAGCATCAGCTTGACCGCGAGGTCCTCCCACGGCTCGGCGCCGTGGCGCATCACGAACTTGAGCTCGGGGAAGAACCAGCAGACCGGGTCGATGCGCTCGACCTTCTGCGGGTCCATCGGGATGCGGGGACCGGGCACGCCGACCGTGCAGCAGAACGGCAGGTCGAGCTCCACGCACTTGGCGTAGATCGGGTACCAGCGGGCGTCGTCGATGGGCACCTGCGGCAGCGTGCCCGACGGGAACCCCGTCACCGCCTTGATCCCGAGCTCCTCGTGGGCCCGCACGATGTCGCGGACCTCGTCCATCCCGCGGTTGGGGTTGGCGTGCCACGAGCCGAAGAAGCGGTCCGGGAAGCGGCGCAGGGCCTGCCGGCTGGTCTCGTGCTGCACGCCGATCATCGCCCTGGCGATGCCGACGGCGTCCATCTTCGCGACCGTGTAGGCGATGTAGTCGTCGGTCTCGTGGATGTCGGGCACGTTGCGGAACATGTACTCGACCGGCATCTTCGCGTAGTTGCGGGATGCGGCGTCCATGAACAGCGGCTGCATGAAGTCGTACCAGCCGCGGTGATCCTCGCCGGGGATCTGCAGCATCAGGTCGATCACGCCGACGTCGGACGGAAAGGGCACGCGCGCTCCGGACGGACGGAAAGTAGAACATGTTCTACCTCGCGTCGGCAACCTTGCACGTCACGGCGTCGGCGCAGCGTCCGGCTGCGCACCGGCGTGCGCGGTTCTCCTTGCGATCCCGTGGATTCCATGCTGTTCTGCGTCACCGTCGCGTCACCTGACGTGGCGCGGCGCACGGCACGCGAGGGCATGGGATGAACAGCCGGGTGTGGAGCGCCGCGTGGGTCGTGGCGGGCCTGGTGACGGCCTGCACCGAGTACAGCGTCGACATCAAGCCGGGCGATCCGCCGCTGGTCTACCTCGACTCCGACACGGACGTGGCGGTCGACACCGACGTCGACGGCCTGCCCGAGCTCGTGTTCTCCCCGCCGGTCATCGACTTCGGGTACGTCGAGGAGGGCACCACCGTCTCGGCCGACGTGCTGGTCACCAACCTCGGCGATGCGCCCCTGGCCGTCGCCGACCTGCTGGTCACCGGCTCCTCCACATTCTCGCTCGCCGATGCCGCCGATCTGTCCGTCGCCGTCGGGTCCACCGAGCTGTTCACCGTGCAGTTCACGCCCGAGAACGCCGACGTCACCGGCGCGGTCACGTTCACCTCCTCCGATCCCTACGCGCCCACGGCCCAGGTGGAGCTGCTCGGCACGGGCGCCAACCGGGCGGTGCAGGGCTCGCCCAACCCGCTGTCGTTCGGCGACGTGGTCCAGGGCGACAGCCAGACCGAGCGCCTGGAGCTGGTCAACACCGGCAACGCACCGGTCACCGTCACGTCGGTGGCGTCGAACGACGCGGCCTTCGTGCCGCGCGCGATCACCGCGCCGGTCACCATCCCGGTGGGCTCGAGCTACCAGCTGCCCGTCGTCTACACGCCCCAGCGGGCCGGCGCGGCCAGCGGCCTGCTGTCGATCACGTCCGACGCGCGCTACCCGGCCGCCGACGTGATGGTCAACGCGTCCGGCGTGGCCGATCGACCCACCGCGGTCTGCTCGGTCAACCCCACCACGGTGGTCGCCATCCACGAGTCGGCCACGTGGCGCGGCAACCAGTCCACCGACCCGAACGGCCGCCCGCTCACCTACAGCTGGTCGCTCATCACGCGGCCGGCGGGGTCGGTGGCCACGATGCCGGGCGGCAGCGCTGCCAACCGCGGGCCGTTCACGCCCGACGTCGTGGGTGACTACGTCGGCCGGCTCATCGTCTCCAACGACCTGGGCGCGGTCTCCGACCCCTGCGACGTCACGCTCCACGCCGAGCCCAACGCCAGCCTGTGGGTCGAGATGTTCTGGCAGCACAGCGGCGACGACATGGACCTGCACCTGATCGCCAACGCCGGCAGCCGCAACTCCACGTCCGACTGCTACTACGCCAACTGCGTCGGCGGCGGGCCCAACTGGGGCGTGGCGGGCACGGCCGACAACCCGTTCCTCGACCTCGACGACATCCCCGGCACCGGCCCCGAGAACATCAACATCGCGCGCCCCGCCGACGGCACCTACCGGGTCGACGTCCACGACTACCCGGGGTCCACCTACAACGGGAACAACCAGGTCCGCGTGCGCGTCTACATCGACGGCATCCTGCTCTACGACCAGATCAAGGTCGTGAGCGGCGAGAGCAGCTGGACCAGCTTCGCGCGGATCGTCTGGTCCGGCGGCGCGGGCACCGTCGTCCCGCTCTGACCGTCGCGCGCGGGCGCCGTCGGCGTCGGCGCGGACGGGGTGGGTCGGCGCGCGTCACTTCGTCGCGGCGACGTGGCGTGCCGGTAGAACATGTTCTAGGCTTCGTGCTAGGTAGAACATGTTCCACCTGCCCACGTCGCTGCGGGGACCCATGTCCTGGGATGAGACCTACGATCTCGTGGTGGTCGGCTCCGGCGCCGCCGGCATGTCGGCCGCCGTGCGCGCCCACGATCTCGGCCTGCGCGTGCTCGTCGTCGAGGCCACCGACCAGTACGGAGGATCCACGGCGATCTCCGGCGGCGTCGTCTGGATCCCCGACAACCCGCAGCTCCCGGCGCGCGG
>JACKEP010000038.1 GCA_020632915.1 Alphaproteobacteria bacterium | reverse complement strand
CGGCGTCGTAGCCGTCGTGCTCCGCGAGCTCGATGGCGACCTCGATGATGCGATCGGTGCGCGGGTCGTGGGTCGGATCAGCGGTCATGGCGCAGAGTAGAACATGTTCTACTCGCCGGGGCCAGCCCCCACGGCGCGCCCCACGGTGATCCGCCGATCCTCGCGGAGCGTCAGCCCGAGCGGCGTCGCCGCAGCGTGGCGCCGAGGCCGATCAGCAGCGCGAGCAGGCCGCCCGGTGGCGTCGCGCGCTGGTCGCACGCGCAGCCGGTGCCGCCCCCGCCGCCGCCCCCGGGTCCGCTGGACTCGCCGTCGTCGCAGATGCCGTCGTGATCGAGGTCGGGGCCGTCCTGCGCGGGATCCGGCGGGCCGAACGTCAGCGCGCAGTCGTCGCAGGTGTCGCCGTCGGCGTCGCCGCAGATCGTGCGGTCGTCGGGGTTCGGGTCGTCGACGTTGGCCACGGAGTCGCCGTCGCGATCGGGGTCGCTGCCGTCGCAGATGCCATCACGGTCCTGATCGTCGCCGTCGCGCGCCGGGTCGGCGCCGGTGCCGCCGGTGCAGTCGTCGCAGCCGTCGGCGTCCTCGTCGGCGCACACCAACGGGTCGCGCGGGGCGAGGTCGATGTCGTTGGCGACACCGTCGCCGTCCATGTCCTCGTCGATGCAGTCCGGGATGATGTCGTGGTCGAGGTCGGCCTCGTCGGGGAGGAGCTCGCCGTCGCAGTCGTTGTCGAAGCCGTCGCAGATCTCCGTGGCGCCGGGGGTGACGGCCGAGTTGAAGTCGTCGCAGTCACCGGAGCAGCCGTCCACGCCGTCGTGGTCGAGGTCGAGCGGGCGCAGCCGCGGGTTGGTGTCGTCGCAGTCGCCGGTGCAGACGGAGTAGCCGTCGAGGTCGTTGTCGCGCTCGTCGACCGGGTCGGCGCCGTCGCAGTCGTCGTCGAGGTTGTTGCACCGCTCCGTCGCGCCCGGGTGGCGCTGGTCGTCGTGGTCGTCGCAGTCGTTGTCGCAGGTGGAGAAGCCGTCACCGTCGAGGTCGTCGGGGTAGAGCAGCCGGTCGCCGTCGTCACAGTCCCCGTCGCACGTCGACCAGCCGTCGCCGTCGCTGTCGATCTCGTTGGCGGGCACGACGCCGTCGCAGTCGTCGTCCTCGCCGTTGCACAGCTCGGCGGCGCCCGGCCGGATGAACGCCTCGAAGTCGTTGCAGTCGCCGTCGCACGACGACAGGCCGTCGCCGTCGCGGTCCTGGGGGGAGCGGGTGGCGTCGTTGTCGTCGCAGTCGCCAGCGCACGCCGGGAAGCCGTCGCCGTCGACGTCGGCCTCGCTCGGCAGCAGCACGCCGTCGCAGTTCTCGTCGCGACCGTCGCACGTCTCGACCGCGTCCGGGTTGATCTGGTCGTCGCCGTCCTCGCAGTCGCCGTCACACACGCGGAAGCCGTCGCCGTCCTCGTCGGCGCACGAGGTGAACACCAGGCGCACGTTGAGGTCGCCATGGAGCGGCTGGAGGTCCTGCCCGCGCAGGCCCACCCAGGAGTGGCCGTCGACGGGGCCGAAGCCGTCGTAGGGCAGCGAGCCGTTCGACACCGTCGTGGCCTGTACCCAGTAGGTCTCGCCCGCGTGGACCGGGATCGACGGCAGCACGAGATCCTGCCACCCGTCGGCCGAGCCGTGGAACACGCCGCCATTGAACAGCGACGTGCCGGGCGCACCCTGGTCGTCGGCGTAGAGCACGAGGGTGACCGACCCGGTGAACCCGATGCCGAACTGGCGGATCGCCTCGAGCGTGCCGTCTTCTGTGATGTCGAAGCGCACGCGGCCGACCACCCCGCCGCTGTCGGTGAACACGCGCTCGCCCGCGAGCTCGTCGTAGGCGAGCTGCCCCCCCAGGCGCGAGATCGCGACGACCTGGGCGCCCATCGGGTCGCCGGCGTCGGAGATGCCGCGGATGCGGACGCCGGAGTCGGAGCCGTCGTTGCGCCGGGTGTTGGGCGTGGTGGCCTCGGTGATCTCCCGGACCAGCGACGTGCCTGGGTAGGGGTCGCCCGCGTCGCCGTCGTTGGTGTTGCGCTGCAGGTTGCGACGGCCGTCGGCCTGCAACAGCTTCACGCCCGGGTTCGTCTCGTCGAGGTTGACGGTGTTGGTGGGGCGCCCGGCGTCGAGACGGTCGTTGTCGACCTTCCACACCAGCATGCCGTCGCCCATGAGCCATGGCTCCACCGACCGCGACCGGTTCTCGACCAGCAGCAGCTCCGACACGTGGAGCGGGTCGAGCCACAGGCGCAGCATGCGGCCGCCCGCGCCGATCGGGCGCAGCGTGGTGGCGGACGGACCGCCGGGGACGTCGATCGGCTCCTCCCACCCCAGCACCATGCGTTCCCACGCCGCCATGTACGCGGGACGCTCCTCCCGGGCGTAGTTGCCCGACGCCATCAGGTCCCACGTGCCCAGCCCCGCCGACGACTGGTCGGCGTCGTACATGTCGGGCAGGCCGAACAGGTGGCCGAACTCGTGGGCGAAGGTGCCCATGGGGTGCATGTCGCCCAGGTTGATGCCGAACAGGCCCAGGCCGTTCTGCTCGTTGACCAGGAAGTACCGGTTCACGTCGACCCCATCGAGGATCATGGGGACGTCGGTCCAATACATGTGGGGCCAGAACAGGTTGAGCGAACCGTCCCCCCAGCCTTCGACCACGAGGATGACGGCGTCGACCGAGCCGTCCCCGTCGCCGTCGTAGTCGGAGAAGTCGACCACGTCGTCGACGGCCATCGCGGCGTCGTGCAGCAGTCCGCCGGCGTTGCGTGGGTAGGACCCCAGGCCGCTCATGCCGGCGGCGTAGTACCCGTAGCTGTTGGGCATCTCGACCCAGTCCTGCACGTCCCCCGGGCCGCCTTCGAGCACGAACCGCCCGTTGGACAGCTCGGCGTAGTAGTCGGCGAGCGACTGCTGGTACTGCGGGGGCAGCCCCTGATCGGTGGGGTCGAGCTGGTCGGCGAACAGCAGGTCGGCGAACTGCAGGCGATCGTAGGTGGCGGGCGGCGAGCCGTTCGGCGGACCCCCCGGGAACCGCACGAGCAGCACCAGCGGACGGGTGAGGCGGTCGGGCACGGGCAGCGGCGCGCCGAGCCGGCCGTCGGGCAGCACGCGGCGTTCGACGGTGGGCTGCAGCGGCGGCAGGCGCACCTCGGGCGCAGGCATCGTCAGGTGCGTCTCGACGCCGAGCGCGCGCGGATCGTCGCGGCCCACGAGCGCCGGGCTCGGCACGAGGCGCCCCTGGTCGAGCACCGCGTACGACCACGTGGTGCCGCCCGCACCGGACCAGCCGACGACGGTGTAGCCGCGGGCATCCTCCAGGCGCGGGGTCTCGGCGCATCCGCTCACGAAGCGCACGTGGACGGGGGTGCCGTCGGGCTGCTGCAGATCGAGCCACCCGGGCGGGCCGGGCACGGCGAGCGCAGGCGTGGAGGCGAACAGGGCGAGCGCCAGGGCGGACCGTGCGTGCATGCGTGGCTCCGAGGGGTCGGTCGTGCGGAGGATGCGCTGGTTCGACGCAGGACGTGGGCGAGGAAGGCGACGGCTCGAACCCTACACGACCCGGCGGCCGACGGCCAGCGCGGAGGTTTCCTGCGCCTTGTGGCTCGACGGGGCAGTAGAACATGTTCTACTTGTCATCCGTCCCGCGCCTGCACCCCGGAGGAAGCCCGTGTCCGAACCCCACCTGCTCCTGGAGCGACGCGGTCACGTCGCCATCGTCACGATGAACCGCCCGGAGGCCCGCAACGCGTGGAGCCTCGAGATGCTGGCCCGCATGTGGGACGCCTGGCAGGAGATCGACGGCGACAGCGACATCCGGGTCGCCGTGCTCACCGGCGCGGACGGCACGTTCTGCGCCGGGGCCGACCTGAAGATGATGCACGGCGATCAGTCCGACAACCCCTGGCACGCCCGCTTCCGTGACGACCCCGAGCTGCACTGGAAGGCCATGCTGCGCAGCTACCGGCTGGCCAAGCCCCTGATCGCCGCCGTCGAGGGCTTCGCGCTCGGTGGGGGCACCGAGATCCTGCAGGCCACCGACCTGCGGGTGGCGGCCCGCAACGCCACGTTCGGGCTCACCGAGGCCCGGTGGGGGTTGTTTCCGCTCGGCGGGTCCACCGTCCGCCTCCGTCGCCAGATCCCCCACACCCTCGCGATGGAGATCCTGCTGACCGGGCGTCGATTCTCCGCCGAGGAGGCCCACGCCTGGGGCCTGATCGGCACGCTCGCGGAGGAGGGTGAGGCCCTTGCCGCCGCGCTCCACCTCGCCGACCAGATCGCCGCCAACGGGCCGCTCGCCGTGCAGGCCATCAAGCGGTCCGTGCTGGCCTCGGAGTTCCTCCCCGAGGCCGAGGCCCTCGCCCAGGAGCTCGCCATCGGGCAGCCCGTCTTCGCCACGCGCGACGCCCGCGAGGGCCCGAAGGCCTTCGCCGAGAAGCGCACCCCGAACTTCCAGGCCGAGTGAGGCAGCCATGAACAAGATGCCCGTGTTCTCCTTCTGGCAGCGCACCGACCGCGACGCCGTGGCGATCGTCGAGCACGACGGCACCCCCCACACCGTCGGTGCCCTCCTCGACGCGGCCCACGCCCTGGCCCACGGCCTGCGCGCCCAGGGCCTGCAGCACGGCGACACCATCGCCTACGTGCTCCGCAACACCGTCGAGGTCTACCAGGTGTGGCTCGCGGCCACCCAGATCGGCCTGTACGTCGTGCCGGTCAACTGGCACCTCGCCGAACCCGAGGTCCGCTACATCCTGGAGAACAGCGAGTCGAAGGTGGTCTTCGCCTGTCCCGACACGGCGTCCCTCGTCGGCGAGGGGCCGTGGGCGCGCGTGAGCACCACCCCGCTGGCCGGCTTCACGCCGCTCGACGCCCTCGTGACGGGCCAGCCCACCACGCCGCCCGACGACCGCACGGCCGGCGGCGTGATGAACTACACGTCCGGCACCACGGGCCGCCCCAAGGGGGTCCGGCGTCCGCTCGCGCGCGTGCCGCCCGAGCCGGTGTTCACCGGGTTCGCGATGTTCCTGCTCATGTTCGGCATGGAGCCGGGACACGGCGTCCAGATCGTCGGCTCGCCGCTGTACCACACGGCCGTCCTCTACTTCTCCCAGTCCGCGCTCCACCTGGGCCACCAGCTGGTGCTGATGGACAAGTGGACGCCCGAGGGCATGCTCGAGCGCATCGAGCGCCACCGCGTCACCGCGTCCCACATGGTGCCCACGCAGTTCAACCGCCTGCTCGCGGTCGCCGACCGCGATCGGTACGACGTCTCCAGCGTCCGCCACATGGTGCACAGCGCCGCACCCTGCCCGCCGTCCATCAAGCAGCAGATGCTCGCGTGGTGGGGCGACGCCATCTACGAGTACTACGCGGCCACCGAAGGGGGCGGCACGATGGTGGGCCCCCAGGCGTGGCGCCAGCGGCCGGGCACGGTGGGCAAGGCCTGGCAGGGCGCCGACATCCGCATCATCGACGACGCAGGCGTCGAGTGCCCGCCCGGCACGGTCGGCACGGTCTACATCCGCATGGCGCAGGCCTTCGAGTACTACAAGGACAAGGCCAAGACCGAGGAGGCGTGGCGCCCCGACGGCTACTTCACGGTGGGCGACGCCGGCTACAAGGACGAGGAGGGCTACCTCTTCCTGTCCGACCGCAAGGCCGACATGATCATCTCCGGCGGGGTCAACATCTACCCGGCCGAGGTCGAGGCGGTGCTCGTCACCCACCCGGCCGTGCTCGACGTGGCGGTGTTCGGCATCCCCGACGACGACTGGGGGGAACAGGTCAAGGCCGTCGTCGAGCTCGCGGACGGCTTCGCGGCCGACGACGCCACGCGCGACGACATCCTCGCTTTCGTGGAGGGCCGGCTCGCGCGCTACAAGCGGCCTCGAACCATCGACTTCGTCGACATGCTGCCGCGCGACCCCAACGGCAAGCTGGCCAAGCGCAAGCTGCGCGACCCGTACTGGGAGGCGGCCGGGCGGGCGATCTGATCGCTTCCGCATCGAGGGATCCACGGGTTTCGACGCCGCGCTTCGCGGTGGTCGTTGCGGGATCGCTCAAAAAGTGGAACATGTTCTACTGAAACATGTTCTACTTCGCGAATCGGCCCCACGCGCCTGTCCGACCGCTCCGAGGAGGCTTCCATGACGGTCAAGATCACCAGTTGCCAGGAGTACTTCGACCGCCTCGGGGAGCGGTTCGTCGCCGACGCCGCCCAGGGCGTGAACGCGACGTTCCAGTTCGAGCTCACCGGCGACGGCGGCGGCACGTGGCACGTCACGGTCGACGACGGCACGATGGCGGTCGCCCCCGGCGCCCACCCCAAGCCCACCGCGGTCGTGTCGGCCAAGGCCGACGACTACGTCAAGATCGCCAACGGCGAGATCAACGGCCTGCGGGCGGTCATGTCCCGCAAGATGAAGATCTCCGGCAGCCTCGTGGTCGCCCGCAAGATGCAGCACATGTTCCCCACCGGGAACATCTGAGCCACCACCGTCCGCTGGCCCCGCCCGGACGCTCCGGGCACGGCCGCGCACCGAGTCGCTCCCGGAGGTCCTCGTGGCTCGCGACGCCGACTTCGTCGCCCGGTTCCACCTCGCCTACACCTACAAGCGCAGCACCGGACCGGTGATCGGTCGGTTCCTCACGTCGCTGCGCGAAGGCCGGTTGGAGGGCGTGCGCACGGCCAGCGGGGAGGTGCTCGTGCCCGCGCGCGCCTACGACCCGCGCGACGGGCGCGCCACCACCGACGCCTGGGTCGACGTCGGTCCGGAGGGCACGATCACCACGTGGACGTGGATCGACGCCCCGGCCGCGGGGGCGCCGCTCGACGCGCCGTTCGCCTGGGCGCTCGTACGCCTCGACGGCGCCGACACCCCCATGCTCCACGCGGTGCGCGGCCCCCGTGCCGCCATCGCCACCGGCGCGCGGGTCCGGGCGGTGTTCGCCGACCACCGCGAGGGCGGCATCCGCGATCTGTCCTGCTTCGAGGTGATCCCGTGAGCGAACCCGTCCAGCGCGTGCTCGGGCCGGTGGCGCTCGACTACACGGTCCACGCCGGCTCCGTCACCGGCGCCTTCCTCGAAGCCCTGCTCGACAAGCGCCTCGTCGGTCGGCGGTGCCCGTCGTGCGCCAAGGTCTTCCTCCCGCCGCGCGGCGCGTGTCCCACGTGCGCCGTGCCGATGCCCGAGGCGGTCGAGGTCGGCCAGCGTGGCGTCGTCACCACCTTCTCGGTCATCCGCATCCCGTTCGACGGCCAGGTGCTCACGCCGCCCTACGCCGCCGCCCACATCGTGCTCGACGGTGCCGACACGCCGCTGCTGCACATCGTGGGCGAATGCGACGTCGACACGGTCCGCATGGGCATGCGCGTCGAGGCCGTGTGGGCCGACCCCATCGAGCCCACGCTCGCGTCCGTCCGCTACTTCCGCCCCACCGGCGAGCCCGACGTGGCCTGGGACGCGTTCAAGGAGCACCTCGGATGAGGCCCGTGCACATCGCCGGCATCGGGCAGATCCCGAACGTGCGCGGCGACACCGACCACGATGAGGTCCAGCTCGTGCAGGCCGTCGCGTCCGCTGCGCTCGCCGAGGCGGGCCTGCACAAGGACGACATCGGCTTCTTCTGCTCGGGCAGCTCCGACTACGTCATGGGCCGCCCGTTCAGCTTCACGATGGCGATCGACGGCGTCGGCCTGTGGCCGCCCAAGCGCGAGAGCCACGTGGAGATGGACGGTGCCTGGGCGCTGTACGAAGCGTGGGTGCGGCTGCAGCACGGCGACGTCGACACCGCGCTCGTCTACGCCTACGGCAAGGGCCACGGGGCGCCGGTCGACGGCATGCTCACGGCCCAGCTCGACCCCTACTACGAGGCACCGCTCGGTCCCTCGCCGATGGCACTCGCCGCCTTGCAGGCCCGCGCCCTGATCGACGCCGGCCGCCTCACGGAGCGTGACCTCGCCGAGGTGGTCGCCCACGCGCGACGCCTGGGGGCCACCCACCCCGGCGTGCCAGCGATTGACGGCCCGCTCGACGTCGATGCCCTGCTCGACGCCCCCTACGTGGCCACGCCGCTGCGGGCCCACGACGAGGCCGTCCGCACCGACGGCGCCACCGCGATCGTGCTGTCGGTGGGCGGAGGGGGGCCGCGCATCGGCGGCATCGCCCACTGCATCGAGCCCATCGAGCTCGGCCTGCGCGACCTCACCGCGGCCACGTCGGTGCGCCGCGCTGCCGCCTGGGCGGGGCTGGAACAGGCCGGGTCCATCGACGTGGCCGAGCTGCACGCCACCTACAGCCCGCAGGCCGTGCTCCTCCGGCAGGTGCTCGGGCTCGCCGACGCCGTCGTCGACCCGTCGGGCGGCGCGCTGGTCGCTGACACGCCCTTCGTCACGGGGCTGTCCCGCATCGCCGAGGCCGCGCGGGCGGTGCAGGGCGGCGCGGTCCGGGCGCTGGCCCACGCGTCGGGCGGCCCGTGCCTCCAGCACAACCTGATCTGCCTGCTGGAGGCGCGATGATCCCCTGTGCCGTCACCGGCATCGGCCAGACCCGCTACGCCGCCAAGCGCGAGGACGTCTCGATGCCCGAGCTCGTGCGGGAGGCCGCCCTGCGCGCCCTCGACGACGCGGGCCTCGACTTCGACGGCATCGACGCGGTCGTGATGGGCAAGGCGCCCGACATGTTCGAGGGCGTCGCCAACCCCGAGCTGTTCCTCGCGGGCGCGCTCGGTGCGGCGGGCAAGCCGATGTTCCGCGTCCACACCGCGGGCAGCGTCGGGGGCTCCACGGCCATCGTCGCCGCCCATCTCGTGCAGTCCGGCGTCCACAAGCGCGTGCTCACGGTGGCGTGGGAGAAGCAGTCCGAGTCCAACGCGATGTGGGCGCTGTCGCAGAAGTTCCCGTTCCAACCGCCGGTCGCGGCGGGTGCGGGCGGCTACTTCGCCCCGATCATCCGCGCCTACATGCGCCGCTCGGGCGCGCCCGAGCACATCGGCTGGCAGGTCGCCGTGAAGGACCGCCGCAACGCCCTGCGCAACCCGCTGGCCCACCTCCACCTGCCCGACATCGACCTGGACATGGTCAAGGCGTCGCCGCTGCTGTGGGACCCGATCCGCTACCTCGAGACCTGCCCCAGCTCAGACGGCGCCTGCGCGATGGTGCTGTCGGCCGACGTCACGGGCGACCGTCCGCCCGCCTGGGTCCACGCCACGGCGATGCGGTCGGAGCCGATGCTGTTCCCGGGCCGCGACGAGGTCAGCCCGCGGGCCGGCGCGGCGTGCGCGCAGGAGCTCTTCGAGCAGGCGGGCAAGACGCCGGCCGACGTCGACTGCGCCGAGATCTACGTGCCGTTCTCCTGGTACGAGCCCATGTGGCTCGAGAACCTGGGCCTAGCCGAGAGCGGCTGGCGCGCGGTCGACGCGGGCCGCACCGCGCTCGATGGCGACCTGCCGATCAACATGAGCGGCGGCGTGCTGTCGTCCAACCCGATCGGGGCCAGCGGCATGATCCGGTTCGCCGAGGCCGCCCGCCAGGTGCGGGGCACCGCCGACGCCCACCAGGTCGATCGGGCGCGGCTCGCCATGGGCCATGCCTACGGCGGCGGCTCCCAGTTCTTCGCCACCTGGCTGGTCGGCACCGAGCCCCCCGGATGATCGCCCCGACCCGTCACCGCCACACCGTAGGAGGCTGAGATGGCGTTCAACCTCGCCGACATCTACGAGTCCCTGGCCGACGCGTTCCCCGACCGCCTGGCCGTGGTCAGTGGCGACGTGCGGCTCACCTACGGCCAGCTCGACGCACGCGCGACGCGGCTGGCCAACCACTGGGCGTCGCAGGGCATCGGCGAGGGCGACCACGTCGGGCTCTACCTCTACAACGGCAACGAGTACCTCGAGGCGATGCTCGCCGCGTGGAAGCTCCGCGCGCGCACCATCAACGTCAACTACCGCTATGTCGCCCACGAGCTGGCCTACATCGTCGACAACGCCGAGCTGTCCGGCCTGCTCTACGAGCCCGACCTCGCCGAGCACGTCGACGCCCTCGACATGCCCAACGTGCGGCTGCGCATGGTACGGGGGGCCGACTACGAGCGCGCGCTGTCCGAGGCGTCGGCCGTCCGCGACTTCCCCGAGCGCTCCGAGGACGATCTGTTCATCCTCTACACCGGAGGCACCACGGGCATGCCCCGCGGGGTGGTGTGGCGGCACGTCGACCTGTTCTTCGCCGCACTCCAGGGCGGTCAGCCCGGCGGTGAGCCGTTCCAGACCTCGGAGGAGATGGCGCCGCTGCTGGCCGAGTGGGGCGACGGCATCCACATCCACTCCGCCGCACCCATGATCCACGGCAGCAGCCAGCTCGCGTCCTGGATCGCGATGATGAACGGCGGCCTCGCCTGCCTGGTGCCCGGCCGCAGCTACGACCCCGCGGCGTCGCTCGCCGTGTGCGCTGCCGAGCAGGTCCACACGCTCAACCTCGTCGGCGACGCCATGGCGCTGCCGCTCGTCGACCTGCTCCGCGAACAGGCCGACGCCTTCGACCTGTCCTGCCTGAACGTGATCTCGTCGGCCGGTGCCATCCTGTCGGGCCACGTGCGCGAGGCGCTGGAGGAGCTCATCCCCACGGCGATGGTGCTCAACAACTTCGGCGCCTCGGAGACCGGCCACCAGGGGTCGGCGTTCTACGAGGACGGCAAGCCCATCTGGATCATGGACGAGCGCCACACGGTCGTGCTCGACGACGACCTGCAGCCGGTCGCCCCCGGATCGGGCGTGATCGGCAAGCTCGCGCGCTTCGGTCACATCCCGCTCGGCTACTACAAGGACCCGGTCAAGACCGCCGAGACGTTCTTCGAGCGCGACGGCGTCCGCTACGTCATCCCCGGCGACATGGCCACCGTCGCCGAGGACGGCAGCGTGCTGTTCCTCGGCCGCGGCAGCGTGTGCATCAACTCCGGCGGTGAGAAGGTGTTCGCCGAGGAGGTCGAGGAGGCGCTCAAGCACCACCCCGACGTGTTCGACGCCGTGGTCGTCGGTGTGCCCGATCCCCGCTGGGGCGCCCGCGTCGAGGCGCTGGTGATGGCCCGCCAGGGGCACGCGCCCGACACCGACGACGTCGTCGCCTTCGTGCGCACCCGGATCGCCGGCTACAAGGTGCCCCGCCGTGTGTGGTGGGTGGACGACCTCAACCGCCAGCCGTCCGGCAAGCCCGACTACCGCTGGGCCAAGGCCCACGCGCTGTCGCTCGGTGGTGCGGCGTGAGCGGCCGTCTCGCCGGCAAGGTCGCCGTGATCACCGGTGCGGCCAGCGGCATCGGTCGCAGCATGGCGCGTGCGATGGTCGACGACGGGGCCCACGTCGTCGCCGTCGACGTCGACGCCGACCGCCTCGCCGCGGTGGCCGCGGAGCTCGGCTGTGAGCACGCCGTGGTCGACATCACCGACGACGCGGCGGTGCGGCAGCTGCTCGACCGCGAGCGGGTCGACATCCTCTGCAACAACGCCGGCATCCTCGACGCCCTCACGCCCCTCGCCGACGTCACCGACGCCCTCTGGGACCGGGTGATGCGCATCAACCTCGACGGGCCGTTCTACGCGTGCCGCGCTGTCCTGCCGAAGATGGTGGAGGCCGGCGGTGGCGTCATCCTCAACACCTGCTCGGCTGCCGCGCTGTCGGGCGGTCGCGCGGGCGCCGCCTACACCGCCAGCAAGCACGCCCTGCTCGGGATCACGCGGTCGATCGCCTGGTACTACGGCGACAAGGGCATCCGCTGCAACGCGATCGCGCCCGGCGCCATCCAGACCAAGATGCACGTCCGCGAAGCGCCCCACACCGGCGGGTTCGAGCGGTACGGCGCCTACTTCCCCACGATGCCCCCCCACGGGCGTGCCGCCGACGTCGCCCGCGTGGCGGCCTTCCTCGTCAGCGACGACGCGGTCTACGTCAACGGCGAGATCGTGTCCGTCGACGGCGGCTGGAACGCCTTCTGATGACCACCGAGCTCACACCGCTGCAGCAGCGCTGGCTGCTCCCCGACCACGTCGACGGCGTGTGGGCGGCGCGGCGTCGCCTCGCCGAGGCGGTCCGTGAGCTGGCGCTGGCCACGGTCACCACCGGCGGCGACGTCGCGGCGCTCGACGCCGTCACCGCCCAGGTGCGGGCGCTCACGCCCACGCTCCCTCCCGGGCCCACCGCCGCCCAGGCGTGGGACGATGGCTCCTACTTCGACACCGTGGCCACGTGGGTCGATCGCGGGGCGATGCTCGGTCGCTCCAACCCGCTCGCGCCACCGCTCTACACCACGTGGGACGGCGCCCGGTCGGTCTGCGACGTCGTCCTCACGGAGACCTACCGGGGCGCACCCGGCATGGTCCACGGCGGCGTCGTCGCGGCCGTCTTCGACCAGGTCTTCGGCCACTGCGTCGTGATGTCGGGCAGCTCGGGGCTCACGGGCACGCTCACGGTCCGCTACCGGCGTCCCACGCGGCTCGGCGTGCCGCTGCGGTTCGCTGCCTGGCGCACCACGTCGGAGGGCCGCCGGCTCACGCTCGAAGCCACGTGCACCGACGACGGTCACGTCACCGCCGAGGCCTCGGCCCTGTTCGTGGCGCTCGACGAAGACGGCGCGCGTCGGGTGATCGGCGGCGCGCGTGCGAACGCCCCCGCGTCCACGAGCGCGTCCGCGGCGAGCGCGCCCAACCCCCCTTCCGACGCCGACGGGGACCGCTGACCATGCACCTGGCCTACACCGCCGAGCAGCTGGCCTTCCAGCAGCAGGTCCGCAGCCTGCTGGCCGAGCTGATGACGCCCGAGCTCACCGATGAGGTCGCCACCCGGGAAGGCGGCGGTCCGCTCTACCTGGAGGCCATGCGCCGGCTCGGCCGTGAGGGCTGGCTCGGGGTCGGCTGGCCGAAGGACGTCGGCGGCCAGGGCAGGGGATTCCTCGAGGAGTACCTGTTCTTCGACGAGATGCACCGGGCCGGCTTCCCCATCCCGCTGCTCACGCTCAACACCGTCGGGCCCACCCTGCTCGCCTTCGGCACCCCCGAGCAGAAGGCCACGTACGTCCCGCGGATCCTCGCCGGCACCTGCCACTTCTCCATCGGCTACTCCGAGCCCTCGGCCGGCACCGACCTCGCCTCGCTCACGACGGCCGCCGTGCGCGACGGCGATCACTACGTGGTCACCGGTCAGAAGATCTGGATCAGCCTCGCCGACCACGCCGACTACCTGTGGCTCGCGTGCCGCACCGACCCCGACGCGCCCCGCCACAAGGGCATCAGCATCCTCATCGTGCCGATGGACGCACCGGGCGTGTCCACCACGCGCATCCGCAACCTCGGCGACAGCAACATCCACGCCGTCTACCTCGACGCCGTCCGCGTGCCCGTGGCCAACCTCGTCGGTCGTGAGCACGGTGGCTGGCGCCTGATCACCACGCAGCTCAACCACGAGCGCATCGCGTTGATGATGGTGGGGCCGCTCGCACGCCTGTCCGAGGCGGTCCGCCACCACGCCGCCGCCACCCCCGACGACCGCGGGGGCGTGCTGCTGGATCGCCCGTGGGTCCGGCGGAGCCTCGCCGAGGTCGAGGCCGGCCTCGAGGTGCTGCGACTGCTCAACTGGAAGCAGGCGTGGACCATGGAGCACGGCGACGTCGCCATGCAGGACGCGAGCGGCCTCAAGGTGTTCGGCAGCGAGTTCTACGTGCGGGCCTACCGGCTGCTCCTCGAGATCATGGGCCAGCAGGGGATGGTGCGACGGGGCTCTCCCGGCGCCCGCCTGCACGGCGACCTGGAGCGGCACTACCGCGCCACGCTGGTGCTCACGTTCGGCGGCGGCGTGAACGAGGTGCAGCGCGACATCATCGCGATGGCCGGCCTCGGCCTTCCGCGGGCCGAGAGGTAGCCGATGGACTGGAACCCCACCGAGCTGCAGGCGGCGGTCCGTGAGCTCGCCACCCAGGTGCTCACCGAGGCGCCCGACGCCTGGGCGGGCCTCGTCGACGCCGAGCTGCTCACGGTCGACGGCGTGCTCGAACAGACCGAGCTGCTCGTGTGCGCGGGCCTGGCCGGCGCGCCCGTGCCTGTGTTCGAGACCGTGGCGCTCGGCGGTCCCCTCCGCGCCGCGGGCTTCGGCGAGGCCGGCGACGTGCTCACGGGCGCCGTGGTCGAGGATGGGCGCACCGACCTGCGCCGGGCGCGCACCCGCTACGACGGGGGACTGCACGGCACCAAGGTGTGCGTGCCGGCGCTCGACCGCGCCACCTGGGTGGCTGTGGCCGCCGACGACGGGGTCTACGCCGTGAGGGTGTCCGATGCCCGGTGGCAGCCCCAGCACGGCACGAACGACGACGTCCTCGGCGTGCTCACCCTCGACGGAACGCCCGCGGAGCGCCTCGGCGGCACCGAGCTGCTGGAGGCGTGGCGCGTGGGCATCCACCTCGGCGTGAGCGCCCTGCACCTCGGGCTCGCGCGGGGCGCCCTCGGCATGACCGCCGCCTACGTCCGGGAGCGCAAGCAGTTCGGCCGTCCGATCGGCACGTTCCAGGCCGTGAGCCAACGCATCGCGGATGCCTGGATCGACGTGTCGGCGATGGAGGTCACCCTCTGGCAGGCCGCCTGGCGCGTGAGCGAGGGCCTGCCGTGCGAGCGGGAGCTGCTCATCGCCCGCTACCACGCCGCCGAGGGCAGCCACCGGGTGCTCGCCGCCGCGCAGCACCTCCACGGCGGGTTCGGCTTCGACCGGGACTACCCGCTGCACCGCTACTTCCTCACCTCCAAGCTCTGGGAGTTCCTGCTGGGCGGCGCCTCCAGCCGGCTCGAGGAGCTTGGGGACCACCTCGCCGGAGTACGTCCATGACCCCCTTGTCCCTCCTCGACGACGGCCCGCTGGCGGTCGGCACGCCCCAGGACGGGGTCTTCGGCCCCAACGGCGAGTCCGAGCCGCTCGACCTGCTCGACGTCAACCTGCACGCCGACAACCCGTGGCCGCTCTACACCTGGCTGCGCGAGCACGCGCCGCTGTACCAGGACGCCAACGGCCTGTGGCACGTGTCGCGCTACGACGACGTCGTGCACGTGGCGATGCGGCCCGAGATCTTCACGTCCACGCTCGGCAACCGCCCGCAGCTGCCCAACGACGAGTCGTTCATCCACCTCGACGGCGACGTCCACCGCAAGCGCCGTGGGCTCATCCAGGGCTACTTCACGCCGTCGGCGATCCGACGCCTCGAAGATCACGTCCGACACTGCGTCACCGAGCTGCTCGACGACGTGATCGAGCAGGGGTCCTGCGACTTCGTCACCGACGTCGCCGCCCGCCTGCCGGTGCGCCTGATCTGCGAGATGACCGGGGTCCCGCCCGAGCACTACGACGCGGTCCGCGAGGCGCTCGACGTGTTCGTGATGGGCGGCAACGGCCCCGACTGGGTCACCGAGGAGGTCAACTCGGCCTTCTTCGACTTCGGCAGCCTGCACATGATGCTCGTCGACGAGCGCGTCGACACGCCCAAGGACGACTTCCTGTCGCTGTGGCTCAACGCCGAGATCGACGGCAAGCGCCTCACCGAGGATCAGGTGCTCTGGGAGCACACGATGATGATGGTGGGCGGGTCCGAGACCACCCGCAACGCGATCAGCGGCGGCGTGTGGATGCTGCACGAGCACGCCGACCAGCGCGATCTGCTCGTGCGCGGGGCCACCGACTTCGACAACGCCGCCGAGGAGGTCATCCGCTGGACCACGCCGTTCGTGAGCATGTCGCGGCACCTCACGCAGGACTACACGCTGCACGACACCACCATGCGCGCCGGCGAGGAGGTGGTCATGCTCTACCCCCCCGCCAACCGCGATCCCCGCAAGTTCGAGCGCGCCGATCAGTTCGACATCACCCGCACCTTCGACAGCCGGGTGCTGTCGTTCGGCATCGGCCGCCACGTGTGCATCGGCGCCCACCTCGCCCGCCTCGAGACGCGCGTGATGCTGGAGGAGCTGTGCAAGCGCATGCCGGACTGGGAACCCGCGGGCGACCTGGTCTGGACGCGGTCGTCGTTCATCCGCGGCATCAAGTCGCTGCCGCTGCGCTGGACGCCGGGCCCGCGCGTCGGCTCGGGCGCGTGAGGGCGCCATGACCACGTTCGCCGACCGCATCCTCGACGGCAAGGTCGCCTACGTCGCCGGTGGCACACGCGGCATGAACCTCGCCATCGCCCGACGCTACGCCCAGCACGGCGCGCGCGTCGTCGTGGTCAGCCGCAACCCCGAGCGGTGTGCCGAGGCCGAGCGCGTCCTGCGCGACGAAGACGGCGCCGAGGCCCTCGGGCTCCCGTGTGACGTGCGCGACTACGACGCCGTGGCCGCCACGTTCCGCACCGCGGCCGAGCGCTTCGGCGGCGTCGACATCGTCATGGCGGGCCAGGCGGGCAACTTCTACGCCCCGATCACCGGCATGTCCGCCAACGGCTTCCGGTCGGTGATCGACATCGACCTGGTCGGCACCTTCCACGTGTGGAAGGCCAGCTGGGACGTGCTGCGTCGCCCCGGTGCGTCCCTGCTCGCCATCACCGCGCCCGAGGCGGTCCGACCGCTGCACTTCCAGGCCCACGTCTGCGCGGCGAAGGCGGGCGTCAACCAGCTCATCCGCGTGTTCGCGCTCGAGTGGGGCGGCGACGGCGTCCGCGTCAACGGCATCTCCCCAGGCCCCATCGAGGGGTCCTGGGGCATGGCCAACGTGGCGTCCCCCACGCCCGAGCTCGTCGAGATGATCCGACGGGCCTCACCCATCAAGCGGTGGGGCACCGAGGCCGACATCGCCGACACGGCGTTGTTCCTCGCCTCCGACGCGGCGTCCTACATCACGGGGGTCGTGCTCGAGTGCGACGGCGGCATCACGGTCGCGAGCCCGGAGACCTCCCGCTACGCCACCGAAGCCGACCTGCACAAGGACCCGCGGGTGCGTCGTCCGTCGAAGTGACGCGGTGGCCGTGAGGCAAGGAACGAACGAGGCTCACGCGGGGCGAACGATCGACCCGAGCGGCGCGCCCCAGTCGGGCGAGGCCGCGCCGGTCAGGTCGCGCTGCAGGCCCGCCCACGCCGCGTGGACGGGTGTGCCCGCCGGCAGCCGGGTGTGGGCGCCGACGGGCGCCAGGTCGTCCGTGCCCGGGCGACCCGCGACCAGCACCGGCAGCTCGGTATGCCCGTGCGTCGGCCCGTCGCCGATCTCGGAGTGCAGCGTCACCACCGTGTGGTCGAGCAGGGAGCTGCCGTCGGGCAGGACCGCGGCGTCGAGCGCGCCGACGAGGGCGGCGTAGCGGCCGACGTACCAGGCCGTGGCGGCGGTGTGCGGCTCGGGCTGCTGGTGGCTCGCCAGGTGGTGGTCGGTGTCGTAGCCCAGGAAGTCCAGCCGGCGGTAGGACTGGGCCACGGCGGGCATGTACGACACCGTGCGCACCCGGTCGCAGCGCAGCGCCAGCACGATGAGGTCGAGCATCGCCGCCACGTGGGCCTGCGGGTCGGCGGGGACGCCGGGTGCCTCGGCCGGACAGTCGTCCGCCGGGGCGGCCGTGAGCCTGCGTTCGAGGCCACGGATGGCCGTGAGGTAGTCGTCGAGCCGCGCGCGGTCCTCGGCACCCAGGCGGGCCGAGAGGGCGTGTGCGTCGGCGGTCACGCTGTCGAGCACGCTCGCCCGCGTCGCCCGGCGCACCACGCTGGGGAGCCCCTGACCGTCCGGCATCCCGAACAGGCGCTCGAACACGCCCGCCGGTTCGAGCTGGCGCGGGGTGGGATCGACGCCCGTCGACCACGACAGGTGGAAGTTCCAGAAGCAGTCCGGCCGCTGGCAGCCGACGGCCCCCTCGCTGGCCAGCACCAGCCGGTCCAGCGGCGCGGACCCTGCCAGCGCCGGGGCCACCAGGGTGTCGAGCGACGGTCCGCACACCGGGAGGCCGTCGTCGCCGAGGCCCAGCACGGGCGACCACGCCGAGCGCATGCGGACCGCGTGGTCGCCGGTGAGGTCGGCGTTGTCGAGGCCCGTGAGCACCCGCACGTGGGACCGCACGGGCGCAAGGCCAGCCAACCCCGGCGGCGCCACCCAGCCCGCTCCCGTGGCGGTGGGGACCCACGTGGCGCTCGGGTCGCCGGTGGTGTTGCCGTTGGGGAAGAACATGCCGACGAGCCGGGCGGGGGCCGCCTCGCCCGCGGCCGCGCGTGCCGTCGGCCAGGTGGCCTCCAGCGCGGGCAGCGCGATGGCCGCGCCGAGTCCGCGCAGGATCGTCCGACGGCTGATCCGGGCGCTCACCGCGGCCCTCCACGGAACATCGGGTCGTCGACCACGGCGTGGACGACGTCGCGCCAGCCGCCGTCGCCGACCGCCGTGAGCCACCGCGTCACGGCCGGCGCGTCGGGATCGACCGGCGTGCCGAGCGTCCACGCGCCGATGCGGCTGACCAGACAGCGGGCCATCCGATCGTCCGACAGCACCCACGCCGCGAGGCTGGCGGCATCGGGCAGGACGGTGCCATCGGGCAACGCGGCGGTCGACGGGGGATGGGCGACGCTCCGACCGTAGGCGTCGAACCCGTCGAGGGCGAGGCCCAGCGGATCGAGGGTGGCATGGCATCCCGAGCAGGCCGGATTCGCTGTGTGGGCGGCGAGGGCTTCCCGCGGGTCGACGGTGGCGTCCAGGGCCGGCACGCCTGGAGGCGGAGGCTCGGGGGGGTCGCAGCGCAGCGCCTCGCGCACCCACGCGGCGCGCCGCACCGCCGACGCTCGGGACCCGGACGACGTCGCGGTGAGCACGCTGGCGTGGGTGAGCACGCCCGCCCGGCCGGTGGCCCCCAGGTCGACGCCGCCATCGGCCGCGGTGCGGATGGCGTACCAGTCGGCGAGCTCGGGGCGCACCACGGTGGCGGTGTCGGCGACGAGGTCGCGCAGGGGGCGGTCGTCATCCAGCGCGCGCTGCACGGCGCCGACGGTCTCCTCGATCATCGCTGCGACCGGCACCTCGCCGGGCAGGGTCGAGGCGTCGAGGCGCTCCACACCCAGCCACTGGTGGGCCAGACCCTCGGCCATCCGCGTGGCGCGCGGGTCGGCGAGCAGGCGGTCGAGCTGGGCGTGCAGGCCGCACGTGGGGTCGTCGGTGAGCAGGGCGCCGCGCTCGGCGCAGGCCAGGAGCGCGTCGTCGGGCACGCTCGACCAGGTGGCGAGCGCCATGCGCGTGGCGACGGCGGAGGCGTCGGGGGCGTCGTCTGTCCCCGACGGCGGGACCAGCAGCAGCTCCGGGGACAGCAGCACGGCCTGGCCGGCCACGGCCAGACCGGTCGCGAACGACGGCCCGGCGAGCCATCCGGCGGAGAGCAGCGACGTGAGCCGCTCCCGGGCGTCGTCGTCGACAGGGCGGCGCCAGGCGCGGTGGGCGAGGGCCTCCAGCGGTGCGCGCACACACGGCGCGTCCCCACGGGCTTCGGTGGGACAGGACCACGCCGGGCTCACGGGGCCGTACAGGCTCACGGCATCGACCCGGATCGCGGCGGCCTCCTGGCATGGCCCGCGGAGGAACTGGTCCATGTCGGCATCGGGGGACAGGCCGTTGGCGTTCAAGAGGGTGACGATGTGGCGCCCGGCGGTCAAGGGCACCGTGAGGAGCAGGCTCACGGTCGTGCCGAGCGCGTCGAGGCCGACGCGTCCGCTCACGTCACCGTCGACGGTCACGGAGGCCGTGAGGAAGCCGGCCTGCTGCTGGCTGATGCGCGCCGCCAGCGGCACCTCCACGACGTAGGTGCCGTCGGTGGGGGCGTGCACGGCGACGTCGACGCCACGGCGCAACCAGAGCAGCCAGGCCGGGTCGTCGGGACGGGCGACGTCTTCGATGGCGCAGCCGTGCGGGGCGACGCGCTCGTCCACCTGCACCACCTCCACGGGTCCGAGCAGGGCGTCCGCCCAGCCCAGCGCCGCCGTCTCGGCCGCCCGATCGAGATCGTCGACGAGGGCGTCGGACACCGGCGTGGCGGCGTCCTGGTTGTCGAAGCCGCCCGCGCGGGTGGCCTCGGGGAACGCCAGCGCGCCGAGGGCGACGCCGGACAGGTCCTCGAGCGCGTACCGCAGCTCCCGGGGCGCCAGCGCGCGCACGTGGGGAGCCGGATCGGCCGCGTCGGACGTCGGGGTGTCGACGGGCGGGGTGTCGGCCACGTGGCACGCCGCCGCGCCCGCGAGCACGAGCGGCCAGCGGATCATCCCTGCGCGCCGTCCTCGACCGGCAGACCCAGCGCGCGCCACTGGAGCAGGCCGCCGCGCATGGACGCCACCCGCTTGAAGCCGTGCTCCTCGAGCTGGCGCGCCACCCGGTCGGACCGACCGCCGCTGCGGCACAGCAGCACGAGGGGTGCCTCGGTGTCCCAGCCGCGCGCCACCTCCGGAAAGCGCGCCATGTCGATGTGCTCGGAGGCCTCGAGGTGACCCTCGGCGCCGTCCCACTCGTGGGCCTCGCGGACGTCGATCACCCGCACCCGATGGACGTGATCGGCGACCCACAGCGCCGGCACGTTGGGGGCGCCGGTGGGCGTGCGGCGCACCGGCCAGTCGTCGGCGTCCAGCGTGTGCTGGTCGAGGCGCTCGGCCTCGTCGTCGTCCATGACGCCGGCGCGGCGGTTCGCAGGCACGGCGACGTCGATCTTGCGGGGGTAGGCGAGGTGGAGCTCGTCCATGATGGCGACGAACGCGTCCTCCGAGCGACCGCCGCCCAGGCGCGGGTTGTACAGCATCTCCTCGCGGATCGAGCTGACGGTGCGTCCCCGGTAGTCGTGGGCCGGGTAGACGAGGGTGCTCGGGTCGAGGCTGAAGAGCTTGTCGCGCACGGAGCGGTAGAGCGTGCGCGCGTCGCCCTCCTGGAAGTCGGTGCGCCCACAGCCGCGGATCAGCAGGGCGTCGCCGGTGAACACCCGATCGCCGCTGGCGTGGACGTAGGACACGCAGCCGCTGGTGTGGCCGGGCGTCGCGCGCACCTCCAGGGCCTGCAGGCCGAAGCGGATGGCGTCTCCGTCGTCGACCTCGACGTCGGCGCCCTGCACGGCACCGCGTCGGGGCACCACCACCTTGCACCCCGTGCGCGCGCGCAAGAGCGCGGCGGACGTGACGTGGTCGGCGTGGACGTGGGTCTCCAGCACATAGGTGAGGGTGAGGCCCAGCTCGTCGAGCAGGGTCTGGTCGCGGGACAGCCCCTCGCGCACGGGATCGATGAGCACGGCCTCGCGCGACCACGGATCGCCGATCAGGTAGGTCAGCGTGCTCGTGTCGGCGTCGATGAGCTGCCGGAAGATCATCGTGCCTCCGATCTAGGGGTCGATCCAGGTGTCGACGTCGCCGAGCCCCCGGGGTGCGATCTTGTAGCCGTTCACCTCGAAGTAGCACACGCCGGTGAGGGCGTTGACGCCGTCGCCCCGGTTGACGGTGAACACCGTGCGCAGGTCGAAGAACTGCGTGTCGACGATGACCTGGTCGGCGCTGCCCACCGTGGACACGCGGAACTCGCCGTTGGTGGCGATGGGGTTGGTCACGACGTCGAGGGGGGTGGCTTCGGACAGGTGCACGAGCATCGACTCGTACCGCTCGGCCGTGGCGAACTGCTGCAACGTGGCGAGGTCGACCTCCTGCGCAGGCGGCAGGGACGCCGTGCCGGTGCGGGTCCACGACGTGAGCGGCAGCGTGGTGAGGATGTTCAGGCGCGCCATGGTGTCGGTCATCGGGACCGCGGTCGCGGGCCACTCCTCGTACAGACCGACGAGATCGACCACGTCGCCCACCGCGGGCAGGTTCGTGCTGCTCGCCACGTGGATGTACAGGCCGCCATTCTCGGTGACCGACGGATCCTGGACGGCGAAGCCGTTGGTGGCTGGCGGGTTGGCCGCGAGGCGCACCGCAGTGACCACCGAGCCGTCGATGCGCAGGGTCTGGCCGGGGGTGTGGATGCCCGCGTGGATGTTGGGGATCGTCGTGCGCACGACGAGGTCCGGCGCAGGGTCGGTGTCGACGCCGGTGTCGGTGTCGCCGCCCTCGAAGGTGTCCGTGGCGCGGTCGGTGTCTGAGACCGGCGTGTCCGACTCGGTGTCGTCGGGCCCGTCCGTGTCGTCGGAGTCGACGATCACGGCGTCGGGATCCCCCGTGTCGTCGCCGTCGGGCTTGACGGAGGTGCCGTCGTCGCAGGCCGTCAGGAGGCAGGACGCCGCCAGGGCGTACAGGCTGGAGCGATGCAGGGTCATGGCGCGGTCACCGAGGCTGGTCGGCCGATGGTATCCCACGCGCAGGGGGGCCCGCTGGCCGGCGGACGTCGGGCGCTACGCGACGATCACGCGACGGGGAGCCGCTTGCAGTACCCGTTCAGGGCGCGCATGTAGCCGCCAAGGTTCCAGCGCATGATCGGCGCGATCCACGGGTGGACGCGGGCGAAGCCACCCGTGGGCTCGTAGGCCACCGTCCAGGTGAGCGTGCAGGTGCCGTCGCCGTGATCGTCGACCACGTAGCGCTCGCCGAACCTGCGCCAGACCTCCTGGGTGGTGCCGGTGAACTGGAAGTCCATCCGCCGCCCGTCCTCCCAGGCGGTGAACGTCTCGTAGACCCGCATGCCACCCCAGAAGATCACCGTGCGCGTGGTGCCGACGCCGTAGGGTTCGGGGCTCGTCCAGACCACGGTGCCGATGCCGCGCGCCCACCGCGGCCAGGAGGCCGGGTCGCGGAACACCTCGAACAGCACGGCGGGCGTGACCGGCAGGGTCACCGGGAACGACATCCGCACCGGCGCCTCGTCGTAGAACGACGGGTCGAAGGGCTCGCACGGGAAGTAGGGCAGGGTGGGATCGTGGGGGTTGGCGGGACGGTTCACCGGGCACCTCCGGGTGGTGCGGCTTCGGGCAGGAGCAGGGCGTCGGCGTCCCGGGCGGCGGCCACGATGGCCGGCGCCACCCCCAAGCGGGCGAGGACGGCGGCCCCGTCCGCGCCCAGGGGAGACGGCGGTGCCGGCGTCGGCAGCGCCTCGGGCGGCACGCCGATGGCGAGCTGCACCACCGGCACGCCCCCCGCGTCCTTGATCACGCCCTCGAACTCCGGGTGGGCGGCGGCCTCGGCCGGGGTGCGCACGGGCTCCACGCACACGTCGTGGCCGTCGAGGAAGGCCTCCCACTCGGCGAGCGTCCGGGTGCGGAAGATCGCGGCGAGCGCGTCGGCGACCTGCTCGCCGCCGCGTCCCATCTCGTAGCCGCGCCCGGCGAGATCGGGACGGTCGACCAGGGTGCAGAACAGCGCGTAGAAGTCGGGCTCGAGCGGCGTGAACGCGAGGTGGCGGTCGTCGGCCGTGGCGTAGCAGCGGCAGCACGGCACGCCGCCGGTGAGCACGCCTGCCCCGCGGGGCTCGGTGTGACCGGCTGCGGCCTGCGCCATCGCGTAGGTGGCGAACGAGAAGACGCCGCGGGTCAGGCTGATGTCGAGGTGACGACCGCGCCCCGTGCGCGCCCGTTCGAGCAGCGCGCCGAGCACGCCGATCGCGGCGGGGAGCGTGCCGCCGGCGACGTCGGCCATCTGGACGCCGGGCACCGACGGCGGCCCGTCGGCCGGGCCGAACAGCCCCAGGACGCCGGCGCGGGCGACGTAGCCGAGGTCGTGGCCCGCGCGCTGCGACAGCGGTCCCGACTGGCCGAAGCCCGACAGCGACACGCCGATGAGGCGCGGGTGCGCGTCGAGCAGCGTGGCCCACGGCAGCCCGAGGCGGTCCATCACGCCGGGCCGGAAGCCCTCCACGAGGACGTCGACCTCCGGCAGCAGGGCATGGATCAGCGCCTGGGCCTCGGGCTTCTTCAGATCGAGGGCGAGGCTGGCCTTGCCGGCGTTGAGCGAGCCGAACGTCACCCCCATCCCGTGGGCCCTCGGGGGCATCCACCGCAGGCCCTCGCCCGTGGGGGGCTCGACCTTGATCACCTCGGCGCCGAGGTCGGCGAGGATGCGGGTGAGGAACGGGCCCGGCAGGTAGCGGGACAGGTCGAGGACGCGGACGCCCTCGAGCGGACGGAACAGATCGGACATGGTGCGCACCGCAGCGGTAGAACATGTTCTACACGACGGAACGCGCGCCTGCCGGCAGGGCGTCGGCGTCCGCGCCCGTCCCCCTGTCTTCGATCGTCCCGAAGCGTCGTCGGGACGACGGTCTCGCGTGACCGACCGCCGGCGGGCTGCAATCCTGCCGTGTGGCGCTGCAGCGCCGCCGTGCCCGGTCGCGGCGGCGCGTGCTAGAACACGTTCCACTTTCGGGCTCGGACTCCAGGAGGTCCCATGGCTGAGGCCTACATCTACGACGCCGTGCGCACGCCGCGCGGCAAGGGGAAGGCGGGCGGGTCGCTGCACAGCATCCCGCCGATCGAGCTCGCGCGCACGGTGCTGCAGGGCCTGCGCGACCGCAGCGGCCTCGACACCGCGCTCGTCGACGACGTCATCTTCGGCATCGTCGAGCCGGTCAACGAGCAGGGCAGCAACCTCACCCGCGTGGCCGTGCTCTACAGCGGCTACGACCAGTCGGTCCCCGGCGTGCAGATCAACCGGTACTGTGCGTCCGGCCTCGTCGCCACGAACATGGCCGCCGCCCAGGTGATGGCGGGCCAGTCGGATCTGGTGGTGAGCGGCGGTGTGGAGTCGATGAGCCGGGTGCCGATGGGCAGCAGCCGCGGCCCGTGGGCCACCGACCCGCAGGTCAGCATCTACACCAAGTTCGTCCCCCAGGGCATCAGCGCCGACCTCATCGCCACCCGCTACGGCTACAGCCGCGCCGACGTCGACCAGGTGGCCGTGGTCTCCCAGGAGCGCGCCGCCCAGGCGTGGAAGGAGCGGCGCTTCGACCGCTCGATCGTCCCGGTGCGCGACCACAACGGTGTCGTGGTGCTCGACGTCGACGAGCACATGCGCCCGGGCGCGTCGCTCGAGAGCCTCGGCACGCTCAAGCCGTCGTTCGCCTCGCTGGGTCAGCACTACGGCTTCGATGCCGTGGCCATCCAGCGCTACCCGGACGTCGAGAACATCGAGCACGTCCACCACGCCGGCAACAGCTCGGGGATCGTCGACGGCGCGGCGGCGGTGCTGGTGGGCAGCAAGGAGATGGGCGAGCGGCTCGGCCTCACGCCGCGCGCGCGCATCCGCAGCTTCGCCTCGATCGGGTCCGAGCCCACGATCATGCTGACGGGGCCGTCCGATGCGGCCGAGAAGGCGCTCCGGCGCGCCGGCATGACGGCGGGCGACATCGACCTCTGGGAGATCAACGAGGCGTTCGCGTCCGTCGTGCTCCGCTTCGAGGAGGCGCTGGGGCTCGACCACGACACCGTCAACGTCAACGGCGGCGCCATCGCGATGGGGCATCCCCTGGGGGCCACCGGCGCGATGATCCTCGGCACGCTCCTCGACGAGCTGGAGCGCACCGGAAAGTCCACCGGCCTCGCCGCCCTGTGCGTCGGCGCGGGCATGGGAACGGCCACCATCATCGAGCGGATCGAAGCATGATCGACCTCACGCAAGACGCCGACGGCATCGTCACCCTCACCTGGGACATGCCCGGTCGGTCCCAGAACGTGTTCAACCAGGCCAGCATGGACGCCTTCGAGGACGCCCTCACCAAGGCGTTCGGCACCGAAGGCGTCACCGGCGTGCTCCTCGCGTCGGCCAAGCGCGACTTCATCGCGGGCGCCGACCTCGAGATGCTCGAGGGCATGGCGTTCGGCGCCAACCGCGACGCCGCCACGCTCTACGAGGGCTCGGGTCGGCTCGGCGAGATCCTGCGCCGCATGGAGACCGGCGGCGTGCCGGTGGCCGTGGCCATCGGCGGTGTCGCGATGGGCGGCGGGCTCGAGGTGTGCCTCGCGTGCCATCGCCGTTTTGCCGCCGACGATCCCCGCGTGCAGCTCGGCCTGCCCGAGGGCACGCTCGGCATCCTCCCCGGTGCCGGTGGCACGCAGCGCCTGCCTCGCCTCATCGGCGCGCAGGCCAGTCTGCCGCTGATGCTCGAGGGCAAGCGCCTCGGCGCCCAGGAGGCCCTGGCCCTGGGCATCGTCGACGAGGTCGTGCCCAAGGACGAGCTCATCGCGCGCGCCAAGGCGTGGCTGGGCACCCGGCCGTCTGCCGTCCAGCCGTGGGACGCCAAGGGCTTCGAGCCCCCCGGCGGATCGCCGGCCACGTCCCCCGACGTCGCCAACCTGTTCATGGCGGCAGCGGCGCTCTTCCAGGCCAAGACCTACGGCCGCTACCCGGCCGGCAAGGCGATCCTGTCCTGCGTCAACGAGGGCCTGCGGCTCGGCATCGACGACGGCCTGCTGGTCGAGAAGCGCTACTTCGTGGAGCTGATCCTCGACCCGGTCGCCGGCAACATGATCCGCACGATGTTCCTGTCGATGCAGGACGCGCGCAAGCTCGTGCGGCGCCCGGCCGACGTCCCGCGCCTCGAGGTCGCCAAGGTGGGCGTGCTCGGGGCCGGGCTCATGGGCAGCGGCATCGCCTACGCCGCGGCGAAGACGGGCAAGGAGGTCGTCGTCCTCGACACCACCGCCGACAAGGCGGCGGGCGCGCTGGCCTACGCCCAGGGCATCGAGGGGCGCAAGCTCGCCAAGGGCCGCACCACCGAGGCCCAGATCGCGGCCCTCGTGGGTCGCATCCACCCCACCACCGACTACGCCGATCTCGCAGGCTGCGACGTGGTGATCGAGGCGGTCTTCGAAGACCGCGGCGTGAAGGCCGACGCCACCGCCAAGGCCGACGCCGTGCTCGACGACCACGCCGTGTTCGGGTCGAACACCTCCACGCTGCCGATCACGGGTCTCGCGAAGGCCTCCAGCCGTCCGGAGCGGTTCGTCGGCCTGCACTTCTTCTCGCCGGTCGAGAAGATGCAGCTGGTCGAGGTCATCCGCGCCGAGCAGACGTCGGACGCGACGCTCGCCCACGCGCTCGACGTGGTGGCGGCGCTCGGCAAGATCCCGATCGTCGTCCACGACAGCCGCGGCTTCTACACCAGCCGGGTGTTCGGCACCTACGTCACCGAGGGGCTGGTGATGCTCCGCGATGGCGTCAAGCCGGCGATGATCGAGAACGTCGGCAAGGCCACGGGCATGCCGATGCCACCGCTCGGCCTCGCCGACGAGGTGGGCCTCGGGCTGATGCACCAGGTCGGCGTCCAGACGCGCGCCGACCTCGGCGATGCCGCACCCGACAACCCCGGCACGCCCGTGCTCGAGGTGATGGTCCAGCAGCAGCAGCGCACCGGCAAGCGCGGCGGCAAGGGCTTCTACGACTACGACGGCAAGACCCGCCGCTTGTGGCCGGGCCTCGCCGACCACTTCCCGCTGGCGGCCGACCAGCCCGACGCCGCCACGCTCGAGGAGCGGTTCCTCTACGTGCAGGCCGTCGAGGCCGCGCGCTGCATGGACGAGGGCATCCTCCTGGCCGCGGCCGACGCCGACGTCGGGGCCGTGCTCGGGTGGGGCTTCGCGCCGTGGACCGGCGGGCCGCTGTCGTTCATCGACACTGTGGGCGTGCAGGCCTTCGTCGACCGCGCCGACGCGCTGGCCGACGCCTATGGCGAGCGGTTCCGTCCGCCCGGGCTCCTGCGCGTCATGGCCGCGGAAGGCCGCACGTTCTACGCCTGAGGTACACCCGTCCCCACGGCTGAGGAGATCCGATGCGCGTGTGGGTGGCTCTGGCGTGTGGCCTGGTGGCGGCGGGGTGTGGCACCCCTCTGCCCGCTGATGGGCGCTGGGACGGCGCTGCGTTCGCCGACGACGGCACCGTGGCTGGACCTCCGGTCGCGGCGCTGCGCCTGTTCGTCGAGCCGGTCGTTCGGGGGGAGCCCACGGCGTTCCGCGTCAGCGGACTCGCCGGAGGCCAGCGCGTGTTCGTCGGCGTGAGCGCGCACGGCGTGGGCACGGGACCCTGCGTGCGCGGCGTGTGCCTCGACCTCGACCGACCGGTGCGGCTGGGCAGCGCCGTGGCGGGCCCCGACGGCGTCGCGGCGCTCGACGCGGTGGTACCGGCCGGTCTGCCCTACGTCGACGCGACGTTCCAGGCGGTCGCCTGGGGCCCGGACGGCCTGTCGCAGACCGTCGCCGTCGACGTTGTCGATGCCGGGCAGGACGCGATCGCGCTCCGTGCCGGGGTCGGGTCGCTGGCGCTCGGGGGGGCGCTCCCGTCCGAGCTCGCCGTCTGGAACCGCCGCGCGGTGCCGGTCGCCCTCGACGGCGACGGCGCGCCGTTCGTGGCTGCCGCCCGGGTCAACGCGGGGAAGGTCGTCGTCGGTGCCCACGAGTCGATCCTGCTCGGCGGCGTCGCCACCGGCACGCCGGGTGGGGGGCAGCTGCTCCGCAACGCGTTGGACTGGATGGGCGGCGGCGTCGTGGGCGTGCAGGCGGGCCACGGCAGCCTCGTCAGCTGGCTCCAGGGCCAGGGCTACACGGTGGTGACCGCGGACGCGACCACGCTGGCGGGCGTCGACGTGTTCGTCACCGACCTGTACACGGACCTGTCGCCTGCGGTCGACGACGCCCTGCGCACCTGGATCCAGGACGGGGGCGGCCTCGTGGCCGGCGGTCACGCCTGGTACTGGGGGCAGACCCACGACGACGCGGCCGAGCTGTTCCCGGGCAACCAGGTGCTGCGCGACACGGGCATCCTCGTGTCGGAGGCCACCAGCCAGTCCGGCACGCACACGGTGCCGGCCACGGCCGTGAGCCCGCTCGACGACGGCACGCGCTGCCTCGACGCGCTGCTCGCGCACGTCCAGGGCACCACTACGCTGTCGCTCGCCGACCAGGCCCGCGCGGTGCGTGCGGCCGGCGTGGTCACCGGGGTGCTGCCGCCCACGTGGCGGGACTGGTACGAGCACGCCGAGGCGGTCTTCGCTGCCCAGGGCGACGTCGTCCCCACCGAGGCGGACCCGGTCGATCCGGACACTGAGCCGCTGGACGCGTTCCAGCTCCAGGTGCTCGCGGCGGAGGCGGCCGGGCTGCCGGCGGCCGACGTCGTGGCGTCCCCGGCTGCGGCCGACTTCCCCGGGACGCCGGCGCCCGGGGCCGCGCACACCACGGTGACGACCACGGTCGACGCCACCTATGCCGGGCGGTCGTCCGGCTACCTGTACAGCGGCGCGGCGGCCGACCGGCTCGCGTCCACAGGCTGGTGGGCACCGGCGGGCGAGGTGGTGCGGATCACCGTGCCTGCGTCGGCCGTGAGTGCAGGCCTCACGGTGCGTATCGGCAGCCACACCGACACGCTCTGGGGCGCCGACACCTGGACGCGGGTGCCGGCGATCGGCCGCAGCTTCCCGATCCGAACCACCACCACCGAGGTCGCCAGCGCCTACGGCGGGCTGATCTACGTGGGCGTGCCCGCGGGCACCGCGCTCGGCACGCTGCCGGTGGTCGGCGGCAACGTGGTGCTGGCCCCGACGTTCCGCAAGGGCACGAGCACCAACGCCACCTGGGTGGGCAGCGAGCGGGGGCGCCCTGCGCCGTGGGGCGAGCTGGTCGGCGACCGCGTGGTGCTCACGCTGCCGTCGGACGTGCTCGCCACGATCGGCGACGCCCAGGGGCTCGTCGACTACTGGGACGCCGTGCTCGACGCCGAGGCCGACCTCGCCGCGATCGACCGCGACCGGGTGCGCAAGGAGCGCCTCGTCGTCGACCGCCAGATCTCCGCGGGCTGGATGCACTCCGGCTACCCGATCATGGCCCACCTGGCGTCCGCGTCGGACTGGGTCGACCTGGCCGCGCTGCAGACGTCCGGCGACTGGGGAGCGTTCCACGAGCTCGGCCACAACCACCAGTGGCGGGACTGGCTGCTCCCGGGCACCACCGAGGCCACGTGCAACCTGTGGTCGACCTACGTGATGGAGACCTTGGTGGGCCTGCCGCCGCGCACCGGGCACCCGGCGCTGGCGCCCGCCGACCGCGCCGCGCGGATCGCGGACTACCTCGCCGGCGGCGCCGACTTCTGGGCCGACTGGTCGGTGTGGACCGCGCTCGAGACCCACCTGCAGCTGCAGGAGGCGTTCGGCTGGACGCTCTTCGAGGACCTCAACGCGCTGTACCTGGCGGATGCGCCGGGGGCGGTCGCCAACACCGACCAGGCGCGCATCGACACCTTCGTGCGCCGCACCAGCCAGCTCGCCGGCGTCGACCTGGGCCCGTTCTACACGGCGTGGGGCCTGCCGGTGAGCGCTGCGGTGCTCACCGAGATCAGCGCCCTGCCGGTGTGGGCGGACGACCCGATGAACCCCTGACGTCGGGCGCGCCAAGGTGCGGTCAGAGGTGGCGTCGAACGGGTGCGCAACACCCTGCGCTGTTGTAGGGTGCGCCTCCGACCGGGAGGATGCGATGAGCTGGCGATGGCTGCCCCTGATGGCTCTGGCCGTGGCGTGCGGGGAAGGCGGCAACGCCACCGACGACGGCGACACCGACACCGTCGGTGACGACCCCTACGCCGGCCTGCCAGCCCCTGCGCCCGTGGTGGCCTACGACGGCACGTGCCCGGCGATGGACGGCAACGTCGAGGACTTCACGGCGGGCTCGCGCAACGGCCACAGCTTCCGCATCCACCTGCCCAAGAAGACCGACGGCGCCGGCGTGCTGTTCCTGTGGCACGGCAACGGCGACACCGCGCAGAACTTTGACCGCTACATGGACGGCGAGGGGCTGGCCCGTCAGCTCAAGGTGATCACGGTCATCCCCGAGACGCTCGGCAACTCATTCGGCGTCGACTGGACCGTGCCGCCCAACGAAACCTCGCGGGACGCCGACCTGTTCGATGCCATCCTGTCCTGCCTCGATGCCCAGTACGACCTCGACCTGCGCCGGGTCTACACCGCGGGCTTCTCCGCCGGCGCGCTGTGGAGCTCGTGGCTGGTCATGAACCGCGCCGACCACCTCGCTGCAGCCGTGATCTTCAGCGGCGGCAGTGACGGCCTGGGGGGCGTCAACCCCTACGACACGCCCGCCTGGCACATCCCGGTGCTCATGACCGAGGGGGGCCCGTCCGATCAGGTGTTCGTCAACTTCCAGCAGATGACCAACACCATGGCCACCAAGCTGCGCGCCGACGGCAGCACGGCGATCGTGTGCAGCCACCGCCAGGGTCACACCCCGCCCACCGGCTACGACGACTGGGCGTGGGACTTCCTCGACGCCAACGTGTTCGGCCAGGAGCCCAGCCCCTACGCCGACGGCGAGGATCCGTCGGGCAACCTGCCCGACAGCTGCGCCTGGGAGTGACGTGAACGGTCCGGTGGTGGTGGTCGGCGCCACCGGCCACACCGGCGGGCTGGTGGCCCGCGCGCTCGCGGCCCGCGGCACGCCCACCCGACTCGCCGGACGGCGACCGGAGGCGCTGGCGCCCCTGGCGGACGCGCTCGGCCCAGCGGTCGTCGACGTCGTTCGCGTGGAGGTCGACGACGTCCGCTCGCTGCACGCCGCGTTCGAGGGGGCCGGGGCCGTGGTCAACACGGTCGGGCCGTTCCTGCGGCTGGGGCTGCCCATCGCGGCGGCGGCCGTCGACCGCGGGGTGCCCTACGTCGACTGCACGGCGGAGCAGGCCTTCGTGCGGCGGGTCTGGGAGGCGCTCGACCTCCCCGCCCAGCGCACCGGCGTGAGCGTGCTGCCAGGCCATGGCGCCGACTGGGGGCTCGCGTGCCTGGCGGTGGGGGTGCTGTCGGGCGCCGTGGGCCACCTGCGTCGGGTCGACAGCTACCACGACCTCGGGGGCTTCACGCCGTCGGCCGGCACCGCGCGCTCGATGCTGGAGATGGTGGGCGAGCCGGTGGTCGGCTTCGCCGACGGCGCGTGGGGCGACCTGGACCCGCGCGTGAGGCGCGTGAGCCTGCCCACCGGCACAGGGATCCTCGCCGTCCCGTTCGCGGGCGGCGACGTCGCCCTGCTGCCTCGCGACCTCCCGAGCCTGCGCCACGTTGGCAGCCACCTGGTGCTGTCGGGGGCCGAGGCCTGGGGTGTGAGCCTGGGACAACGCCTGCTCTCGGCGGCACGGCCCCTGCTGAGACCCACGTGGCTCCACCCCGTGGCCGATGCGGTCGCCGCGCGGCTGCCCGAACCGGCCCAGCCCGCGCCCTGGTCACTGTGGACCCGCGCCGACGGCGACGCCACCGCGTGGATGCTGCTCGAAGGCGACGACACCTACGCGGTGTCGGCCGAGCTTCTGGCCGAGATCGGCACGCGCCTCGCGCGTGGAGAGGCCATGGCGACGGGCGTGCGGAGCGCCGCGGTGGCGCTGCCGGCCGCCGAGGTGCTGGACGGGCTCGCCGGGGTGCGCGCGCGCGTCGTGCCGGAGTGGCGCGTCGGCCGCGCGACGGTCAGCCGCGACCCTTGTGCTTCGCCCGGTGCAGCAGGCTCGGGAACACCATGATCCGCGCGTAGGGCCCCACGATGAACAGGTCGGGGGTGCCGGCGAGCGGCTGCCCCTCCTGCGTCCAGCGCTTGTCGCCCTTGCCGGTGTTGAACAGCTGCACCATGCCACCGATGCGCAGCGTGAACCGCCAGCCGGTCTGGATGCCGAGCTTGTCGTGGCCGCCGATGGCCGCCAGGTAGGAGATGTCGAGGCCAAGGTCGGCGACGAACAGGGTCTTGGTGAACGACAGCGAGCGTCCCGGGTCGGCCAGCGCGTCGTCGAAGGCGACGGTGCCGACCGGCTGGATGCGCTGGGTGACGTGCATGAGGCCCGCGCCCGCCTGCGGCACGAGCGAGAAGCCCTTCGTGTGCACGACGGCGTAGCCGTACGACAGCTCCGTGAGCTGGATCTTGAGGAACGTCTTGTGGCCGTCGATCCCGTCCTTGCCGCCCTCGCCGCCGACGTTGGTGTACTCGAGGTAGTCGAAGCCGGGGACGTGGCGGTTGGCCCAGAGGTCGCCGTTGATCGACAGCGGCGTGATCTGGATCGGGCCGTACTCGGGGTAGCCGGCGTCGGACAGGATGCCGTTCCAGCGCCTGAGCGGCACCCACAGGAAGCCGAAGCCCGCACCCAGCGCCACCTCGGTGACGTCGAGCTCGGGGGGCGGGGGGCGATGCCGCGGCGGCGGCGCGGCGTCCTGGGCGTGGGCGAGGGGACCGAGCAGGACGGTGAGCAGGGCGGTGTGCAGCATGGTGCGCGGTGTACACCACGACGCCGTGCGGGTCTACCGGGATCGCGTGGTGGTCGGGGAGGCCCTGCGCTACCAGGGGGCCGTGGTCACCTGGCTCGCCGTCGCCATGGCAGGTGGGGTCGCCCTCGCGGCCGACCCGGAGGTGCGCGCGCTCGATGCCGACCGGCGGTGGCTCGACACGCGGCTCGACAACGGCCTGCACCTCACGGTCCTCGAAGACCCCCGGATGCCGATGGAGGCCACGCAGCACTGGGTCCACGTGGGCTCGGCCCAGGAAGGCGACCGTGAGCGCGGCTTCGCCCACCTCTTCGAGCACCTGATGTTCGGCGACACGCCCGCCCACGCCGCCGAGGACTACGACCGGCTCCACGTGGCGTCGGGCGGGCGGTCCAACGCCTGGACCTCGTTCGACGAGACGGTCTACGTCAGCCTGATCGCGCCGGACCAGCACGACGCCCTGCTGGCGCTCGAGGCGGATCGGTTCGGCACGCTCGCCGTCACCGCCGAGAACCTGGCGAACGAACAGCGTATCGTCACCGAGGAGCTGCGGCTGCGCACGCAGAACGACCCGTTCTCGCGGCTGTTCGTCACCGCCCTCGACCGCGCGCTGGCTGGCCATCCCTATGCCCACACCGCGGCGGGCACGGCCGACGACATCGCGGCTGCCGATCTCGCGCTCTGTCGGGACTTCCAGGCGCGGTGGTACCGGCCCGACCACATCCACCTCGTGGTCGTCGGCCCGCGCCCCGTCGAGGACGTGTTCGCCTCGGTCCGGACCCTGTACGCGGGGCTGGCGCCGTCCGGTGCGCCCGCCGCGACCACGCTGTCCGTGCTCGATCTCGACCTGCCGTCGCAGGTGTCCCTGGCCGAGGACCTGCCGCCCATCCGCATCACCGCGCTGGCGTGGCTGCTGCCCCCGACGGGCCACCCCGACGACGCGGCGCTGTCGGTGCTGCTCGAAGCGCTCGCCGGGGGCCTCGTCGACCGGTTCAGCGAGCGGCACGTCGACCAGACCCACCGGGCGCTCTACGGCCAGCTGTTGTCCGCGCGGCTCAAGGCCGGCGGGGCGGTCGGCGTGTACGGGGTGAGCTTCTTCAAGGGCAAGGAGGCCGCGTTCCGGGCGCTGGGGCGCACGATCG
>JACKEP010000037.1 GCA_020632915.1 Alphaproteobacteria bacterium | reverse complement strand
ACGACGCGAACGCAGGGGCAGCCTACGTCTACCACGGGGGGACGATCCTCCCGCCCGGCTACCAGGCCCGCTTCGACCTGGGCGCCGCCGGCTACCACATCGGCTGGAAGGTCACCGGCGCCGGCGACATGAACGGCGACGGCTACGACGACGTCGCGGTCGGCGCGCCCGACGGCAGCGTCGTCATCAACTTCGTCTACATCTGGAAGGGCTCCGCCTCGGGCATGAACGGCACCAAGGAGTACTCGTCGGCCTACCACACCGGCTACGCCCAGGTGCTCGTGGGCGTCGGGGACTACGACGGCGACGGCTACGACGACCTCGCCGTGGGCAAGTACCTGGACGGCGACGACGCGGGCGGGATCTTCGTCTACCGGGGCAGCTCGGGGCTCGGCTCCCGCACGTCGGCCGTCGCGAACGGAGCCGACGGCGACCTGCTCGGCAGTGCGTTGGGTGCCGGCGACTTCAACGGCGACGGCTACAACGACCTGTTGGCCGGCAGCCCGGGCGTCGACGGCAGCGCGCTCGACCTCGGCCAGGCGCAGATCTTCGACGGCTACTACGATCGCGACGGCGACGGCGTCATCGAGGGTGTCGACTGTGACGACGGCGACCGGAACGTCCGCGCGGCCACGGCCTGGTACCGCGACGTCGACGGCGACCTGTACGGCGACATCGCCGTGGTCACCTACGCCTGCGACCAGCCCAGCGGGTACGTCGCCGACCACACGGACTGCGACGACGACGACCGCACGGCCAACCCGGGCGAGGTCGAGCAGTGCGACCCGAACGACGTCGACGAGGACTGCGACGGCTTCGCCGACGAGGCCGACCCCGAGGGCACCCTCGGCCTCCTCGACTGGCACCCCGACGTCGACGTCGACACCTACGGCGACGGCAGCGTCACCGTCACTCAGTGCGACGCGCCCAGCGGCTACGTGGCCGACGCCAGCGACTGCAACGACGGTGACCCGCTCATCCAGCCCGGAAGCGCCGAGACGTGCGACCCGGACAACGTCGACGAGAACTGCAACGGCGTGGCCGACGACGCCGACACCAACCCCGTCGGCCGCACCACGTGGTACCGCGACGCGGACGGCGACGGCTACGCCGTCACCGGGCCCCCCATCACCACCCAGGCCTGCGATCAGCCCGTCGGCTACGTCCAGTTCCAGTGGCCGGCGGACTGCAACGACGCCGTGCGGGCCATCAACCCCGGCGCCACCGAGGTCTGCGACCCGAACAACGTCGACGAGGACTGCTCGGGCGACGCCGACGACGACGACTGGTTCGCCACCGGGCAGACGGTCTGGTACGCCGACGTCGACCGCGACGGCTTCGGCGATCCGGACGTCAGCGACTGGTCCTGCGACCCGCGCGGCACCTTCGACGCCACGACGGGGGACGACTGCGACGACACCCGCGACTGGGTCCACCCGGGCGGCATCGAGGTCTGCGACGCCGAAGACCTCGACGAGGACTGCAACACAGTCGCCGACGACGCCGACAGCGGCGCGACCGGCCTGCTCACCTGGTACCGCGACGTCGACGGGGACCTGTACGGCGTCACCGCCGACACCGTCGCCCAGTGCGAGCAGCCCCCGGGCTACGTCGCGGCGCCCGACGACTGCGACGACGGCGACCCGCTCCGCAGCCCCGGCCTGCCCGAGGTGTGCGACGCGGACGACCGCGACGAGGACTGCGACGGCCTGTCCGACGACGCCGACCCGTCCGCCACCGGTCAGACGCCCTGGTACGTCGACCGTGACCGCGACGGGCTCGGCGCCGACGTGCCCGAGCGGATGGCCTGCGATGCGCGCGCGCTCGAGGTCGCGGACGCGGGCGACTGCGACGACGGCCGCTCCCTGGTGCACACCGGCGCCGTCGAGCAGTGCGACGGCCGCGACGACGACTGCGACGGCGTGGTCGACGACGGCGCGCCCGACAGCGACAGCGACGGGACCTGCGACGCCCTCGACGCCTGCCCGGGCGACCCGGCCGACGACGCCGACGGGGACGGTGTCTGCGACGACGTCGACCCGTGCTTCGGCGACAACACCTACGGCGACCGCGACGGGGATGGCGTCTGCGACGGCGCGCCGTTCCAGCTCGACGCCACCACGCTGGCGCGCGCCACCCCGGTGACGTTCACGGTCACCGGTGGCCGCGCCAACGCCACGCTGTACCTGCTCGCGAGCATCACCGGCGACGCCACGCCCACCTGCTACGGCACCAGCACGCTGCTGTGCACCGATCTGGAGCGCCCGATGGTGGTCGCGGTGCGCACCACCGACGCCACCGGTGCGGCGACCGTCACCGTCACGGTCCCGCGGTCGATCCCCCACGGCACCGCCGTGTGGTTCCAGGCCGTCTGGCGGCGAGGCCAGCAGGCCGACCGCAGCAACGTGCTGGCCGACACCGTGCGCACCGTGGTCGCCGCCATCGCGCCGGGCGCGCCCCACACCACCGACGACCTGGAGCTGACGGTCACCGGGTCGCTGGTGACGTCGGTGACGGCGTACGGCTGGAAGCGCGACGGCGCCGTGGTGCCGTCGCTGCACGACGCCACCGTGCCGGCCTCGGCCACCGCGGCGGGCGAGGTGTGGCAGGGCGTGGCCCAGGTCGTCGCCGACGGCCAGCAGCGGCTCGTATCGACGACCCCGGTCGCCATCGCGGGCACCGCGCCGCAGGTCGCCGACGTCGCGGTGGTCGCGACCGGCACCACGTCGCCGTGCGCCGTGCTCACCTGCGAAGCGGACGTGTCCGACGCCGACGGCGACGCGGTCACGCTGTCCTACCGCTGGCAGGTCGACGGCGTGTGGGTGGACGCCACCGACGCCACCCTGTCGGGCGTCAGCCTCGCGGTCGGCGACGCCGTCGCCTGCGAGGTCACGGCGTCGACCGCCGACGGCGACGCCTCCGCGCTGTCGTCGTCCTACGTCGTCGACACCAGCACCGCCGACGAGGACGGCGACGGCACCTGCATCGAGGCCTCGGGCTGCCTGGTCGGCGCCCAGGTGCTGGCGGTGGTCCGCGTCGGCGACCAGCTGGAGTGCCGTCCGGTCACCTGGACCGAGGGCTGCGCCGACGGCGCGGACCTGTCCGCCACCTGGACGGTGGACGGCGTCGTCCAGACCGAGACCGGCACCACGTTCGACACCTCTGTGCTCACCGGCGGTGAGGAGGTGACGTGCGCGCTCTACGGCCCGCTCGCGTCGGGCTACCCGGCTCACGACGTGGTCGCGGACGGCAGCGCCACCGTCGGTGCGTCGACGTGGACGCTGTTCGGCGAGGCGGCCACCGACTGGGCGGGTCGCTCGGTCGCGGTCTTCGACGACTTCGACGGCGACGGCTTCGCCGAGGTGGGCATCGGCGCGCCGAACGCCGCCCCGGAGGGCATGACGTCCGCCGGCCGCCTCTACGTGGTCTACGGACGTGCCGACGGTGCCGACGTGCAGCTGTCCGACGTCGCTGCCGGCACGGGCGGCTGGGCGTGGGACGGACAGTCCGGCGGCTGGGACGCGTACGCCACCATCTGCAGCGACGCGTCGTCGCTGGCGTCGCAGATCACCTGTGCTGCCCAGCGCGCGGGTCGCACCCTCGACGCCGCCTTCGAGGCGCCGATCGGCGACGGTCTCGGCACCCAGGTCCGCTCGGCAGACGTCGACGGCGACGGCGTGGAGGACATCGTCGTCTCCGCGCCCTACGCCGCCACCCTGCAGTACCTGGCGGGCCGCACCTACGTGATCTCGGGCGTGACGGCCGAGGGCACCGCGCTGACCGACGCGGTCGAGGGCACGACCGGCTTCGTGGTCGACGGGCGCCAGGGCGTGTTCCCGCTCGACTACGCCGCGGGCATCGTCAACCAGACCTACCACCTGTACGACGGCGACCTGGCCGGCATGGGCCTGGACGTCGGCGACGTCAACGGCGACGGGCTGGCCGACCTGCTCATCGGCGCGCCGAACGTCGACACCCTCGGCGAGAACTCGGGCCTGACCTACGTGGTGCCTGGCTCGACCGCCCCGTCGGCCGTCCAGCTGCTGACGGCGTCGGCGGACGACGGCGTGAGCACCATCGCCGGCACCGGCAACGACATCTTCTGGTCGCACTTCGGCGGCACGGTGCGCGTGGTCGGCGACGTCGACGGCGACGGCGACGACGAGCTCGTCATCCAGCCCGAGTTCGTGCACGCGGGCGGCGGCTACCTCGTCGACGGCGATCCCGAGGCCGAAGATCTGGTCGGATCGGACGACGGTCCCCGCGTCGCGTCGTTCCCCAACGAGAGCTTCAGCTACTCGCACAATGGGGACACCCAGGACGACACGTGGGAGGGCCTCATCCTGGGCACCGGGGCCAACGGTGTCGGCGACCTGGACGGCGACGGCCGCGCCGAGTTCGCCTACGTGCTCATGCGCCCCGACCCCACCGACGACGGCAGGCTCCTGTCCGACGTGCGGGTGTACCCGAGTGGCTACGCCGGGACCTACGACGGCGGCAGCGACCTGGCGGCCGAGGGCGGCTTTCAGGTGGTGAGTGACGTCCCGCAGGCGCTGTACACGCCCCTGGCCGTGTGGGCGCTCGGTGACGTCGACGGCGACGGCTACGACGACCTCGGCATCTCCGCGCTCGGCAACCTCTACGTGCCCGCGCGGCTCTACGTGATGTACGGCAGCACGGCGCGCGCGACGGTCCACCTGTCGGATCTGGCGGCTGGCATCGGCGGCTTCGCCATCGACATGGCCGACGACATCGACGAGGTCGCCCACGGGGACGTCGACGGTGACGGCGTCGACGACGTCGTGATCGGCTCGGGCTACGCCGACGGCGGCGCGGGCCGGGCGATGGTGTGGTTCGGCCGCGACCAGCGCAGTGCGCTCGATCAGATCGGCACCGCCGCCGACGACGTGCTGACCGGCACGGCAGGCGACGACGCCCTGGCCGGCGGACGCGGCGACGACGTCGTGGACGGCGGCGTGGGCGGGGCGGACGCCCTGTCCGGCGGCTCGGGAGACGACACGCTCGTGGTGGGCAGCGCGGCGTTCCTGCGCGTCCGCGGCGGGCGCGGCGACGACACCCTGGCGCTCGACGGCGTGCCCAGCCTCGACCTGACGTCGGTGCGTGGACGCGTCGCGCAGATCGAGCGCATCGACCTGCGGAGCGCCGCGGTGCTCACGCTGGCCACCACCGACGTGCTCAGGGCCACGGACGGCCGCAACACCCTCGAGGTCACCGGCGTGGCCGGGAGCCGCGTCGAGGTGGCCCAGGACGCCTGGCACTTCGAGGGCCTGGTCACCACGGCGAACGGGGACGCGAACCAGATCCGCGCCGGCAACGCCGTGCTGCTGCTGAGCACCGCGCTCGACACCGAGATCCCGCCCGTGCTCGAGACGGCGGGCCTGGACGTCGACGAGGTCGCCCCGGCGGGCACCGTCGTCGGCGAGGTGGTCGCCACCGACCCCGACGGCACCGTGGTCAGCATCGACGCGGATCTGGCTGCCGCCGGCCTCGACGACACGCTCGCCTGGGACGACGTCACCTGGACCCTGACGGTGATCGACGGCGCTGGCCTCGACTTCGAGCACGACGCCACGCTCGACATCCCGCTCACGCTCACCGACGACGACGGCCTGGTGCTGAGCACCACGCTGGTGGTCACGCTGCACGACGTGCCCGAGGCCCCGACGTTCTCGGTGTCATCGTCCTACGCCAGCGTGGCCGAGGGCGCGGTCGCCGGCACGTTCGTGGCCGCGGTCGTGGCCTACGACCAGGACGCGGGCGACGCCATCACCTACAGCATCTCCGCCGGTGACGACCACGGCGCCTTCGCGATGGACCCGACGTCGGGCCACCTGACCGTCGCCGACGGCACGTGGCTCGACTACGAGACCCAGCCCGTCCTCGACCTGACGGTGCGCGCCACCGACACCACCGGCCTGTTCAGCGAGCGCGCGCTGCAGGTCGACCTGACCGACGCCGACAACCTCACGGCGGCGTTCACCGTGCCGTTCCTCTCCGAGGGCCAGAGCCTGACCCGCCAGGGCGACAGTGGCCCGCTGTCGGACGTGCTCGTCAACGTCAGCCACGTGCATTCGTGGGACACGACGAACGGCGACGGCGACACCGTCATCCACCTGCCCGGGCTGCCGTCGGTGCTGCCGGCGATCCACTCCACCGGCGAGCTCGAGCTGTACATCAACGGCGAGGTCGACGCGGGCTCGCTCAACGCGTGGCTGCCGGCAGAGGTCACGATGACCCTGCCCGACCAGATCCCGCTGGGCACGGCCTTCGACATCGACTGGTCGTGGGAGCTGCAGCCCGACGCGGCCATCTGGGGCCAGACGGCGTCCTCCGACCTGACCGCGAGCATGGCGCTGCGCGACTTCTCGCTGGACATCGACCTCGGCTCCCTCGGTCACAAGGCTGGGAGCGTGGTGGACCAGCTGGTGGGTCCGTACGACGTGGTGGTGGAGGCCGAGCCCTTTGCCGGCGCGCCGCTCGACGTGCTGTTCGACCCGAGCACGCGGCCCGAGACCTACTCGCCGGAGCTGCAGGCCTACATCGCGGGCATCGCGTCGCAGTTCGCCAGCGCCCTGTACGACCGGGACTTCTCCTACGAGGACTACTCCGACGAGAACGCCACCGCCGAGGAGCTCGCCAACCCCGGCGACCTGGTCCTCGCCTGGTGGAACGACGTCACCGGCACGCACGCGCTCGACGACCCGCAGGAGTTCCTCTACGCCCTGCTCTACCTCAAGGACGGTCCGGCGATCTTCGAGGACGGCTTCGACGACCGGCACGTGCTCGCTGCTGCCAGCGACACCCACCAGCTGTTCGAGGTCGACATCGACCCGGCCAGCCTGCTGCGCGACGTGATGCCGCTGGTGGCCGGCGGGCGGCTGACGGGGGGCTACCTGTACTGGGACTTCGAGTTCACCGGCGGCCACGCCAAGTCGCTGTTCCTGTACCCGGCCTACTCCACCGTCACGCTGCGGCTGGTGTCGACCGAGACCTACCTCGTCGAGGCCGAGCGCCTCACCGCCGACATCGTGTTCGAGAACGGCACCCGCTACGACGACGTCGACCTCAGCGAGCCGCTGACGGGCATCGTGCTGGCGACGGACGAGGACGCCAACGGCGACGGCAAGGTGGACATGGACATCACCTACCGGATGGAGGCCAGCGTCGCGCGCTACGGCAACAAGCACTACGAGGTGGAGTGGACGACGCGCGCCGTGGACATGTCGGTGCAGGTCTATCGCTACCACTACGACCAGTTCGGCCTGGTCTCGGGCCAGAGCCTGGTGAACAGCAGCTCGTTCGGTCCGCTGTACAACAACTACTGGACGTTCAAGTCGCCCCAGCCGAGCTGGACGTGGTGGTCGCTGGGTGGGGTGTCCCACCCCGAGATGAACGCGCGGGTGCAGATCGTGCAGTGAGGCGTGGGCGGGCCGGCGACGCGTCGGCCCGCCGCCTCACTCCGGCTGGCAGAAGGCCGCGATCTCCTCGTCACCGTCGCGGAACGCCTTGCTGACGGTGGCGATGTAGGCGGTGTTGCTGCTGTGGAAGCCGCCGAGGTCCATGTCGCGCCACACCGCGAACAGGTGGATCGTCTGGTCGTCGGCGGTCGGGAGGAACACGTCGAGCTGGTAGTCCTGGCGGAAGTAGGTGCCGCCCTTGGTGAACGTGGCCGGCTCGGGCAGGTGGGCGCGCGCGACGGCGAACCTGCGGGTCGTGCCGTCGGCGTCGACGCCCTCGAGCCAGCGCACGCCGCCCAGGATGGTGGCCTCGTAGGTCGAGAACAGCACGGACACCGTGTAGTCGGTGGTCCACGCCAGCGGCGTGTCGGGGCCGAAGGCGTCGCGGTCGGTGGTGTAGCTGCGGGCGTAGGCCTCGTAGTCGGGGTGGACGGTGTCCTGGTCGAGGCGGATGAAGACGTCGACGGTGTCGTCGATGGTGCACGGGATCTTCGTGGCGACGAGCATGCCCTGCTGGTCGGCCAGCCGGACGAGCGTGCCGGCGTCGAGCGCCGCCTCGAGGGCGGCGTCGTCCATCGCGTCGCGCGCCTCGGGGGCGAGCGCCTCGACGGCCTCCTTGCCGACGATCGCGACGGACGCGGCGTCCAGCGGCTCGAGCAGGCGCTCGAGGTAGGCGTCGATGTCGTCGAGGGCGAGATCGGTGCGCAGCTGGACGAGCGCGGCGGCCAGCTCGGCCTCGTCCTCGGTGTCCTGGTTCCGGTAGATCCAGGAGGCATTGGCGTCGACACCCTCGGGGACGGGGTCGAGCGTGCGGCAGGCGCCGAGGGTGAGCAGGGCGAGCGCGCCGAGGGTGACGCAGCGGGAGGCGGGCATCTTCTGCATCCAGGGGTCCGAGCGGGGGCCGCGAGCGTAGCCGATGCATGGCGCACCGGCTGTGACGGAACCGTCCGCCTCGGCTGCGGTCGACGTCGGCGCCGTGCTACCGTCCGGTCGCTGCCGACCGACGTCCACGGCGCGGAGAACGACCATGCGACCTGCCTTGCTGCTCCTGTCCCTCGCGCTGGGCGCCACGGCCCACGCGGGCACGCCGTCGTACACCGTGTCCGTGCTGGTGAACGCAGCCGGATCGGGCAACCTCAACGCCCACCAGGGCCGCTACGTCAAGGCGGTGCCGGCGCTCACCGCGTGCGCCGCCAAGCACGCCCCGAAGGTCGCCCCTGCTGCGGCCGGGGCGTACGCGCTGTGGACCGTCACGGAGAAGACGGGTGCGGCCTCCGCGGCCGCGCTGCAGAGCGAGGGCTCGCTGATCGCCGACGCGGCTGGCGAGACCTCCTGGGGGGAGGAGGGCGACACCTTCGGCGCCGACCTCACCACCTGCATGGCGTCCGCGCTGGCGGGTGTGGAGGGTGCGGGCGCCGGCGTGGTCTACGTCACCGTCGAGGTCAAGCGGCCTGCGCCGGCGTCCAAGCCCACCACGCCCTGACGCGGTCGCCGGTCACTGCAGCGTGACCTCGACGACCTCGCTCACCGCGCACGCGTCGACGTCGACGGCCTGCACGTAGATCGTGCGCCCGGCGGCCGCGAGCGGGATCGGCACCTGGAACAGGCCGTTGCCGTAGGCCAGCGCCGTGGTCATGCCGAGCGCCGTGGGGCGGGCGAGGCCCACCGACGCGCCCGCGCAGGCGCCGGGGAGGGGCGTGGTGCCGCGGCGCGGGCTGCCGGCGAGCACGACGCGGTGACCCGGGGCGGCCGTGGCGAGCAGGAAGGTGTTGATGCCGCCCGCCAGGGTGGGGACCGGGGCGATCACGCGCAGCTGGTCGGACAGGTCGTAGCGCAGGGCCACCGTGGACCCGTCGGTGAGGTCGGCGGCGAGCAGGAGCCACGTGCCGTTGTGCGACAGCACGAGGTCGTCGTGCCAGTGGGCGACGGTGCCCACGCCCGGCAGCGTCTGCCCGTCGACGACGTACAGCGACCCGCCGACGAAGATGCCGGCGGACGCGGCCGGATCGGGGTCGTCCCACTGGGCCCAGAACGCGGTGACGTCCGCGTTGGACAGGCCGATGCGTCCGGCGCCGAGGGACTGGAGCGTGGTGCCCGGCGGCGTGCCGGCCTGGTGGGCGGACACGGCGGCGACGAGGGTGTCGTCGAGCGCGAGGATCGCGCGGTTCGACCCGGTCCCGGACACCTCCGACCGCGCCAGCAGCCGGTCGTGCGCGTTCAGGGCCAGGGCGCCGTCGTGGTCGAAGGCGGCGTAGGTGGCGCCCGGGAGCGGTGCGGCGTCGCCGGTGCAGGCGGGGAGCGTGGCGCCGACGCCGATGCAGGCGTCGACCGCGGGGGGCACGGCGAAGTCGACGACGTAGGCGAGCTCGGTCGTGGGTCCGGCCGCGAGCAGGCGCGGGTCGTCGGCGATGGCCTGGATGCGCGGCCGCGTGCCGACGTCGTGGAAGTCGCCCTCCCGGTAGAGCATCACCTGCGGGTCGAGCGTGGACGGACCGCCGAACCCGAGCAGGAGCTTGCGGCCGGTGTCGTCGGTGACGACGGACCACACCTGGCCCGACGACAGGGTGGCGAGGGCGCCGAGGCTGGCCACCGAGGTGCCCGGGGACGTGCCCTGCGCCGTGATCGCGTCGCCGGTGCGCACCACCTCCGTGGTGCCCTGCACGACGACGTGGTCACCCGAGGGCGCTGCCGTGAGCTGGTAGGTGGCGTGGCGCGCGTGGGTGGTGTCGAGCCCGACCACCGACGCGACCGTGTCGGACGACGGCAGCGCGGACCCCTCGGCCCACGACGGCCCCGACGCCGCGACGACCACGCGGCCGCCGGCGGTGTCGGCGATCACGCGCCAACGGCCGGCGTCGTCGATGTCGCCGAGGCTGAGATCCTGGACGGTGTGGGGACCGACGGCGGCGCCGGTGCGGAGCAGGACGGTGGGCTCGGTGGCGAGCGCAGGCGCGGCCGCGGCCGCGAGCAGGAGCGGAAGGAAGCGCATCGTGGATCCCGGGACGTGGGAGGCGGGGTCACGGTACAGGGTGGAGGGTCCACCGCCAACCCCGGAATGGCCTGCATCACTGCACCGGCAACGCCAGCACCTCCGTGGCCACGCAGGCGTCCAGGTCCACCGCTTGCACATAGGCCGTCCGTCCCGCGGCCGCGGCAGGCACCCGCGGATGCCAGAAGGCCCAGGCACCGCCCAGGCCGACGTAGTACGCGCGGTCCACGTCCAGCATGCGGGCGTGGCCGAGTCCGACCACGAGGCCCGCACACGGTCCGGTCATCGGCGTGGCGCCCGGGCTCGATCCGCCCATCAGCGCGATGCGGTGGCCCACGGCCGCGTGGTCGACGTGCAGGTGGTTGACGTCGCCGGCGACGAGCGTGGGCGGCGTCACCAGGCGGAAGCGATCGGACAGATCGTAGCGGAGCGCGACGGCGGTGCCGTCGGTGAGGTCGGCGGTGACGAGCAGGTAGACGCCGCCTTCGGACAGGACGACATCCTGTCGCCAGTGCGCCACAGTCCCCACGCCGGGCAGCGCCTGCCCGTCGACGAGGTAGAGGGCTCCGTCGACGAAGATGCCCGCCGACGCGGTGGGGTCCGAGCCGTCCCACGACCCCCAGAACGCGGTGGTGCCGTTGGCGCCGAGGTCGACGGGACCGGTGCCGAGCGACTGCAGGACCGTGCCGGGCGGTGTGCCGGGCTGGTGGGTGCCCACCTGGGCGACGACGGTGTCGTCGAGGGCGAGGAGGGTGGTGGTGCCGGTGGCCGAGGTCACCTGGGACCGCACGAGCAGGTGGGGACCCTGGGTGACGGCCAGGGCGCCGTCGACTTCGAACGACGCATAGGTGGCGCCGGGTAGCGGAGACGGGTCGCCCGTGCAGGCGAGCACGTCGCCCTCGCGGGCCAGGCACTCGTCCTGCCCGGGGGTCGCCGAGAACCGCACCACCCAGGACATGTCCGCGTGGTCGTGGAGGTCGAGCAGGTGGGGATCGGCGGCGATGTGCTGGATCGGCCCTCGACCGGGCTCGCCGTACAGGGGCTCGCCCTCGTAGGCCTGGGCGTACAGGAGGTCGGTGCCGCCGGGTTCGCGGTAGTCCTGCATGAGGGCGCGGCGCCCCTGATCGTCCTCGATCACGAGCCGGGGAATGCCGCGACGGTTCGTCGTCATCGACAGGATGGCGCGCAGCGTGGCGTTCGGTGGCACGCCGACGCCGGTCAACGGGTCGCCCTCGCGCAGCGCGATGCTCACGCCGGGGGTGTAGCGGGCGATGAGCAACGCGCGGTCGCCGCTCGGGGCGAGCGTGGTCACCAGCGCGGGCCCGAACGTCTCGGGCTTGGCCACGAACAGGACCTCATCCAGCGTGTCGGTGCTGGGAGGTGGCGCGGCCCACCCGGTCTGCCAGGTGAGCCCGGAAGGGCCCGCGAGGCCGTGCCCGCTGGCGTGATCGACCTTGACCCGCCAGGATCCGGCGTCGTCGACCGTGAACGGCGCGACGTCCTGCGGGACCACGCCGTCGAATGTGGTGCCGGTGCGCACGAGCACCGTGGGGTCGGCGGCGACGGCAGACGAGGTCACCGCCGCGAGGAGGAGCGGGAGGAGGCGCATGGTGGATCCCGGGACGTGGGAGATGCGCTCACGGTACAAGGAGGAACGCGGACCGCCAACCCCGGACGGTTCGATGCCACGGCGTGGCCCGCGCCGCCTCTGGAGCCACCCGCGATGACCCCTGGCCCCGCCGACGACGCCCGCCACGAGGCGCGCGACCTGATGGAGCGCATCGTCACCGGCGCGTTCAGCTCAGAGGTCAAGGAAGCCGCGGCTCTGGCCCGGTCCCGCCAGCAGTTCGAGGTGGCGCTCGCCGCAGCGCGCTCGGCGGGCGACGAGCGCGCTGTGGCCGAGATCCTCGACGACCTCGGCTACCTCGCCTGGCGCGGGGCCCACGATCGCGACGGCGCCCTGGCCCACTGGCTGGATGCCGCCGCGCGCTTCGAGGCCCTGGACGACCGCCGCGCGCGCGTGGCCACCCTGCTCGACGTCGCCGAGCTCGACGTCGGCCACCCGTGGGTCGCTCCCGCGGTCGCCGACGCCGTCGCCGCGGGCCTGCCCGCCGACCTGACCGGTGAGGAGGACCCCGTCCGCCTCGTGATCGTGCTGCGCGAGGCGAAGCAGTTCGACGCGGCGCGCGCGCTCGCTGGGGCGTTGGTCGACGAGGCGCTGGCGCGCGACGACGCTGCCCGTGCGGCGCGGATGCTCGGCGAGCTGGGCAAGGTGCAGGACCGTCAGCGCGATCGCGCCGCCGCGCGGAAGAGCTTCGAGCGGGCCGTGGAGGTCGCCGAGGCGTCGGGGAGCGCGGCGGAGCGGCTGCGCGCGCTGCTGAACCTGGTGGACGCGCTGTGGTCGGCGGGGAGCCAGCCGCGAGCGCGCGAGCTGTTCGCGCAGGCGCAGAAGATCCGCGGGGTGCCGGAGAGCCTGCGGACGCTGCGGAAGATCATGGCGATGGCGGTGAAGTAGGGTGGGAGGCCATCCATCGTCCTTCCACCAAGGACGATGTCGGCACGATTCATCCTTGATAGAAGGACGTTCATGGTGCGGTTCGCGCCCCCCTGCGAACGCGAGGTCCGCGTGTCCGTCGATGCTTTCGCCGCCTTGGTCGCCGAGTTCGAGGAGCGGACGCTCCCCCGTCCCACGCCGCGGGCGGTGGAGCTCCCCGGACTGCCGGGGAAGGCCGATGCCCTCGTGGGCATGCGTCGCGTCGGCAAGACCTGGCGGCTGTTCCAGCACATGGCGGACCTGCTCGACCAAGGCGTTGCCCGAGAGCGCCTGCTCTACGTCAACCTGGAGGACGAACGGCTGTCCGTGGACGCTTCGGAGCTGTCCGGACTGACCGAGGCCTGGTACGCCCGACATCCGTCGGTGGTCGGCCAGGAGCACTGGCTCTACCTCGACGAGGTGCAGAACGTGCCCGGGTGGGAGCGCTTCGTCCGGCGACTCCTCGACCAGGTGCATGTCCGCGTGCTGGTGACGGGCTCGTCGTCGAAGATGCTCTCGGCGGAGATCGCCACCAGCCTGCGCGGTCGCGCCCTGTCCACCGAGGTGCTCCCGTTCAGCTTCGCCGAGGCGCTGGTGCATGCCGGAACGACCGTCCCGCACACCTGGCCGGTGGGACCGTCGGCGCGCGCGCGGCTGGCCCACGCCTTCGACGCCTACCTGGAGTCCGGCGGGTTCCCCGAGGTGCAGGGGCTGGACGCAGACCTGCGCCGGCGGGTGCTGCAGGAGTACGTCGACGTCGCCGTGCTCAGAGACATCGTCGAGCGGCACGGGGTCACCCAGGTGCACGCGCTGCGCTGGCTCGTCCGGCGGTTGCTGGCCAACCCGTCGGGTCGGTTCTCGGCGAATCGGCTCCACCGCGACCTGCGCTCGCAGGGGCACGCGATCGGCAAGGACAGCGTCCACGAGCTCCTCGCCCACGTCGAGGACGCCCACCTCGTCTACACCGTGCCGCTGTGGTCGGCGTCGGCGGCGCGACGCCAGATCCACCCTCGGAAGGCGTACCCCGTGGACCCCGCGCTCTCGCGGACGGTGGCCTTCGCCAAGCCCGAGGACGTAGGTCACCGCCTGGAGAGCCTCGTCTACCTCGAGCTGCGTCGACGCGGACTCGTCGAGCTCGGCTACGTCGACACCGAGGCGGGGTTCGAGGTCGACTTCTGCGGACGACAGGCCGACGGGACCCCCCACCTCGTCCAGGTGTGTGCGCAGCTGTCCGACGAGGACACACGGCGGCGCGAGCTGCGTGCGCTGGAAGCAGCCATGGCCGAGCTGGGCATCGCCGCGGCCACGCTGGTGACGCTGCGCGAGGAGGAGGTCGTCCGCCTGCCCACCGGTACCGTCCGCGTGGTGCCGGCCTGGCGCTGGCTGCTCGAACCGACCGGCGTCGCCGGCTGACGGAATCGGCCACCCCGCCCGGCCAGGCAGCGGCCGGGGTGGCGGCACGCACGTGCACCCCCCCCCTGGCCAACCCCCACCCCCGTCGCCTACGCTCCCGCCCAGGTGGGACCCATGTCAGACGTCGACGTCGTGGTCATCGGCTCGGGTGCGGGCGGCCTCGCGGCTGCGGTGGCGCTGGCCAACGCGGGGCAGCGGGTGCTCGTGCTCGAGCAGCACTACCTGCCCGGCGGGTGGTGCCACTCGTTTCCGCTGGGGGGCTACAAGTTCAGCCCCGGCGTGCACTACGTCGGCGAGCTGGGACAGACCGGCCGCACGCGCCAGATCCTCGAAGGGCTCGGCGTGGGTCCCGAGCTGACGTTCTGCGAGATCAACCCCGACGGCTTCGACCACGTCTGGATCGGCGACCAGCGCTTCGACCTGCCCAAGGGCAAGGACGTGCTCGCCGCGCGCCTCGCCGACCGGTTCCCGGCCGACGCCCGGGGCATCCGCGCCTACCTCGACGTCGTCGAGGGGCTGTCGACGTTCGCGGGCACCTTTCTCGAAGGGCGCGGCGAGCGCGACGGACTCCCCATGCTGGCGCGGTCGCCCACGCTGGCGCGGTGGGCGCTGGCCACCGGCGGCAGCCTCCTGCGCCACTATGTGCGCGATCCGCTCGCGCGGGCCGTGCTGGCCGCCCAGGCCGGCGACTACGGCACGCCCCCCGACCAGGTCTCGGCGCTGATCCACGCCGCCGTCGTCGCCCACTACTTCGACGGGGGCTTCTACCCGAAGGGCGGTGGGGCCTCGCTCCCGCGCGCCCTGCTCCGCGGCCTGCGGCGCGGGGGCGGGACCATCCGCATGCGCACGGCGGTGCAGCGGATCCTCATCGAGGGCGGTCGCGCCGTCGGCGTGGTGCTCGACGACGGCACCGAGGTGCGCGCGCGCTGGGTGGTCAGCAACGCCGACCCCGTGGTCACCTTCGAGCGGCTCGTCGGCCCGGAGCACCTGGGCTGGCGGCGGCGACGCCAGGTCGCGCGCACCCGCTACACCAACTCCTGCCTGAGCCTGTTCCTGGCGGCCGACGTCGACCCGCGGGCGCTCGGCATGGACTCGGGCAACTACTGGCTGTACCCGGACACCGACGTCGACCGCGCGCTCGCCTACGGCACGAAGGCCTGGGAACCGGACCGACAGGACGTGCCGTGGCTGTTCCTCACGGGCACCACGCTGAAGGACCCGAGCAAGCGCTACGGCGGGGACGGTGCGCCCCACCACACGTTCGAGGCGTTCACCTTCGTCCCCTACGACACGTTCGCGCCGTGGGCGCACAGCCACCACGACGACCGCCCCGCAGCCTACACGGCCTACAAGGCCGCGATGGTGCCCCGGATGCTCCGAGCCGTCGAGCGCGTGCTCCCCGGGATCTCCGACCACCTCCTGCTCGCCGAGCTCGGCACGCCGCTCACGAACGCGTTCTACTGCGCCGCCCCGCGCGGCAACCTCTACGGCACCGACAAGATCCGGTCCCAGGTGGGGCCGCTGTCGTTCCCGGTGCGCACCGAGATCGACGGGCTCGTGCTCTGCGGCGCGAGCACGGTCGCACATGGTGTGATGGGCGCCCTGTCGTCCGGGGTATCGGCGGCCCAGGTGGTGCTCGGCGTGTCGCGTGCCGAGGTGTTGAGCCACGGCCGCGGCGCGCTGTCGATCGTGCCGTCGGAGCCGGCGCCGGCGTGACCCCCCTGGGGGGGGCGGACGTCACCGCATCCAGTAGCCCCAGCACGCCAGCGTGTGGTCCGACGACCGCCGTCCGCACCAGCCCCAGCCCTTGTCGCTCCACACCCGGTCGTACGGACCCTCGGCGGCGCCGTGGGCCCAGTCGGCCGCTGCCACGCCCCAGCAGGTCAGCGTGCCGTCGTCGAGCAGGCCGCAGCCGTTGTTGTCGTAGCCGAGCGCGATGTCGTCGAGCGCTTCGGTCGGCGTGGCGAGGCTGCTGTTGGAGTACCCGGGCCAGCAGGTCAGCGTGCCGTCGGCGTGCTGGCCGCAGTAGTGCCCCTCGGAGGCGGCCACGTCGACAAAGTCGTTCGCCGTCTGCGAGACGCGTGCGTAGCTCGACGATGGACCCCAGCACTGCAAGCTGCCGTCGGCATCGTCGACCGCACAGCAGCTCGACGCCGAGCAGGCGATGCGGCTGAACGTGCTGCCGCTCGGGATGTCGGTGAGGATGGTGGAGCTGTCGCCCCAGCAGCCGAGGGTGCCGGTCGTGCGCACGCCGCACACGAAGCTCGGACCGGTGTCCCAGTCCAGGAACAGCGTGCTCGACGGAGGCTCCTGCGCGCCGGGGGCGCCGGGGCAGCGCACGGGGCCGTCGACGTAGCTCTGCCAGCAGGCCCACTGGCTGTCCGGGTTCTCGTAGCTGACGCTGGACAGGTGCACGCCAGCGCGGGGGAACGACGGCGGCGTCATGTTGCCGATGCGCTCCGGGGTGCAGTGGGCGTGACCCGCGTCGTCGATCAGGCACGCCGTGCCCGTGCGATGCATCGACAGCTCGGCGACGGGGGTGTCGGCAGGGAGATCGAGGAGGTAGCGAGGGATGCCGAACGTGCGGACCTCGCCCTGGTCGTCGGTGCCCACGCCGAAGGCTGACCCCACGGTGAGCGACGTCCAGCTGCCCGTAGGATCGGCCCACGCCGCGCGACCCACGTCGTAGCCCCAGCAGGCGATCGCGGCGTCGCTCGCCCGGAGCGCGCACGCGGTGTGCTGGTAGGCGTCCATCGCCCGGTAGTTGCCGCTCGGCGCGTCGTCGACGAGATCACCCGTGCCCCAGCACCGGACGCCTCCACCGATGTCCGACAGCCAGCAGCCGGCTGTGGCGCCGCCGTAGAACGTCCGCGCGATCGTGCTCCGTGTGGGCACGTTGTTCTCGATCACGTCGTAGACCGAGTAGTTCACGAGACACTCGTTCGCGTACGACAGCACGTTGTCGTCGAGGCCGCACACGAACAGGCCCGACACGGCGATCCGGCTGTGGTTGCGAAAGGCGAACGGCTGTGCGGGGTGGTCGGTGCCCCAGCACACCACGCGGGAGGTGGTGCTGGTGATCGCGCACCCGCCGTAGGCCGCCATGCCCCACTGGTCGGTGACCGTGAGCGAGGGGGACGGGCCGGGGTCGCGTCCCCAGCAGCGCAGGGTGCCGTCCTCGCGGCGCCCACACGCGTTGCGCTCGTAGCCCCGCACCTCCAGGAAGGGCTCGTCCGGCACCTCGCAGGCCCGGTCGCGGTTGTAGCCCTGGCAGGTCCAGGTGCCGTCGGCGCGCTGCGCGAACACCCGGTTCCAGTCGGCCTTCCACGTCACGATCGCGTCCGGATCCTCGGGGACGGTGACCGTGGCGGGATCGCTGGTGGCCGTGCCGCCGTGGCCGTCGTCGACGGTGACCGTGCACGACCACACCTCGCCCGCGGCGGTCGTGCCCCCGGGGATCGTGTCGCCGTCGAGCACGCTCGTGGTGCCCACGACGTCCTGCCCGTCGACCGTCCAGGCCACCGTGGCGGTGAGGGTGTCGCCGTCGGCGTCGGTGGGCGTGACCGCCAGCGCGCACCGCAGCGCGTCGCCGGGTGCCGAGGGCGTGGCGAGGCTGGCCCCCGGGCGCGTCGGGGGCGTGTTGGACAGCGTGAGCGTCGGCGACGTCAGGGCCACCCCGACGTCGCTGCCGTCGTCGGGGGTGCACGCGCACGCCACGTCGCCGTGGGCGGGGACGGTGCCGGCCGGCAGCACGGCGTCGGTCGACGCGAAGGGCAGGCCCTGGACGGTCCACGACCACGCACAGGCGACCGCGTCGCCGTCGACGTCGGTGAGGCCGTCGGCCGTGCAGGTGAGGGCGTCGGTGACGAGCGCCGGATCGGGCTGGACCGACACCGTGGCCACGCCGGGCGCGGTGTTGGCGATGGTGACGCTCGCCGTGGCGCTGGCGGTCTGTGTGCCGTCGGAGCTCGTGGCGGTGGCCGTCCACACCTGCCCGCGGGCCGTGCGCGCGGCGTCGAGCACGAGCCCGGTGACGTCGGCCTCGCCGGGCGACGTCCACACCACCGTGGTGGTGACCGGATCCCCGTCGGCGTCGATCGCCGCAGCGCCGGCGGTGGCCGTGAGGTCGTCGACGGTGGTGGGCGTGGGCGGGGTGATGCTCACGGTGGGGGCGTCGGGGGGGCCGTCGACCACCAGCGTGCGGGTGGCGGACGCCGTGAGGCCCTGGGTGTCGGTGACGGTGACCGTCCACGTGTGGGTGGCGCGGCTCGGCGTGTGCTGCGCGCCGGCGGCGCCGGTGGCGTCGGGCGACGCGGTGCCGAACGGGCCGTCGACGTCGGACGACCACGCCACCGACAGCGCCGTCGCGGGCTCGTCGGGGTCGCTGGCGGTGACGGCGAAGTCGACGGGCGCGCCGAGCACGACGACGGCGCCGTCGGCGGGGGCCACGTCGGCGAGGGCGGGCGGGCGGTCGGCGAGCACGCTCACGGTAGCCGTGCACACCGCGCCGACCTCGTCGGTGACGGTGAGCGTGAGCGCGTGGGTGCCCGGGGTCAGGCTCACGCCGGGCAGCGTGACCGCGCCGGTGGCGTCGGGCGGGGACGTGCCCAGGGCGCCGTCGACGTCGCTCGACCACGCGGCGACGAGGGTGTCGGCGGGCTGCACGGCGTCGCCGGCGGTGCCCGACAGCGTCAGGGTGGGGTCGACCCGTCCCGCGACCGGGGCGGTGATCGCACACGTCGGGGGCGCGTTGGCCGCGAGCACCTCGACGGTCACGGCGTCCACGCCCGACAGCGCGTCGGCGTCCGTGGCCGTGAGCGTGAGCGTCCGCGTGCCCGCGTCCAGCGCGGCGGAGGTGGTGAGCGAGCCGTCCTCGGCGGGTGTGGTGGCGAGGGCGCCGAGGTCGTCGCCGGACAGCGACGAGGTCCACACGAGCGTGAGCGCGGTGACGTCGCCGTCGGCATCCGTGAGGGTGGCCGTCAGGTCGAACGTCACGCCGGCATACAGGCGCGGCGCCGCAGGCCCCGACAGGCTCACGGTGGGCGCGTCCGGCGGCAGGTCGGTCTCGACCACGTCGGTGTCGACGGTGTCGGTCGTGTCGTCGGTGTCGTCCGTGTCGCCGTCGGCCACGGCCTCCACGGACAGCGTGGCCACGGCGGCGTGTTCTTCCGGGTCGGTCACGCGCACGGTGAGCACGTGGGCGCCGGCCGCGAGCGTGAGCGTGCAGCGCACGGCGCCGTCGGTCTCGACCACCGACCCCGTGCACACAGCCCCCCCGTCGAGCGCCCAGGTGGCGTCGAGGGCGGGCAGCGGCGTGTCGGGATCGGCCGCTTGCGCCGTGAACGCGATGGACCCGTCGGCCGGCACCGTGGCCGGGTCGGCGTGCGAGGTGAACGCCACAGTCGGATCGACGGCGACCGGCGCCTTCGTGTCATCGCACGCCGCCACGGCCAGCGCGCACCAGAGCCAACGTCGCATCGACCCACCCCCGAACGCCGACGGTACAGGCGACACCGCGGAGGTGCAAGGATTGGCGGGCGTTCTGCGCAGCACGGTGGACGGTGGACGGTGCGCGGTCACCTGACGTGCAGCGCAACAGCGACGCAACAGCTGGGAACGTCCCATGGCGCGTCCGTGGGCCCGACGGTCGGAGAGGAGCTCGACGGCGACGGTGTTCTCTCGGCGCGGGACGCAGCGGCCATGGGGCGCCCGACGTCAGCCCCGGCCCGGGGAGCCCTCGGCCGGTCGATACCGCCGATGCGCGGCGCCGAAGGGGCGACCGCTGCCAGGAGTCCCCCATGTCGACCCGATCCCTCGTCGCCCTGCTGCTCGTCGGCTGTGGCGTGACGCCGACGGCCGCGCCGCCCGACGGTGTGCTGGTGCACACGCTCGACCGCGTGCCCCGTGACCTCGTCAAGCCCTTCGACGTCGACGCCGGCCGCCTCGTCGCCCGCGTGACCGGTGTCCACCAACGCGCCATCCTGGCCGACGGCGGCCTCGCGCTGGGACGCGACGGGGCCGTGCTGCGCGCGACGGCGTGGGGACGCGCCGGCGGGATGCGCCCGCTGGACGTGGTGCCCGCGACCCACGAGGCGTGCGCCAGCGACGCCACCGACTGCGTGCCGGTGGTCGCCTACGACCACGGCCCGATCGACGCGTGGTGGGTGTCCCGCGAAGACGGGCTGGAGCAGGGCTTCGACGTGGCGAAGCGCCCCGAGGGCGACGGCCCGCTCGTGCTCGAGGTGAGCGCCCCGGGGATGCACCCGCGCGTGGACGGGGATCGGGTGCGCTTCCGGGACCGCAGCGGACGCGGCTGGCACGTCTCGGCGCTGGTCGCCTGGGACGCGGCAGGCACCGACCTGCCCTCCCACTTCGAGGTGGACGGCGACCTCATCCGCCTGGTGGTCGACGACACCGACGCCGCCTACCCGATCACCGTCGACCCGCTCTACGACACCGACCCGACGATCGAGCTGCGCGACCCCACCGGGTCGACCACCAGCAGCTTCGGGCGCAAGGTGCTCGGCGTGGGCGACCTCGACCAGGACGGCCACGAGGACATCGCGGTCACCGCCCCCTCGGATGGCGCGGGCAAGGTGTACCTGTACTACGGCAACGGCGCGGGCGGGTTCAGCCACTACCGCGTGCTGCGTGGCGAGGGGGACGGCGACCAGTTCGGCTTCTCGGTGTCTGCCGGCGACGTCAACGGCGACGGCTGGATCGACCTGGCCGTCGGCGCCCCCTACAACGACGACAGCGGCGACACCGACTGCGGAGCCGCCTACGTCTACCACGGCGGCCCCAGCGGGTTCTCCGACACCTGGGACGATGCCCACGCCGGCACGGAGCCCGGCGACAAGAGCGGCTGGGTCGTCGACATCACCGGCGACGGCAACAGCGACGGGTACGACGACCTGCTGGTGAGCCAGCCCGGCTACGAGAACAACCCGCTGGCCGTCAACACCGGTCGGTGGCGCATCCACTTCGGCAGCGCCAGCGGCGTCGACCAGGGCGGCACCAGCTGGGCCAACACGCTGAGCGGTCTGGACGGCAACGACCACTGCGGCAAGGCCGTCGCCTGGGTCCTCGACAGCTCGGGGGACGACGACGTGATGATGGGGTGCGAGGGCTTCGATCCCTTCTTCGTCGCCGACGCCGGCAAGGTCGGGTTCTACGAGACCACCAGCACGGGACCGACGCTCTACCTCCAGAAAGAGGGCTTGTACCAGTACTCCCACTACGGGTACTTCATCAAGAACGTCGGCAACATCTCCGACGGCGACGGCGACGAGATCGCCGTGGGTGCGCCGGGTGGCACCCCGAGCGGCGACACCTGGCAGGCCGGCTACGTGCGCGTGTTCAAGGACGTCAACGGCCTGAGCTATCCGGACGCTCCCCCGGCCTTCGACATCGCGGACACCAGCGCCAACGCGCGCCGCGCACGCTTCGGCACCGACGCGACCGGCATCGGCGACCTCGACGGCGACGGCTACGACGAGCTGGTGATCGCCCAGGCCGTGGACGACGACTGGGCGCACTTCTGCATCGCCCTGGACAGGGGTACCTCGGACGCGTTCGACTGCTACGCCACGTTCGAGCGCAGCGACGGGTGGGGCATCTCGCTGTCGTCGGCGAACCTGGTGGGCCTGTCCGACGAGGACCTGATCGTGGGCATCCCCGGGGCGGCGGTGGTGCAGGTCTACACGGTCGATCCCGACTTCGACGCCGACGACGACGGCGTCGACGACGACGAGGACTGCGCCGCCTACGATCCCAACGCGTGGACCTGGGGTGGAGTGGTGCCGGCCGACTTCGACGGTGACGGCCACGGCGACCCCACGTTCTCCGAGATCGGCTGCGTGGGCGATGGCGGCACACCGTCGCGCCCGGCCGACGACTGCGACGACGAGGACGCCACGGTCTACACCGACGCGCCCGAGCTCTGTGACGGCAAGGACAACGACTGCGACACCGAGGTCGACGAGGACCCGGTCGACGGGACCACGTTCTATGCCGACCTCGACGGCGACGGCTTCGGCAACGCCTACGGCGGCTTTGGCGTGCGCGACGCCTGCGAGGCGCCCGCCCAGTACGTGACCGACGTCACCGACTGCGACGACGGCCGCGACTGGGTCCACCCCGGCGGCACCGAGGTCTGCGACGATCTCGACCTCGACGAGGACTGCAGCGGCCAGAGCGACGACGCCGACCCGGCCGTCACCGCGCTCCTCACCTGGTACGCCGACGCCGATGGCGACGGCTCTGGCGACCCCGCCGGCGCGACCACCCAGGCCTGCGAGGCGCCTGTCGGCTACGGCCCGCCCGAGGACTGCGACGACACGAACGCGGCGATCCACCCCGACGCCGACGAGGTCTGCGACGACGGCGCCGTCGACGAGAACTGCGACGGCGTCATCAACGACGGCGACGCCAGCGACGGCCTGGTGGGCTGGGGCATCGACAACGACGGCGACGGCTACGGGGCCAGCGCGGGTGCGGTCATCTCCTGCTCGCCGCCGGGCGACGGCTACGCGCCGGCCGGTGACTGCGACGACACCACCCGGCTGTACCATCCCGGCCAGCCGGACCTGTGCAACGGCATCGACGAGGACTGCGACGGCACCGTCGACGAGGACTGCGGCTGCACCTGGTTCGAGCGGCTGTTCGGCACCGGGTACTGGATCTGCGACCAGCCGCTGGCGTGGGCCGACGCGGTGACCGCCTGCGAGGACCTCGGCGGCTACCTGTCGCACCCGGCAGGCGATCAGGAGGGCTTCCTCGTCTCCCGCGCGGCCGGCTTCGACGTCGGGGACACCTGGTGGCTGGGCGTGACCGACAGCGCCACCGAGGGCACGTGGCTGCACGAGGACGGCACCACGCCGTCGAGCCTGCTGCTGCGGTGGGCGCCGGGCGAGCCGAGCGGCGGCGACGCGCAGGACTGCATGTACCTGCTCACCGACGACGGCAAGCACTACGACGACGACTGCGCCGTCGCGCGCGGCTTCATCTGCGAGACCCAGGACTGCGACGTGCTGTGGTACCTCGACGAGGACGGCGACGGTCACGCGGGCACCACGACCTACTTCGGCTGTGGGGACCGACCGGCCAACGCCTACGCCACGTCCACGGACTGCGACGACACCGACCCGGGCGTGAACCCGGACGCGGTGGAGATCTGCGACGGCCTCGGCGTCGACGAGGACTGCTCGGGCAGCGCCGACGCGGCCGATGCGGACGCGGTGTGGACCACGGCCTACGCCGACGTGGACGGGGACGGCTACGGCGACCCCGACACCGAGGTCGTGCAGTGCGCCCCGGCCGGGGTCGACCAGGTCACGGTCGGCGGCGACTGCGACGACACCCGGGACGGCGTGCACCCCGGCGCGGTCGAGGTCTGCGACGACCTGGACCTCGACGAGGACTGCTCGGGCACCGCGGACGGCAACGACGCCGACCTGTCCACGATGACGGCGTGGTGGCCCGATGCGGACGGCGACGGCCACGGCACCGACGGCAGCGCCACGGGCGGCTTCGTCAAGGGCGTGCTCGCGTGCAACCCCCCCGGCCACATGGTGGCCAGCACCGACGACTGCGACGACACCGACGCCGACGTGCATCCGGGCGCCGTGGAGGTCTGCGACGACCTCGACGTGGACGAGGACTGCTCCGGCGCTGCGGACGACGACGACGCCGACGCGGTCGGGCAGGTCACCTTCTACGTGGACGCCGATCTGGACGGCTACGGGGACGCCGCCTCGTCGTTCGAGGCGTGCAACGCCGTCGCCGGCCGCTCGACGCTGGCCACCGACTGCAACGACGCCAACGCGGCCATCCACCCCGGCGCCGTCGAGGTCTGCGACGACTTCGACATCGACGAGGACTGCAGCGGCGCCGCCGACGACGCCGACGGCGCGGCGGTGGGCAGCGTGTCCTGGTACGTCGACGCCGACGGGGACGGCTATGGCGACCCGGCCACCGAGGTGGCCGCCTGCGACCAGCCCACCGGCCTCGTCGACGACGGCCACGACTGCGACGACGCGGACGACGCGCTGCGCCCGGGCGCGGTCGAGGACTGCGACGGCATCGACAACGACTGCAACGGCACCGTCGACGACGGCGCGCCCGACGCGGACGCCGACGGCCTGTGCGACACCTACGACCGCTGCACGGGCGTGGACGCGACCGGCGACTTCGACGGCGACGGCACCTGCGACGACCTGGACCCTGTCCTGTGCGACGCCACGCTCGCGCCGGCCGACATCGACGGCGACGGCGTGGCCGACGGCTGCGACCCGTGCGGGGAGGCGGCGACCGACGACGGCGACGGCGACGGCGCCTGCGACACGCCCGGCGTCCGGGCCTTCGACGGCTGGCCGCACACGCGGGTGGCGACGGGGATCCTCGACGGTCCGTCGTCCATCGAGGTGGTCGACTACGACGAGGACGGCGACGACGACGTCGTGGTCGGCGAGCAGAACGGCCGCGCGATCACGGTGTTCAAGGGCAACGGCACCACGCTGTCGGGCACGCAGGCGTTCGGCACCGCGAACTTCTACAAGATCACCGACGCCGTGTTCGCGGACGTGGACGGCGACGGGGATCTGGACGGTGTGGCCTCGGCGACGGCGGGTGTGGGCATCCTGTGGTGGCGCCACGACGGCGGCTACAGCCGCATCGTGATCGACAACGCGCCCCCGGGCGTGCCTCGCGGGGTGGACGCCGGGGACGTCGACGAGGACGGCGACGCCGACATCGTCTGCGCCTGCGACGCGGGTGGCCTGGCCCTGTACGTGTCCGACGGCGGCACGTTCACCGGCGACGTGGCGCTGCCCACCAACGGGCAGGGCGCCAAGGACGTCAAGCTCGCCGACGCCGACGGGGACGGTCACCTCGACCTGTTCACGGTGTGGAGCAACGGCGCGGTGACCCTGTCGCCCGGCGACGGCACCGGGGCGTTCGGCACCCCCGTGTCGATCCACGGCAGCCACGGCGTGGGCCTGTACGCCACCGATCTGCGCGTGTCGGACCACGACGGCGACGGCGACCCCGACGTGAGCGTGCGCGGCAGCTCGGGCCTGCTGGTGCTGCGCAACGACCTGACCTCGCTGGGCGCGTTCACGCCGACGTCCACGCCCTCGGGTGCGGTCGGTGGCTTCGAGGTGCGCGACGTGGCGGGCGACGGCGCCGCCGACCTCGTCACGGTCGTGGGCGGGCAGATCCGCTGGCAGCATCGCGTCGGCGGGAGCTTTGGCCCCACGCAGACCGTCGGCGTCGACGCGGACGCGAGCTTCGTCGCCGCGCTCGACGTCGACGGGGACGGCGACCTCGACCTGGCGGTCGTCAGCGGCGCCAACCTCGACCTGTACGTCAACCCCTTCGGCGGCACCGACGCGGACGCCGACGGCTGGGACGACGGCCTCGACTGCGACGACACCGACGCCACACGCATCCCCGTCGCCGCTTCCTGCGTCGACGAGCTCGACAGCGACTGCGACGGCAGCTGCGACAGCGTCGACCTCTGCACCGGCGACGACACCACCGGCGACGTGGACGGCGACGGCCTGTGCGGCGACGTCGACGACTGCCGGGGGACGAACGCCAGCGGCGACACCGACCTGGACGGGGTCTGTGACGACCTGGACCTGTGCGAGGGCGACGACCTGACCGGCGACGGCGACCTGGACGGCGTGTGCGACGACACGGACCTCTGCCCGACCGACCGCTTCGACGACAGCGACGGCGACGGCAGCTGCGACAGCGTGGACCTGTGCACCGGCGACGACATCACCGGCGACGGCGATCTCGACGGCGTGTGCGACGACACCGACCCCTGCCCGCTGGACAACCCCGACGACGCCGACGGCGACGGCTGGTGTGACAGCGACTTCAGGCTGGAGGTCGGCGTGGTGACGCCGGGTGAGCGGCTGACGCTGCGGGTGGTGAACGCGCCGCCGAACGCGCAGGTGCTGCTGGCGGCCTCCTACCGGAGCGCGGACGGTGGTCCGTGCCTGACGTCGCAGACCGGCGTCGCGCAGTGCGCCGATCTGGAGAGCCCCTACCCGCTCGGCCTCGTGCGGGCCGACGCCTCGGGCTCGGCCGCGATCTCCCCGCGGGTGCCGGCGAACGCGCCGGTGGGCCACGCGGTGTGGTTCCAGGCGATCACCCGGACCGGCGACGGCGCGGTGACCCCCGTGGTGGCGAGGACGTTCGAAGCTCCGTGACCGAGGCCGGGCGCGGGGCCCCCCACCGCGCCCGGTCCGACGTCGCCTTGGCGCCGCGAACGACGGGTCGCGGCGCCTCGTCGTTCTCGGGGGCGCCTGGCGGCGGGACGGCGGCCTTCAGTACCAGATCGTGTTCGACATGTTGTCGGGGTGCAGCACGTCGTAGGGCACCGGCCACATCGTCGCGTTCCGGGCCTCCTGGCGGCGCGCCAGATCGCGCAGCCCGCAGCGCCAGGTGTCGAGCGCGCCCAGGATCCGACCGCGCGCCGGCTCCGCGAGGCCGTCCAGCCAGCCCTCGGGTGGGTGCGCGAGGCGGGAGTCGTAGAACGGCGGCGGCGGGGTGGGGTGGAACGGGTGGTTGCCCGCGGGCAGCGCGAGCTGCAGGACGACGTCGGCGTCGTCGGGGAGGCCGGCGGCGATGTGGGTGTCGGTGTAGCGGACCTCGTGGTCGCGCGGCGGGTCGAGGTACAGCGACAGCGGCATGTTCGGCGCGAAGCCGAAGTAGGTGTAGGCCGCGCTGTCGACGTGGCTGTGCTGCACGACGGCCTGGTAGACGAGCGACGTCAGCAGCGTGACCAGCTGGGCGCGCGTGGCGAGGGCGCCCGTGGCGTCGGTGGGCAGCCCGCGAAAGCCGCAGCCGTCGATGGGGTCGGCGAGCTCCTGGGCCCAGCGCTGCAGCTCCGGGTCGGCGTGCACGGCGTCGTCGTTGGCGTACAGCGCCTCCATCGCGGTGGTGACGTAGGCAGCGAGCAGGTCCCAGTGGGCGCGGCTGTCGTCGCGGAACACGAAGCCCGGCGGCTCCTCGGGCCGATCCCAGCCGCGGGCGGCGTGCCGTGCGGGCAGGTCGAGGTCGGCGAAGGTCCAGTCGGCGTACAGCTTGGGCAGCAGCGCCCAGCTCCCCTCGAAGCCCGCCTGGTGCAGCCGCACGAGCTCGCCACGGGGCTGGGCGTAGTACGTGCGGAACATCTCGCCGATGACGTGGGTGACCTCGGTGTGCGGCGCCAGGAACGCCCGCACCGGGTGGCGCGCCGACACCGTGCGGCACATCGCCCCCCACGCCGCCTCGACCACGAGGTGGGTGAGGGTGGTGTGGGTGAACAGCGTGTACACCTGGGCGTCGACGTTGGTGACGAACATCTTGGCGACGAGCCACCGGTTCGTGCGGTTGCCGTGGGCGTCGACGTCGTCCTTGGGCGTGAACACGACGTCGCTGTCGACGAAGAGCTGGATGGCCACGGGCACGAGCCGGCCGTCGTCGCGCACCAGGAACAGCGTGTGCGGCGAGCACAGGGTGGTGCCCGGCTTGGAGGGCACGCCGTGGGTGGCCGTGTGGCGCACCATCCACAGGCGACGGGCGGCGATCATGTCGGCGATCGTGGCGCCGTCGGGCCAGGCGGGCACGCCGCGCAGGTCGGCGTCGGTGACGTGGAAGGCGTCGGGGATCGCGTCGACGCGCTCGAGGTAGCCCGGCGCGAGGCCGCCGAGGCGCTGGTAGCCGAAGGCCTCGTCGGTGCGCCACACCTCGTCGTGGCTCACCCAGGGCGTGTCACGGCCCTCGTAGACGCGGTGGAAGCGGGCCCACGGGTCGCCGTCGGACCGGGACCCCAGCGTGCGCAGGCCCTGCCCCAGGCGCACCGAGAACAGGCGACGGGCGATGTCGGTGAGGCGGCCGACCGCGCGCGCGGACTCCGGGCGCGTCCACTCGGGCGTCGGGATGCGGGCCATCCACGGCGGCATGCCGCGGGCGAGATCCGATCGGTCGTAGACGTAGGCGGCGGCGTGCTCGGCGATGCCGGTCGCGCGGCCTTCGGGGTCGGGATCGTCGACGGGGAGCGTCAGCGACGGCGGACCGCGTCGCGCACCCAACCGCCGCAAAGCCCGCTGGACGACGCCACGCCTGCTGCCCTCACGGACCTGTCGGGCTCGGGGATCGACGGCCGGCATGCAGCTCCTGCGGGCGGGGGGCCGAGGTGGGGGCGGCGGAGCCTACCACGCGACCCCACCCCGGTCGCCGTCACCGCACCGTGCACGCCACGCCGTCGAGCCACACCGCGCTGGGGCGCTGGGGGGTGCCCTGGCCCACGAGCCCCAGCTCGACGGTGCTGCCGGACTGCAGCAGGCCGTTCCAGCCGACGTCCGTCACGGTGACCGTGGCGCCGGACTGAGACCACGACCCGTTCCACAGGCCCGCGACCTGCTCGCCCCCGGCGAAGGTCCAGGTGGCGTGCCAGCCGGTGAGCGTGGGGCCGGTGTGCAGGATCGACAGGCTCGCCTGGAAGCCGCCGGGCCAGCTCGACCCCACCGACCACGTGGCCGTGCAGGCCGGAGGCTGGGGCAGCACCACCATGTCGGCGCATGGCGCGCCCGCGAAGGCCACGTCGTAGAACGAGGCCGTGCCGGTGACGCTGTCGGCGATGAGGCGGCCATGGAGCTGGCCACCGCCGAGGGTGACGTCCGCAAGCGGTGCGAGCACCGTGCCGCGCACGTCGCCCGGGCCGAGCCGCAGGTGGGTGGCCGTGGGCAGCACGAACAGGGTGGTCGCGGCGGTGGCGCCGACGTAGGTCGCGCCGCCGTGGCCGAGGGTGACGTCGGCGCCGGTGACCTCGACCACCGCGGTGGCCCCGGCGGGGACGGCCAGGCGTAGCGTGGTGGCCGACGACAGCGTGGCGCCGTCGACCTGGAAGACGTTGACGACCGGGTCGGTGCCGTCGAGGCGGACCTCGCCGTGGTTCGTGGCGCCGACGCTGCCGTTGGCGGGGCGCGCGGCCAGGTCGCCCGTGAGCGCGAGCATCGCCGCCCGCAGCGCCGTCAGGTCGTCGGTGGGGCCGGAGGTGGGGACGGACCCGTCGAGGACATGGACGGTGGCGTCGACGTCGACGACCGGCGCGCGCAGGCCCGCGCCGACCTGACCCGAGCGCGCCGAGAGGCTGCCGCCGGCCGTCACCGACAGGCCGTCGCCCTGGGCGTCGACGTCGAACTGGGTGAGCACCGCGCGGTCGCCGACGGCGAGGCTGCCCTGGACGAAGCCGCTCAGCGTGGCGTCGTCGAACAGCGTGGCGTTGGGGCCGTTGGCGGCGCCGAGCCAGTCGCCGTCGCCGGGGGGTGCGACGTCGGGGCAGGCGCTGCATGCGTCGCCCACGCCGTCGTCGTCGGCGTCCTCCTGGCCCGGGTTGGCCACGAACACGCAGTTGTCGACGTCGTCGCAGGCGCCGTCGCCGTCGCCGTCGTCGCACCCGAGGGGCTCGGCGACCACCGAGAACATCAAGCGGGCCGTGCCGGTGTCGCCCTCGAGCACCTCGAAGACGTTGCCGGGTGCGGGGCCTGCGCCGGTGTCGAAGCCGAGGAGCTGGACGGTGACGTCGAAGCCCTGGGTGGACAGGAACAGGGGCGCGAACGCGTCGGGCGACAGCGTCCACGTGCCTGTGCCCGCGGTGTCTTCGCGGTAGGCGAGCGGCACCACGAGCGGCTCGACGAGCTGACCGACGTCGGGGCCCGACAGGAAGAAGGTCAGCTGCAGGTTCGCCGTGCCCTGCTCGATGACGTCGACGTCGTTGAAGAAGCTGAACGTGCCGGCCAGGCTGCCGGCGCCGCCACTGCCGCTGCCCTGCTGGCCGACGAACTCGAAGCGGCTGTGCAGCCACCAGAAGCGGCCGCGGTCGAGGGTGACGTCGACGGGCCAGTCGTACAGGTCGAGGAAGACGCCGTCGACGAAGTAGTCGATGACGGGGCCCGGGGTGACGCCACGGAAGCGGGTGAGCACGTCGAGGTCGTCCCCGCCGGTGTGGACGACGGCGATCTCGGGGACGCCGTCGCCGTCGAGGTCGCTGGCGGTGAGCGCGCCGGGCTGGGAGCCCACGGCGAAGCGCTGCAGACCGCCGAAGCCGCCCGCGCCGTCGCCGAACAGCACGCCCACGGTCAGGTCGAAGTCGTGGCTGACGACGATGTCGAGGTGGCCGTCGGCGTCGATGTCGGCGAACGCGGCGTCGGCTGGCTCGTCGCCGGTGGTGTAGGACACGCCCGCGCCGAAGTGACCGGCGCCGTCGTTGACGAGCACGGCGACGCCGGTGCCGGGGGCGCCGCTGGCGAGGGCGTCCTCGCCACCATCGGCCACCACGAGGTCGAGGTCGCCGTCGCCGTCGATGTCGCCGAGGTCGACCGACACCGGCCCGCCGGCCGCCGGGTAGGACACGGGCGTGCCGACGGCACCGGTGCCGTCGCCGCGCAGGACCCAGACGCGGGCGAGGTCCTCGGCGGCCACCACGTCGAGGTGGCCGTCGCCGTCGACGTCGCCGAGGGCGACCGCGACCAACGGCGTGAAGCTGCCGGGGCCGTCGATCACCCGCGCGTTGCCGTTGCCGAACGTGCCGGCGTCGTTGCGGTAGACGAAGACCTGGTCGAAGCGGTTGACCGCGACGATGTCGAGCCAGCCGTCCTCGTCGAGGTCGCCGAGCTTCACGTCCTGGAAGCGGAACGACGCCCCGAGGTACTCGGGACCGGTGAACGTGCCGGTGCCGCCGTTGCGGAACACCATCACGCTGTCGACCTCGTTGACGACGACGACGTCGAGGTCGCCGTCGTGGTCGAGGTCGCCCGCGGCCACGGCGTTGGGCTGGCCGTTGGGGCCGAACGGGGTGTCGACGCCGGCGCCGAAGCGGCCGTCGCCCAGGCCGGGCAGCACGCGGAAGGTGTTGTCGAGGCGGTTGGTGACGATCAGGTCGGCGTCGCCGTCTCCGGTGACGTCGGCCGCGATCACGTCGCTGGGCTCGGCACCGGTGGCGTAGCGCCCGTGGGTGAGCAGGCCGCCGCCGCGCTGGAACAGCGACACGGTGACGCCGTGGGTGAAGCAGCCGCCGCCGCTGCCGCGGCAGGACTCGCCGTGGCTGACCACCACGTCGGCGCCGCCGCGGCGGTCGAGGTTGCCGGCCGCCGCCGTCCATGGCGTGGACGCCAGTGGGATCGGGGCCTGGGCGGTGTAGCCGCCGGCACCGTCGCTGAGGAAGGGCAGCGCCAGCCCGTTGACGACGAGCGACGGGGCCTGGGCCACGCCGAGCACGTCGGGCGTGCCGTCGTCGTCGACGTCGGTGAACAGCACCCCCATGACCACCGCGTCGGCCTCCAGTGTCGTGGGGCCGCCAAACGTGCCGTCGCCGAGGTTGGGGAGCACCACGATCGCGCGGCCGGTGAACGTGGCGGCGGCGATCTCGGGCACGCCGTCGCCGTCGGTGTCGCCGAGGTCGATGTCGACCACGCTGCCGCGCCCGGTGGCGTAGGTACCGGCTGCGGTGAACCCGCCGGTGCCGTCGCCGCGGAACACCGCGACGTTGGACCCGGCGGTGAGGGCGCCGGTGACGACGTCGAGGTGGCCGTCGCCGTCGACGTCGCCCACGGCGACGCTGCCGGTGTCGCCCGACGACGCGGTGACGACCGTCCACGGCGCCAGCGTGCCGCCGACGTTGTGGAGCAGCTGGGCGTCCCCGGAGCCGAGGTCGCCGACGACCGCGTCGAGGCCGCCGTCCCCGTCGAGATCGGCGAGCGCGACGTCGGACGGGTAGGTGCCGAGCGACAGCGCGACGGGCGTGCCGAGTGCGCCTGCGCCGCTGCCGGCCAGCGTGAGGACACGCCCGGCGAAGTCGGCGACCACGACGTCGACGTGGCCGTCGCCGGTGACGTCGCCGGCGGCCAGGCCCCGCGGTTCGCCACCGACGGCGATCGGGGCGCCGGGCACGAGCGCGCCGTCGACGTTGATCAGCACCGTGAGCGAGGCGCTGCCGGCGTTGGCGACGACGGCGTCGTCGTCGCCGTCACCGTCCAGATCCGCGAGCACGACGCGGCGGGCGTCGAAGCCGACGTCGGAGACGGGCTTGGCGAAGGCAGGCGCGGCCTGGGCCGCGGTACCGAACAGGGGCGACGCCAGCAGCGTGCCCAGCAGGATGGTGCGCATGAGTCCCCCAAGACCGCGCGGTGTCGTGCAGGAGCGTAGGGAGTCCGGCGGGGTCCGTCCAGCGGTGCGGCCGGGATTGTGTTGCCGCGCGGTACCGAAGGGGGCGGCCGGTCAGTCCCGCGGGCGCAGCGAGAACACGCCGTCATCGAGCGGCACCACCTGCACCGTCATCAAACCCACCCGCTCGTGACCCGACGCCATGGCGCGGTTGAACGCGGTGCGCAGGCCGCCGTAGAGCGCGTCGGCCATGTCGCGGACGGCCTCGTCGGCGCAGTGGAACACCGTGTACGACATCATGCCGGTGCCGTCGGCGATCCGTCGTGACGCCAGGTCGGCGTAGTGGGTGTTGGTGGCCTGGTAGACCGCCATCGACTGGCGCCCCATCGTCATCACGTGGCGTGGCCCTGCGCGGACGAGGTGGGCGCCCTCCCAGCGCACGAGCCGGGCGGTCTCGAAGGCGGCGACACCCGCGGCCACGTCGTCGGTGGCGATGCCGAGGGCGTGGGCCACCCACGCGTCGTCGTGGGCGGGCAGCGCGACGTAGCGGGGGTGGTCGAGCAGGAGCATCAGGCCAGGCATCCACGGATGGTGCAGCGCACAGTCCCGCTGCCGGGCGACCAGGGCGAGGTGGGCGGCGAGCGACGGCACCTGCGTCGGGTCGACGAGGCCGCCGACGAAGTCGCCCGCCATGCGCGTGGTCACCTGCACGATCGCGAGGAAGTCGGAGAAGGTCGCCGACGTCTCCCCGCGGAGCAGGCGGCCCAGCGACTGCCGGGACAGGTCGGCGGCGGCGGCGATGTCGGCCACCGGAAACGCCGCGCAGGCCTCGACGAGCCAGGTGGTGACGAAGGCCGGGCTGTCGACGGGGTGGACACGGGCCGTGGCCGTGGCGGACGCGTGCAACCGGGCCAACGCTTCGGCCGGATCGACGCCCACCTTGCGGGCGAGCGCAAACACCTGCTCGGTGCGCGGCGTCCGTCGGCCGGACTCCCAGCGGTAGAGCATGTTCGAGGAGAAGCCGAGCCGCATCGACAAGGCGCGCTGGGAGCGACCGGCGCGCAGGGCGCGCACGACCTCCAGGGTCACGCGGTCGGGATCGAAGGGGAGCGCCATGTGCCGGATCCGTGCTCGTCGGGGACGGCCGAGGGCCGCCCCGGTGCGAGGAGTGCGTAGATCACGACACTGCCATGGCAATGCCTGTAGGCCGGATCCGAACGCCCGGAGTTGGGGGCGGCCTATGGATTCCGCCGGGAGCGGGTGTCGTGTCGGTGCGGCGGTCCGATAGGGTCGGTGTGCCGCGCCGCCCCGAGACGGGTCGCGGGATGTCGGCACGCTGTCCATCCCGATGTCGTCCGGCGCACCGGCGCCGACGCAGCCGGCCGTCGTGCGTCCCGCGCGCACGGTCCTGGAGGTGCCATGTCGCGCGTGCTCCCCCTCGGCCTGGGGCTCGTCCTCGCCCTGCCGAACCTTGCAGCCGCCTGCGAGAGTGCCCAGTGGGGCGACTGGGACGACCCGACCACGTGGACGTCGTGCCCGACGCCGTCGGGGGTGCCCGAGGCCGGCAGCGACGTGCTCGTGCGGGCCGCTGACGTCGTGTTCCTGTCGCGCGACGCCACGCTGCTGGGTGTCGTGGTCGTCGACGGCGAGCTGATGTTCGACACCGACCTGACGCTGGGCGCGGGCGCCCTCGATCTGAGCGGGGGGCGGGTGACCGCGTTCGGGATCACCACCCTGCAGAGCACCGGCGACCTCGTGCTCGGCGAGCTCGGAGGCCCTGCGGAGCTCACGGTCGTCGCGGGCGGGGTGGCGACGGTCGTCGGATCGGTCGGCGGCAGCGACCCGCTGATGGCGCTGGACGTGCAGGCCGCGGACGTCGTGTTCGCCGTGCCGCCGGGTTCGCCGTCCGTCGAGGTCGCCGGCGCGCTGACCCTCGGCGGTCACGTCACGCTCGCCCAGCCGACCGAGCTCCGCGGCGCCCAGGTCACGCTCCACGACATCGACGGCGCCTACGATCTGAACGTCGTGGCGGGCGTCGAGGCCCGCCTGACGGGGCGCGTCGGCGGCGTCTCCCGGCCCACGTCGCTGACCGTGGGGGGTGGCCCCATCGTGTTGGACATGGCCTCGGGCGGCACGGCCAACCCGTCGATCCGTGTGGTGGGCACTGTGCGCTTCGACGGCCCCGTGACCCTCGTGCACAACGTCGACGTGATCTCCGCCAACCAGGTGTTCGCGTCGACGCTCGACGGCCCCTTCGGCGTGATCTCGCTCACCACCAGCTCGCTGGTGTTCGAGGGCGCTGTGGGGGGCGACACGCCGCTGTTCACGCTGCAGATCAACACCCTCGGCACCACCTACGTGCGCGGCGGCCTGATCGACGTCGACAGCCTCGTCAACGTGTACAACCACGTCGTGCTGGACGGTCCCGGGGGGCTGACGACGTTGCGGGGCGGTCCGGTGACCCTGGGCTTCGCCCCCGACCGCACCGTGCGCAGCGTGGGCGCGTTCCCGCAGGACCTCGTGGTCGAGACGGCGTCGCTGACGCTGCGGTCACAGCTGGGTACCTCCGGCGCGCCGCTCGGGGACGTCGACCTGACGGGGCCGGTGCGCGTGGAGGGCACGGGCGCGCGCGTCCTCGGGGCCCTCACGCTCCACGACGGCGTGACCGTGGCGGCTGACACCCAGCTGTACGTCGGCGACGTCGACTTCCTCGGCGGCGTGGGCTCCGTGACCTCCGACGGCGCGACGACGCTGGGCGTGTCCAGCCTGGACCCGACGAGCGAGATCGTGGTGGGCGACACGGGTGCCGGGCTGTCGCTGTCGGACGCCGACCTCGCGGCCCTCGCGCCGCAGCTCGGCGCATTGCGGGTGGGGGACGCCGGGCGACCGGGCAGCCTGCGCGTCACGACGGCCGTCACCGGCATGGACACGACCCTCTTCTCAGGGTCGGTGACCCTGGACGATCTGACCACCTCGGGCCTGCTGACCGTCGGCGGCGGCACCGTGGATGGCAGCCTGGTCACCGCCGACGCCATCGTGTTCGACAGCGTCGTCGCCCCCACTGTGCCGTTCGTGGTGTCCGGTGACACCACCCTCGTCGGCGGCCTCGACTGGACCGAGGGGGCGCCGCTGGTGGTGACGCTGCCGACCACCCTCGGGGGTCCGCTGACGGCGACGATGACGACCACCGTGCCGGGCGTGGACCTGCTGGTGGTCGACAACCAGAGCGGCATCCCGCTGACGGGCGGCTTCGACGGCGTGGCCGAGGGGTCCACCGTGTTCGGGGGCATCTCCGCCACGGTCACCTACCAGGGCGGCGATGGGGACGACGTCGTCGCCACCACGTTCGGCTGCCCCGACGGTGACGCGGACGGCGTCTGCGACGCGGTGGACCTCTGTCTCGGCGACGACGCCACCGGCGACACCGACGGCGACGGCCTGTGCGACGATCGCGACTTCGGCCTGACCGGCACGACCTTCGCGCCCGGCCAGGTGGTGACGTTGTCGGTGGTGAATGCGCCGCCCGGCGACCGGGTGATCTTCCTGGTCGGCACGCGCCTGGGCGCGTCGCCCACGTGCCACCCGACCTATGTCGATGCGAGCGGCGCGCCGATCTGCGTGGCCCTGCAGGCTCCGATCGTGGTCGGCAGCGCCGTGGCGGACGCCGCAGGCGGGGCGTCGGTGAGCGTGCGCGTGCCGGCCTCGGTGCCGTCCGGTGCCACGGTCTACGGCCAGGCGGTACACCAGCGGGGCGGCGTCGGGGACGTCACGCCCGTGGCGACGTTCGTGGTGCAGTAGGGCGAGGGGCCCGGTCGTCGACGCGTGCGGGGAGGCTGCGCGCGTCGACGACCGCGTCGGTCAGGGCAGGGACACGCCGCAGTCGTAGGACCCCGGGACCCAGCGGTTGGACGCGCAGGTCGCCTCGTAGACCGGCGCGACCCCGGTCGGACCCCGCGACCAGCAGGCCGCGCCGTCGGACACGGCATCGGTGCCGGTCGGGAACGCGCTGAAGACGCCGTCGACGTACTCGCAGTGGTCCTGGCCGCTGCCGGACCAGTCGCCGGCGGAGACGAACTCCCCGTAGATGCGATCGGACAGGGAGATCTTGTACTGGTTGTGGTTGCAGAGCGTGACGCCGACGTAGACGCCGTACGCCGTGCTCTTCACGTAGCGGTCGCCGCCGTCGCAGTCGTTGCGGTAGCCGTCGTCGAGGTAGTCCAGCGCGGTCCACGCGCCGATCACGGTGCCTTCGGGCGGGCCGGGGGGACGCGGGATCTTCGTCTTGCAGGCATACGACGTGGGCACCCAGCGGTTGAGGGCGCAGTCGCTCTCGAACGTGGGGTCGGTGCCGAAGGTGCCGCGGGACCAGCAGGCCGTGCCGGGTGTGACGGCGCCGGTGCCCTGGGGGTAGGTGTCGTAGACGCCGTCGACGTACTCGCAGTGGTCCTCGCCGCTGCCCGACCAGTCCGCGGCGGAGTGGAAGGTGCCGTAGATGCTGTCGGACAGCCACACCTTGTACTCGGTGGCGCTGCACAGGGTGACGCCGACGTAGGTCGCCGTGCTGTAGCCGGTGCTCTTGATGTAGCGGTCGCCGCCCGCGCAGCCGTCACGGTAGCCGTCGTGGGCGAAGTCGAACCGGGTCCAGTCGTCGAGCTGCGTGCCCTCGACCGGGCCGTCGGTCAGGACCAGCGCGGCGGGTGCGCTGGCGATCGAGCCGACGCCACCGAAGTCGCGCACGACGAGCGCCTGGAGGGTGACCGTGAGGCCGGCGGGGTAGGCGCGAGGCGGGGTGATCGTCAGCGTCGCGGTGCGGGAGGCATCCACCACGGCGGACCCCACGAGCATGGCGCCGCGGCCGAGGTCCATGCACAGGCCGCCCGCCGTCGGGATGCACGGACCGAAGCCGCCCGCGCCGAGCTTGCCGCCCAGGTAGACCCGCTCCCCGTCGCTGAGGTCGCCCGCCACCACCAGGGTGTTGGGCAGGCCCTTGTAGAGCTGGCCCGGTGCGAGCAGGGTGATGGTGG
>JACKEP010000036.1 GCA_020632915.1 Alphaproteobacteria bacterium | reverse complement strand
ACGAGGTCGATGTCGTCGATCGACATCCCGGCGCGCTGCAGCGCGCGGGCGGTGGCGGGGATGGGGGCCGTGAGCATCCAGATGGGGTCGTCGCCGAGGACCGTCATGTGGTGGACGCGCGCCAGCGGCGTGAGGCCGTGCGCCTTCACGCCGGCTTCGTTGGCGACGATCATCGCGGCGGCGCCGACGGAGATCTGGCTGGCGTCGGCGGCGGTGTGGCGGCCACCGGGCACCACCGGCTGGAGCGTGGCCATCTTCTCAAGCGTGGTGTCGGGGCGCGGGCCCTCGTCGACCTCCAGCCCGTCGTAGGGGACGATCTCGCGCGCGAAGCGGCCGTCGGCCTGGGCGGCGACGGCGCGCTGGTGGGACTGGTAGGCCCAGGCGTGCAGGTCGTCCGTGGTGCATTCCCACTTGTGCGCGATCATCTCGGCCGCGCGGAACTGGCTGACCAGCTCGGTGCCGTAGCGGGCGGTCCAGCCCTTGGAGCCGGAGAACGGGTCGGGGTGCCCGATGTCGGCGCCGGCGATCATCGCCTGCGAGATGGGCACCATCGCCATGTTCTGGACGCCGCCTGCGATCACCACGTCCTGCGTGCCGCTCATCACCGCCTGGGCGGCGAAGTGGATGGCCTGCTGCGCCGAGCCGCACTGGCGGTCGAGGGTGACGCCGGGGACGGTGTCGGGCAGGCCGGCCGCGAGCCAGCAGGTGCGGGCGATGTCGCCGGCCTGCGGCCCCACGGTGTCGACGCAGCCGAAGATCACGTCGTCGACCGCGGCGGGGTCGATGCCGGCCTGGCGCACGACCGCGTTCAGGACGTGGGCGCCGAGGTCGGCGGGGTGGGCGCCCGACAGGGCTCCCTTCTTGCGCCCCACCGGCGTGCGCAGGGCGTGGCAGAGGTAGGCCTCAGGCATCGGGAGCTCCCAGCAGGTGATCGGCGACCCGGGCACGGTGGGCGCGCGCGTCCCCCCAGGCGGCGGACAGGGACCAGGCGCGCTTCATCCACAGGTGCAGGTCGTACTCGAAGGTGTAGCCGATGGCGCCGTGGACCTGGAGCGCCTTGCGGGCCGTGAGGCTGGCGGCGTCGGCAGCGAGCGACGTGGCCATCGCCACCTGGAGCGAGGCCTCGGCGGTGCCGGCGTCGACATGCCACGCGGCCTGCGCCACCGTCGGCGCAGCGAAGCGGACGCGGAGCAGGGCGTCGACCAGGTGGTGCTGGACGGCCTGGAAGCTGCCGATGGGGGCGCCGAACTGCCGGCGGGTCTTGGCGTAGTCGACAGCCATCGCGAGCATGTGGTGGGACAGGCCGACGAGCTGGGCGGCCGCGGCGAGGGCGGCGCGGTCGAGGAGTTCGCGGCCGTCGGCGTCGGTGGGCTCGACGTCGCCCTCGACGGCGAACAGGCGCCGGCTGCCGTCGACCGCGGGCTGGGCGACGAGGCGCGGCGCGCGGACGACGCCCACGCGGTCGCCCTCGACCACCAGCACGAGCGCGGCGCGGTCGGCGTCGACGGCGTAGCCGCCCGGCGCGCGGAGGGTGACGAACGCCTCGCCGGTGGCGACCTGCGCCGCGAGGTCGGCCTCGCCGATCGCTGCGAGCGTCGGGTTGGTGGCGATCGTCTCGACGAGCGCGACCGGTGCGGCCGCGCGGCCGGCCTCGGTGAGTGGCAGCACGGCGTCGACCATGCCGAGGCCGAGGCCGCCGACGGCTTCGGGGAGGTTGAGGCCGAGCACGCCGAGGTCGGCCAGCAGCGACCGCACCGCCGTGTCGGGGGCAGCCCAGGCGGCCCGCACGACACCGGCGGGGCAGGCGTCGGCGAGCGCGTCGCGGACGGCGTCGCCGATCTGCTGCTGCTCCTCGGTGAACGCGAAGTGCATGGGTCAGCCTCGGGGCAGGTCGAGGACGCGCGCCGCGACGATGTTGCGCTGGACCTCGTTGGTGCCGGCGTAGATCGGGCCGGCGAGGGCGAACGCGAAGCCGAGCAGCCACTCGGCGTGGTCCACGGCGTCGGGGGCGTCGGCGAGCAGCTCGGCCTGCGGGCCGAGCAGGTCGAGGGCGAGGGTGTGGGTCTGCAGGTCGAGCTCGGACCAGTACAGCTTGTTCAGGCTGCTGTCGGCGCCGATGCCGCCTCCCGCCATCATCCGCGTGACCGTCTGGTAGGTGTAGGCCTGGTAGGCCCGGGCCTGGATCCACACGTCGGCGATGCGGTCGCGCAGCGCGGGATCGGGGTGGCGTCGGTACAGGTCGACGAGGCGGGTGGTGGTGGCGAGGAACCGGCCGGGGCTGCGCAGCGACAGGCCACGCTCCGACGACGTGGTGGCCATCGCCACCTTCCAGCCCTGGTGGACCTGGCCGATGACGTCGCGGTCGGGGACGAAGGCGCCGTCGAGGAAGATCTCGGCGAAGCTCTCGTCGCCGTCGAGGCGTTCGACCGGCCGCACGGTGACGCCGGGCTGGTGCAGGTCGACCATCATGTAGGTCAGGCCGCGGTGCCGCTCGGTGGCGGGGTCGGTGCGGAACAGCCCGTAGATCGCGTCGCAGAACGCGCCGCGCGTGCACCACGTCTTCTGGCCGGAGACCCGCCACCCACCGTCGACCCGTTCGGCCGTCGACCGGACGTTGGCAAGGTCGGAGCCAGCTTCGGGCTCGCTCCACGCCTGGGCCCAGTGGACCTCGGCGGCCGCCATCGGGCGCAGGATGCGCTCCTTCTGCTCCTCGGTGCCGAACTCGAACAGCGTGGGGGCGAGCAGGAAGATGCCGTTCTGGATGACCCGCGCGGGGGCACCCGCCCGGTAGTACTCCTCCTCGAAGATCAGCCAGGCGATGAGGCTGGCGTCGCGCCCCCCGTAGGCGGCAGGCCACGACACCGCTGACCACCCCGCTGCGAACAGCTTCTTCTCCCACTGCACGTGCCAGGCGTAGCCCTCGCGGGTGTCGCCGGAGGGGTAGGGCCCCGGGGGCACGTTCGCCGCGAGCCACGCGCGGGCCTCGGCGCGAAACGCTTGTTCGGAGGGGGTGAACGACAGGTCCATCAGCCCTTCCGGTCCATGGAGGCCTTCATCGACTTGGGGTCCATGCCGCCGATGTGGTCGGCGGACGTGGCGGCCATGTGGGCGTGGGCGAGGTGGTGCATGCCGTAGGTGGCGTCGACGGTGTCGCGCAGGCCCATGCGGTCCTCGGCCATGTTGATCGCCTTCTTGGCCAGGGCCATGGCGAACCGGGGCTGACCGGCGAGACGGTGGGCGATGGCGGCGACCTCGTCGTGGAGCGCGTCGGCCGCGACGACCTTGTGGACCATGCCGACCCGGTGGGCTTCGGCGGCGGGCATGCGCTCGCCGAGGAACAGGAAGGCCTTGGCCTGGCGCGGCGACATGACGTGGGCGTGGGCGAACCACTCCACGCCGGGGATGCCCATCGCGAGCACGGGATCGGCGAAGAACGCGTCGTCGGCGGCGATGATGAGGTCGCACACCCACGCGAGCATCAGGCCGCCTGCGACGCAGGCCCCCTGCACCATGCACACGGTGGGCTTGGGCAGCTCGCGCCAGCGCCGGCACAGGCCGACGTAGGCCTCGGCCTCGCGGACGTAGGTGGCCTCGGTGGGGGGCTTGTCGGCGTGGGGGTAGTACTGCGTGGCGCGACGGCCGAACGGCAGGTGGATGTCGCGCTCGGGCGTGCCGATGTCGTGGCCCGCCGAGAAGTGCTTGCCCGCGCCGCCGAGCACGACGCAGCCGACGGCGTCGTCGTCCATCGCGCGGCTGAACGCGTCGTCGAGCGCCATCAGCAGGGCCACGTTCTGGGCGTTGCGGACCTCGGGCCGGTTCAGCGTGATCCACGCGACACCGTCGCGGGCCTCGTAGAGGATGGGCTCGGTCATCCGACCTCCTCGGCCACCGCGGACGGGCGGACCGCGCCGGGGGACAGACGCGCCAGCGTGGCCTCGGCCTCGGCGATGATGCCGTCGACGAGCTGGGCGACGGTGGGCAGCTCGCGGATCGCGCCCACCACCTGACCGGTGGGCAGCACGCCTGCGTCGACGCGGCCGTCGACCAGGGCGGCGCGGGTGTAGAGCGGGGCGTTGGCGGCCATCGCCACCTGGGGCCAGGACAGGTCGCCGTGGGTGCGCATCCGCCGCCCTTCGCGAAGCAGCTGCACCAGGCTCGTGCCGGTCATGTCGCGCAGTGCCAGGGCGTGGCGGAGGGCGGCGACGAGCCGCGACGGCCACGACCCCCGCTCGAGCTGGTCGATGAACGGCGTGCGCACGACGCGCTGCGGGTAGCCGTCGACCGCGGTGGTCACGACCGTGCCGTCCAGCGGCGTGCCCAGGTAGGTCTGCTTGACGGCGTCGGGCACGTGCGACTCGGCCGTGAGCAGGAAGCGCGTGCCCATGGCGATGCCGTCGGCACCCCAGGCGAGCGCCGCCACGAGGCCGCGACCGTCGCGGAAGCCGCCTGCGGCGAGCACCGGGATGTCGACGGCGTCGGCGACATCGGGGACGAGCAGGGACGTGGCCACCGAGCCGGTGTGGCCGCCGCCCTCTCCCCCCTGGGCGATGACGGCGTCGACGCCCCACGCCGCCACCTTCTCGGCGTGGCGCCGCGCGCCCACCGTGGGCATCGTGAGCACGCCGGCGTCCTTGAACCGCCGGATGGCGTCGGGACCGGGGGCCCGGGCGAAGCTCGCGACCTTGACCTCCTCGCGGATGATCAGGGCGATGAGGGCGTCGACGTCGTCTTGATCGGCGCGCAGGTTGACGCCGAAGGGCTTGGAGGTGCGGGCCTTGACCCGCGCGATGGCCTCCTGGAGCTGGGGCAGCGTCATCGTGGCGGCGGCGAGGATGCCCAGGCCGCCGGCCTCGCTGGTGGCGGCGACGAGGTTGGCGCCGGCCACCCAGCCCATGCCCGTCTGCACGATCGGGTAGCGGATCCCGAACAGGTCGCACACGCGGGTGTGGAGGGCGCCGTTCATCGGGTGACCGCCGAGCGGATGCCGCCGCCGGCGTCGAGGCGGTGCAGCCAGGCGCGCTCTTCGGGGGTGGGCAGCCGGGAGGGGCCGACGTCGTCGGGCACGTCGATCGCGCAGCCCGTGGCGGCCCGCACGTCGTCGACCGTGACCCCGGGGTGGACCGAGCGCAGCCGCAGCACGCCGCCGGGGCCCTTCAGGTCGAAGACGCACAGGTTGGTGACCACCCGGCGGATCTCGAAGGCGCCGTGGTCGGTGCCCACCCCGCTGATGATGTCGACGGCCTCGACGAACACCTTGGGCCCGTGGTTGGGGATCCAGTAGGAGGTGGGGTGGCAGACCGTGTTGCCCGGACCGCCGCGCACGCCCAGCAGCTGGACCTTGGGGCGCGCGAAGTCGCCCAGCGCGCTGATGTTCTGGTTGCCGTGGCGATCGAGCTGGCTGGCCCCCATCATCACGTGGCGGCGGCCCGACCAGACCATGTCGAAGACGCGGGCGAACGGCATCCAGCCACACGGCTCGTCGTCGAGGTCGACGATGGTGGCGACGCCGTCGGTGAGCACGATCCCGGGGCTGTGGGTGGCCTTGGCGAGGCGCGCGCCCAGGCGCGGGATCGGCCCCATCGGGCTGACCATCAGGCCGTCGTCGCCGCGGAAGGCGTCGGCGCAGGCGACGGCGCACACGTCGCCGAGATCGGTCGTGGGCCCGGTCATGACAGGTGCTCCGCCACGAAGGCCTGCCAGGCGTCGTCGTCGCGGGCGGTGGCGGCGTAGGCGGCCTGGAGCGCCTCGTCGCGGTCGTAGTCGGGCGGGCACTCGGTGAACCAGGCGCCGCCCGGGGCGTGGACCACGCCCGCCACCATCGTGGGGTTGATGATCGCCTGGTAGAGCCGATCCGTGTCGAGGCCGATCGCCTCGCAGCTCATGTAGGCGCGGTCGGCCGCCAGACAGAACAGGTCGTCGAAGTAGGGGTCGGGACCGAGCACCTGGCCGTTGCCGTGCAGATCGGCGCGGTGGACGTGGACGAACGCGGCGTCGAGGCGCAGCGCGGGCATGGCGACGAGCTCGGTGGCGTCGTCGTAGGGGGAGCGCACGGTGCGCAGTCCGGGGTTGGTGGACATCACCGCCGAGCCGGGGCCGACGCGCGTGGGCAGGAACGGCAGCCGCCACGCGGCCGCCCGCAGGCCGAGCTGGAGCATGCCCTCGTCGAGCTCCATCACCTCGGGCAGTCGGCCCTCCTGACGCACGCGGCGGAACCAGGGCTCGAGCGGGATCGAGTCGAGCGAGACGAAGCCGTAGACGAGCTTGCGCACCTTGCCGAGGGCGCAGAGGATGCCGGCGTCCGGACCGCCGTAGGTGACGACCGTGAGGTCTGTGACGGACGAGCGCGCCAGCGCCCGCACGAGCGTCATCGGCTTGCGGCGGCTCCCCCAGCCCCCGATGCCCAGCGTCATGCCGCTCTGCAGCTCCCCGACCACGTCGTCGGGGGTCATCTGCCGGACCACTCAGGCCTCCTTGCGGTGCACGAAGGCGTCGCGCGCGGCGTCGCCGTCGCCCGCGAGGTTGAGCTCGTAGGTGAAGCCCTGCTCGAAGCGGTAGGACCGGTTGACGTCGACCGGGTCGATGCCGTTGAGCGACTCCTTGGCGCGTCGGATCACGTTGGGGCGCTTGGCCGCGATGACCGCAGCGACCTCGCGGGCACGGGCGAGCAGCGAGGCCCGGGGGACGACGTGGAGCACCGAGCCCCACGCGTGCAGCTCGGCCGCCGTGACCGTGGCGGCGGTGTAGACCATCGCGCGCAGCTTGTGCTGGGGGACGAGGCGCGCGAGGTGGGTGGCGGCGCCGAGGGCGCCCTGGTCGACCTCGGGCAGGCCAAACGTGGCGTCGTCGCTGGCCACGATGATGTCGGCGTTGCCGACGAGGCCGATGCCGCCTCCCAGGCAGTAGCCGTGGACGGCGGCGATGACGGGGACCTCGCACTCGTAGACGGCCTTGAACGCCGCGTGGCAGCCGCGGTTGGCCCCCAGGAGCGCCGAGAACCCCGGCGTGGCCTGCATCTCCTTGATGTCGACGCCTGCGTTGAACCCCCGCCCTTCCGCGGTGAGGATCACCACGCGGACGTCGTCGCGCCGGCCGAGCGCCGTGAGGGTGTCGGCGAGCGCGAACCAGCCGTCGACGTGGAGCGCGTTGACCGGCGGCCGGTCGACCACCACCTCGGCGATGCCGTCGGACACGCGGGTGCGGAGGAAGTCGGCCATGTCGCTCGCCGCAGGTGGAACATGTTCTAGCAAGGGGGTCAGTAGAACATGTTTCACTTTGGGTGACCAGCCCAATCCGAGCGGTCCCCACGGACCGACGGTGGCGCCGTCGGCGTGCGCTACAGGACGCCGCCGAGGGGCGGGCAGCCGGCCTCCACCAGCAGCGCCTCGCCGTCGAAGGCCAGGGGCGCGGCCGGGTCGGCGTCGGACAGCGGGAGCACGCCTTCTTCCGCTGCGCAGGCGAGCAGCTCGAGCACGAGCTGGCGCTGCACGGCAGGACAGCGGCGATCGGCCTGACCCAACAGGTGGCGGACGGACACCGGGAGCGCGGACCGAACCGCCAGCGGGCCATCGTGGGACAGGGCGAGGTGGCGATCCGCCTCGACGCAGGCGGCAGCGTTGTCGAGGCCGTGGGCGCGCCCGGCAGCCGTCACGATCGCGCGGACCTCCCGGACCGCCTCGGGCAGCTTGGCCTCGCGATCCGGATCCGATGCGAGCACCGGGGGCGTGCCGGTGACCGGGCCGGGTCGGCTGGGTCCGAAGCCGGAGATCGCGCCGAACATCGCGAGGCCGACGGCGAGGCCGCCGACCACGACGCCGACCACACCGACGCGACGGCGGAACTCGTCCTCGTCGCTCTGGCGGTGGTGGTCACGGTGGTGACGCTGGTACGGCATCGGGCTCCCGGCGCGGACGGGCGTCTATCGCGTCGCGGCCGACCGCGTCCGTCGGCGTACGCCCGCGAGGCGCGCGACGTTGCACCGTGCCGCGCCGCCCGGCCCCGGTGCTATGGTCCCGCCTGGGTCGCCGAGCGAGGGTGCCGATGCGGTGGATCGCAGGGACGAGTGCCGTGATCGTGATGGGCTGTGGCCCGTCCACGCCGCAGATGGCGGGCTGCCCGAAGCCCGACGGCGTGGTGACCGAGGGGCTCGCCGCCGCGATCGACGGTGCGGCGCCGGGTGCCGTGCTGTGGATCCGTCCCGGCACCTACGAGGCGGTGCTCGTCGACAAGCCCGTCACCCTGGTGGGCACCGACGCCTCCGGCGCGTGCGCTCCGGTGGTGGGCGAGGGCGGGCCGCGGCTCGCAGGGCTGACGCTGACCCCCGAGGCGGGCGGGAGCGCCGTCTCGGGCGTGGTCGTCGACGGGCCCCTGACGGTCGCCGCGTCCGAGGCCGTCGTGTCGGACCTGTTCGTGCCGCCGACGGGCGGTCCGGTCACCGTGGGCGCGGAGGCCACGCTGGTGCGGTTCGTGGTGGCCGCCCAGACGGATCCGGCGGTGTCGGTGACGGCGTCGGCCACGGTGTCGGATGGGATGATCCTGCGCTCACCGGGCACGGCGTTGGACGTGTCGGGACCCGCGCGGCTCGCGTTCCTCACGATCGCCGGGCACGTCGGTGACGGCGTGGTGCTGTCCGGGGGCGGCCAGGTGCTGTCCGACAGCATCCTCGTCGGGGCCGAGGCCGCCGAGCCGCCCCAGGAAGACGGGCCCGTGGGCCTGCGGGAGCACGCGCCTGCGCGACGGCTGGAGTCGCTGTCGTTCGGCGCCCATCGGGGGTACCACTACGCCCGCGACGGGATGGCGCCGATCGGACGGTCCCCGCGCACCGATCGGATGGCCGAGGTGCTGCTCCCCGGTGACCGCACGGCGTTCGCCCTGCCGCTGGTGACGGACGGCGTGGCGCGCGCGGACTTCCTCGACACGCTCCGGACGCCGATCTGGTCGGGCGTCGTGGACGACGAGGCCAGCGGGCAGGCGTGGGTGGCGGCCTACACCCCGACGTCGCCGATGCCCGCGGCGCGCCTGGACGCCTGGCCCGATCTCGTCCCGGTCTACGGCAGCGCCACCGACGTGCGGGGGGCGCCGCGACCGGCCGACGCGCGGGTGGGCGCGGTGGAGACGAGCGACACGGCGTGGGCGTTCGACGCAGCCCCCGTCGTGGTGTCGACCGACGGAGACGACGCCGCCGCCGGCACGCCCGAGGCCCCGCTCCGCACCATCGGCGCGGGCATCGCGCGGTCGGCGCCGGGGCAGCCCGTGTGGGTGGTCACCGGCACCTACGCCGAGCCCGTCTACGTGATCGACCGACCGGTGGTGCTGCAGGGCGTCAAGCGAGGGGCGGGCGCGCTGGTGCCGATCGAGACGGCGGACGACCCCGACGCGCCGGTGATCGATCCGTCGACGACGGGCGAGCCCCAGCACGCGCTCTACCTGGAGAACGTCGGCAAGGCCTCGGTCGTCCGCGGGGTCGCGCTGCGCAACGCCTACACGGGGCTCGTGGTGATCGGCACCGGTCGCGACGCGCCGGCCGAGCCGCGGATCGAGGCGGTGTCGTTCGCCGGCCACCGCAAGGGCATCGACGGGGACCAGGGGGCGGGCACCGCCACCGGCTGCCTGTTCCGCGACAACGAGGTCGCCATCAGCCTCCGCTCCATCGCCGGATGGACGGTGCAGGACAGCGTCTTCCACGACAACGGCCTGTCGCTGACCCTGTCCTACACCCAGGCCGAGGGCGGGCACGACCTGACCTTCCAGCGGAACCGCTTCGACCACGACGGCGGCCTCGCGCTCGACGTCGTCAGCGCGCGCGACGGGCAGCGGCTGCTGTTCCGCGACAACACCTTCGTCGCCACGACGCTGTTCGTGCACGCCGGCCTGGGCACCGCGCCCGTCGACGTGGTCGGCAACCACTTCGAGGACGACGCGCGGCTCGTGGTCGACGAGGCGGCGTGGGCCGTCCCCCACCTGCACGTGGCGGACAACACCCCGGCGTCCCTGGCGATCGAGCTGTCCGGTCCGGGCTGGGCGTCGGCGACGGCGCGGCAGCCGTTCGACCACCTGCCGGGCCCGGTCGTGCCGGCCGTGACGGACTGGACCGACGCCGAGCGGCAGGTCCAGCCCTACGCGTCGCCGGTGGTGCGCGGCGACGACGGGCGGGTCTGGGCCGTGGCGGCGGACTTCGACGGCGTGGCCGTGTTCGACGCACAGGGCGCGCGCCTGGGGTTCGTGCCGACGGGGCGGGACCCGCGCACGGTGGCGCTCACGCCGGACGGCGCGCTGGCGCTGGTGGCCAACCTGGGCGCGGGCACGGTCAGCTTCGTCGACACGGCCACCTTGGAGGTCGTGCGTGACGTGGAGGTCGGCCTCGAGCCGTTCGGTGTGGTCGTCGACACCGCGGGGACGTCTGCGTACGTGAGCCTGTCCGGCGGCGAGGGGATCGTGCGGCTGGCGGTGCCGTCCGGGCGCGTCACCGGCGAGGTGGGCGGCCTGCCCGCGGAGCCCCGAGGGCTCGCGCTGTGGGGTGGGCCGGGCGACGGCAAGCTGTTCATCACCCACTTCGTGCCCGAGCACCGGCCCGCCGAGGTCCCGTCCTCGCTCGACGCCCACCAGGCCGTGCTGTCGGTGGTGGACCTGCCCGACTTCGCCGACGCGCGGACGATCGCGCTCCCCGTGGTGGACTCCCCGCGCTTTCCCCCGGCCGTGCCGGTGTTGATGCAGGCGGCGGTCGTGCGCGGCGACCGTGTGTACCTGCCGTCGTTCGGCGCCAACACGGACCGTCCGCTCGGCACGGTGCTGCGGGGCCGGCGTCTGCAGGAGTTCGAGGTCACGTCGCAGGGGCTGCTCACCGTCGTGGACGCCGTGGACGAGGTGGCGATCCCGGAGGAGTCGGCGAACCTGTCGACGCCGGGCAACCCGATCAACGGTCCGTACCAGCTCGGCTTCGTGCCGGGCACCGACACGGCGTGGGTGGTCAGCTACGGCAACGACGCTGTCGCGCGCTGGCAGGTGCGTCGCGGGGCCCCGCCGCTGGCGCTCGACGGCTACCGCCAGAGCGTGGGCATCCTGGTGGGTGGCAACCCGCGCGGCGTGGCCCTGTCCGCGGACGGCGACCGGCTGTACACCGACAACTTCGCGACCGGCGATCTGTCGACGGTCGATCTGACCCGCGGCGCGGAGGTCCAGCGGACGCCGCTGGGGCCAGCCGACGCCGACCGCCTCACGCCGCTCGGACGGCGCGGCAAGCACCTGTTCTACACGACCACGCTGGTGGCCACGTCGGCGAACTTCTGGTTCACGTGCGCGACCTGCCATCCGGACGGACGCAACGACGGCGTGACCTGGGCCTTCACCTACGGTCCCCGCTCCACGACGCCGCTCGCGAGCGCGCTGGAGACGCTGCCGCTGCACTTCGACGCCGATCGGGACGAGGTGGACGACTTCGAGCACACGGTGCGCGACCTGCAGGGCGGGTTCAGCCTCGCCCAGGGCCGCGTCGACGCCGAGCTCGGCGCGCCGCTGTCCGCCCAGGACACCCCCTGGGCGGCGATCCGCGCCTACCTCACCGACGGTGTGGACGCGCCGCGTGCGCAGGCCACCGACCTGTCGCCACGCGGCCGGGCGGTGTTCCGGCGCATGGGCTGCACGGCGTGTCACGGCGGCCCGGCGTTCACGACCTCGCGGCTGGTGCAGGGCGGTCCCCGCGCGGGGCGTCAGCTCACCGCCACGCTGCGCGATGTTGGGACGAAGACCGATCGCGACCTGCTCGGCACGGGTGGCTTCGACCCGCCGAGCCTGTGGGGCGTCGGCAAGACCGCGCCCTACCTCCACGACGGCTCGGCGCTCACGCTGCGGGACGTGCTGGCCAACGGCAAGCACCTGCTCGCGGGCGCCGTCGGAACGCCCGAGGGCCTGTCGGCGCTCGACGAGGAGGCGCTGGTCGCGTTCCTCCAGGGGATCACGCGCGGCACGGCGCCCGTCGACGATCCGCTCGCTCCTGGCGAGGTCCACGCGCTGCTGCCGGAGGCGCTCGATCGGGCGGGTGTGCTCGTGGCGTGGGGCACCGACCGCTACACGACCGACACCCCCGTGCACGTCGTGCTGACCACCGCCGACGTCGGTGACCCGTTGTCGGCCGGCGTGGGCACCGCGCACCCGGTCGCGGGCACCGAGGCCGCGTTCGACGTGGCGCCCGGGGAGGTGCTCGAGGTCACCGGTGTCGGGCAGCCCTACCGGCTGGCGGTGACGCCGGGCGAATGACGCGCGTCAGGCCACGTACTCCAGCTGGGACGGGAGCATCGCGATCGTCGTGTCGACGACGTGCAGGACCTCCGCCCTGCTCGCGCCCGAGCGCGCGAGCACGCCCATCCCGCTGAGCGTGCTGACCAGCGTGCGGGCCAGACCGCGGACCTCGGTGTCGGCGCCGAGCTCGCCGCGGCGCTGGGCTTCGTAGAGCGCCACGACGATCTGGTCCTCGCTCCAGCGCAGGTGGGTCTGGACGCGCACCCGCGTGGGTTCGTCGTGGGGGCCCAGCTCGAGGGACGCGTTGGTCATCAGGCACGAGCGCGCGCCCTGGGGGTCGGTCACGAACGCGGCGTAGGTCTGCAGGAGCGCATGCACGCCCGCGAGACCCTCGCGGCTCTGCAGCGCCTCGGTGACCCGGTCGCGGGCATCGATCGCGTACCTGTCGAGGACGGTGAGGTAGAGCTCGTGCTTGCTGCCGAAGGTGTCGTAGAGGGACTGTCGGCTGATGCCCATTGCGTCGAGCAGATCGCGGAGGCTGGTGCGCTCGTAGCCATTGTGCCAAAAGGCATGGAGTGCCGCGTCGAGCGCCACGTCGACGTCAAAGGCCTTGGGGCGGGCCATGCAGGGTCCGGGGCGAGAGGTGGAAACGGAGCGATACCGCGGCGCAGGTAACCACCAACACCGATCGAGCGTGTCACGTTTCCCCGGCGAAACCCCAGGGTCGGGGGTTTCACGGGGTGGTGCCGGCGGCTCCGCCGGCGGGTGGGGACGAGGCGGCGGATGGTACCGCACTTCGGTGGACGTCGGATACGTGGGGTTGCTCCTTTCGACGATTCGGCGGGTCGAACGCTGGTACGCTCTCGGGCGTGGCTCGGAGCGGTGTCAGGGAACGTCGCGCCTCCCGCCCTTTCAGTCCTCCTACACGGCCCCGCGCGGCCTGTGCGATACCTGCGGCGAGGCGCCGGGGCGCCGCGGGAGGACACATGCGCTGGTTCGGGCTCGTGGTCGGGGCGATGGTCGGGTGCGCGTCCGGTGCCACGCCCTCCGACGACACCGACACCGACACGGACGTCCTGCCGTCGGGGCCCGATCCGCTCACGTTCGACGTGATGGAGCCCGGGCCGTGGAACGTGGGCTTCCGGGACTGGGAGATCACCTACGCGCCGATCCCCGGGCGGGAGCGCACGGTCCGCGTGAGCGTGTGGTACCCGACGGAGGCGACGGCCGGTCCGTCGGTGCGGTACTCGGGCGTGGTGCCCGGGGGGCCCGAGCTGGGCGATGCGCCGCCGGCGTCGCCTGCCTGGGCTGCGGGCTTTCCAGTGGTGGCCTACTCCCACGGTGATCAGGGCTACGGCGCCACGAGCGCATTCCTGATGCGGTGGTTCGCGAGCCACGGCTGGATCGCGGTGGCGCCCGACCACACCGACAACCTGTTGTGGGCCACGGTGGACCCGCCGCCGAGCACCCACTGGTACGACCGCCCCCTCGACGTGCGACACGCGATCGACAGCCTGGGCGATCGTCCGACCGACGACCCGCTCTACGGCCTGGTCGACGCCGAGCACCTGCTCGTGACCGGCCACTCGCGTGGCACCAGCACCGTGTGGTCGCTCGCCGGCGCCACGCACCTGCCGGAGCTGCAGGACGCCTGGTGCCCGGGGTGTTCGCCGGAGGAGGTGGCGCTGTTCACCGACGGTGCGCTGGCCGAGCCCCGCGCGGACGCGTTCCTGCCGCTGGCCGGCGTCATCCGCACCTCGGTGCACGGCACCACCGGGCAGCGCTCGGTCACCGGTCCGTTCCTGCTGATGACGGGGTCGAACGACCACGGCTTCCACCAGGACGAGTTCGACGCGCTCGACGGGGTCGACCTGACGTGGGTGGACCTCGACGGCGGCTGCCACCAGACCTTCGCGCTGGGCACGTGTGCGACGCTGCCCACCGACGACGGCTTCGCCATGGTCGCCACCTACGCGCTGGCGTTCGCGCGGCAGCACGTCCTCGGCGACGACGACCCGATGGTGACCGGCATCGTCGACGGCTCGGTGGTCGTGGACACACGCGCCAGCTTGTGGCACCACGACCCCTGAGCACGGTCCCCCGGACCGGCTATGATGCGACGGCTGGAGGGACCGGTGCGACGGCTGTGGCGGGCAGGGTGGGCGTGTGTGGCGCTGGGGTGCACCCCCGGCAGCGACGCCGTCACCGACACCGATACCGACACTGACGTCGTCGACACCGACGTCGTCGACACCGATACCGACGTGGACACCGATGCGGTCGACACCGACGTCGTCGACACAGATCTGGTGATGGGCACGCCGGTCGACGCAGGCACCGAGCGCAGCATCGGCGTGGCGCTCGAGGGCGTGTTCGCGGGCCTGACCACGTTCGACAACGAGCCCGTCGAGCTCGCGTGGGCGGCGATGCGCGACCGCCGCATCCTGGGCTGCAACGTCTACACCCCGGGGGACACGATCCGCCTCGAGGGGTCGTGCAGCGCGCCCGACGGCCGCCGCACCATCGGCCAGCTCGAGCGCACCTACACCGGGATCGTCGACGTCGACGGCGTCAGCGACGCGCTCCGTCTCCGCGGCCGCGACTTCGCGAACGGACGGCTCTCCCAGGGGTGGGCCACCGAAGCCGTCACCGGGCGCGAGCTGTACTTCTTCGGCATGTTCTACCTGGCCGACGACGACGGCACCGTGGGGCGCATCAACGGCACGTTCGACCACGTGGTCGTCTCGGCCCCCTCGCTGTCGGCGCGGCGCCTGTTCCTCGGCGGCCCGGTCGAGGCCCGTGACGCCGGTCCCACCACCTGGTCGGGTCGCGGGCTGGTGCCGCAGGACCTCGAGATCGTCGCCTTCTCCGACGCGGAGGGCGGCGTGCTGCAGGTGTCGGGCTCGGTCGGCGGGCTCGGGGGCACCTACGACACGTTCACGGCCACGAACGGCGCGATCACGCGCGGCATGGCGTGCGACACGGAGCCCGCGGGCACGTGGAGCGTTCGGCGTCGTGCCGACGCCCACTGGTTCGACGTCGTGTTCAACCCGGAGCGCGCCTGTGACGGGTGCGGGCGGGTGATGGACGCCGGCGCCGTGGTCGGCACTGTGTGCGTCACGGTCCCGCAGCTCGACACGCGCTGGGCGGAGGATCCATGAGGCGGGGCGGGATCGCTCGGAGTGTCGGGGTCGTGCTGGCGTGGGGGTGCCTGCTCGGGTGCACCCGTGCGACCGACACGGACGCCGACGACACCGACACCGACACCGACACGCCCGTCGAGACCGACAGCGACACGACGGTCGACACCGACGACACCACCGGTCCGGTCCTGCCCGACTACCAGCCGCTCGACGCGATCGACCTGCTGGTGCGCGCGAGCCTCGACCTGCGCGGCATCCGACCCTCGATCGACGATTTGGGGCGGGTGGAGGCCGACCCGGCCGTCGTGGAGACGTTGATCGCGGCCTACCTCGAGGACGACCGCGTCGGTCGCCGCGTCCGCGAGATGTGGGACGAGGTGTTCCTGGTCCGCGACGAGGAGACCTTCGTCACGCTCGACTACTTCCGCCAGCGCCACAGCCTCGCCGAGCTCGCCCGCTCCATCGGCGAGGAGCCCACGCGCATGCTCGAGCGCATCGTGGTGGAGGACCGCCCCTACACCGAGTTCGTGACGGCCGACTGGACCGTGGTCAACGACGTGCTCGCCGACATGTGGCCCGTCGACTACCCCGCCGGCGCGCAGGGGTGGCAGACCGCCCACTACACCGACGGTCGTCCCGCCGCGGGCGTGCTGTCGACCAACGGCCTGTGGTGGCAGGCCGGCTCGATGCTCAACAACCTCAACCGGGGCCGCGCGAACGAGGTCAGCCGCACGCTGCTGTGCTTCGACTACCTCAACACCGAGATCGACTTCACCGGTGTGGGCGCCCTCGACTCCGAAGCTGCGCTGGGCAACGCGATCCGCACGGACCCGGCGTGCACGGCGTGTCACAACACGCTCGATCCGCTCGCCAGCCACTTCTTCGGGTTCTTCTACTACGACGCCCAGAAGCGCGACCCGCTCGACGTGCGCGTCTACCATCCCGAGCGGGAGCGACTCTGGCAGACCCTCGGCGGGCTGCCGCCGGCCTTCCACCGCGTGCCCACGCAAGGCCTCGCCGATCTCGGGCGCACGATCGCGGCCGACCCCGACTACAGCCACTGCTTCGCGAAGCGCGCGTGGGAGGGGCTGCTCCATCGCGACGTGCTCCCGGCCGAGCGCACGCTGATCGACGGTCACGACGCGGCGTTCCGTGCGGGCTCGCTGCGGGTGCGGGCCGTGCTGCGCGACATCGTGGCCTCGGACGCCTACCGCAACGGCGGTCCCGAATACGGTCGCAAGCTCGCGTCGCCGACCATCCTGTCGAGCGAGGTCGAGGATCTCACCGGCTTTTCCTGGACGACCGACGACTGGGACCTCGTGCGCGCACCGGTCACCGGCTTCGGACCGCTGGTGGGCGGCGTCGACGGCATCTACCGGTCGGTGCGGCTCGACGAGCCGTCCACCACGATGGTGCTGGTGCAGAAGCGGCTCGCCGAGGCGGCGGCGTCCTGGGTGACCACCCACGACATCGTCGAGCGCGTCGAGACCCCCAAGCTGCTGCGCATCGCGGACGGCTCTGAGGATCCCGACACGGCCACAGGCGAGCAGCGCATCCGCAACCAGATCGCCGCGCTGCACGCCCGCATCGTCTCCGAGCGCGTCGACCCGGCCGGGGCCACGGTCGACGAGGAGCTGTCCCTGTTCCGCGACGTGCTCGACCAGACCGGTCGCCCCCACGAGGCGTGGGCCGCGATCGTCACCCTGCTGCTGCGCGATCCGCGCCTGGTGGTGTTCTGATGCGCGCGCCGTCTCGACGTGACGTCCTCCGCGGCGCCGCTGCGCTCGGCCTCGGCGGCTGGATGGGCTGGGCGCCGCGGGCGCAGGCGCTGCAGGCCTCCCGTCGCCGGTTCGTGTTCTTCTTCGCCCGTGGCGGGTGGGACACCACGCGGGTGTTCTCGCCAATGCTCTCGGCGCCGGCCGTCGACACCGAGCCCATCGCCGTGCGCGTGGTGCGTGGTGATCTGGAGTGGGTCGACCATCCCGACCGGCCCAGCGTGGGCGACTTCTTCCGCACCTACGGCGAGCGCGCCGCGGTGGTGGACGGCATGCTCGTGCGCAGCGTGAACCACGCCGTGTGCGAGCGCCTCGTGCTCACCGGCGAGGCACGGCTGGGCGCGCCGGACTGGCCCAGCGTGCTCGGCTCCGTGGTCGGCTCTGAGCACGCGCTGCCGAACCTGGTGCTCGGCGGGCCGAGCGTGCCCGGCGCCCTGCACCGCTACACGAGCATCATCGGCCGCTCCGATCAGCTGCAGGACCTGCTCGACGGCCAGGTGTTCCAGCGCGGCGACCTCGACGTGCGCTCGCTGACCACGCGCACCGAGGGTCGCGTGGACGCGTTGGTGCGTGCCCGCGTGGAGGCGGCGTTCGCCGGCAGCGACGCGTCGACCACCCGTGGGCAGATGCTCGACGCCTACCTCGACGGCCTCGATCGGATGGACCGCCTGCGGGACGACGCCCAGCTCGTCCGGTTCGACGGCGAGGGCTCGTCCCAGATCCAGACCGTGGTGGACCTGCTGCGTCACGGCGTGGCCCGCTGCGTGTGCTTCGCGAAGACCGGCTTCGACACCCACGCCCGCATCGACGAGCACGGTCCGCTCATCGAGGACCTCTTCGGCGGCATCAACGACCTGATGGCGCTGCTCGACGCCACGCCGGGCGAGACCGAGGCCCGCCTCTCCGACGAGACCGTGGTGGTCGTGCTGTCCGAGATGGGCCGCACGCCCTACCGCAACACGTCCGACGGCAAGGACCACTGGCCCTACACGGCCGCGATGGTGATCGGGCCGGGCGTGCGCGGCGGACGGCGCATCGGCGGCTACGACGGCTACCTCAACGGGCAGGCGGTCGACCTCGCCAGCGGCGAGCTCGCCCCGTCGGGCACGGTGATCACGCCCAAGCACCTGGGCGCCACGATCCTGGCGCTCGCCGATCTCGACCCGACCGCGTGGGTGGGCGACACGCCCACGATCGACGCCATCCTCGCGTAGTCAGCGCCCGCGGTAGTAGAGCTTGTCGGCAGGTCGGTGCAGCCACAAGCGCCACGCCTGTACCAGGGCGGCGCGCTGTTCGGGGGCTGGCGGGAGCGGCTGACCCTCACGACCCTCGACCACGTCGAGGAAGTTCCACCGCGTGGGCGTGGCCACCACCTGCACGCCGGAGAACCGCGTGAGGAGGACGTGGGCTGCCGTGCTCGCCAGCGGGTCGTCGAGCCGCGGCAGCAGGCAGGGGATGACGGCGTCGCGCCAGGTCAGACCGCGGGCCAGCGACAGGCGCCACAGGTCGGCGGAGGCGCCCTGGGAGGGCACGAGGTCGACGCTCGTGGGCGAGCGCACCAGCGACACGTCGTCGTTGCGCACGCTGGCGACGAGGTCGACGACGTGGGCGTCGGTGGTGCAGGCGAAGGTCTCGGTGTCGACCGAGCTGCCGTCGCTCGCGTCATCGTCGCCGGCACCCGCCTCACCGACGTCGCCGACGGGACGGGCGCCCGGCGCGGCGTCGGGGTCGAGGCACGCGGTGAGCGTGGCCAGCAGCAGGGCGGTCACCAGCGGGGTGAACACGCGCAGCGGGCGAGCGTCCATGGAGGCTCCGGGAGGGCGGCGACCCTACCACGGGTGGGGGACGCGGCTCCAGGAATGCGACGGGCGCGGGCACGTCGGGAGTGCCCGCGTCACACGTGGTAGCCGCCGTCCACGAAGATCACCTGGCCGGTGACGTACCCGGCCGCGTCCGACGCGAGCCACGCCACGGCCTCGCCCACGTCGGCCGGCGTGCCGAACCGACGGAGGGGGATGTTGCGGATCGCTGCCTCCCGCCAGCCCTCCGGTAGGTCGATCCGCTCGAAGAGCCCGCCCTGGACGACGCCCACGGCCACGGCGTTGGCCCGCACGCCGTGGCGACCCTCCTCGCGGGCGACGCCGCGCAGGATCGCCTCCAGCGCGGCCTTGGGTGCCGTCGAGAGGACGTCGCCCGGCGGGTGGCGTGCGTTGCCTGCGGTGGTGACGGCCACGACGCTGCCGCGCCGGTCACGGAGGGCCGGCAACGCGGCGCGGAGCACCTCGAAGAAGCCGTGCACCTCGAGGTCGACGGCGCTCCGCAGGTCGGCCGGATCGGTCCGGGCCACGTAGGGCTGGCCGATGTCGGCGCCGGCAGCCCACACGAGCGTGCCCAGGCCCTGCAGGTCGAGGTCGTCGGCCTCCGGGAGCGTGAGCTGCATCGTGGACGCTGTGCCGCCCGCGGCGCGGATGCGCGCGCATACGGCCCGGGCGGCCTCGTCGTGGTGGCGCCACGTCACCACGACGGCGCGACCGCGAGCGGCCAGCGTCTCGGCGCAGGCGCTGCCGATCCCGCCGCTGCCGCCCACCACCAGCGCCCAGCCGTCGGGGCGCTCGGCGGCGAGGCGCCGTAGATCGGGCTTGGTGACCTTGCCACTGGCGTTGCGGGGGAGGGTGTCCAGGAAGCGGACGTGCCGCGGGACCTTGAAGTTCGCCATGCGCTCCCGGCACCAGGCGATCAGCGTGGCGGCGTCGAGGCCGTCGGCGACGACGAAGGCCATGCCCACCTCGCCGAGGCGGGCCTCGGGCACCCCGATCACCGCGACGTCGCGGACGTCGGGGTGGGACAGCAGCACGTGCTCGATCTCGGCCGGGTAGGCGTTGAAGCCGCCGACGATGAACATGTCCTTGAGGCGGTCGGTGATCGCCAGGTAGCCGCGGGCGTCCATCACGCCGATGTCGCCGGTCTGCAGCCAGCCGTCGACGATGGCCTCGGCCGTGCGCTCGGGGTCGTCGAGGTAGCCTTGCATGACGTTGTAGCCACGCACGACGACGTGCCCGGGCGTCCCGGGCGGCACCGGCGTGCCCTGCGCATCCACGACCGCCACCTCGACGTCGGGGATCGCGCGGCCGGACGTCGTGGCGATGGTCTGGGCGTCGTCGTCGTAGCGGCACATCGTGGCGATGCCCGTGGCCTCGGTGAGCCCGTAGCCGGTGATCACGGTGTCGAAGCCGAGCACGTCCTTCATGTCCCGGACCAGCTGCACGGGGATCGACGCGGCCCCGGTGACCGCCAGCCGCAGGCTCGACAGGTCGTGGCCGCGCAAGTCCTTCTGCAGCAGGCTCTGGTACAGCGCCGGCGGGCCCGGCACGACGGTGACGCGGTCGCGCGGGATGCGCGCGAGGACGGCGTCGGCGTCGAACACCGCCTGCGGCAGGATGACGGCCCCGCGCAGCAGGCAGGCGACCCACCCCGCCTTGTAGCCGAAGCAGTGGAAGAAGGGTGCGACCACGAGGTAGCGGTCGCCGGCGCGCAGCCCGGTGACGTCCGACCACGTCCAGTAGGCGCGCACCGTCTGGGCGTGGGTGGTGACCGCGCCCTTGGGCTGGCCGGTCGTGCCCGACGTGAACAGCACGTCGGACGGGTCGTCGGGACCGACCTCGGGCAGCGTGACGTCGGCCGCCTCGGCGAGGAGGTCGTCGAACGCCGTGGTGCCGGCGGGAGCGTCGCCACGCAGGACGACGGTGGGCAGGTCGGGCCGATCGAGCATCCCGACGAAGTCGAGGCCGAGGAAGCCCGCGACGGTGAACAGCAGGCGCGCGCTGGTGCGCTCGAGCAGGTAGCTGGCCTCCGCCGCCTTGTAGCGGGTGTTGATCGGCACGATCACGCCGCCGGCCAGGTGGATGCCGAGGCCGGCCACCACCCACTCCGCGAGGTTGGGGGCCCAGATCGCGACGTGGTCGCCCGGTCGGATGCCGCGGGCGACGAGGGCACGCGCGACCGCGTGGGCCTGGGACGACAGGCTGCGGTAGGTGAGCGCGACCTCGCCGTCCTCGAGGGCCGGTGCGTCGGGCCAGGTGTCGACCGCGCGGGCGAGGGCGGCAGGCACGGTCAGGCAGGGCGGCAGGCCCATCGGTCCCTCCGAGTAGAACATGTTCTAGCACGGCGTGGACTGGGCGGTGTCGTGCGGTCCACCGCGAGATCGCGGCTCGGCTCGGCGGCCGCTACCGGGGCTTGGCGCCCGCCCCGAGCGGCAGCCACTGGGCGTCGGCGTCCTGGGCGCCGGCCTCGCCGAGCGGCAGCGGACGGGCGCCTTCGACGCGGGACCACCGCCCCAGGCCGGCCTTGCGCGCCGCCTCGCGGTCGATGCCGAGGGTGCCGGAGACGGAGCTGCGTGTGGCCTCGTGCAGGGCGGCCAGCAGCTCGGGGAGGGGAACGTCGGCGAGCTTGCGATCCTGGGACACGGCGCCTCCAGTACCCGGATCGTAGGCCAATGGCCGTGCGGTGTCACCCCCCCTGCGTCACCTGGAGCTCGGCGGCCTCACGCGCCCGCGCGGCCACCGAGTCCCAGCGCCCGGCCTGGATCGCCTCGCGGGGGGCCACCCAGGAGCCGCCCACCGCGACCACGGCGGGTTCGGCGAGCCACTGGCGGGCCCGCGCGGGGCTGATGCCGCCGGTGGGCACGAAGCGGACGTCGGGGAACGGCGCAGCGAGCGCCTGGAGCGTGGGCAGCCCGCCGATCGCCTCCGCCGGGAAGAGCTTGAGCAGGTCGAAGCCGTGGTCGACGGCCCGCATGACCTCGCTCGCGGTCGCGACGCCCGGCACCAGCGGGATCGGCACGTCACGGGCGGCGTGTGCGAGGCGGTCGGTCAGGCCCGGGCTGACCGCGAAGCGCGCGCCGCGGTCGACCACGGCGGCGAGCTGCTCGGGCGTGCGCACCGTGCCGGCGCCGACGATCAGGTCGAGGCCAGCGCCGGCCAGGGCGTCGAGGGCGTCGAGGGCGTCGGGGGTGCGCAGCGTGAGCTCGATCGTGGTCACGCCGGCCTGGACCAGCACCTCGGCGAGCTGGACCACGTCGTCGGCGCGCACCCCGGCCACCACCGGCAGCACGCGGCAGCGTCGGAGCGCCTGGTCGAGCGCCTCGCGCGGCGTCGCGGTCATGTCGTCCCTCCCGTGGGTGGCGTGACGGACCGCGCGCGGTGGACGCCGAGGGCGGCAGCGGCCCCGACCAGCGCAGGCTCCGGGGCGGTGACCTGCCAGAGCGGGACCTCCCGGATCCAGGCGCGCATCAGCGCCTTGTCCTCGAAGGCGGACCGGAGCGGACTCCCGGGCAGGAGCGGGGCCAGCGTCTGCAGGATGCTGCCCACCAGGAACACGCCGCCGCGCGCGCCGTGCATCAGCGCGACGTCACCGGCATAGCGGCCCAGCAGCCGCAGGTAGAGGGTGACGGCGGCCACGGCGTGGGCGTCGTGGCCGGCGCACGCGGCGACGGTGACCGTCTCGGGGGCCGGCGGCGTCGCGAGGCCCGCCAGCGTCGCGTACAGCCGCGCGAGTCCCCGTCCGCAGAGCACGGGCTCGGCCGCGACGCGACCCGTGCCGAAGGCGGCCGTGATCACCGCCGCCTCCTCCGCGTCCGCCGGGGCCAGGGCGACGTGTCCCCCCTCCGTGGCGACGGCGCGCGCCGCGTCGCGGGTGCGCACCACCAGCGACACGCCCAGGCCCGTGCCCGGTCCCAGCGCGCTCATCGGCGCGTCGGGCGCGCCGTCGGGTGGGCCGCCGAGGTGGATGCGCTCGTCGTCGCCGAGCTCGGGCAGCGCCCACGCCACGGCCTCGAAGTCGTTGAGGACCACGAGCTCGTCGAACCCGAGCAGCCGCTGCAGCGACGCCGTCGAGAAGCTCCACGGCCGGTTCGTCCACGCGACGACGTCGCCCGTGATCGGACCGGCGACGGCGAACGCGGCGCGACGGGGGAGGTCGCCGCCGGTGCGGGTCCGCCAGGCCTCGACGAGCGCCTGCATCGAGGCGTGGTCGTCGTTGCGCAGCTTGATCGCGTCGTGGACGCCCGTGGCGTCGACGCGGGCGAGGCGCGCGTGGGTGCCGCCGATGTCGCCGACCAGGACGGCTTCGGTCATGTCCAGCCCGGCCCGGTGGGCAGGATCGCGCTGGCGCCGTGGTCGGCGCGGCCCGCCCGCTCTCGGAATCCGGCGAACAGCTCCCGCCCGAGCCCGAACGTGGGCTCGGTGCGCGGCGGGGTGGCGGGCGTCCGTGCGGCCAGCTCGGCGTCGGTGACCTCGACGGTCAGGCGTCCGGTGACGCCGTCGACCTCGATCACGTCGCCGTCGCGCACCCGGGCGAGGGGGCCGTCCGGCAGCGCCTCGGGGGCGACATGCACGGCCGACAGCACCTTGCCGGACGCGCCGGACATGCGCCCGTCGGTGACCAGGGCCACGGCGTGTCCGCGATCCTGGAGCACGCCGAGCACGGGCGTGAGCTTGTGCAGCTCGGGCATGCCGTTGGCCCGCGGCCCCTGGAACCGGACCACCACCACGGCGTCTCCGGCCAGCTCACCGCTCGCGAACGCGGCCAGTACCTGGCGCTGGTCGTCGAACACGCGCGCCGGTGCCCGGACGTGTCGGTGGGCGGGGGCCACCGCCGACACCTTGGCGATGGCGCGGCCCAGGTTGCCGGTGAGGAGCTGCAGGCCGCCGTGACGGTCGAACGGGTCGTCGATCGGGCGCACGATGTCGCGGTCGAGGCTGTCGGTGGTGCCCGGGGTCCACACCAGCGCGCCGTCGCGCAGGTGCGGCTCGTGGGTGTAGGCGACGAGGCCGTCGCCGGCGACCGTGCGGACGTCGCCGTGGACGAGGCCGGCGCGCAGCAGCTCGTGCACGACGAACGCGAGGCCGCCGGCCGCGTGGAACTGGTTCACGTCGGCGGCGCCGTTGGGGTAGACGCGCGCCAGCAGCGGCACGACGGTCGACAGCTCCGCGAGGTCTTCGAGCTCGACCAGCAGGCCCGCAGCGCGCGCCACCGCCGGCAGGTGCAGGGCGTGGTTGGTGGAGCCGCCTGTGGCGAGCAGGCCCACCATGCCGTTGACCAGGGCCCGCGCATCCAGGATCTCGCCGATCCCGGCGTCACCGCGCGCCGCCAGCGCCACCGCGGTCCGGCCCGCCTCGGCCGTCAGGGCGGTGCGTAGCGGGGTGTGCGGGTGGACGAAGGCCGTCCCCGGCACATGCAGTCCCATGATCTCCATCAGCATCTGGTTGGAGTTGGCGGTGCCGTAGAACGTGCACGTGCCCTCGCTGTGGTAGGCGCCGAGCTCGGCGGCCAGCAGGGCCTGACGATCGATGGCGCCGGTGGCGAACGCCTGGCGCGCTGCAGCCTTGTCCTTGTTGGACAACCCCGACGTCATCGGGCCCGCGGGCACGAACACCGTGGGGAGGTGCCCGAACGACAGGGCGCCGATGAGCAGGCCGGGGACGATCTTGTCGCACACCCCGAGCATCAGCGCGGCGTCGAACATGTCGTGGGACAGCGCGACCACCGTCGCCAGGGCGATCACGTCCCGGCTGAACAGCGACAGCTCCATGCCGTCGTGGCCCTGGGTGATGCCGTCGCACATGGCGGGCACGCCGCCGGCCACCTGAGCCACGCCTCCGGCCTCGAGCACGGCCTCCTTGAGCACGTCGGGGTAGGTCGCCAGTGGGACGTGCGCGGAGAGCATGTCGTTGTACGCGGTCACGATCGCCACGTCCGGGCGGGCGCCGCGTGGCGCGGCCACGTCGGCGAGCACCTCGCGGCCCGGGCCCGAGCACCCGGCGATGCCGTGGGCGAGGTTGGCGCAGCCGAGGTGGGCGCGGGAGGGTCCCTGGGCGGCGGCCTTGCGGACGCGCAGCAGGTAGTCGGCGCGCGTCGCGGCGCTGCGATCCGCGATGCGCGCGGTGACCTCGGCGACGACCGGGTGCACGGTCACGTGGCCTCCCGCGCAGGATCGACGGCCGCTGCGGCGCCCGTCGGGCTGTAGTAGACGGTCACCGGCAGGTCGGGATCCCGCAGCAGGGTGCGCACGGGCAGGTCCTCCACGGGACCGGGCTGCAGGGCGGCCTCGAACACGCCGTGCTTGTCGGCCCCGTGCAGCAGCACGAACACCTCGCGGGCGCGCCGCAGGCGACCGGGCGTGAGCGTGACGCGGGGCAGGCCGTCCGGCGCGTCGGCCACCGGCCACACCGGTTGGTCGAACGGGGCGCGCAGCGCGTCGTCGAGCGAGGCGGTGCCCGGGAACAGGCTGGCGGTGTGGCCGTCGAGGCCCATGCCCACCACGACGACGTCGAACGGTGGGTCGAAGGCCGGCGGCCGCCACGCCCGGGCACCGTCGACGACGTCGAGACCGGGCTCGTACAGCCCGACCAGGTGGGCGTCGTGGGCCGGCCCGCGCAGCAGGTGGCGGCGCAGCAGGCCCTCGTTGGACGCGGGGTCGGTGGGCGGGACCCAGCGCTCGTCGGTGAGCGTGACGTACACCCGCGACCACTCCAGCGGCGCGGCGGCGAGCGCGCCCAGGAAGCGTGCGGGGGTGGTGCCGCCGGGGACGGCCAGCGTGGCGCGGCCGCGATCGCGCACGGCGGCGCGCAGGATGCCGGCGACGTCGTCGGCGAGCCTCTCGGCGAGGGCGTCGACGTCGGGGTGTCGACACCAGTCCAGGGTCAACGTGGTCATCCGAAGGTCTCTCCCGGTTCCACCCAGCTGCGTCCGTCCCGTTCGATCAGCCCGTAGGCGGCGGACGGGCCCCACGTGCCTGCGGCGTAGCGGATCGGCGGGCGATCGCTTCCTTCCCAGGCCTGCAGGATCGGGTCGACCCACGACCAGGCGGCCTCGACCTCGTCGCGCCCCATGAACAGGGTCTGGTTGCCCTTGGCCGTGTCGAGCAGCAGCCGCTCGTAGGCATCGGGCAGGGGCGTCTTGAAGGTCTCGGCGTAGCCGAGGTTGAGGGCGGCGGGGCGCAGGCGGATGCCACCCGGTCCCGGCGTCTTCGTCATCAGCACGAGCTTGATGCCCTCGAGCGGCTGCAGGCGCAGCACGAGCTGGTTGGCGACCACCTGGTGGGCCTGGTCGGGGAAGATGACGTGCGGCACGGCCTTGAACCGCACCACGATCTCGGACGCCCGGTGCTCGAGGCGCTTGCCGGTGCGCAGGTAGAACGGCACGCCCGCCCACCGCCACGTGTCGACGAACACCCGCGCGGCGACGAAGGTCTCGGTGTGGCTCTCGTCGGCCACGCCGGGCTCGTCGAGGTAGCCGGCGACGCGGTCGCCTCCGATGGCGCCGGGGCCGTACTGTCCGAACACGCAGTCGCGGAGGACGTCGTCGGGGCCCTTGGGGCGCAGCGCACGCAGGACCTCCAGCTTCTTGGCCCGCACGCTGGCGGCGTCGAACACGCCGGGGGGCTCCATGGCGAGCAGGCACACCAGCTGCAACAGGTGGTTCTGCAGCATGTCGCGCACCGCGCCGAACCGGTCGTAGTAGGCGGCGCGGTGGCCGATGCCGAGGCTCTCGGCCACCGTGATCTGCACGTGGTCGACGTAGGTGGCGTTCCACATCGGCTCGAACAGCGCGTTGGCGAAGCGCAGCGCCATCAGGTTCTGGACCGTCTCCTTCCCGAGGTAGTGGTCCATCCGGTAGACCTGATCCTCGTGGAACACGGCGGCGACGGCGTCGTGGATGGCCTTGGACGTGGGCAGGTCGCGACCCAGCGGCTTCTCGAGCACCACGCGGCTGTCGGGGGTGACGAGCCCGAGCTGCGCCAGCGCCTGGCTGATCGTGCCGTAGAGCGAAGGGCTGGTGGCCAGGTAGAACACCCGCACCCGGTCGGGGTGGGCGTGCAGGGCCTCGGCGAAACCCCGCGCACCGTCGGGGGCGGTGGCGTCGACGTGGTCGTGGGACAGGCGCGCCAGGAAGCGATCCCACTGCTCGGTGGTGGCGCACACCTCGTCACGGACGCCCTCGAGCGCGGCACCCACGAGGGCGCGGTAGGCGACGGCGTCGTGGTGGTCGAGTGAGCACGCCAGGATGCGGGTGGCGGGGTCGAGCTGGCCGTCGATGTCGCGTCGCAGCATCGCCGGCAGCACCTTGCGCAGGGACAGATCGCCCGTCCCGCCGAACAACACGAGGTCAAACGGCGGAATGCGAGGTCGAAACGAGCGATCGTTCTGCATGGGGGGTCAGCGGGCCGTGGTGTCGCCCCGACGGGCGGGGGGGAGCCCCAGGTCGGACAGCGCCGGGCCGTACATGCGATCGTAGTAGCCGTCGAGCATCACGCCAGCGGAGAACTTTGTTTCTGCGGTATCGATCGCGTGTCGCATCATGTCGACCCACCGCTTGCGATCGTCGTAGTACGTCGGCAGCACCTTCTCGGTGAGCACCTGCTGGAGCGCGTGCAGGTCGCGCGCGTCGTCGTGATCGTTGTGGGCATCGAGGCGGTCGCCGAACTGCCAGCCATTGACCTCGTCCTCGCAGCCCTCGTCCCACCAGCCGTCGAGGATCGACACGTTGAGGATGCCGTTCGCAGCGGCCTTCATGCCCGAGGTGCCGGAAGCCTCCAGCGGTCGGCGCGGGTTGTTGAGCCAGATGTCGGCGCCGCGCGTGAGCAATCCGCCGAGGTTCATGTCGTAGTTGTCGAGGAACACGACGTGCTTGGGGTGGCGCCGGGCGATGCTGGCGATCTCGTGGATGAGGGCCTTGCCGCCCATGTCGCGCGGGTGAGCCTTGCCGCTGAACACGATCGCGAAGGCGTTCTTGTCGAGCAGGGGCGTCAGCCACTCCAGATCGCGCAGCACGAGCGAGGCGCGCTTGTAGGTGGCGGCGCGGCGGGCGAAGCCGATGAGCAGCACGTCGGGATCGAGGTGGACGCCGTTGCGACGGGCGATCTCACCGATGAGCGTGCGCTTGAGCTCCTGGTGGCGCGCCCACAGGTCGTCGTCGGAGGCCCCCGAGGCGTGCAGCGTGGCCAGCGTGCGGTCCTGCCAGGTGCCCAGGTGGACACCGTTGGTGATCGAGGCGATGGGGGCCGCGTCGGGGACGTGGCGCCACATCCGACGGGCCGTCTCGCCGTGCAGCTCGGCGACGGCGTTGGCCTGGCTCGACAGGCGCAGCGCCGCGGGCGTCATCTCGAATGGCGAGCCGCCCAGGCGGACCAGGCGCTCGGCCGTCACCGTGCCGCACACCATGCCGTTCGCGACCAGCCGGTCGATCGGGTGGACCTCGTTGCCGGCGGGCACGGGGGTGTGGGTGGTGAAGATGCACCGGCGGCGTGTGGCGGCCAGGGCGTCCTCCCAGGTCATCCCGTCGTCGTCGACGAGGCGGCGCACGAGCTCGACGCCGGCGAAGAGCGCGTGGCCTTCGTTGAAGTGGTAGAGCGCGACGTCGAGCCCGAGCTCGCGGAGCACGCGCACGCCGCCCACGCCGAGCAGGATCTCCTGGACGACGCGGTCGTCGGAGTCGCCGCCGTACAGGTGGCGCGACATCCAGCGGTCTTCGGTGCGGATGGGCTCGATCAGGTAGAGCGGGGCGTTGCCGTAGGCGTCGCAGCGCCAGGCGGTGATCGGCACGCGCTCGCCGCGGATGCGCACGTTGCACTGCACACCCGTGGGACGCAGCGCGGCGCGCGGGATCGGCGTGTAGGCGTCCTGGGGCACGCCGTGCTCGTCGAGGATCTGCGTGGTGTAGCCCTCCGACCAGAGGATCCCGATGCCGACGAGGTCGCGGTCCTGGTCGTGGGCCGCCTTGAGGATGTCGCCGGCGAGCACGCCGAGGCCACCGGCGTAGATCGGCAGGCGGACGTCGAGGCCGAACTCCATGCAGAAGTAGGCGACGGCATGGCGCATCGAGGCTTCGTCGCGGGGCTGGGTCATGGGCGGTTCCTGGGTGCGAGAGGTGGGCGCGCGGTGGACGGGCCCGGGTGACGAGGACGAGGTGGGATCAGCGTGCGCCGGGTGCCAGGCGACCCGCCTGGGCGACCCGTGCGCGGGTGGTGGTGGCGAGCGCGGCGTCGAGCTGGTCGGGGCGCAGGCGCCACCGCCAGTTGCCGTCGGCGATGCCGGGCACGTTCATGCGCGCTTCCGAGCCGAGGCCGAGGAGATCCTGCGGCGTCAGGATCGCCCACACGGCCCGGGAGCGGAGCAGCAGCTCGGTGAGCTGCGCGTGGGGCTGCCCGGCGGGCTCGGGGAACGCGTGGCGGACCACGCGTCGCGCGTTGGGCGTCAGGTGGTTCCACCAGCCGACGGCGGTGTCGTTGTCGTGGGTGCCCACGTAGGCGACGGCGTGCTCGGGGTGGTTCCAGGGCAGGTGCAGGTTGCGCGGGTTGCCGTCGAAGCCGAACTGGACGACGCGCATGCCGGGCTGGCCCAGCGCCTCCTGCAGGGCGCGGACCTCGGCGCCGACGACGCCGAGATCCTCCACGACGAGCGGTAGCGTGCCCAGGGCCGCTTCGAGGGCGTCGAACAGGGCCCGGCCCGGACCGGGACGCCAGCGACCGGCGCGGGCGTCCTCGTCGTGGGCAGGGACCTCCCAGAAGTTCACGAAGCCGACGAAGTGGTCGAGGCGGACCAGGTCGGTCTGCTCCAGCGTGCGCCGCATCCGCGCGATCCACCAGCCGAAGCCGTCGGCGGCCATGCGGTCCCAGGCGTACAGCGGGTTGCCCCAGCGCTGACCCGTCTCGCTGAACGCGTCGGGCGGCACGCCGGCCACCGCGATGGGACGGCCGTCGTCGTCGAGTCGGAAGCGGTCCTGCGCCGCCCAGACGTCGGCGCTGTCCTCGCCCACGTAGATGGGCAGGTCGCCCAGCAGGCGCACGCCGCGGGCCGTGCAGTAGCTGCGGGCGGCGAACCACTGGCGGTCGAAGAAGTACTGGACGACGCCGAAGCGCGCGACCTGGTCCTGACGGTCGCGGAGCGCGGCCTCGACGGCCTCGGGATCGGCGCGGCGTACGGCCTCGGGCCAGCGCCACCACGGCGCGTCGTCGAAGCGCTCCTTGAGCGCCTTGAAGCGCGCGGCGTCGCGCACCCAGGGCGTGGTGGCGGCCCAGCGCTGAGCGTCGTCGTGCCAGCGGTGACCTGCGTTGGCGAGGAGGCGCTGCGCGGCGAGCTCGACCGCGCGCAGCTTCCACGCCCGCGCGGCGGCCGGGTCGATGCTGCCGAGGGGGCCCTCCGGCGCCGTGGAGGCCTCTCCGGGCGTCAGCAGGCCGGCGTCGACGAGCGGCTGGATGCCGATCACCAGCGGGTTGCCGCAGAACGACGCCCACGAGCTGTACGGCGAGCCGCCGTCGTCGGTGGGACCGAGCGGGAGGATCTGCCAGATCGACAGCCCGGCCTCGCACATCCAGTCGACGAACGGGGCCACGCCGTCGAGGTCCCCGATCGGACCGCCGCCGGGCAGGGAGGTGACGTGGCACAGGAGCCCTGCCGCCCGGCCGAACCGGGCCGCGGCGCCCTGCACCTCGGCAGCGTCGGTGTCGCCCTCGTCGGCCAGCGCCGTGAGCGCCGAGGCCGCGTGGGGAGCGCGCACGGGGGGCGGACGGTGGCGGTGGTGCTCCACCAGCTCGACGAGCTCGTCGACGGGGTGGTTGCCGGGGAACGCCGCGACGCGGGCGAGGAACGGCGCGGACAGGTCGGCGTCGAGCTCGGCCTGGAGCAGTCCGAGCGCGCAGGCGGCGTGGCGGAGGTCCTGGCGGGCCTCGATGCCCGTGACGTCGTCGAAGAACCAGGCGCAGCTCGTGTACATGGCGAGCAGGTGGCGCTCGATCTCGAGGATCGCGTGCGCAGCGCGCTGGTCGGCGGCGGTGAGCGACGCCTTGCCCCCGTGCGTGCGCAGCCACGCGGCCACGGCGTCGGGGGCGTGGTCGTGCAGGAGCTCGACGTAGGCGTCGCGGGCCGCGTCGACGTCGCGGAACACGCGCCGGGCGACCGGGGCCATCACCTCCCGCGCCGCGTCGCGCAGGCTGTCGAACGCCGCCCGCAGCGGCGCGCGCCAGCGGTGGTGCTGGGCCGGGTCGTTGCCGCACGGGCAGTCCGACCGCCAGCGCTCGACGCCGTGCGCGCAGCTCCACGACGTGAGCTCGTGGATCTCGGCGTCCCACGTGGGCGGGACGAGGTCGAGGTAGCGGCCGTAGGTGACCAGCTCGACGCGGCTGTCGGCCTCGAGCACCTCGAGGGCCCTGGCGAGGGCCATCTCGCCGCGGCGGTGGTGGTGGCCGTAGGACTCGCCGTCGGTGGCCAGGTGCAGCAGCGCCCGCGGGTCGCGGGAGCGCACGGCGAGGTCCGCCAGCTTGCGGCCCATGGCGGCGCCGTCGAAGAGCCACCCGCCGAACGCGACGCCCTGGGAGGCCTCGGCGTCGTAGGGGAGCACGGCGATGCTGCGCCCTTCGCGCAGGGCCACCCGGTAGGCCCGCCGGGACAGGCTCGGCACGCCGGCCGCGTCGACCCACTGGTCGGCGCCCTCGGGCCGCACCCGTCGGATCTGGGTGGGGGCGAGCACGACGAAGCGCACGCCGTGGGCGGCGAGCACGTCGAGACTGTCGAGGTCGACGGCAGCCTCCGGCAGCCAGAAGCCCTCGGTCTTGCGTCCGTAGCGCAGCTCGAAGTCCCGCAGGCCCCAGGCGATCTCGGTGCGACGGTCGCGCGCGTCGCACAGCGGCAGGATCGCGTGGTGGTAGCCCTGGGCCATCGCCGAGCCGTGTCCGCCCTGCCAGCGGCGGCTGGCCGCGTCGGCGCGCAGGATGGCGGCATAGACCACCGGAGCGTTGCGCTCGAGCCACTGGAGCAGGGTGGGTCCGACGTCGAAGCTGATGTCGCGGTAGGTGCTGCGGACCCCGCGCAGCCGGCCGTCGGTGTCGAGCAGGCGCGCGGCGGCGTTGGGCGCGTAGCACTCGGCGGTGATGCGCTCGTTCCAGTTGCGGAAGGGCGCGGCACCCGGCTCGACGGGCCACACACCCGTCCACGGATCCTCGCGGGACGGCTGGTAGAGGTGGGCGTGGATGCAGACGTAGGCCACGACGTCCTCAGCCCGGCGCCAGGAACAGGGCGCCGAGCGGCGGCAGGTTGACGGTCAGGGAGACCTTGCGCTTGTGGGCGGGCACGGCCTCGGTGCGCAGCGGGGCGCCCACCGGGTAGTCCGACCCGCCGTACGCCCCGGCGTCGGTGTCGAGCAGCACCGTCCACGCCCCGGGCACCGGGACGCCGAGCCGGTAGGCGTCGCGTGGTTCCGGGGTGAAGTTGGCGACGAACAGCACGGGCGGAACCGCAGGGTCGCGGTGCAGGCGCAGCCACGACAGCACGCTGCGCGCCTTGTCGGACCAGTCTACCCACGTGAAGCCACCGGGGTCCGCGTCGCCGTCGGCCAGTGCCGGCCACGCACGGTACAGCGCGTTCAGATCGGCGAGCAGGCGCGCGATGCCCCCCTGGCCGGGGGTGGCCAGGATCTGCCAGGGGAGGGGCTGATCGGCGTTCCACTCGTGGTCGGGGGCGAGCTCGCTGCCCATGAACAGCAGCTTCTTGCCCGGTTCGGCCCACTGCTTGGCCAGGAGGAGGCGCAGCGTGGCCCGGGCCTGCCAGGCGTCGCCCGGCATCTTGCGCACGAGCGAGCGCTTGCCGTGCACGACCTCGTCGTGGGACAGCGGCAGCACGAAGTGCTCGGCGTACTGGTACATCGGTCGGAACGTGACCTCGTCGTGGTGGTGCCCCCGGTGGATCGGCTCGCGCGCGAGATAGCGCAGGGAGTCGTTCATCCACCCCATGTCCCACTTGAGATCGAAGCCCAGGCCGTCGGCCTCGATCGGGGCGGTGACGCCAGGCCACGCCGTCGACTCCTCGGCGATGGTGAGGGCGCCGGGGAAGCGGGCGTGGACGTGCTGGTTGACCGCGCGGACCAGATCGATCGCCTCGAGGTTCTCGCGACCGCCCAGGGCGTTGGGCAGCCACTCCCCGGGCTGGCGCGAGTAGTCGAGGTAGAGCATCGAGGCGACGGCGTCGACGCGCAGGCCGTCGGCGTGGAAGACGTCGAGCCAGTAGCAGGCCGACGACAGCAGGAAGCTGCGCACCTCGGGCCGACCGAAGTCGAAGATCGCCGTGGTCCAGTCGGGGTGCCAGCCGCGCCGCGGGTCGGGGTGCTCGAAGACGGCGTCGCCGTTGAAGCGGTACAGGCCGTGGGCGTCGGTGGGGAAGTGGGCCGGCACCCAGTCGAGGATCACGCCGAGGCCCCGCTGGTGGAAGTGCGCGATGAACCAGCGCAGATCGTCGGGTGACCCGAAGCGTGCCGTGGGCGCGAAGTAGCCGGTGACCTGGTAGCCCCACGACGGATCGTAGGGGTGCTCCATCACCGGGAGCAGCTCGACGTGCGTGAAGCCCAGGCGCGTGACGTGGTCGGCCAGGCGCGGCGCGAGCTCCCGCCACCCGAGGTAGCGCCCGTCGGGATGGCGATCCCACGAGCCCGCGTGCACCTCGTAGACGGACATCGGGGCGCGCAGGGCGTCCGTGGCGGCGCGTCGCGCGAGCCAGGCGTCGTCGTGCAGGGCGGCGGCGGGGAACGGGATGCGGGAGGCGGTCTGCGGCGGGGCCTCGGTGAGCGTGGCGAACGGATCGGCCTTGTCGAGGATCCGGCCGTCGGTGGTGAGGATGCGGAGCTTGTAGTGCTGGCCGGGACGCGCGCCGCGGACGCGGACCTCCCACACGTCGGCGTCCTTGAGGCGCTTCATCGGGTGCGCGTCGGTGGACCAGTCGTTGAAGTCACCGATGACGCTGACGGCCTCCACGTCGGGCACCCACGCCCGGAACAGCGTGGATGGCCGGGCCACACCGGTGCTGGGGAAGGCGCCGAGCACCTCGTAGAGGCGGTCGTGGCTCCCCTGGTGGAAGTGCCAGCTGTCGTCTTGGGTCCAACGTCGCATCGTGGGGGTGCGTGACTCTGATGTGAGTTACGAGCGTACCACGGACACCCGGCGTGCGAAACCCGGTCTTCGAGGGCGCGTCCCCGGGGTCAGTCCGACGCCGGGTCGGTGGTCGCCGCGGACGCGGACGCTGTGAGCAGCGCCCGCACGCGGTGGGGGAGCTCCAGGGGATCGAACGGTTTCCGGATCACCCCCGTCACACCTTGTCCCAGGTAGCGGTCGATGTCTTCGGAGCGAACCTTGGCGGTCAGGAAGATGACGGGAATCGACGCCGTGATCGGGTCGGCGCGCAGCGCAGCGAGCGTCTGCAGCCCGTCCTGGCCGGGCATCATCACGTCGAGGATGATGCCGTCGGGGAGGTGTGTGCGCGCGAGCGCGCAGGCTTCCGCGCCGCACGCCGCGAGGTGCACGGTCCACCCCCCCACCCTCTCCAGCGACATCCTGCCGATGGTCCGGATGTCGTCGTCGTCGTCGACGAACAGCAGCGTTCTCGGTTCCTCGGGCACGGCGCTCCCACAGCGGACACCGCACGGGGACGCGTCCGGGATTCCGGTCACATTGTGGGGCGCTGGCGCGTGGGGCGCAATGTGGCATGGTGAAGAGACGTCCGGTCGCCGGACGTCGGCCCGCGCCGGGAGGATCGGGTGGAGCTGCTGAGGGGCCGGTACGAGCTCCACGAGCGGATCGGGGAGGGGGGCATGGCCACCGTCCACCGCGCGTGGGACCGCGTGCTCCGGGCGGCGCGTGCCATCAAGCGCCTCAAGCCGGGGGCGCGGCGGAACGCCCGCTACCGCTCGCGATTCGCCAGCGAGGCCCAGGCCATGGCCTCGATCGACCACCCGAACATCGTGCGGGTCTACGACTACGGCGACGACGCCGAGGCCACGTTCATGGTGATGGCGCTCGCCGAGGGGGGCAGCGTCGGCTCGCTGCTCGACGCCCGCGGCGCCTACCCGGTCGACGGTGCCGTCCGTCTCACGCTCGACGTGCTGGCTGCGCTCAGCGCGGCCCACGCGGCGGGCGTGATCCACCGCGACGTCAAGCCGATGAACATCCTGCTCGACGGGCAGGGACGCGCGCTCGTCACCGACTTCGGCATCGCGCGCCTGGAGCGGGAGGACGCCGACGGGATCCGCCACACCCGGGCGGGCGTGTCGCTGGGCACGTTCGCCTACATGGCGCCCGAGCAGCGCACCGACGCGCGCACCGTCACCCGGGCTGCGGACGTGTACGCTGCGGCCGCCACGCTGTTCGAGCTGGTCACCAGCGAGACGCCGATCGACCTGTTCGCCGTGCGGGAGGACTCTCCCCGGTGGGCCACGGTGCCGGACGCCCTTCGGCCCGCGCTCCAGCGCGCGCTGGCGTACCTGCCCGAGGATCGCTTCCAGGAGGCTGCGGCCTTCGCGGCGGCCCTCGAGGAGGTGCTGCCCGAGCTCCCGACGACGCCGGTCGCGGGCTCGCGTTCGCGTGCGCACGCCGACGTGAGCGACGGGGCCACGCTCACGGTCGAGCTGTCGGTGCCCCACGCGTCGACGGTGCCCCTCGTGCCGGCCACGCCGTCGGCGCGCCTCGACGATCTGTCGGCGTGGTACCGCCGCTCCCTCGCCGACAAGGCCGAGCAGCTCCGCGAGGCGGCCACCGCCCACGTCGAGGGCGTTCCGGGCGCCATCACCCGCCTGCGACGGCTCGCGCACGCGCTGCGGGGGTCGGGGGGCACGTTCGGCTACCCCAGCGTGTCGCAGGCCGCCGCCGAGGTGGAGGACGCGCCGCTCGACGAGATCGTCGGGCGGTCCACGGCGCTGATCTACGTGCTGCGGCACCTGTCCGAGCCCCACACCACCCTCGACCTGCCGGTCGTGCTGGTCGCCACCGGCGATCCCGACACCGAGCGGGCGCTCGACGCAGCCCTGCGACAACCCCGGCAGGCCGTGCGCGTGCTGCGCGACGCCGAGTCCACACGACGCGCGCTGAAGCAGGAGATGCCGGCCGTGATCGTGCTCGACCTCGCCCTGCCCGGCCTCGACATCGCGCGCCTGTCCACGCGTCCGCCGCGCGCGACGCACGAGGTGCCCGTGGTGGTGCTGGGGCCGGACGATCGCGCGGCCCGCGCCTGGGCGCTCGCGTCGGGGGCGGTGTCCTACCACGCTCGACCCCTCGACCTGGTGTCCGTCGCGGCGGCCGTGGAGTCGGCGCGGCGCCGCCACGACGACCACACCATCGACCCGCTCACGCGGCTGCCCGACCGGGCGGCGTTCCGGCTGGTCGCGCTGCGGGCCGAGCACACCCACGACACCGCGGCCGCCTGGACGCTCGGTGCGATCGCATGGACGGACGCGGCGGACACGGCGTCCGAGGCCGTGCGGGACGCCGTGGTCGTCGAGGTCGCGCGCCGTGTGCGCGGGGCCTTGCCTCCCGACCTGCACCTGGCGCGCTGGGATGGCGCCGTGTTCACGTGGCTGGCGCCGGAGGAGACGCCCGAAGCGGCGGCGGCGTGGGTGCGCGCAGCGCTCGACGCGGCGTCGCAGCCGGTCGTGGTGGGGGAGGTCACGGTCACCCCGGCGCTCGCCGCGAGCGCGGTCGCCGGCCGATCCGGTGCGCTGGGCGCGCTGCTGGTGCAGGTGCTCGACGCGGCGACGGAGCCCGGCGTGGTGCGGCTCTGCCAGACCGAGGAGCCGAGCCACGAGGGCCGCGTGCTGGTGTGCGACGACGATCCGTCGGTCACGCGCATGGTGGCCGAGATCGCCCACGGGGCGGGGCTGGAGGCCCAGGTCGTCGGGACCGGCGCCGCGGCGCTCGAGGCCCTCGGCCGCACGCGGTTCGACCTGCTCGTCCTCGATGTCGAGCTGCCGGACACCGACGGCTTCGAGGTGCTGCGCACGCTGCGCGCAGACGACGCCACGTCCGACCTGCACGTGATGATGCTCACGGCCAAGGGCCGCGAGCCGCACCAGGTGCTGGGCCTGGAGCTCGGTGCCGACGACTACGTGGCCAAGCCGTTCGACCCGGCCGTGCTGCAGGCGCGCATGCGCCGGTTGGTGCAGCGGGCGCGGCGGTCGCGGGCGTAGGCGGCGCGCGGGGCGCGCGCCAGACCCGCGAGCTGCCCTGGTCGCGTCGACGAGGGACAGATGGCATCGAGGGCGCGTCCTGCACGCGATCGTGCGGAATTGTGTCGACGAATGCATGCAGACATGCTCTGTATAGAACACGCGTCGTCCTCCTCCACCCATGCGTCGGGGAGGGGTATGTGCGACTGCGCCAATAGTTCGATTAGTTCGCTTACTTCCTATTGATTCATTGCCTTCTCACGTCGTGATTCCGCCGCGCCATCGAAGAGTTGGAGGTCGTCATGGGCTTGGAGAGCCTGTGGGAATACCTGTGGGGGATCGTACAGAGCGCCCTCGGCAATGGGCTGTACGCGGCGGTAGCTGTGGTGCCCGCCGTGGCCTTCGGTTGGCTGCGCAGCAGACCTTCGCGCACTGAGCGTCCCGACGGGCCGGTGGCAGCGCGGTGCCGCGAGGTGTGGGCCTACCTGAATTCCAGCGCACTCGCGCTCGCGCGGTTGCTGGTCGCCCTCCTCGGACTGCTCGCTGCGCTCCTCGGTGATGCGCACGAGTGGTTGCGCCGGTGGCTCGGGATGTAGCCAAACGCCGGGTCGGTGTGCGGCGGACGCTTCGGCCATGTTTCACGAATCAGAATCAGATCGTTAGATGGGAGCTTCAACATGACCTCTGTGTTCTTGTCCACACCGTTCGGCGACGACGTGTCCGAGCGGGAGCAGTGGGAGCTGCACTACCTCATGGTCGCGCAGGCTTGCGCCGACGCAGGAGTGGAGTGCGTCCGCGTCGACAAGGTCAACACCGCCGGAACCCAGATTGTCGACCTGATCGAGCAGGGGATCCGCGCCGCCGATGTCGTCGTGGCGGATCTGAGCGCGCCGAGCGCGAACGTCGCCTACGAGATCGGCCTGGGTCGAGGCCTCGGCAAGCCGGTCATCCTGCTGGTCCAGGAGGCCTGCACGGACGCGATTCCGTTCGACCTCCGGGGGTTTCCCTACACGAAGTACGCATCGCGTCTTCACATCGCGCTCGCCGTCGTCAAGCCGCTTCGAGCGGCACTCGAAGCGGTGGCGGCGTCGCGTGCGGAGCCGGAGCCCGACGACGTGGCGCCCGAGCCCCGTGCGGGTCGCTGGGGGACGCCGATCGTCAATGAGGAGGTGCGGTTGAACCGAGCGGTCGAAGCGGCCGCCACCGATGGCGAGCTGACGCGGGCGCTGTCGGACCGGGCGCACTTCCACTTCCGTCTCCATCGCTTCGCCGATGCCCTGGCCGACCTGCGACGCCTGCAGGAGCTCGAGCTCCTCGATGGCACCACGGCCGCCATGCTCACGGAGGCGATGAACCGCCAGCGGTACTACGACGACAGCATCGCGACCTACGCGACGTTGCGGCACGACGCCGGGTTGGAGACGGCCCAGCTGCACGCCAACGGCGCGTACGCCATGAACGGCGCCGGAGACTACGACGGGGCCATCGAGGCCGCCGAGCGGGCGCTGCTGCTCGATCCGAACCACATCGGCGCGCGCAAGACGATCGAGTTCGCCCGCAACCGCAAGCAGGAGGCCCGCGCGCACACCGGCACCGCCCGGTTGGTCGATCTGCCGCAGGAACCCTCGGACTTCGTCGACTACGTGCGCAACCTCATCGCCAGCCGCTGGCACGATCGCGCGCTGGAGGTGTGCGACGCGTGGCTGGAGGAGGCGCCGGACGACGTCGCCGTGTTGGTCGAGAAGGGACGCGCGCTCGGCTACCTCCATCGCCGCCACGAGGCGATCGAGACGTTCCGCCGCGCCTCGGAGCTGGAGCCCGGCGACGCCGACATCCACTACCAGCTGGGGCTGGTGCTCATGGATGCGGGGGACCAGCCGACGGCGATCGTGGAGTTCCGGCGCGCCCTGCGGCTGGCAGGGGACGACGATGCCCGGTTCCTCAGCAACCTCGGCTTCCGCTTGAGCCGCTGTCGCGACAACCTCTCGGCGGTCGAGGCCTACACCAGGGCCCTCGAGCTCGATCCGTTGGACGTCCAGACCTGGATGAACCGAGGCTTCGCCTTCAACCTCATGCGCCGCAACCGCGAGGCGCTCAAGGACTACGACGAGGCCGTCGCACTCGAGCCGCGCAGCACGAAGGCCCTGGCGGAGCGTGCCCGCACCCTGTTCT
>JACKEP010000035.1 GCA_020632915.1 Alphaproteobacteria bacterium | reverse complement strand
ACACCGAGCGCGCGGACCCGCGGGTCGTCGAGGCGGCCGTCGAGCGTGCGGATGCCCGTGCGGCCCGCGAACAGGAAGCGCACGTCCAGGCCGTCGCGGTGCGCGAGCGACGCGGTCAGCGCGTCGCTGACGATCACCTCGAGATCGGCGTCTCCCGTGGTCTGCGCGTAGCCGAACCACGCGCCGGTGGTCAGCCGGTTGCGGACCCAGCCGGGCGCCGCGCCCGACGACGATCGCGTCGTCGTGGAGGCGAGCGCGCCGTCCTGCGCCCACGACGGCGCCGCCAGGGCGAGCCACGCCAGCAGCCACGGCGTCACCGGTCGCCTCCGCCCGGCCACCGGGTCGGCTCCCACGCGTAGGGGCGGTGGCACACGTCGCAAGTGGCGGTGACGGGGTCGGCGTGCAGCGCGTCGTGCGGGCGGTCGGCCTCGTGGCAGCGCCGACACGCGGTCGGGGTCCCGACGTAGCCGGTGGGGTGGCAGTCGACGCAGGCGGCGACCGCGTGGGCGCCACGCAGGGGCCAGCCCGTGGTCGCGTGGGCGAAGCGGACGAACGACCAGTCCAGCGGGCCGTGGCACGTCTCGCAGGCGTTGCCGAGCAGGTTGCGGTGGGGGTCGTCGTCGGCGTGGCAGTCCGTGCAGAACGGGCCGAGCGACGGGGCGCCGGTGTGACAGGCGTCGCAGGGCAGCGTGGTGTGGGCCCCGTGCAGGGGGAAGCCCGTGCTGGCGTGGTCGGTGCCGCCCAGGCTCGCGGCGGCCCAGCCGTCGACGAGGTGGCAGCCCCCGCAGTCGCCCTCGAAGTGGTCGCGGGGTCGGTCGGGCTCGTGGCAGCTCGCACAGGCGGGGTCGGCGCCGACGAAGCCCGGGTCGTCGTGGCACGCGGTGCACGCCAGCGGCGCGTGGCGCCCGGCCAGGGCGAACCCGGTCAGCGTCTCGTGGGGGACGTCGACCTGCGCCCACGCGGCGGTGACGTGGCACACCGTGCAGCTGGCGGTGGTCGGGGTACCGCCGTGGGGGTCGTCGTCGGCGTGGCAGTCGGTGCAGGCGGCATGGGGCAGCCCGGCGAGCGCGTGGGCCTCCTCGGGGCCGTGGCAGGTCTCGCAGGCGACCTCGGTGTGGGCGCCGGTCAGCGGGAAGTCGGTGCGGCCGTGGTCGAAGGTCGTCACCTGCCACGACCCGTCGGTGTGGCAGCTGTCGCAGCGGTCAGGCGCGAAGCGCGCGGCGTGCGGGTCGTCGTGGCAGCTGGTGCAGTCGTCGAACGGCAGGTCGGAGAAGGTCGCGGCCGTGCCGGGGCCGTGGCAGGTCTCGCAGGCCACGTCGGCGTGGGCGCCGTGCAAGGGGAAGTCGGTGCGGTCGTGGTCGAAGCTGCTGAGCGCGAACGAGGTCTGGTCGGGGTCGTGGCACGCCACGCAGTCCCGCGGCGAGAACTGGCCGCCGTGGGGGTCGGCGTGGCAGGTGCTGCAGCGGTCGTGGGGCAGGTCGACGTAGCGGCCCTTCGCGCCGTCGCCGTGGCAGGCCTCGCACGCGACGCCCTTGTGGCCGCGGGTCAGCGGCCAGTCCGTGGTGGTGTGGTCGAAGCCGCGCAGCGAAAAGTCGGGCACGTCGACGGTGTGGCAGGTGTCGCAGGTGCGGGGGGCGAACTGTCCGTGGTGCAGGTCGTCGTGGCAGTCGACGCAGGCCTCGGCGGCCACGGGCGCGAAGTGCCAGGCGTCGTGGCAGGCCGTGCAGGCGACGTCGGTGTGCTGGCCGTGCAGCGTGAAGTCGACCTGCTTGGGGTCGGTGTGGTCGAAGCGCACGGCGGTCAGGTCGACGGCCGACCAACGGCGGGTGTCGTGGCAGCTCGCGCAGTCCTCGAGCCGGGCGTGGCCGGCGGCGCGTCCGTGGGGATCGTCGTCGCCGTGGCAGTCCACACACCCCGTCGACAGGCCGGTCCAGGTGCCGGGGGTCGTGTGGCAGTCCTCGCAGGCGGCGCGGGCGTGCGCGCCCTTCAGGGCGAACCCGGTGGGGGTGTGGTCGAAGGACGTGGTGTCCATCTGGACGAGGTGGAAGTCCGACCCGCGATGATCGGGGTGGCAGCGCTCGCAGGTGGTGCCCTTGTCGGCGTGGAAGCCCGTGTGCCGGGTGACCTGGTCCCGCACCGTGTCGTGACACGTCATGCACCGGGTCGCGGACACCCCCGCGCCGACCTCGTGGCACGCGAGGCAGTCGGTGACGCCGGACAGGTCGGCGTGGGGGGCGGCGAGCTCGCCGGGGCTGAGGAAGCCGCCCATCGACTGGGCCCACGCCACCGCGGCCACGAGCAGCGACACGGCCCACCAGGTCCACGCCAGCGTGCGGCTGGCCCGGGTCCAGGGGCGCCTCGCGGACGTCCGACGGTCACCAGCGCTCATTCTGGTGGCGCTCTCCGTGGCACGTCCCGCTGCAGGTGCCGTTGGCGTTGAGGGTGACGTTCGTGTTCAGGAAGGCGATGTCGGGGTCGCCGTCCACGTGCAGCGCCGGGCCGATGATCGTCTGGCTGCTGTCGGTCACGTCGGCGTGGCACTCGGCGCAGGCGTAGCCCTGCTCGAGGTGGTGCTTGTGGTTGCCCGACATGCGCTGCCAGGCGTCGGAGGTGCTGGTGCGGTCGGCGTGGCAGCTGTTGTGGCAGGACAGGCTCGTCGTACCGTCCGCGATGGACACGGTGTTCTGGCCGTTGCCGTGGCAGTACTGGTTGGTGCACGTCGAGGTGCCGGCCACCCAGGCGCCGCCGGTGGCGATGCCGGTGAACGCGACCTCGGAGCGGCCGGGCGTGCCGTCGAAGATGTGGCCGGGGTCCGCCGGGGCCTGGGTGTACAGGTCGGTGGCGACGCCGTGGCAGGTGCCGCAGGTGTAGGTCGCGTGGCGGGTGGGATCGAGGTGGATCCGGTGGGCCATGAACGCCAGCAGCTGGGTGGTGACGGTGTTGTCGATGTCCTGCGGTGGCGCACCGGTGGTGTCGCCGCCCGAGCCGCCGTGGCAGAAGGTGCAGTCGGTCCGCCAGTCGGGGTGGCCGTTGAGGCTGTGGCAGCTGTCGCAGCCGGGCGCGTGGGGACCGCCGGTCAGGTCGGCGCCGTGGCAGGTGCGGCAGTCCGTGCGCTGCAGGTTGGCGTCGAGGCCGTGCACGTCGGGGGCGTCGTAGCCTGGGGGGTGGCCGACGACGCCGTCGACGTGGTCGACGCCATGGCAGGTGCCGCTGCACGTCAGCGGTGTCGGGCCCGGGGTCATGCCGGGCTGGGCGAACGCGACCTCCAGGGCCCCGTCGACGTGCAGGTCGGGACCGACGACGACGCCGGCGGCATCGACCACGTCGGCGTGGCACGACGCGCACGAGATCGTGGGATCCGCGGCGAGGTGGTCGTCGTGGATGGCGCTCATGGTGGGCCACCGTGCAGGGGTCGTGCCGTGGCAGCCGTTGCACGTCAGCGGCGTGAGGCCGTCCGCGACGGCGCCTGGGGTGACGCCGTTGCCGTGGCACCACGCGTCCGAGCAGCTGGTGCCGTTCCAGCGAGCCGTGGGGCTGGTGCCCGCCGTGAAGTCGAGCTCGGCAGTCCCGGGCGTGCTGTCGCGGAGGTGCCCGGGGGCGAGCAGGTCGGCGACGACGGGGTGGCAGGTGTCGCAGGTCCACGTCGGGTGGTCGCCGACGGCCACATGGGTCTGGTGGGCCTGGAAGGTGATCGTCGCCGGGTTGGTGTTGTTGTCGATGTCCTCGGGGGGTGCGCCGAGGACGTCGCCGTTGTCGCCGCCGTGGCAGAAGGTGCAGTCGGTGCGCCAGTCGGGGTGACCGTTCTGGGCGTGGCAGGTGTCGCAGCCGGGGGCGAAGGCGCCACCGGTCAGATCGGCGCCGTGGCAGGTGGTGCAGTCGGAGACCTGGAGGTTGCTGTCGAGGCCGTGGACGTCGGGAGCGTCGTAGCCGGGCGGGTGGCCGACCACGCCTCCGGTGTGGACCACGCCGTGGCAGGTGCCGTCGCAGGACAGGGGCGTGGTGCCGGGCGTCATGCCGGGGTCGGCGAACGCGACCTCCAGCGTGCCGTCCACGTGGAGATCGGGGCCGACGACGTCACCGAGCGCATCGACGACGTCGGCGTGGCAGGAGGTGCAGGAGATCGTCGGATCACCCAGCAGGTGGTCGCTGTGGACGGGCGAGAGGTCGGCCCAGCGGGTCTGCGTCGTGCCGTGGCAGCCGTCGCACGACAGGGGCGTGAGGCCGTCGAGCACGGCGCCGTCGACCTGCCCATTGCCGTGGCACCAGGAGTCGGAGCACGACGTCCCGTCCCAGCGGGCGTTGGGGCTGGTGCCTGCCGTGAAGTCGACCTCGGCGTGACCATGGGTGGCATCGCGGAGGTGCCCGGGGTCGAGCAGGTCGGTGACGACGGGGTGGCAGGTGTCGCAGGTCCACGTCGGGTGGTCGCCGACGGCGACGTGCGTCTGGTGGGCCTGGAAGGTGATCGTGGCCGGGTTGGTGTTGTTGTCGATGTCTTCGGGCGGGGCGCCGAGGAGGTCGCCGCCCTCACCGCCGTGGCAGAAGGTGCAGTCGGTGCGCCAGTCGGGGTGGCCGTTCTGGGCGTGGCAGGTGTCGCAGCCGGGGGCGAAGGCGCCACCGGTGAGATCGGCGCCGTGGCAGGTGGTGCAGTCGGAGACCTGGAGGTTGCTGTCGAGGCCGTGGACGTCGGGTGCGTCGTAGCCGGGGGGATGGCCGACGCCGCCGCCGGTGTGGACCACGCCGTGGCAGGTGCCGTCGCAGGACAGGGGCGTGGCGCCGGGCGTCATGCCGGGCTCGGCGAAGGCGACCTCCAGCGCGCCGTCGACGTGCAGATCGGGGCCGACGACGTCACCGAGCGCGTCGACGACGTGGGCGTGGCAGGAGGTGCAGGAGATCGTCGGATCGCCCAGCAGGTGGTCGCTGTGGACGGGCGAGAGGTCGGCCCAGCGGGTCTGCGTCGTGCCGTGGCAGCCGTCGCAGGACAGGGGCGTGAGGCCGTCGAGCACGGCGCCATCGATCTGCCCGTTGCCGTGGCACCAGGAGTCGGAACAGCTGGTGCCGTCCCAGCGGGCGTTGGGGCTGGTGCCTGCCGTGAAGTCGACCTCCGCGGCACCGGGGGTGTCGTCCCGCACGTGCCCGGGGTCGAGCAGGTCCGTCACGACGGGGTGGCAGGTGTCGCAGGTCCACGTCGGGTGGTCGCCCACGGCGACGTGGGTGGCGTGCGCCTGGAAGCTGACGGATGCGGGATCCGTGGTGTTGTCGAGGTCCTGGGGCGGGGCGCCGAGGACGTCGCCGCCCTCGCCGCCGTGGCAGAAGGTGCAGTCGGTGCGCCAGTCGGCGTGGCCGTTGTCGGCGTGGCAGCTGTCGCAGCCGGGCGCCTGCCACCCGTCGGGCGACGTGCCCCCGGCGAGGTCGGCGCCGTGACAGGCGGCGCAGTCGCCGGTGGGATCGGCCTGGAGGTTCGCGGCGACGCCGTGTGCTGCTGCGGCGTCGAAGCCCTCGGGGTGGACGCCCGCCGCGCCTTCCCAGCCGCAGCCGGTGTGACAGGTGGCGCAGGCCTCGGCGCTGTCCGGGTGCGTCAGCGGCCGGGTGGTGTCGTGGCAGCTCACGCAGGTCGGGTCGAGCGGGCCGGGCGGCGCGTCGGCCGGATGACAGCTGCTGCAGGGCACGTCGACGTGGGTGCAGAGCATGTGGTCGGCCGAGATCGGCGGACGGTCGTCGCCGAGGGGCTGGCACGCTGCCAGCGCGACGATCCACGCCCACCCGACGACCCGACCCGTTCGGGTGCCGAGGTGCGCAGGGGATGGGGCGGCGCGGCGGGGCATTCGGGGCTCCGTGGGGCGTCGACACGCCCCTCCACGGTAGAGCCCTTCGGATTCTCACGGTAGCCGGCGCACGTGGAAACCCGAAGAAACCGTACACTGAAAACCGTGTTCGTTCCTGCGCGCACCGGACGGGGTCGACCGACGATCCCGTCCGCGACGCCTGCGTCGTCAACCGCGCGCTCCCGACGCCCGTGCCACGCCGCGCTTGCCCGGCGGGGGTGTGCGTGCCACCCTCCACGGATCGCACAGGCAGGAGGTGGCGTGGTGGGAACGGGGCGACGCAGGTCGACCGGGGGACCCCCGTGACCGGCCTCCTCACCCTGGCCACGTGGGTGGTCCTCGTCGTGACGTTGCTGGCGCATCGTCCGGCCCTGCGTCGGCCGACGGCGGCCGTGGGGCTGGCGGTGCTCGTGGGCGTCGCGGCGCTCGTCGTCGCCGGGCCGACGGCGCTGCCGCTCGACGCGCTGTGGATGACCCGCGAGGGCACTGAGGACTACGTGCACGTCGCGCTGCAGCTGCCGCCCGCGCTGCCGCTCGCCCCCGATCCGAGCACGCTGCCGCCGGGCTTCGTCACCTGGCGGGTGGTGGTGTGGCTGAACCTGGTGCTGTGCGTCGTCGCCCTGGGGGCGCTGACCGTGACGGCACGTGTGGGGGTGGGGCGCGCGCTGACCGCGGCCGTGGTGCTGGCGGTGGCGTGCAGCCCGTGGGCGCGGGCCGCGGCCTTGTCGGAGGGGCCCGCGGGCACGGCGGTGCTGCTGTCGCTCGTGGGGTTCCACGGCGTCGTCGCGTCCAGGGACCGGAACCGCAGCGTCCGCGCCGTCGGTGCCATGGTGACGGCGCTGGTGGCGTCGACGCTGGCGCAGGTCCGCTTCGAGTTCGCCGGGCTCGGGGTGCCGCTCGCCGCCGTCGCGATCGCCAGCGCAGTCGATCCGGGGATGGTGGACCGCGTGGACGCGTGGGTCGCGCGCCAGCGGTGGGCGGTGCTCGCGCTCGCCGCGTGGTGCGCGCAGACCGTCGCCGTCGCGGGGATCGAGCATGCGTACGTCTGGCTCGACGCGCCGCCTGCCTCGGTCGGACAGCTCCCGCCGGTGCTGTCCTGGGACGGGTTGCAGGGGCTCCGGCTGCCGCTCGATCTGCTGGCCTTCCTGCCGCTCGGCCTGGCCGTCCTCGTGCTCGCGGGGCTGGCGCGGGGGCTGCGGCAGGGAGCCGCCGGATGGGTGGGGGTCACCGCTGTGGTCGGCCTCGCGCACGTGATCGCGGACGTGTCGCACCTGGGGGCCGCACCGTTCGAGACGCTGCGCTACCTCGCGCCGCTCCTCGGCGCCTTCGCCGTGCTGGCCGTGGTGGGGGCCGCGGGGCTGCCGACCCGGGCGCGGCGCGCGGTGGCGCTCGGGGTCGCGGTGACGGCGCTGCTCCCGCGCCTGGGCGCGCCGGCCGAGCTCGCGGTGCCGCCGTGGCAGCCACCGAACGACACGCAGACCGCGGGGGCGCGCTTCCTCGCCGAGGTGGAGGCGCGCTTTCCCACCTGCGTGATGGCCACGCGCGTGGTCGCCCACGGCGGACATTGGACCGACGCGCTGACGTTCCGCACCGTGCTGTTCGGTCCGGCGATGCCGGTGCCCGTCCTACGCCCCGTCGACGACGGCCTCCTGGCGACGGCGTCGCCGGCCGCGCTGGTGCCCGACAGTCCGGTGACGCCGGACTGCGTGCTGTTCGTGGCCACGCTGGACTGCGCCATCTCCGCCGAGGGCGCGGACCCGGGGTGTGCCCGATGGACCACCGGGACGCCCGTGCTCGAGCGCACCGTCGACGTGCCTGAGCTCAACACCCACCACCCGCGGCACGTCCGCCCGATGACGCTGGGCGCCTGGCGCCTGCGGTGACCTACGGGGCGGCCGCGACCGCGGTGTGCTCCGCGACGCCGCCGCCGAGCGCCTCGTACAGGGTCACGGTGTTGACCAGCCTCAGCTCGCGCACCTGCACGAGCGTGCGCTCGGCGTCCAGCAGCGACCGCTGCGCGTCGAGGACGTCGAGGTAGCTGGACACCCCCGCGTCGTAGCGCTGCTGCGCGAGGACGGCGCGGTCGGACTCGGCGTCGCGGAGTGCGGTGAGGGCGGCGACCTGGGCGTCGAGCGGCTCGCGGGCCACCAGCGCGTTCGCGACGTCGCGGAAGGCCTCCTGGACGGTCTTGTCGTAGGTGGCGACGGCGATCTTCTTGTCGACCTCGGACACCTTGAGGTTGGCGATGTTGCGCGCGATGCCGAACAGCGGCTGGACGAGGGCGGGGATGAACGACCACACGCCCGTGCCCGCCGTGAACAGGGCGCCGAGGTCCGAGCTGGCGGTGCCGACGCTGCCGGTGAGGCTGATGCGCGGGAAGAACGCCGCGCGAGCCGCCCCGATGTCGGCGTTGGCCGCCCTCAGACGCTCCTCGGCCGCGCGGATGTCGGGGCGGCGCTGGAGCAGGTCGGACGGCAGGCCGGCCGGCAGGCGGTTCGCGAGGTCGACGTCGGCGAGTGGCGTGACGTCGACGGCGGCAGCGATCGGCGCACCGACGAGCAGCGTGAGCGTGCCGATGGCCTGGGCGTGCTCGCGCGTCAGGCTCGCGACGGTCGCGTCGGCCTGGGCGACCAGGGACTCGGCCTGCCGCAGGTCGAGCTCGGACACGACGCCGGCGTCGAACCGGTCGCGCACCAGGTCGAGCGCGTCGACACGGGAGGCCCGGGTGCGATCGGCGAGCGCCTGCTGCTCGGCGAGGGAGCGCTCTGCGAGCCATCCGGTCGCCACCTGGCCGATCAGGCTGATGCGTGCGGTGCGCGCACCCTGTTCGGTGGCCAGGTAGCGGTGCAGCGCCGCCTGGCTCTCCTGGTGCAGCCTGCCGAACAGATCGAGCTCGAACGCCGGCATCGACACGCCCACACGGTAGACCGTGCCCTCGGCCGCGAGGCCTGGCCCGAACACCGAGCGCGACGTGGTGGCGCTAGCCTCCAGGTTCAGATCCGGGATCCGGTTGGCGATCGTGATGCGGTAGGCGGCCTTGGCGCGGTCGACCTGGAGCATCGCCAGGCGCAGATCGCGGTTGTTCTCCAGGGCGGTGTCGATCAGCGCTTGAAGGTGCGGGTCGCGCAGCACCTCGCGCCACCCGAGGTCGGCGGCGGCGACGGCGCCGTCGACGTCCTCCGTGGCACCGGGGAACGCGTCGGCCACGCCGCTGTCGGGTTGGACGTACTTCGGGGCGAGACACGCCGACAGCGTCAGCGGCAGCGCCAGCACGAGCGCGCGCAGGTCACGCATGACGCACCTCCTCGACGCCGCCGGTGTGGGGCGTGACGGGCGAAGAGGGGTCCGGGGCGCGAGCCCGCCAGCCCCCCCACCCCCGCACCACCACGAAGAACACGGGCACGAGGTAGACGGCGAGCACGGTGGCCGCGACCATGCCGCCCATCACGGCCGTGCCGATGGCGCGCTGGGAGGCCGACCCGGCGCCCGACGCGATCACCAGCGGCACCACGCCGAGGATGAACGCCATCGAGGTCATCAGGATCGGTCGGAAGCGGAGCCTGGCGGCCTCGAGCGTGGCCTGCACCGCGTCCATGCCGTCCTCCTGCAGCTCCTTGGCGAACTCCACGATCAGGATCGCGTTCTTCGCCGACAGGCCGATGATCGCGATGAGGCCGACCTTGAAGTACACGTCGTTGGGCAGGCCGCGGGCGCTGGTCGCGAGCACGGCGCCCAGGATGCCGAGCGGCACCACGAGCAGCACCGACAGCGGCACCGACCACGACTCGTACAGCGCCGCCAGGCAGAGGAACACCGCCAGCAGCGACAGGGTGAGCAGGGCCGGCACCTGGGCGCCGGAGGTCTTCTCCTCCAGCGACGTGCCCGTCCACTCGAAGCCGATCCCCGGCCCGAGGTCGCTCGCCAGGCGCTCCATCGTGGCCATCGCCGCGCCGGTGCTCGAGCCCTCGGTGGCCTCGCCGGTGATCTTCATCGCCGGGTAGCCGTTGTACCGGACCATCTGCACCGGGGCGACGGTCCACGACGTGGTGACGAGCTCGGCCAGCGGCACCATGCCGCCCGCGTCGTTGCGGACGTAGAGATCGCCGATGTCGTCCGGCCGCGCCCGCGCGTCGGGCGCCACCTGCACCAGCACGCGCTGCTGCCGACCGTCGTTGGGGAAGTCGTTGGCGTAGGCGGAGCCGAGGGCCGTCGACAGCGTGGTCGAGATGGCGCTGAACGGCACGCCGAGCGCGCTCGCCTTGCGTCGGTCGATGGTGACCTGCAGCTGGGGGGTGTCCTCGAGGCCGTCGGCGCGCACGCGGGTGAGCCCGGGCTCGCGGCCCGCAGCGGCGAGCAGGCGGTTGCGTGCGTCGACGAGCGCGTCGTGGCCGAGGTTGCCGCGGTCCTGCAAGCGGAACGAGAAGCCCGAGGACGTCCCGAGCTCGCGGATCGGCGGCGGGTTCAGCGCGAACACGATCGCGTCGCGCGTGGACGACAGCGCACGGTTGGCGCGCGCGGCGATGGCCTGCGAGGTGTGGTCGGCGTCGCGCTCGTCCCACGGCGACAGGCGCACCAGGATGAGGCCCGCGTTCTGGCCGCTGCCGCTGTAGGAGAAGCCGCGGATCGACAGCACCCGGTCGACGCCCTCCTGGTCGAGCCACCACTGGTCGATGCCGTCCATCACCTCCTTGGTGCGGTTGGCACTGGCGCCAGGCGGCAGCGTCACCAGCGTGATGAGCGTGCCCTGGTCCTCCAGCGGCAGGAAGGCCGACGGCAGGCGGACGTAGAGGACGCCGAGGAACGCGACGATGGCGGCGTAGGCCACGAGCGCCCGACCGGTACGCGCGAGCAGGCGCCCGACCCCTGCGTGGTAGCGGGTGGACAGGCGCTCGAACTGACGGTTGAACCAGCCCAGCGGGCCGGTGGTGGCGCTGCCCTCGGTGTGGCCGGGGCGCAACATCGTCGCGCAGAGCGCCGGCGTGAGCGACAGCGCCATCAGCGCCGAGAACACGATCGCGGCCACCATCGACAGGCTGAACTGCTGGTAGATCTTGCCCACCGCGCCGCCGAAGAACGCCATCGGCACGAACACCGAGCACAGCACCAGCGTGATGCCGAGGATCGCGCCGGTGATCTGGCCCATCGCCTTGTGCGTGGCGTCGCGCGGGGACAAGCCCTCCGCCGCCATGATGCGCTCGACGTTCTCGACCACGACGATCGCGTCGTCGACCACGATGCCGATGGCGAGCACGAGCCCGAACATCGTGAGCACGTTGATCGAGAATCCGAACGCCTGCATCGTGGCCAGCGCGCCCAGCAGGGCCACGGGCACCACGATGGTGGGGATGAGGGTGGCTCGGAAGTCCTGCAGGAACAGGTACATCACGAGGAACACGAGCAGGATGGCCTCGAGCAGCGTGCGCACCACCTCCTCGATCGACAGCGAGATGAACTGCGCGTTGTCGATCGTCATCTCCCAGGTGACGCCGGGCGGGAAGTAGCGCTCCAGGTCGTGCATCTTCGCTTCGACGTCGCGCGCGGTCTGCAGGGCGTTGCCTGTGGGCGACAGCTGCACCGCGAAGGCGGCCGAGGGGGCGCCGTTGGTGTAGGCGTCGACCGCGTAGGACACGCCGCCGATCTCGACGGTGGCGACGTCGCCGAGCCGCACCACGCCGCCGCCCTCGCTGCCGCGCAGGATGATGTCGCGGAACGCGTCGGGGCTGTCGAGCTGGCCGGTGGCGACGATGCTGGTGGCGATCTGCTGGCTGGACGGGGTGGGCAGGTCGCCGAGACCGCCGGCGGAGATCTGGAGGTTCTGGGCACGGATCGCGGCGGTGACGTCGGCCGGGGTGAGCTCGTGGGCGACGAGCGCGGCGGGGTCGAGCCAGATGCGCATCGCCTTCTCGGAGCCGAACACGCGGGCCTGGCCCACCCCGGGGATGCGGCGGATCTCGTCGATCACGTTGCGGTAGATGTAGTCGCCGAGCTCGATGCGTCCGCGCGTGCCGTCGGTCGACAGCAGGCTGACCACCACCAGGAAGCTCGACGAGGCCTTGGTGACCTCGATGCCCTGCTGCTTGACCTCCTGCGGCAGCCGCGGCTCCACCTTCTTCATCCGGTTCTGGACGTCGACGGCGGCCAGATCGGGGTCGGTGCCCGGCTGGAAGGTCGCCACGATCTGGGCGGTGCCGTTCGCCTGGGACTGGGACTCCACGTACATCAGCCCGTCGGCGCCGTTGAGCTCGGTCTCGATGAGGCTGGTGACGGCTTGATCGAGGAGTGCGGCGGACGCGCCGGGGAAGGTCGCGGTGATGTTGACCGAGGGCGGGGCCACCGTGGGGTACTGCGCGATGGGCAGCACCTGGAGCGACAGCACGCCGGCCAGGATCACGAACAGGGCCACGACCCATGCGAACACGGGCCGGTCGACGAAGAACCGGGCCATCTACTGCTCCTGGTTCCAGGCGACGGCGTGCACCATGGCGCCCGGCCGGGCGCGCATGAGCCCTTCGACCACGACGCGGTCGCCGGCCGTCAGGCCGCCGGTCACCAGCCAGTCGTCGCCGACGGTGCCGTCGAGGGTGACCGTGCGGGGGGCCACGGCGCCGTCGGCGCCCACGACCATCACGGTGGCGCTGTCGCCCGCGAGCGACACGGCCTGCTGGGGCACCGTCATGGCGCCGGGCACCACGCCCTGGTCGACGCGCGCGCGCACGAACTCGCCGGGCAGCAGGTCACCGTCGGGGTTGGGGACCTCGGCGCGCAGCGTCACGCTGCCGGTGGCCTCGTCGACGGAGACGTCGGTGAACAGCAACCGGCCGGGGTGACCGTACGTGGAGCCGTCGGCGCGCACGAGGGTGACGGGCGCGCCCTCGCCGGCGCCGTCCACCGTGCCGGCGGCGACGGCGGCGCGCAGCGCCTGCACCTGGGCCACGGACTGGGTCAGATCGACGTAGACGGGATCGAGCTGCTGGATGGTGGCCAGCAGCGTGCCCTGCGTGCGGTCGACCAGGGCGCCCTCGGTGACCATCGCGCGACCGATGCGGCCCGCGATGGGGGCCGTGACGGTGGCGTAGTCGAGGTCGAGGCGGGCCGTCTGCAGCGCGGCCTCCGCGACCGCGACGTCGGCGTCGGCCTGCTCGCGCGCGGCGATGGCGTCGTCGTGTTCGAGCTGGCTGACGGCGTGGTTCGCGATGAGCTGGTCGAAGCGCTGCGCACGGGCCCGCGCCTGTCCGGCGACCGCGCGCGCCCGCGCGCGTGCCGCGAGCGTGCGCGCGACCTCGGCCTGCATGGGGGCGTCGTCGATGCGGAACAGCACGTCGCCGGCGGCCACGTCGCTGCCTTCGACGAACGGGCGCGACAGCACGATGCCCGTGGCGCGCGCGCGCACCTCGGCCACGCGCGACGCGGTGACGCGGCCCGGCAGCTCGTCGGTGCGCGGCACGTCGTGCGGCGCGACGGTGACGACGGCCACCTCGGGCGGCGGGGGACCGGCGCTCGCAGCGTCGGCGACGCTGTCGCCGCAGCCGGAGACGAGCACCACGACAATCGCCGCGAGCCCGAAGGTCGGGCCGCGGCGCGGCAGATCTGGCATGTTCACGGTGTGACCCCGAGGCGTCGGCGCCGGGGGGTTGAACGTTCCCCGGAGCGGACATAGGCTGGACTTGGATACATACACGTATGTATCTAAATGGGGCAGGACCACGTGGCGCGACGAACAAAAGAAGACGCAGCCCGCACCCGCGAGGAGCTGCTCGACGCGGCGGAGGAGGTGTTCCTCGAGCGCGGCGTCTCGCGGCCGTCGCTCTGCGACATCGCCGCCCGTGCCGGCCTCACCCGCGGTGCCATCTACGTGCACTTCGAGAACAAGGCCGACCTGTTCTCGGCCCTGCTCGACCGCTTCCTGCTGCCGGCCGAGGCGCTGTCGTCGTGGAACCCGGAGGCCGGCACGCCGTTGCAGCGCCTGCACGCCGCCTGCCTGTACCTGATGCGCGAGACGGCCGAGGACGCCCACTGGCGGCGCATGCTCGACATCGTGTTCCACAAGTGCGAGAAGCTCGAGGAGAACGGCGCGATCGTCCAGCGCCTCCGGGCCTCACGGTCGGGCACGATGGCCCACATGGAGGGCCTGCTCCGCGAGGCCATCGCGGCGGGTGACGCCCCGTCCGACCTCGACGTCGGCCTGGCGATCGAGCTGCTCCACGCCTGCGTCGTCGGCACGATGTCCCAGTGGCTGGTCCACGCCCGCGACGTCGATCTGGCCGCCCACGCCGCACCGTTCGCCGACGCGCTCGTGCACATGGTGCTCACCGCGCCGTCGCTGCGGCGGGCGGCCGACGCGGGGTGACGCGACGGGGTCAGCGGCGACGCACCCGCGCCGCCGAGGCGACCTCCAGCGTCTCCTGCGTGCCCTGCTCCTGGCGCAGCCGCGCGAGCTGACGACGTAGCCGGGTGACCTGGTCGTCGAGCCAGGTGCCGGCCTGCCGGGTGGCGACCAGACGGGCGGCGTGCTCGGCGGCCACCGCGTCGGTCACGCGGGCGAGCAAGGTCACGTACAGGAGCTCGCGCGCGGCGTCGTGCTGCATCCGGGGGCGATCGACGTACCGGACGGCCCAGTGTGCGCCGTCGGACGGCGGCAGCGACAGCGGCAGCACGGTCGTGCTGTCGGGTGCGTCGTCACCCACGCCGCGGAACCGCGCTGCGAGGATCTCCACGGAGGCGAGCCCCTGTTCGTGATGAGCCACCAGCGCCCGCGTGGCGAGCTCGAGGACCAGCGCGGGGACGCCGTCCAGCGAGGTCACGCCCTCCAGCCGGGTGTCGGGGTCGAGGTGGCGACGGGACAGCGCGGCCGACAGGCGCCGACCGACCGCCAGCGTCGGCCCCGCCCCGAGGGCGGCGCGGCGCGCGACCGCGGCTTCGGCGACCCGGCTGTTGTAGCCGCCACAGAGGCCGAGCTGGCTTCCCACCACGACGAGCATCGCCGGCCCCGGCCCCGGGACGGGGAATGCCACGCCGGCGCGGGCCAGGGCGGTACCGAGCTCGTCGCGGTAGGCGCGTGCGGCAGGCGCGGCCGCGCGGGCCCGACGGAGGTGGTGGGCGGACAGCGACGACATCGCCGAGACTGCGTCGTCGAGCGCGCCGAGGCTCGCGATGCGGCGCGCGAGCTCACCCGTGCGGCTCACGCCCGCCTCGGGGCGACGACGTCCAGCCAGCGCTGGCGCCAGCCTTCCGCGGGTGTGTCGCCTGCGGCGAGGGCGGCGTGGTCGTCGGGGTGAAGCGCCCGCCAGGCACGGAGCGCGTCACCCAGGCGCGTGGGGGCGGTGTCCGGTGGCGTGTCGTCCCATGCGCCTGCGTCGACGGCGACCAGGGTGAGCACCTGCTCGGGCAGCTCGCGGGGCGACAGGCGCTCCTGGCGCAACAAGGCGCGCAGGAGCCGACCGCGTTGGAGCGCGCGCGCCGTCTGCGGATCGACGTCGAGGCCCACGCGCGTGAGCGCCTCCAGCGAGGTGGCGCGCGCCAGCGCGATGCGCAGGTCCCGCGCGGCCTGGCGCATCACCGGGCGCTGGGCGGTGCCACCGATGCGGCTGACGCTGCGTCCGATGTCGATGGCGGGACGCTCGTTGCGGTCGAAGCGCGCCGCGTCGAGCACCACCTGCCCGTCGGTGATCGAGATCAGGTTGGTGGGGATGTAGCTGGACAGGTCGCCGTCGGTCGTCTCGACGAGGGGAAGGGCGGTGATGGAGCCGCCGTCCCGCAGGGGTGCGGCGCGTTCCAGCAGCTCGGCGTGCAGGTAGAAGATGTCGCCGGGGAAGGCCTCGCGACCGGGCGGTCGTCCGAGGAGCAGCGCCAGCTCCCGCCAGGCGTCGGCGTGCTTGGTCAGGTCGTCGAACACCACGAGCACGTCGTCGCCAGCGTCGCGGAATCCCTCGGCGACGGCCATCCCGGCTGCGGGCGCCAGCACCTGCAGGCCGGGTGTGGCGTGGGCCTCGGCCGCCACGATCACCGTGTGGTCGAGCGCGTCGGCGCGGGCCAGCGTGTCGCGCAGGGCGAGGACCCTGGACATCGGGCTGCCGACGACGACCACCACGCAGCGCACGCCCGTGTGCCGCTGCGCCACGACGATGTCGACGGCGAGCGCGGTGCGGCCGGTGTTGTGATCGCCGACGACGAGCTGACGCTGGCCGCGTCCGATGGGGATCGCGGCATCCAGGGCCGTGATGCCGGTGTGCAGCGGCCGATCGACGGCCGCCCGGGCGAGCAGGTCGGGCGGCGGTGCGTAGGCAGGGCGCCGGGGTCCCGTCGGTGCGGGGCGTCCGTCCAGCGCGCGGCCGACGGGGTCGAGCACGCGGCCGAGCAGCCCGGGCCCCGTGGGCACGTCGGGCAGGCGCCCCAGCGCGCGCACGCCTTGGCCGACGCGGACGTGGTCGGCGTCGGTGAGCAGCACCACGCCGGTGTGATCCGGCGCCAGCTCCAGCGCCATGCCCAGGGCGCCGTCGTCGAGGCGGACGAGCTCGTCACTGCCGATGTCGCGCAGCCCCTGCACGGTCGCGACCCCGTCGGCCACGCGCACGACGTGCCCCGTCACCCGCGGCGCGAGGTCGAGGACCACATCGGCGAGCTCAGCCATGTGTGGCGCCGCGCACGGCCGCCGCCGGGGTGGTGGCATCGGTGGGGGGGGCGACCAGCTGGTCGGCCACGGTGTCGGCGGCCTGGCGGGCGAGGCCGAGCGCTGTGGCGTCGACCAGGCCGACGCCCGTGGCGATGCGGGCTCCGGCGACCAGCTCCGGCCGAACGACGACACGGGCGTCGGGCGGCAGCCGGGCGGACAGGACCGCCTGGGCCGCGTCCGTCGGAGGGGCGGCCAACTCGACGTCGACGCGCCCGGCGTGGCTGCCAGCGAGCGCTGCCGCGGCGTCGACCGCGTCCAGCGCGGTGCGCAGCAGGGCGAGCTCCAGCTCGGGGCCCGCGACCTGGCCGAGCAGTCGCCGCACCGCCTCGGCGACCACGTGGGCGGTGGCTGCGGCCGCCTCACGGGCCGCAGCGGCCTGCCGTGCGATCGCCTCGGTCTCCCACGCTGCGGTTCGTGCCTGCTGATCGGCTGCGGCGGCGTCGCGAAGGGACTGCGCTTCGTCGCGAGCGGCGTCCAGGAGGCGGGTGGCCTGGGCCTGGGCCTGGGCCGTGGCCGCGGCCTCACGCGCCTGGAGCGCGGTGGTGGCCGCGTCGAGGTCGGCCTGCCGCGCGTCCAGCGCGGCGGTGCGGGCGGCGTGGTCTTCAGCCTCCGCGGCGAGGGCAGCCCGCACGGGCTTGAACAGCAGCCACCCGAGGCCCGCTGCGAGCAGGGTCACGTTCAGCAGCTCGAACAGCAGCTCGGACACGGTGGGCGACACGGGCGCCTAGCTCCCGGCGACGACGAACGGGTTGGCGAACAACAGCACCAGCGCGATGACCAGCGCAAAGATCGCCGTGGACTCGATCATCGCGAGCCCGACGAGCAGGTTGCGGGTGAGGCCGGCGGACGCGTCGGGCTGGCGCGCGATGGCGTCCATGCCCGCGGCACCCAGGCGACTCTCGCCCAGCGCGGCGCCGAGGGCACCGAGGCCCATGACGATCGCCGCCCCGAGGATCGAGGCGACGGCGATGACGGTCTGGTCACTCATGGCTGCGCTCCGACGCGGATCGCGGCGCCGACGTACACGCACGCGAGGAGGGTGAAGATGTAGGCCTGGAGGAGTCCGATCGCGAGGTCGAGGGCCATCAGGGGGATCGGGACGAGCGGACCGACGAGCGCCACGAGCAGCGCGACGACGAGGTGACCCGACATCATGTTGCCGAACAGCCGCAGTGCGAGCGCCACGGTCCGCGACAGCTCGGAGATGACCTCGATGGGGGCGAGGAACACGCTCGTCTCGGCGTAGTGGCCCAGGTAGCCTCGGACGCCGCGCGCGCGGATGCCGGCCACGGGCACGGCCAGGAACACCAGCAGGGCCAGCGCAGCCGTGACCGCGAGATCGGCGGTGGGCGCGCGCAGGCCCGGCAGCTGGCCCACGACGGCGCTGGTCGCGATGAACAGCAACAGGGTGCCGGCGAAGGTGCCCAGGGTTGGCGTGGCGTGGCCGGCCGCATCGGTGGCCACACCGTCCACGAACCGGACGAGCCCGCGCGCCGCCGCCGCACCGGTGCCGTCGGGGTCCTCGGTGACGGCGCGTCCGAGCAGGGCGGCGACGCCCAGCAACGTCCCCGTCACGAGCAGGCTGGTGAGCATGGCGGTGGTCACCGGGACCGGGCCAAGCCAGGCGACCACCGGAGAGCCGAACAGGTCCGTGGTCACGGCGCCTCCCTGCGCAGCCCAGAGAGGGCGACGGCCGCCCCGGCGGCTGCTCCGGCGCTGATCAGGGCGGCCGTGAGCCACGGGCGGTCGAAGACGCGTCCGAGGGCGGCGCCGAGCAGCGTCAGCAAGGCGATGGGCCAGCCGACGCTGCCCAGCACGCGCAGGGCGCGCGCCCACCCGTCGTCTACCGGTCGCGCGCGGAGACGCGCGAGGTCGCGCGCGGTGTCGCGGCGGGCCTGGTCGCGGCGCGCGTCGGCGGGGTCGGTCACGGTGCGCCTCGCGCGGTGCGACCGGCGCGCACGTCCGCCGTGATCCGGGACTCGAGCTCGGACAGGGCGCGCAGCGCGGCCAGCTCGCCGTCCTGGCGCGAGCGAGCGTGGTCGAGCGCGGCGAGCACGGCGTCGGCGTCGCCGACGGCGGCGAACGGCGAGAACAGCGTGAGCGTGGCGCCGTCGTGACGCGCCACACCACCGGCGGTGCCGGCGAACACCGTGCCTTCCGCGGTCTGGAGCAGCACGAGGCCGCTGTCGAGGGCGGTGACGAACGGCTCGGCGCCGGGGCGCACCCCGACCTGCCCGGTGGGCGTGGGCAGGCGCGCACCGACGACGTCGGCGTCGAAGGCCGTGCCGGTCGGCATGCGCACCACGGCGCGCAGCTCAGCCACGAGGGGCCTCCAGCGTGGCGTCGAGGTCGGTCAGCGCGCCGATCTGGTGCAACCGCGCCTCCGGGACGTCGTCGCAGCGCCCCTCGAGGATCGCCTGCACCCCGTCGAGGGTGGCGTCGAGCGGCACGTGCTTGCCGGGCTGCCCGGTGAACGGCTCGGTGACGAAGAACGGCTGGGTGAGGAAGGCGCGCAGACGGAGGGCGCGGGCCACGGTGCGCCTGTCCTGCTCCGACAGCTCGTCGACACCGAGCATGGACAGGATGTCGCGCAGCTCCTCGTACCGGCCGAGCACCTCGCGAGCGTGCTCCACCACCTCGGCATGTCGATGCCCGACGACCGTGGCGTCGAGCGCCTTGCTGCTCGAACGGAGCGGGTCGACGGCAGGGTACAGACCCTCGGCCGCGATGTCGCGCGACAGCATGAGCGTGCTGTCCATGTGCCACAGGGCGTGGGTGACGGCGGGGTCGCCGTAGTCGTCGGCCGGCACGTAGACCGCCTGGACGGACATCATGTCGCCGCGGCGCGTCGAGGTGATGCGCTCTTCGACGGCGGCCACGTCGGCGGCGAGGGTGGGTTGGTAGCCCACCCGAGATGGCATGCGCCCGAGCAGGCCCGACACCTCCATGCCGGCCTGCACGTGTCGGTAGAGGTTGTCGATCACGAGCAGCACGGTGCGCCCGAGCTCGTCCCGCAGGTGCTCGGCGATGCACAGGGCGGCCAGGCCCACCAGGAACCGTGCGCCCGGTGGCTCCTTCATCTCGCCGAAGACGAGCGCCGTGCGGTCGAGGACCCCGCGGCGTCCGACCTCCTCCCACAGCTCCAGGCCCTCGCGCGACCGCTCCCCGATCCCGGCGAACACCGACACGCCCTCCAGCCCGCGGATGGCGCCGTGGATGAACTCGGTGAGCAGCACGGTCTTGCCCACCCCCGCACCGCCGAAGACCGCCGCGCGCCCGCCATGAAGGAACGGACAGAACAGGTCGACGACCTTGATGCCGGTGACGTAGACGTCGGACCAGGGACGCCGCTCGGTGGGGGGCGGAGGGGGACTGTGCAGCGGACGACGGGTGGTGGCCGCAATCGGTCCCTTGCCGTCGAGCGGCGTGCCGAACAGGTCGACCACCCGTCCGAGGAGCGCCTCGCCCACGGGGACGTCCATCGGGACGTCCCGCGCCGTGGCGGAGGCGCCGAGGCGCAGACCGCGCGTTGGCGTGACGGCGATCGTGCGGGCCACGTCGGGGGACAGGTGCGCCTGCACGACGGCGACGACCGGGGTGCCCGTCGTGGTCAGGGTGACCGCTGCATGCAGCGGCGGCGGGCGACCGTCGAAGCGCACGTCGACCACCGTGCCGCGCACGGCGACCACCGAACCGGTGTGGGGGGCGGGCGCGTTCATCCCGGCGGGACTCCATGGACACACAACGAGCGAGCGGGCGCTGTCGTTGCCGGTCCATGGTTGCACGGAGCGTGCCGGGCGCGCACCACAGCGGCGCCGTCAGGCCTGCAGCGCGCTCACCAGGGTGGCGTCGAGCCGCCGGTGGTGGGCGACCACGACGTCCAGGGGCAGATCGCCGCAGACGCGCAGGGCGCGACGCATCGCATCGGCGATCCATCCCGGGCGGTTGCCGAACACGCCGCCACCGAGCTGCGTGAGCCAGACGACGCCGCTGCCGCGCCCCTCGACCAGGTCCCGGGCCGCCGCGCGCAGCGTCGCCTCGTAGCTGGCGTCGAGGATCAGCCGGGCCAGCGGCTCCCAGGCGTGCAGGGGCGTGGTCTGGTCGTAGGCACAGCTGACGGCGGAGCAGAACACCTGCGTGACCCACGTCGGCGCCGACACCGGCGTCCAGCGGTCGGCGAAGTCGACCCCCACCTGGGACTGCACGCCCACGCGGACGGCCCCGAGCGCGCGCTCGCGACCGACCTCGTCGAGTCGGGCGGCGAGGCGGGCGAGCCGCGACGGGTCGGAGAAGGTGTAGCCGTTGCGGGCGTCGAACCACGGGCCGAGCAGGGCCAGGACGCCGTCGTACAGGTCGAGCTGACGGGTTCGGGTCTGGCCGGTGGCGCGTCCGACGGGCACGTGCAGGGTGCGCCACGCGGTGCCGGCCGCCGCCGCGAGCGCGCAGGCCGGGCCCTGGGTGGGGTCGGCGGCATAGTCGGTGAGGCCGTCCTCGGGCACCACCGACGGGGACGGGAACTCCAGGCAGTTGCGCTGCGAGGCCACCTGGAACGCGGCGCCGCGGTGGGCGGGGCGCCCGTGTTCGACGAGGATGTCGTCGACGACCTCGTGACGGACCGTGAGGCGCCCGGGCGGGGCCGTGACGGCGCGGAGCGTGGCGAGGTCGGGCAGATCGAACCGACCGATGCGGAACTGCCGGCCGTTTGCCGTGCTCGTCAGGACCTCACCGTCGACCACGAGCCGCGCGCGGGCGTCCTCCCACGACCGCTCGCGAAAGCCGAACAGCGCCTCGAACCACGGGCTGGGGGCCGACCCGGTCACCTACGCCGCCGCCTTCACGGCGCGTGGACGCACCGACGCCCACACGGACCGGCTCGGGTAGAGCAGGTGCACGCGGCTGACGCGCTCGGGGAGCGGGCGCTCCAGCGTGGCGTCGACGCGGTCGACGAGGACGCCGAGGCAGGTGGCGAGCAAGCGCTTGACCCAGTGCTGGGCAACACAGCTGAACGGACCGGTGCCGAACAGCAGCGGCGCTGGCGCGCCCTCCAGGTAGCGCTCGGGGCGCCACGCGAGCGGGTCGGGGTAGACCGCGGGGTCGCGGTTCAGGCCGTGGCTGAACACGCTGAGGAAGTGGCCAGCGGGCACGGTGTGGACGGCGCCGTCGCAGGTGACCTGCACGGGCGCGGCCAGCGAGCGCAGCTGCCAGGAGATCGGGTTGCGGCGCATCGTCTCCACGACGGCACCGGTGAGCAGGTCGGCGCGCTCGGGACCCGCTGCGCGCACGCGGGCGAGCGCGTCGGGGTGGTCGAGCAGGTCGAGGTAGGCCCAGACGCCGTAGGTGCCGACGTACAGCGTGGCGTTCCACAGGGCGAAGAACACCATCCAGGCGACGTCCTCGGGCGGCAGGGGCCGGTCGTACAGGCGCAGGGCGCGGGCTGCGGCCACGTACGGGAACCGGTCGGCGTCGGGATCCCTTGCGAGGGCGAGCAGGCGACGGCCAAGGCGGCGGGTCGCGGCGTACTCGGGGAGGAGGCGCGCGGCCGGCGACAGGGCCGTGGCGGCGCGGGCGGCGTCGACGGCGTTGACGATGACCCGCAGATCGGCGGCCGTCTCCGGGCCCAGCGCGTCGCACAGGGCGTCGCCCAGCAGCAGGCGCGCCGAGGTGTCGTGCAGGGCGGCCACCAGCTCGGTGGCCAGGTCGACCCGCGCGCTCCAGCGATCGACGTGGCGGTCGAAGGCGCTGCGGATCGCGGCGTCCAGCGCGTCGGGCGTCCGCCCCCGCACCTGGGTGGCGATGTGGCGGCGGCCCGCGAGCAACAGCTCCTGGAGGTGGGCGTCCGATGGATCGGAGCGTGGCGTCCAGCGCGCCATGGCCGGCACCCGGTCGATCACGGGACCGTTGCGCCCGACCTCGGGGTCGAGACGCAGCACGCTGTCGTAGCCCTCGCGGGTGGTCAGGAACGTGAACGGGGGCGTGATCCCGAACGGCACCGGCAGCGTGAACAGGTCGCCGTGGGCGGCGCGGTGGTCGTCGATCATCTGGATCGGATCGAACATGATCCGCGTCAGCGTCCGGACGGCGCCGCGCACGCCGAGGCCCTTCGGTCCGCCGACTGTCGGGGGCGGGGGGTGGGGACCGGGTGCGGTGGACCCCTCCGCGTGCAGGCGCTCGGCGTAGCGCTGCAGCGCGAGCCCGGACGCCTCCATCCCGGACGACATCGCCGGGCCGAACCAGCGCTGCACCCAGTCGGTCAGCGGTCCCTCGACCACCTCCTCGTCGACGAGCGTGCACGCCTCCGGCCCGCGCGGCTCCAGCGTGAACCGGCGCGTGCCCCCCGTGGCGAACACCGTGTACCAGGAGTGGCTGGACCACGCCCAGGAGCGCCCCGGCTGCAGGTCGACGATGCGCTGCTTGACGTGCCAGACGGCGTCACCGAGGCGCACCCGCATCTGCACGACCTCGCCCGCGGCGAAGCGACCGACGGCCTCGGGCAGGTAGGGGTTCCAGTCCGGGTACCGGTCGAAGTCCGCCAGCAGATCCCAGACCAGGGGTGCCGGGGCGGCGATGTCGAAGCGGCGCTCGGTTCGGTGCACGGTGTCCCCTCTGCTGCGCTGCGGCGCGGGCCGGACGGCGCGACCCTATCACCCGACGGGGGGAGGCTTGCGCCTGCGAAGCGTCGCCGTGGGTCCTGCGGGGGATTCGGCACGGACGGCGTCCGGCTTGCGTCCGGATCGCGGGCCCCGGTCGGATCGAGCCGTGGCGTCCTACCAGGTCGGGTCGAAGAAGCCGAAGTACCGGCCCATCCAGTACGGCAGCAGGTAGTCGGCGGGGGGCTCGACGATCGTGGGCTCGGCCGCGCAGCCGCGCAGCACGTACTGGTCCTTCCACCACACGAAGGCCTCCAGGCAGCGTTCGTCGGGGCCGCGGGGCACGGCACCCATCGGCCGGTCCAGGCGGTCGAGGCAGAGCTGCGGCTCGGTGGACGGGGGGACCTCGCGCCGCACCTCGTCGACCGGGAACGCGGTCAGGCCGCAGGCTGCCTCCGAGACGGCGTCGAAGGCGGGGCCGTCGCCCGCGGGGCCCAGGTCCTTGAACGCGGCCCAGAACAGGTCGTACCAGGCGTTCTCGCGCAGCCCCAGGGCGCGCAGGTTGTCGGCGGTCCAGATGTCGGTGAGCGTGGCCTGGTAGGTCGCGCGCAGCGTGGGGTCGGTCTCCCACCAGAGCAGATCCACCAGCGACAGCAGGAACATGCTCGCGTTGTTGTCGTTGGCGAGGCAGTCGTTGGCGTCGAGGTGCACGGCGTTGAGGTGGAGCACCGACGTGAACGGCAGGTCGACGCCAGGCTCGAAGGTGGGGCAGTCGTCGCCGGTGCGCTCGCCGGTGAAGCACTGCTTGGCCAGGGAGACCCGCGGGTCGTCGAGCACCGCGTCGCCGATCGTGAAGAAGGCCAGGGAGAACGCTGCGTTGAAGCCGAGGCCGAGCGCGGGCGAGAAGTCGCCGTGCTCGGTGCGGCGCCCGTCCGGGTCGTACATCGTCAGGTCGTGGTCGAGCAGGGAGACGACCACGTCGCGCACCAGCTCGCGGGCCAGGTCCACCGACGTCGGGTCGTCGACGAGCTTGAGGACGGCGCCCAGCGCGAACATGTGGCCGGCGTACTCGTCCTTGCTGGTGTTGTCGCGGAAGCACCAGCCCGCGAAGTCGGTGCCCGGGCACACGTCCGACACCACCCACGCGTCGCCCTCGGTGGGCAGCCACGTCAGGCAGCCGTCCTCGCGCACGCGCATCCAGCGGTCGTCGTCCTTCTCGACGTCCGCGCGGTACTCGGCGTCGTCGGCGGGGCACGCCAGGCCGTCGATGCCGGGCTTGACGTAGGTGCGCACGAGGTTGCCCTGGACGCCGCTGACGTCCATGCGCTCGCGCTCGGCGACGAGCATCGCGCGCACGGTCTGCACGGCGGCGTCGTGCTCCGTGCCGGTCGTGGACGCGGCGCGAAAGGCCTGGGAGGCGAGGTACAGCGACGACCACAGGCCGTCGTTGGCGCCCCGCTGCCAGGTGACGACGTCCTCCCACGTGGCGGTGGCCGGGTCGGCCTCGGCCGGGAGCTCGACGCCCATCATCCAGCCGAGGTCGGGGTGGACGTGCAGGTGGTCGGCCCGCTCCTGGTAGGTGGCGGCCTTGGTGGCGAGGAGGTTGTCGCTGCCGGTGTCGCAGGCGGCGAAGGTGGGGGAGCCGAGGCGCCACGGGTCCACGCACGCGGCCGTGGCGGCGTCGCACCAGCGGCCCTGGTCCGCGCAGGACACGGTGCCGTCGGCGGTCTGGAGGCGGTCGGCGTCGAGGCAGGTGTCGACGACCGGGTCCGGGTCGGACGTGGAGGGCGTGCACGCCGCCAGCGCCAGGGGGATCAGCAGGAGAGGTCGCATGACGGGTCCGTCCCTTCGCGGACACGCGCCGCGGGGGCGCGGTGTATCGCGCCGGGGGCCGCATCGAGCGTCGCGCACGTTCCGTGCGTCCACCGCGGGGGTCCTGCGTCTGTAGGGCTGGAGCCAGCGGACATGCCGTCCCCGCTCCCGGAGTCCCCATGCACCCCGCCCTGCACATCGGCCTGCCCACGACCCACCTGGACGAGGCCCGCCGCTTCTACGCCGACCTGCTCGGCACCCCGCCCGACAAGGAGCGCGACGACTACCTGCGGTTCGTCGCCTTCGACGGCCGCCTGCGCCTCGGCCTCCACGCCGTCGCGGTGCTGGCGCCGTCCACGTCCACCGCCCACCTGGGCCTCGCCGTGGTCGACGCCGCCGAGGTCGCGCGCACCGCAGCGCGCCTCGAGGCCGCCGGGTGGAGCCTGCAGCGCGAGGACGCCGTCACCTGCTGCTGGGCGCTCCAGGACAAGGTGTGGGTGACCGATCCGGACGGCCACCGCTGGGAGGTCTACACCGTGCTCGCCGAGGCAGACGTGGCGCAGGACACGGCGTCGACGTGCTGCGACACCGGCGACGCGGTGGTCGCGGTCCCCGCCGCGGGTCAGGGATGCTGTGTGCCCAAGGCGGGGAGCTGCTGCGCATGACGACGGCCGAGCTGCCCTGGGCGCGCCTGCGCGACGAGCTGGCGCGCTGGTTCCGTCGGCGTGCCGACGACGAGGCGCTGGCGGAGGACCTCGCCCACGAGGTGCTCGCCCGGCTCGTCGACCACGCGCCCCGCCTGCGGTCCGTGGCCTCGGTGGGCCCGTGGGTGCACCGCGTGGCCGGGTCGGTGTGGGTCGACCACCTGCGGCGCACGCGACCTGTCGGCGAGATCGACCTCGCCTCGGTCGCCGCGCCGACCGGCGACCCGGAGCCCGTCGGGGGGCCGCTCGGGGCGTGGACGCTCGCCGCCCTCGCCTCCCTGCCGCCCGGCCAGGCGGAGGCGGTCCGGCTGGTGGACGTCGACGGGGTGTCGCGCGCGGAGGCCGCGGCGCGCCTGGGCCTGACGGTGAAGGGGCTCAACAGCCGCGTGCAGCGGGGACGCGTCGCGCTTCGGCAGGCGCTGACCCGCTGCTGCGAGGTGGCCCTGGACGCGCGCGGCGGCCTCGTCGCGTGGCGGGCCCGGTCGGGATGCTGCGAAGGGTAGGCGGCGGGCGCCGGTGCCTACGTCTTCGTCAGCTTCCACACCTGCTCGGTCGGCCAGCGCTGGGCGTGGTCGGCCGTGGCGTAGAACTGGACGTCGTCGCCGCCTTCGGCGGGTCGCGGCTCGAGGTAGTCGTCGATGCGCAGGCCGAGGCGGCGGAACAGCGCCACCCAGCCGCTGGTGGGCAGGTTGAACTCGACGCCGCCGGGGTCGATCGGCACCTGCCGCCAGTCCACCGCGTGCAGCGCGAACCACGGGCGGGCGAGGCGGGTGTCGACGGGGCTGCCGTCGAGCGGCGTGCACACCAGCGTCAGCGGGTGGTTGCCCAGGAACACGAGGCGGCCGCCGGGCCGCAGGAGGCGCACGGCTTCGGCCACCCAGCGGTGCGGATCGCACCAGGTCACGGCGCCGTACTCGCTGATCACGAGGTCGACGGCGCCGTCGGGCAGCGGTGTGGCCTCGGCGCTGGCCTCGATCAGCGTCAGCGCGACGCCGTGCTCGTCGGCCAGCGCGCGCGCCGTGGCGAGCTGCGCATGGGAGACGTCCACACCGGTGACCCGGGCGCCGCGCCGCGCCATCCAGCCGGAGACGTAGGCCGTGCCACAGCCGAGCTCGACGGCGTCGAGGCCGCGCAGGTCGTCCGGGAACAGCCGCAGCTCCGACTCCGGCACGTCCCAGACGCCCCACGTCGGCTCGGCCTGCGCCCAGTGGCGTCGCCCGTGGGCCACCCAGTCTCCGGCGCGAGCGTTCCAGTAGCGGCGGTTCTCGGCGACGTGGTCGGCGGTCATGGGGCCCCGGGGAGGCGGTGGGGAGGACAGCGTAGCCAGCGCGGCACGGGTCCGTCGGGGAAGGTGTCGGGCGCCGGAGGTTGCGACGGAACTGCGCGCGGCTTGCGCACACCGAAGAGGCGCTGGGTGTACCGTCTGTTCGCGTCCACCCCATCGGCCTGCCGTGACGCGGTCCCGGACATCCGGTCCAGGTCCTCACGGCAGCGCCACCTCGCACGGAGTTCCCATGCGTTCGCTCCCTTGCGCGCTCGTTGCGTCGTCCTGTGTCCTGCTGGCCCCTGTGTCCGCGGCGTTCGCCGCAGCGCCACCGCCCGTCGGGCCGATCAGCCTCGACGTCTCGCCGTTGGTGGCCTCGGCCCCCGCGGTGTTCACCGTTCGCGGTGCGGCTCCGAACGGACGGGTGCTGGTGGCCGGCACCTTCGCGACCCAGGGTGCGGTCGCGTGCCCGGCGGCCCTTGCGCCGACGTGCCTCGACCTGCCGGGGCCTGTCTTCGTCGTGGCCAGCGCACGCGCGGACGCGGCGGGCGAGGCGACGTTCCGGTTCACCGTGCCCGGTGGCGCAGTCGGCGCGACGGTCTCGTTGCAGGCCGTCGGTCAAGCGGGTGGGGTGTCGACGTCCACGGTGACGACCGCCGAGGTGGTCGCCTATCTGGACGACGAAGACGGCGACCTCCTCACCAACGGGGTGGAGGTGAGCCAGTGGGGCACAGACCCCTACGCCGCCGACACCGACGGCGACGGTGTCGACGACGCCCACGAGGTGTGGCACGGCTACGACCCGCTCGACCCCGCGTCCTTCCCCGTCCAGGTCGACCTCCTCGCGTGTGAGGCCACGCCTGCCATGGCGGACATCTCCACGCCGCTGAGCGCCGTCGTGCAGCTCGGGCCCACCGGGACCAACCCGGTGGTCGTGACCTACACGTGGCAGATGTTGCTCGTCGGTGTCTGGGCGGCGATCCCCGGGGAGACGGCGCCGCAGCTCGCGTCGTGCTTGGACCGCAACGCCCCGGGCTCCATCTACAGTTGCTACCGGGCCAACGCGTTGCGCGTGATGTGCCGCGTCGATGACGGCGTGTTCGAGCCCCAGCGGATGATCTCGGCGCCTGTGGTCCTCCAGAACACACCTCCAGCGGTCACCGGCGTGTCCATCAGCCCGACTGTGCCGGTGGTCACCGACGACCTCGTGGCCGCTGCGACCACGACGGACCTCGACCAGGACCCGGTGACCACGACGTTCGTGTGGGAGGTGAACGGCGCCGCCGTCGCCTCGGAGGCGGTGCTGCCGGCGTCGGCGACGCAGGCGGGCGACACGGTCCAGGTGTGTGCGACGCCCGCAGATCCGGTCGAAGCAGGTGCTACGGTGTGTTCCAGCGTGGTGACCATCCAGCCGTGACGGTCGCTGCGCGCGGCCGGCCGGTGCGGGGCGGCAGGTCGTCACGGCCTGCCGCCCCGCGCATCAGCTGCGCAGCGCGTCGATCGGCTCCAGGCGCGCAGCCCGGCGGGCCGGCAGGTAGCCGAAGCCGACGCCCATGAGCGCCGAGAACGCGACGCTGCCGACCACCACGGCGGGCTCCACCACGAAGGGGACGTCGAGCAAGCTGGCACCGACGCCCGTCAGCGCCACCCCAAGCACCGCGCCGGCGGCACCGCCCACGGCGCCGAGCACCATCGCCTCGGTGAGGAACTGGAGCATCACGTCCTCCTCCAGCGCGCCGATCGACATCCGGATGCCGATCTCGCGCGTCCGCTCGGTGACCGACACCAGCATGATGTTCATGATGCCGATGCCGCCGACGAGCAGGCTGACCCCGGCCACCGCCGACAGGAAGCCCGTCAGCACTGTCGTGATCCCCGACATGTGCGCCACCATCTCGCGGGTGTCGCGGATTGTGTAGTCCACCGTGTCGTCGGACCGCACGTGCCGCAGGTCGCGCAGCGTCAGCTCCAGGCCCGCGAGCGCCAGATCGATGTGGTCCTCGCTGTCCACCGAGATCACGATGCTGGAGATGTCGGTGCTGCCGACGAGGCGGCGCTGCACGAAGCCGACGGGGGCCAGCACGAGGTCGTCCTGGTCCATGCCCATCGTGTTCTCGCCCTTGGTCTGGAGCAGCCCCACCACCGTGCAGCTGGTCTTGCCCAGGCGCAGCTGCGCGCCCACGGGGTCGGAGCCGCCGAACACCTCGGTGCGCACGGTGGCCCCGACGAGGCACACCGCCGCGCCGCTGCGTTCCTCGCCCTCGGTGAACGCGCGACCCGCGTCGAGCGACCAGCCCCGCGCGAGCAGGTAGCCGCTGTCGGAGCCCGTCACCGTGGTGTCGTACGTGATGCCGCCGTACGCCGCGGTGGCCGAGGCGCTGACCTGGGGCGACACGGCCGACAGGTGGGCCACCTCCCGACGGATGCGGTCGAGGTCGGCGGCAGTGAACGGCCGCGCGGTCGACCGGGACTGGGGCCCGCGGGACGCGCCGGCCTCCACCATGAGCAGGTTGCTGCCCATCGCGGCGACGTCCTCGGCCACCGACGCCGTGGCGCCCTGGCCGATGCCCACCATCGCGATGACGGCGGCCACGCCGATGAGGATACCGAGCGAGGTCAGCGCCGTCCGGCTCCAGTTGCGGGTCAGCTCGGCGGACGCCAGGCGCAAGGCGTTGGTCAGGCGGGACATGGGACCTCCCTCGGGGGCACGCGCTCGTCGCGCTCCACCCGTCCGTCACGGAAGTGCACGATGCGGTCTGTGTAGGCCGCCATCTCGGGCTCGTGGGTGACCATCACGATGGTCTGGCCGCGCTCGCGGTGCAGGCGCGACAGCAGCTGCATGACGTCGTGGCTGCGGGCGGTGTCGAGGTTGCCGGTGGGCTCGTCGGCGAGCAGCAGCGATGGCTCGGTCACCAGCGCCCGGGCGATCGCCACGCGCTGCTGCTGACCGCCGGACAGCTGGTTCGGCAGGTGACCGCCGCGGTCGGCGAGGCCCACGAGATCGAGCGCCTCCCGCGCTCGCCGACGTCGCTCGGCGGGGGCGATCCCCCGGTACACGAGCGGCAGCTCCACGTTCTCCAGCGCGCTGCTGCGGTCGAGCAGGTTGAAGCCCTGGAACACGAACCCGATCCACGCCCGGCGCAGGCGGGCCCGCGCCCGGCGGTCGAGCGTGGTCACCTCGATGCCGCGGAAGCGGTACGAGCCGTCGGTGGGCACGTCGAGGCAGCCGAGCACGTTGAGCGCGGTTGACTTGCCCGACCCGGACGGCCCCATCAGCGACACGAACGCGCCGAGCTCCACGTCCAGCGCGATGCCGTCGAGGGCGTTCACCTGGGCGCCGCCCAGACCGTAGACGCGGGTCACGTCCCGCAGCGACAGCAGGCTCATCGGCCACCTCCCAGCACCACGCGGTCGCCCGCGGCGAGGAGGACGTCGCCCGACGGCGCCACCGCCGAGCGGGTGCCGTCCGACCCGAGCGGGGTCACCGGCACGGCCACCGCCTCGCCGTCGCGGAGCACGTACACGCGCGTGCCGCTGGCCTTGTCGCCCCCGAACGGGTCGCGGGACGGTCGGTAGCCGAGTGCGAGGGTGGGCACCTGCACCACGTCGTCGAGTGCCTGCACCTCGATCTCGGCGGTCGCGGTCATCCCGGGCCGCAGCAAGCCCTCGGCGTTGTCGACGCGCAGGGTGGCGTCGTAGGTGACCACCGTGGCGTCCGGGTCGGGGGCGAGGTCGACCGTGAGGACGGTGGCCTCGAACACCCGGTCGGCAAAGGCGCTCACGGTGAACGTGGCGTGCTGGCCGGCGACGACGCGCGCGACGTCGGCCTCGTCGACGCCGACCTCGACCTCCAGCGACGACAGGTCGCTGGCCACCTCGAACAGCACGGTGGTCGCCATCGACGACACGACGGTCTGTCCGGGGTCGACGTAGCGCTGGATCACCACGCCCGCGATCGGCGCGCGGATCTCGGTGTCGGCGAGGTCCTTGACCGCGTCGGCGAGCGTGGCCTCGGCCTGGCGCAGTGTGGCGCTCGCGGTCTGCACGGCGGCGGCGCGCACCTTGGCGTCGAGGGTCGCGGCGTCCGCCTCGGACGTGCTCATCACCCCGCGCTCGACGAGGCGTGCGGTGCGGTCGCGGGTCGCGGTGGCGTCCTCCAGCTCGGCCCGGGCCTGGGCCAGGCTCGCGCGGGCCGCGTCCACCTGGCTCCGGGCGCGGTCGACGGCGTGCGCGAACGGCTCGGGGTCGAGCGTGGCGAGCACGTCGCCGGCGGCCACGCGCTGGTTCTTGGCGACGGGCACGGTGGCGAGCCGTCCCGTCAGGTCCGAGCCGACCTCGACGACATCGAGGGGCTCGAGCTGACCGACGGCGGTCACGTGCAGCGACAAGGCGCCCTCGGTCACCTCGCCGGTCTGCCAGGCGACGTCGTCGTCCGACGGCCACAGCGCCACGGTGGTCCCGACGGCGACCAGGGCCAGCACGCCGAGACCGATCGCCCACCGACGGCCGCGACGGGGCGGTCGGATGCGGGCGAGGTCTGCGGGATCGGGGGTGTCGAACGAGGGGGTGGGGGACGACGGTGCCATGGGGACCTCGGGGCTCGTCCGGGTCGTAGGTCCCCGAGTGTGCAGAGACTGTGGAGTCCCCGAACTCCACCGGTTCACGAACTCCTCCACACTCGGGGATGCAGGTTCGCGACGTGGAGGCCCCATGGACAGCCGCTTCGTCGTCCCCTTGTTCCTCGCGATCGCCGCGCCAGCCCACGCCGGTGAGCTCTCGCTGGCCGACGCCCTCGCCGGCGTGTCGTCCGTGCGCAGCGTGCAGACCGCGGCCCTGCAGCGCGCGTCGGCTGAGGCCGCCGTCCTGCAGGCTGCCGGCGCCTTCGACCCCGACCTGTCGTGGACGACGGATGCCTCGGGCAACGCCGCCTCGGGGTACGTCGCCGGCTACCCGGTCGACAGCCGGTCCACGGGCGTGGACATGGGGCTGACGGTGCAGGGCGAGCTGCCGTCGTCGACGACGTGGTCGGTGTCGATGGACCTCGGCTACGACACGACGACGACGGTGTCCGAGCTGGCCGGCGACGCCACGGAGCAGGTGCGGTCGAACTGGGACGGGCTCGTCAGCCTGACGGTGGGCCAGGACCTGCTGGCCCCGCTGCGGCGCTCGGACCTGTCGATCCGGCGACGCCAGGCGCAGGACGCCGCCGACGTCGCGGCGCTCCAGGCCGCCCAGGCCGAGGAGGACGCCCTTGAGGCCGTCGCGGACCTGTGGTGGACGTGGGCTGCGGCGTGGCGCCAGACCCGCACCGCCGAGGCCGCGCTGGCGTCGGCGGAGCGACTGGTCGGGTCGACGCAGGCGCTGGCCGATGAAGGGCAGGTGGCGCAGCTCGAGGTCCGTCGTGTGGAGGCGGACCGGCTCGACGCCGAGCGGACCACGCTCCAGGCGCGCACGGCGGAGCGCCAGGCCGCGGATGCACTGCTCAGCCGGCTCGGCCTCCCGTTCGACGCGGCGCTGACGCCGTCGGGCAGCGGCGCGATCGCGGCGGGTTCCCTCGACGTGCACGACGCCGAGGCCCAGGCGGTGGACGCCGACCTCGACGTGGCGATCGCGCGGCGGCAGGTGCAGACCGAGCAGACCGACCTGCGCGACGCGCGCGCCACGTGGCTGCCGTCGCTGGACCTTTCGGGCACCGTCGGCGTGGCCTCGCTGGCCGACACCGCCGCGACCGCGGTGACGGCGCTGGGCACCGATCCACTACCGCGGTGGGGCGTGGGGCTGTCGGTCAGCGTGCCGCTGGGGGGGCGGGCGGCCCGGGGGGCCGTGCAGACGGCGTCGGCGCAGCTGGGCGTCGCCGAGCTCGCAGTCGACGACGCAGAGGCTGCCGCACGGCTCGCCATCCGCGCCGCGCTGGACGACATGGCGCTGGCGCGGGCGTCCGTGGCGCTGACGACGGCGCAGCTTGACGTGGCCCGTCAGACCGAGGACGGCGAGCAGGCGCGGCTGGAGGAAGGGCTCACGCGGCTCGACGACCTGCTGGATGCGCGCCATGCTCGGGTGCAGGCCGAGGTGGCCGTCATCGACGCCGAGGCCGATCGGGCCCGGGCCGAGCTGGCGGTGCTGCGGCGGTTGGGCCGCCTGGGCGACCTGGCCGCGACGGGAGGGACCCGGTGAGCGCGCATCCCCGCATCCTGGTGGTCGAGGACGACCTGTCCGTCGTGCAGGGGCTGCTGGCGGGGCTGCGCCGCGAGGGCTTCGACGTCGAGGTGGCGATGGACGGCGCCGACGCCGCCCGGCGCATCCTCGACGAGGCCTTCGACCTCGTGCTCCTCGACCTGATGCTGCCGTCGATGTCGGGCTTCGACATCCTCGACGCCGCGCTGGGCCGCGTGTCGGTGCCGGTCATCGTGCTGTCGGCGCGATCGGAGCTGGAGGCGCGGCTCAAGAGCTTCGCGCTCGGCGCGGTCGACTTCGTGGCCAAGCCGTTCTGGATGGAGGAGCTCGTCGCCCGCATCCGCATGCGCCTCGATCTGCGGGAGGCCCAGCCCAACCGGCTGCTGCACCTCGGCGCCTGCGTGGTGGACCTCGACGCACGCACGGTCACCCGGGACGGCGTGGACCTCGGCCTGACCGCCATCGAGTTCAACGTGCTCGCGTGGCTCGCCGAGCGGCCGGGCAAGGCGGTGCGCCGTCGCCAGCTCGCGGCCCACGTGCTCGGCTTCGAGGCCGACTCGGACCGAACCGTCGACAGCCACGTGTCCCGCCTGCGCCGCAAGCTCGGCCCCGAGGGGGCGGCGATCAAGACGGTGTGGGGCATCGGCTACCGCTTCGAGGTGGCGCCGTGAGCGCGACGCCGCGCGCCTTCGCGCTGTCGTTCCGGGCGCGCATCCTCGGCGGCGCGGTCCTCAACGCCCTGGTGGCCGTGGCGCTGGTGTGGGGCAGCGTCACCTTCGTGATCGACCGCGTCGAGCGGCACCCGCCGGTGGGGGCGTCGGCGCAGATGCGCGCGGCGTGTCTGGTCGACCCGGTGGCGTGGCGCACGCAGCAGATGGCCCACCTCCGCGTGGAGCTGCTGCCGGCCGACGATGCCGCCGTCCCCGCGTTCCTGGCCGACGTCGCCCTCGACACGCCTGTGGACGCGCCCGGCACCCACGGCGACATCTGGCAGCGTCTTGCGCCCGACGGGCCCTGCGCGGTGGCCCACCTGGTCTTCGAGCGGCCCGACGCCTTCGCGTCCGCGTTCTACGTCGGCGGCGCCCTGGGCGTGTTCCTCGCGGTGCTGGTGGTCGGCGTGGCGTCCCACCGGTGGACGGTGACGCCGTTGCTGGCGCGCATCGAGCGCATCCGCGCCGCCGTCGCCGACGTGGGGGAGCAGGTGTACGCGTCGCCCGACGATCACCTGGGCGACGACCTGTCGGCCATCGCGGCGGGGCTGGACGGCAGCCACGCCCGCATCGTCGCGGCGCGCGCCGATCTCGTCGAGCGGCACCAGGCGCTGGAGAAGTACCTGGCCGAGATCGCCCACGACCTGCGCACGCCGCTCGGCTCGCTGGTGCTCGCCATCCAGGAGCTCGCCGCCGAGCGGCCCGGTGCCGTGGTCACGCGCGCCACCACGGAGGTCGCCTACCTGTCGTCGCTGGTCGACAACCTCCACCAGGCCACCCGGCTGCGGCATGGCCTCGACGCGCGGCAGGGTCGCGTGGACCTCCAGGAGCTGGTGCAGCGGGTGGAGCTCCGCTTCCAGGCGCTCGGGCGGGCGCGTGGGGTGTCGGTGGCGTCGTCGACCCCGGATCGGCCGGTGTGGGTGGCCGCGGAGCCGGCGCTGCTGGAGCGCGCGGTCGGCAACGTGGTCCACAACGCCACGCTGCACGGCGGTGGCAACGTGGCGATCGTGCTCGACGTGGGCGACGACGGCTTCACGCTCGACGTGATGGACGACGGGGACGGTCTGCCCGACGCCGCGCTCGCGGATCTGGCGGCGCGCACCTTCCGTGTGGACGCGGCGCGCGGCCGGTCGATGGGACTCGGGGTGGCGATCACGAACGAGGTCGTCGCCCAGCTCGGCTGGCGGATCCAGTACGGCCGCGGCGACGACGGCGGGATGTGCGTGCACCTGGAGGGGCCGATCACGGCGTGACGACAGCGCCGGCGCGCGCCGCGTCGTGGCCTGGGGTACGGTGGGCCGACGGAGGTCCGTTGACCCACCCCCCACCGTCCCCTCCCGCATCACGCCGTCGCGGGGCCCGCCATGCAGCGTGTGGCCTGGCGTGGCTCGCGGTGCTCGCACTCTGGGCGGGCTGGCACCTGCCGGAGGATGAGGTCGTCGTGGTCCACGCACCGCTACTGGTGGTGACCCACGAGGGCTGCGTCGTGCCCGCGGGCGCGCCGGTCGCCACGCGCGACGTCCGCGCGGACCTGCCAGACGACCTGCCGGGGTGGGCCTACGACAGCGACCTGCCCGAGCCGCCGTCGGTGGTGTACTGCCCGCTGCCCGCGGCCGTCGTGGCGCTGGCGCCGCTGGGCACGGTGCGCCTGCACCGCCCGGGCGGGAGCCTGTTCGACGTGGCTCGTTTCGAACAGGGCGCGCTCGCGATCTTCCCGATGGACGACGTCACCGGCGGGGACGTGCAGCTCGACGGCTACGCCGCGGCCACGCTCACGCTGGCGGATGGCGTGTGCACGGTCGGGCCGCTCGTGCCGCAGGCGTCGATCACCGGCGGCATCGTGCCGACGGCCGGCGCCGAGGCCGGGCAGGTCGTGGTCCAGGGCTGCGGCGTGAACGTGGTCGTCGACCCGTACGGCACGTTCTTCGCGCGCGTCGATCCGGGCCCGTGCACGCTGGTGGCGGTGCGGCAGGATGGCCGGCTGTCGGTGCGGTCGGCGCCGCTTGAGCTGGACCTGGCACCCGGCGAGGACGTCGACGTCGAGCTCGCGCTGCCGACGTGGCACGCGGCGAGCGTGGGCGTGGCGCTCGCGGCCGACGACAACGGTCGGGTCGTGGTGCGCGAGGTGGCCGACGGGGGGCCGGGCGACGGGGCGGGCCTGCGTGCTGGCGACGTCGTCGGGGCCATCGACGGGGTGCGCGTGCGGGCCGACGACGGCGAAGCGCTCTGGGACGCTGTGGACCGGGCGCTCGGTCCCGCGGGCACCGAGGTGACCTACACGGTGTGGCGCGACGGTGAGCGGGTCGACGTCACCGCCGTCCGTGAGGTCGAGTAGCCGACGCGACGCGCCCGCCGCCGGCACGGAGCCGACGACGGGCGGGGGGTGCGACGGCGTCCGTCACTCGATGGTGAGCACCTCGGAGATGGCGCAGGAGCCGAGGTCGAGGAGCTGGATCTTGGCGCCGCAGGCGTAGCTGCCGACGTTGGGCAGGACGAAGTAGCCCGAGCCGTTGGGGCCGGACGACACCGGCGGCGGCGTGGCGGCCGGCGTGACGCCGAGCAGGCGGCCGGTGCACGACGTGCCGGTCCACACCGACGAGGACGTGCGGGCCGGGGCTGGGAAGATGCGCACGAGACCGTTGGGCGTGCCGTCGGTCCATACGATGTGCAGCGGGCCGGCGGACGGGCACGACGGCATCACCGCCAGCGCCTGGAACGGCAGGGCCGCCTGCGCGTCGGCGCCGTCGCAGTCCTGGTCGATGCCGTCGCCGATGATGTCGACGGCGCCGGGGTGGACCGAGGCGTCCGAGTCGCTGCAGTCACCCTCGGACGTCGTCCACCCGTCCAGGTCGTTGTCGTCCTCGAGCTCGTAGGCGAAGTCGTCGAACAGGAGCGCGCCGTTGGCCTCGACCACGATCGTGTCGTTGGTGCGCAGGCCGCGCAGGGGCGTCAGGTCGGCGTGGACGGGACCGCCGGTGAGGTCGAAGAACAGCTCGGTGGTGCCCTGCCGGATGGTGACGTGCTCCACGAGGGGCCCGAGCGGCCCGGGCGCGGCCTCGATCCACATGCTGGTGGGCACGACCACCTGGCTGGCGTTGCTCTCGATCGTGTACGACACGTCGTTGCCCGGTCCGTCGATGGCGAGCGACGGCGAGCTGAAGTGGCTGCACGCGGCGTAGAAGCGCTCGGTGCCGTTGACGGTCCACGTCGTGCTGTTGTCGGGCGCGTCGTAGGTGAACCCGATGTTCGACGGCACGGTCGGGCACGCGAGGATGTTGAACTCGAGCACGTGGGACGTGGCGAAGGCGGGGGCGCTGGCGAACAGGGCAGCGAGGGCGATGAGGGTCTTCATGGTCGGCTCCTGGTGATGCGGCGGTGCGCCGCGGTGGCACCAGGTCTGTACGCGGTGCGTCCTGGCGATTCGTGACCGCGACCTGACCGGTGCCTGACCGGTGCCTGATGGGGGGAGGAAGGGGGGAATCCCGCTCCCGTTCCCGCTCCCGCTCCCGTTCCCGTTCCCGTTCCCGTTCCCGTTCCCGTTCCCGTTCCCGCTCCCGCTCCCGCTCCCGTTCCCGTTCCCGCTCCCGTCCCCGCGCCGCCCAACGGACAACCCGTGACGCCCCCGCCCCTGGCCGTCCCCACCCGCCCTCGGATACCATGCAAAGCCTACTCAAACCCGATGCGCGCCAGTCGTCACCGCCCACCCCGAGGTCCCCGATGCGCTCCACCCTGCTGCTCGCGTCCGTCGCCTCCGGCCTGCTCCTCGCCAGCTGCGGCGACCCCGAGCGCCCCGTGCTGTCCGACGTCCTCATCGGCCACTGCGAATACGTCAGCCCGTTCACGAACGAGCCCGAGTGCCGCGACTACCTGGGCAGCTGGTCCGCCGAGGACGCCACGGCCGACTGCACCAAGCTCAAGTCCGAGATCGCGCTCGACACGGCGTGCCCGTCGGCGGACGTGCTCGGCTGGTGCCTGACCGACGACGACGGCGAGCAGCTGCGCATCCACATCCTGGGCACCGACACCAGCCGGTGCGGCAGCAGCAAGACCGGCTGCCAGTTCTTCGGCGGCGGCTACTGGGACCCGTCGGCGCTGTGCGCCGGGGAGGATGAGCTGCTGGTGCTCGACAACGCGTGGCCCCAGCCGGAGCGCGTCTGCATGGACCCGCTCCCGGGCGAGCCGCCGGGGCAGTCCGAGGGCGGCCAGGTGTGCACGTGGGAGATCATCTCCGGCGCCACCGAGGAGGGCCGCGTGTTCTCCGACTACGCCAGCTGCGACACGGTGCGCCTGCAGCGCCCGTACTCGCCGGTGCCCCCCAACCGCCGGTCGCTCGAGGCCGACAGCCGCATGGACGACACCGACTACGTGGCTGACGTGCGCTGGGTCCAGAGCCAGCTCAAGTCGTCGGCGTGCGTGTGCTGCCACGACCGCTCGGCGCCGAGCGGCCCGTCGGTGTTCGATCTGGACACCGAGGACAACCTGTTCAACCAGTTCAACGACCGCGGCATCGCCATGGGAGCGGGCTGGATCAGCACCGTCGGGTTCGGCGCGTGGCCGCCGGAGCAGAACAACGGCTTCGAGCGGTCCGACCTCGACGATCCGAACGACTCGATCATGCCCACCACCGACATGGACCGGATGATCGCGCTGTTCGAGCGGGAGGCCAGCCACCGCGGCATGAAGCGCTCCGACTACGCGGGCGAGCAGTACGGTGCGGCCATCCTCGACGAGCTGCGCCTGTTCCGCCCGAGCGCGTGCACCGAGGACGAGGGCGTCGGCGCAGACGGTCGCTTGCGCTGGCTGCCCGGTCGCGCCCGCTACGTCTACGTCCTCGAGGCCGACGCCGACACGCCCACCGTGCCGCCCAACCTCGACCGCCCCGAGGGCACGCTCTGGCGCCTCGATCTGAAGGCCGACGCCTACCCGGTGGGGTCCGAGTCGATCGTCTATGGCGAGGTGCCCTCGGAGATGGTGCAGCGCATCCCCGAGAGCGGCAAGCCGCCGGCCCTGCGGTCGGGCCGGCAGTACTACCTGTACGTGACGGCGGACATCACGTTCCCGATCAGCCGGTGTCTGTTCACGGCGCCGTGAAGGGGTGGGGGGCGCCAGCGGCCTACAGCCCCTTCCCCCCGATCCGGTCCTGCACCCGCTCCTCCGCCGCCCGCCGGCCCGCGGCCTCCCGCCGTTCGCTGTAGCGGTCGACCAGCGCGTCGCGGACGTCACGCGTGAGCAGCGTGAACCGCACCAGCTCCTCCATCACGTCGACGACGCGGTCGCGGTAGGGGCTGTCCTTCATCCGGCCGTCGTCCTCGAACTCCTGCCAGGCCTTGGCCACGCTCGACTGGTTGGGGATGGTGATCATGCGCATCCAGCGGCCGAGCACGCGCAGCGTGTTCACCACGTTGAACGACTGGCTGCCGCCGCAGACCTGCATCACGGCCAGCGTGCGGCCCTGGGTGGGGCGGACGGCTCCGAGCGACAGGGGGATCCAGTCGATCTGGTTCTTGAACACGCCGGTGATGGCGCCGTGCATCTCGGGGCACGACCACACCTGGGCCTCCGACCAGATCGACAGCTCCCGCAAGCGGACCACCTCGGGGTGGTCGTCGAGGCCCGGGCCCTTCATCGGCAGGTCGTGGGGATGGAACCACCGCACCTCGCAGCCCACCGACGTGAGCACGCGAGCGGCCTCCTCGGCGAGCAGGCGCGAGTAGGACCGCTCCCGCAGGCTGCCGTACAGCATCAGCACCCGCGGCGGGTGCGTGCTCCGCGGCACGTCCGGCAGCGTCGGCGGGTCGAGGGGGGGCGGAGCACCGTCGTGGAGTGCGGTCACCGGGCCTCCGCGGCGTCGGGCGTGGGGACGAGCACCATGGGCTCCTGGTCGGCCGGCATCGCCGCGCGCTCGGCGTCGGTGAGGCGGGCGTAGACCTCGACGAGGTTGCCGCCCGGGTCCGTCAGCCAGAGCTCGTGCAGCGGCGTGCCCCGCCACGTGGTGCGGGCGGGCTTGTGCAGCGACCAGCCGGCCGCGACCGCCCGGTGGTGGGCGTCGATCACCGCGGCGCGGTCGGGGAGCTCGACCCCCAGGTGGTAGAGCGTGTCGTGGTGCAGCGGCGTGCCGTCGTCGACGAGGATCACGAAGTTCGTGCGCAGCACGGCGCTGACGAAGGTGACGTAGCGGTGCGTCCACGTGGTGGGCTCCACGCCGAGCAGCCAGGCGTAGAAGCGCGCGGCGGCGGGCAGATCGGGCACGCGGACGCTCGCGTGGAACTCGACCGGCGCCAGCGGCTCGGGCACGTCGCGCAGGGCGGCGAGCACGTCGAGGCGGGCGGCGATCGCGTCGCGCGCCACGCGGAAGTGCTGCAGCCGGGCGTCGTCGGTCAGCACCTCGCCCTTGCGGTCCGGGTCGGGCATCGCCCAGTCCAGCCGCCGCGCGTCGCCGAGGAACACCGGACACGCCTCCTCGGCGCAGAGGGTGACGACCAGGTCGACGGTGGCGGGGTCGATGGTGTCGACGTGCTTGCTGGTCTGACCGGTGACGTCGATGCCGCGCTCGGCCAGCACCCGGATCGCGTCGGGGTGCACGCGCGACGGGGCGCTGCCGGCGGACTGGACCCGCACATCGAGGCCGAGGGCAGCGAACCGGGCCCGCGCCAGCGCCTCGGCCATCTGGCTGCGGGCGGCGTTGGCGACGCAGAGGAACAGCACGCTGTCGAAGTGCATGGAGACCTCAGGCGGCCGCGCGCGCGTCGAACGCGGCGCGGGTGCGGTTGGCGAAGGCCACCAGCGACAGCATCACCGGCACCTCGATGAGCACGCCCACCACGGTGGCCAGCGCGGCGCCGGACTGGAGCCCGAACAGGCTGATGGCGACGGCCACGGCGAGCTCGAAGAAGTTGGACGTGCCGATCATCGCGGCCGGGGCGGCGATGGCGTGACGCAGGCGGAACGCCCAGGCGAGCCCGTAGGCGATGGCGAAGATGCCGTAGGACTGCACGAGCAGCGGCACCGAGATGAGCGCGATGACGCCGGGGCGGGCGAGGAGGGTGGGCGCCTGCAGCCCGAAGATGAGCACCACCGTCGCGAGCAGGCCGACGATCGACGCGGGCTTGAGGCGCGCGGTGAACCGGTCGAGCGCGTCGCCGCCGCGGGCGCGGAGCGCGCTCCGGGTGACCACGCCGGCGACGAGCGGCACCACGACGAACAGCACCACCGACAGCACCAGCGTGTCCCACGGGACGGCCACGTCCGACACGCCCAGCAGCAGCCCGGCGAGCGGCGCGAACGCCACCACGAGAATCAGGTCGTTCACCGACACCTGCACGAGCGTGTAGGCCGGATCGCCGCGCGACAACTGGCTCCACACGAACACCATCGCCGTGCATGGGGCCACGCCGAGCAGGATCATCCCGGCGACGTACTGGTCGGCGTCCTCGGCGCTGACGAGGCCTGCGAACACGCCGTGGAAGAACGCCCACGCGAGCAGCGCCATGGTGAACGGCTTGATCAGCCAGTTGACGACCAGCGTGAGCGCGAGGCCGCCCGGCCGTCGCCCGACGTCGCGCAGGCAGCCGAGGTCGACCTGGACCATCATCGGGTAGATCATCACCCAGATCAGCACGGCGACGACGAGGTTGACGCGGGCCACCTCCGCGCTGGCGACCACGGCGAAGGCGCCCGGGAAGGCGGCGCCCAGGGCCACGCCGCCGCCGATGGCGAGCGCGATCCACAGCGACAGGTAGCGGCCGAAGGCGCCCAACGGGTCGGCTGCCGGAGAGACCTCGTTCATGCGGGCACCGCCGGCGCGTCGAGGAGGGCGCCCAGCAGGTGGCGCAGGGCCACGAGCGCGTCGGGCGCCACGCAGTAGCAGCGTCGCGGGCCGTCGACCTCGCCCTGGATGAGGCCGGCCTCCTTGAGCTGGGCGAGGTGCTGGCTCACCGTGGACGCCGCCACCGGGAGCTGGTCGGCGATCTCGCCGGCAAAGCACGCCTGCTGCGCGACGAGGAAGCGCAGGATGTGGACGCGGTGGGGGTGACCCAGCGCCTTGCAGTAGGCGGCGAGGCGGGCGTCGTCGTCGGGACGGCCCTCGAAGGGCACGTCGGGTCGGGTGCAGCAGCCGTCCACGGGGACCTCATTTCGTCGTTCGGCGAATAACGAAATAGCCCTCGGTCGACCACCTCGCGCGTGGGCCGCACGCCTCACTCCCCGCTCGGATCCTCGCGCAGGTTGAACTTGCGGCCGTCCATCGGCACGAGGAGCACCATCGCGTAGCCGATGCGCTCACCACCGCCGTGCTCGGTGGACGTGATGTCGGCGGCGGACTCCAGCGCGCGGGCCAGCTCGCTCGCCATCACCCGCACGCCCCGCTCGCCCACCCGGAACACCTCCCACGCCGACGTCGCGAGCCCGCCGCGGATCCGTCGCGCCGCCTCGTCGATGAGGGCCGCTGAGACCTGTCGTTCCACGGCCTCGGGCCAGCGGTGCCGCGTGGCGCCGTGACGCGCGCCGGTGGGGACCCAGCGCCCGTCGCGCTCCACGATCATGTCCAGGTGGGCCAGACGGGCGAGGCTACGGACCACGTCGGACTCGGGCAGCCCGAGCAGCGTCGCGAGCCACGCGTCGTCGTGGGCGGGAAGCTGCCGGTACGCACCCAGCTCGAGGGCGTAGAGCACCGGGAACACGAACGGCATGTCCTGCATCAGCGCCGTCTCGCGGTCGTGCTTGACCCAGGCGGTGTGGGCGCTCGGCAGGCGCGTCAGATCGCTGATCGTGTCGAGGAACCGCACCATCGTCTGGTTCACGGTCTGCATCATGTGCAGCAGCGCCGGCAGCCGCATCCGGGTCTCGCCGCGGATGAGACGCCCGAGCTGCTGCAGCGAGTGGCCCGTGAGCTCGGCCAGCGTCGCGCGTCCGAGGAAGTCAGCGTAGACCTGGACGATCGCCGGCACGAACCCGGGGTCGCGGGGGGTGAGGTCGCCGAGGACCGCGACCGCGGCGTTGGTGAGCATGCGCGCGGCACCCACCACCTCGCGACCCTGCAGGTGGGCGAAGCGGAGGACGTCGTCGGCCGGGGGCACCCGCTCGCCGCGCTCCCACCGCAGCACGGGGTTCGAGGCGTAGCCGAGGCGCTTGGAGGCTGCGCGCGTGGACTGGTGACCGCGGAGCTCCACCACGAGCTCGCGCGACAGCGCCTCGAAGTCGGTCTCGTCGTCGGACATGCGTGCCCCTACCGCTGTGGGCGCGCAATGTCACACGCTCGTGGGTCTCTCGAAAAGGCCGCGCAGAGGCGGAGGTGGTGCCGCACCCGGACGGGCGCGTTCGGTCCTGGGCGCGCGACCGGACGGTGGCCGATCAGTCGAGGACGAGGCCCCGCGGCGGCCCCTGCCACCACGCGCGCAGCCACGCCTTGCCGGCCGCCGACAGCGCGTTGTGGCGCAGGTCGAGCGACTGCAGGTGGGGGAGGGTGCGTCCGCCGAACATCTCGCGCACGTGGGCATCCTCCAGGTGGCCGGAGATCACACCGAGGTGGTGGAGGCGCGCGACGAGCGGACCCTCGGCGAACGCCTGGCGCATCGGTGGGGTCCAGTCGAGCAACGTG
>JACKEP010000034.1 GCA_020632915.1 Alphaproteobacteria bacterium | reverse complement strand
GACCCGGCCACCGTCGACGTCGCCAAGGCTGCCACCGGCCGCGACGACGCCTACTTCGCCGTGCCCGACGTGATCACCTCCAACACCGCCCCCGAGGCGCTGCTCGCCGACGACCCGCTGGCGGTGGTCACCGAGGACGGCGAGCTGTTCGTCGACGAGGCGTGCGGCCTGCGCTTCGACGCCTGGCGCACCGTGCCCCGCAAGGAGCTCGACGACCAGTGGACGGCCAAGCTCTACCTGCACAACACGCCGCACTGCGTCGCCGCCTACCTGGGGGCCCGCATCGGCGCGACCTACCTGCACGAGTCGATGGCCCACCCCGGCGCCGAGAAGATCGTGCGCGGGTCGATGCACGAGATGCTCAACGCGCTCAAGCTACGGTGGGAGATCAGCCACGACTTCCTCGACTGGTACGCCGACAAGGAGCTGGCGCGGTTCGCCAACCACCTGCTGTGCGACCCGATCAGCCGCGTGGCCCGTGAGCCGCTGCGCAAGCTCGACCTCGACGGGCGGCTCATCGGCGCGGCGCGCATCTGCCTGTCCCACGGCATCCTGCCCCACAACCTGCTGCTCGGCATCGCCTCGGCCCTGCTGTTCGACGACCCGCGCGACGACGACCGCCAGATGGCCTTCCTGCGGCGCGCCCTGGACGCCGACGACCTGCTCACGCTGGTGCTCGGGCTGACCCGCGGCGAGGCGCTCGAGCTGGTGCTGCGCGACCAGCTCGCCAACCTCGAGGCGGGCATCCGGCGCCTCCACCCCCCCGCCGCCCCGGAGGTCCGATGACCACCGCCTCCTGGGACCGCGAGGCCGAGCTCGCCGTCCACGCCGTCACCACCGCGGCGCGCCTGCTCGGCGACCGGCCCGATCCGGCCGCCGTCGCCACGAAGGAATCCAAGCGCGACGTGGTCACCGCCGTCGACACCCGCATCGAGCGCCACATCGCCCAGCAGCTGGAGCCGCTCGGCCACGCCCTGCTCGGCGAGGAGACAGCACCCGACCACACGTTCGACGGCCGACCGACCTGGGTGGTCGACCCGATCGACGGCACCGCCAACTGGCTGGCCGGCCTGGACTGGTTCGCGATCAGCCTCGCGCTGCGCGTCGGCGACGCCTGGCCGGTGGGCGTGGTGCTGCTCCCGGCCCGGAGCGAGCTGTACTTCGCGTGGCGTGGCGGCGCCTACTTCGCCGGGCGCCACCTGCGACCGCCGGCCGACCTGCCGCTGGGTGCCTCGCTCCTCGCCGTGAGCTTCTCCGGTGCGGCCCGCGACCCCGCACGGCGCGCCACCGAGTTCGCCGCCTTCGGCGCGCTCAACGACGCCAGCCGGGGGGCGCTGCGGCTCGGGTCCACAGCCGCCAACGTCGCCGCGGTCACGCGCGGCAGCCTCGGGGTGGCCTACGGCTTCGACGCCGGGCTCTGGGACGTCGCGGGGGGGCTGGCGGTGGCGCAGGCGCTGGGGCTGTCCACGCGGCTCGTCCACCGACCGGCCAACCGGTGCGACTTCGTGATCGGCACCCCCGACGCGGCGGCCGACGTCCATCGGCGCCTCGTCGACCTCGGCCTGTGGGAGGACGCATGAACGACATCCCCGTGGTGCTGCTCTGCGGCGGTCGCGGTGTGTGGGTCGACGGCTCGGGCGCGCGGGTCCCCAAGCCGCTCGTCGAGGTGGCCGGCCGCACCCTGGTGGAGCACGGCGTCGACGCCTGGCGGCACGCCGGGGCACGGCGCTTCGTGCTGGCCGCGGGCACCGGTGCCGACGCGCTGGACGCCGTGTTCGCGGCCCAGGCCACCGGTCGCGACGCGCTCGGGTGGATGCTGGCCGACGGCACCCGCGTGATGGTCGTCGACACCGGCGACGACACCCCCACCGCCGACCGCCTGCGCGCGGTCCGGCCCCACGTGGCCGACGCCGCCACGGTGGCCGTGCACTACAGCGACGTGCTGTCCACCGTCGACCTGCACGCCGTGCTCGCCTTCCACCGCGCCCACGGCCGGCTCGCCACGATGGTGGGCGCGCGCATGCCGATCCGCTTCCGCATCGTGGGCGTGCGCCCCGGCGAGACCACCGTCCGCGGCTTCGCGAGCCGCCCGGTCGTGCCGTCGTCGTGGATCAACGGCGGGTACTACCTGTTCGAGCAGGCCGTGCTCGACGAGGCCTGGCTCCCCGCCGAGGTGCGCCTGTTGGAAGACGACCTGCTCGCCCGCCTCGCCGCCGCCACGGAGCTGGAGCTGTTCGGCTTCGAGGGGGCCTGGCAGTACCTCGACGGCGAGCGCCACGTGCCCCTGATGGCCGCCATCGTCGAGGCCACCCACCCCGGACGCCGCGCATGACCCGTCGCCTGCTGTCGATCGTGACCCCCTGCTACAACGAGGAGGCCAACGTCCAGCACCACTTCGACCGGGTGTGCAAGGCGCTGGAGCCCTACCGCGACCGGTACGACGTCGAGCACATCTACACCGACAACCAGTCCCAGGACCGCACGTTCGCGCTGCTGACCGACCTGGCCCGCGCCCACGACAACGTCCGCGCCATCCGCTTCAGCCGCAACGTCGGCGCCAACCGCGCGATCTGGTTCGGGCTGCGCCACGCCCGCGGCGACGCCGCCATCCTCATCCAGGCCGACCTGCAGGACCCGCCCGAGCTCATCCCGGCCTTCCTCGACGGCTTCGAGGAGGGCTACGACGTGGTCTACGGCCAGATCGCCGGCCGGCAGGAGGGCCTGGTCCTGCGCACGCTGCGGCGCATCTACTACGCGCTCATCGCGCGGCTCGCCGAGAGCCCGGTGCCCCAGAACGCCGGCGAGTTCCGCCTCGCGAGCCGCCGCGTGCTGGATGCGCTCGCCCAGTTCACCGAGGACGACCTGTACATCCGCGGCGTGATCGGCGCGATCGGCTTCCGGCAGAAGGCGGTGCCCTACCAGCGCGCCGAGCGCGCCGGCGGCGTGTCGTCGATCAACTTCCAGGGGCTCATCGTCTACGGCCTCAACGGCTTCGTCTCCACCACCACGGTGCCCATCCGCCTCGTCACCATCCTCGGCTTCGCGCTGGCCGCCATCGGCGCGCTGCTCATCGCGTGGGTGGTGGTCGGCAAGCTGATCCTCGACGCCGCGCCCCAGGGCTTCTCCACCCTGGCCACGCTGGTCACGTTCTTCGCCGGCGCCCAGCTCATCGCCCTGGGCACTATCGGGGAGTACGTCCGCAAGATCTACGTGCAGAGCCTGCACCGCCCCCGCGGGTTCATCCAGGACCTCGTCGGCTTCGAGGGCAAGCAGCCCGGGGTCACGGCGGGCGACGACCTGCGGGACACGTCGCGCCCGTGACGCTGCTGCACCACCCCATCGTCGCCGAGGACCTCGATCGCATCGTGGCCGACGACCTGCCGTGGCACGACCTCGACGGCGCGGTGGTGGCCGTCACCGGCGCGTACGGCACGCTCGCCACCTACCTGGTGGGCGCCCTGCTCCGGGCCCGCGACGTCCACGGCGTGCGGCTGGAGGTCGTGGCGGTGGTGCGGTCCGCGGCCAAGGCCCGCGAACGGTTCGGCACGCCCGACGGCCTGTCGGTGGTGGTGTCCGACCTGTCCACGCCGCCCGCCCTGCCGCCCGGGGTCACCCACGTCGTCCACGCGGCCAGCCCCGCCACCCCGGCGGTCTACGACACCGACCCGGTGGGCACCCTGCTGCCGAACGTGCTGGGCACGTGGCACCTGCTGGAGCACGCGCGGGTCCACGGCGTGCGGCGGTTCCTGTTCGTGAGCAGTGGCGAGGTCTACGGCGTGGTGCCGCCCGAGCGCATCCCGATCCCCGAGGACGGCTACGGGGTGGTCGACCCCGCCACCGTCCGCGCCTGCTACGGCGAGGGCAAGCGCGTGGCCGAGACGATGTGCGTCGCCTGGCACCACCAGCACGGCGTGCCCGCCGTCATCGTCCGCCCGTTCCACACCTACGGCCCGGGCCTGTCGCTCGACGACGGCCGCGTGTTCGCCGACTTCGTCGCCAACGTGGTCCGCGGCGAGGACATCGTGCTCAAGAGCGCGGGCACCGCGATGCGTCCGTTCTGCTACCTGTCCGACGCCACCCGCGGCTTCCTGCGGGTGCTGCTGCAGGGCGAGCCCGGCACCGCCTACAACGTGGGCCACGAGGAGGCGCTGATCTCGATCGCGGCCCTGGCCGATCGCGTGGTGGCCCTGTTCCCCGAGCGGGGCCTGCGGGTGGTGCGCGGCGCCCACCGCGAGGGCTACCTGCAGAGCCCGATCCCCACCAACGCCCCCGACACCACGCGCCTCCGTGCGCTCGGCTGGGCGCCCGAGGTCGGCATCGACGAGGGCTTCGCCCGCACCATCCGGAGCTACGCATGACCGCCCCGTCCGCCTTCCGCGACCTGCTCGCCGCCTACGAGGCCGGCCGGCTGCCCAAGGCCGCGTTCATCGCCCAGATGTTCGACCACCACAGGCTGCTCGCCGCCTACGCCGATCGCCTCGCCGACACGGCGATCGCGCGGATCGAGATCCGGCGGGGCGAGGTGGTGGCCGTGCTCGCCAACGGCCCGTCGATGATCATCGACGACACCGACACCCGCTCGATCCCGCTGGAGATGCTGCACTGGGGCGACTTCGAGCCCGTCGAGCGCAGCATCCTGATGGCGATGATCGACGACGGGGCCACGTTCTTCGACGTCGGCGCCAACATGGGCTGGTACAGCATGCTCGCGGCCACCGAGCGCCACGACGTCGCGCTGCACGCCTTCGAGCCGATCCCGGCCACCCACGCGCGCCTGCAGCGCCACCTGGCGCTCAACGGCCTCGACGAGCGCGTCACCACCTGGCCGATCGGCCTGTCCGACACCCGCGGCCAGGCGACGTTCTACTTCGACCCGGCGATGACCGGGAACGCGTCGGGCCGCGACCTGTCGGGCGCACCCGGGGTCCAGCAGGTCACCGTCCAGCTCACCACGCTCGACGACTTCACCCGCGACCACGGCCTGCAGGTCGACGTGCTCAAGTGCGACGTCGAGGGCGCCGAGCTCAAGGTGCTGCAGGGTGGCGTCGCCACGCTCCGTCGCGACAAGCCGGCGCTGATGGTGGAGATCCTGCGGAAGTGGTGCAAGCCCTACGGCTACCACCCCAACGACATCCTCACGTTGCTGCGGGGCCTCGGCTACGAGGTGTTCGTCGCCCACGCCGCCGGCCGACTGGTGCCGTTCGGCGAGGTCGACGACGACACGGTGGAGACGAACTACTTCTTCCTCCACCCCGACCGCCACGCCGCGCGGATCGCGCAGCTCGTGGGCGCCTGAAGCGTCTCGACGGGGCGGCTCAGACCGACTGGAGCGCGTCGGGGGCGTCGGCCGCGTCCGGCGCGTCGCGCACCGGCTGCGAGGCGGGCCGCGGAGAGGCCGCGCGCCGCGCCGCCACCAGCCAGGCGGCCGGCACCAGCGTCGGACGCGCGGCGACCTTGGCGCGCCGGAGCACCTCGGAGGTGTCGAACCGGGAGGTGAGGCGCGTGCACAGCTCCTCGCCGAGCGAGCCGTCGAGCCGCGCGGGGAGCGTGGCCTCCAGGACGAGCAGGCCGGCGTCCTCGCCGAAGCGCGGCGCCACCGGCACCTGACCGCCGTCGCGGACCATCGCGCGGAGCTCCTCGCTGCACAGGCTCGCGAGGGCGTCGCCGAGCGCTGCCTGGGGCGTGTCCGGCGCAGACGCCCCGGCACGCATGGGGAGCACGACGCGGGCGAGCTGGGGCTGGCCGGGCACCGCGCGGATGGCGACGATCACCTCGGGGGTGATCGGCTCGGCGTCGAGGTCGAGCGGCACCCGCAGCCGCGCCGCGCGCCAGGCGTCGAGGCGACGCACACGGGCCTCGTGGTGCTCGTGGAGCACGGCGAGGTAGGTCGCCGGCAGGTGGGCGCCCAGCGCCTTGGCGTCGAACGCCGCCACCTCGGCACACACCGGGCCGAGCTCCGGGTCGTGGGCGAGCTGCTGCTCCACCTCAGCCTCGCGCTCCGACAGCGCGAGCAGCATCTCCTCCTGGCGGTCCTCCAGGCGGTCCATCGCGCGTCGGATGCCCTCGAGGAGCGCGGCACCGACGGTGTCCTCGACCTCGCTCTGCGGGCTCGGGCGCGACAGCAGCGCGGCCTCCTGGGCCGAGAGTGCCTCGAGCTGGTCGGCGAGCTCCTGCAGGCGGTCCCGCAGGGCGCTCGCCTCGTCGCGGAGCGCCGCCATCTCCTGCGCCCGCGCGTCGTTCGTGGCCTGGACCCACGCCCGCGCCGCGTCACGCACCGCCGCGACGTCGTCGCAGGACGCCAGATCGAGCGGCTGCACCGCTTCCTCCACCTCGGCCGACATGCACGCTCCCGGCAGGTCCCCCACGCGGTCCCGGGGTGCAACACCGCCTTCCGCGCACAGGATGCCTTGCAGAGTCGGCCGAAACCGCGGCGATTTGACCCGTTCCGGGGGTCAGCCCGCCTCGTCGCAGCGGCTGAGCTCGAAGCTGTCGATCATCACGCCGTCCGTGCCGATGGCCCGTGCGGACAGCGTGCAGGCCGTGACGTCGACGAGGAGGAAGTGGTGGGCGCGCGCGCCGGCATCGCGCAGCGCGTCGTCGCCCAGCTCGTAGAGCCCGGCCCCACCGCCGCCGGTGACCACCCAGGTGGTGCCGCCCGTCGCCACCTTGGCGCCGTCGCGGAGGTGGCCGAAGCGCTCGTAGAGGTGGTTGTGGCCGTTGATCACCAGATCGACGTCGTGGGCCTCGACCCAGGGCCGCAGCTGCAGCGACACCTGGGGCTCGGGCGACCGGTCGGGCTGGCCCGAGTAGGCCGGGTGGTGCCACCCCACGATGTGCCAGCGATCGCCGACGCGCGTGGCGTCGTCGGACGCCCAGTCGAGCATGTCGTCGCCGGGCACATCGTAGGACAGGCGCGACAGCGGCGACGCCGTGGTGGGCGACGTGCCCAGCTGCAGGTGGCTGTCGAGCGCGGTCCAGTGCACCGGGCCGTAGTCGAGCGCGTAGTAGTCGCCGGGGGCGTCGCCGGGCATGCCGTGGGGCGGCACCGCGAAGTCCTGGAGGTAGGGCGTGAGCGTGCCCACGCCGCCGAAGTCCTCATCGTCGCCCCAGTCGTGGTTGCCCGGCACCGGCAGCACGGGCACGTCGGTCCACAGGTCCTGGTAGACGGCGAAGACGTTGTCCTGGAACTCCTGGTGGCGGCCCGCGTTGTAGGCGTTGTCGCCAGCGGTGACCCAGAAGTCGATCCGCTCGTCGAGCGCGGCGATCGCGTCGCGGACGGCGGCCTGGGCCTCGCTGCCGTTGCCCATGTCGCCGATCGCCACGAACCGGACGTGGGCGCGCGGGCTGGCGGGCGCGGTGCGCCACGACAGGCCGCTGGCGACGACGGTGTCGCCGACCTTGATCCGGTAGCAGGCGCCGGTGCCCGCGATCAGCGCACCGACATCGACGCGGTGCAGGTCCATCGGCGGATCGAGCACGTCGATGGCGGTGGGGGCGCCCGGGGTGACGACGGTGCCGTAGTCGCCGTCGTAGCCCCACTCGAGCGTGGTGGCGGCCTCCCCTTGCGCGGTGCCCCACATCACCGTGACCGACGTGGGGCTCACCTGCTGCAGGTAGGGCCAGCGCGCCAGCGTGCCGGGCGCCGGCGTCACCCGCGGCCCACAGTCGACGTCGGGCCCGAAGAACGGGCCGGTGTCGACCCCGTCGGTGGCCGTCTCGTCGGTGTCGGGCGCGTCGGTGGACGGCGCGCCGGCGCAGGACACGGCCAGGGCGAGCAGCGGGAGGCGCAGGGTCACTTCTTCTTCTTCTTGCCTGCCTTCTGTGCCTTCGACCGGCTGTTGGCCGGGCTGCGGAAGCCGGGGCGCACGGCGGCGTCGCTGGGACGCTGCAGGATGCCCGAGGGCGCCACAGAGGGGCGGGCCTTGGGGGTGGCGTCGATCGGGGTCTCGTCGGTCTCTTCGGTCTCGTCGCTCACGCGGCACTCCTGGGGGCCTACGCGGGCCCGCCACCGGTTCTACCCCGGCGACGGGCGCCGAACCTACCCCTGGGACCCGATCAGAGGGTCTTGAGGAAGGTGACGAGATCGGCACGATCCTGCGCGGACAGGACCGGCGAGCCCCCGGCGTCGCGCAGCATCGCGTCGTGGCCGACGTTGGACATGCCCTCCCGCTGCGTGTCGTAGGCGGCCTCGGGCACCTTCCACGCCTCGGGGACGGCGTCGCCGATGGGGTAGCCGACGCAGTCGGCGTCGAAGTCGGTGGCGGCGTCTTCCGACGGTCCCTGCCAGAACAGCGTCGGTCGCTCCTCGCTCGGCGTGAGCAGGTCGCACAGCGTGGGGACGCTGCCGTTGTGCAGGTAGGGGTAGCGCGCCCAGATGCCGTCGAGCGGCGGCGGCACGTAGCCCACCTGCCCTTCGACCACGGTCTCCATCCACGCCGAGATCGCCAGGGCGTTGAGCTGATCGCCGAAGTGCGGGATGCCCTGGTAGCGCCCGGGATCGGTGTCGACGTCGACCACCGGGGTCGCGGCGGCGTAGTGCACCGTGGTGGTGGCGAGCCGGGCGACGTCGTCGAGGCTGGCGGCGTCGGCGGCGTCCCAGGCCTTGTCGTAGGTGCCGTGGCAGGCCGCGCAGTGGTCGCCGAACAGCGCCTGGCCCCGTCGGGCGGCGTCGAGATCGATCGTGGCGGGCTCGAAGAAGTCGGTCCAGCGGGGCGCGTCGGTGGCGAACACGGCCACCGTGAGCTCGTCGGCGATCCACCGGTTGTCGACCAGCCAGTCCTCGAGCTCGTGCAGGTCGGTGCCGCGCCCGATCTCGTTCCACAGGAAGTTGGTGAAGATCGGGTTGCCCTGCACGATCGAGCCGTCGGCCAGCCAGCGCGTCTTGTAGCGCAGGGTCCACCACGGCATCGGCTTGCTGTCGGCCACCTCGGTGCGCAGCGGGGTGGGGCGCGGGATCGCCTCCGCGTCGACGTCGCGCTCGGCGTAGGGGTCGGTGCCCCGCCGCGCCAGCGACATCGCCACCTGGGCCAGCGAGGTGTCGAGGCCGAGGGTCTGCGGCGCGAGCACGCCGATGCGGGCGAGGTTCTCGCGGCTGCGGTGCACCATCGCCACCTCGTCGGGCGTGGCCCCCATGAACTGGGCGAACGCTTCGTCGGACACCATCGGCAGCACGGTCTTGCCGAGGTCGAAGAAGGCGTTGGCGCCTGGCCGGCGGTTGGTCAGGCCCATGACGGACCGGCCGAGCAGGCGGCCCGCGTGGCAGGCGGCGCAGGAGAAGGTGAGCGCCTCGCCCCACTGGGTGTCGAGGACCGTGGCGCCCATGTAGCCGTCGTGGGGCACGTCGGGCGCGGGGATGTCGTAGATGCCCTCGGCGTCGTCGCCGTTGTAGCGGGGCAGGCCCACGCGCACGAACAGGTCGTCGAGCGCGTCGAGCCCCACGGTCTGTGCGGCGAGCCCCTGCAGCACGGCCGTCTGCGGATCGTCGGACGGCTCGTCGAAGAAGCGCTTGATCGGCGCGTAGGGCAGCAGCATGCCGCTGACGTCGATCGGGTAGAGCAGCGCGTGCTGGCGCCCCCGGGCGGCCACCTCGTCGAGCTGGTCGGGGTCGAGGTCGAAGATGTTGCGGCGGTCGGTGCCGTCGGGGATCGACGCCGCCGTGGACCAGTCGGCCGCGAGGCGGTCGCAGACGCCGTCGCCGTCGGCATCGAGGCCGTTCGCGCACCCCGGATCGTCGTCCGGGGTCTCGCCGGTCTGGCAGGCGGTCACGGACAGGCCCAGCGCCGCGGCGAGCGTCGCGCGAAGGGCGGTGGCAAGGGTCGGGGACACGGCACGCATCGGCGTCGTCACGCTCCGGCTGGGGGCCGCATCCTACCCGGACGCGCAGCCATCCGACACGCTCTCGTCACGCCCCGACGACGACGGGCTAGGAAGGCGCTGCGGGGATCGTCCGGCCCCGCGCAGGAGGTGGCCATGGTGCGGCGCGCGCTCGCCCTGACGGTGGTGATGGGGGCCGGGTGCGCCGGTGCACCCACCGACGGCGGAGACGACACCGACACCGACACCGACGTGGCCGACACCGACGTCGACACCGACGACACCCCCACCAAGCCGGTCGAGACGGATCCCTGGGACACCGACACCGACGCGGCCGATACCGACACGGACGCGGTCGACACCGACACGGTGGACACCGACACCGTCGACACCGACACCGTCGACACCGACACCGTCGATAGCGACTCCGACTCCGACTCCGACACCGACACCGTCGTCGTGGTCCCGGGGACGTGCACGGGGGCGCTCGTCTGCGACGACTTCGAGGGGCAGACCGCAGGCAGCGCGCCCTCCGGCGGCTGGCGGGTGATCACCCCGGACTGCTCGGGCTCGGGCAGCGTGGTCGTCGACGGTGCGGTCGCCCACAGCGGCAGCCGCTCGATCCGCATCGACGGCGCCGGCGGCTACTGCAACCACGTCTTCTTCCAGACGGTGGCCGACATCGACAGCCTCGGCGCCACGATCCACGGGCGGTTCTGGGTGCGGTTCGGCAGCGCGTTGACCTACGACCACGTCACCTTCCTCGCGATGGACGATGTCTCCGGTGGGCGCCACCTGCGCATGGGCGGCCAGTCGCAGATCCTGATGTGGAACCGGGAGTCCGACGACGCCACCCTGCCGGAGCTGTCCCCCACCGGCATCGGGCTGTCGCTCGCGCCGTCCACGAACACGTGGCACTGCGTGGCCGTCACGATCGACGAGGCCCAGGGCACGCTCGCCACGTCGGTGGACGGCACGCCCGTCGCCGCCTTGCAGATCGACGGCACGGCCACCCCCGACGTCGACCGCCAGTGGCTCGCACCCGGCGCGTGGCGCCCCGACCTCACGTCGGCCCAGCTCGGCTGGGAGTCCTACGGCGGCGCCGCGAACACGCTCTGGTTCGACGACGTCGCGTGGAGCAGCAGCCCGCTGCCCTGCCCGTGACGACGCGCGCACGGCAGGGGCAGCGGGCCGCGGCGCCGCTCAGAGCGTGACGACGACCTCGGGCGCCACCGCACACCGCGACAGCACGGCGGCGTCGAAGTGGACCGTGCGGCCCGACAGGGTGCTGGGGATGGTGACGCTGCGCGTCGCGACGCCGTTGGCGTTGGCCGTGCCCGCCCCGATCAGCGTGGGCGCACCGAACGGCACCGACACCGTGCAGCCCGGTACCAGCGTGCTGCCCGCGCGCGTGCCGGCCACGAAGTAGACGCGCTCGCCGGGCTGGGCGCCACGTGCGATCAGCGTCACGCGCGTGCCCGCAGTGCCCGGCGCCACCGGATCGAGCGCGATCGGCTCGGTCTGGCAGAGCGCGTCGCAGCCGTCGCCGGGGTCCCGCCCGCCGTCGTCGCAGGTCTCGGGCGCCTCGATGGCGCCGTCACCGCACACGGTGCAATCAGCGATGCCGTCTCCAGTGATGTCCTCGTCGGGGGTGCCGCAGCCGCAGGTGCCCGGGTCGGTCTTGTCCGCGTCCGCGGGGCAGCTGTCCAAGCAGTCCGCGGTGCCGTCCCCGTCGCTGTCGTCGTCCGCCACACCGCAGCCGCACACGCCCGGCGCCGTCTTGTCGCCGTCCAGCGGGCACGCGTCCTGGCAGTCCAGCGTGGCGTCGCCGTCGCTGTCCACGTCCGCCACACCGCAGCCGCACACGCCCGGCGCCGTCTTGTCGCCGTCCAGCGGGCACGCGTCCTGGCAGTCCAGCGTGGCGTCGCCGTCGCTGTCCACGTCCGCCACACCACAGCCGCACACGCCCGGCGCCGTCTTGGCAGGGTCCGACGCGCACGCGTCGTTGCAGTCAGGGGTGCCGTCGCCGTCGCCGTCGGTGTCCGCCGTGCCGCAGCCGCACACGCCCGGCGCCGTCTTGGCGCCATCGTTCGGGCACTGGTCGATGCAGTCGGCGGTGCCGTCGTTGTCGCTGTCAGTGTCGGGCACCCCGCAGCCGCACTGGCCGGGGCTCGTCTTGTTCGGGTCGCTGGGGCAGTCGTCCTGCAGGGTGCTGGTGTCGACGCAGGTGCCGTCGTTGCACTGGCGGGCCGAACCACAGGTGGTGCCGTCCCACACCTGCACCGTCGAGCCGCCGTAGGTGAACGTGTAGCAGTCGCCCGCGTCGCCGAAGACGCCGCACAGCAGGTTGCCGCAGCTGGTGTTGCCGTAGTTGCACTGCACCAGCGGCGCGTAGGCCGCGAACACGCTCTCGAGCGAGGCGCACTGGGCGGCACGGCTCGCGCAGTCCCCTTCCAGGCAGCGGCCGCCCGTCGAGGTGATGCCGTCGTCGCACGTGGTGCCCGCGGTGACGAACCCGTCGGACGGACACGCTGCGCCGCCGTCGCACGTCTCGGCGAGGTCGCAGCCACCCGTCGACGACCGGCAGGTGTGACCCGCCGCGTAGGGCTGGCACGTGGCCTCGTCGCAGCAGCCCTGGTCGCCCCAGCAGGTCGCGCCGGTCTGCAGGGCGCAGGTCGCACCGTTGCAGCAGGGATCGGAGGCGTCGCCGCCGTTGTCGCACGCCTCGCCGGCCTCGGTGATGCCGTTGCCGCACACCGGCTGCAGCGACGCCCCGGGGTCGTCGTCGAGGCACGTGGTGCCGCGCGCGTCGACGAGGTCGGCATAGTAGGCCTGGCTGCACACGCTGAACGTGGACGGCTGGGTGGGGCAGTTGCTGCACCCGACCGCGGCCATGATGAAGCCGCTGGACGGGCAGCTGTTGCCGGAGCTGTCGTGAGACATCCCCAGCGTGTGGCCGATCTCGTGGGCGACGGTGACCGTGACGAACGCGTCCGAGAACCGGGCCTCGTTGATGGTGACGGCGTAGTCGGCCGCACACACCGCACCGACGGGCGCCAGGCCCACGGTGCTGCCCACGAACGACCGACCCGACACCAGGATGGCGTCGTCGTGCCCCGCCGTCAGCGCCCCGGCCGCCCACACCCGGAAGGCCTCGAGCAGCGCGCTGGCGTCGACGTCGCCGTTGGTGTCGACCGTGACCGTGTAGGGCTCTGCCGCGAACACCGTCTGGCCGGCGAGCACCAGCCGCGTCTCGGGCGTGAGCTCGCCGTAGTACAGGCCGCCTGCCGCGTTCACGAGACGGGCCGCGCGGGCGGTCGCGGCCGACGCGCTCCCCTCCTGGGCGACGAAGTAGGTGTCGGACACCGCGTGGACCTCCACCCACGCCAGCGGCGGGGGCGGGCGCGGCCCGGTGGCGTCCTCGAGCTCGGGGCGATCGCCGGTGCCCGGCAGCGTGCCGACGTCGATCAGGTCGTCCAGGTCGTCGATGAACGCGGGGCGATCCGCGGGCACCAGCTCGTAGGCCGGCTCGGCGTCCGCAGGGGTCTGTCCCACGGGACGCAGCTCCAGGTCCTGTCCGGGCAGCCGCAGGTAGGCCGTGACCACCTCGTCGCGATCCGCCGTGCACGTGGCCACCGCGGCGCGGCCGGCTGCGGCGGTCGGGTCGGACAGGTCAGTGACCGTGCCCAGGTAGTAGCAGGGGCGGGCGTCCGCGCGCAGCTCGGCCGGGACCTCCGTCATCGCGCCGTCCGCGCCCAGCACGTGCTCGGTGTAGGCCGGTCCGAACAGCGCCTCGTTGCGGGTCAGCTCCATCCGCAGGGTGTGCCCGTCGACGTCGACCTCGATCACGCGCGCCGCGGCGCCCGGTGACCGCACCCCGTCCACGGCGACCACGTCCGCGGTCTGCCCGTCGTCGAGGCGCCACGGCGTCGCCGTGACCGTCACGTCGTCCGAGGTCGTCTCCGGGCCGGCGCATCCGACGGCGGCGAGCAGCAACAGGGTGGGGAGCGAAGCGGTTCGCAGGGCGTCCATCATGGTCCTCCGCACGGGGGCGTTGCGGTCGCATCGGCACGAAACGTCATGACCTTCGGCCTGGAACGTCGTCCCCGTCACCCCAGGATACCGAAAGGAACCGTACGCGTGCGACGCTGCGTCCACGTCCCGACGAGCCCGCTGGTCAGGGCGCACTCCCGACCGCCCCGCGCGGATCGCGGTACTGCCGACATCGCGGAACCCTGCGGCGCGGACGGCACGCCGCGTGCACCCTTCCCCGCCCCATGCCCCGGAGGCTCCGATGTCCCACGCTCCCTACGGCCTGCACGTCACCCTGGCGGGCGCGACGTTCGACGACGCCCTCGCACGCACCACCGCTGCCCTGGCCGATCAGGGCTTCGGCGTGCTCACCACGATCGACGTCGCCGCCGTGATGAAGAAGAAGCTCGACCTCGACCTGCGCCCCTACACCATCCTCGGTGCGTGCAACCCCAAGCTGGCCAGCGCCGCCATCGAGGTGGAGCCCGACGTCGGCCTGCTCCTGCCGTGCAACGTCCTCGTCCAGGCCGAAGCCGACGGCGTCCGCGTCTCGTTCGCCGATCCCGCGTCGATGGCGTCGGTGTCCCCCACCGACGCCCTCCAGCCGGTGATGGCCGAGGCCCGCGGCCGCCTCCAGAAGGTGGCCGACGCTCTCGGCGGGTGAGCGCTACGGCGCCTGCACCAGCGAGCCGCCGATCACCAGGTAGCCGTTCTCCTCGCGGACGCTGGCGTTGGTGATCGTGAAGCCCTCGATGCTCGGCAGCGTGATCGCACCGAGCACGTCGGTGAGCGTGGGCAGCAGCGCGGGCGCGAGCTCGGTGAGCACGGCCTCCAGGGGTGCTGCCGCCGGATCGCTGGGCGGCGGCGCCACCACGTCCACCCACACCGTGGGGTCCAGGAGCGTGGGGATCAGGTCGGTGCCGCTGGCGGCCACGTCGACCGGCGCGCGGGCTGCGGTGTAGGCCGACAGCGCGGTGACGCTCCCCCCGCCGATCACGGCGTCGCCGACGAGATCGAGGCGGAGCGAGCCCACCTGCAGCTCGAGGTCGGCGTCGTCGCCCGGCACCAGCACCGGCGGCAGGTACGCCTCGGTGACCAGCGACTGGTTGGTCACGAGCGGGAACAGGGCCTGGAGCAGGAACGGGTCGACCCCGAGCGTGTCGGGCGCGGTGTCGAGGTCGAGCAGGCCCGCACCCCACAGGGTGTGGAGCACCTGGTTGGCGAAGTCGAGGGACAGCTCGATGTAGGCCCCGCTGCCGCCCGTCGGGGCCACCACCGGCGCGTAGCCGGCGTAGAGGCTGCCGTAGGGCATCGGCTGGTACTGGGGCGACGACACAGTGGTGCGCAGGCCCAGCGTCAGCCCGGCGTCGTCGACCACGAGCGAGCCCGGCGCCGCGTGCAGGTCGAGGGTGACGTCGCCGACGTCGAACGCCAGATCGAGGGCGAGGTCGTTGAACACCCCAGCGAGCACGCCGGGCACCTCGGAGACGACCGCGTTGCGGATGGCGTCCTCGGTGTAGCCGCGCACGATCGCGTCGAGGTCGACGCCGAAGAAGTCGAGCGCGTCCTCCAGCCACGACGTGAAGCCGAAGTCGAAGCCGTGGGCCACCACCGACGTGGACAGCAGGTTCACGTTCACGACGCCACCGCTGATGCTCGGCTGGAGCACCATGGTGACGGTGATGTCGTCGGCGGTGATGTCGCCGCTGCCGCTGAAGTCGATCTCGGCGACGGTGGCCGTGCCCGACCAGTCGAGGGCGGGGTCATTCACGACGAACGTGGCGACGATGGTGCCGTCGGCGCGCGGGTCGAGGTCGAGCGTGAGCGGCCCGAGCGTGGGGTTGGTGACGTTGACCCGCACCGCGTACCACGTGACGCACAGGCCCCAGACGCAGGTCTCGCTCAGTTCGTTGACCACCGGGTTCGGGATCAGCGCGCTGAGGTCGGAGGCCGCCACCAGGCCGCTGGCGAGCGCCGAGAAGCCGTCGAGCCCCTGGGGGCCGTCGTTGAGGCGCACGACCATGCCGTCGTCCAGCGCAGCACCGGCCGTAAGCGACGCGCCGGACATCACGCTGCGCACGTCCGTGGCGACGTTGCCGGCGACGTCGACCGCGGTGGTCTCGATCACGTTGACACCGACGTCCAGGGACACGTTGCGCGAGAACGCGCCCTGCCCGTGGAGCACGGCCACGCCGTCGATGTCGACGTCGACCGCCGGGGAGCGCACGTCGATCGCGGTGCCGACCACCGAGGCGAGCGCGCCCCCCCAGGTGCCGCGGCCGGGGCTGGTGACCGTGAGCGTGGGCGCGACGCGGTCGAGCCGGTGGGGCCGCAGCCCGCCCGTGGGCGGCGTGAGCGTGGGGTCGTCGAGGCGATCGAAGTCGGTGCGCACCCCGAGCACCTGCACCCCGCCGGGCGGACCGGCCTGGCCGGGCATCGCGGCCACGCCGAGCGGATCGGTCGCAGGGTCGCCGCCCGCGGCGCAGCCGGCGAGGACGAGGGCGAGGAACACCGCCGTGGACGACGAGGGGCGCATGGAGCCTCCGAGGGACAACGGGCCGTGGGGCGCAGGGACGACACAGCCATCATGCCACGAGCGGACGGCGCGCAGCGGGGCGATTCAGCGCCCCGCGGCGGGAGCGAACGCTACCGTGCGCGCGTGCAGCACGTGCCCGTCGGAGGTGGCGCGCACGTCGACGGCAGCGGAGCGCGCCGCCCAGTCCACCGTCAGCGTCGCGAAGTTCTCGGCCGCCACGAGCTCGCCCTCACGGAGCGGATCGGGCTGCACCCGTGGGCCGAACGACCGGTTGAGCGAGCTGGTGGTCACCTCGACCAGCGGACCGCGCGGCCCCAGCCCGTCGTCGAGCTGGTAGACACCCGCGACGTGGGCGTCTCCGGACACCAGCAGCACGTCGCCGGCGTCGTGGAGCGCATCGAGCAGGCGCTGACGCTCGGCGGGCAGGTTGCCCCACTTCTCGTAGCCGTGGGCCAGCGTCAGCACCTGGATCGACGACACCACCACGCGCAGGTCGGCCGGCTCGGCGAGCGTGCGGGCGAGCCACGCCCACTGTGCCGTTCCCAGCATGGTCTTCGACGGATCCGCGTCGGCGTCGTAGGCCTCGTGACCGGGCGTGCCCGGGTGCTCCGACGCGTGCAGGTCGCTGCGGAACGCCCGGGTGTCGAGCAGCACGACCTGCAGGCGCTGGCCCGGGGGACCGAACGTGGCCGCCGTGTAGACGCCGGGACGCGACCGGCGCGCGTCGTCTGCGGGCACCTGCCAGAAGTCGAGGAACAGGGCCTGGGCGACGTCGCGCCCGTCGAGCGAGCCGCCCGCGTCATTCTCGCCGTAGTCGTGGTCGTCCCACACCGGCAGGATCGGCACGGACGCCCGGAACGCGGCGAACTCGGGTCGTGCCGCGAGGTGGGTGTAGGCCGTGCGCAGGCGATCGGCGTCGAACGGCACCAGCCGCACGCCGCCCTCGGGCAGCTCGACCACGTCGGCGTACACGTTGTCGCCCGCGTACACGAACAGCTGCGGATCGGTGGCGGCGATCGTGGCCCAGAACGCCTGATCGTGGTCCTGGTGGTTGCAGCTGCCGAACGCCACGCGCGACAGCGGCGCGTCGGCGACCGGCCACGGCGCCTCGGCCTGCGTCGGGAACGTGGACGGCGCGGCGCGCGGGGGCGGCGGAGGCGCCGCCGGGGCCACGGGCGTCCGCGACGCGCACGCTGTCGTCCACCCCACCACCACGGCGATCCATCGATGTCGCACGCGCCCTCCCGCCGCCACCGGTGTAGCCTGCGGCCGCACCTGCCGCGCCGCGTGGTCGTTGGAAACAGCCCCTTCGAGATCGTCACGCGGCCGTGACTCATGATAGAGTGACGAGACGGCAGCCCCAGGACGCGGCTGCCGCGGAGTGCACACCGTGCGCCGGGTCGGTCCCCAAGTCCGTCGTCTCGCAGCGCTGCCCCTGTGCCTGGGCTGCGTGGAGTACGGCATCGCGCCCAAGCCCGACGACCCGCTCGTCCCGGTCGACACCGACACCGACGTGGTGGTCGTCGACACCGCCCCCGACACCGTGCCGCCCCCCACGTGCGCCGACGCCACGCTCACCGTCGGCAGCTGGGTCGCCAGCCCCACCTTCACGGGCGCCGACGACCCGGTCGACGGCCTCGCCCGACCGTTCCACGACCCCACGGCCGACGTGAGCGGCTGGTCTCCGGTCACGCCGCCCGACCGCAACGCGATCCCCCAGGGCTCCGACCGCGCCTACCGGCTCACGGTCGACGTCACCGGTACCCCGCCGCGGGTGGTGATGGACCTGCAGTCCGACGACGGGCTGACGGTGTGGATCGACGGCCAGCGCGTGGGCCAGTGGGGCGGGCAGTGGCAACAAGAAGGCTGCGTCAACGACGCCGCCGAGTGCATCGAGACGATCGCGGTCCCGCCGATCGACGTCAGCACCTGGCTGACCGAGGGCAGCCACGTCGTCGCGCTGCGCGTGTCCAACCCCGTCGCCGGCTCCTACGCCGACGTCCGTCCCCGCTGCGTGGAGAGCCCGTGAGTGCCGCCACCGACGCGGTCCAGCTCCTCGTCGACCTGGGCCTGAACCGCAACGAGGCGCTGGCCTACGTCGCCCTGCTGGAGCACGCCGACCCGGAGGGCGCCACCGGCTACGAGATCGGCACCCACTCGGGCGTGCCGCGCAGCGCCGTCTACAAGATCCTCAACCGACTGGAAGAGCTCGGCGCCGTGTTCCCGCTCGGGGCCGAGCCGCGCCGCTACGTGGCCACCGACCCGCAGCGCTTCGTGCAGCAGCTGCAGCACACCTTCGCCGCCCGCACGCAGCGGGCCGCCGAGAGCCTGGGGCGCCTCGCGCGCCGCGCCACGCCCGAGCCGGTCTGGACGGTCACCCGCTACGACGAGGTGCTCGAGCGCATCGACGCGATGATCCGCGGCGCCACCACCTCCCTGTACCTCTCGCTGTGGAGCCGTGAGGTCGAGCGACTGCGGCCCGCCTTGCTCGCCGTCGCCGACCGCCGGCTCCACCGCGTCCTCCATTCCCCGGGCCCGCTCGGCCCACCGCCCCCCGGCTTCTCCGTGTGGAGCGGCGACATCCCGGTCGACGACCGCAAGGCCGCGTGGTCGCACAAGGCGCTGGTCGTGGTCGACCGCGACCAGGCGCTGATCGGCGGCACCGAGCCCGACGCCGACAACCACGCCGTGTGGACGTCGAACCCGTCGCTCGTGGATGTGGCCACCAACCACATCGTGCTCGACATCACGCTGCTCGCCCGCACGGCCGGTCGCGACTGCAGCGCCGACGTCAGCCCGATGATGCGCCCCCACCTGAGCCGACAGCCGTGAAGCGCGCGGCGCTGGCGACGCTGCTGGCGGCGGCCTGCGATCCGGCGGGCACGTCGACGGGCGACCGCGACGCCGCGCTGCCCACGTGCGCCACGCCCGCCTACCCCGTCCAGCAGATCCGCCTGCTCACGCGTCGGGAGTACGACGCGAGCGTGCGCGACCTGCTGCCGTCGCTGGTGGCCACCTGCGCCACCGACGCGGACTGCGACCTGCGCCACCAGTCGTGCGTCGCCGACACCTGCGTGGCCGACGCGTGCGCGCTCGTCACCTTCGTCCTGCCCGCGCCCGACGGACCCTACGGCTCGGTCCACGTGGCCGGGTCGTTCAACGGGTGGCCCGCCACGCGCGCCGAGGGTGGCTGGCCGATGACCTGGGTGGCCTCCGAGCGCGCCTACGTCGCCAAGCACGCGGTGCCCGACGGCCGTCACCTCTACAAGCTCGTCATCGACGACGGCGTCGACTGGGTGGCCGACCCGTCCAACGCCGCCACCGAGCCCGACGGCTTCGGCGAGAACAACTCGGTGCTCATCCAGCAGTGCGACGGCGCGGCGCCGGTCACGGGCGACGGCTTCGACCCGGCGGCCGACTTCCCCGTCGAGAGCCGGCCCCAGGGCTACGCCTTCGACAACCACGCCGACGCCGGCCTCGTCACCAGCGTGCACGTGGGCCAGTACCTCGACGCCGCGGCGACGATTGCCGACCAGGCGCTCGCCCGTCCCGCCGAGCTCCTCGGCTGCACGCCCACCGACGACGCCTGCGTCCGCGGCTGGGTCACCGCGTTCGGCCGCCGGGCGTTCCGCCGTCCGCTCACGCCCGCGGAGGTCGACCGCTACGCCGGCTACGTCACCGCGCAGGCCGACCGCACCACCGGTCTGTCGGTGGCGCTCCAGGTGATGCTGTCGTCGCCCGACTTCCTGTACCGCTCGGAGGTGGGCGAGGACGTCGGCGACGGCACCGCCGTGCTCACCGCCTGGGAGACGGCGACGGCGCTGGCCTACCTGCTCTGGGGCACCACCCCCGACGACGCGCTGCTCGACGCCGCGGCGAACGGCGACCTGGACACGCCGGCGGGCATCGAGATCCAGGCCCGCCGCCTGCTCGACGATCCGCGCGCGCGGGGCCTCGTCGGCACGTTCACCGAGCAGTGGCTCGGCATCGAGAAGGTCTCCACGCTCGACCGCAGCGAGGCGCTGTTCCCCGGGTTCACGCCCGCCGTGCGGGCCGGGATGCGCGACGAGACCCGCACGTTCGTCGAGCACGTCACCTTCGACGCGGGGCGCACCTTCGCCGACCTGTTCACGTCGGACGTGACCTGGATCGGAGACGCCGTGGCGCCCTTCTACGACCTGCCGCCGCCCGGGTCGGTCGCAGCGGTGCAGGTCGCCGGCGACCCGCGCCGCGCGGGCCTGCTCGGACAGGGCAGCGTGCTCGCCGCCACCGCCCACTCCGACCAGACCTCGCCCATCCGGCGCGGCGTGTTCGTGCGCGAGCGCCTGCTGTGCCAGGACCTCGGCCTGCCTCCTGCCAACGCCGGCGGCGTGCCTGACGTCGATCCGACGGCCACCACCCGCGAGCGCTTCGCCCAGCACACGGCCGACCCGTTCTGCAGCGGCTGCCACCAGTACATCGACGGCGTGGGCTTCGGCTTCGAGCACTTCGACCCCGTGGGGCGCTGGCGCGACGACGACGCGGGCCAGCCGATCGACGCCGCCGGCGATCTGAACGATCTCGAGGGCATCGGCACCCGGACCCACGCGCCCTTCGACGGCCTGCCCCAGCTCGGCGAGCTCCTGGCGACGTCGCCGTCGGCGCGGCGGTGCTTCGCCGATCAGTGGCTGCGGTTCACGCTGGGCCGCGAGAACGACCCCGCCGACTGCTCCCTCGACGCGGTCGACGACCCGTTCGCCCAGTCGGGCGGCTCGATCCCGGAGCTGCTCGTGGCGCTCACGCAGGCGCCGTCGTTCACGCGCAGGACCACGCCATGAACCGCCGCGACCTGCTCAAGGCGATGGGCGCCCTCGCGCTGGTGCCCGCGGCGCTGCGGCCGTCTGCGGCGCGCGCGGCCGAGGGTCAGGCCCGGCGCGTGATCTTCTTCTACTACCCCGACGGCGTGGCCGGGCCGTCGCAGAACGGCGAGCCGAGCCTGTGGCACCCCACGGGCGGCGAGACGGGGTTCTCGCTGCCGGCCTGCTCCGAGCCCCTGGAGGCGTGGCGCGACCACTGCGTGTGGTTCACCGGCCTGTCGATGGGGGGCACCGACAGCGGCTCGCACCCGGGCGGCGCGAAGAAGCTGCTGACGGCCTCCGATGGCGGCAACGGCGAGTCGATCGACCAGTACCTGTCGCGCACGGTGGGCGCGAACAGCCCGTGGCGCCACCTGTACCTGGGGGCCGGGGCCAACGCGAACAACCCCAGCGGCGACAAGCACATCACCTACTTCGCCCCCGGGCAGTCGATCACGCCCGAGGACAACCCCCGGCGCGCGTTCCAGGCGCTCTTCGGCAGCGGCGGCGCGGTCCCCACCCCCAGCACGGGCGGCGGCGTGGCGGTCGATCCGGTCAAGCGCAGCGTGCTCGACGCGGCGCTCGCCGAGCTCGACGCCTACCGGACGCGGCTCGGCGCCGTGGAGCAGACCAAGCTGTCGCTGCACCTCGACGCGCTCCGCGAGGTGGAGCGGCGCATCGTGGGCTCCGACACGTCCGATCCACTCACGCCCGTCGCGTCGTGCGACAGCCCCTCCCTCGACACGGGCGGCTTCGGCGACGGCGAGCTGTACGACCCGTCGCGGTTCCCGGCCGTGCTGCGCGCCCAGATCGACCTGATGGTGCTGGCGATGGCGTGCGGCATGACGCGGGTGGGCACGATCCAGGGCAGCCAGCACACGTCCGAGCTCATCATGTCCCGCTTCCCGGGGTCGGAGATGTACGACCCGGGCTTCGACATGCGCAGCCACCAGGCGAGTCACTACGGCGCCAGCCACGACGCCAGCCACCGCGAGTTCGCCGACTACGTCAAGCAGCGGCGCTGGTGGGCCAGCCAGTTCGGCTACCTCCTCCAGCGCCTCGCCGACACACCCGAGGGCGACGGCTCGATGCTCGACCACAGCCTCGTCGTGCTCTGCACCGAGGTCTGCGACGGCAACACCCACCTGCACGACAACATGCCGTTCCTGCTGGCCGGCAGCGGCGGCGGCAGCGTCCGCACCGGGCGGCACCTCGACGTCGGCTACCGCCGCCACGGCGACCTGTGGGTCAGCGTGGGGCGGGCGATGGGCGCGAGCCTCGACCGCTTCGGGGATGCCAGCAGCGGCGTGGTGCCGGGGTTGCTGGCGTAGGGGTCGACGTGTCCGATCGCGAGGCTCGGTGACGGACGCCCGAGCGTGTAGGCTGGGGCCCCATGCGAGGTCCCGATGTCCCACCGCCTGCTTTCGCTCGTCGCCCTTCTCGCGGCCTGCGATCCCGCCGCCTCCTCCCTCCCGGGTGGGGCCCTCCCCCCGCCGCCGCTCGGCTTCGTCACCTCCGGGCCGTTCGTCAGCGGGCACGTCGCCCACTTCTTCGTGTGGGGTCTCCCGCCCGGTGCGCAGGTGCAGGTGTGGGGGAGCCTCGCGAGCACCGGGACCGCCGCGTGCCCGGCGTCGCTGCCCACGTGCCTCGACCTCGTCGGCCACGCGGTGCGCCTCGTGAACACGCCGGCGAATGCGCAGGGCGCCGTGCTCACGTCGCTGACGCTGCCGGCGAACGTGCCCACCACCGACGTCCACTTCCAGGCCGTGCTCGCCAACGGCACGCGCCCCAGCGCGGTGGTCGACACACGCATCTACCGGGCCACCGGGGACGAAGACGGCGACGGCCTGACGAACGAGGTCGAGCTGCTCGACGAAGGCACGGACCCGGACGTCGCCGACTCCGACGGTGGCGGCGTGTCCGACGGCGACGAGGTGGCGGCGGGCCTCGATCCGCTCGACCCCAGCGACGACGTCGTGCCCTTCCGCCCCGAGCGCTGGTTCGCCACGGTGATGCTCGGCTACGACGCCGCCTCGTCCTCGGCGGTGACGTTCGACTACCCGGGCCTGCCCGGCGTGCACCCCTACCTGCTCCTGGAGGGCTGGCAGGACGCCAACGCCAACGGCATCGAGGAGCCCGAGGAGGCCTGCACCACCACGCTGTCGAGCGCCGCCGTCGTGCCACCCGCGCCGTGGCTCGCGAGCGAGCCGGACGCGCTCGCGGGCTTCGACTTCAGCCCGATGGTGGTCCTCGACGACACCTGCGATGGCAAGCTCGATCCGGTGCTGTACGCCGGCTACCTCGACAGCGTGCAGGCGGCGGACTGGTCGTGCGCGATCACGCCCGAGGCCGATCCCCTCCTCGAGGGCGCGGTCGAGACGTTCACGGGAGCGGGCACGGTCATGGGGGCCGTCTGGCGCGGCGACCTCGCCACGGTGCTGGGGGGCAGCCCCTCCGTGACGTGGTCGGTCGGCATCCAGGCGGACGCCTCGCGCCTCGTCCAGGTCAGCGCCATGGGCACGCTGCTCTACACCCAGCGCGCCGACGCCGTCGTCGGCGGTGTGCTCCAGGACGGCGTGTACCAGGTCAACGCCACCCTGGACGCGGCCGACGTGCTCGACCTGATCGACCTCGTCGGGCCGTGACGCGCGGCGTCGTGCCAGGCCTCAGCGCACCGCGGTGACCACGACCTCGCGGCCGCCGATCGCCTCGGCGTCCCCTTCCCCCAGCCCGAGCAGCGCGCGCCCGAGCGGCGCGTCGGGCGTGAGCACACACACGTCGACGCCGTCGGCGTGCACGCGCACCCCGCCTCCCCCGGTGGCGACGTAGTACCAGGCGCTGTCGTCGAGCTGGACGAGCGCGCCCACGCCCACCACCCCCGAGCCCGGGTGCACAAGGCCGGCGAGCGCGCCGCGAAGCTCCACCACCCGCGCGCCCTGACCTGCCGCCAGGTACGAGGCCTCCAGGCCGCGGGTGTCGTACTTGTTCTCGGCCTTGGACTCGCCGTGGGTGGCCTCGTCGCGGGCCGTGCGGGCCCCGTCGAGGGCGGCGTCGAGGGCGGCTTGCAGCGCCGCGCGCACGGCCGCGACCACGGCGGACTTGGACGGCTCAGGCATCGAGCAGCGACAGGTCGGCCGCGCGGCGGCTGATGAGGTCGGACAGCGCCATCACCGTGGCCTGGGGGTTGACCGCGCTGGGGCTCGGGAACACGCTCGCGTCGCTGATCCACAGGCCGGGCACGCCGTGCACGCGGCCCTCGGGGTCGACCACGCCGTGGTCGGCGCGGGCGTCCATCGGACACGAGCAGAACACGTGGTTGGCCGTCATCGTCATGTGGCGGCCGCGCAGCCGGTTCGACAGCAGCCCGCTGGCCTCGTCGATCGTGCGGATGCGGTCGGGCAACCCCTTGACCCCGGTGAACACGTACTCGGCACCCATGTCGAGGAAGGCCGCCGTGAGCTTGTGGACCTGGCGGGCGACGACGTGGATCTCCTCGGGCGGGATCCACAGGCGGGCGTCGGGCATGCCGGAGCGCGTGGCCCGCACGGAGCCCTTGGTCTTGGCGCGGTAGACCATCACCACCATCGCAGCCCGCCGGACGTCCTGCAGCATCTGGGACAGGTCGCGGCCGAGGCCACCCCACTCGGCCGCGATCAGCGCCGTGGGCCCCCACAGCGCCTCGAACTTGAGCCCCTGCACCTCGGGCGAGAACCCGCCCCACCCCTGCGTGGCCCCCTCCCAGGGGCGAACGTCGTCGGGGAGGATGCCGAGCGCCAGCCCGGAGATGTGCGCGGCGAACGTGCCACCGACGCGGCCCCCCAGACGCACGCCGCTGCGCTGCATCAGCACCGGCGTGTGCAGCGCGCCCGCCGCGAGGAACACCCGCGGCGCACGCACCGAGAAGCGACCGACCTTCTGCCAGCCGTCGAGATCGACGACGTCGCCCTCGACCCCCACGGCGCGGCCGTCCTCGAACAGGATGCGCTCGACCTGGCTGCAGGTCATCACGCGGGCGCCGTGGTCCACCGCCTCGGGCAACACGCTGCGGTCGACGCTCTGCTTGGCCCCCTGGCGGCAGCCGGTGAGGCAGTCGCCCGAGCCGATGCAGCCGTCGACAGCGCGCGGCAGGGGCTTGTTGGGTACGCCGACGCGGTCGAGCACGTCGCGGGTGACGAGGTTCTTGCGCCCCATCACGTGCATCGGGGTGGGGGCGACCTTGAGCCGCGTGAAGATGCGATCGTAGGCCGCGTCGAGCTCGGGCCCCGCCAGACCGCTGAGCCCCGCCTCGTCGATCCACGCCTGCCGCACCCAGTCCGGCAGCCGGAAGAAGATCGCCGAGTTGACCACGGTGCTGCCGCCCAGGCACCGCCCCGACATCGTGGGGTAGGCGCCGGAGCCCAGGAGCATCCGCAGCCCGCCCTCCCAGTAGTACTTGGACAGGAAGGCCGGCCCGTCCCGGGTCATGTCGTCGGGGCGGACCTGGGGCCCGGCCTCGACCACCACCACGTCCATGCCGGCGCGCGCGAGGTTGGCAGCGGCCATGGCGCCACCGGCGCCCGAGCCCACCACCACCGCGTCCGCCTCCAGCGCGTAGCCCCCCCGCACGTCGGCGAGGTGGGCGATGCGACCGCTCACCCCGCCTCCGCCAGCGTCGTGCCCGGCTCGCCCTCCCCCAGCGCCAGCAGGACGTCGGGGTGGGAGAAGTAGACCATCATCAGCGTGGCGCGCACGGCGTCGCCGAGCAGGCGGACCGGGAAGACCCAGCTCCCCCGCCAGCCCTCGACCACGGCGACGCGGCCCTCGGGCGTGCGCCGGCTGAACCGGCCGCCGATCGGCGCGAGCAGCGGCGTGAGCCACTCCACACCCACGAACAGCAGCTTGAGCAGCACCGACTGCGTGGGGGGCAGGCCCACGATGTAGGCCTCCGTGCGCGGCGCGAGGGCGGTGGCCCTGTGGCAAGGGGTGGCCGCACCGCCGGGCGCGAGGGCCTCGGAAGCCGCGACCAGGCACGTGCGCCAGGTGGATTCGAACCAGCGGGTCAGAAAGGAAGGCGTCCACATGCGGCGCAGGGTAGCCCCGGCCTCGGCTTCGCATCTGTCGAGGCGTTGTGAGCGACGCACAAATCGGCATGCAACGCCGACAGCGGGTGTGCAGATTTCTGCACGCCCCTCCGGGGGACCCCCGCACGCGCGCGAGATCGCGTTTCCCGGGAACGCGGGGCCGACGTCGTGCGTTTCCCTCGCAGAAGGTCCGCGCACCCCGGATGCGGTGGGGTGCACGGGTCGCGCGCGCCCTCGGGTCACCTCTCCGTCACCCCCCCTGACGTCCACCCGGAGGGCGCGCGCTTCCCGCGGACCGCGCCGCACCGGCGCACGGAGCGGTCACGGGATCTGCCAGGCGCTCACCTGGTGGTCGGGGTCGAGCAGGTCGATCTCGATCCAGCTGCCGCCGCTGGTGACCCAGGGCGTGTGGCCGGCAGGCACGAGGTCCTTCCACTCGTTGCCCACTACGCCCCACACCACGTGGCTGGCCAGCCGCAGCGTGTCGTGGGCCCCGAGCAGCGCGCGCGGCACCGCGATCGACAGCGTGCGACCGTCGGCCGACCGCCACGCGTCGACGCCGAAGGCCAGCCGCCGCACCTGGTCGTAGCCGCCCCCCGCGCGCCGCTTCCAGATCCCGATCCACGGCCCGTCGTCGGGGCCGAACGCGGTCTGGCCCCGCAGCGTGATCTGGTGGGTGGGCGTGAACGGCAGCCACGCGGGCAGCTGGACGTTGCCGCGCTGGTAGGTGCTGCCCTCGGCCGGCACGGCAGCCGCCAGCGGCGCCTCGCCCGCCTGCAGGTACACCATCCACGGCGCCTCGTCGTCGGCGAACGCGGCGCTGTGCAGCGACAGGTAGAGGTGGTCCTCGTCCCAGTCCACCGCGAGGACGTCGTCATCGGCGAGCCGCGCACCGACCGCCCCCCCGGTGAGCTGCTGGCCCGGCGCGTAGGCCGCCAGATCGTCGGTGCCGTCGAGGGCCACGGCGGGGACGACCTCGGGGCCCTGCACGCCCCCCATCGGCAGCAGCTTGAGCGCGGCGACGTCGACGAAGCCGTAGGGCTCGGCACCGCCGCCCAGGCCGCCCGTGTAGGTGCGGAAGTGCTCGAGCGCCGACATGTTCGGCACGTCGCGGACCTCGACGTCGACGTCGCGACCGGCCTCCAGGTCGACCCGCACGACGCCGCCGTCGACCCAGCGGTCCCACGTGCCGGTCTGCGGCAGGGCCACCGTGCCCTCGCCGAGCACCTCACCCGTGACGGCGTCGCGCACCGTCAGGCGCTTGGCGCCGCAGGTGATGCCGGTGTTCACCGGTCCGGCGCCGTTGGCGTAGACGAGCTGGAGCAGGTGGGGGCCGGTCCACTGGGGCCGCACGCCGAACACGGTGAGGGTGTCGTCGGGACCGCCCCAGTCCATGAGGTGGGGGCGACCGTGGTCGGTGGACCACGTGCCGGTGCCGGCGGTCTGGATCAGCGCGTGGGCGTCGAACGTGACCACGCGGGAGGGCGCGCCCCACCAGCAGATCGGCGCACCGTGGTGCGAGCGGAGACCCGACGTGAAGTAGTACGCCTCGACCGCGTAGCAGTGGGTGGCGGCGTCGGGCGTGGCCGCGCCGTCGATCCAGGTGGTGGCGACCACGTCGTCGGCGACACGCGATCCGTCCCGGTAGACCGCGTAGCGCACGCCGTTCTCGGGGACGGCCTCCCAGGTGACGCGCAGGCCGGCCGGCTCGGCGGCCACGGCGGTGCCGGACGGGGCCGGCGGCGCCCAGAGGTCACGGTAGTCGCCGGTGTCGACGACCTCGGGCACGCGGGGTCCGCCGAGCACGCCCGGGCCCAGGGTGACCGACACCGTCGACGCGGCGGCGAGCTCCGCCGCGCGGATCCGCCTGTCGGTGGCGTCCGCACCGTCGAGCGACACCGACACCACGCCGTGCCGCCCGTCGGAGGTGCCCGGCGCAGGCAGCGCGATGTCGACGTCGAACGTGGCGCCGCGCCAGCGCACGTCGCGCAGCGTGAGGTGGTCGACGTCGGGGAACCACCGGCGGAGGAGGCCGCTGGTGACGAACGGGTCCACCCGCAGGCCGTCGTCGTCCACGTGCAGGCCGAACAGGCCCTCCATCACCACGCCGACGTAGCCGGCGACGGACCAGAGCTGGCGCCGGCTGTTGACCACCGGGCCGGACGCGTCGCCGAGGTCGACCCACGCGTTGCCCGACAGCAGCTCCAGGTTCTCCATGTTCGACAGGTTGCGCCCGGCCCCCTGCACCAGGGCCTCGACGCCGCGCTCGAACGCGTCGGGCACCTGGGCCTTCGCACCCGCGAGCGCGCCGTAGGCGGTGACGAACGGCCAGGTGGCGCGGTTGTGGTAGACCGACTGGCGCGGCTGCAGGGGCCAGAGCACCGGCGGGCCGTGAGCGCCCCACGGGTAGTCGGCGAGCACGCGCGCCTGGACGTCGCCGGGCACGGCGTCGTGCAGCACGGCCAGCGACAGCCCGAGCAGGTCGCGCTTGAGCAGCGTGCTGCCGTCGAGCGCCGGGGCGGTCAGGCTGGCGAGCACGTCGGCGGTGGACGTCGACGACGCCGGGTCGGCGACGAGGAACCGGGCGGCGATGGCGTCGGCGAGGTCGTCGGCCTGCTGCGACCACGTCGCGACATCGGGGTGGCCGGTCTCGGCGCCGAGGGCCGCGGCCGCGCGCAGCAGCACCAGGTGGGCCACGTTGGTCGACAGCGCCTTCGACGTGGCGATGGGCACCACGTCGGTGGCGGTGGTGGCCGCGTAGCTCTGCTCGCGCCAGTCGAGGAACGACTGCTCGCCGGTGTAGAGCCCGTCGGTGGGGTCGAAGACGTGGTCGCGGTCGACGGCCAGCGTGGTGGCCATGGCCTCGAGGGCGACGTCGCGGAAGTCGGTGCGGGCCGCGCCGTCGAGGTGACGGAGCACGGTGCGCGCCCCCAGCGCCCAGATCGCGCGGTCGGTGCTCACCGGCCACGACCCGCCCGAGCCCGTGTCCTGCACGATCTGCAGCGGGCCGCCGTCCTTGGGGGCCGACAGCTTGAAGCGCAGGCTCGCCGCCGCGCGCGCCGGGTCGAGCCAGGCGAGGCCGAGGTCGACGGCGTAGGCGGTGTCGCGCGTCCACACGTAGTGCCACTGCTCGCCGGTCTGGTAGCAGTCGCAGGGCAGCGCGGCGCCGTTGGCGAAGGCGCCGTCGGAGATGCTGGCGACGGCGTCCTCACCGGCCTCGACCACCGCCATCGCGAACAGCGCGTCGAAGAGCAGGTCGCCGGTGCGCAGGACGGGCCGGTCGGCCGGTTCGGTGAAGGTGCGCGTGCCCCCGGCCGGCAGGCCGTCCCGCAGCGGGGCGGTGGACGTCAGCGTGTAGGTGCGGCGCGCCACGTCGAGCGCGTCGACGCGCACGGTGACGGTGGCGTCGCCCAGCGCGTAGCGACGCGCGGTGGGGTCGTCGGTGTCCACGACGGTGTCCGTGTCGGTGGGGTCCGTGTCGGTGGTGTCGACCGTGTCGGTGTCGACGACGTCGGTGTCGGTGTCGTCGTCCTTCGGCGCCGGCGTGGCACACCCCGCGGCGAGCACGGCCACGAGACCGACGGACAGGCCCCGGCGGGAGGCGCCGCTACGCGTACGGGACAGGACAGGACGAAACGGCATCATGTGGGGCATCCTACCGTGGGACCGCGGCCTGTCGCTTCGCGACGAACGCCTGCTTGCACATGCGCGCGACAGGGAGCAGGATCGGGTCCGTAACTCACTTTGGAGACACGATGCGTCCCCTGAGCCCGAGCCTCGCGATCCTGACCGTCCTGACGGCGGGCTGCACCACCCTCGCGGGCCTCGACAAGAACGCCACGGACGACACCGACGTCGACACCGACACCGTCGACACGGTGGACACGGACACCGTCGACACCGTGCACACCGACACCGTCGACACCACCGACACCGACACCGTCGACACCACCGACACCGATCCCGTCGTCGACACGTCCGTGCCGTGGTCCCACACCATCGCCGTCGACGGGGACCTGTCGGACTGGGTGCCGGGCGAGCGCTTCGCGACGTCGGCCGGGGCCGGCACCGACGCGTGGCTCACCTGGGACGCCAGCAACCTGTACGTCGGCCTGCACCATGGCGACGTGGCCAGCGGCGGTGCGCTCCACTGGCTGGTGATCACGGTGGGCGACGGCGGCCCGGGCGCGGGCGTCGGCACGATCCTCGGCACGCAGCAACCGGCGCTCCCGTTCCCCGCCACCCACGTGGTGCGCTGGAAGCTCGACGACAGCTACGGCGACCTGCGCACGTGGGACGGCACCCAGTGGGTGGGCACGGACGGCTGGCTCGGCACGCAGGGCAGCGCCGTCGCCGAGTCGAACGCCAACGCCGCCGTCGAGCTGCGCCTGCCGTTCACCGCCCTCGGCATCACCGACACGGCCCTCGTGCACGTCAACCTCGTCTACGAGGGGGAGGGCTTCGAGACGTCGTACGCGGCCGCCCCGTCCACCTCGTTCGCCGACGGCAGCTACGATCCCGACTACGGCGCGTTCTTCGAGCTGACACCCGGCAGCTTCGGCGCGCCGAACACGGCCGCGGTGCGCACGTCGTGGACGCCTGTCGACACCGACACCGACTCCGACGCACCGGACACCGACGACTCGGACTCGGACGACACCGACGTCGTCGACACCGACACCGACACCGACCTCGTCGACACCGACACCGACACCGATCCGCCGCCCTGGTCCCACACCGTCACCATCGACGGCGACGCCGGAGAGTGGACGGCCGCCGAGCGCACCGACACCACCTCGGGCGCCGGCACCAGCACGTGGTTCACCTGGGACGCCGACAACGTCTACGTCGCGGTCCAACACCCCGACGTCGCGAGCGGCGGCGCGCAGACCTGGCTCCTCGTCACGATGGCCCCCGCCGGCGTCGGCGACCGGGTCGGCAGCGGCGTGGGCACGCAGGAGCCGCAGGTCCCCTTCCCCGTCACCCACGTGGTGCGCTGGAAGGCCGACGACAGCTACGACGACCTGCTCACGTGGAACGGCACCGACTACGACGTCGACGACTACTGGCTCAACACCCAGGGGTCGGCCAAGGCCGAGTCGAACGCCAACCAGGTGGTCGAGCTGCGCCTGCCCCGCGCCGTCCTGGGTCTCGTGGACACCTGGCAGGTGCACGTGAACTGGGTCTACGAGGGTGCGGGCTTCGAGAGCTCGTATGGCGTCAGCCCCACCGCCTCGTTCGCCGAGGGGGCCTACGATCCCGACTACGGCGCGTGGTGGGCGTTCGACCTCGACGGGCACGCGAGCCCGTCGGCCTACGCGCCGAGGCTGCCCACCGGAGACACCGACACCGACACCGGCGGGGCCGACTCGGACACGGACGTCGCAGACACAGACACCGACGTCCTCGACTCGGACACCGACGACACCGACGCGCCCGACTCGGACACCGACGAGACGGACGTCCTCGACACCGACGGCACCGACGTCCCGGACACCGACGTCCTCGACACGGACACGGACACGGACTCGGACACGGACACGGACGTCATCGACACCGACACCGACGTCGTCGACACCGACACGGACGTCGTCGACACCGACACCGACGTCGTCGACACCGACACCGACGTCGCCGACACCGACACCGACACCGACACCGACGTGCCCTGGTCGTACCCGCTCACGGTCGACGGCAGCGACGCCGACTGGCTCGCCGCGATCGCCTTCCCCACGTCGAGCGGCGCCCCCACCGAGACGGTGGTCACCTGGGACGACGACACCGTGTACGTCGGCGTGCGCCACCCCGACGTGGCGGCGGGCGGCGGCCAGCACTGGCTCGTGGTCACGCTAGGCGACGGCGTGCCCGGCGGCCTCGTCGGCAGCGCGCTCGGCACCCAGCTGCCGGGCCTGCCCTTCGTCGCCTCCCACCTCGTGCAGTGGAAGGCCGACGACAGCTACGACGCCCTGCAGACCTGGGACGGCTTCGGCTGGCAGCGCACCGACATGTGGCTCGGCACGCAGGGCTCGGCCAAGGCCGAGTCCAACGCCAACACCGTGGTGGAGCTGGCGCTCCCCCGCGGGGTGCTCGGGCTGGTCGACCACCTCGACCTGCACGTCGCGTGGGTGTTCGAGGGCGCCGGCAACGAATCGAGCTACGGCGCCACACCCGACACGTCGTTCGTCGAGGGCAGCTACGATCCCGACTACGGCGCGTGGTTGTCGTTCGACCTGACCGACGGCGCGCCGCCCGCCGATGCGCCGGTGATCACCGCCCCCACGCAGCCGTGGGCCCACACGATCACGGTCGACGGCAGCGACGCCGACTGGCTCGCCGGCGAGCGCTTCGCCACGTCCGCCGGCGGCACCACCGCCACGCTGCTGACCTGGGACGCCGACACCCTCTACGTCGGCGCCCACAACCCCGACGTCGCCAGCGGCGGCGCCCAGCACTGGCTGGTGGTCACCCTCGGCGACGGCATGCACGGCGGCTACGTCGGCAGCGCCATCGCGGGGCAGGAGCCCGCGCTCGTGTCGCCCGCGACCCACGTGGTGCGGTGGAAGGCCGACGACAGCTACGACGACCTGCTCACCTGGAACGGCACCGACTACGACGTCGACGACTACTGGCTCGGCACCCAGGGGTCGGCCAAGGCCGAGTCGAACGCCAACGCCGTGGTCGAGCTCGCCCTGCCGTTCGCGGCACTCGGCATCACCGGCGACCTCGTCACCGTCGACGTGACCTGGGTCTACGAGGGTGCGGGCTTCGAGTCGAGCTACGCGTGCACGCCGGCCGGGATGTTCCCCGACGGCACCTTCGACCCCGACCACGGCAGCTGGTACGCCTTCGATCGCCGCAGTCCCCTGCCGCCCAACGTCACCCCGGTCCAGCCCTGAGCGACAGGCCCCGATGCGCGGTTGTGCGACAGCGCACGCCGTGCCATGGTCGTGGGCAGGGGGGCGCCGATGATGCTGCTCCGGATGGCCTGGCGGAACGTGTGGCGGAACACACGCCGGTCGGTCGTCACCATGGCCTCGATGGCCTTCGCCCTGTGGGTGATGGTGCTCTACTCCGGGCTCGTCCAGGGCTACCTGGGCGCGATGGAGGACGACATCCTCGAGATGGAGGTCGGTGACCTCCAGATCCATGCCGAGGGCTACCTCGCGCACCCCAACGTCTACGACGTCATCGACGACCCCGACGCCATCGTGTCGGCCCTGCACGCCCAGGGCTACGGCGCCGCCCCCCGGCTGCTCGCTGGCGGACTGGGCGCATCCGGCGAGGCCTCGGCGGGCATCATGCTCCGGGGCATCGTGCCCGAGCTCGACGCCACCGTGCTGAAGGTGGCGGACCGGGTCGACCAGGGCACGTGGCTCGACGCGTCCGACCCCAAGGGCGTCGTCCTCGGCCGGCGCCTCGCCCGTTCCCTCGGGGCCGGCCCCGGCTCCGAGCTGGTGGTCCTCACGCAGGGCACCGACGGCAGCATGGCCAACGACCTGTTCACCGTGCGCGGCGTCCTCGACACCATCTCCGACGGCACCGACCGCGCCGCCGTGTTCCTGCTGGCCCCGGCGTTCCGCGATCTGCTGGTGCTCGACAGCGGCGCCCACGAGATCATCGTGCACCGCCCCCGCGATGTCGCGCTGCCCGACGCCGAGGCGACGGTCACGGCCCTCGCGCCGGGCGACGACGTGAAGAGCTGGCGGGAGATCATGCCCACGCTGGCCTCGATGCTCGACGCCACGGCGAGCCTGATGGTCATCATCTTCCTCATCGTCTACCTGGCCATCGGCATCCTCGTGCTCAACGCCGTGCTGATGGCGGTGTTCGAGCGGGTGCGCGAGTTCGGCGTGATGAAGGCGATCGGGGTCGGGCCGCTGTCGGTGTTCACGCTCATCGTGCTGGAGACCACCATCCAGACCGTGCTGGCCATCGCGGTCGGCCTGCTGCTCGCGCTGCCGGTCGGCTGGTACCTGGCCACGGTGGGGATCGACGTCGGCGTGCTCGGCGGCACCAGCGTGATGGGTGTGTCGATGCACGACATCTGGCTCGGTCAGTTCACGCCGCAGCTCGTGGGCACCGCCATCGTGGTGCTCGTCGTGATCGTGTGTGGGGCGACGATCTGGCCCGCGTTCAAGGCCGCGCGCCTGCGCCCGGTCGACGCGATGCGGTACCGGTAGGACGGCGAGGAGACGCCATGGGACCGAGACTGGCGACGATGGCGTGGCGCAACCTGTGGCGCAACAAGCGCCGCACCCTGCTCACCCTCGCCTCGATCACGTTCGGCACGTTCCTGTCGGTGATGTTCACCGCCATGCAGGACCGCAACTTCGCCGACATGATCGACTACGCAGCCCGCCTGGGTGGCGGCCACGTGACCCTGCAGCACCCCGAGTACCAGGACACGCCCACGCTCACGCGCTCGATCGACCACGTCGACCAGCTGATCGCGCTCGCGCAGGCCGATCCGGGCGTCACCAAGGCCGTGGCCCGCGTGCAGGGCCAGGCGATGGTCAGCACGGCGGCCCAGTCCACGGGCGGCTTCTTCCTCGCGTTCGACCCCACGGCGGAAGACGAGGACTCGCTCCAGCTCATCCAGGGGCTCGTGGCGGGCAGGTGGTTCGACGGCCCGGACGACAAGGCGGTCCTGCTCGGCCGCACCCTCGCCGACAACCTCGAGGCCGAGCTCGACGACAAGGTCGTCTACACCGTCATCGACAAGCACGGCGAGATCGCTGCGGGCATGGGCCGGCTGTGGGGAGAGGTGGGCACAGGCGCGCCGTCCGCCGACGGCAGCTTCGTCATGTTGCCGATCGACCGGGTGCGGGAGAGCCTCGGCTACGGCCCCACCGAGGCCACCGAGGTCGCCATCTTCCTGCGCGACGCCCGCAAGGCGCCTGCCGTGCGCGATCGCCTGGCCGGTCAGCTCCCCGCGAGCGTCGTGGCGCTCACCTGGGACCAGGTCCAGCCCGAGCTGTCCGGCTTCATCGCGATGAAGGTCGGCGGCGCGCGGTTCATGGAGCTCGTCATCATGGTGCTGGTGGCGGCGTCCATCTTCAACACGCTGTTCGTCAGCGTGATGGAGCGGATGCGCGAGTTCGGGATCCTGATCGCCATCGGCTACAGCCCCGGCCAGCTGTTCCGCCTCATCCTGTGGGAGAGCGCGTGGCTCGGCCTCGTCGGCGTGGCGTTGGGCGCGCTGCTGACGTCGCCGGTCTACCTGTACCTGGTCGCCCACCCCATCGACGTCGGCGCGATGACGGCCGGCGAGAACATGGAGGTGGCGGGCGTGGGCATGCCCCCGCTGCTGCGGATCGGCATCTTCCCCGAGAACCTCGCGCTCATCGGCGTGTTCGTGGTGGGCGCCACGGTGCTCGCCGGTCTGTACCCCGCGTGGCGCGCGGGCCGCGTCGAGCCCGTCGAAGCCATCAACCTGGTGTGACCGTGACCTCGTCTCCCGTCCTGCAGCTCGAACAGGTCACCCGCACCTACCGCCAGGGCGAGGTGGACGTGCACGCCCTGCGCGGCCTCGACCTGTCGGTCGGGTCGGGCGAGTTCACCGCGATGGTCGGCCCGTCCGGCTCCGGCAAGACGACGGCCCTCAACCTCGCCGGCGCGCTCGACGTGCCCACGAGCGGGCGCGTGCTGCTCGAAGGCACCGATCTGGCCAGCCTCGCCGCCCACCAGCGCAGTCGGATCCGGCGCGACCGCATCGGCTTCATCTTCCAGGCCTACAACCTGATCCCGGTGATGTCGGCGTTCGAGAACGCGGCGTCGGTGCTGGCGCTGCAGGGCGTGTCGGAGGCCGAGCAGCGCGATCGGGTGATGCCGCTCCTCGCCGAGCTCGGCATCGAACAGCTCGCCCACCGCCGCCCCGACCAGCTGTCGGGCGGTCAGCAGCAGCGCGTGGCCATCGCCCGCGCCATCGCCGCGAAGCCCGCGATCGTGCTGGCCGACGAGCCCACGGCCAACGTCGACTCCACCACCGCGGAGCGCCTGCTCGACGTGATGGAGCGGCTCAACCAGCACCACGGCGTCACGTTCCTGTTCTCCACGCACGACGACCGCGTGGTGGCCCACGCCCGGCGCGTGGTCACCCTGATGGACGGTCGGGTCCACCACGACGACGTGCGCGCGTGAGCGCCCGGTCGCCCAGCCCGTCACCGGAGCGTCCATGGTCCGCCTGATCCGTCTGCTGCTGACCGCGTGGATCGGTCTGCTCGCGCTGGACGCGCTGGTGAACGTGATCGGCAACCTCTGGTCGGTGCTGGGCGGTGGGGGCATGCTCCTGGACAGCCTGCGCAGCACGACCTCCCTCGGCGTGATGGCGATGTGCCCCTGGGTGGTGCTCGCGTGGATCGTCACCCCCGCGGCCCCCTCGCGGATCGTCGTGCCCAGCGCGGTGTTCGTGGTGTGGAACGCCTGCGCCGCGCTGCCCCTGCTGTTGTTCCTGGGGCTGGCGCCCACCTACCTCATCACCTACACCCTCCAGCTCGGGTTCGCGCTCGGCGTCGCCGCGGCCACCTACATGCGCACCGGTGGCTGGATCGTCGGCAGCGACACGGCGGACGGGCGGCTCGCGATCCGACCGCTGCGGAGCCTCGCGGCGGCGACGCTCGTGTTCGTCGTGGGTCCGACGGTCCTGGCCGTGCACCTGATCGTGAACACCGACCTCGCGCTGCGGACGTACACCGGTGGCTACGCCCGCCTGTCCGGCGATGGCCTGGAGTTCGCCACGCGCACCCTGTCGCGGGGGGACGAGGCGGTGATCCTGATGGGCATGGTGCACATCGGCGAGCGCGACACCTACGCGTCGCTCCTGCACGGCGTCCCCGTCGAGGGCACGGTCATCGTCGAAGAGGGCGTGAGCGACCGCGACAACGTCCTGAAGGGTGCCGTCGGGTACAGCAAGGTCGCCAAGGCGCTCGGCCTGCAGGAGCAACAGCCCATGTCGGTCACCGCGGAGGGCTACGACGTGGTCTCGGGCGACGTCGACGTGTCGTCGTTCTCCCCCGCGACGCTCGAGCTGCTGGGGCTGGTGTTCAGCATCCAGCAGGCCGACGACGCGCAGCAGCTCGCGGAGCGGTTCCAGGCCTACGCGGCCCACGTCGCCGGGGACCCCGACGAGATGCTCAGCACGCTGTGGGACGACATCCTCCACGCGCGCAACCGTCACCTCCACCAGCGCATCCTGGACGAGCTCGACGATCACGAACGCGTCGTGGTCCCGTGGGGCGCGTACCACATGGCGGAGCTGTCCCAGATGTTGGAAGAGGACGGCTTTGAGCCCGGTCCCCCGTCGTGGCGCACGTTCATCCGCTGGCGCACCGTCCTCGGACGCCGCTGACCGCGTGCCGTCCAGGGTGTCGGCGGATGCTTCGCGCCTGTGCGATGATGCGGCCGGAGCCCACGCGTGGACACGACCGAACGCATCCAGCTGATCCGGCGCGTCGCGCGTGAAGACCTGATCGACTTCGCGGTGGCCGCGACGCTGACCGGGGACTGGTCGCGCGGCGTGTTCCTGCCGCAGAGCACGGCGCAGTCCGGCCCCGACCTGCACCCGGGCGACGAGCTCGTCCAGCGCTACCGCATCGACGACGAGCTGGGCCGCGGCGGCTTCGGGGTGGTCCACCAGGCCGAGGATCGGCTCACCGGCGAGCGCGTCGCCGTCAAGTCGCTGCTCCTGCCCGACCCGAAGGCCCGGGAGCGCCTGCGGCGCGAGGCCGCCGTGATGCGCCTGCTCCACATGCCGGGCGTGGTGGCCTACCTCGACGAGGTCACCGACGGCGACACCGTCCACCTCGTCACCCAGCTCGTCGACGGCGTGCCGTTCCCCGGTCCCCTGCCCCGCGCGTGGACCGAGGCCGGCGAGGCCTGCATCGCCGTGCTCGAGACGCTCTGCCGTGTCCACGACGCCGGCGTGATCCACCGCGACATCAAGCCCGCGAACGTGCTGGTGACCCGCACCGGGCGGCCGTTCCTCCTCGACTTCGGCATCGCCGCCCACGAGCGCCTGGCCTGGTCCGACGAGAGCGGCACGGTGGGCACGCCGTGGTACTTCGCGCCCGAGCTGTTCCTGGGGCAGCAGCCCACCGAGCTGTCCGACCTGTACGCCGTGGCGTTGATGCTGCTGGAAGGGCTGACGGGGCGCCTGCCCGGCGAGGAGGGCTCGTTCCAGGCGCTGCTCGACGGCCGCATGCGCGGCATCCCCACCCTGCGTGATGTGCCCGCCGACGTGCCCGACGAGGTGCGCGCGGTGTTGGCGCAGTGCCTCCACCCCGACCCCGCCGAGCGCCCCGCCGACGTCGCCACGGTGGTGCAGGTGCTCCGTCGCCACACGCGCAACCACCTCGACCTTCCGCTGCCGGGCAGGGCCCACCTCGTCGACGAGCTCGTGGACGAGCTGACGCATGGCGCCGAGGTGATCGTCGCCGCCGAGGAAGGCGTCGACCTCACGCCGATCGCCGCCGCCGTCGTCGCGCACGTCGAGGCCCGCGGGGGCACGACCCGCGTGCTCGACGAGCGTCGGCCGGCCGGGCCCAGCGGGCAACGGCCGCGTGTCCAGCGGCTGATCCTCGACCACCTCGACGAGGTCGTGCTGGTGTTGCTGTCGCCCACGGCCGACGACGCCCCGCCCGATCGCTGGGTGGAGCGGTGGACCGCCACCGACCTCGCCGCCGTGCTCCACGGCCCCGACGCGCTGTTCCACCTGCGCGAGGACGGCGCGCGCGTGCTCGCCGAGCGCACCCTGGGCATCCCCGACCGCGTGGTCGACGAGGTCGGCTGGTGGGTCCGCGCCGACTACGGCGTCATCGACGACGGGCACCTGCGGCTCAGCCCCGCGGGTCTCGACCACCTCCGGTCGGGCCTCGCCGTCGACCCCGCGGCACGCAGCTGGGGTCACGACGGCGTCGACCCGCTGATGGGCGACGTCCTGCGCGCCCTGGCGCTCGCCGCCCACCCGGTGCCGTCCTTCGCGCTCGCCGCCGCGCTGGAGGTCGACGAGGACACGCTGCGTCGCGCGCTGCGCCTGCTCGTGCAGCACGGGATCGTGCGGGTGGACGGCGAGACCGTGACCGCGCTGACGGCCGCCGAGTCACCCCGCTGGAGCGGCACGCGCCGCCTGGCAGTCCGCCGGCGCTTCGTCGAGGCCTTGCCCCACGGCTCGCCCGGCCGGTTCGTGCACCTGCTCGTCCTCGGGGAGCCTGGACCGATCCTCGAGGAGGCGAACGCGCTGCTCGCCCGCTACCGCAGCGAGGGCCTGCTCGCCGAGGCCTGGGCCGTGGCCACCGAGGCCCACGTGCTCGCGTCGCGTCACGGCCGCCGCGCCGAGGCGCAGGCGCTGTTGGCCGCTGCGTTCGAGCTGGCGCTGGAGCGCGCCCTGCCCTCCTCGCTGCGGTGGGTCGAGAACGCCGCCAACCACGCCGCCGAGCCCGCCCTGGCCCGGTTCGCCAACCTCGCCGGCAACGTGCTCACCCGACCGACGCCCGAGCTCGTGGAGGAACTCGCCGGGCTCCCGCCGTTGCCGGAGGTCCTCGACGGGTGGCGGTGGTCGGTGCGGTCGTTCGCCGCGATGGGGGTGAGCCTGGAGACGCAGGAAGCCGCGCTGCGGGACCTGCGGACGAAGCTGCCGCCGGGACCGCTCCGCGAGCGACTCGTGCTGGCCGCGGAGGGGCGCATCGCCTACTCCCGATGCGACTTCGCGCAGGCAGCGCTGCTGCGTCGACAGGTCCAGGAGCATCCGTCGCTCACCCCGCTCGCTCGCGTGGCGGCCATGGTGAACACCACCTACGCGCTGCTGGAGACCGGCGACCTGGACGCCACGGCCGAACACCTCGCCACAGTCGCGGCGTTGGTCGCTCGCGAGCGCCATCCCTCCAACGAGGCCCACGTGCATCAGCTCATGCGCACACTGGCCTACCGCCAGGGGCGTGCCGACCCCGCACCGCAGGACCTGTTCGAAGCGCTGGAGCTCCTCGGCGTGCAGTCGGTGATCGAGGTGCAGCGCATGGTCGAAGCTGCCTACGCCTATCGATCGGGCGATCGGGCCACCATCCGGACCCTCGCGGCGCCGCGCGTGGCCCAGGACGACTGGTCTGCGCCTGCGGCGCTGGTGCTGGCGCTCGGCGTCGACGCGGGGATGGCGGTGCCCGAAGACACCCTCGACCGCCTGCTCCGCGTCGCGGAGCGGTTCCGCTACCCAGGCATCACGGTGCAGGTGCTGGCCCTGCTCACGCCGCACCTCCCCGACGCCTACCAGGGCGCCGCGCGACGGGTCGCCGGCACGGCGCTGGCGACCCTGCTGTCGACGCCCGGCACGCGACCCCACGCGCGCCGCGAGGTGTTGACCATCGAAGAGTGCGTCGAGCGCCTCGGAGCCTCACCCGACGCCTGATGGGATCACGTGCAGGTGCACGTGGTGCCGGGCGTGGCGTCGAAGGTGAACCGGTAGATGTGGTGTGCCCCGACGAGGGTGCACGCGTAGGCCGCGCGATCCTCGGGCACGGTGGTGGCCGCCTTCTCCAGCGTCCACGACCCGCCCACGGCGCAGTCCAGCGGCCACGACACGCTCGTCGCGAGCCGCACCTCCTCGTACCAGGTGCCCGAGGACTCGTACACGAACACGGCGCCCTTGGTCGAGGAGCCGCTGGTGATGTGCCACGTGCCGTCGTGGACCTGTCCACCGACGACCATGCCGCCCTCCACTCGCTGAGTTCCACCGAGGCGGACGTACCGCGCCGCCCCGGCCGCACGGATGTGCGGAATCGGCAGCATGCCACGTCACGCCAGACCTTGGAGAACGCCGCGGTCCTCACGGCACCCGTTCGGGTCCCGTCCACACCACGTGCGACAGCGGCAGCCCGCCCGGGCCGCGCGCGACGGCCTCCCAGGGGGTCTGCTGAGAACCGAGCCACAAGCTGTCCCAGAGCCGCACCCCCTGCCCCCCGTCCCGAGCATCGATGCCATGTACGATCGCGTAGTGGCCGTCCTCGTCGGCCGATCCCCACCTCAGGGCGACCACCCGACCGTGGGATACCTCCCTCCGAACAAGGTCGAACGTCACCGCATCGGCGCGGACCTGTTCGGCGCGTCGTCCCACCACGTCGCGGAGCACGATCTCCAGAGACCACGGGCGATCGCACGCCTCGGGCACGGCGCGGAGCAGGTGCCCGGCGTCTTCGGCCTCGAAGCGCTCGCAGCACAGGGTGCAGTCCGGAAAGACGGCGCGGACGATCGCACACTGGGTCCACGACCGCCCGCCGTAGAAGCGATCGATCGCGAGCGCACACGCCGCCCAGCACCACGTGCGGACCCGCTGGGGCTCCATCGGCAACGCCAGGGTGATGTCCTCCACGCGCGGACCTCCGTTCCCGCCCGGGCGCGGGCCGCGTGCTACGGTGCCGCGCACCTGCCCGGAGGGTCCGTGTACCGCCTCGCCCTGCTGCTCGCCCTCACCGCCTGCGGCACGACCCCGGAACCGGCCGCCCCGCCCTCGGACGCCCCGCCCACCGAACCCACGCCGCCGCCACGTCCGGCGCGGCCGAGCCTCGCCGAGGCGGCCGAAGCCGCCGCCGCGAACGCCCGCCAGATGGCGTCGGAGCACCCCGCCACCCCCGAGACGCCGACGGCGCCCGCCACCCCCACGCCGGCCCAGCAGCCCGCCGCGGTCTATCCCCAGGCGCCCAACCCCGTGCTGGCCCTGCGCACCGTCAACCTCGCGCTCTCCACGGGCGACGTCCGCGGCGCCGAGGACGCCCTGCCCGACGCGGAGCGTCTGGGCGCCGACCCCGTCGCCGTCTGCCTCGCCAAGGCCACCATCGACTGGTACCACGCAGGCGCCACCGTCGAGCAGGTCAACGCCGGCCCCCCGCCCGGTGCGAGCCGCTGCCGCTGATCAGCCCTTGACCGCGCCGGCGGTGAGCCCGCCCACCAGGTGACGCTGCAGCGCGTAGAACAGCGCCATCACCGGCACGCTCACGATGACCGCCCCCGCCGCGAAGCTGCCCCAGTCGGTCTGGTACTCGCCGACGTAGCGCTGCAGCGCCACCGGCAGCGTGAACGACGACGCGTCGTTCATGAGCGTCGCGGCCAGGATGAACTCGTTCCAGGCCGTCATGAACGAGAACAGCGCGGTGACGGCCAGGGCCGGCCGGGCGAGCGGCAGCACGATCCGGGAGAAGATGTAGAAGGAGCTGGCGCCGTCGATGCGCGCGGCCTCTTCGAGCTCCTTTGGGATGGTGTCGAAGTACCCCTTGAGCATCCAGGTCGCGAACGGCACCGACGTCGTCGAGTACACCAGCACGAGCCCGGCGAGCGCGTTGAGCAGCCCCATCAGGTCGAGCAGGATGTACAGCGGGATCAGCATCACGATCCCCGGGAAGATCTGCGTGAGCAGGAACGCGGTGAGCCCCGCCTCCCGCCCGGCGAACCGGAACCGCGAGAAGGCGTAGGCCGCCGACGTCGCCAACAACAGGCCGACCGCCGTCGTCAGGCCGCTGACCGCGAGGCTGTTGAACAGCTGGCGACCGAAGAGCCACCCGCCGCTCGCGGTCGTGGTCGACGTCACCTCGACGAAGTGCTCCAGGCTCACCGACGACGGGAACGGGCTGGGGTCGTTGTCGAAGGACTGACCCGGTTGCAGGGCGATCTTGAGCACCCACAGCACCGGGTAGAGCGCCGCGATCGACGCCAGCACCAACAGCGCGTGCGTGCCCACCGTGGCCAGCAGCGACGCACGACGCCCCACCGGCTCGGACGCTCCGCTCATCGGGCGGCCTCCTCGGCGCGCCGGGCCAGCCGCGTCGACACGGCACTCCACCCCAGCAGCACCACGAAGATGAGCACGGCGTAGGCGGCGGCGTACCCGAAGCGCTCCTGCCGCGTGAAGGCCCAGCGGTAGGCCTCGGAGATGAGGATCTCCGTCGCACCGTCGGGCTCACCGCCGCTGACCAGGTAGACGATGTTGAACTGGTTGAACGTCCACACCGTGCCGAGCAGCACCGCGGGCACGAGCGCTGGCTGCAGCAGCGGCAACGTGACGTGACGGAAGCGGTCCCACGCGCCCGCGCCGTCGACCTCGGCGGCTTCGTACAGCTCGGACGGGATCGCCTGCAGCGCGCCCAGGCACACCACCATCATGAACGGGAAGCCGAGCCACACGTTCGTGCACAGGTTGGCCGCGAACGCCGTCGGGAACGACGAGAACCAACTGACGCCCTGGAGCCCGAGCGCCTCGAGCAGCCCGTTGATGGCGCCGAACTGCTTGTGGAACAGCCCCTTCCAGATCAGCGCCGTGATGTAGTTGGGCACGGCCCACGGCAGGATCAGCAGCACACGGTAGACCGGACGCAGCGCCAGCCCCTTGCGGTTGAGCAGCAGCGCCAGGAACAGCCCCAGGGCCAGGTGCAGCACCACGTTGGCCGCGGTCCAGAGCACCGTGACCAGCAGCGTGTAGACGAACCCGAGCGGATGCAGCAGCGGGAAGTACTGCCCCGTCACGATCGCGCGGAAGTTCGCGAGCCCGACGAACGTCCAGGTGCCCTCGTCGTGGGCGAACAGGCTGATGCCGATCCCCGTGGCGAAGGGCACGAACACGAGCACCAGCACCGCTGCCATCGCGGGCGCGATCCATGTCCACGCACGCAGCGTGTCGCCGAGCGCGCCCTGCGCCCGCACGCCCGCCACCCACCGCCACAGCACGGCCAGGCCGCCCAGCACCGCCGTCGCCAGCAGTCCCAGGTAGGGCGTCGGGTTGGCCGGGGCCGGCGTGGGCGCGGTGATCGCCGACAGCCGTCGCGCAGCTGCGGCGCCGGCCTCGGCCGCCGAGGCGTCCCCGCGGAGCACCTTCTTCAGCGCGAGCTGGGCAGGCTCCCAGACGTCGCGCATCTGGGGTCGGTTGTCCATCGGCACCGTGTCGGGGAGCTGGTCGCGGAAGGCCGACAGGACCGGATCGGACGCCAGCGCCGGATCGTCCCACGCCGCAGCAGACGCCACCACCTGGCGCCCGACCGTCGCCCGCACGACCGCAGCCTCCGGGCCGGCGAGCCACGACGCGAGCGCCGCCCCAGCGTCCGGGTGGGCCGCCGTGGCCGACACGAACACCGCCTCCTCGGTCATGAACGGACGCGCCGGGCCGCTCGGGAATGCGGGCAGCGGCGACAAGGCGTACGGCACGTCCCCGATCTCGCCGAGGAACCACGGCCCCGACACCACGAACGCCGCGCGTCCCTCGTTGAACAGCTGCGCGACGAGGGCGCCCGTGGCCTCGTCCGGCATGACGTGGGCTTCCTGGAGCCCGTCGACGAACGCAAGGGAGTCCACGAACGGCGCGCTGGTGAAGTCGACCAGCGGCGGCTCGGCGGCGAGCGTGCCCCCGAGGCCGAAGTACCAGGGGGCGTGGAAGTAGAAGGACTCGGCCTCGTAGGCCAGGCCGAACCGACCGGGCCCGGTGTGGGCCTCGGCCGACGCGACGAGGGCATCGACCGTGGCGGGCGCCTCCGGCACGAGGTCGGTGTTGCGGAACAGGATCACGCTCTTGCTGGCCAGCGGCAGGCCCATGAGCGCACCGTCGACGGTCAGCGGCGGCAGCGACGCAGGCAGGAAGGTGTCCGCGCTCGGTGCGGTGGCCCAGTCGGCCACGGGCCGCAGCAGGCCGGCGTGGGTCCAGCCACCGACCCGCTCGTGGGCGAACACGAACACGTCCGGCCCGTTGTCGCGGGGGATCGCGGTGGTGAGCTTGGACGCCAGCGCCTCGTAGGGCACGCCCAGGGTCTCGACGGTGACGTCGGGGTGGGCGGCCTCGTAGGCGTCGACCACCTGGGTGAGCGCGGTCTCCTCGGCCCCTCGGTAGGCATGCCAGAGCACGACGGTCTGCCCCGCGTGCGCTGCGGGACCCCACGCCAGCAGCGCGGCGAGCCCCGCCCTGGCCGTGCGTGTCACGACCGCCTCCGGCCCAGCGCGACACCGTCGGCCCCGAACAGCGAGGCCACCCCGTCGGGCACCGCCAGCGCGAGCGAGTCACCCAGGTCGACCCGCGCCGCGAGCGGCCCCTCCACCCGCGCCACCAAGGTGGTGCCCGCCACGTCGACGTGCACGAAGGCCTCCCAGCCCATGCGCTCGACCGTGCGCACCACGCCGCGCAGCGGACCGGCGTCGCCCACGACCAGGTCGTGCGGCCGGACCCCCAGCGTGAGCTTCGCCCCCGCCGGCATGGCCCCCGCGTCGACGTGGGTCATCGACACCACCAACCCCGACGGCCCCGAGAACGCGGGCCCGGTGCCGTCCGACGCGAGCACGCCGTCGACGAAGTTCATCGACGGCGAGCCGATGAACCCGGCGACGAACCGGTTCGCGGGCCGCTGGAACAGCGTCATCGGCGGGCCCACCTGCTGGAGCACGCCCTGGTGGAGCACCGCGATCCGCGTGGCCAGCGTCATCGCCTCGACCTGGTCGTGGGTGACGTAGACCATGGTCGTGCCGAGGTCGCGGTGCAACGCGGCGAGCTCGGCGCGCATCTGGACGCGCAGCGCCGCGTCGAGGTTGGACAGCGGCTCGTCGAACAGGAACACGCTCGGCCGACGCGCGATCGCCCGCCCCATCGCCACCCGCTGTCGCTGCCCGCCCGACAGCTGGCCGGGCCGGCGCTGGAGCAGGTCGCCCAGGCCGAGGATCGCGGCCACCTCGCGCACGCGGGCCTCGATGTCGGCGGGCGGCGTCCTGCGCAGCTTGAGCGCGAAGCCGATGTTGTCGGCCACGGTCATGTGCGGGTAGAGCGCGTAGCTCTGGAACACCATGCCGATGTCGCGGTCCTTGGGCGGGGTCTCGTTGACCCGACGCCCGCCGATGCGCAGCTCGCCTTCGCTGATGTCCTCGAGGCCCGCGATCATCCGCAGTGTGGTGGACTTGCCACAGCCCGACGGACCCACGAGCACCACGAACTCGCCCGGCGCGATGTCGAGGTCGATGCCCTTGACCACGTGCACGTCGCCGTAGCGCTTGTGCACACCGTCCAGCTGCACGCTGGCCGAGCCCGTGTCAGCCATGCTCGTTCCACGTGACCGCGACGGTGCCGGTGCCCTTGGCCTCGAAGGCGTAGCGGTTGGGGCCGTCCTCCCACACCTCGGCGCCGTCCGACGACCGGCCGACGAGCTTGAACGCCAGCACGCTGCCCGCCGGCACCGTGACCTCGCCCACCCAGGCCCCCCCGCGCGCCTGCAGCGCGAGGCCTCGGGCGGGCGACCACGCACCCAGCTCCGGCGCCGCGCCCACCACGGTGAGCGCGCTGACGCCGGACGCCGCCGTGGCCTCGAAGCGCACCACCTCGGTGGCGCCCTCGCCGGCCGCGGCGACCGCCGCCTCGAAGTCACCGCCCGCGTCGGGCGTGAGGCCGACCAGGTGCACGCCACCCGGCACCACAAGGCTCGTCGGCGGCCCGCCGGCCACGCCCCGTCCAAACGGCACAGCCGCACCGCTGACGAGGTCGGTCGCCGCACGCAGCGCCGGCAGCGTCGGCACGACGCCCCGCAGCGGGACGGTGAGCGGACCCGGTCCGTCGCTCACGGTGACGACCACCGCGTCGCGCCCCGTCAGCCGCAGCACGGCGACACCCTCGTCGTCCGCGCGCAGCACGACCGACGTCGTCGACCGCAGGGCCGGATGGTCCGCACGGGCACGCGCCAGCGCCGTGAGCCGTCGCGCCGTCGGCGTGTCGTCGACGAACACCATGTCGGCGCGGTTGTCGGGCTCGCCAGTGCCCGTGAGGCCCGCCTCGGTGCCGTAGGTCACCGCCGGGATCCCCCGCACGCCGTACTGGAACGTGAGCGCGTCGAGCACGGCCGCCTCCGTGGGGCAGGCGGACCGGATGCGCGGCAGGTCGTGGTTGTCGAGGAAGGTGACCAGCCCGCTGGCGTCCGGGTAGATGCGGTCGAGGCCGAGCATCGCCGGCAGCGCGCGAGGGTCGCCGCCGCGGCAGAACACGTCGACCATCGCGTAGTGCAGTGGGAAGTCGAACATCTGACGGAAGCCCCCGGCCGCCCAGGTGCGGGCGACCTGGGTGGGGTTGCCGTTGAACAGCTCCCCGATGACCAGGAAGTCGGGCCCCTGGGGTCCGGCGACGTCGGCGTTGAAGCGCCGCCAGAACCGCTCGGGGACGTGACGCACCGCGTCGAGCCGCAGCCCGGCGGGACGCGCCACCATCTCCCAGCCGATGACCGCCTCCTTCAGCCAGGCGTAGACCGCGGGCTCGTCCTGGTCCAGGTCGGGCAGGCCGTGGACGTCGCCCTCCTCCACCATCGTCAGGTCGGTCCAGTCGATGACCGCGCCCCGGTGGTGGAACCAGGACGGATGCTCCGCCCGGAGCGGGCTGTCGTAGGCGACGTGGTTGGTGACGACGTCGAGCACCATCCCCATGCCGCGACGGGCCAGGCCGTCCCGCAGGGCCACCAGGTCGGCCTGCGATCCCAGGTGGGGATCGAGGGTGGCGGGATCCTCCATCCAGTAGCCGTGGAAGCCCCCCGTCTCGCCAGCCTTGGTGCGCTGCATCGTGGTGAGCGGCGACAGCCAGATGGCCCGGAAGCCCAGCGCCTGGATGTGGTCGAGGTGGTCGAGGACGCCACGCAGATCGCCGCCGTGGAAGGCCTGGGGGTCGCTCGGGTCGATGTCGCCGTCGTTGGACCGGTCGCCGTTGGCGAAGCGATCGACGAGCACGAAGTAGAGCGGACCGCGACCGACCTGCGCGGGCGGCACGGGGGCCACCTCGGGCAGGGTCTTCGGGCCGTCGGTGGACATCGCCTTCGCGGTGCCGGACCGCTCCCGGGGCGCTGCCGAGGCACCCGCGTCCGCGGGCAGCGCGTCGAGGTCGAGCTGCCAGCTGCCGTCGGGATCCTGCAGGGCCGTGTCGACCAGCTTGCCGAGGCGGCGCAGGATCTCGCCCTGGGCGGCCTTCATCGCATCGTCGGCGCCTTGGTACTGGTAGAGCAGGAAGACCGGGATCTCGAAGTGCTCGCTCAGCGTGCGCTCGGGTGCGCTCGCGGGCATCACCGACACCACCGCCGCCACCCGCCACCGGTAGCGACCCTGGGTGACGTTGTCGTAGTAGGGCCGCAGCTCCACCAACAGGACGAGGGCCTCGCCGTCGTCGTGCTCGGTGATCCACGACAGCCGGTGCGGCGTGGCGCGCCGCCGCTCGAACGACGTGCCCCAGGTGGCCGCGTCCATCGGATCGGCGACCAGGTTGCGCGCCTGGAGCACGCCATCGCCCGCCGCCACGAGCGACGCGGGCGCGGCCACCGGTGCGCCCTTGCCGTCGAGGTCGACCACCCAGGCCGTGGCCACCTCGATGGGCTGGGCCACCCGCACGAGCTGTCCCTTCTTGGCGCACCCGCCCGCAGCGAGGGCGGCGAGCGCCACGCACCCGAGCCCGCGGAGGACACCGCGACGCCAGCCGTTCAGAACCATGCCTCGGCCTCCAGGGCGACGATGTGGTGCCAGTGGGTCTCCCAGGCGCCGAAGTCGTTGAGCTCGCTCACGTCGTCGACGAAGGCGTTGCCGAAGGCGTTGGACTGGGTGCTGTACTGCACGCCGTAGAGCAGCCGCAGCGACGGCCGCACGTAGATGCCCGGCCCGAACGGGTTGAGCACGAAGCCGCCCTTGCCCTGCCACGTGTCGCGCGTGTCGGCATCGCCATTCTCCAGCCCGCGGGTGTCGGCGAGGCCGCCGGTCGAGGCGAAGATCGAGTCGCCGTGGTTGCGCCACAGGTTGCCCTGGGTGGAGTGCTCGCGCGCGAGGCTCGTCTCCAGCAGCAGGTGGACGGTGGGCGTCATGTAGACCTGCGTGCGCAGCACGGCCGACGCGTACCAGCGATCGAACTCGGTGGGCGACACGGTGTTGTCGAGGTCCCAGTCGCGCCCGTACACCGCGCCCCACACCAGGTCCCACCGGTCCGGGAGGAGCTGCAGCTGCATCTCGTTGCCGACGAACAGGCTGAAGCGCTGGTCGGTGAGGCTGGCCACGTAGATGTCGTAGTCCTCGCCGTCGAACGTCTCGGTGGTCTTGCGCTGGGGGGCGCGGCGCTCGAAGCTGGCGTGGATGGCGTTCCACCGC
>JACKEP010000033.1 GCA_020632915.1 Alphaproteobacteria bacterium | reverse complement strand
CGCGCGGCTGCCGGCGGACTGGCTCGTGCGCGGGCCCGAGCCGTGGCCGACCACGGCCCGCGGCTGGCTGCTCCGCGGGGGGCGCAACCTGCTGGGTGGGGTGCTCGTGGTGGCCGGCGTCGCCATGCTCGTGCTGCCAGGACAGGGCGTGCTCACGATCCTCGCGGGCCTCGTGCTGGTGGACGTCCCCGGGCGCAAGCGGGTGCTGGTCGCCGTGCTCCGCCGCCCCGCCGTGGCCAGGGGCGTGGCCTGGATCCGGGAACGCGCCGAGGCTCCGCCGCTGGAGCTGCCTGACGATGCCCGGTAACGCCGGGTCACACCTGTCCGCAGGCGGCGTCGACGTGCGGTAGGCTGCACGCGGGTGGGCCCGGATCGGAGGCGTCGAGGGGGCCATGCGACACATCGTGCTGACGGCGGCCGCGCTGGTGACGGGCTGCGCGCCCGAGTTCGGCATCGCGCCGAAGGACGACACAGTGCCCGTGCAGGACACCGACGTCACCGTCGACAGCGACACCGACGTCGTCGACACCGAGATCGTCGACACCGACACGGTCGACACGGACGTCGTGGACTCCGACACCGACGTCGTCGACACCGACACCCACGAGGTGCTCCCCGACGCCGACGCCTCGACCGTCGGCACCCGGTTCTGGCTCGCGTTCATGGACAACATCGAGCTGGCCTACAACGGCCCTCCGAAGATGTCGGTCATCGTGGCCACCGACGTCGCCACCACGGGTGCCATCGAGGTGCCGCGCACCGGGCTGTCGCTGCCGTTCACGCTGGCCGCGGGCGAGGTGCGCGAGATCGGGCTGCCCGCCGCGAGCTGGTACGCCATCGGGTCGGGCGTGACCTCCGACCTCGGCGTGCGCATCGTCGCCGACGACCCCGTGTCGGTGTGGGCCGTGCACTACCGGCAGTACTTCAGCGAGGCGAGCCTGCTGCTGCCCGAGCCCGAGCTCGACGCCACCTACACCGTGCTCGCCCACCCCGACGGCGACGCCAGCCACCCGTCGGAGTTCGTGGTCCTCGCCACCCGCGACGCCACGGAGGTCGAGATCGTCCCGTCCGTGCTCACCGCGGACCTGCATCCGGCGGGGCTCGCCTACCGCGTCACCCTGCAGGCCGGTCAGACCTACCAGGTCCAGGGCTTCGAGGACCTGTCGGGCACCCACGTCCAGGCCGTGGGGGGCGAGCCGCTCGCGGTGTTCGGCGGCGCCCAGCGCGCCGAGGTCGGTGGCCCGACCTGCCGCCCGGACAGCACCCTGTGGGACCAGGTCCCCGGGCACAAGCGGCTCGGCACGGCCTACGTCGTCGTCCCGTTCACCGGACAGGGCGGCGACACCACAAAGATCGTGGCGACCCAGGACAACACCGAGGTCCGACGCGATTGCGGCACCCCGATCCTGCTCGACGCCGGCGAGGTCTCCACGTTCAGCGCCCGCGTCCCCGAGCGCATCACGTCCGACAAGCCGATCCTCGTCGCCCAGCTCAACGACAGCCAGAGCTGCAACGCGAGCAACCTCGGCGACCCGTCGCTGCAGATCCTCCAGCCCGTCGCCCTCGTCCGCGACCACGTGCGCTTCGCGTCGATCGACGACACCACCTACTTCCACGTCGCGACGCGCCCGCAACGCGTCAACGTCACCGCGCCGTCCACGCTGACCACCCTGACGCTCGACGGGGTCGAGCAGGCCGCGTCCCTCACGCCGCTGGCGTCGGCGCCGGCGTGGAAGACGGGCTCGCTGGTGCTGGCGCCCGGCAGCCACGAGCTCGCCGCCGACGTGGGCGTGTCGGCCCACAGCTACGGGTTCTCGGACTACGACGCCACGACGACGCACCTGGGCTACGACTGCGTGGGCTGCGCGACGCTGCTGGCGGCGCCCACGACCTGCCCCTGACGGACACGGTCGGCGCGCGTCAGGCCGGCGCGACCTCGACGACCTCGCCCATCATCGGCGTGTCGACCGACCAGCCCAGGCGCTCCTCGATCACGTGACGGAAGTGGTCGGCCGCGTTGGGGCTGCCGTGGTTGAGCAGCACCTGGCCCGGCGGCGTCGGGGCGGCCTGGAGCCAGCCCAGCAGCTCCTGCCAGTCGGCGTGGGCCGACAGGTTGTGGAGCACGTCGACCTCGCAGCGGACGGGCACGTAGTCGCCGAAGATCTTGATCTCGCGCTCGCCGCGCAGCATGCGGTCGCCGCGTGTGCCCTCCGCCTGGAAGCCCGTGAACAGCACGGTGTGGCGCGGGTCGGGCGCCCACGCCCGGAGGTGGTGCACGACGCGACCGCCCGTCGCCATGCCGCTGCCGGCGATGATGATGGCCGGGTCGGTGCGCTGGTTGAGCCGGATCGAGTCCTCGGCGGTGCGGGCGATGATCGGCAGCGAGCAGACGTCCTCGACCTCGTCAGCCGACAGGCTGTGGGCTTCCGGGTGCTGGGCGAGGATGCGCGTGGCCTTGTCGGCCAGCGGGCTGTTGAGGAACACCGGCACGTCGGGGATCGCGTGGCGACGCCGCAGGCGCGCGAGGTGGTAGAGCAGCCGCTGGGTGCGACCGACGGCAAACGACGGCACGATGACGTGGCCGCCGCGATCGACCGTGCGGCGGACGACGCGCGCCAGCTCCTCCTCGGGGTCGATCGGGTCGTGGAGGCGGTCGCCGTAGGTGGACTCCAGAACGAGCAGATCAGCAGCCGGCAGCGTGGCGGGCTGGCCGTGGAGCGGGTCGACCGGTCGGCCGACGTCGCCCGAGAACAGCACCCGACGACCGCCCACCTCGACGAGCGCCATCGACGCGCCGAGGATGTGGCCGGCGCGGCGCAGCGTGACGGTGGCACCGGCCGCCTGGAACGGCGTGTCCCACGGCACCTCGACCAACTGCTTCATGGCCGCCTCGGCGTCGGCGACGTCGAACAGCGGCAGCGCGGGCTTGTGGCGGCTGTAGCCCTTGCGGTTGGCCCGCTCCGCCTCCTCGACCTGCAGGAAGGCGGCGTCGGGCCAGAGGATGCGGCACAGCGAGGCCGTGGCCGGCGTGGCGTGGATCGGGCCCGTGTAGCCGTTGCGCACCAGCACCGGCACGTAGCCGGAGTGGTCGATGTGGGCGTGGGTGAGCACGACGGCGTCGAGGCTCGCGGGGTCGACGGGCAGGTCGCGCCAGTTGAGCTGGCGCAGGTGCTTGATGCCCTGGAACAGGCCCGCGTCGACGAGCAGCCGGCCGCCGTCGTGGGTGACGAGGGTCTTGCTGCCGGTGACCGTGCCGGCAGCGCCGAGGAACGTCAGCGTCGGGGCGGTCACTTGGCCACCACGCGCAGCCGCCGACGCATCCCGTCGCGCGCGTCGAGCACGTCCTTGACCGCGGGGAACAGCTGGGCGTCCTCGGCGTCGTTGTGGGCCTCGAAGGCGTCGAGGAACACCACGATGCGGGCCGACAGCTCGTCGTCCACCGGCAGCAGATCGCGCAATCGATGCTGGAGCACGGCCAACTCCTCGTGTTCGAGTTCCATGGTCGCCATCGTACCGCGCGCCGAGAACACGCCCTCGTCGTCGTCGGCGACCACGGCGAGGATGCTCGGGAAGAGGAAGCGCTCCTCCCGCTGCACGTGGAAGATGATGGCGTCGGAGAGCGCCTCCAGCACGCCCGTGGCAGCCGGATCGAATCCGGTGTCGGCTGCGGTGCGGCGCAGGAGCCGGGCCTCGCGGACCAGCTCCGCGTGCCGCTGGCGCATGGCGTCGATGAACTCTGGGATGTCCACGGCGTCCTCGGTCACGACCTCGGCCATGCAACACGCGGGCCAACCGCGCACCTACCGAGGATCCTGACAGGACCGGTCCTTCGGGGTAGGCGCCGGGCAGGCGTGGGGAGGTGGCCATGGCCTGGATCGACACCTGGCGGGCGAAGCTGACGACGGCGGAGGCGGCGGTTGCCACCTTGCAGCCCGGGGACCACGTGTTCATGGGCGGCAACGCGGCGACGCCGCGGGTGCTCGCCCGCGCGCTGGCCGCCCGTGCTGCGAGCTGCCCTGGCGTCACCGTGGGGCACGTGCTGCTGCTCGGCGACGATCCGTTCGCCGCCGAGAAGGCCGCGGGCCTGATCCGGCACCTGTCCTGGTTCGTCGGGCCTGCAGACCGCGCCGCCGTGGCCGAGGGCCGCGCCGACTACGTGCCGTGCCACCTGTCCGAGATCCCGGGTCTGTTGCGGGCCGGTCGGCCGCGCATCGACGCCGCCCTGCTGATGACGTCGCCGCCCGACAAGCACGGCTTCCTGTCGCTGGGCGTCGAGGTGCTCGCCTCGCTCGCCGCCGCCGAGGTGGCGCGCCGGGTCATCGTCCAGGTCAACCCCGCGATGCCCCGGGTGCTGGGCAACGCGTTCCTGCACGTCGACGACGTCCACGCGATCGTGGAGGCCGAGGCGCCGCTGCCCGAGCTCGTCCCCCGGCCCGCGTCCGCGGTGGAGCAGGCGATCGCCCGCCACGTGGCCACCCTGGTGCCGGAGGGCGCCACGCTGCAGCTCGGCATCGGTGGCATCCCCGACGCCGTCATCGCCCAGCTGTCCGACCGCACCGATCTGGGGGTGCACAGCGAGATGATCTCGGACGGCGTGATGGCGGCCGTCGAGAACGGCGCGGTCACCGGGCGACGCAAGACCCGTCACCGCCGCAAGGTCGTGACCACGTTCGCGCTCGGCACCCGCGCCCTGTACGACTGGCTGCACGAGAACGCCGCAGTCGAGGCCCATCCCTGCGACCACACCAACGACCTGCTCGTCGCCTCGCAGAACGACCGCCTCGTGGCCCTGAACTCGGCGATCTCCGTCGACCTGACCGGCCAGGTCAACGCCGACTCCATCGGCGGCCGCATCTTCTCGGGCGTGGGCGGGCAGCTCGACTTCGTGCGCGCGGCGGCCCGCTCGCACGGCGGCGTGCCGATCATCGCGCTGCCGTCCACCGCGCAGGGCGGGACGGTCTCGCGCATCGTGCCCACGCTGGCCACCGGCGCAGGCGTCGTCACGCCGCGCGCCGACGTGCGCTACGTGGTCACCGAGCACGGCGTCGCCGACCTGTGGGGGCGGAGCCTGCGCGAGCGCGCCGCCGCCCTGGCGGCCATCGCCGACCCGGCGTTCCGCGACGCGCTGTGCGCCGCCGTGCCGGGCGTGCGCCCCGAGGGCGTGTGACGGCGCCGGGTGCGGCCGCGACGTGACGTCGACCGCTACAGGTAGGGCCGGAACAGGCGCGCGAGCCCCTCGAACAGCCGGGTGACCACCGAGCGCGCGAGCAGGGCGTCCGCGTCCACGCGCGTGCTCCGGGCCCGCTTGGCGTCGAACACGGCCTGCAGGCGACCCGCGAACACCGGACTCCACACCTCGAGCAGCATCTCGAAGTTCAGCCGCAGGCTGCGCGGGTCCCAGTTCGCGCTGCCCACGCACGCCCAGGCGCCGTCGACGACGACGAGCTTGGTGTGGTCGAACGGCGCCGCCTGGGCCCACACCCGCACGCCGTGGGCGATGAGGTTGGGCAGGTCGGCCCGCATCGCCGCCGCCGCGAGCGGCTGGTTCGACCGCGCCGGCACCACCACGTCCACCGTGACCCCGCGACGCGCCGCCGCCTCGAGGGCGGCCGACAGCGCCTCCTCCGGCAGGAAGTAGGGCGTGACGATGCACACGGCGTGGCGTGCCGCGCACAGCGCCTCGAACAGCGTCATCGACGCCTTGAGCAGGTCGCCGTCGGGGCCGTCGGGGACCACGCGACACCACATCTGCCCGGCGACGGCCTGGGGCGGGTACCACAGCGGGCCCTCCAGGACCTCGCCCGTGGTGAACGCCCAGTCCGCAGCGAACAGGTCCTGCAGCTCGGTGACCACCGGTCCCTTCACCCGGAAGTGGAGGTCCTGGTCGGCGGTCCGCGGGCCCTCGGTCGGTGCCTGGAAGAAGCTGCCCCGCACGTTCATGCCGCCGGTGAAGGCGACCAGGCCGTCGACCACCAGCACCTTGCGGTGGTTGCGCAGGTTGAGCAACGCCATGCGGGCCGGGTTGAGCGACCAGAGGAAGCGCGCGTAGGGCACGCCGGCGCGGCGGAGGGCACCCAACACCGGGGGCCACGAGAACCACGTCCCCACCCCGTCGATGAGCAGCCGGACCTCGACGCCCCGCTCCCGGGCCCGGGCGAGCGCGTCGACGAAGCGCAGGCCCCAGGCGTCCCGGTCGAAGATGAACGTCATCATCGTGATCGACACGCGGGCCTGCTCGATGGCTTCGAGCATCGCCGGGAACGTCTCGTCGCCGTCCCGCAGCGGCACGACCGCGTTGCCGCCCACGAGCGGCCGCCCGGAGATCGCGTCGAGGGCCGTGCGCATCGGCACGAGGTGGGACACGATCGACGGCGGCGCAAGCGCCTCGCCCGGGGTTCGCGCCGGCAGGAGCACGGCGGACCGGAGCCGGCTCGCCTTGCGGGCCACGCGGTTGACGCCCAGCATCACGTAGGCGAGCGCACCCAGCAGGGGCGACAGCCACACGAGCGCCGCCCACCCCGCCGCCGACCTCGGGCTCTCCTTGGTGAGCAGGATGTGACCCGTCGTCACCCCCGCGACCGCCGCGTGCAGCACCGCCACCGCCAACGCGACGAACGTGGGCTCCTCCAGCGACAACCACTCCAGGGGACCCACCCGACCTCCGCGACGGCCTCGGTCGGCCCCGCGTGGGCCGAGGACAGGCACCACGCTACACCGGACCACGACCCGGGAGCCAACGCGTGACGTCGCTGTCGATCCTGACGTGGAACGTTCGCTACTTCGGTCACGCGCTCCGCGGGCTGCTCGCCACCGAGGGCGGCATGCGCCGCGCCGCCCACGCCCTGGCCACGCTCGTCCCCCTCCCCGACGTCATCGCGCTGCAGGAGGTGGAGACGTCGAGCCTGCGCGCCGGCCTGCGCCCCGAGCCCCAGCTCGATCGCTTCCTGGGCCTGTTCCACAGCCACCTCGAGGCAGCCGGTCGCCCGGAGCGCTTCCAGGGCCTGTACTTCCCCGCCCACGCCTACCGGGCACCGCGCGGCCCGGCTGCCTACACCACCGGGCTCGCCATCCTCGTGGGCCCGCGCCTCGACATCGTCGACCACAACGCCGGCGATCCGCACGACGTCACCCACGTGCGCATCCCGCGCTTCGGCCGCCTCAAGCAGCGTCGGGTCGTCGCCCACGCGCGCGTGCAGCCCACGGGCGGCGGCAGCACGCTCGACGTGTTCAACACCCACCTGTCGCTGCCCGCGTTCCTGGAGGTGGGCCCCACCCAGGTGAGCCGCCGCATGGGCGACGGCAGCAACCAGCTCGCCGAGATCGGCGCCGTGATGGCGTTCATCGAGGCGCACCGCAAGGGGCCGGCGGTGCTCGTCGGCGACTTCAACACCCGACCCGGCAGCGCCGCCTACGACGCGGTGGTCGCCGCCGGATTCCACGACGCCTACGCCACCGCCAACGACCTCGCGCCCGCCGAACTGCGCCGCCACGCCACGGCCGGGTTCGCCACGTCGCGGATGCACATCGACCACGTGTTCTCCACGGGCGACGTCGCCTGGGAGGCCGTGCACGGCTTCCCGTTCGGCGACCGCCACGCCTTCCACGGCATCTCCGACCACACGCCGAAGGTGGGCCACCTCGTGCTGCCCACCGACGCCGACGTCGCTGCCACGGACGCGACACGCCGGTGACGCCCCTGAGACACGAAATGTCGGGCGGTAGTGCAGCCCCCCTATGGCTCGTTGTCATTTCTTGACATAGTAGGGGCGGCCGCTCATCCAAGGAGACGTCCCATGAGCCTGCGTACGCTGCTTCCCGTGGCCCTGCTTCCCCTCGCTGCCTGCACCGCGGCGCCCGGCCCGGCCGGCCTGTGGTTCTTCCAGTACGGCCCGCTGGCCTACGGCCCCACCACCAACACCTGCGAAGAGAACTTCGTCGACGCCAGCTGCCCCACCGACGACGGTGAGGTGGAGACGCCCGACTTCACCGTCGACATCCAGAGCACCGAGTCCAACGGCGCGGTCTTCTTCGAGCTGCTCGCCGCCCGCAACGGCGACTGGCTGATGATCGTCAACGACGGCCTGGTGCTCGTCGGCACCGAGCAGGACGACGTCTACTCCTTCGCGTGGACGGGCACGTCCGACTACAAGGAGACCCGCTCCCACGTCGACGGCTACGACGCCTCCGAGATGCAGATCCTCAACAGCCACCTCACGCTCGACCTCACCTACGACAAGGAGGCCATGAGCTTCTCCGGCTCCCTGTCGCAGGCCTTCCAGGCCACGCGCGAGTGGACCGAGGACGACACGGGCGCCGAGGAGCTGGCCGGCTACTTCGGCTACATCAACAAGGCGTCCTACAGCTACCTGACGTCCGACGACGAGCAGGGCAAGGGCGCCGACCCGCGCTCCAACCAGTGGGACACCGCCGAGTGCTCCGAGGGCACCTGCCGGGTCAAGCTCGTCAGCAACGGCTCCACGAGCCGCGACATGGTGGGCGTGCCCATCGACGGCGACAACGTCAACGCCGGTGAGTACTTCGGCTTCGGCAACGACGAGGGCGGCGACCTGTTCGTCGGCCTGCTCGGCGACTGATCGCTCCGGCAGGAGGTGTCCGCGCACCGACCACCGGGGCGTGGACCCGTCGGGACGGCCGTCGCCTGCCCCACGTGACGACGCGCCCGGCGCGTTAGCCGGAGCACGCCCGCGGCGGAGCGCGGCGCAGCGGAGGTCGGGTGCGGTCGACGAGGTGGTGGGTCGTTCCCGGCGTGGCGGCGATCGTGTGGCTCCTGCAGTGGGTCCGCAACATCCTGCCGCCGTTCGCCGACGTCATGCTGTCCTTCGACGGCGACGTCGCGCTGCACATCACGCTCGGCAACCTGATGATCGCGCAGGGCGGCCTGCTGCCCACCGAGCCCACCAACTACCTCATGCACGGCGCGCCGTTCATCGCCCACGAGTGGCTGAGCGAGCTGGTGCTGGCGCTGTCCGACCGCGCGTTCGGGCTGGCCGGGCCGATCTTCCTGCTCGCCGGGCTGGTGGCCACGCTCACGGTCGCGATGCTGCGGCGCATGCTCGCCATCGGCGCGGGGATGTGGCCCGCCGTGCTCACGCTGGTGGTGGCGCTGATGGTGCAGAACACCCACCTGCACCCGCGCCCTCACCTCGTCACCTGGGCGCTGGCCTTCGTGTTTGCGTCCTGGTGTGACCGCGTGGTGCGCGGCGACCTGTCGCTCCGCGCCTGGCTGCTGCGCAGTGCTGCGCTCGTGGTGCTGTGGGCCCAGCTGCACGCGGGCTTCCTGGTCGTCTTCCCCATCCTGCTCGCGTTCGTCGCGGGGGCGGGGGTCGACGCGCTGTCGGCCGACGTGTCCGGTCCCGCCTGGCGGCGCGCGGCAGGGTTCGCCGGCGGTGCGATGGTCCTGCTGCTCGCCAGCGCGGTCAACCCGTGGGGCTTCGCCCTGCACGCCCACTTCCTGGCGTGGCTCGGCAACGACTACATGACGAGCTTCACCACCGAGTTCCAGCCGCCGGACTTCCGGTCGCTGGCGGGGATGTACCTGCTCGCATGGCTCGCGCTGACGTGGCTCGCCCTCGCCGCGAGCCCGCGCCGTCCCGACCCGAGCCAGCTGTTCCTCACCCTCGGGCTGATGGTCATGGCGCTCACGCAGGCCCGCCACGGCCCGGTGCTCGTCACGCTCACCGCACCGTTCGTCGCGCTGCGGCTGCAGCAGGCCGTCGCCGCCGGTGCCGCCGGTCACGGCCCCCTCGGGCGCGTGCTGGCCGAGCTCGACGCGTCCAGCGCGCGCCTCGTGCAGGCCGAGTCCGAGCGTGGTGGCTGGGGCATCGCCGCCGTGGTCGCCGTCGTGTCGATCGCGGTGCTCGGCGTGGCCCGCACGCCCGAGATCACGTTCCGCGGCGATCTGCAGCCGGTGGCCGCCGTCGACTGGGTCCAGGACCACCCCGACGCGGTCGAGGGCCGGATGTTCAACCCGTTCCGGTGGGGTGCCTACCTCGCCTGGCGGCTCTACCCGGACCACCAGACGTTCATCAACTCCTGGCACGACCACCTGGGCGAGGACGCGCTGCGCACGTACTTCGAGGTCCACGACGTCGACCCGGACTGGGAGAAGGTGCTGCGCAAGGCCGGCGTGGAGTGGGTCATCTACGACACCGGCAGCAAGCTCGGCGCCGCCCTCGACGACGACAGCTCGTGGGAGCGCGTCTACCGCGACAACACGGCGAGCGTGTGGCGGCGCAAGCACGTCGAGCGACCCGTAGGCACGCCGGCCGGGTGACCGGGCCGTGACAGCGGCCCGCGAGGCGACGGCACGGTCACGACGGTGCAGCGCCCTGCACCACCCTGCTCGACGATCGCGGTCGCGACGTTACCGGGGCGCCCCCAAGGAGACGTCATGGCCCATCCCTGGCACGACCTGCCCAACGATCCCGGTCGCATCGCCGACCACTTCAACGTCGTCATCGAGATCCCGAAGGGCAGCAAGGTCAAGTACGAGCTCGACAAGCCCACGGGGCTGCTCCGCGTCGACCGCATCCTGTACAGCTCGGTCATCTACCCGGCGAACTACGGCTTCCTGCCCCGCACCTACTGCGACGACGGCGATCCCCTCGACGTGCTCGTGCTCGGCAACGAGCCGGTGGTGCCGCTGTCGATGCTGAACGCCCGCGCCATCGGCGTGATGCACATGCGCGACGAGGGCAAGCAGGACGACAAGATCATCGCCGTGCACGTCGAGGATCCCGCGTTCAACAGCTACCGCGACATCTCCGAGGTGCCGGCCCACCTGTTCCGCGAGATCAAGCGCTTCTTCGAGGACTACAAGATCCTGGAGAACAAGACCGTCACCGTCGAGGAGTTCGAGGGCGCCACGCAGGCCGTCGAGGTCGTGCGCGCCGCCGTCGAGCTGTACCGGTCCGAGGAGACGCGCCTGCGCGGCTGGCGCTGACGCGTCGCCTCCGCACTCAGGCGCGCACCGGCCGGTCCTCGGTCAGATCCAGCGGCCACGGCACCTCCTCGGTGTTCGGGTGGCCCAGGCGCGCGCGGGCCTGTCGCAGCTGGGCCTCGCGACGGCGCCAGGAGTTGGCCGCGCCGATCACGAAGAACGCCACCGAGCCGAGCGTGACGGCGAACGCCATCACCTGCCCCGACACCATCAGCGTGGACGGTGCGAGCCACGCATGCTGCTCGAGGTGCAGCGGCAGGCTCACCACGTGCAGCAGCAGCCAGCACACGAGCGCCGCCAGCGTGAGGAACGCGGCCGCCTGCGGGGCGAGCACGAGCGCGCCCATCGCGACGTGGACCACGTAGAGGATGGCGAACGGGTTGGCGGCGCCGCCCGACAGCATCAGCAGCACCGTCAGGGCCACCATGTCGAGGAACAGGTGGTTGAACAGCACGATGGGCTGGACCTCGTCGTCGGACTCCAGCGTGCGCAGCGCGCGGTGGTTGGCCACCAGCAGCACCCACATCGTGGCGACCATCGCCGGCACCGTCCACGCCGGTTGGTGCAGGACGCGCACGCTGAACGCGAGCACCACCGCCTGGGCGACCAGGGCGACCCACCGGAGCTGGACGAGCCAGTACAGCCACATGCCGCCCTCGTGGCGCGAGGAGGGCAGCGTGTAGTGGTAGGCGTGGCGTTCTTCCGTCGTCTTCGGTTCCAGCATCACGACCTCCGGGCAGGGGTGCTCCGAGAACCGTAGCATGCCCTGCAACGGATGGTTGCACCCCGAACCGTGTCCAGAGGTCTCGACGCGTCAGCGCTCGCGGCGGTCGCGGCTGGACGGGATGCCCACGCGCTCGCGGTGCTTGGCGACCGTGCGTCGGGCCACACCGGTGAGGCCCCGCCGCTTGAGCTCCTTGGCGATCGCGTCGTCGGACAGCGGGCTCCGCTTGTTCTCCTTGGCGACGATGTCCTCGATGGCCGCGTGCAGCTTGGCCTCCGAGGTGTCCTGGCCGCCGCCGCGGTTCACGAACAACGCCCGCAGCGCCATCGTGCCCTGGTCCCACTGGAAGTACCGGCCCATCACCGCCCGGGAGACCGTGGACGTGTCGCGCCCCAGCTCCTCGGCGACGTCGGCCATCGTGAGGTTCTGGATGTGGACCGGCCCCTTCTCGAAGAAGGCGTTCTGCGTGCGCACCGCGATCTCGGCCACCTGCTTGACCAGGCTGTGGCGCTCCTCGAGGCTGCGGATGACCCAGCGGGCCTGCTCGATCTTCTCGAGGGCCTCGCGCCGTTCGGCGCCGTCGGGCAGCGCGCGCACCTTCGCCTCGAAGGCGGGGTCGAGGCGGACCGGCGCCCGCGGCGGGTCGTGCATCTGCACCTCCCACCGCCCCGTGTCGGCGTTGCGGGACACGTCCATGCACGGACGCACGTAGTCGGGGTCGACGTCGGAGTAGCCGCGGGCCGGGTAGGGATCGACCTCCTCGACCAGCATCCGGTAGTACTCCTCGACGTCCTCCTCCTCGAGCTCCATCGCCTTGGCGACGAGATCGAAGCGCGACCGCCGCAGGTCGTCGAGGTGGTGCCGCAGGATGTCGGGGAAGAACGGATCGTCGGGCCACTGCTGCTCGACCATGAACGCCAGGTAGTGGATCAGGTCGCTCGCGCCGCAGCCGAGCGGGTCGAGGCGCATCACGATCCACTGGGCGTCTTCTGCCTCCTGCCGCGTGACGCCGGCCTCGAAGGCCACCTCGTCGAGATCCATCTCCAGCAGGCCGTGGCCGTCGAGGTTGCCGATGATCGCGAAGGCGGCGGCGCGCTCCTCCTCGGTGGTGCGCTCGAGGCGGAGCTGGTCGACGAGGTTCTCGACGAGGTCGGACGACGCCGACAGGCGGGCCTCGATCGGCGGCAGGTCGTCGTCGCTGGCCTTGCGGGCGAAGGCCTTCTTCACCTCGCGCCCCAGCCGCGCGTCGGGCATGCGCGACAGGGCCGGGTTGGCCGTGAGCATCTCCTCCAGGTAGCCCTCGACCGACACGTCGGGCAGCTCGAGGACGTCGACGAGCTGGCGCTGCTGGGGCGTGAGCGTCTGGCGCAGCTCCGCCCGCATGTGCAGGTCGGGTCGGAAGGACAGGCCGATCATCGCCATGGGCTCGTCACGCTCCAGCCGTCGCGCGGGTACCCACCCAGCGTAAGAGACGCCCGGGCCCGTGCGCAAGCAAGCCGCGTGCCAGCGCGGTGGGAGCGGCATCCTCGCCGCCCCGGCCCTCGCCCTAGGCGTCGCGCGCAGGCTCCTCGGGCGCCAGCGTGGGCAACACCATCGTCTTGCCGCCGGTGGGCGAGCGCTCCCACGCGACGACGGCGTCGGGCACCTCGTCGAGGCCGATGCGCCGCACCACCTCGGTGCGGAGGTCCTCGGCGCGCCGGCTCAGCCGCGGCAGCTGGGCGAGGATGCCGCGCGTGCCCTGGGCGCGCGAGCGCTCGATGAAGCTGAAGCCGCGCACCGACTTGCGCCGGTAGACCAGCTCCGACAGGTCGACCCGCACGCGGTTGCCGGGCTCCAGCCCGTAGACCAGCGCCTCGGCGCCGTCGGGCATCGCCGCGAGCAGCCGGCCGGTCAGGTCGCTGCCCACGCCGTCGAGCAGGGCCGTGGCCTGCCAGGCGCGCGTGGCCCGGCGGAGCTGGGCGTCGAAGTCGTCGGCGGTGGCGTCGAGCACGATCTCGGCACCCAGCGCCTGCAGCATCGCCACCTCCTCGACGGACCCGGCGACGTGGACCACCGGGATGCCGAGGCGGCGGCCGAGGCGCTTGACGATGCGGCCCACCGAGCCCAGCGGCCGCGTCTGCACGATGCCCTTGTGGTGGTGCTCGCGCACCTCGTCGAGCATCGCGAAGGCGGTGATCGGGTCGACCAGCAGCATCGCCCCCTGCTCGTCGTCGATCGACTCCCACAGCGGCAGGCAGCGGGAGGCGTCGACCACGGCGTACTCGGCCCAGCAACCGTCGAGGTCCTCGTGGCCCGCGAAGGCAACACGCCGGCCGCCGAGCCAGCGGGTGACGAGGCCGCCGCCGACCGCGACCACGCGCCCCGACCCCTCGAAGCCGGGCGTGGTGGGGAGGGCGCGCTTGAGCCCGTGCAGGCCCCGGCAGAAGACCACGTCGTCGAGGTGGATCGGGGACGCCGCCACCCGCACGAGCACCTGGCCCGCCGACGGGTAGGGCACCGGCACCTCGCGCACCTCCAGGGACGGGCGGTTCTCGTACGTCTTCAGGCGCACGGCGCGCATCGTGTGCGGCACGGTCTCGGCCATCCATCCTCCGTGGGATGCCCGCTATCCGACCCGCACCCGGACGCGCGACGATCACCCTTGCCCCGCCCTGCCGCCACCGATACCCGGCCCCCCGGCGCGGCCCTCCCGCGCACGGCGGAGGGGACCTTGCAGCGGGACACGATCCTCATCCTCGACTTCGGGTCGCAGTACACGCAGCTCATCGCGCGCCGCATCCGCGAGGCCAACGTCTACTGCGAGATCAAGCCCTGCTGGGACGGCGTCCCCGCCGACCCCGACGGGCGGCTCAAGGGCATCGTGCTGTCGGGTGGGCCCAACTCCGTCTACGCCGACGGCGCCCCGCTGCTCGACCGATCGGTGTTCGACCTCGGCGTGCCCGTGCTGGGCATCTGCTACGGCATGCAGCTGATGACCCACCTGCTCGGCGGCGAGGTGGAGCCGGCCACCGAGCGCGAGTTCGGCCGCGCCGAGATCGAGGTCACCGACGCCTGCCCGCTGTTCCACGGCTTCGGCACCGACGCCCCCGAGCTGGTCTGGATGTCCCACGGCGACCGCGTCAAGCGCCTGCCCGAGGGCTTCCGCGTGGTCGCCCGCTCGCCCAACTCCCCCGCGGCGGCGATGGCGTCGGCCGACGATCGGTTCTTCGGCGTGCAGTTCCACCCCGAGGTCCACCACACGCCCAACGGCTCGGCCTTCCTCGGCAACTTCCTGTTCGACGTCTGCGGGTGCTCGCCCGACTGGACGATGGGCAGCTTCATCGAGGAGGAGATCGCCGCCATCCGCGAGCGCGTCGGCGACGACCACGTGATCCTCGGCCTGTCCGGCGGGGTCGACTCCACCGTCGTGGCCGCCCTGCTCGACCGCGCCATCGGCGACCGGTGCACGGCGATCTTCGTGGACAACGGCCTGCTCCGCTACCAGGAGGCCCAGGAGGTCTGCGACTTCTTCGCCTCCTACTTCAAGGGCCTGCGCTTCGTGCACGTCGACGCGTCGGAGCGCTTCCTGTCCGAGCTCGCCGGCGTCACCGACCCCGAGCAGAAGCGCAAGATCATCGGCCGCGTGTTCGTCGAGGTCTTCGACGCCGAGGCCCACAAGGTGCAGGGTGCGGCGTGGCTCGCCCAGGGCACGCTCTACCCCGACGTCATCGAGTCGGTGTCGCCCAAGGGCGGTCCGTCGGTGTCGATCAAGAGCCACCACAACGTCGGCGGCCTGCCCGAGCGCATGAAGCTCAAGCTGCTGGAGCCGCTGCGCGAGCTGTTCAAGGACGAGGTCCGCGAGCTCGGTCGTCAGCTGGGCCTGCCGCGCCACCGCGTCGATCGCCACCCGTTCCCGGGGCCCGGGCTGGCCGTGCGCGTGCTGGGCGAGGTCACCCAGGCGCGGTGCGACGTGCTCCGCCTGGCCGACAAGATCTTCATCGACGAGATCCGCGCCGCCGGTCTGTACGACGACATCTGGCAGGCCTTCGCCGTGCTGCTCCCGGTGCGCACGGTCGGGGTGATGGGCGACGAGCGCACCTACGAGAACGCCTGCGCGCTGCGCGCCGTCACCAGCGTCGACGGCATGACGGCCGACTGGTTCCACATGCCCTACGAGGTGCTCGCGCGGATGAGCAACCGGATCATCAACGAGGTCCGAGGGATCAACCGCGTCACCTACGACATCTCCAGCAAGCCGCCGGGCACGATCGAGTGGGAGTGACGCGGCGGGCTGAGAACAGGTTGCGTCACCGGGGTCCCTGCGATTGACCGGACTGCCCGGGCAGCCCACACTGTGGCGCCCAGGCTTCATGACCCCGCCCGTTCCCCCGCCCCGACTGCCGCTGCACGACCCGGACACGGTGCGCGCGATCCTCGCCGATCGCATCGCCACCGCCGATCCGGCCGAGGTGGTGGTGTGCCCGGTGTGCCTGCGCGCGGCCTACGCCCGCGACCTGCTGCTGCACTTCGACCGGGACCACCTGCCCCAGCTCGTCGCCGACGCCCTGTCGCCCCAGCCCGTCACCGTGGTGGGTCGCGACGACCGCGGTCCGTTCTGGCACGTGGCGATCGCGCTGTCCGCCGCCGTGCTCGTGGCCGGTGGGGGGCTCACGCTGGGCGCGCTGACCGTGCTGCAGGGCATGGCCGCGCTCGGCGTGGGCCTGCTCTACGCCGTCGCGGTGCTCAACCTCGCGTCCGCCGGCTGGTTCGTCGCGAGGCTGGTCCTCGAGGGCCACCGGGTCGTGCTGCGCCCCCGCGTGTGGCGTTCGCGCCGCGTGGCCCTGCCGCTGACCGACGTCGAGGTCGGCCCGTTCGCGCTCGGCGGCTGGAACCGCAACTGCGCCTACCTGCGCCTCGTCACCGACGACGAACACGTCGTCATCAAGCTGGAGCAGACCACGGTCGAGGCGCTCGCGCAGCGCTGGTCGAGCGCCTCGTGGACGACGGGACCCCGACGTCACCTCGCCCACGTCGTGCTCGGCGCCGAGGGGCAGGAGGAGCTGGAGACCTGGATCGGTCGCCGGCAGGTGCTCGACCCGGCCGGTCCGCTCGGCGGGACGGGATTCGACGGGATCGGATCGAACGTGGCACCCCGCACCCTGTAGGCTCCCGACGACCCCCAAGGAGCCTCCGTGACCGAACCGTCCTCCCTCATCCTCCGCCAGCTCACCGCCGACGACTTCGAGGCCGTCCGCGCCCTGCAGCTGCGCTGCTTCCCCACGATGAAGCCGTGGAAGCGTCCCCAGTTCGAGAGCCAGGTGTCCCGCTTCCCTGAAGGCCAGCTCTGCATCGAGCGCGACGGCGAGCTGCTCGCGTCCAGCGCGTCGCTCATCGTCGACTTCGCCGAGTACAAGGGCTGGCACGACTGGAAGGAGGTCGCCGACGACGGGTGGATCCGCAACCACGACCCCGAAGGCGACACCCTGTACGGCATCGAGATCCAGGTCGACCCCGGGCACCGCGGCATGAAGCTCGCACGCCGGATGTACGACGCGCGCAAGGAGCTGTGCCGCAAGCTCAACCTGGAGCGGATGATCGTGGGCGGGCGCATCCCCGGCTACGCGGCCGTGGGCGACACGATGACGGCCCGGGCCTACGTCGACGAGGTGCTCGCCCACAAGCGCTTCGACCCGGTGCTGACCACGCAGGTGGCGAACGGCTTCAGCGTGCAGGGTGTGGTGGCCGACTACCTGCCCAACGACGAGGACTCCGCCGGCCACGCCACGATCCTGGAGTGGATCAACCTCGACCACGTGCCCGCGCGCAGCGAGCGCCACCGCCGGCCCGTGTTCCCCGTGCGCGTGGCCGTCGTGCAGTACCCGATGCGGCGCATCGACAGCTTCGAGGCGTTCGAGCAGCAGGTCACCTACTTCGTCGACACCGCGTCCGACTACCGGTCCGACTTCGTGATCTTCCCCGAGCTGTTCAGCCTGCAGCTGCTCGCGATCCTGCCCGAGGGCCGCCCGGTCGACCAGGCGCGCGCCCTGGCCGGCTACGCCGCGCGCTACCGCGACATGTTCGCGTCGCTGGCGGTCCGGTACAACGTCAACATCATCGGCGGGTCGACGTTCGAGCTCGAGGGCGACGACCTGTACAACGTCGCCTGGCTCTTCCGTCGCGACGGCACCCGCCAGGGCCAGAAGAAGCTGCACATCACGCCCTCCGAGGAGAAGTGGTGGGGGGTCAAGGGCGGCGACAGCGTCGAGGCGATGGACACCGACTGCGGCCGGATCGGCGTGCTCATCTGCTACGATGTCGAGTTCCCCGAGGTCTGCCGGATCCTCGCCGACCAGGGCGCGCGGCTGCTGTTCGTGCCGTTCAACACCTCCGATCGCCCGGGCTTTCAGCGGGTGCGCACGTGCGCGGCCGCCCGGTGCATCGAGAACCACCAGTTCGTGGTGATCAGCGGCTGCGTCGGTCACCTGCCGGGCGTGCTCAACGCCGACCTGCACTACGCCCAGTCCGCGGTGCTCACGCCGTCGGACGTGTCGTTCCCCGCGCTGGGCGTCGCCGCCGAGACGGCGCCGGCGATCGAGGAGCTGATCGTGCAGGACCTCGACCTCGAACAGCTCCGGCGCCACCGTGCCTCGGGCACCGTGCGAAACTGGGACGACCGGCGGCACGACCTGTACCAGATCCGCTACCGGGGCCAGGACCTGCCTTGAACCCCGGAGAACGGCTTGCGGACTGACCGCAGGCGGGCGCCTGCGACACTGCGGTCCTTCCACAGGCGACCCGCAAGTGGCACAGTGCGCCACCTCGTGGGGAGCCCATGCGCCCGGTGCCCGCACTGCTGGCCCTGATGCTGCTGCCCGGCTGTCCGTCGCCGCCCGAGACGGACGCCGACGACTCCGTCGATCCCACCGACACGCCCGACGACACGGAGGTCGACACAGAGGTCGACACAGAGGTCGACACGCTGCAGGACACGGAGCTGCCCTGCGACGGGTGCACGATCGACGGTCACTGCGTCGACGTCGGCGAGGCGAACCCGGTCAACGGCTGCGAGTACTGCGACCCGCGCGTCAGCGAGGTCGCGTGGTCGCCGGACCGGTTCGGTGCCTGTGACGACGGCCTGGACTGCACCCGCGACACCTGCAGCGACGGCCGGTGCACGCTCACCTACGTCTTCACCTGCCCCTGGCCCGCCGAGACCACCGGTCAGTCCGACAACCTCACCGAGCTGGAAGGCCCGCTCGTCAACGACTTCCACACCGACCTCGCCGCGGCCACCTGGGACCCGGGCGCCCGTCGGCTGTGGGTGGCGACCGACGGGGGCCCGAGCCGCATCTGGGCGATCGAGGAGAACGGCAACGGCGGGTACGTGATCGGCTCCCCGGGGGGCGCGCGCGCCGAGTGGCAGGCCGACTTCGGCGACGTCGAAGGCCTCGCGGTGCCCGACCCCACCACGCCCGACGTCGTGTACGTGCTGGCCGGCACCGAGGGCACGATCACGTCCTGGGACCTCGCGCAGGGCGGCGCCCCCCACAAGCTGCGCACGTGGAGCCTGTCGGCCCACCTCGGCGCGGACGCCGCGCGCGCGCTCACGTTCGTGCCCGACCCGAGCCTCGTGGCGGCCGGCTTCGTCAGCGCCGACGGGCTGCCGACCACGTCGGCGCAGGGCCTGGACGGCCTGTTCCTCGTGGGGCAGCGCTCCGGCACCCTGCGCGCCTTCGACCTGTCGGCCACCACCGACGCCGTCGTGGCGGTCGGCGCCTACGCCAGCGGCCGCACCGACGTCGAGGGCCTGGAGATGGACCCGTCCACCGGCCTGCTGTTCGTGTGGCACGGCGGCGACGTGGACACGCTGTCGGTGCTGCGCCTGACCTCGCACCCCGCCGGCGATGGCCGCGCGTTCGACGTCGACCGCGAGCACGAGGGTCCGTCCACCCCGGTGTTGGTCGCGTCGGCCTACCAGGGGCTCGCGATCGTGCCCGACAGCGACTGCGTCCAGGGCACGCGCAGCCTGTTCCTGACCAACAACGGCGGCGGCTTCTACAGCCTGATGCGCTACGCCACCTTCCCCTGCGAGGCGGCCCCGTGATCCGACGCCACGTGGCCGACGGCACGGGCCCGGGCTACCGGGGCGGGACGTGACCACACGACTCCCGGCGTTGCTCCGTGTCGTGGTCCTCTTCGGGCTGGGCGCCACGGGTGCCTCTGCGGTCGCGAACGACGCGGGCGTCAGCGCCAGCCTGCTCGAAGACACCCGCGTCGTCACGCCGCGCGAGGTCGCGGTCGACCCCGCCCTGCTCGGGACCGAGGGCCCCGTCGACTACGTCGTCTACGACGTGTCCCCGGCGCTGCGCCCCGTGCGCCTCGACGAGCTCGCCACCCTGCCCGACGTCGCCCTGGCCGTGCGCCTGGTGCTGTCCGAGGTCGGCCCCGACCGCCTGCTCGGCAACCGCAACGGGCTGTTCGAGGCCATCGGCGTGATCCAGACGGTGTTCAACCGCCTCGACCCCGTCGCGTGGAACCCCGAGGGCGTCGACGGCGTGCGCCCGTGGCCCGGCTGCGACGCCGACGGCACCTTCCGCACCTGCGCCGCCCCCAGCCAGTACCTCGGCCTCAAGCAGTCCCGCGGCCTGCGCCCCCGCGAGTCGGTGCGCGATCCGCAGCGCCTGCTCGCCGCCACCGACGTCGCCGTCGCCGCCTGGTGGCTCGTGTCCACCGGCCGCGCGCCCGACGTGGCCGCTGGCGGCACGTCCTTCGTCCACCGCTGCGGCGGTGCCGCCTACGGCGCGCGCACGATCTACTGCGACGGCCGCGGCCCCACCGCCGACACCGCCGGCGCCAACCCGCGCACCGGTCCGATCGTGTTCAAGGCCCCGGGTCACTTCCAGCCCGACCGGGGCTTCTACACGCTGCGCGACGCCGCCCGCATCGACTACGCATCGGCCGACGACGACTGGTGGGCCGCCCTCGACCCGGAGGCCGTCGACACCGAGCGCGACGAGGCCTTCGAGCGCGACCTCGACGGTGGCCGCGGCCTCGGCGCCCACGACGCCCTGAGCACCGACGACGCCGAGTGACCAGCCGGCGCGCCGCGCGCCGCGTCCCGCGAGGTCGACCGCCGGCCTACAGGCCGAGGCACTGGTCGAAGGCGTTCTGGCACCACCCGCACGCATCCGTGCTCGGCAGCGTGACGGCGCACGTCTGGCCCGAGCCGAGGCCGCGTCCCTGCACGAAGCACTCGGTGGAGTCGCACGTGATCTTGTAGACCGGCAGGCACTGGGCGAAGCAGTTGGCCGACCCGCCCGGCACGCACGTGAACTCGTCCCACGACGCGCAGGACAGCTCGGGCCCGGAGTCGACGACGGCCGTGTCGAGCGGCGCCGTGTCGTCGGTGGCGCCGCGACACGCGGCGAGGAACAGCAGGCTGGCGACCAGCGAACGCATCGAGGCTCCCATCGACGCGCCCAGCCTACCGTCATCCCCGCATCCACGGAACCCGGTGACCACCTGTTGACTGCCGGTGTGGTGCGCTAGGCCACACCCAGCCGAGAGGACGACCATGGACCACGACGCCTTCGTGCTCGCCGCCGGGTTCGGCACACGCCTGCAGCCGCTCACCCACCACCGGCCCAAGCCGCTGGTGCCGGTGTGCGGCGTGCCGATGCTCGCCTACGCCCTGGCGCTGTGCGCCCGCCACGACCTGCGCCGCGTCGTGGTCAACGCCCACCACCTCGCCGACCAGATCGGCGCCTGGCACGGCCGGCAGCTCACCGACCACGGCCCGGTCGACGTCCACGTGGCCGTCGAGGCCCCGGAGATCCTCGGCACGGGAGGGGGCCTCAGGGCCGTGCGCGATCGGCTGGCGCCGGCGTTCGCCGTCGTCAACGCGGACGTGTTGTCCAACGTCGACCTCACCGCGCTGCGCGCCGCCGTCCGTCCGGGCGGGGCAGCGATGGCGCTGCGCCCCCACGAGGCCGACCGCTTCGGCCACGTCAGCGCCGACGCCTCGGACACGGTGGTCGAGCTGGTCGACCTCGCCGCGGCGACGCCGCACGGGGACGTGCGACGCGACACCCACTTCACCGGGCTGCACGCCCTGCACCGCGACGCCCTCGACCTCGTCCCCGACGGGCCGGCCTGCATCGTGCGCACCGCCTACCGCGCGCTCGTGCCGCAGCGCCGGGTGGCGGCCCTGCGTCACGCCGGCACCTGGCTCGACGTCGGCGACCCCGCGGCCTACCTCGCCGCCAACCTCGCCGTGCTCACCACCCACCTCGCCCTGCCGCTCGACCCGACGGCCCACGCCGCGTGGGCACGCCTCGCCCGCGGCGCGGTGGGCGAGGTGCCCGACGGGGTCGAGGTGGTCGGCACGGCCTGGGTGGGTCCCGGGGCAGACGTCGGCCGCGGCGTGGTGCTCCACGACAGCGTCGTCGGTCCGGGCGCCGTGGTGCCCGACGGCACGCGCCTGACGCGCTGCGTGGTGTGGGACGGCGTGGTGATCCCCGCCGGCACGTGGCGGGACGGCCTGTTCTTCGGGCGGCCGGGGGTGTCGGACTGGTTGCACGTACCTACGGTGACACGACAGGCGTGACGACCCGGGTGATCTCCACCCACGACGCGCGGAGGACGCATGCGCACCCTGATCCTGCCCCTGCTGCTGGCCACGGCCTGCACGAGCGAGCCGAACACCAGCGCCGTCAACCCCGACGGCAGCCGCAACACCGACGACCCCGAGGGTCCGGGTCCCGAGCCGTGGGACGCCGCCGTCGACGCGGTGATCGTCGAGGTCGACTACGAGCCCGCTGCCGAGCCTGCCACCGGCAGCGGCCTCGGGGGCGACCCGTGGGACCTGTTCGACGCCAACGCCGCGGCGCTCTTCGCCGGCACGGGCGTCACCGTGACCGCCCCGCACACGCTGGCCCAGATGGGCGAGCTGCCCACGCTCGGCGAGGACACGTTCACGGCCTCCCGCCTCATCGAGCTGTCGGACGCGTGGCGCGACACCCTGTCGGACGCCCACACCTCCGTGGTCCACGTGCTCTACCTCGACGGCAGGTTCGAGGACGACGGGCAGGTGCAGGACCAGGTGATCGGGGTGTCGATCGGCGACACCGGCGTCGTCGCGATGTTCGGTCCGGTCCTCGACCAGCTCGGGCTGCTCCCGGTCACCAAGCGCTTCGGAGAGCAGGCCACGCTCATCCACGAGTTCGGCCACGCGATGGGCCTGGTCGACAACGGCGTCGACGCCACCACGGCCCACGTCGACACAGCCCACGGTGCCCACTGCACCAACGACCGCTGCGTGATGTACTGGGCGAACGAGGGGGCGAGCGACATGGCCGACTTCGTCTCGCAGTACATCACCACCGGCTCGGAGGTCCTGTTCGACGACGCCTGCCTCGACGACATGGCGGCCGCCCACGGCGTCACGGAGTAGCGCCGGACGATCCTCGGCTCGACGCGCGCGGGTCGCGGGGGGTACGACGACGGCACCCCGCGTCCCACCGCCCCTCGCACGGAGCCACCGTGAACGACACCGCCACCCCTGAGCGTCCCCTCCGCCCCGAGCGCTTCTGGTCCAAGACGGCCCCCGACGGCACCACCTGGGACGTCATCGTCATCGGGTCCGGCATCGGCGGCATGACCACGGCGGCGATCCTCGCGCGCCTCGGCCACAAGGTGCTCGTGCTCGAGCAGCACTACGTGCCGGGCGGCTACACCCACACGTTCCGGCGCAAGGGCTTCCACTGGGACGTCGGCGTCCACCTCGTCGGCGGCACCACCACACGCACGTTCACGGGCCGGATCCTGAACGACCTCACGGGTGGCCGCCTCGCGTGGCAGGACCTCGGCGAGGTCTACGACGAGTTCTGGTTCCCCGACGACGTCACCATCGGCTTCCCCAACAGCCCCGAGAAGTTCCGGGAGCGCCTGGTCGCCGCCTTCCCCGACCAGGAGGCGGTGATCGACCGGTACCTGCACGAGGTGCGCGCCGCCGCCAAGGCCACCGGCAGCTACTACCTCACCCGCGCCATGCCCGGTCGCCTGGGCCGCTGGCTCGGCGGCGTGATGGGCAAGGGCGCGGCCGAGACCCTGTCGCGCACGGCCGCCGAGGTGATGGCCGAGCTGGTGCCCCACGAGCGCCTGCGCGCCGTCCTCATGGCCCAGTGGGGCTACCACGGGTCGCCGCCGAGCGAGGCGTCGTGGGGCCTGCAGGCCATCGTCGTCGCCCACTTCCTCTACGGCGCCACCTACCCGATCGGCAGCGCGGCCGAGATCGCGCGCCACCTGCTGCACACGGTCGCCGACGCCGGCGGCTGGACGCGCATCTGCGCCGACGTGGACCAGATCGTGCTGGAGCGTGGCAAGGCGGTCGGCGTCAAGCTCGTCGACGGCGAGGTCGTGCGCGCCAAGCGGGTGGTGAGTGCCGCGGGTGCCCACACCACCGTCACCCGGTTCCTGCCGCCCGAGCTGTCCCGCGAGACGTGGGTGCAGCGCATCGCGGGCCACAAGGCCGGTCCGGCCCACGTCTGCCTGTACCTCGGCTTCCACGGCGACATCGAGGCCGCCGGCGCCACGAAGCAGTCCCAGTGGTACTACGAGACCTGGGACCACGATCACGCGTTCTGGGACGTGTCCCCCGACCGCGCGCCGGAGCGGCCGTCGGTCCTGTTCACGAGCTTCCCGTCGCTCAAGGACCCCACCCACGAGCCGGGTCCCGAGCTCAAGCACACCGGCGAGATGATCACGTTCGTGCCGTGGGCGCCGTTCGAGCGCTGGCTGGACACCCCGTGGCGCAACCGCGGCGAGGACTACGAGGCGTTCAAGGAGGCGCTGACGCAGCAGATGCTGGCGGCCCTGTTCGAGCGCCACCCCGGCCTCGAGAAGCTGCTCGTGCACCACGAGCTCGCCACGCCGGTCACCACCGACCACTTCTGCCGCCCCTACCAGGGCAGCATCTACGGCCTCGCCGTCACGCCGGAGCGCTACGACGATCCCTGGCTGCGCTGCCAGAGCCCCGTGCCCAACCTGTTCCTGTCGGGCAGCGACATCGGCGCCCCCGGCGTGATGGGCGCGATGATGGGTGGCGTGGCCGCCGCGCTGGCGATGGAGCCGGTGCGGGGCATGCGGTGGCTGGCGCCGTTGATGCGTCACCGCTGATCGCTGCAAGGGGCCCGACATCGCGCGTGCCGGCGCGGCTGCATAAGGGGCGCCCAGTTCGTGAGCCCCACAGCGGGCCAGCCGGAGGCACTCCATGCGCACGTCCCTGCTCCTCTCCCTCGTCCTGTCGACCGCCGCGTTCGCCCAGGACGCGCCCGAAGGGGACGCGCCCGCGACGACGGAGGAGGCCGCTCCCGCCACCGACGCCGCCGAGCCGGTCGCGATGCCCGCGGAGGAGGCCGCTCCCGCCACCACCGAGCCCACGCCGCCGGTCACGCCGATGCCGCCCGAGGACGCCGGCCTCACCGACCAGGAGGTCGCCGAGCTCAAGGCCCAGCAGCTCGACGAGATCGACGTGCCGAGCGGCGAGCTCACCGACGTCACCCGCAAGCAGCTCGAAGACCTCGTGGTCGAGCTCCAGGCCGCCATCGAGCAGGCCCGCACCACGCTGAAGAACGCCGACGTGATGTCCACCAAGGCCAACAACGAGCTCGGCTCCGCCAAGCGCGAGCTCACCACCGCCAAGCTCGAGCTCAAGGCCGCCAAGGCCGGCGTGAAGGCCTACGAGGCCGACCCCGCCGGCGGCGATCCCAACGTGCACGCCAAGCTCGCCTCCGCCGAGCAGAAGCTCGACAAGGCTGACCACCGCCTCGACGTCGCGAAGGCCGACCTCGCCTACCAGAAGACGCGCAGCAAGTGGGTCAAGGCCGTCCTCGAGGAGCACGAGTCCAAGCTGCTCGAGGCCCGTGGCCGCCTCGACGGCGCCGACGACAAGACCCAGATCAAGCTCGAGAAGTCGCGGCAGAAGGCCGAGTCCACCGAGGCGAAGGCGTCCACGTCGATGTCGAACGCCAAGGTCAAGCTCGAGAAGGCCAAGCGCGGCTGAACAAGCGGCCACCGCCGGGTGTGACGCCGCCCGCCCTCGTCACACCCAGCGCACCGCCAGGCGCGACGCGCCCACGTCGAGCACGAAGCGGCGCCGCCACGGCCAGTTGGCGAACGCCGCCGCGCGGCTGCCGTCGAACAGCACCTTGCCCTCGCCGTCGCACACCTGGACCCACGGCTGGTGCAGGTGGCCGTGGGCCATGATCGCCTCCAGCAGCAGCAGGTGGCGCGCCACGAGCGTGGGGTCGTCGTAGACCTTGAGCGACAGCTCGTCCCAGTGGGGCCAGCGCCCGGTGGGCGCCAGATCGTACAGCGGCGCGCCGATGACGTCGCCCCACGGCAGGTCGGCCAGCGCGTCGAGGGCCTCGCGGTCGGGGCGCACCACGGTGAGCACCACCTCGCCCGCGAACACCGTCGACTGGTGGAACGCCATCTGGAGGGCCTGCTTGAGCTGATCGCGCAGCGCCTGCACCCGCGCCACGCCGGCGAGGAACGGGGTCTCGCGGGCTGCCGCGGTGGTCAGCCGCGCCGCGTACCCCTCGGGGGTCTCGCCGGCCTGGGGCAGCAGCTCGTCGATCGTGGACGCGACGCGCAGCAGCAGCTCGGGCTCGCCCGCCGGCACCTCCGCGCGCACCGTCACCTGGAGCACGTGGCGCACCCCCGACTCGACGTGCACGAGGCCCAGCTCCAGCTCCTGGAACGGGCGCCCGAGGAAGCCACCCCGCGCCGCGCGCATGAGCAGGTCGCCGATCTCGTCGTCGCTGTCGGCGTTCTCGTCCTCGTACACCACCTCCGCGTCGACGCGCACCCACGCCACGTCGGTGACACCGACGGCGGCGAACGTGCGGCGGAGCAGGTCGAGGAGCTGGGCGCTGCCGAAGGACAGGCTGTCGTGGGTGGGCGCGAAGTCGTCGTCGCCGCGCGCGGCGCCGGGCTGCTCGACGCTGGGCAGATCGGCGGTGAGGACGGTGTGGAACACGGGACCCCCGGGTCGGTGCGCGGCATCATACGGCAAGAGCGTGCCGGGTCGACCCGCTGGAGGCTCCGTGGATCCGATCGCGCTGCTGCGTCGCGCCGGCCTGCCTGCCCACGACGCCGTCCCGCTGTCGGGCGGCGACACCAGCGACGCGTGGCGGTGCGGGGACGTGGTGGTCAAGACCCGCGCGCGCCGGATTCCCGGCCTGTTCCCCGCCGAGGCCGACGGCCTGCGTCGCCTCGCCGCCCACGGCGTGCCCGTCCCCACGGTGCACCACGCCGACGACGACGGCCTCGTGATCGCGTACGTGCCCCCCGGGCCCGCAGATCCGGAGGCCCTGGGACGCACGATCGCGGCGATGCACGCCGTGCGGGGGCACCACCACGGCCTCGACGCGACCGTGTTCCTGGGCCCGATCCCCCTCCCCGGCGGCACCGGCCCCGCCTGGCGCGACGTCTTCTGGACCACCCGCCTCGAGCCCCTGGTGCGGCGCACGGCCGCCGCGCTGGGCCCCCGGGCCCGTCGCATCGAGGCCCTCGCCGCGCGCGTGCCCCTGCCGCAGGAGGGTCCACGCCTGCTGCACGGCGACCTGTGGTCGGGCAACGTCGTCCACGGCATCCACGGTCCGGTGCTCGTCGACCCGAGCTGCTGGTGGGGCGAGCGGGCCGTCGATCTGGCGATGATGGACCTGTTCGGCGGCTTCGGCGGCCGGTGTCGCGCCGCCTACGCCGAGGCCCTGCCCGTCCCCGACGCCGTCGCCGCCAGCGTGCCCTTCCACCAGCTGCTGTACCTGCTGGTGCACGTGGCCCTGTTCGGCGACAGCTACCTGTCCGGCGTCGACGGGGTGCTGCGCCGCTACCGCTGAGGGCGACGACGACCTACGCGCGGTCGCCGTCGGCCTGCACGTGGGTGTCGGGCAGCGCGAGCTGCTCCAGGTCGGCCAGGAAGCGCTGGAGCCCTTCCTCGGCCTCGGCCGGCGTGGGATGGGGCTCGAGCCCGAAGCCCACGTAGAGCTCGGCCACCTGGCCGTTCTTCGCGGACGGGATGTACTCGGCGACGAGGCGTGTGTAGCCGAGCGCCCGCGCGGCCTGCATCACCTGGCCGAACAGGAACTGCTCGGCGGTGCGGCCGATGACCCGGCAGCTCATCAGCAGCGTGTCGAGGCGCAGCGTGTGCTCGTCCTCCGGCACCCCGATCACCAGGCCGACGAGCCCGTGGTCGCCGAACCGATCGGCCAGACGGAACGTGAGCGGCAGGGCGCGGGGATCGGCCATCCAGCCCTCGACGACCGCGCGGCTGTGGCGGCGCGTGGTGAGGTTGAACTGGTTGGTCTTGCCCAGCAGCTGCACGGCGCGCTGCACGTCGGTGGCGTCGAGGCGACGCACCGAGCCCACCATCTCCATGCTGCGCAGCCAGCCGTCCACCGAGTCGTAGGCGGCGGCGAGCTCCTGCCGCTGCCGCTCCTGCTGGTACTGCCGGGCGCGCGCCGCGTCGGCGTCGGTGAGCGCGGCTGCCTCGAACCACAGGCCCCGCTCCAGGGCGTCGACGTAGCCGGCCGGGTCGTCGGGGACGTCGACCACCTCGACCGTGGGGTGGGCCTGGCGCACGTGCTCGCGCTCGGCGGGGTTGTCGTCGAAGAACACGAAGCTGTCGAGGCCCAGGCGCAGCGTGCTCGCGATGCGCGCGAGCGACACACCCTTGGGCTCCCAGTGCGCCTCGAACGCCGCGAGGTCGTCGAGGCGCAGCACCATGTCGGGGTTGGCGGTGAACGGCTCCCGCGCGTCGGCGTCGTTGTTCTTCGACGCCACGGCCAGCACCACGCCACGGTCGCCCAGCGCCTTGCACGCGGCCTGGAAGGCCCGGAACGCCTCGCCGTCGGGGCTCTCGCCCAGCGCGACGCCCAGCGGCCCGAGCTCGCCGACGACGCCGCCCCACAGGGTGTTGTCGAGGTCGAGCACCAGCACCTTCTTCGGCCCGGTGGTGACGGCGCGGAGGCCCGCCTGGAGGTGACGCGCCAGCGCCACCACGCCCGTCTCGCTGAACGGCTGCCGCGTCCAGAACCAGCGCCGCGCGTCGTAGAACGTGCGTCGACCGTGGTCGCCGGCCACGCGCTGCAGGTCGACGAAGTAGGCCCCCTGCGGCAGCGCCCCGCGCACGGCGGCGTCGAGCGCCCGCACCGTGGCCATCGCCCCGCCGGCCCCGCCCAGGCTCACGCCGAAGGCGCCGTCCTGGGGCGTGTCGTAGCCGACCATCACCAGCTTGCAGCCGATGCGGGCCACCTCGGCCCAGCAGGCCTGCCAGTAGCCGAGCGCGAAGCCGACGGTGTCGTCGACCGAGCCCTTCGACGCCAGCAGCTGGCGCGACCACGGCAGCAGCACCACCACGTCGACCTCACCCGCGGAGAGGGCGGCGAGCTCCTGCAGGACGTTGTCGAACTCGCCGTCGGTGACCGACGCCGGCTGGCGACGCCCCCAGGCGATGGCGGTGGTGGTGGCGGCGAGCCACTGGGTGGTGCACTGGCCGAGCAGGCGCACGCGCAGCGGGCGGACGTCGGGCAGGTCGCCGGCGAGCTTGAGGAAGCGCCGCCCCGCCGCCTCCAGGTCGAGCGGCGTGAGCGTGTCGCGACGGACGGCGTCGACGAGCAGCTCCGCGGCCTGGGCGTGCTCGCCGGCCTTGGCGAGCTTGCGGGCCGCGGTGAGGGGCGCGTCGGTCATGTCACCAGAACCCGTGGGTGGTGCGCTGGCAGAGCAGGGCCATCGAGCGCGGCAGGAACTTCGCCTTCGGCAGGATCCGCTTGGGGCTGACCGACAGGGTCTCGCACACGCGCAGGCCGTGCTTCTCGGCCATCAGCACCAGCTCCGACTCGCGCCGGAACTCGTAGATGTGGTCGACCTGGGCCGCGGTGAGCGCGCCGGTGACGAACGCCCAGCCGCCCGGCTTGAGCAGCCGCCCGATGACGGCCATCAGGTCGTCGGGCTGCTCGAGGTGCTCGATGAGGAACGAGCAGATGACGGCGTCGGCGATCCCCTCCGGCATCGCCGACAGGTCGAGCGCGTTGCGCTGGGTGTAGGTGACCCGGTCGGACACCCCGGCGGCCTGGGCGACCGACGAGGCGATGGCGATCGACGACGGCGAGATGTCGAAGCCCTGCAGGCTGGCGTCGGCGCGGGTGTGCATCGCCCACACGCCCCAGCCGCCGTGGCCCGGCGCGATCTCGACCATCGCGGGCGAGGCGGGCAGCCGGGCCAGGAAGCGGTCCTCGTAGAACGCGCTGATCTCCATGTGGTGGGCCCAGCAGAAGTTCGTGAGGAAGACGCCCCAGAGGTAGTCGTCCATCACCTCGCGCTTGCCGTAGACCTCGTCGTTGCAGTGATCGAAGCTGCTGTGCTCGTAGGCGCCGGTGGCCTCGTAGCGGGCCTGGGCCAGGATCACGTCGTTGCTGAACCGCACCATCGCGTCCGCGCAGGCAGACAGGTAGTCGGCACCGCGCGCCGCCTCGGCCCAGCCGAGGAAGCGATCGGCGACGCGGTCGAAGCGCTCCGGATCGACGTCGCGGGCCTCCTGCACGCCGCGCAGGCTGCGGGGGTGCTCCAGCAGCAGGTAGGCGAACAGGTCGTCGCGACGGCTCATCGCCCGGCCTTGGCGTCGATGAGGTCGACGAGCTGGCCCACGTCCTTGAGGCCGGTGACGTCGGAGCTGCTGAACCGCACGCCGAACGCCGCCTCGACCTGCAGCATCAGCGTGACGTGCATGAGCGAGTCCCACGCCTCGATGTCCGACGCGGTGGTCTGCCGGGTCAGCACGATGTCGTCGTCGTCGAACACATCGTGGAAGACCTCGGTGAGGCGGTTGAGCGTGTCGGCCATGGAAGCTCCCGGGAAGGGGGGTCTAGAACTGGAAGTAGATGAAGTCTTCCTGCGTGGGCCGCACGAAGACGAAGAGGCAGATGACCGCGATCGTCCACGACGCCGTGCGCACGGGCAGGAACCACGGGTGGTCCTGGACGTGGGGGCGGACGTACAGGTCGAACAGCAGGAAGCCGATCATCGGCACCGCGCCCGCCGCGCAGATCGCCAGCATCGAGCCGGCGATGAGCCACTGGTCGGCGGTGCCCGCGAACGGGTTCGAGAAGAAGTGCTGGATCACCCGCGCCACGCTGGGCTCGCGGAAGATCATCATGCCCATGACGGTGAACACGAACATCGTGGGCACGAGCACGGGCCGCCAGTCTCGGGACTTGCGCGTCTTGCGGGGCACGCGCTGCTGGATGCCCACCCACGCCGTGCCGATCACCGCGTAGTACAGCCCCCACACGACGTAGTTCCACGTGGACCCGTGCCAGAGGCCCGACAGGAACATCGTGATCGTGAGCGCGCGGGCCGTGTGCCAGAACGGCGTCCAGTAGCCGGTGCCCGGGATCGTGAGCCAGCGGCGCACCCACGGCGCGAACGACAGCGGCATGTAGACGTAGTCGCGCAGCCAGGTGGAGAACGAGATGTGCCACCGCCGCCAGAAGTCCATCGGGGACGTGGCCAGGTAGGGGTGGTCGAAGTTCTCCATCAGCTCGAAGCCGAGCATGCGCGCGCAGCCGCGGGCCATGTCGGTGTAGCCGCTGAAGTCGGCGAGCACCTGGATGGTGAAGCCGAGCGCCGCGGCCCAGATCATCGCCCACGACGGCTCGGGCACCGCGAAGATCGCGTTGACGTAGGGCGCCATCGTGTCGGCGATGACCACCTTCTTGAACGCGCCGAACAGGGCGAGCCCCAGGCCGCTGGCGATCTGGTCGACGTCGAAGCGCCGGGGCTGCTCCACCTGGGGCAGCAGGTTGGACGCGCGCTCGACCGGGCCGGCGACCAGCTGCGGGAAGAAGCAGACGAACACGAGGTAGTCGAGCAGATCGCGACGGACGTCGAGCTGCTCCCGCCACACGTCGATCGTGTAGGCCATCGTCTGGAACGTGTAGAACGACAGGCCGATGGGCAGGAAGATGCCCAGCGTGTGGGTGTGGACGGCAAACCCCATCGCCGACAGCGCGTCGGCGGTGCTGGCCACGAAGAAGTCGTTGTACTTGAAGAAGGCCAGCGTGCCGATGTTGCCGACCACGCTGACGACCATCCAGCGGTTGCCGTGCTCCCGGTGGTCGGCGATGCGCAGCGCACACACGTAGTCGAGCAGGGCCGAGCCCAGCAGCAGGAACGCCATCCACGGATGGATCCAGGCGTAGAACACGACGCTGGCGAGGAGCAGCACCACGTTCTGCAGGCGACGCTGGGACGCCAGGAGCCAGTACACGGCGAACACGACGGCGAAGAAGCCGACGAAGCTCGTGTCGACGAAGCTCATGCCCGGACGTCCCCCCGCGGTCGCACCGTTATCCCACGACTGCCGGCGAGGCCCACCTCCGTCGTGTCGCGTCCCGCGTCGGCGCCGGACGCGCTACGACCGTGTCCACCGAGGAGGTCCCCATGGCAGGTCGGCTCGACGGCAAGGTCGCACTGGTCACCGGCGGCACGCGCGGCATCGGCGAGGCCGTCGCCACGGCGTTCGCCCGCGAGGGCGCCACCACGGTGGTCGTCTCCCGCAAGCAGCCCAACGTCGACGCGGCCGTGGCCCGCATCCGCGACGCCTCCGGGTCCGACGCGGTGTCCGGGCACGCGCTGCACATGGGGGACGAGGACGCGATCGCCGACACCGTCGCCGCGATCGCCGACGCCCACGGACCGATCGACGTCCTCGTCAACAACGCGGCGTCCAACCCCTACTTCGGCCCGATGATCGGCATCGACGCCGGCGCGTGGCACAAGACGTTCGAGGTCAACGTGCGCGGGCCGTTCGTGCTCGCCACCCAGGTCGCCCAGCGCCTCATGGCGGCAGAGCGCCCCGGCAGCGTGATCATGATGTCGTCGATCATGGGCCTGCGGGCCGCGGCCATGCAGGGGGTGTACGGCATGACGAAGGCCGCGCTGATCAGCATGGTGCAGACCCTCGCCGTGGAGCTCGGCCCCGCCGGCATCCGCGTGAACGCCATCGCACCGGGCCTCGTCGACACGAAGTTCGCGTCGGCGCTCACCACCTCGCCCGAGATCCTGAAGATGTTCACCGACCACACGGCCCTCGGACACATCGCCCAGCCCGACGACATCGCAGGCGCCGCCGTCTTCCTCGCCAGCGACGAGGCCCGCTACGTCACGGGCCAGACCCTCGCGGTGGACGGCGGCTACCTGGTGCGATGACGCCCGCTACGCCTTCTTGTCGCCCTTGCCGGAGAACAGCGACTTGATCGCGGCCGCGATGCCGACCACCGCGAGCACCACCAGCTTCTTGGCGGCGAGCAGCACGGCGATCAGGCCCTTGAACAGGCCCGCCTTCGCGGCGACGCCGCCGGCGATGAGCGCGCCGATGCCGTAGGCCGCCATGCGGTCGACCGACGGATCGAAGTCCTCGTAGCGGTGGCCGTCGTTGAAGGTGACGCGCGGCAGCACGCCCTTCATGCCCTCGCGCACGTCGTCGAGCTGGGCCAGCGCGGCCACGGCCGACACGGCGAGCACGCCCTCGCGCCCGAGCACGCGGATGTCGTAGTTGAGCGTGCCGTCGCCGTCGCCGAACTGCAGGTCCTTGGCCCAGTACAGCTTCTTGCCCACGCTGTCGTAGTGGGGGGGCTCGGCCCAGCCGCGCAGCGTGACCGCCTCGTAGCCGGCGGCCTCGCGCTCGCTGTTCGCGTCGCGCGTGGAGGCCTGCATGTCCTTGAGGATCTGGTTGAAGTCGGTGGACGCGGCGTCGGCGTCGTCGATGTGGCCGTCGTCCTCGTACTGGAGCACGGCCACCCACGAGTCGTCGTCCATGACGTCCATGCCCGCGGGCACGATCATGCCGAGGGTGGGCTCGTCGCTGGGCGGGTTGCCCCAGGCCACCAGCACCTTCTCGGCGTCGTCGGGACCCAGGTAGGCGAACGCGTCGCCCAGCGACAGGTTGGCGAGGCCGTCGCCGACGGTGACGTCACCGTGCTGGTAGGTGAGCGAGCGCGAGAACTCGAGGCGCGACGCGATGCCCTCGATGATCTGATCGCGCACCTCGGCGTCGACCTCGCCCAGCTGCAGGCGCTCGGCCAGCGCCGCACGCAGCGCCGCAGGATCGTCGACGGGCAGGTCGTCGAGCGTGAGCTCGTCACCGTCGCTCCCCTCCCCTGCCTCGTCGGCCGCCTCCATCGCGGCGGGCTCGTCGCCCACGAGGGCAGCGTCGACCCCCTCCGCCATGTCCGGCGCCGCCCACGCAGCGCCCGACGCGAGGAAGATCCCGAGCATCGTCCAGGTACGTCCGTCCATCACCCCTCCCACAGGACCACCCTGGCGCCGTGCGGTCGGCGCCGGGCCCGCGACCCTAGCAGCATCGACGGAGGGGTGCGCGGAAACCTGCACACCGTGCTGGGCGTCAGCCCGGCGAGCGGTGCCACGGGCGGTTGAGCCACACCGCGCAGTCGGCGGCGGCGGGCACGCACGGGGTGATCCCGAGGTCCTGGTCCCAGCCGATGACCGCCTTGTAGCTCGTCTCTGCCGATCGATCGCAGCCGTCGGCCTTGGGGCGGTCCCCGATCACGCGGTTCTCGCGCAGCCAGTGGGCGACCACGCGGCCGTCGACCTGGGTCCACGTGCCCTCGCGACGCCCGACGCCGTCCTTGCAGAACGTCGGACCGGTCTGCCACGTGAGGGCGCCGTCGGCGGCGAACGTCCACGTGCCGTAGACGCCGAGGCTGTCGGCCTCGGTGGTCCAGGCGCCGGTCATCGGCGGCAGCGCAGGCGGACGGGCCGCAGCGGGCGAGGACGCCTTGCCGGCGGGCGCGTCGGCGGGGGGCGCCGGGTCACCCGTCCCGCAGGCGCCGAGCGCGGCGAGTGCGGCGACGAGGGCCCACGGAGCGAGCGGAACACGGGAGGAGGCGGTGCGGTGCATGCGGCCGTCTATCCCACGGCGTCGGGCCGCACAGGCCCACCGCCACGACGTGCACGCGCGGTGAGGCCCCTCACCTGCCGGCCACGCCGGTGCCGGTGGTGCGTGCTACCGTGAGCGGCCGGAGGCCCGATGCGGCACGGCGCTCACGTCCTCGTCGGCCTGCTGGCCCTGGCGTGCACCCCCACGGTGGACCCCGACCCGGGCGTCGACGCCGATCGCGACGGCCACGCCGCACGCCCCGACGGCGACGACTGCGACGACGGCGACGCCAGCGTCTTCCCCGGTGCCCCGGAGCGGATCGGCGACGGCGTCGACCAGGACTGCGACGGCGTCGAGGCCTGCCCGGCCGACGGCGACGGCGACGGGCACGGAGCACGTGACACCACCGCAGCCGGTCCGCTGACCTGCACCGGCGCCGGCGTGGCCGCGACCGCCGACGACTGCGACGACGGCGACGCCGCCACGTTCCCGGGCGCCACCGAGGTGTGTGACGGCGTGGACCGTGACTGCGACGGCGTCGTGGACGACGTCGCCGACGCGCCCTGGTGGCGCGCGGACCGCGACGGCGACGGCGTGGGCGACCCGTCCACCCGCGTCCAGGCGTGCACGGCGCCGCCCCTGTTCGGTGCCGACACCGGCGAGGACTGCGACGACCTGGACCCCGACGCGTACCCGGGCGCGGACGAGGTGCCGGGCGACGGGGTGGACCAGGACTGCGACGGCGTCGACGTGTGCTTCCCGGACCACGACAGCGACGGCGTCGGCGCGGGCACGCCGGTGCCGGGGATCGGCCTGACGTGCACCGGCAACTTCGAGTCGACCCGCGACGACGACTGCGACGACGACGACGGCACCAGCCGCCCCGGCGCCGCCGAGCTGTGCGGCGACGTCGACCACGACTGCGACGGCGTGCCCGGCGACCTCGATCCCGACGCCGTGGACGCGCCCACGTGGTTCGCCGATGGTGACGGCGACGGCTTCGGCACGCCGTTCGAGGCCGTCGTGGCGTGCATCGCGCCCGCCGGCACGGTCGCCGACGGCACCGACTGCAACGACGACCTGGCGTCGATCCACCCCGGCGCCGACGAGGTCTGCAACCTGTTCGACGACGACTGCGACCACCTCGTCGACGCCGACGACACGCTCGCCGACCCGCCGATCTGGTACGCCGATCGCGACGTCGACGGCTTCGGCGACCCCGACGACGCCCGCATCGCCTGCGCCGCCCAGGGGGTCTACACCACCCAGGACGGCACCGACTGCGACGACAGCCTCGCCATCGTCAACCCGGGACGCACCGAGGCCGTCGGCAACGCCCTCGACGAGGACTGCGACGGCCGGCTCGGCTGCTTCGTCGACGCCGACGGCGACGGGCGCGGCGGCTTCGACACCGTGCAGGCGGCCGTGGCCTCGTGCGACAGCCCCGGCCTGTCGTCCAACGGCGGGGACTGCGTCGACGACGACCCGTTCCAGGTGGCATTCCCCTGGTACGCCGACCTCGACCGCGACGGCTGGGGCGACGCGTCCGACGTCGTCGGGGCCTGCACGCAGCCCATCTTCTACACCGACCGCCCCGGCGACTGCGACGACGGCGACCGCACCACCCACCCCGAGGCGCCCGAGCTGCCCGGCGACGGCCGCGACAACGACTGCGACGGCATCGAGCAGTGCTTCGTCGACGACGACGGCGACGGGTACGGCGCCGCCGCGACCACCCCGTCCACCGACGTGACCTGCAGCGGCACCGGGACGTCCCGACGCAGCGACGACTGCGACGACACCGATCCATCGATCCATCCGCTCGGCCTCGAGCGCATCGGCGACGACGTCGACCAGGACTGCGACGGCACCGAGCTCTGCCTCGGCGACAGCGACGCCGACGGCTGGGGCGGTCTGGCGCTCGTGCGCGTGGCCGGGTCGGCGTGCGACCTCGCGGGCGTGTCGGGTGCCGGCGGCGACTGCGACGACGACGACCCCGCCGTGCACCCGGGCCAGCCCGAGCGCTGCGGGCCCGACGACGACAACTGCAACGGCCTGCTCGACGACGACGACCCCACGCTGCAGGGGGCGCCCGTGTGGTGGCAGGACGCCGACGGCGACGGCGCCGGCGACCCGCAGCGACCCGTCACCGCGTGCGTCCGGCCCGTGGGGACGGTCCCCACCGCGTCCGACTGCGCCGACGACCTGTCGGCGTGGGTGACGGACTGTCCGTACACCGACGTCGCCACCGGGGACGGCGTGGCGTGCGCGCTGCGCCGCGACGGCACCGTGGCCTGCGACGGCCTGGTCCCGCCCGACGGCGCGTTCGCGCAGGTGGTCGTCGACGGCGGCCTCGCGTGCGCCCGCGACGACGTCGGCGACGTGACGTGCTGGGGTGCGGCCGACGCCCGGGCCGCGGCGCCGCCCATCGCGCTGTCGTGGCTGGCGCTCGGTCCCACTGCCGCCTGCGGCCTCGACGCCGACGGTGCGCCGGTGTGCTGGGGCGACGACACCGCAGGGCTCGTCTCGGGCACGCCGGCGGTGTCCGGACAGGTCGACCTGGTGGTGGGCGCCGACGTCGCCTGCGCCCTGGACGCGGCCGGCACCGCGACGTGCTGGGGCGACGACACGTGCGCGGCAGGTCCCGCGCGCGCCGACCGGCTGGGCCTCGGCGCCGGCACGGCGTGCAGCCTGGTCGACGGCCGGCTCAGCTGCGGCGGGTGCGGCGACGTGCCGGTGCTCGCCCCGGGCGACCCGCTGCTGCGCTTCGCCGACGTCGACGTCGGCCCGATCAGCGCCTGCGCGGTCACCGCGTGGGGCACGCCGGTGTGCTGGGACGGGGCGCTGACGGCGCCTGTCCGCGACGACCTCGATCAGGTCGACGTCGGCACCGAGGACGCGTGCGGTCTCGCCGCCGGCACCGCCGTGTGCTGGGGCGTGTCGGGGCTGACCCTACCGGGACCGCGCTGACCGCCGCCGGATCCCCGCCAGGCCCACCAGCAGCACGCCGAGTGCCCCGCCCGAGCCGCCGTGGGTGCAGCCGCACGGCGTCCCGTCCGGATCTTCGCCAGGTTCGGTGCGCGCGTCGCCCGGGCACGTGGCCGGGTCGGTGAGGTCGAGGGCGTTCTCGCTGCCGAAGTGGGCCCAGTCCAGCGTGCAGGCGGCGGCGTCGTCCTGGCAGGTGGGCTCGGGCGGCGCGAGCTGCGAGAGCGTGAACACCGAGGTGGTGGTGTAGCCGCCGCCGTCGGGCGACACGCGCAGCACCGTGTCGCGCACGCACGCCCAGGCCTGCCCGTCGGGCCCGGCGTCCAGGCACGTCCAGTCCACGGCGTCGCCCTGGGCAGTGAACACGCTGCCGTCGGCGGGTGCGGTGTGGACGACGTCGTCGATGACGGCCATCCACCCGTCGCCGAACGGCACCGGCCCTAGGATCACGAAGGCGGGGTCGGAGACGGTGACGGCCTCCCCGCCGCGCTCGGAGCGGACGAGCGTGCGCTCACCCCCCGCACCCGCCACGAGGAACACCACGTCGCCGGCGGCCGCACGCGGGGTGAGGCGGTCGATGCCGTCCAGCGCCGGCAGCGGCAGGGCGTCGACGCGGTCGGCACCGTCGAGGCGCGCCGCGAACGGCGTGGGACGCGCGCCGGCGAGCCACACGCGGCCATCGTCGATCACGAGGCCGTCCGGGAACGCGTCGTCCCAGGTGGCCGCCTCGTGCAGCGCCCCGTCCACCGTCCACACCGTGGCCGTCTGCGCGTCGAACTGGCGCGTGACCAGCCAGCCCGTGGCGCCCGACCAGCCGACGGTCACCGGCACGTCGCCGCTCGGCAGGTCGAGGTCGTCGGCGTGGCAGCCGCCGTCGTCGGACCAGTAGGCGCTGTCGGCGCCGGCCAGCAGCCACTGCGCGCCGTCGCCGGACACGGCGAGCAGGGCCTGCTCGCTGTCGCCCCAGCGGGAGGGGCAGCCGTAGGTGTAGGTGCCGTCCCCGGCGTGGGTCCACACGCCGTCGTTGGACCGCACCACGCCGGGCACGTCCCCGTCGACCGTCGCACAGCCGGACGCGGACGGTGTCAGCACGTCGAGGGCAGCGGGCGCCGGGCCATGGGCAAAGGCGGTGGTGGCGGCGGCGGTAAGGAGCGCGAGCACGTCGACCTCGGCACGAGCCGTCAGAAGAACCCTGGGGGGACCAGGATGTAGGCGTACATCAGGCACATCTCGTCGAGGGTGCCGTCCCCCCAGTGCACGTCGCGGGGCTCGAGCTGCTCGCCGTTGACGACCGGCTGGTTGCCTGCGGAGTTGTCGTAGGTGCACTTGAGCCGCAACAGGTCGTCGGGCCCGAACGTGATCGGCGTGAAGTCCTCGAAGAAGTAGGACTGCTGCCAGTTGAAGTCCCACGCGGGGATGTCGATCACGCACTCCTTGGGGCCCTTGTCGCGGACGACGTCCATGCGGATCCGCGTGCCCAGCTGGTGCATGTGGGGGAAGACGCCGATCGCGGGGATGTCGATCGGCAGGCCGCCGAACGAGAAGTCCTCGGTCTCGACGGCCTTGCCGTCCCCCGCCGGGATGTTCAGCCGCGTGTCGGCCAGCGGGTAGGACACCAGCTGCTGCGTGGGCGTCTCCCCGGCCGGCAGGAGCCACAGCTGCACGCCGGTGCGGTCGGGCTTGGGCGCCTCGGTGCGGCCCAGGGTGTTGTAGTGGATCTGCAGCACCAGCGTGCTGCCCTTCTCGATGCGGCGCGCGATGCCCTCGGGGTAGACCTCGGGGTTCTGCCCCGGCGCCCAGCCGGCGAGCGTGTCGGCGTCCCACGTGCCCGGGCTGCCGAAGCAGCTGTAGCCAGGACCGTCGTCGTCGGCGTCCCACTGGCGGGCCTGCTCGGCGTAGCCGGGCGCGAGCCGGTAGAGGATCACGTGGTGGACGAGCTCGACCTGGTCGGGCACCACCGTGAACGCGCGCACCCACGCGTCGGCGTCGAAGGCGTGGTCGACCACGAAGCAGCGGTAGTCGTCGGGACGGGTGGCGTCGGCCGTGTACGACTCGGCCGGCTTGAGATCGAGGTCGGGGGCGTCGAGCTCCACCTTCGCGGCGGTGTCGGGCGCGCGGTAGGCGCCGGGGTCGCCCACCGGGAAGTCGGCGGCGGCCCAGGCGGCCACGGTGTCCTTGTCGGCCTCGGGCAGGTTGCGGGCGTCGACGTAGCTGCGGCACGAGGGGTCGGGCGTCCACGGCGGCATCGTGCCCGCCTCGATCGCGGCGACCGCCGCCGGCACCCAGCTCGGCGGACCGTCGGCCCACGCGGCCTCCGACAGGTCCATCGCGAACGGACCGATGCCGCCCTCCACGTGGCAGCTCGTGCACGAGCGCTCGAGGATGGGCCGCACGTCGGCGTGGTAGGTGGGGGGCTCCCCGGCTCCGCCGCACGCGGTGAGCAGGGTGAGCACGGCGGGCAACCAGCGCATCGGCGACTCCAGCGGGACGAGGTCGCCATCGTAGCCGCCCGCGACCCGAGGCGCGAAACCGATTGCCGCGCGCGCGGCGCCGGGCACCGTCCAACGCCGACCCTCGGAGTAGGCACCGCCGATTTCCTCGTTCGACGCCGACGATCCGGGCAGGGACTCCAGGAGCGTTCCCACCTTGGAGGTCACCATGCGGTCCACCGCGCTCGCCCTGATCCTGCTCGCCGCGTGCGGCGTCCGGCGCCCGGACGCCGATCCCCCCGCATCCGACGACGCGCCCGACACCGTCGATCGCCCCGACACCGTCGACACCGACGCCCTGTCGCCCACCGACGTCCCCGACACCGACGGGCCGGACACCGACAAGTCCGACAGCGATCCGCCCGACACCGACGCTCCGGACTCGGACGCCGTCGACACCGATCCACCGCCGATCGACGCCGACGGCGACGGCGTGCCCACCGGGCCCGACTGCGACGACGCCGACGCCGACGTGCACCCCGGCGCCGACGAGATCCCCGCCGACGGGGTCGACCAGGACTGCGACGGCCTCGAGCGCTGCTGGGCCGACGCGGACGGCGACGGTCTCGGCGGCCCGACCCCCGTCGACGTGGCGTCGCTCGCGTGCGACGGCGCGGCCCGGGTGCCCGGCGACTGCGACGACGCCGACGCCACCGACGGGCTGCACACCTGGTACGCCGACGCCGACGGTGACGGCCTGGGGGACGTCGCCGCCGAGATCGTGGCCTGCGACGCGCCACCCGGTGCGGTCGCCGACGCCACCGACTGCGATGACACCGACGCCTCGCTGCCGCGCGCGTGGTTCCCCGACCGCGACGTCGACGGCCACGGCGATCCGGCGTCGCCCGTGATGGCGTGCGCGCCGCCCCCCGACCACACCGACGACGCCACCGACTGCGACGACGTCGACGCGAGCGTCCACCCCGGCGCCGTGGAGCGCTGCGACGGCGCGGACGACGACTGCGACGGCGCGGTGGACGCCGACGATCCCGACGTGATCGACGCCGTCACCGCCTTTGCGGACGTCGACGGCGACGGCCTCGGTGCGCCCGGCACGGGCCGGCCCGTGTGCGCCCTCGGGCCCGGGCTCGCCGACAACGCTGGCGACTGCGACGACACCGACGCCAGCGTCGGGGTGCGCCAGTGGTACACCGACGCCGACGGCGACGGCCGGGGCGATCCCGCGGCGTCCCACACCGCCTGCGCCGCCCCCGCGGGCACCGTCGCCGACGCCACCGACTGCGACGACGCCGACCCGGCGCTGCCCGCCCTGTGGCACGACGACCTCGACGGCGACGGGCACGGTGCCCCACCGGGGGCGTGGGACTGCGTGCCCGCCGGACGCGTGGCGTCGGGCGACGACTGCGACGACCAGCGCGCCCACGTCCACCCCGGCGCGCCCGAGCGCTGCGACGGCCGCGACGACGACTGCGACGGCCTGCTTGACGCCGACGACCCCGACGTCGTCGACCCGCTCACCGTCTACGACGATCACGACCACGACGGCCTGGGCGTCGACGGCACCGAGCGCGCCGCGTGCGTCGTCGGCCCCGACGAGGCCGAGCAGGGGGGCGACTGCAACGACGCCGACCCGTCGATCGGCACGTTCACGTTCCACGCCGACGCCGATGGCGACGGCTACGGCGACCCCGCGGTGTCGGTGTCGGGCTGCACGTGGCCTGCCGGCTACGTCCTCGACGCCCGGGACTGCGCCCCCGACGATCCCTCCCTGCCGCGGGAGTGGTACGTCGACGCCGACGGCGATGGCCACGGCGCCGTCGGGGCCCGCACGCTCGACTGCCCCGCGCTGGGCCGCGCGCCGGTGGGCGACGACTGCAACGACGCGAGCGCAGCGGCCTGGCCCGGCGCTCCCGAGGTCTGCGACGGCCTCGACAACGACTGCGACGTGCTCGTCGACGCCGACGACCCCGACCTCGACGGCGCCTACACGCTCTACCGCGACGACGACCACGACGGCTACGGCGTGGACGGCACCGACCAGCAGGCGTGCCAGCTGTATGCCGGGTACGCCACGCGCCCCGGCGACTGCGACGACCACGACGCCGCGGTCGCGGTGCTCACCTGGTACGCCGACGCCGACGCCGACGGCTTCGGTGACCCGGCGGCACCCGCCACGGCGTGCACTGCCCCGCCGGGCACGGTCGCCGACGCGCGCGACTGCGACGACACCGACCCGACCCTTCCCGTGCCGTGGTTCGCCGACGCCGACGGTGACGGCCACGGCGCGCCGGGCAGCGGCCTGCTCGCGTGCACCGTGCCCGCGGGTCGCGTGCCCACCGACGACGACTGCGACGACGGCCACGCCCACGTCCACCCTGGCGCCGACGAGGTCTGCGGCGGCGGCGACGAGGACTGCGACGGCCTCGTCGACACCCTCGACCCCGACCTGACCGACGCCTCCACGGTGTGGCGCGACGCCGACGGCGACGGCCACGGCGACGCCGCCACGGCCCAGGAGGCCTGCGGGGTGCCCCCCGGCTGGGCCACCACGTCCGACGACTGCGACGACGCCGTGGGCACCATCCACCCGGGTGCGGTCGACGTGCCCTACGACGGCCTCGACCAGGACTGCTCCGGCGCCGATGTCACCGACGTCGACGGCGACGGCTACCCCGGAGGCGCCCACGGCACCGACTGCGACGACACGCGCGCGGTGGTCCACCCAGGCGCCGTCGAGGTGTGCGGCGACGGGATCGACCAGGACTGCGACCCCACGCCGCGCACGTGCGGCCTGGGCGGCGACCTCGACACCCGGCGCGCGTGGGCCGACGTGTCGGCCACGTCCCCCGACGCGCTGCTCGGCACCACGGTGCTCGGCGGCCTCGACGTCACCGGCGACCGGGTCCCCGATCTCGTGCTGACCGCACCCACCGAGAACCTCCCCGCAGGCGCCACCGAAGGCGGCGTGGTCTACGCGATCGACGGCGCGGGGCTCACAGCGGGCAGCGTCACCACGGCCGTCGCCACCACCCGGGTCTACGGCACCGGTGCCGCCCGCCTCGGCCTGGGGCTCGCTGGACGCCCAGGCTCCGGGGGCGGCGGCTGGCTGGTGCTGGGCGCGCCCGGCGACCCCACGCCGTCGTGGGGATCGCCGTCGCCCGCCGATCGCGGCGTCGGCGCCGTCCACCGCCTCGACCTGCCGCTGCCGCGCGGCGACTGGGCGGCCACGCAGCTGTCCGACGAGGTCTACCAGCGCACGCCCACCGGCACGATGGGCGCCCGCGTCGGTCTCGGCGACGTCGACGGCGGCGGCACCCCGTGGGTGGTGGCCGTGGGGCTCGGCGGCGACACGCGGCTGCAGTGGTACCTGCCCCGTGCCTTCGACCGGGCGCCCTGGGCAGCCGACCGCATCTACGACGGCTCGCGGCTCGCCACCGGCTTCCTCGACGCCACCAGCCGCGCCTGGGAGGACGTCACCTCGGGCGGCGACCTGCTGGGCCACAGCGCCGACGACATCGTCGGTGCCTGGAAGGACCCCAACGGCGCGCGCGGCGTCACGGTGCTCGGCAGCGTGCCCACCGTCGGCAGCATCAGCCTGTTCAGCCCGCCTGGCGCGCTGCGCGTGGCCAGCTGGTCGATCCCCGGCGCCACGGATCGCGCCACCCACGTCGCCATCGTGCCCGACGTCACCGGCGACGGCTTCGACGACCTCGTGGTGGGCGCGCCCTGCGTCGCCACGTGCAGCGACGGCGGCAAGGTCTGGGTGGTGCCAGGAAACGGCGAGCCCGGCGCCTACGGGCTCGCGCTCGTCGGCCTCACGCTGCCGGGCACCCAGCTCACGCACCCCACCCCGGGCGCCGGCCTGGGCGTGGCGGTGGCGTGGGCCGGGGACCTCGACGGCGACGGCGTCGGCGACCTCGTCGTCGGGGCCAGCGGCGTCGACGGCGGCACCGGCGCGGCCTACGTCCTCTACGGGCCGATCGCGCCCGGTCGGTTCACCACCGACGACGTCGGTGCGGCGCTGCCAGGGGCCCGGCTCAGCGGGCGCACCCGGGGTGGCCTGTTCGGCACCGCCGTGAGCACCGCGGGCGACCTCGACGGCGACGGCTACGACGACCTGCTGGTGGGCGCACCCGGCGAGTCGGGCAGCACCGGTGCGGGCTTCGCCGGCCGCGTGTGGGTGTGGCTGGGCGGCGGCGACTGACGGCCGGTCGGTCCGTCAGTCCGCGCGGCGACGTCGCGGCACGAGCAGACCGAGCCCCAACAGGCCAAGCCATGCGCCACCGGTGGACCCGCCGGTGGCGCAGCTGCAGCCCGGATCGAGGTCGCGGGCCGTGCGGCCGTCGGGACACACCGCCGTCTCGTCGTAGGTCTCCCGGCCGAGGAACGCGGACAGGGCGGCGAAGTCGTTGTCGCAGGCGAGGTCGGTGCACGCCGGATCGGGGGGCGCCACCTGGCTGAAGGCGAACACGGGCGTGACGTCGGCGGGTCGACCGGACAGGCCCTCGACGACCGACAGCCCGCCGTCGATGCACGCGTAGACCTGCGCGCCGCGCTGCAGCAGGCAGGTCCACGTCACCGAGACCCCCGTGTCGGTCCACACCGCGGCGTTCTGCGCGGCGGTGTGGATGCGGTTGTTGAGCACGCTGACCCACTGCTCGCCGAACCGCACCGGGCCGAGCACGAACGGCGAGCGCTCGGTGGCCTCGGTGAACACCACCGCGGCGTCGCCGCTGCCGGTGCTGGCGTCGGCGTGCCAGGTCCACGACTCGTTGGACCGCTTGAGGACGAACCACGCCTCGTCCTCGTCGGCACCCGCCGGGCGGATGTCGGTGACACCGTCGAAGCCGTCGGGCATGCCGCCGAGCACCTCGTCGCCGCCGAGCCCGCCGAGGAACGTGAGCCGGCGCAGCCGCACCCGCGGGTCGACCGACGCGATCCAGAGCGAGTCGGCGCCGCCGGGGAGGAAGCTGTAGGGGCGGAACTGCTGATCCCACGACACGACCTCGACCCACGCGCCGCTGGTGGCGTCCCAGCGGAACAGGCCTCCGGTCTCGAGGATCTCGCTGGTGGCGGCGGCGAGGATCCACGCCGTGTCGCGGAACCACACCAGGTCGACGCCCGTCAGGCCCTCGGGGAGCGGGATCGGCGTGGCCGTGCAGCCCCCGTTGTCGGTGCGGTAGGGCACGCCCGCGGCCAGCAGGTAGAGCACCGAGGCGTCGGGCGGGCTGGCGACCTTGGCGGTGGGATCGCCCCAGCGGCTGGGGCAGCCGTAGCTGTAGGTGCCGTCGCCCTGGTGCACGAGCACGCCGGCGGTGGTGGCGAGCACCTCGGGCACCACGCCCGACGGCACGTCGGGGCACGCCGCCTCGTTGGAGAACAGGGCCACGTCCAGTACCGCGGGGCGCGGCGTCTCCTGGGCGAGGGCGGTGACGGCCACGAACATCGACCACGCGAGCATGGGTCTCCCGGGACAGCGGCGCCCACGTATCCCGTTCGCCACCTTGACGGCGCGGGGCGCATGGGGCGATATGGCGTCCAGGAGCCAGGAGTTGGCCCACGTGCATCTTCACGCCCGTCGTCTCCCGTTCGCGCTGATCGCTGCCGCCTGCTGCCTGTCGGCTGCGGGCTGCACGGCGGGCATCGCCACGTCCCGCCTGCTCTCGGCCAACCGCGCCCTGCACGACATCGAGCTGCGCGGTGCGGCCGAGCTCGCGCCCTACGAGCACGCCATGGCCGAGCAGCACCTCGACAAGGCGATCGAGGAGTCCGCCAACAGCCAGTACAAGACGAGCGTGGAGCTGTCGAAGGCGTCGCTGGCGTGGTCGCAGCAGGCGATCTCGACGATGGAGGGCGGCGGCCGCGACCTCGAGGAGCTCACCACCTCCGGCGAGGACCTCGACGACCTCGACAACATCCCCGAGCCCAAGCCGGCGGACAAGCCCAAGCCCGACGACGACTTCGGCGACTTCCGCGACGAGGACGACTCCGAGTGATGCGCAGCCTCCTGTCCCCCGTCCTCGTCCCGCTCGTCCTGATGTGCACGATGTCCGCGGGCTGCGTCGCCGCCAAGGAGATGCGCCGCGAGCTCGACAGCACCGAGCGTCTCATCGAGAAGACGCGCAAGATGTTCGGCAGCGCCTGCGCGCCGGTCGACTTCGCCACCGCCGAGTCCCAGGCGAGCTTCGCGCGCATCGAGTTCGACCAGGGCAACGCACGCCGCGCCCTGCTCCACACCACCGCCGCGAGCGAGGCCGCAGCCCGCGCGTGGGCGTCCACCGAGACGTGCGGCGGCAAGGACTACGACGGCGACGGCATCGCCGACGTGGTCGACCAGTGCCCCGAGCAGCCCGAGGACATCGACGGCGACCGCGACGAGGACGGCTGCCGCGACCTCGATCCCTACGGCGACATCGACCGCGACGGCATCCGCAACATCGACGACGACTGCATCGAGGAGCCCGAGGACTACGACGGGCACAACGACGAGGACGGCTGCCCGGAGACGAGCGAGGACTCCGACGGCGACGGCGTCATCGACGCCACCGACAAGTGCCCGAACGAGGCCGAGGACCTCGACGGCTTCAAGGACGTCGACGGCTGCCCCGATCCCGACAACGACATGGACGGGATCATCGACCTGCGCGACAACTGCCCCACCGCGCCGGAAGACCTCGACGACTGGGACGACGACGACGGCTGCCCCGACGACGACAACGACGGGGACGGCGTCCACGACCTCGACGACAACTGCCCCAACCAGCCCGGTGCCCGCGACAACCGCGGCTGCCCGACGTCCGACCTCGACGGCGACGGCATCGCCGACCTCAACGACGCGTGCCCCGACAAGCCGGAGACCCGCAACGGCTACCTCGACGACGACGGCTGCCCCGACGAGGCCACCGCCGCCACGGTCAAGGTCAAGGTCGACCGCCAGCGCCTCAAGCTCGACCAGGCCATCCGCTTCACCGGCACCACCGCCGAGCTCCAGACGGGCTCCTACGCCCTGCTCGACGAGGTGGCCCGCGTGATCAAGGACCTCCCGGACGTGCGCGTGCGCGTCGAGGGCCACACCGACGCCACGGGCGACGAGTCCGCCGACATGGCGCTGTCGCGGCGCCGCGCCGAGGTCGTGTTCGACTACCTCGTCGCCAAGGGCGTGCCGTCCGACCGGCTCACGGTCGAGGGCTACGGCGGCACGCGCCCGATCGACACCAACCGCACCGCGGCCGGTCGCGAGAACAACCGCCGCATCGAGTTCTGGTTCCTCGGGAACTGACCGCGGCGGGGGTTCGTGCGCTACTGCGCCGGCGGCAGCACCGGCAGCCGGGCGCCGTGCAGGATGGCCGGACGCAGGCCGTGCTCGGTCTCCACCTGGGCGAGCGCGACGACGCGGTGGTCGGTCACGACGACGTCCACCACCTGCACCTCGGCCCCCAGCGTCCACGTCAGCCGGCTCACCGGCACGATGTCGGTGCGACGCGGGGCCGGCTGGGGCCACGCGAGCGCCGGCCCGGCCGGCATCCAGCGCACCCCCATCGTCAGCGGGGCGGGAGCCCCCGGACCGAGGTCCTCCGTCGTGGTCTGCGTGTCGGCGACGGTGACGGCGTACAGCCGGCCATCGGGCGCGGGCCGGACCAGCACCCGGCCGGGCGCGTGCGGGATCCAGGTGGCGCTCAGCGCGCCGTGCCACTGCACGCGGGTGCCGCCGGCGCAGTCCAGCACGGTGACGACGTGGGTGGCGTCGAGCACGGCCCCGTCGGGCACGAGCGTGTCGTCGCAGCCGGCCAGATCCTCGGCGCCCACGAGATCGGGGATCGACCAGCCCCCCGCGTCGGTCCGCGCGAACGCGGGCGCGGCGGGTCCCTTCAGGGTGTCGCCGTACACCACGAGGTCTTCGCCCAGGCGCACGCGCGTGGCGCCCTGCGGACCGGCGGTCAGCCCCGACGCGAGGCCGCGCACGGCGCACGGCGTGGCGCACCCCGGCAGCGGCACCTCCGTCACCGCCTCGGGCGTCCACCGCCACGCCACGGTGCCGGCGTCCTCGGTGCCCCAGACGCTTCCGTCGGCGTCGACGGCGACGTGACGCACCGCAGCACCTGCGGGGAACGCCACCGGCGTCGGACCGAGCACCTTGTCGCCCCGCACCACGAGCACGAGCCAGGCGTCGCCGTCGCGCAGCAGCGCGGTGGCCGTGTCGTCCCCCGTGGTGCGCAGGCTCACCGGCGTGGCCGGGACCCCGAGGATCGCCTCGGTGGGCGGCGTGCTGCCCCGCACCCGCGGCACGGCCGCGTCGGCGACGAGGGAAGCGGCGACGAGTGCGAGCGGCCAGGGCTTCACCCTGCACCTCGGGGTCGGGGGCACGCCCTGGGTAGCGCGCCGCCGCCGCGCCGACGACGCAACCGTCCCGAGGGGACGCGCCCGATCACGTCGCGCGCGCCACCCCGTCCCCGGCTCCGCCGAACCGGGCGTCCAGGGCGTCCGGAGCGAACACGACGGTCGCCATCGCCAGGAACGTGACCACGGTCAGCACGCTGCCGACCTGCAGGAGCAGCGCCTGGTCGAGCACGACGCCGGCGACGATCAGCGCGACGGTCGCCAGCGCGCTGGCGACGCACGCCTGCCACACGCGACGCTCCACCGGACGCAGCGGCGTGACCGTCGGCGTCGTCACCACACGGGCACCGGCCGCCGTGAGGACGCCGAGCGCGGCGGACATGGCACGCGCCGAGGCCGGCGACACCGCCATGCGGTTGACGCCCCGCGGCACGACGGCCACGGTGAGGGCGTCCGCGTCAGGCGCCGGCGCCACCAGGCGGACCTCCACCCACTCGAGCGGGCGCACGAACACCCGCACCCGCCCCGGTCCCACGACATCACCGGCCGTGGCGGCGGCGATCGAGGCCGTGTGCGTGTCCACGGCGGCCGCAGACGTGTCGACCCCCTGCACGCGGGCGGTCTGCTCGGCCGCGAGCAGCGCGTCGGCCAGCGCGGCGTCACGCCGGACCCACCACGCCCGCACCCGCTGGCCGATCACGGCGCCCACGGCCACGACCGCACCGACGAGCGCCGCGACCACGAGGCCGTGGCCGACGCTGCGCGCTTCGGTGGCGTCGATCGCGAACGCCGCGGCCACGAGCCAGCTGACGCCGACCCACGCGGCGGCGCCATCGCGTGTGTGAAGGTCCATGACCCACCTCCCGAACCTGTACGCTAGCACCGCAAGGTGCCTTCGTGCGGCCACAACCGTCGCTGCGGTCCCTGCGCACCCGAGACGTCGAACCGGTGCGTGCGGCTTCCGAGGTCGGCCCGGCTGCGGTCGTCCGTCGACCGGGCCCCGGAGGTCCCGGTCCCAGCCACCACGATCACGGCGTGGGTGGACCGCCTGCGGCCCAGGTCGTCACCCGGACGACGGCGCCGAGGACGACACCTCGTCCGCGTCTGCGTCCGGAGCGTCCGCCGCCTCCTCCGACGCGTCTGCCTCCGGCGCGGCCTCGCGCTCCCGCCAGAGCGCAGGCGCCGCCACCGCCGCACCCGCAGGCCCGTGAGCGAGCACCGCCGACGCGTCGGTGCCGTCGGCCTCCTTGCTGCGGCCCCAGCGGACCGGGCGGAGGATGGCGGCCTCGTCGCCCGCGATGAGGCGACGGATGTTGCCGACGTGGGCGTGCACGATGCCCAGGCCGAGCACCACGCCGATCCCCAGCGTCGCCGGCTGCAGCCACGCCATCGCCCCGAGCAGGGCCGCTGTGGCGGTGAGGCTGGCCACCGACGAGCGC
>JACKEP010000032.1 GCA_020632915.1 Alphaproteobacteria bacterium | reverse complement strand
CGAGCCCCGCGTCGTAGCGACCCCGGTAGGTCATGCCCGGCCCCGTGATCTCGGGGAGCGGCTCGGGCCGGTAGGTCGGCGCCACCACCTGGCCCGACACGTGGTGGAACATCCAGATCATGCCGTGCAGCTCGACCGTCGGGTGGGCGCACACGCCCACGCGCGGGATGCGATCGAGGCCCGGGATGTCGGTGAGCTTGCCGTCGGTGGCGAACGCCCACTTGTGGAACGGGCAGCGCAGCGCGTCCCCGTCGACCACACCGCCCGCCAGGCTCGCGCCCTGGTGCGGGCAGTGGGCGTCCATCACGGACACGGCGCCGCTGGCCCCGCGGAAGGCGACGAGGTGGCGGCCGAGCACGTCGAGCACGCGCACCTGGCCCACGCGGAGCGCGTCGCTGTCGAGCACCCGGTACCAGCCGGTGGGGAACGGCGTGGGGTAGGTGGACTCCCGGTCGTGCGGGGCGAAGACGTGGTCGGTGCGCGGGTCGAGCGCCCGGTGGAAGCGCACGCTCATGCTGCCTCCCCTTCGCGCGCGTCGAACTGGGCGACCCAGTCGCGGAACACGGCGTGGGCGGGGTCGCCGGGCGGCGCGTGGTCGTCGTGGTGGTGGCGCTGGGCCCAGAGGGCGGCGTCCCTGAGCACGTCGCGCCGGAAGGCGTAGGCGGCGGCCTCGTGCATCACACGGCGGACCACCGGACCCGCCTTGCCGAGCGCGCGCTTCGCCCCGTCGCCGAGCCGCGTGGCCACGCCGAGCACCACGCGGGTGGTGTGCTCGTCGACCGGCGTGAGCAGCACCAGGTGCAGCGAGTGGACGAGCCCGCCGACCTGGGCGACCTCGGTGACCTGGAAGCCCATGCCGTACGCCGTGGTCCGGAACTCCACCGGCACGGACGGCAGCACCTTCAGGCCCGGGTCCCAGCCGACCACACCGTGGAACGACAGCGCGCTGCCGTCGGCCTGGGTGCCCTGGAGCGTGTCGAGCGTGCGGTAGCGGTGCACCGACAGGAAGTGGCGCGCGTCGGCGAGGTCCTCCATGACGTGCTGCGGGTGGACGGGCAGGTCGAGGGTCTTGAACGACCAGCCCCCGAAGCCGTCCTGTTCGGGCTCGGGCACCTCGAAGGTCGGGGCGGCCCCCTCCGGGTGGTACCAGACGAGCACGGCCGGGCCGACCTCGCGGACGTGCAGCGTCGACAGGTCGCGGGCCGTGTGCTCGCACGAACGACCCGTCACCGTGAACCCCATGTGGTGGTGGGGGCACACGAGCTTCTCGCCCTGGACCCACGCGCCGGGCGCGAGCCGCGCGGCCATGTGGCCGCAGACGTTGCGGGCCGCGCCGACGCGACCGCCCTTGGTGCGCCAGACCACCAGATCCTGGCCGCACAGGGTGACGTGGCGCACCTGACCGGGCGCCAGCTCGGTGCCGAGCGCCACGGGGTACCACGACGCGCGGTGGGGCAGGCGCTGCTGCTCGAGGTCCACCGGCACACGCACGGCGCTGGGCGCGGACGAGCGACCCACCTGGGCCTCGCAGGTGTCCTTGAGCGCCTCGGCCATCGCCTGGAAGCCCGCGTGCAGCGTGTCGCCGTACAGGCGCTTGGTGAGGCCGGCGAGCGGGCCGTGGAACGCGTCCCGCGTGGTGTAGCGGGTGCGGTCGCCGGGCAGGGCCTCGACGGTCTGCGTGCGCACGCCGCGCACCAGCTCGCCACCGAAGGCGCCGCTCCACACGAGCCGCTCGTTCGGCACGAGCTCGTAGACCGTCTGCGCCTGCGTGCGCATCCACGAGCCCACGCGGGCCGTGAGCTGGAGCACTTCGCCTTCAGCGAGCCGCCCGACCACCCGAGGAGTCATCGGGTTCCATCGACCGTACGACGCCAGATCGGTCAAGACCCCCCACACGACGTCGACCGGTGCATCGATGTCGATCGCCAACCTCGCCTCGGCGCTCATGCCAGCTCCCTGCTGAAAGTTCTTCGTCGGACTGCGCGGCCACGCTACCCACAGGTGCGTGGCGAACGCGAGCAAGTGCCCGCGCGACAACGCTCATCGACCCGAGAAGGGCCGGATGAAGGCGAAGAAAAATTTTCTTCGATTCTTCTCGTCCGAGAAACGAGTCCCACGATCGGGGGCGCGTTGGACGGGGCGCGCGGCGCCCGGTCACGTCCGCGGGCGGCCCGGCGGAATCAGGGAACCGGAGTCCAGGTGGCGCATGCGCGTCCCCCGCGGTCACCGTAGGTCAGGTGACGCGAGGGACGCGAGCGTCAAGGCGTCGGCGTCGCCAGATCGATCGCGCCGCGGATGACCGGCACGTTGAAGCCGGTGAGCGGGAAGTAGGACCCGCCGTAGAAGCCGCAGTACCCCGCGACATCGCAGACATCGCCGTAGTTGTGGGTCACGATCTCGCCGCACACGCCCGTGGCGCAGTCCGTCTCGAACAGCGGCCCCACGCTCTGGCGCCGGATCACGCCGTCGGTCGGCGAGATGATCTTGCCCTCGACCTCGAAGATCTTGATGTGGCGGTTGATGACGAGGTGGGACTCCTGGTCCACCACCAGCTCGACCCGCGGGTACAGGTAGATCTCCAGGTCCACGTCGCCGTCGCCGTCGACGTCACCGTGGGCCGGCAGCGTCAGCTCCATCTGCGCGTCGAGCTCGACGTCGGTGGTGCTGCCGTCCTCGAACACCACGTGCCCGAACAGCGCGCCCATCCCGACCCGCGCGCGGGCCTGCACCCAGTGGTCCAGCTCGACCGTGGGCAGGATCGTCGTGTAGTTCATCTGGAAGGTGAACCCGCTGACGTCGGCTTCGTAGGTGCCCCGGTTGGTGTTGGCGGGGAACCCCAGGAACTCCAGGAAGTAGTTGGTGTACGAGATCCAGTCGATGTCGAGCGAGGCGGCGTTGTAGACGTCTCCGACGCGCGTGTACGCCTCCACGCCGTGCTCCACGCCGTCGAAGCTCGGGGGCTCGTAGTCCGGGTTGTCGGTGACGCGGTTCGCGTCGCTGACCATGCCCCCGCCACGCAGCACCAGCTCCTGCAGGTCGGCACCGGTCGTGGGGCCGACGTCGAAGATCGGGTTCGACGAACCCCCCAGGGTCGCGCCCAGCCGCGCCTCAAAGGCGTCTGTGCTGTAGCCGTAGCGCAGCACGGTGCTCGGCAGCGACACCTCGTAGCTGAGGTCCCGGGACGTCGCCCAGGTCACCGACAGCGGGAACGTGTCGCCCGGCAGCACCTCGTCGGGCACGCTCAGGTCGATGCTCAGCGGCACCGTCGCGCTCGCCGTGCCCTGCTCGTCCTGCAGCTGGAAGGTCAGGCACAGCTGACCACCGAGCGCCATGTCCACCGACACCGCCGACCCGCCGAACGGGAACACCGACGCCGGCGCCATCGTCTGCGTGAAGTCCCAGTCACCGACGCCGAAGTTGAAGCACTCGTCGAAGTCGACGTCGGATTCGTCGAAGCTGGTGTAGACCTCGTCCCGGGTGACGAACGTGAAGTCGACGTGGGTCTCGAGCACGTCCTCGTCGTAGACGTCCACGGTGACGGCCAGCGTGTCGGTCAGCCCGGCCGCGTCGGTGACCACCAGGTCGAACGTGTGGGAGGTCGCCGTCTCGAAGTCGAGCGTGGCCGACGTCGCGATGGTGATCTGACCGGCGTCGTCGACCGCGAACAGCGCCGCGTCCGCGCCCTCCAAGCGGTAGGTCAGCACGTCGCCCGCGTCGGGATCGACGGCACTGGCACCGCCGATGACGGCGCCGTCTCCTCCGGACCCTTCCTCGGTGCCGAAGGTGAGCGTGTCCCCGACGGCGAACGACGGGGCCTCGTTGACGTCGACGAGCACCACCGACAGCACGACGGTCGTCTGCAGGCCCTGGTCGTCGGTGACCGTGACCTCGACGTCGTGGTCGCCCGACGTGGTCTCGAAGTCGAGCCCCGCGCCGTCGACGACGGTGACCTCGCCCGTGGCCGCATCGATGGCGAGCTCGCCCGCCCCGTCGCCACCGGTGAGCGCAAAGGCGAGCGACGAGCCGTCGGGGTCGACGGCGTCCACCACCCCGAGCGACGTGCCGGCCACGGCGTTCTCGTCGACGGTGAGCGTGTCGGTGAACACCGTGGGCGGAAGGAACGTCTCGAGCCCGGGCTGCACGCGCAGCGTCGCCCGCCCGTTCGTCACCACGGTCAGCGTCACGCCGCCGTCGTCCACCGTGCCCGCCGACACCCACGGCTCGCCGGGCACGGTGGCCACCGCCCCGACGCCGGTCAGCGTCAGCGTGTTCGACAGGTCCGACAGGTGGAGCAGGTCGCGCGTGGCGACCGTGAGCGTGCGCCCCTCCAGCGCGATCGCCTCGATGCCGCGCACGCGGTCGTCGACGTCGGCCAGGTCCAGGTCGCCCGAGGCGCCCGACAGCCGCAGCGTGTCGGTGCCCTGGCCGCCATCGACGCGTCGGAACGCCAGATCGCCGACCTCGATCACGTCGTCGCCCGCACCGCCGTAGAGCACGTCGAGGCCGCCGCCGCCGATCAGCGTGTCGGCACCGCGGCCCCCGATCAGCGTGTCCGGGCCGGCCGTGCCCGTGAGCAGGTCGTCGCCGTCCCCGCCCTGCTGGTCGATGTGACCGCGCAGGTCGCGTCCGAAGACGACGCGCACCGCGCCCTGGCCCCCGGCGCCGGTCTGCGGCGCACCGACAGCCAGGTCGCCCAGGCCGTCGCCGTCGAGGTCCCCTCCTGCCACGGCCCAGCCGAGCTCGCTGCCCGACGCGCCCTCGATCACGAAGCCGTCACGGCCCGAGCGCACGTCGGCGGCGTCCACCACGGCGAGCCCGTCGGCGCGACCGTAGATCACCCACACCTCGTCGGCCTCCGGGAAGCCGAGCACCACCTCGTCCAGGCCGTCACCGTCCACATCGTGGGCGATGACCGACGCACCCCATGCGGTGGACTGGGTGGGCACCTCCCCCGCGACGGTGAACCCGGTGAAGCCGTTCTGGTAGGACTGGATCGTCCGCAGATCTCGGGTGGTGTGACCGAACATCACCGTCGCCATGCCGGTCAGGCCGTAGTCGACGTGGGGCACGACGACGTCGTCGAGGCCGTCGCCGTTGACGTCGCCGCCGCCGCCGGCCGCGGGCGCCACCATCAGGATGCCGCTGCCCGAGCTGCCCGAGCCCACCGAGAAGCCCGAGCTGTACGTGGACCACCCCTGGTTGCCCGACAGGGCGCCGCGGTTGCCGGGCGCGACGATGGCACCGCCGTCCGGGCCTCCGGCCAGGATGTTGAGGTACAGCTCGCTCTCGCCGGTGAACGCGGCGTCGTCGTAGCCGTCGCCGTCGAAGTCTCCCGCGGGCGTGGTCTGCCAGCCCCACCCCGACCCGATGCCGGTGCCCGCGTCGGTGCGGCCCTTGAACGCCACGCCCAGGGAGGCGTCCCCGAGGCCGGTGCCGCCGCTGACGTCGCAGCCGCGGCTGTACAGGTCGCCGACGTGGACGTTGACCCCGTCGTCGCGGCCGTAGATCGCGTAGAACGTGCCGTCGTCCTGGTCGCCGCTGTGGATGGACCCGACGAGCACGTCGGCGAGGCCGTCGGCGTTCAGGTCACCGCCTGCCGCCGCCGACAGCCCGGCGAGGTCGCCGTTGGCCGCCTTGAGCTCCTGGAGCAGCGACAGGTCGAGGTTGCGCCGCCGACCGCACTCGCCGTCGATGGCGAAGCCGGCGAGCGAGGTCTCGTCGACCACGTCGGACAGGGCGGCCGCCTGCAGGGTCGCGCCCGAGAGCACGTAGGTGCGGCCCTGCCAGATCTCGGTGAGCTGCTCGAAGGGCGCGGAAGCGACCAGGTCCGGTACGTCGTCGCCGTCCACGTCGCCAGCGTACCGGACCTGGAAGCCGAACCCACCCCCGTCCGGTCCGGCGTCGTACCCGAGCCAGTCGTACAGGGAGACCCCGGTCGGGCAGCCGCCCGGGTAGAACGCCGACCCGCACGCCATCACGTCGAGGTCGTAGCCGCCGGACAGGCCGTCGAGCGTGAAGCCGCCGAGCCCGTCGTCGACGTCGGCCAGGGCCACGGTGGCGGACGCGAACGCCCCGTCGACGACGTACAGCCGCCCGCCGTAGGCCAGGTCGACACTCCACGCGGGCGCGCCGATGGCGACGCTGCCGTAGCCGTCGCCGTCCAGGTCGGGGAGGATCGCCACCCCGTGACCCGCACCCCCGCCGCTGCCTTCCAGCAAGACCTCGGTGGGGGCGAGGGTCACGGGGGGCGAGGCGTCCGTCACGGTCGCGGCGCCATCGTAGGTCGCCACGCACGCGATCCGGGCGCCCGCGGGCAGGGTCGTGGTGTCGAGGCTGGGCCCCGACACACCCGCGTCCACACCGTCCACCGTCCAGGCGTAGGTCAACGTCCCGGTGGCGACGCCACAGCCTTCCGTGGCCGACGTCGCGCAAGTGACCGGCTCGCCCGCGCGCGCACCGGAGGTGATCCGCACCGGTGCCAGCTGCACGCCCGGCACGGTCGCGGTCACCGAGCCCGAACCCGTGGCGACGTCGCCCCAGGGGTCGGTCGCCGTGACCGCACAGGTCAGGGTCTGGCCGTCGGACAGCGTGGCCCCGCCGAAGGTCGGTCCGGTCGCGCCGGTCGCCACCCCGTCCACCGACCAGGCGTAGGCCACGACGGTGTCGTCGAGGTCCGGATCGGACACGGACGCGGCGCAGGTCCAGGTGCCGCAGGCGTCGCCGTCCGACGTGATCGCCACGTCGGTGACCACCGGCGGCAGGTTGCAGGTGTAGGCGATGGCGAGGTCGTAGGCGAAGCACGCCGACGGATCGTCGAGGGCCACCTCGACCGTGGCGTCCGCGTCCGCGCCGCTGTCGTTTCGGGCGCTGGTGAACGCGCCGAACGGCACGGTGGTGGTGCCGTCGAGGTCGATGCCGATCGTCACGCCCGTCGTTTCGTCGTCCGTCGTGGCGTACACGTCCACACGGCAGCCGTCGGCCACGGGGAGCACGTACCGGTCGCGCAGGTCCTGACCACCGGTGTCCGAGCCGCCGAGCGTCAGCCCGAACGCGCCGAACACCTGGTCGGCCAGGAGCTCGAACGTCGAGGGAACGTCGGGGGTGCGGGCCCGATCGAGCGCGTCGAGGTCACACGTCTCGACCTGGGTGGTCGCGGTCACCACCGCCGAGCGCACCTCGGACAGGCTGTAGGCGCCGCGCGCGCCCAGCGCAGCCTGGAAGCTGGCCACCGCCGACGGGGGCACCGACGCGGGCACGGTGAACGCGACCTCCGCCTCACCGGCGGCGTTGGCCGTGGCCACGCCCAGCGTGAACGGGTGGACGAGGTCGAGGCACGGCGTGCCGCCGGGCGCACACGGGCCGCTGCCCTGCCCCGCCGCGCTCACGAAGAAGCGCACCGGCGCACCGGCGGTGAGTCCGGAGAGCACGACGAACGCGGGCTGCCCCACCACCAGGCCGGACACGGTCAGGGTGGGCGGAGGGGGCGGCGCTGCCGGGACGGGCAGCGTGGCGTCAGCGTGGCACGCGGCCAGCGCACAGGCGACGACCCACGAACGGAACGGGCGCACGGAGGCGCCAGGGAGGTTGCGGATCATCACGGCACCTCCACGGTGAACACGGGCGTGAGCGCCCCGACGTCGACCAGGCTGACCCCCTGCAGGCGCGCGGTGGCGCCCGACGGGAGGCTGGACGGCACGGCCACCTGCAGGAAGGCGCTGCCGTGGGTGTCGGCGACGGCCGACCCGAGCAGGCGCGGGCTCGACAGCTCCACGCACAGCAGGCCCCCGCCGGTGGTGAACAGGCACGGCCCGCTGGAGCCGCCCGACAGGGTGGCGGCGACGTAGACCCGCTGGCCCGGCGGCGCGTGCGACACCAGGACCGTCGCCGTGCGGCCGGGGGCCAGCCCCAGCGCCACGAGGCTGAAGGAGCTGTCGCAGATCCCGTCGCGGTTCAGGTCGTCCGGGTTGTCGTCGGGACACGGGTCGACGGCGTCGCAGGTGCCGTCGCCGTCGCCGTCGACCATCCCCTCGTCGACGACGCTGTCGCAGTCGTCGTCGCGCCCGTTGCAGGTCTCGGTGCCCGCCGGGCTGACGTCGAGGTCGTCGTCGTCGCAGTCCTGGTCATCGGGGGTGACGCCCGCGACCGCGTCGCACTGGTAGACCGGGGCGTCGGGGTCGCCGTAGCCGTCGAGGTCGCGGTCGAGGAAGAAGGCGAACAGGCCGGTGACGTCCGGATCGGCGTCGTCCGCGCTGCCGCTACAGTCCTCGTCGACGTCGGCCGGGTCGCACACCTCGGTGGCACCGGGGTGGATCGCCGCGGAGGCGTCGTCGCAGTCGTCGGACACCTCGCGCGCCGGGTCGGGCGGCTGGCCGCAGCCGGTCACCGCGTGGTCGCCCGCGTAGCCGTCGCCGTCCTCGTCCACGAACCAGGTGCCGCACGCCAGCTCGCAGACGAAGGCGTACGACCCGGTGCACGTGGCGTCGTTCCAGTCGGACTGGCCGCTGCGCACGTAGGCGCAGTCCTCGGTGCCGCCGCTGTCGTTGGGCTCGTTGTTCGCCCAGTTCGTGTAGGTGGCCGGGGTGCCGTCGACCCAGGTGAACGTGCCCTCGACGTCGGCGTCGGTCAGGCCGAGCCACCAGTTCGTCGTCGCCAGCCCCATCGCCGTGGTGGCGACCCAGCTGTTCTCGGTGGCGTCGCCCACCACGACGAGATCGCCGCCGTAGCCGCCGCAGATCGAGCGGGCGCTGTCGAAGTCCACCGAGAACGGACAGAACAGGTAGGTGTCGGCGCCGTGGGTGCGGAAGCTGCACGCGCAGTTCTCGTCGACCGCGCCGTCGCAGTCCTCGTCGATGCCGTTGCACAGGTCGCGCTGGTTGCCCGGCGTGTACAGCCGCGTGCTGTCGTCGCAGTCGCCCGAGCGCACGTACGGCGGGCCCGGGTCCTCGCAGGCCTGGAACGCAGTGGCGTCGTCGCCGTAGCCGTCACCGTCGGCGTCGAGCGCGTAGGTCGGCAGCCCCGCGGTCGGGTCGCCCTCGTCCGACAGGCCGTTGCAGTTCTCGTCGACGTCGAGGTCGTCACAGACCTCCGCCAGGCCCTCGTTGCGGCCCGGGTCGGCGTCGGCGCAGTCTCCGTCCCGCGAGACCGATCCCGCCGGGGGCGTGCCGCACGCGCCGGCGTGGCCGATCGTGTCGTCGCCGTAGCCGTCCCCGTCCCCGTCGACCCACCAGCCCGTGCAGGCGAACTCGCACACGTAGCCGTGCAGGTCGTCGCAGGGGACGTCGTTCCACCGGTCGGAGTTGGCCCGCAGGACGGCGCAGTCCTCGTTGCCGCCCGAGTTGCTGGGCTCACCCGACGACCAGCGCGTGTAGGACAGGCCGCCGCCGACCGACCACCGCCACTGGCCCTCGTTGGCCGCGTCGGTCGCGCCGATCCACATCGCCACCGTGCTGTCGATGTTGTCGACGCTGGTGTTGACCGCGTTGTTCTCGCCGAGGCCGCCGATCGCGACGAGGTTGGCGCCGAGCGCGGTGCACGCGGCGTCGGCCTGCGCCCAGGTCACGAGCGAGGTGACCACGAGGTAGCGGTGGTCGCCGCTGTAGGTGCCCCAGTAGCCCCCGCAGTTCTCGTCGACGCGGTTGTCGCAGTCGTTGTCGATCAGGTCGCAGCCGTCGGTGGCGTGGAGCGGCGACCGGTACGGATCCTGGTCGTCGCAGTCGGTGCCGGCGGGCGATCCATCGCCGTCGACGTCGACGGTCGGCGCGCCGATCAGGCGCCGTGGCCCTGCGGGGCTCGCGGTGTCGCCGACCGGGTCGGCGGTGGGCTGACACGCTGCTGCCCAGAGCAGCGCGGTCAGCAAGGGGGTGGCTCGGAACATGGCAGCTCCTGGGTGTGGACGGACGGACACGGGCCGCGCGCTCCGCGGCGGGACAGGGATCAGCGAGACGACGCGGCCAGCGCCCGGCCGGCGGGCGTCAGGTCGGTCGGGCGGGCGTGCACGACGCGCTGGACGTTGACGAGGTCGCGCCAGCCGACGTTGCCGGTGGTGGTGCAGCCGCCCCACGTGCCGCTGCCGACGGTGAACGTCGGGTCGAGCATCGACGTCACGCCCACGGTGCCGTGGGCGCAGGGGCCGTTGACGAACACGCGGGACACCGGCATCGCCGCGGCGAAGCGGGCCACGCGCCGGTCGTCGGCGGTGTGGACGGCGGCGGAGTGCCCCGCACCGTCCACGTCGAGCAGCGCGCGGCACGTGTCGAGCGCGTCGGCGTCGCCGTCGACACGCAGCAGGGTCACGATCGGCGCCAGCGACTCGTGGCAGAGCGGGTCGTCGTCCTGCACCCCGTCGACCGGGCACACGAGCAGGCGGGGCGCGCCCGCCTCCAAGCCCACCGCCCGCGCGATCTCGGTGGCCGACCGCCCGACGAGGCCCGCGTGCAGGCGGCCATGGTCTCCGAACGCGCGGCGCCGGAGGCGCTGCGTCTCCTGCAGCCCCAGCACGTGGGCGCCGTGTTCGGCGAGCAGGGCACGGGTGTCCCGCGCGACCGCGGCGTCCACCACGAGGTGACTCTCCGACCCACAGGTCAGCCCGTGATCGAACGCGGCCGAGTCGACGATCGCCGCGACCGAGACGACCGGATCGGCGTCGGCGGCGATCCAGCACGGCGCGTTGCCCGGCCCGACGCCCACTGCGGGCTTGCCCGACCGGTAGGCGGCGCGCACCAGGCCCGCACCACCCGTGGCCAGCACCAGATCGACCGCGGGGTGGGCCATCCACGCCAGCGTCTCGTCCCGGCCCGACCGCGTGGTCAGGATCTGGACGAGGTGCTCGGGTGCGCCATGGCGCGCCAGCACCGCAGCCACATGCGCCGCCACGTCCCCGGCCACGCCGGTGGTCGCGTGGTGCGGGCTGAGCACGATGGCGTTGCGCCCCATCAGCGCGGACAGGATGTTGTGGATCAGCGACGGGCCCGGGTTGGTGACCGGCGTGATCGCGAACACCACGCCGACCGGGCGCGCGATCGAGACGATCCCGTCGTCCTCGACCAGCACGCCCACCCCTGGTGCGTCACGCAGCACCTCCCAGACCCCCACCGACGCGACGAGGTTCTTCACCGCCTTGTCGGCCACGGCGCCCATGCCGGTCTCGGCGACGGTCGCCTCCGCCAGGTCCCACGCCCGGCGCGCGTGGTCCGTCGCCAGATCGTGCAGCAGGGCCAGCACGCGCTCGTGGGGCCAGCTCACGAACGCGCGCCACGCGGCCTGCGCGGCTTGCGCCTGACGATCCCGATCCCCGCTCACGCCACGCCCCGCTGCAGGCGCGCCGCGCGGCGATGGAACGGCGACCACACGAACTGACGCCAGTAGCTCTCGGCGATGTCGAGCCAGTCCTCGAGCGCGTCCGCTCGGTGGGTGAAGTGGGGCAGGCTCACGAGCAGCCAGGAGTAGACGGCCTGGCTGTCGCGGCAGGTGGCGCACGACCCCGACGTGCAGCACGTCGCCAGCGTGCTCCGGTCCGCCGACCAGACGTTGAACCCCGGCAGCACCGGGTTGCCGTTGGCGAGGCGCTCGGCGTGCGCGGGGTGATCGACCGACAGGCTCGGACACACGTCGTACCCGAACCGTCCGAACGAGGTCTCCCCCGTGATCACCGCGCGGATGTAGGGCTCGGGTGACAGCACCGTGTCGGGGTGACGGGCCGCGACCTCGAGCGCGGTGTCGACCAGCGCTGCGCGACCGGCCGGGTCGTCGACGCCGTCGTCGTAGTCGCTGTAGGACCCGAACGTGCAGACGTTGCCGTTGTCCTCGATGCGCCGGACCGTGTCCGCGACGTCGTCCCGGGCGTCGGGATGCAGGATGTAGATGAACACGGCGCGGTCGTCGTCGCGGTAGTTGGCCAGCGCGGTGTCCAGCAGGCCCTGAATGCGGCGGCCAGACGGCGCCCACCCGCGGAGCGCGTCATCCATCGTCCCGCCGCCGAACACGGTCAGCGCGACGTTGACGTCGGCGAAGCCCTCCCGCGGAAACGGGCGCAGGCCGTTGCTCGACAACGTGACGTAGGGCATCACGTCGACGAAGGCCTGGACCCGGTCCGGGAACAAGGTCGGCTCACCGCCGATGAGCAGCGGGGCCGTCACCCCCTGGTCGGCGAGCTCCCGCGCGAACCGGGGCCAGGCGTCGGCATCGCCCGCCTCCCGCGTGCGCTGGTCGAAGTCGTTGGCGAAGAACCAGCAGCCGCGGCAGCGCAGGTTGCAGGCGTTGGTGAGGTGGACCTCGGTGGCGCGCACCCGCCGTGCGAAGCGACGGACGGTGTCGAGGCGGGCGGCGAGATCGGGCCGCTGGGCGAGGAGCTGGGGCAGGGCGCTGTTCATGGTCGGGTCCGGGGGCGTACGGGTGCGTCGGAGCCACCGAGGGACCCGGCGCGGCGCGGCCCAGGGCTGTCCCTTCGGTGTGGGGTCCGGGTACCCAGCGGTCCACGCGGCACGTTCCGACCCTGACGTGACGGGCGCGCCCTACTCGGGGCAACGCCTGTGAACGCGCGGATCCAGGACGCGAGAACATCCTTTGTTCCTCACGCATTCGGCTACCGCTCCGAGCCGGGGCGTAGCGGACGGCGCGGACGGCCCGCCCACCTGTTGCGTCGGTGTTGCGTTCGACGTCAGCCGCGTGACGGTCGACGCGCGCCCCGATCGCTGCCCACCAACCGTGCCAGCACCCGCAGGGTCCACGTGGCGTAGGTGGACGGCTCGGCCGGTCGATCGAGCACGGCGACCACCTCGGCGGCGCGGTCGCTGCCACGCGCCATCTCGTCGAGCTGGGCGCGCCAGGCACCTGCGGTGGCGACGTCCCCCAGGGAGCGCGCCGCGAGTACGGCCATGGCGGCCACGAAGCCCTTCCAGCCCGACGGCGTCGCCTCCGGAGGCACCACCTGTCGGTAGGCCACCAACGCGGCGCCGTACGCCCCGCGCAGGTGGGCGATGAGGCCGGTGAACGTGGCGATCTCCACGTCGAGCTGGCGCTGCTCCCGCGCCGCGACCCGCGCCGCCGCGTCCATCAGCAGCGCCTCCGCCGCGTCCACGTCGCCCACGTCGAGGTGCGCCTGCACCTGGCAGATCCGCGCCTGGAGCGCCAGCGGCGGGGCCGTCGCCGGGTCGAACGCGTCCACCGTGACCTGCAGCGTGGACAAGGCCTCCGCGGCGAGGCCGAGCTCCACCTCGGCGTAGCCAGCCCCGAAGGCGTAGGTGGCGGCGCGCTCGGCCTGCCCGGCCTCCCGGGCGCGACGCACGCAGCTGCGCGCCAGGTGGCGGGTCGACGCGAGGTCCCCCATCAACGCGTAGACGCGGGCGAGGTCCATCGCCATCGAGCAGTGGTCCTCGGGCGGCGCGTCCCGCGGCACCATCGCCTGCGCCTCCGCGCACGCCGTGACCGCGCGGGGATCCCGCCGCGCAGCGAGCCAGATCGCGCGCTCCGAGGCCAGCTGGAACCCGAGGCGGCCGAGCGTCGCGGTGTGCCCGGCCGTGCGGGTCGCCGCGGTGTCGAGCACGGCCACGGCGTCGTCGGCACGGTCGGCGTGGCCGAAGAAGCGGGCATGCGCCAGCGCAGCGCTCGCGATCGCACGGGGGTCGTCCACAGCCAGCGCCCGCGCCCAGATCGCCTCGGACGTCACGCCCTCCGGGCCGCAGCGGACCGACAGGGCGCGCGCGACGGCCTCGACGCAGCGGGCGTCGTCCTGCCAGTCCGGCGCGCGGCGCACCAGCGCGGCCACCAGGCGCTCGAGGTCGGCGGCGCGTCCCTCCGCCACGAGCGACGACGCCAGCCCCGACACCAGCGCCGCCAGCACCTCGGTCGGCGTGTCCGGCTGCGCGATCACCTGGTCGAACTCCCCGAGCAGGGTGCGCATGCGGTGCCCGTCGTCCTCCCACCGCATCCGGCGCTCGACGACGGCGAGGGCCTCGCCCACCAGCCACGCATGGTAGCGCCCCTCCCACGCGACCCGGTCCGGCAGCTCGGCCAGCCGGGCGCGGGCGAAGCTCCGGATGGCCGCGAGCTGCGCCAGCCGCGGTGGCTGACCCGCCTCGCGCTTGAGGGTGAGCAACGAGCGACGGCGCAGCGTCTCCGCCGCCTCGGTGGCGTCGAGGCCAGCGGGGAGCACGGCCGCCAGCGCGCGCAGCGAGAACGGCGCGTTGAACAGCGCGCAGGCCAGGAGCGCCTGCCGGTGATCGTCGTCCAACAGCTCCCACGACACCCGCACGCTGTCGTCGAGCGAGGCCAGGCGACGCCGTGTGTGGCTGCGCTCCAGCGCCGACGGATCCAGGCCGTCCGCGGTGGCCTCGACGCCGAGCCACGCGCACCGCGCCGCCACGAGCTCGAGCGTCAGCGGCAACGCCTCGGCACGGTCGACGATGCGCTCGAGGGCCGCTGCGTCGCCGTCGACGAGCACGCCGCCCACCGCCGCCACCTGCGTGCGCAGCAACGCCATCGCCGCGGCGCGGTCGAGCGGCCCGAGCGGCAGGTGCGACGCGGCCCGCGAGGGCACCTCGTGGCGCGAGGTGCACACCACCACCAGCCCGGGCGCGAGATCGAGGAACGTGTCGATGGCCGGTCCCATCGCCTCGGCGCAGCCCTCCAGGCCGTCGAGCACCAGCCACGTCCCGGGCCGACGCGCCATCGCCTCGCCCAGCGCCGTCTCCGCCTGCAGGCGCGTGCGCGGCAGGGCCTCGTCGAGCCACAGCGCGCGCGCCACCCGGGCCAGCGCCTCGTCGGTGCGGCGGGTGCGTTCGAGCTCGCACCACACCACCTCCGCCGGTCCACGCCCCACCGCGCGCAACGCGTCGAACAGCGCGCGGACGGTGTGGGTCTTGCCCACGCCCCCCGGGCCGTGGACCACGAGGCAGCGCACGCCAGCCTCCAGGCGGTCCACCAACGCCGCGACGTCCGCCGCCCGTCCGCCCGCACTGCCGATCGCCCCTGCCGGCTCGGGCACGGCGAGCAGCAGCCCCGCCCCCCGCTGGCGCAGCAGGATCACCGGCGCCGAGGGGTCGGGCTCCAGCTTCTTGCGCAGCCGCGCCACCGTCGTGTCGAGCGTGCGGGACTGCACCTTCGGGTCGTACTCCCACACCTCGGTGAGGAGCACGGCGTTGGGGACGGCCACACCCGGCGACCGCGCGAGGTGGGCCAGCAGCGACACCTCGGTGGGCGTCAGCCCCTCCTCCCGGTCGCCCCGCCGCACCACGGCGCCGGCGAGATCGACCTCGACGTCCCCGAAGCGCAGCGGCACCGACGGCACCGGGGGGCCCCCCGGCGACGCGTCGCGTGACGACGCCTCGACCGCGGCGTCCAGCCGGTAGCCCTGCCCGCGCACGGTGAGCAGGTGGACCGGACGACCGGGTGCCGCCTCGATCTTGGACCGCAGCCGCTTGACCAGCACGTGCAGATCCGCCCGCTGACCGGCGTCGCGGCCCCACACGGCGTCGCAGAGGTCCTGCGCCGGCACCGGCTGGCCTTGTTCGGCCACGAGCCGCGCCAGCAATCGGGCCTCGAGATCGCCCAGCTGGACGGTCTTGTGGCCCAGATCGACGACGAGCCGGTCCAGATCGACGGTGGCAATGTCGAGGCGCAGACGCAGCACGGACCCCGAGGACGCGAGGTAGAGACCTTGCCCCGCCAGCCCCGGTACCGGCAAGCGGCGCCGTGTCGTCGCGCGACGTCCCGTACGTCACCCTGCGGTAGAGTCCGCAGGTTCCTGCGGGGGGACCCGATGACGCGCTCACGCGCCCTTGCCTTCGCGGCGTTCGCGTTCGCCATGGCCGTGCTCGACACGCTCGTGCTCGCCGTGATGCGGCCCGCTTCCTGGGTCTCGTTCCTCGGCGACGTGCTCGGCAGCGTCGTCCCCGAAGCCCTCTGCGGCGGCCTCGCGGCGGCGTGGTGGGTGTGGCCGGAGACGGGTCGTCCGCGGCAGCCGGTCGCCTCCGGCGCGCTGGCAGGCGCCATCGCCTGGACCCTCGTCGGTGCGGTCCGCGCAGGGGGTGATCTGCTGCTGGCGGTCACCCATCCGCCGCCCGGCCTCGACCCCAGCCTGCCGTCCGCCCTCCTCGTGGTCCTCACGCTGGTCCATGCCGTCACGCGGGCGCTGACCCTGACGATCGGCGGGCTGATCCCCGCCGCGCTGCTCGGCGCCGCGGTGGGCGTGACGCTGGCGCGCCGGGGGCCGTCGATCGCGCGCATCGGCGCCGGGTGGCAGCCGCGCCAGGTGATCGGCCTCGCCGCGGCGGCCACCGTGGTCCACGTCGTGTCCGGGCGCCCGGTCGCCGTCGACCTGCCCCTTCCGCCAATGCGCTCCCAACCCTCCATCCTCGACCTCCTCGCGCGCCACGACGTCTTCGGCAGCTGGGGGAGCCCCGCCCGCGTGCAGGGGACGCCCCCCGATCCTCGGCCCACGGCCTGGTGGGCGCGCGTCGCCCCGCGGCTCCAGGCCGAGGCCGACGGCGCCGTCCTGGACGCGGACGGGACGGTGCGCGTGCACGCGACCGGCATCGCGACGGCCGTGCGCCTCGACGCCGACGGCGCGCACCTGTCCCGCGACACCCTCGACGGGGTGGTGTCGCTCCCACCGCTCACCGTCCGCGTCGCGGGAGGCCCGGGCGTCGTCCGACGCGCGACAGCCGAAGGCGGCCCCGAAGGCGCCGACGGCTCGCCCCTGCCCGTCGCCGTCGTCACGCACGCTGCGGCCACCGCCACGTGGACGGCCGATGGCGAAGCCGTCGTGCTCACGCTCCGCGCCGCCGAAGGCGCCCCGCTGCCCCACCTGCACCTCGACGGCCTCGACGGTGACGTGGGTCCGGGGGGCCGCCTGCAGCTCGGACGCCTGCGCGCGGGGTGGGAGGCGGTGCCTGCCGACGGTGTCACGCTCACCGCCCTCCCCGACGGAGACGGCCTCGACGTCGCGATCGCCGCCGCACCCGGCGCCGGGGCCACGCTGCGATGGACGCCCTGGGACGGCGTGCTCGCCGGCATCCCCATCGGCGCGCACGCCGTCGGCGACACCGTCACCGTCGACGTCGACGGCAACGGACACCCCGATCTGGTCCTGGCCAGCGCCCTCGGCGGCGACACGGTCGTCGACACCCAGCGCAAGGGCGCCGTCCAGGTCTGGCTCGGCGGACCCCGGGGCGTGTCGCGCACACCGTCCTGGCAGGCGGGCGCGACGCCAGAGGCCTTCGGCATCGGACGCGACGTGCACCTGGCCGACGCGGGCGACGTCGACGGCGACGGCCACCGCGACCTCGTGGTGGGCGGGTCGCTGTCGATGCCGGGGGGTGCGCGCGTGCTGCCCGCCGTGCTCGCCGACCTCGACGGCCAGCTCCCCAGCGCCGGCCGGCAGGTGGCGCTGTTCCGCGGGGACGGACACGGCCTGACGCCGACGCCGTCGTGGACCGCCCGCCCGCGCGACGACTATTCCTCGTTCGCCGACGTCGTGGTCGGCGTGGGGGACGTCGACGGCGACCGGTTCGACGATCTCGTCGTCGGCTGCCCGCTGTGCGGCGTGCCGGCCGAGCGCACCGGCATGGCCCCCGGCGCCGTCCTGCTCTACCGCGGGGCCAGGGGCGGTCCGTCCGCAGCTCCGATCCACCTCCCCATCGCGCGCACCGACGCGTCCGACCCTGCGACGGCGGGCTACGAGCCCGGCTCCTGGGCCGCACCCGCCGGCGACGTCGACGGGGACGGCCACGCCGACATCCTGGCCACGATGTACGCAGGTCTGCGCACCACAGGCGCGTTCGTCATGGTCTGGCGTGGTGCCACGGTGGGCGACGCCGCCGCGCCGTGGACGCCCGACGGCGTCGCCTACGTCGATCCCTTCGGCGCCACCGGCGTCGGCGACCTCGACGGCGATGGCTACGACGACGTCATCATCGCCGCAGCCCACCCGGGCAGCCCCGAGCCCACGTACGGCGATGTCGACCGCGACTACGCCGTGTTCCGTGGTGGTCCGAACGGCCTGTCGGCCGAGCCCGCGCAGTGGCTCGACGACGTCCTCCAGGACGCCGGCTCCAACCGCTGCCCCCTCCGTCCCGTCGGCGACGTGGACGGCGACGGCTTCGCCGATGTCGTGGTCGTCCGGGAGCCGCGCGCGCTGCCCACGCCCAAAGGCCCCGCGGCCGTCCTCCTCCACGGGGGACCCGGCGGCGTGGACCTCGCCCGCAGCGAGCCCCTCGTCCTGCCCCGGCGCGGCCCCACCGACGCCGACGGCATCTCTCCCCTCGGCCGACCGGTGGACCTCGATGGGGACGGTGTGCTCGACGCCCTCGTCGGTCTCGACGCGCCCGAAGGCCGCGGCTGGGCCTCGTCCGCGTGGATCGCCCCGCTCGGGCCCACGCCGGCTACGGCGCCCACCGCCCCGTGGACCCTGCGCTTCCAGCGCGGCCCGGCGGTCCACGTCGTCGGTGACCTCGACGGGGACGGCGCCGACGAGGTCGCGGTCGCATGGCCGACGTTCGACGCGGGCGCACCGGACCAGGGTCGGGTCTGGATCTACAGGGGCGGACCGCAGGGCCTGGCCACCACGCCCACCTGGCGCCTGACCGGTCCGGCCGGGGCGCGGCTCGGCACCGCCGTCGCCCACGGCGACCTCGGCGGGGACGGACGCAACGCGCTCGTCCTCGGCGCGCCCGGCGTCGGTTCGGTGTGGGTGGTGCGGATGCCCGCCGAACCGGGCGACGTCACGCCGTGGCAGGAGGTCGCCGCGCCGGTCGACGGGACCGGTTGGGGTCGGCGGCTCGTGGCGCTCGGCGACCACGACGGGAACGGGCGCGACGAGGTGGCCGTCGAGGTGGACGACGCCACCGGCGGATCCGCGCTGCGCCTGACCTGCGACGCCGAGGGCTGCGCCGTCGACGCCGCGTGGCTCGCCGACGAGCGCCCCTTCCGGGTGGAGGCCGCCGCGGACGCCAACGGGGACGGGCGCACGGACGTGCTGCTGCGCGTACCCGGTGAGGAGGCCGGTTCCCCCGACGACGACGCCTTCGTGGTGGTGTTCGGCGGCGCCGCCCTGCCGCCGGCCCGTTGGCCCGCCGAGCCCCTGGCCACCCCGCGGTGGGTCACCCTCGGAGACGCCGACAGCGACGGGCTCGCCGACCTGCTCGCCGTCGGGTCCCCGATCCTCAACCCCGGCGGCCTCGGACCGAACCCGACGCTGCCCATCGGACGCTTCGCGCGGGGCACCGCCACCGGCTTCGCGCCGGTCGTGGGGTGGGACTACGAGCCCGGCGCCCGCGGACACGCCGGGCAGCCGACGTTCGCGGCGGACATGGACGGCGACGGCGCGGGTGAGCTGTTCCTGCGCGGCACGCGCGCGATGGTCTCGGCGGTGCCCGCGCGCGCACCCGCCCCCGCCACGCTCTCCGGCGAGGGCTGGTTCGTCATGGACGGGGCGCCCGCACCCCCCGTGGAGATCGGCGACCTCGACGGCGACGGCGTCCCGGACCTCGTCGCCCTGGGGATCGGCCGGCCCGACGCCACCCGGGGTCCGGTGGAGGTGTGGGTGTTCCGCGGCGGCGCCACGTTCGAGGGTCTGGCGCCCGCGCCGTGACCGACGACCCCGGTGGGCACGGCATCGCACGCGTCTCCAGAAATGTTCGGTCGACCGCTGGCGGCGTCGCCGCACCATACCCGAGGGCGCAGAGGACGCCCTGATGCTGCACCCCCGATCCGCCGCCCTGACGCGGCTCCGGCCCGTCGCCCTGATCCTGTTGACCGCCTGCGGCGGGAGCACACCCGGCGACGACGACACCGACACCGACACCGACACCGACGTCGGGGACACGGACACCGTCGACACCACCGACACCGACACCGTCGACACCACCGACACCGACGTCGGGGACACCGACACCGACACCGACACCGACGACCCGCACGTCGACCTCGACTGCGAGCTCGCGCCGTCGGTCACCGAGACCGACCTCGGCGAGACGGCGTTCGAGGTGCCCCCGGGATGCACCCGGCTGCGCTTCCGCCTGTGGGGGGGCGGGGGTGGCGGCGGCGCCGCAGGTCCCGGCAACAGCTCGCTCGGGGGCGGGGGAGGCTTCGTCTCGGCCGTGATCGCCGTGGCGCCCGGGGAGGAACTGAGCCTCGTGGTCGGCGGGGGCGGCGCGGCCGGCGGCGGCGGCTCCTGCGAGTTCGCCGACGTCGGCGCCGGCGGCGGCGCCTACACCGCGCTGTACCGCGACGAGACCCTCCTGCTGCTGGCCGGCGGCGGCGGCGGCGGCGGCAACACGGGGGGCGACCTGTCGACGCCGGGCGACGGGGGACCAGGCGGGGGCCTGGTCGGGGGCGACGGCGTCGAGGCGTCGGGCAGCACCGGGAACGGGGGCGGCGGGCTCGGCGGCACCGCCACGGCGGGCGGCGCCGCCGGGGTCTCGGTCGACGGCGACGTCGTGCCTGGCGTGCCGCACGTGCCCGCCACGGACGGCGCCGCCCTCACCGGCGGCGCGGGGGCGTTCGGGGCAGGCTGCGCGGGGTCCGGCGGCTCCGGGGGGAGCGGCTGGTTCGGCGGCGGCGGTGGCGGGCACGGCGGCTGGGGGAACGCCGACGGCGACGACGCGTCCGGGGGAGGCGGCGGCGGAGGCTCGAGCTGGGCCCCCCCAGCGGCCACCGTCGTCGCGGGCGTGGGCGTCGACCCGGGCGGCCAGGACGACCCCTACCGTCCCTCGGGCGTGGGCGTCGGTGGTGACACGGTGACGGCCGGCGGCAGCGGCGGCATCGTCATCACCCGACCGTAGGACGCCACGCTGGTACGATGGTCTCCCGGTGATCAGGTGACGGCCCCCCGCGCCCCCACCGGGCCGCCGGAGGGCGACCTGAGACCGTCCGACCTGCTCCCCGCGTTCCTGCGCGCCGAGGCCGTGGCCCACGCGGACGACGAGGCCGCGTTCGTCGCGTTCTCGCGGGCGCTCACCCGCCAGCTCGGTCTGCTCGGCGCCGTCGCGATCACCGTGGCCACCGTCGCGTGGTGGCCGCTCGACGCCTGGGTCCTGCCCCCCGGCCCCACCGCCGACGGCTTCGCCCGCATGCGCCTGCACGCCATCGCCGTCGAGCTCGTCAGCCTGCTCGTGTTCTACCGGGCGTCACCACGCGCGCCGTGGATCGTGCCGGCGGCGATGGGTCTGTACGCCGCGGTGCTGCTCGCGTTCGGGGAGGGGCTGGGCGCCATCGCTGCGCCGTCCGCCCAGCCGTCCACCACCCTGTGGCTCGCCGACGCGTGGCTCGGCGTCGTGCCGATGGCGTGCCTGCCGATGCCGATACGCTGGCGGATCCCGGCCGTCGCCGCGTCCGCGAGTGCCCTGCCCGCGGGCTTCTTCCTCCTCCACCCCGCAAACCTCGCGCTGCCCGGTGCCCTGGCGCAGCTGTCGTTCGGCGGGTTCGCCGTGGCGTTCACGGTCGTGCTCGGGGAAGCCGTGTGGCAGCTGCTGCGGCGCATGGTCTTCGAGCGGCGCGCCCTCGACCGCGCCCGGGGCGATCTCGAGCGCCTCACCGCCACGCTGAGCGAGCAGGTGGCCGAGCGCACGTCGTCGCTGCAGGCGCTCGCCCGTCACCTCGAAGGCGCGCAGGAGTCGGAGCGTCGACGGCTCGCCCACGACCTGCACGATGACCTCGGGCAGCAGCTCACGGCGATGCGCTACACGCTGGCCCGCCTGGAGTCCCGCGCGGCCACGGGGGGTGACGTCGGCCCGCTGGTCCAGGACCTCGAGGCCCTCCTGGCCGGCACCACGCGGGCCACCCGAGGCGTCGTCACGCGCCTGCGGCCGCGCGTGCTCGACGATCTGGGCCTGATCGCGGCCCTGGAGTGGCTGTGCGAGGACGCGCAACAGCGCACCGACGTCCCGTGCCGCCTGTCGATCGACGGCGACGCCGCCACGGTGGACGCGTTGACCGCCGACGCCGCCCTGGCGCTGTTCCGGACCGCCCAGGAGGCGTCCACCAACGCGCTGCGCCACGCGGCCCCGTCGTGTCTGAGCGTCGAGGTCCGCGCGACCGCCGACGGCGTCGCCCTGAGCGTCGTCGACGACGGCGTCGGCTTCGATCCCACCGCCGTCCAGACCGGCTTCGGCCTGCTCGGCCTGCGCGAGCGCCTCGCTGCACTCGGGGGCGCGGTCTCGGTGACGAGCGCACCGGGCCACGGCACCCGCGTCGCTGCCCACCTGCCGCTGGGAGGGGTCCCATGATCCGCGTGTTCCTCGCCGACGACCACGCCATCGTCCGCCTCGGCCTCCGGCACGCCCTCACCGAGCTCGGTGGCTTCGAGGTGGTGGGCGAGGCCGACAACGGCCGCCAGGTGCTCAACGCCCCCGAGCTGGCGCGGTGCGACGTCCTCGTGCTCGACCTGTCGCTGCCGGTGGTGTCGGGCATCGAGGTGCTGCGTCGCGTCCGGGAGCGGCACCCGGGTCTGGCGATCGTGGTGCACTCCATGTACCCGGAGGGCCAGTTCCGCCGCCGCGTGGTCGAGGCCGGCGCCTGCGCCTACGTCCCCAAGGACGCCCATCCCTCGGAGCTGCTGCGCGCGATCACCGCCGCCGCCGGCGTCGGCGCCCCGCCCCACGAGCCGGCCCCCGTCGCCGAGCCCGACCTGCCGCACACCACGCTGACCGCGCGCGAGCTCGAGGTCTTCCTGCTGGTGCTCGACGGCCGACAGGTGACCGACATCGCTGCCGAGCTCGACGTGCACGCCAGCACGGTCAGCAACCACCTCGCCAAGGTGCGCCAGAAGCTCGACGTGCGCACCACCGCCGAGATGGTGCGCTACGCCTACGCCGCGGGCATCCTCGCGCCGCCGCCCACCGACGACGGCCCGTAGCGGCCGGTCAGTCCACGCCGTCGCAGTCGTTGTCGATGCCGTCGCCGGGGCCGTCCACGGCGCCGGGGTGGATCGTGGCGTCGTAGGGCGCGCAGTCGCAGGCATCGCCCGACCCGTCGCCGTCCCGGTCGACCTGGTGGGGGTTGGCGGCGTCGGGGCAGTTGTCGAGCCCGTCGAGGAACCAGTCGTTGTCGCGATCGCCGGCGAGGCGCAGCACGATCGGCGACGATCCCCCGTGCGAGCCCTGCACGGCCAGCGCCTGGGCGAACACGAGCGTGCCCGGGGCCACCGACGACGGCACCGGCCGGGTGACCTGCACCACGCCGCCGGCGTTGGCCTGCCCGACGCCCACCAGCATCGGGCGGCTGATGGCGAAGCACGCCAGCCCCGACGGGTGGCAGTAGCCGGGACCGGGGCCGACGAGGCTCACCGCGATGCCCACCTGGGCGCCCGCCGGCACGCCGGACACGGTGAACGTGACCGAGCTCCCACCGGCCACGGCGGTGACGTCGAGATCGGGGTCGATGGGATCGCAGTCCGCGACCGTCGGGTCGCACGCGAGCGCGCACGACGTCTCGCCGGTGGCCGTGGTGGTGGTGCCCGGGGGGCAGGTGTAGCAGGCGCCGTCGACGCCGTAGCTGCCGACGGGACACGGGTCGCAGGTGGACCCGTCCGACGACGGCGCGCGGCCGTCCGGACACGTCGCGCACGCCGTGCTCCCCGCAGGGGCCACGGTGCCCGCAGGACACACGGCGCAGGTGGTCCCGGTGGCGTAGGTGCCCGGCGCGCACGTGCTGCAGCTCGCGGCGTCGGGCTCGGGCACCGTGCCGGGGGTGCACACCGCGCAGCTGTCGGAGCCGAGCTGGTCGGTGAACGTGCCCGGCGCGCACGCGTAGCAGGTGCTCGACCCGCCTCCTGGCGCGTACGTGCCCGGGTCGCAGGGCGTGCAGGTGCTCGAGGCGTCCTCCGAGAACGTCCCGACCGGGCAGATCGCGCACGACGACGACGCCTGCACCGGCGAGAACGTGCCGGCGGGGCACGCCAGGCACGCGACGCCGTCGCCGAACGTGCCGGCGGGGCAGTCGAGGCAGGTGACGTGCTCCTCGTCGGCAGCGGTGCCGACCGCGCACGCCGTGCACGCCGGCTGACCGTCCAGCGGCGCGACCTGTCCCGCAGCGCACGGCGTGCAGCCCACCGAGGCCGTCTGGCCCGAGAAGGTGCCGGCCGGGCAGGTCTCGCAGGTGCCCGTGGCCGCGTCCCACGCCGTGCCCACCGGGCACGGGTCACAGCTGGACTGTCCCGCGGACGACGAGAAGCCCGGCGGGCAGGTCAGGCACCCCCGACCGTCGCTGTAGGTGCCGGCCGGGCACGCGTCGCACGTCAGGCCGTCGATCGACGCCTCGGTGCCAGCCGGACAGGCGGTGCATTCGGAGCTGCCGGGCGACGGGGCCACGGTGCCCACCGGGCACTCCAGACAGGTGTCACCGCCCACTCGCCCCTGGTAGCTGCCGGCCGGGCAGGCCGTGCACGTGCCCGTCGCGCTGTCGGCGACGGTGCCGACCGGGCAGAGCTCGCACGACGACTGGTCGTCGGACGCGACGCTGCCGGGCGGGCACGTGTAGCAGGTGCCGCCCCCGTCGCTCACGCTCCCGGCGGGGCAGTCTTCGCAGGTCAGGTGCGAGGGGTCGGCCGCCGTCCCCGCCCCACAGATGGTGCAGGCGGTGGACCCGGCGTCCGGCGCGATGCTGCCGTCGGCGCACACGTCGCACGACGTCGCACCGGTGACGGCCGCGAAGGTGCCCGGCGCGCAGGCGTCACACGTCGCACCGGTGGGGTCCGGCGTCGTCCCCGGCAGGCACGGCACGCAGGCGGTGTGGTCCTGGGTGGAGATGCGGCCGGGCGCGCAGCGAATGCAGGACGGCGCGTCCTGGACGTCGGAGAAGGTGCCGTCGGCGCAGGTGACGCACCCGCCGGCGGCGTCGAGGTAGGTACCGGGCGCGCATGTCGCGAGCGCCGCGTGCGGCACGGTCAGCGACAGGAACAGCGACACCACGCCCGCGAGCAGCGCGAGCCAACGATCCGAGCCTTGCATGGGCCCTCCAGGACGACGGTCCGGAGCGTACCACGCCGGTCGTCTCCCACGGCGGGGCCCGACGCGCGCCCCCCTCCGACCTCGACGCCCCCGACGTTCAGGGCGCGCCGGTGTCGACCCCCGCGGACGGATCGAGCACGTCGCCGTTGTCGGGCTGCAGGCCACGGAGCAGGTCGTAGCGGATGTTGACCTCGGCCGCGGGGCTGGGGACGAGGTCCTGCAGGTACACCGAGTTGCGGGTGGCGTTGTAGGCGAACGGGAAGCAGTTGCTGCTGCCCAACGCCTCGCACGCCTGCCCGATCGACCGGCCGCCGGTGAGGGTGCTCGCGTCGACGCCGGTGAAGTAGGTGTCGCCGTCGACCACCCACACCTCGATCGTGCCCGGGACGGGCACCTCCGACAGGAAGTACTCGCGACGCAGGCCCGCAGCCTGCAGGCCGAGGTCCTCGAGCACGGGCGCCCAGTCGTCCTCGCAGATCGACCGCGCGATGCCGCCGACGGCGTTGGTCACGGCCAGGTAGGTGCTGCCCGCGGTGGCCGTCCCGTCGTCCGAGGCACACCCCGACGGCAGCGGCCCCACGATCGACGAGAACGTCACGGGCACGTCCGGGTCGGTCTTGAGGTCCTGCAGGAACGTGATGAACTCGTTGCGCGTCAGGGCGGGCGCGGACTGGTCGTCCTCGTCGGAGATCACGATGACGTGCAGCGCTGCGTCCTGCCGGTAGAAGCCGTCGTTGACCCGCTGGAGCTCGGCCGTGGGCAGGGCGAGCGCGCGGTGGGCAGCCAGCAGGCCGCGCTCGGTGAACGAGCCGTCGACGCCGAGCTGGGCCATCTGGCGGAACACACCGATGGGGTTGGGCGTGGTGGGGTCGACGTAGCGGTAGCCGCCCGCGCCCTGCAGCCTGCCGTTCTTCGACGTGTCCTCGGTGTCGGTCGAGACCACGCCGATGTGCCAGTCGAGACCCGAGTCGAGGAAGAACGTGATGAAGCTGCCGAAGTTGTCGGCGAGCTTGGCCTGCTCCTCCTCCATCGACAGCGAGTCGTCGATCACCCACAGCACGTCGACCTCGGGGAGCCGCGTCTGCTGGATGCGATCGGTCTTGCTCGGCGTGCCGAGGTCGACCCCCACACCGTCCCCGGGGAGCACCTTCAACCCCGACAGCGGCGTCTCGTTGCCACACGCCGCCATCGCCATGACGACACCGATCCACCTCGCGCGCATCCCGACCCCCGTCGCTCGTCCGAAGGCCCCACAGTGCGTCCATGCGCTGCCGTTGTGAACATCGCTCGCCGGCGAGCCCGGTCACCGGCGAGATTCCCCACACGCAGACACCCTGGATGTAAGCGACGCCACACCCACCGCGCGTGGTAGGACGCTGCGGCTGTCCCCGCTGGAGTCCCTGGATGCGCGCCCCCGCACGGGTCCCTCTGTTCGTCGTCTGGCTCTCCCAGGTGCTCACGCTGCCTTCCGCGCACGCCAGCCTCGTGCAGGGTGAGCAGGAGTGGGCCTTCGCGAGCGGCTTGAAGGTGGTGCACGTCCAGGACCCCCGCTTTCCCGTGTCGCGTGTCGTCGTGGCCATCGGCGCAGGCACCGCCGACAGCCCGACCGACCGCAAGCAGCTCGCCCACCTCGTCGAGCACCTCTGGTTCCGCACCGACGCTGGCGGCATGTCGGTGGGCCATCGTCTCGACGCGATGGGCTGCACCTACAACGCCCACACGCGGTACGACACCACCGTGTTCGAGTCCCAGTGCCCGAGCGTCCACGCAGCCGAGCACCTGCGCACGCTGTTGGGCGTGTTCCACGCCGACTTCGCGGCGCTGCCCGCGTCGGTGGTCGACACCGAGAAGCGCGTCGTGGTGCAGGAAGCCCGCCTCGCCCTCGACGACGGCTCCCGTCCCATCCTCGGCGCGGCGTCGCGCGGCCTGTTCCCCGACGACCACCCCTACCACGAGCCCGCGAGCGCCGAGGCCGCGGTCGCTGCATGCACCGCGGACGACGCCGCCGCCTTCGCCGCCGCGCACTACCACGTCGCCGGCGCCGTCGTCGTGGTCGGCGGCGACGTCGACACCCCCACGTTCGCGCGCGCCCTGGCCCGCGCGATGCCCCCGACGGACCTTCACCCCGACCTGACCGCGGCGCACGCCGTCGACCTGCCCGCCGACGCCGTGCGGTTCCTGGGGGTCACCGACGACGCACCCTTCCCCTGGTACATCGACCCTGCGCGTCCCGAGGCGCCGCTCGGCTTCGCACCCGCCGACCCGCCCCCGATCAACGCCGTGTTCGCGCCCCGGTTCCCGGTAGCGAACGACCTCGACCTCGACCTGCCGCTCGAGGACGCCGTGCTCGCGGTGGCGTGGACGATCCCCAGCACCGACCCGCGCACCTACTGGCCCACCCAGCGGCTGGGGACGTTCGCCACGACGGACGTCCGATCCGCGCTCCGGACGGCCAAGGGCGTCCTCGACGTGCGCTGCACGACGGATCCCGGTCGCCTCGCGTCGATCCTGCTCTGCCGCGTCCGCCACGAGGACGACGCCGACGTCGCCGACCTGACCGAACGCGTCACCGCCGCGTTCACGGTGCCCTACGACCTGCACCGCGAGCAGCGGCTCCGCGCCGCCTACGACGTGGAGGACCTCTCGGGCCAGCGCGTCGCCGAGTTCGACCACGGCGGCCTGGAGACCGCCATCAGGATCGCCCTGCACCGGATGATGTCGGGCGTCACCAGCTACTACACCGCCCGCTACGACGTCGTGACGAGCCTCGATCTCGTCCGCTACCTGCAGGTCACCGGCAACTACCTCCAGGTCGAGCGCGCGGTGGTCGTGCGGGTCCACCCCACCGTCGACGACGACCTCGCCACCGCCGACGCGCTCGGACGCTACGACGACGACGCCCCCGCGGAGGCCGGCGTGGACGTGCTCCCCCCCACCGGCCCGGTCAGCCCCGTGCTCGACGGTCGCCGGGAGCAGCGCCTCGCCAACGGCCTGTCGGTGGTGCGGGTGCCGGTCAACGGGCTGGCCACCACCTACTGGTCGGTGGTGTTCCCCACGCCGCCGGGGTTCCCCGACGAGCTGCCCTACCTCGTCGACGGCCAGTTCTCCGCACCGCGCCGGTGGGAGGGCGACCTCGTGCGCTACCGGCTCCCCGCGCCGAGCCCGGGCACCCACGGGGCGGCCAGCGTGTTCCGCGTCCGCGGACAGATGGAGCCGGCGGACATCGCCGCCGCGCTGCGCGCCACCTTCGAGAGCCACAGGCTCCACAAGCCAGGGCCCGGCGTGATCCAGGACCGCAAGCTGCGCATCCTGCGTTCCTGGCTCCAGACGTCGTACTGGCGCAACCACCTGGTCCACGAGGCGTTCACCGGCGCCCCGCTCGGGCCGTTGCCGTCCGACGTCCAGGCCGCCGCAGCCGTCTCCGGCAAGACCCTCGCCGCCTACCAGCGCGCCAAGTTCCGTCCCGACAACGCCGCTGTGCTCGTGGTGGGGCGCGTCGACGATCGCACCCTCGATCGGGCCGTCGACGGTGACCTGTCGACCTGGTCGGCCGACGAGGGCGCGGTCCCGTCGCACACCGACCCGATCCGCGTGTGGCAACCCGACCCGGTCGCGTGGGTGCTCGACGAGCCACGAAGCACGCAGGTGGCCACGCTGTCGGTGACCTGTCCGCTCGACCTGTCCGACGTCGACGACGCGACGGCGTCGGGCCGGATCCGCGTCCTGGAGCGCCTCCTGTACCAGCGGGTCTGGTCGCGTCTGCGGGAGCAGGCGGGTGCCGTCTACACCCCCACCGTCACCACGCGGTTGCGGTGGCAGGGCGCCGAGCTCGGCTTCTCCGCCTCGACGACCACCGCCGACCTCCCCGGGCTGGTCACCGGCCTCCGATCCGCCCTCGCCACGATCCGCGCGGGGGAGGTCGACGCGGGGGCGCTGGCCCTGGCCCGTCGCCAGGCGTTCGACGCCCTCACCGTTGGGCTGGACAGCGACCTGGCGGTGGCCTCGTTCCTCAGCGACCGATGGCTCATCGACCGCGACACCCACTTCGCCACCGACCTGGCCGACACGCTCGCCGCCACTGACCCTGCCACCCTGGCCCGGATGCTCGCGCCGTGTGCAGGTCACGAGGTGGTCATCGCGTCCGGAGACGCCGCCGCCGTGACCGCGGCGCTCGCCGAGGTGGGGCTCGACGCCCACACTTTCGACTGGCAGGAGGCGCTGCTCGAGCGCGTGAAGACCTGGTTCCCCGCCCGGTACGAGGCTGTGCGCAAGCGCCTGTAGCGCGGCGGACACCGGGTGCAGGGGCGGCACCCCTGGGGCGACTATCCGGGCGGTACGATCTGCCCGGGCATGCGCCCGCGTGCGTACTCCGAGCAGTCCCGCTTCGCGCGGTCATGGCCTTCGAAACAGGCGTCCAGACCCCACGTGGCGCCGAGGATCGTCGGGGTGGCGAACATCTCGATCCCCACGGACCCCGACGCCCCGTCGGCGTAGTCCACCGTGCCGAAGCAGAGGCGGCGGAAGAACGGCGCACCCGAGACGGTGCTGTCCTCGGCCAGCGTCTCGCGCACGTCGTGGATGCGCACGGGCGGCGCGGGCAGCTGGGGCGCGATGTCGGGATGGTCGGTGCCGAGGGCCACCACGCGCTGGGCCAGCGACGCCGCGTCACAGGTCGGTGTGACCGCGCGCAGCTCCTTCGGCCCGGGCCCGAGCCCCCCACACGCCGCCAGACCCAGCCACACCCACGCGCGCATCGACCCTCCCCGCACAGACCTACCACACCCGTGCGCGCGCCTCGACCCGAACGGCGTATCGGCGCCCGCTCATGCTTCGAACGCCATTTTCGCGCGACGCCACGCCGCGGACCGCTCGGCGGCCTTGCATCCCCGGGCGCCTCCCGTGTACGCACCGACATCCACGGAGGATCCCGTGCGCACCTCGCTCCCCGCCGTCTCCGTCCTGCTCTGCGTGCTCGCCGGGTGCACCGCGCCGTCGTCGGGCGTCGACCTGTCCGGCGAGGCAGCCCGCCTCGGCCTCGACGCCTACCTGGGCCAGGCCGTGGCGGAAGGCACCCAGACCGAAGGCGGCGTCACCACCACCACCTTCACCGTCGACAGCGGGCCGCTGTGCATGCGTGGCGACCCGTTCCGCGCAGCCACCCGTGAAGGCAGCGGCGACGCCCTGCTCGTGTTCCTGCAGGGCGGTGGCGCGTGCTGGACGGAGTTCTGCCTCGCCGTCACCAAGGCCCCGGTGGGCATGCCCGGCGTCGACGTGCTGAACCCCGACCTGCCGGGCAACCCGTTCGCCGACTACGACGTCGCCTACGCCCCCTACTGCGACGGGTCGCTGTTCTCGGGCGACGCCGACGTCGACGAGGACGACGACGGCACGATCGACCGCTACCACCGCGGCCTGGCGAACCTGTCGGCCACGCTCGACCTGGCAGCCGCGGCGTTCCCCAACCCCTCGAAGGTCGTGCTCGCGGGCAGCTCGGGCGGCGCGTACGGCACCATCCTCGGCACGGTGCTCGTCCGAGCCGTCTTCCCCGACGTGGAGCTGGTCGTGCTCGCCGACTCGGGCACCGGTGTAGCCCGCGGACCCGACGACCCCGCCTACGTCCAGGGGCTGCTGGAGGAGCAGGGCTCGCTGAAGTTCGTGCCCCCCGAATGCCCCGACTGCGTGGCCGACGGTCACGTCACCGGCATCCTCGACTGGTGGATGGCCAAGGACCCCGACGTGCGCGTGGGCGTGTTCTCGTCGTGGTACGACAGCATCATCGGCGACGTCTTCCTGCAGATCCCGCCCCCGTCGTTCCGGGACCTCCTCGCCGAAGCCACCGGCGCGCTCCACGACGCCTACCCGGACCGCTACCGCCGCTTCCTCGTCGACGGCAGGATGCACACCACCCTGCTCGGTGACCCCACCGGCATCATCGGCTCCGACCTCGGCGCGGTCGAGCTGCCGCCGAACGCGCTGTCGCTGCTCACCGACCTGGAGATCGGCCACCTCGCCACCACGCAGACCGAGGGCGTGGCGTTCACCACCTGGGCGCAGGCGCTCCTCGACGGTGACACCGCGGCGTGGGTCGACGTGCAGGCGGTGCCCGGAGCCCCCCCCACCGACGAGTAGCAGCGGGCCGCGTCGTCACTCGTCGAAGCGGCGATCGCTGATCACCTCGGTGGGCGCGGGTCGGGGGACGGCCACAGCCACCATCGCCTGTCCGGGCATGTCGTCGCCCCCGCCAGGCGTGGACCAGCGGATCTGGAGACGGCCGTCGTCGTTGCGCCACACGCCGTGCACACGGATGTCGTACGGGTTGGCCCCGCAGTACCGGAGCCAGGTGACCGCGACGACCTCCTCGACGGGGTCCCACGCTCCCAGCGTCGGCCCGTCGTAGGTGGCCTGGGCGAGCACGGCGTCGAGGGCCTCGGGGGTCTCGGCGATCGCCGAGACCGGCTCGCTGCAGAGAACGTCGGCGCCTTCACGCCAGTCGACCTCGTCGAAGTCGAACCACCACGCCGCCGTGAGCGTGCGTGCGGCCTCCCGGTGCCATCCCTCGCCCTCCGGCCCGCTCGCGCACGCGGCGAGCGCCAGCGCCAGCACTGCACACCTGGACATGCTCCCTCCTCCTGCCCCGTCCCACCCTACCGGGACCCTGCCCGGTCCGCTGGTGGTGTCGGCCACCTCACGGGCACGTCGACGCGATCGGGCGTCACCGGCGCTTCAGTCCGGTCCGTCGGCGTCGGCGAACCACGCGTCGTAGGGCACATCGCTGCCGAGCGCCGCGAGGTCCTCGCGACACACCCGATCGATGGCGTCCCGCTGGGCTGCCGTGAGCTCGTCGCGGGACGAGCCCTGCCGCCCGGTGCGGATCATCACCGCGCGCTCGCCCCGCACGGCGGGCACGGGCGTCGCGAAGCGGTCCTCGTGCGCCTTCATCCACGCGAAGGTGCAGCGCTCGACGACGGCATCGCGCTCGGCCGGCGTGAGCCTCACGCCCATCAGCGCCGCGACGCGATCGACGCACCCAGGCAGGTCGGCCTTCAGCTCACCGAACGTGAGCACCAGCACGTTCGGACGTTCCCGAAGCGCCCACCAACCCGCTGTGTGCTCCGCCCAGGACCCCAGGGGGTAACGGCGTTCCACGAACCGCCTCACCCAGTCGTCGAGCTGCGGCGGCGCGCCCCAGATGCCCTCGATGATGCCCGTCACGAAGTGGAAGCTGGACACCACGACGTCCTTGGGATCGCGGACCACGACCACGTAGCGGGCTGCGTCCACCACGGGCACGTGCGCCGCCGGGACGTGCGTCTTGACCGCCCGCAGCCCGGTCACGGACGTGACGGGCGCGTCCATCCGGGCCACCTGCGACGGCACGGGCGCCTCGGGCCACGGGACCAGCGCGTGGATGTCGTCGAACCGCGCCGCGCCACGGTCGGCGATCTGCACCACCATGTTCATCAGCCAGTTGGTGCCGGACTTGGCGGCCGTGCACACGAACACGTCGGCCGACGTGGGCGTGTAGCCGCGAAACACCATCCCCATGCCCTTGGGACCGACCACGGCGAGCGTCCAGAAGTACAGCCGGGTGACCGCGGGGCCCAGGCCGATCGCGCCGAGCAGCGACAGGCACCGCAGCACCAACCGCTCCCCCGTGGTGGTGGGCCGCCCGCTCACCGGTTGTCGGCCCCCGGCGTGGGCGTGGCGTCGCGGTACCAGCAGCCCCGTGCGTCGCGCGCCAGGGACGTGTCGTCGGTCTGCGCATCGAGCGGGGGAACCCCACCGTCGATCCACGACACCGTGTCGACGATCCGTCCGGAGGCGTCGCGGATCGTGACGCTGTCGCCGTCCTTGCCCAGCTTGAACCCGGCGTGCAGGGCCCCGTCCTCGGGCTGGTCGTCGCACAGGATCACCAGGAAGCCGCCCGCGGGGAGGGTCGTGCCCGCGGGGAGCTCGAGCGAGGCCCCGGCGTCGGCGATCGTCCACCCGGACACGTCGACGGCGCCGCCCTGGGCGTGCAGCTCGAGCCAGTCCACGAACGCGCCGTCCACAGGGTCCTGCAGGCCGTCGGTGTTCGACGCCAGGATCTCGTTGAGGCGCACGCCGCTCGCCGGTCCCACGTCCTCGGTGTCGAGCGTGTCGTCGGTGTCGGCGGCGTCTGTGTCCACCGCGTCCGTGTCGACGCCTCCGAGCCAGGTGTCGGTGCGGTCGGGGAGCTGGGACACCGCCCCGCTGCACGCCACCGTCCCGCAGGACAGGCCGGCAAGCAACGCCCCCGTCCACCACATCGTCCTCGTCGAACGTCGACTCACGGCATCCGCTCCAGGGACTGGGGAGGCTCGGAGCCCGCGGCCAACGCGACGCGCCCGCGCACGTCCACCCGCGCTCCGATCTGCAGGAACACCTCGTGGGTGACCGCACCCGCCGAGGCCCCCGCCACGGGACGGGCGTTCGCGCCGAGCGCCGCACCCTCGTAGCCGACCAGCACGTGGAAGGCCGCAGGGATGGCGCGGGCGCGCCAGGGCAGCATCGGGCCCACGCCCACACGCCACGAGGTCGTGAGCGTGTCGGCGTCACGCCGATCGCCCCACCCGAGGTCCACGCGGGCCCATCCGACCAGCGGCAGGGCCGGACCGGTGCGCGCCCACGCGCTCACGCCTGCCGGAAGCACCGACGGGTCGCCGTCGAGACCCCACCCCACCAGTGTCTCGACCCCTGCGCCGACGCGGCGCTCGGCGACGTCCACGCGCGCCCCGATCCGGTGGTCCCGCGACCGCTCCACCCCGCGGGATGCCTCCCGTCCGTACAGGGCCACCTCCAGCAGGATCGGGCGCGCCGTGAACGCCAGCGGGTGGACCACGAGCAGGCCGGCCACGTCCTTGCCTTCGTTGCGCTCCCGGAGGTCCGCCCCCTCTCCCGTGGTGAGCGACGCCGACAGCGACGCCACCCCACGGGGGCCCGTCCACGACACCCAGCCCCCGAGGTCGGAGCGGAACATCCAGCCCCGGTCGTCGCCCAGCGTGCGCGCCACGTAGCGCAGGCCCCAGCGGTCCTGCGCGGAGATCGTCCACAGGTCGTCCACCACGCCGGCCGACGCCGCGAGGCCGGCCACGGGGAGGTCCACCCGGGCTTCGGCGATCTGCAGCTTGGGCACGATCGCCTCGCCGTCGATGCCCAGGTAGCCGGTGGGTGCGGCCGAGCGCGTGGCCACGAACGCGACGCGCGCGCGGATCGTCCCCACGTCCACGGCGAGCTGCATGCGCCCGCGGGCGAGCTCCACCCTGCGCGACAGGCCCACGTCCGGGAACGCCAGCGTCCCGCGGCCGGCCACGTCGAGCACGCCGCCGAGGCAGGCGTCGCCCAGGTCCGGCGCCGGCTCACCGAGCGGCGCGGCGGTCACCGTGCCTGCAACCGCCCGCCACTGGCAGGCCGAAGGCGCCACGTCGTCCGGACCCAGCGTCGGCGGGGCGGCGAGCGCCGCGGTCCACAGCCACATCACGATCACGGCAGATCCTCCACGTCCACCCACGCCGCACCGAGGTGGGGTCCCAGGTCGTCGATCGCTTCCCGGAGCAGTCGGTGGTCGTCCCGGACGCGTTGCAGGTCGTACGCAGCCGCCGCCACCACCTCGTCGACGAAGCCCCGGTCGCGCCCCTGCAGCGCGCCGACGATCGCTTCGCGCGCCGCGCCCGCCCTACCCCCGGCCGTGGGTGCCCGTCCGTGGGCACCACCGAGCAGCGTGCCGATCAAGCGTGCGAGGCCCACGAGGTCGTCGACGCCGACGGTGCCGTCCGCCACGTCCTCGGCCAGATCGACGTGGTCGAAGCCCTCGAACGCGTCCGACCACGACAGCACCTTGAACGCACGGGTGCCCGCGTCGAGCCCCGCCAGGCGCGGGTCGCTGTCGGCGACCGCCCACAGGCGCCGCGACGCCTCCGGCACGCGATCTTCCGGCCGAAGCACCAGCACGCCGGTGACCGGCGCGAACAGCGACGGGATCGCGGGAGGGTCCACCACCTCGCGCAGCACCAGGAGACCGTCGTCGTCGGGGCCGTCGTCGCCGCGATCGTAGAGCACGGCGTAGCGGACGGCCGGCAGGCTCGACACCCCACGACCGAACCGGCGCACGGCGTCGAGCACGCGAAAGCCCACCGGGGCCGCCGGGTCGGCGGCATAGGCGACGACGAGGTCGTGCAGCTCCGCGGACTCGGAGGCCGTGAGCGAGAGCATGCCCTTGCCCGCTTCGTCGAGCGGCTCCCGCACGAACCTGCGGTGGCCATCGACGGTCTCGGTCTCCTTGCCGACGCGGTCGTGGACGGCCTCGTCCTCCTCGGCCTTGTCGAGCAGGCGACGGACGGCCTCCCCCCACGCGTCCCGGTCGAAGCGCCCCATGCCCGTGGCGCGGACGCCGGCCACGTAGCCCTCGGCGACGGCCGCAACGGCGACGTCCCGGCAGGTCTGGGGGTCGCACCCGGGCAGGTCGTCGACCAGCAACGCCACGCCCACGGCGGCGCGGCGCACGTCGAGCACCCACGGGCCGAAGGCGGCGGCGTCCAGGTCGTTGACGTCGACACGCAGGCCGGTGGCGAGGGGTTCGGACGGGTCACCGGGCAGGAACGCCCCGAAGTTCTCGGGGTGGGGATCGCCGACCAACAGCACCTCCGCACCCGCGGCGTCCTCGAGGAACGCCGTGCGGGGTCGACCCGGCACGGGGCGCGCGAGATCGCGGAAGTACACCCCCGCGCTGCCGCGGAAGAAGTCGTACGGGTCCGCCGCCATCACCTGGTACTTGGTGGCCAGCAGGGCCGGGTCGCGGTCGAGCCAGATGCGGTCGTCGCGGACGAGCTGCTCCACGAGCCAGGCGCGACGCCCGACGTCCGGAGGCGGCCCGACGCACGCGGTGATCACGAGGAGCAAGGCGACGGGGGCGCGGACGGCACACCTCCAGCGCCGGCAGGTCTACCGCACGACGGTGGGTCCGCCGTGCGACGTTCCGGTGTCGCACGCCGACGCCACCGGGCGGGTCACGAGGGACGCGCGCGTCCGCCGTTTACGCGGCCGAGTCCCGCGCTAGGCTCGCCGGCCGCTGACGGAGACCGCATGCGCCCCCTGGCCCCGCTCCTCGTGTCCCTCGCCCTCGGGGCGTGCACCCCCGACGCCAGCGATCGCGACGACGACACGGACGCCCCGCCGTCGTTCAGCGTGGTGGTGATCCCCGACAGCCAGATCTACGCGAGGTCCTTCCCGGACGTGCTGCGACGCCACGGCGACTGGATCGTCGAGCACCGCGACGACGAGGACATCCGCTTCGTCTCGCACGTCGGCGACATCGTCAACGACGGCGAGTCGGTCGCGCAGTGGGACGCTGCGAAACAAGCGTTCGGAACGTTTCAGGACATCGACCTGCCCCACGGCTTCAGCCCCGCGAACCACGACGTCGGCAGCTGGGCGGGCTGGCCCTCGACGGTGGACTCGACGTGTGCGGGCGACCCGGAGGGCCTGCCGCGCATCGACTGCGCGTTCACCAACTACCTGGAGGCCTTCGGACCCCAGCACTACACGGACCGGCCCTGGTACGGCGGCGCCTCCCCGACCGGGTGGAGCAGCTACCAGACGATCGACGCCGAGGGCCTGCCGCTGCTGTTCCTCCACCTGCCGATGGACCCGCCCGAGGCCGAGGTCGCCTGGGCCGAGCAGGTGCTCGACGACCACCCGGACCGGCTCGTGCACATCACCACGCACCGCTACCTGTACGACTTCCGCATCACCGAGGTGATGCCGCCGCCGCTCGACCTGTTCCTGGGCGGTCGGGTCAACGGTGCCGTGCGGCTGTTCGCGGGCGGCCCGATGCTCGCGGGTGGCCTCGACGCCGACGCCCTGTTCGCACGCCTGGTCGCACCGCATCGCAACGTGTGGGCGATCGAGTGCGGCCACTACGACGCCGAGCTCCGACGGCAGGCCGTGGACGACGCCGGGCTCGCCGTGAACGAGATCCTGGTGGACTTCCAGGACATGGCCGACGGGGGCGGCGGCTTCCTGCGCCTGCTCAAGTTCTTCCCCACCGAGGACCGGGTGGAGGTGTGGACGGTGTCGACCGAGACGGGCGAGCTGCGGGAGAACGGCGACGGCTTCGAGCACAGCATCGATCTGCTGGGCGCCTACGCCGGCGACGCCTTCGGCGCGCTGGAGGGCCTCGGCTTCGACACCAGCACCTTCGACGCGATGCTCGCCCAGCTCGACACCGACGAGGCCCTGCGCGCGCAGTACCGCGCGTCGCTGTACGACGACGGCGCGCGCGACAGCCGCTTCGTGCTCGACGTGCCGTTCGACGCCCACCTCGGCCGGTAGCGCGACCACGAACGCGTCGGACGGCACGCAGCGTGCACGGCCCCCAGTCGAGGAGGCCCCATGCGCCATGTCGCCCCGCTCGTCGCCCTCGTCGCGCTCACCGGATGCGCGCCGTCGAAGGACGCGACGTCGACCGACACCGACACGCTGGTCCAGGACACCGAGGTCCGACCCGACACCTCGCGCGACACCGACCGGGCACCGGACACGGACCTGCTCGCACCGCTCGCCGCCCCGCGGGCCGTGGACCACGACCGCTGGGCCACGGTCGAGGCGTGCACCGACTGCCACAGCCACGGCGCGCAGAGCACGGCGCTGACGGACGCGGCCGGTCGGGACATCTCCCCCGCGTCCCTCTGGCCGGCGACGATGATGGGCAACGCCGCCCGCGACCCGATCTGGCGCGCCGTGATGGAGCGCGAGACCACGCTCCGCCCCGCAGCGGCCGCCGTCATCGAGGACACGTGCATGACGTGCCACGCCCCGATGGCCCAGCGCCTCGCCGCCTCGGACGGCGCGCTCGCACGCGCCGCCACGCTGTGGGCCGACGCCGACGCGTCGGTGCTCGGCCTCGACGGCGTGGGCTGCACGGTGTGCCACCAGATCGCCCCGGACGGGCTCGGCACCCCGGCCACGTTCACCGGGCAGTTCGCCCTCGGGCCCGAGCGCACGATCTTCGGCCCCCACGCCGACCCCTTCGCCAACCCGATGCAGATGCACGCCGGCTTCACCCCCGTCGAGGGCGACCACCTCGTGGAGGCGCGCCTCTGCGGGTCGTGCCACACCGTGATCACGCCGGTGCTCGACGACGACGGCGCGCCCGCGGGTGCGACGTTTCACGAGCAGACCACCTACCTGGAGTGGCGCAACTCGAGCTTCACCACGGAGGGCACGGCAGGCCCCGAAGCGTCGACGTGCCAGGACTGCCACGTGCCCACCGCGGACGCCGACGGCACGCCCATCACCACGCGGATCGCGCGTCGCCCCGACGGCAGCGACTTCCCGCCCGTCTCCGCACGCGCGCCCGTCGGCCGCCACGTGTTCGTCGGCGCCAACACCACGGGCCTCGGCCTCCTCCGCGACCACGCCGACGCCCTGCGTCCCCGCGCGTCCACTGCGGCGTTCGACGCCCAGATCGCACGCACGCGCGCGTTCCTGGCCGACGCGGTCCACGTCGACATCGGTCCGGTGCGCTACGCCGACGACCGGCTCACGGCGGCGGTCACCGTGCGCCACGACGCGGGTCACCGCTTCCCGTCGGGCTTCCCGTCCCGTCGCGCGTGGGTGGAGCTCACGGTGACGGACGACGCCGGGACCGTCCTGTTCCGCAGCGGCGGGTGGGACGCCGACGGGCGCCTCGTCGACGCGACCGGCACCGTCCTGACGCGCGAGCGGGCGGGCGGCCCCGGGCCCGGCCACGTCGACGTCGTCGACACCGACGACGTCGTCGCGAGCTGGGAGGTCGTCATGGCGGGCCTGGACGACCAGCCGACCTTCTCGTTGCTCTCTGGTGCGGACCACCACCGCGACGATCGTCTGCTCCCGCGGGGGTGGTCGCCGAGCCACCCGGACGCACCCGACGCCCACCCGACCGGCGTCGAGGGCGACGCGGACTTCGGCCCCGGACAGGACACCGTGCACCTGGACGTCGCGCTGCCGGGGGCGACGGGACCGCTGCACGTGACCGCGCGCGTCGCGTACCAGCCGCTGTCGGCGCGCTGGCGCGCGGAGCTGGCCGCTGCGCGGACCCCCGCTGCGCTGCGCCTGGACGCGTGGCTCACGGCCGACGCGCCCCCCACCGAGGTGGTCGCACACGCCACGCGCGCCACGCCGTGAGCCTGCGCGCACGGCCCCTCAGCGCGACCACCACCACAGCTGCAGCGGCGTCACGAGCCCTGTGTGCGCCGCGCGCACGCTCCCGTCGGGACCGACGATGACCGTGGTGGGCAGCGTGCGCACGCCCCACGCCTCGAGCACCCCGCCGTCCGCCACCACCACGCGCTCCAGCGGTAGCCCCTCCCCTACCGCGAAGGCCGTGAGCGCCGCAGGCGCGCCGTCCACCGCGACGAACAGCACCGGGGTGGCGTCGCTGTCGTGGTGGCGCAGCATGGGCAGCTCCACACGACACGGGCCGCACCACGTCGCCCAGAAGTTCACGAGCACCGTGCGACCCGCAAAGTCGGACAGCGACACCTCGGCGCCCGCGAGGCTGCGCAGCTGCAGCGTCGGCGGTTCGACCGGCAGCGTGGGCGCCCGCAGCCACCCCACCACCGGCAGCGCCACGACCAGCACGGCCGCCACCACCGCGACCTCGCGCAGCGCGCGCGCCCACCGCGAGGGAGCGGGCGCAGGGGTCGCAGGGGTCGCAGGTACGGCGGGGGGTTCGGCGGGGGGTTCGGCGGGGGGTTCGGCGTCGGACATCGGCGCGAGCGTATCCCGACGCTCGCACGGCGGCGCCGTCTCGTAGGATGGCCCGACCCGTCCCCCAAGCCCTCGTGGAGCCCCCATGCCCGACCGCCTCGACGCCGCCCTCACGGATCTCCGCCGCGCAGCGGCGCACGTGGGTCACCTCCTCCAGCCCGTCGACGAGGCGACCCTCGCACGGCACGCCCAGACCGTCGGCCTCACGGTCCCGGACGCGTGGGGTCGCGTGCTCCGCACCGTCGGTGCCTTCCCCGTTCCCGCGCTCGCGGTGAGGGTGCCGGGCAGCGCGGGCGACGTGGACACCCGCGTGTCGGAGACCGCCGAACACCAGCTGGAGACCGACGATGGCCGCCGCTGCACCGCGCGCGGCCTGCTCGTGGTCGCCTACCTGTCGGGCGTCGGTGACTGTCTGGTGATGGACGCCCGCGCCGATGCCGACACCGTGCGCCTGCACCCGCACGGCGCCGGCGAAGACGTCGCGCTCGGCGACGTCGCCACGGTCGTCCGCGCGTTCGCCGATCAGCTCGCGGCACGCCCGGCGGCGCTGGAGCCGCCGACCACGCCCGCCGACTGGCGGGATCGGCTCACGCAGGCCAACGCCGCCCGCAAGGCCAAGGACTGGACGCGACAGGAGGCCGCGCTCGCCAGCATGGTCGGCGACGACGGGGGGTGGGGTGGCCCAGACGACCCGCGCCTGCGCGCCAGCTTCGCCACCGAGCTGGCGCAGCGTGCCGCCGCGCACGGGAGGTGGCGTGACGCGGCCCGCCACTGGCGCCAGGTCGCCGACGACGAGGCCGCGTTCGGCGAGCCCGTCGGGGGTCAGGCGCACACGTGGACCCACCTGGCGCGGGCGCTGGCCCGCGCTGGGAACATCGACGACGCGGTCGGCGCCGCCACCCGTGCGGACCACCTGCACGTCCAGGGGGGCAACCGGGCCCAGAGCCGGCTCGACGCCGCCTACTGGACGGCGCGCGACCTGAGCGCCCACCACGCCCTCGCCGCGGTGGTCGCGCTGCAGCGACTGGCGCTCCAGGCTGCGCAGGGCCTGCCCGCCGACGCCGTCGACACCGCGCTCGTGCGGATGGAGCTCGGCGACGCCCTGGTGGCGCGCCTGCGTCAGCGCGTCGCCGACCCGTTCCACATCGCCCGCGCACCGGACGACCCCGCGCCGCCGTCCCCACGGCCCGTCGCGGACAGCGACGACGTCGACGAGGCGGTCACGTGCCTGACCGCCGCGCGGCGCGTGCTCCAGCAGCACCCGAGCGCCATCCGCGACCGCCTGCGGGCAGAGGCCGCGTTGGCGACGGTGCTCGCGCTCTCGGGGGCCACCGAGGAGGCGCTGGCCATCGCCGACGCCGTGCTCGCCACGCCCGACCTCGGACAGCGCTTCGGGTCCGATCGCCACCTGCAGTGGCGGTGGCTGCGCGCGGCGATCCGCGCCGCGAGGGGGGATGTCGCAGGTGCACGAGCGGACCTGGCCGCTGCGCGGCAGGCGACGGCCGAGGGCTCGGCAGCCCGTGCAGCCACCGACGCGCGAGAGGCGGCGCTGGCGTGAGCCTTGGCCTCACTCACGGGCTCACGGGCTCACGCCGCACCGCCGTCAGTACGGGTCGTCCGCCAGGATCTCCACCATCTCCGACACCAGGTCGGCGACCTCGGCGTTCCCGGCGCCCCGCGCGATCTCGGCGGCCGCCCGTGGGAGGTCCGACGGGCACAGCTCGGCCGTGCCGACGTAGCGGAAGCTGAGGTCCTGGAGCCCGAGCCACGCCGCGGCGAGATCACCGTGCGCGGCGCGCTCCAGGCAGGTGTCGAGCGTGAGCGACGGATCGGTCCAGGGCCTTCCCGAGCGCTCCGCCCACGCCGTGTGGAACCGCTGTGCGCAGAGGAAGTTCGCGTAGCTGCGCGGGTCGGGAGCGGGCCACATCGCGTGGCCGAGGGCGGCGGGCGTGCCGGCATGCCAGCGCGTGAGCCGGTCGATCGGCGCCGGCTCACGCGACGCCGTGGCGAGCGTCGCGAACGTCGAGCGCCAGATGCCGGTCGCCTGGACGTCTGCGTCCGACGGCATCGTCCCGTCGTCGAGCCAGGCGCCCGCGAGGGCGCAGAACGTCGCGGTCTCCGCCGTGGGGTCGACGCGTGCCAGCACCTCGAGGCCCCGCCGGATCGGCACCGGCTCCAGGCGCCGGTTCCAGGGGAGCGTCGCCAACGCCTCGTCGAACAGGACCTCCTCCAAACAGGCCACGCCCCCGTCGCCACCCAGCGAGCGCTCCAGCGCGGCGAGTGGACCCCGCAGGTCCGTCCAGACCTCCTGCACCTCACGCCAGGCCATGGCGCTGCGCGTGAGCCGGGCGAACCATGCCGTCGCCGCGACGGCGTGCTCACCGCGGCTACACACCACCGCCACGTCGCCCAACATCGCGTGGACGACCGGCGACGTCGCGACCGGGCGGTCCGGGGACAGCGCGACGCCGTACACGTTGCAGACCTCGTCCTCGGCGAGGGGCGCCACCCACCACAGTCCCGCGGACCCCAGCGCGTGACGCACGAGGTAGAGGTCGTCGATCTCCTGGACCCCCAATGCCGCGAGGGGGCCGGGGTCGACCGGGAGCTTCCAGGGTTGAACAGCCATCGGGAGCCTTCGTCGTGAGCGGACCGTGGGCTCCCGTGGACGTCAGTCCGGGAGCTCCTGCATCGTGTAGAGCACGTTCTCGGCGCCGATGTACAGGTACGGGCTGTCGAACACCAGCGCCTGCACCCGTTCGGTGGTGGGGACGGGCAGCCCGATGCCGTCCGGCAGCGTCTCGAGCTCGGCCTTCGGGAACATCCACACGCCCGCCGGGTGCGTGATGCCCACGTAGCCCCCGACGAGCAGCACCTTGTCGAAGGCGACGAGGTCCCGGCTGAAGCGCAGCGTGGGCGCTGCGGGATCGCGGACGTCGACGACGTGGAGGTCGCGCTGGTCATGGACGTAGGCGTCGTCCCCTTCCACGGCCATCACGAAGCCTCCAGGTGCAGCCGACGGTGCCCCGAACGTCGGGGTCGCGAGGTCCGTGGCGTCGAGCAGCGCCAGGCCACCGCCCGTCGCCTCGTCGGGCGCGCCCCCGACGAAGCGCCCACCGCCCACACCCTGCACGGTCGAACGGGCCCAGTCGAACGGCACGAAGCCGCCGAGCGCCGGGGCCGCCGGATCCGACAGGTCGAGGACATACAGGCGGTCGAGCGTCGGGTTGACGCCGTCGCCCCACACCGCCAGGGTGTCGCCGCTCAGCGCGAGGCCGACGATGTGCACCTCCATGCCGGTGCGGCTCACGACCTGGGGCGACGTGGGGTCCGACACGTCGAGCACGTAGACGTCCCAGCCCACGGCCATCACCACGAGGTCGTCCAGCCAGAGCAGGGCGGTGGTCTGGGTGTTGCCGATGCCCGACGTCCACCGGCCCACCTCGGTGGGCGTGAGCGGGTCGGAGATGTCGACCACGGCGAGCTCGGACGGTCCCGCGGCGACGTAGAGGTGGTCGCCGCGATGCAGCATCGCCACGGTGTCTTCCATCGACAGCTCGGCGCGCTGGGCCATGCGTTCGGCGTCGAACGCCAGCCCTCCCGCACCGCCCGCGCAGCCGGCGAGCACCAGCGTCAGGATGGCGTGCCTCATCGCGCGTCCTCCCAGCGGGTGGCGACGCAGAACCGTCCCCCTTCGCGCGTGCAGCTCGCGTCGGCCGTGCCCCAGACCCAGACCTGCGTCCCCGGGCTGCCGTAGGCGTCGACGGTCCACGTGCAGCCGTCGGCCTGGACGGACGCCACGGCCCCGCCGCACTGCCCGCTGGTGCCCTCGGACACGTGGCAGTCGAGCGGCTGGCCCGCGCCGATCGTCATCGTCTCGATGTTCCAGGTGTAGTCCGCGCCGTCGAGGAAGGTGGCCTCGACCTCGGCCGGGCAATCGGACTGGTAGTTGCCTTCGGACCAGGTGCCGACGAACGGGTCGTCGACCGTGACGAAGGCCGCGACGTTCGGGTCGATGCCGTTCGTGCCGCAGTTCCTGCCGGAGTTGGGCTTGTCGCCGCACACGAGCGGCATCTCGTAGGTGCCGTGCAGCGTGAGGGTGTCGACGGTGGCGTCGATGGTGCCCGAGAACACCAGCGGTGCCTTCCAGTTGCCGGTCCACCGCACCCGCTCGGCGACCCCCGAGCCCTCGGACAGGTCGTACTCGGACGCGCCCTTGAAGTCGTCGAAGACGAGCAGCCCGCTGAAGATGGGCCCGAGCAGCATGATGTCGTGAGTCTGCAGGTAGAACGTCACCTTCGCGTCCGGGCCGAGGCCCGACTGCTCCGCGACGTCGGCGGGCAGCGGGAACGTGGTGGTCCAGTAGGGCGAGAACCAGTCGTCGACGCCGCCGATGGCCGACTCTCCCCACTGCAGCACGGGTCCGAAGTCGTTGGCCCCCTTCCAGTCGGCGGGCGCAAGCGCCACGGGCACGTCGCCGAACCACGACGGCGTGGTGCCGCTGATCTCCAACCCGAGCGTGCCCGACCCCTGCCCCCCGCCACCGCTGCAGCCGGCCAGCGCGACGACGACCGCGAACCCCTCGACCCTGCGCATGTCTCCCCCGCTCGCCCGACACCGAGACGCCACGGGCGGCGACAGGTGCGGGCCACGGCGCGGACTGTAGGCAGAGACGGGACAGGCTCACAACCGCGCGCATGAGGGGTCGCGATTGTGCTGTTCGCGGCGGGGACGGCGGCGAGGGTGCAGGTGAGGCGGGCAGGAGCGGGGGGTGGAGGCGGGTGCGCGAACGCTGTACGGCAGTCGACGACCCGGGCCCGCGGGGCCAGGAGCCCCCCTACCCGCCCGACGAGGTCCATGGGTGAAACAGGCCCCGCTCGTCCACGAAGCCGGCCTCGAACACGAGCTCGTTCCGAAGGGCGGCGCGGCGCGCGAGCTCGTGACGGACCGTCGGGAGGCCACGATGACGCCCTGCGCGCGCAAGATCGTGGGTGCACAGCGCGGAGGCGGCGACCTCCTGGACTTCGGGCAGGTCGTCCGCGAGCAGCCGCTCCAGCAGGTCCAGCGTCCTGGCACCCACCTGCGGCAGCATCCCGAGGCCCTGCACAGCGTTCACCCGAACGAACGCACCCTGCGTCGGGTCGCGCGCGAGCGCTCTGAGCGTGGGCTCGGAGGCGGTATCTTCCAGCAGGCCGAGCGCGTAGGCCGCCGTCGCGCGCCGCTCCCTGCCGTCGGCCGACAGGCCCGCGCGGAGGCCGTCCAAGCGCGGGGTCGACCCCTCGACGAGGAAGCTGCACATCTCCGCCTTGACCAGCGCCTGGAACGCTTCGTCGTCGCCTTCGTCGGCCAGCCGCTCCATCGCGTCGCGGACACGCGACGGGATCGGATGCCCGGCGTCCGCCGCGTCGCCGAGGCCGTCGAGGATCTCCGACCGCTCAGAGGGGTCGTCGAGCCACGCGAGGAGCTCGTCTTCGCGCGCCAGGGTCCACGCCACGGCGGCGGCCCGGACGAGCTGCCACGCCTCGTCGCCCAGCACACCCTGAACCGTCTCGCGCACCGCGAGCGCCTGGGGTCGGGCCGCGTCGTGTTCGAGGACGATGGCGCCCACGGTCTCCAGCACGATTGCAGCCGCTTCGACACCCAGCTCCTCGTCCGCCACAGGCCACTGCGCGAGCACCCAGCGCCCGATGACGTCGATGGCGTCGGGGTCCGCCAGCTCGCCGATCGTCCCGAGGAGTGTGACGAACAGCGGTTCGCGCCGATCCTCCGGGACCGAGGCGTCCACGCCGGGCGCCTCCACCACCACGGGCGCACCGAGCAGCCGATCGCAGAGCCACGGCACCAGGGCGTGGTGCCGCGCCCGGGCCGCGAACCGGGCGATCAGCGCCACGTGCGTGTCCGACAGCGCCTCGTCGGCGGCGCGGCGGGCGAACTCCGTACGGACCCGGCGGGTGCCGATGTCCGCCAGGGTGTCGACGGCGACGTACCGCGCGTCGGCGCTTCCGCCCCCGAACGCCACCTCGAACAACAGGTCGACGGCGTCGTCGTCGCGCAGCTCGGCGAGCAGGCGCAGGACGCGGAGGTCGGCCTCCCGCTCCCGGCGCTCCGGCTCCCCCAGCCACACGAGCTCCAGCGCCGAGGAGGTGCCTTCGGCGCGCTGAGGCGCCTCAGCAGCGCCCTCCATCACCGCGAGGACGCGCTGCCACAGCCAGTCCCGGCACAGGATGCCCAGCGCCTGGGACGCGGCGTCCTGCAGGAACGGCTGCCCTTCGGCCCACACCGACCAGAGCGTCTCGCGCAGGTCCTCGCCCAGCAGGGAGGTCGTGTCCTCCACGCCGGCGTCGACGAGGATCCAGGCGACGTCGATGCACGTCTTGCCGAGCAGGTCCGGGGGGTCGAGCAGCGACACGAGCAGCGCCTTGAAGGCGTCGCGGTCGCCCTTCATCCACCACAACGCGCCGGCGAACCTCAGGATCACCCGCCACTGGGGCAGGTAGCGACGCTCGCGCAGCAGCTCCGGGAGCGCGTCGGCCGGGGTTGCATCGACCAGGTGTCGCGCCACCAGGTACTCGTGCATCGTCAGGTGCATGAGGTGGTAGTCCCCCGCCGCACCCCATCGGGTCACCACGCGCGCCGGCAGCACGCGCCGCACGAGGTCGGGGGCCCGAGGATCGCACCGGCGCCAGTCGTCGTCGCTGAACAGGTGGCGCGGCGCGTGCGGCGCGTCGGTATGCAGCCACGCACAGCAGCGGGCCAACGCGTCGCGGCTCTCCTGGTCGAAACAGGATGGTTCCTGGGTCCGGCTCACGGCCTGCTCACGGGCGAGGTCGAGCACGCGCTCATACACATCCGGCCGGTAGGCCGGGACCGGGCCGTTCGTGGACTGCGCCAACAGGCAGAGGAGCGTGCACAGGAACGGGTTGCGCGCCATCTCCTGCAGGCGCGGGTTTCCGTCGATCTGGGTGAGCAACGCGGAGGACGCACCGTCGCCCTCTCCCTGGTGGGCGAACCACTGCACCACCAGCGTGTGGACGTCATCGTCGTCGAGCTCGAGCAGCACGAACCGCGCCTGCTCGTCGAGGCCGCCGAGAAACCCTGCCGGTCGCGAGGTCACGATGCAGCCGAAGCGGGCCGCGAGCGCGCGGATCTGCAGCGTGGCCGCGCGGGTGGCCTCGGGGTTGCCGGCGAGCTCGTCCAAGCCGTCGACCAGCCAGAGGACACCCGACTCCTCCCCTCGATCCATCTCGGACAGGATGGCGTCGAGCGCCTGGAGCGCGGACCCGCGACGCGCCACTTCGGCGGGTGTCACCGAGCCGGGCACCGCCGTGCGGTCCAGCAGCTGGGCGAGGCCGAACGCCGCCAGGTCCACGCCGTGCTGCCCACACGCCTCCCACCACAGGGCCAGCGGCACGACCACGGCCGTGGTCCATCGCGGGGCGCGGTCTTGCGCGACATCCAGCGCGATCCGCCGGACGAGACTGGACTTGCCACTTCCCGGGTCACCGAGGACCACGGCGAACCGCGACGCTGGCAGTTCCAGGAACGCCTCGAGGTCGACCCGTCGCTGGCGTCGGCGCGCCCGTCGTCGATTCAGCTCCGTGGCCAGCGACGGCCGCTCGGCGAGCAGCAACGGATTGGGCTCGGACGCCGAGGACGCCAGCGACAGCTCCACGAACATCGACGCCATCGGCAACGGCTCGTCGGATCCGAGGATGGGCGGCAGGTGGGTGTACCACCGTGAGTCCAGGATCCGACGGTTGATCCCGGCGACGGTCTCGAGGGGCACCACCACCGATCCGACGTGGACGCCGTCCGCCGAGACGGGCCAGCCGCGTCGATCGCAAGCACGGACGAGCGCACGCACCAGGCGGGTGTCGGGCACATCGCCCCGTACCGGTGCCGCCGCGCGTCCCGGAGGGCGGGGACGGACGACCAGCGGCTTGCGGAGCGCTGCCACGAGGCGCTCCACACCCTCGTCGGTCCCCAGGTCGTAGCGCGGCAGATCCCACGCCTCCTCCGGCACGCTCCGCGCGCCCTCGGCATCGAAGGAGACCGGGACGATCCGTCCGGCGTGACCCCGTCCGTCGTACAGCTGCCCACGGCAGAGGTGCCACTCCCAGGCCACCGCCCGACCCTCGCCTTCCGGCACCTCACCGCGCGCGCGGGCAAGGTAGGCCGGCGTGCACACCACGACGATCCGGTCGGCGGCGGCGAGCTCCCGCTGCATCCACGTCGACCACCCCTCGGGCGGGTGGTCGTGGTCCCGGTCGAACACCACGTCGAAGCCTCGGGCGGCGAGTTCGGCCACGAGCGCGATCACCCGATCCACGTGGGCATCGGGGGCGATGGCGTACGAGACGAACAGGCGGTGGGACACGGAACGGAACGCTAGCACAGGGCTTCCCCGCCAGATCTCCCCACCCTCCCCTCAGATTTCTGATCCGCGTTTCCGGCGGATGTCGTTTCTCCAAGCGGAAGCCGTCCGCGCTCGCCCCCGACCTCGCCGGAGACCCCATGCTCGTCCTGCTCCTCGCCCTCACGGCACACGCTGGCCCCCACGATCCCGGGGCCTACACCTCCCTGTACGGTGACCTCGAGCACGACGGGCAGGTGATCGTGAACACCGACACCCTCGGCTGGGGAGGGGGGGTGCTGCTCCAGGGCGTGGTGTCCGCCGACGGCGCCGCGGTGTTCACCTTCGACAACCTCACCCTGACGGGCTCCGAGATCTTCGTGACCGGCAGCCGACCGCTCGTCCTGCTCGCGAAGCAAGACATGGTGCTCGACGGCGTGCTCTTCGACATGAGCGGCAGCGGACAGACCGCCGGTCCCGGGGGCTACGACGGCGGGTCCGGGACGGGCAACGGCAGCGGCCCCGGCGGTGGGAGGTTCCGTGGTGGCGGTGGCGGGTTCGGAAGCGCCGGCAGCGCCGGCAACACCTTCCCGGACGCCGGCGCCGGGGGAACGACGTACGGTGACCTCCGGGTGCGCATCCAGGGAGGCTCCGGCGGCGCGCCGGTCGCTGCAGGGCAAGGTGGCGGCGGCGGCGGCGGACTGGAGCTCGGCGCCTACGGGATGAGCATCGTGTCCTCTACCCTTGCTGCCGATGGTGCGTCGCCCCTCGACGGGGGCGCGGGCGCGGGCGGCGGCGTGTTCCTGCACGCCGAGCAGCTGCTCTTCCTGGACACGACCACGTCCGTGTCGGCGACCGGGGGCACGGCGCGCGTGGGCGGTGGCGCCGGAGGCGGCGGCCGCGTCGTGCTCGCCGCACCCTTCGTGAACAACCTCGCCACCATCACGACGGGCGGCGGCGAGCTGTACACCACCAACGACGTCGACGGCGACGGGGCGCCCGATCTGTCGGACTGTTTCCCCTACGACGGCACGCGCGCAGAGACCCTGGTCGACACCGACGTCGACGGCATCTGCGATCTGGATCCGGCCGACACCTGCACGGGCGACGACACAACGGGCGACGACGACGGCGACGGCATCTGCGGCGACCGCGACATGTGCACCGGCGACGACGCCCTCGGCGACACCGACGTCGACGGCGACTGCGACGATCTCGACGCCTGCGACGGCGACGACGCCAGCGGCGACGCGGACAGCGACGGCGTCTGCGATGACCTCGATGCCTGCACGGGCGACGACGCCCTCGGCGACACCGACAGCGACGGGGTCTGCGACGATCTCGACGCCTGCGACGGCGACGATGCCACCGGCGACAGCGACGGCGACGGCACCTGCGACGACCTCGACCCCTGCTACGGGACGGGTCCGGACAGCGACCTGGACGGTGTCTGCGACGACGTCGACGCCTGCGTCGGCGACGACGCCACCGGCGACACCGACGGCGACGGAACCTGCGACGACGTCGACCCCTGCCTCGGCACGGGCGCCGACACCGACCTCGACGGGGTGTGCGACGAAGTGGACGTGGCGTCGCCCTGGGTCAGCGTGACCGTGGACACCGACAGCCACTACGGCGACGCCGTGGTGCTCGTGGACGTGGACGCCGACGGCGACCTGGACCTCGTGGTGCCGACGCGAGGCGAGAGCCTCTCCACCGACTCGATCTACTGGTACGAGAACATCGGCGTCGCCTACGGGCCCGCAACGCTCCTCGTCGGCACCGGCGACACACCCGCCAACCTCGACTTCGCCGATGTCGACGACGACGGCGACCTCGACCTCGTGGTCGCCCTGATCCTGGACGATCAGGTCCTGCTGTACGTGAACGAAGCAGGGCCGGGCGTGCCGTCCTATGCCGCGCCGGTCGTGCTCCTCGACGTGTGGCACCCGCGCGACTTCGAGATCGTCGACCTGTTCGGCGACGGGTACCCGGAGGTGCTGGTGACGTCGTTCGACGACTCCGTCATGGGCTACCTTCCCAACGACGGGGGTGTGTTCGGCAGCCTGGTCAACGTGTGGGATCGGCGTGCCTACGAGACGTTCGCCGAGGACGTCGACGGCGACGGCATCCTCGACCTGGTGGCGACGCACGTGTACGGCCTCGCTGTGGCCTATGGCGACGGCACCGGCTTCGGCGTGGCGTCCAACCTGCAGAGCGGCCGCGGGACCACCGCGGTGTTCCACGACTTCGACGGCGACGGCGGCCTCGATCTGGTGCGCGAGCGTGTCGAAGACCGGATCGTGTACCACCCCTCCGACGCGGGTCTGTCCGCGGACTTCACCTGGCGCGTGGACGCCGTCACCACCGCGGCGGCGGTTGGCGTGCTCGACGCCGACGCCGACGGCTACGACGACCTGCTCTGGCTCGACGGCGGGCAGGGCGTGCTCGTGCAGCGCGGCAGCGCCTCGGGCCTGACCTGGGAGCAGCTCGAGCTGGCCTCGGAGGCCGACCTCGACGAGGCCGCGATCGGCGACCTCGA
>JACKEP010000031.1 GCA_020632915.1 Alphaproteobacteria bacterium | reverse complement strand
GCGCAGCGGATCGCCCACTTGCCGATCGTGACCGTGGCGGTGCGCGCGCCGCGACGGTCGCGGTCGCGCCAGGTGTGGGCCGGACCGTCGTCGCTGCTGCGCAGGATCCAGGCGAGCTCGGCGCGGGCCTCGGCGGTGAACGGGTCGACGCCGTGCTGCGTGCGCCAGCCCTGCAGGGCGCGCCACGTGGTCTCGACGTCGCGGAACAGGCCGGGCTGGCCGGAGCGGCTGCCGGCGGACGGCACGTAGGCGTGGGCCCGCACCACCATCTGCCGGTCGACCGACTCGGGACGGTACAGGCACACGTAGGCGAGCACGTGGGTGTCGGGCACGCCGGCGCGCTCGGGGCGCTCGAGCAGGCGCGACAGCTTGCGCAGCGCGGCGTCGTCCCACAGGATCGGCGGCTCGTCGTCGATCGAGACCGGCTTGTGCTCGGGGATCTCGACCTCGCGCCGCAGGCGGCGGCGCTGGGCCTTGACCCAGTCGCGGGCGAGGTTGGCGGCCACGGTGAAGAACCACCGGGCGGCCGAGCCGCGGCTGCCGTCCTCCCGCTCGCTGACCGGCAGGCCGGGCGGATCGGACTGGATGCGCTTGACGAGGCGCTCGACCATCCACTGGAACGCCTCGGAGACGGCGGCGTCGGTGCGGCCGTCCCACGTGGCCACCACGTCGGGAGCACGGGACACGACGCGCCGCACGGCGCCGAGCAGGAAGCCGTGGTGCTGCAGGACCACCGCCCAGGACTGGTCCTCGTCGCAGTCGGCGCCGCGCAGGATGGGGGCGAGGCTGGCCCAGGTGGGCTTCACGTGGTGGACTCCCGGTGGCCGGGAGCCTAACCCGCCGACGCGTTCGTCAACGAGGGAGGTCGCGGCAACGGGTCGGTACGATCCGCAGGTCCGTCCGGTACCAGGGCGTAGACCGCCTGGGCGAACACGCCGAGCGTCCGCACGTGACGGTCGGCCGCCACGCGCAGGCCGTGGCGCGCGAACGCGGCGCGCCAGCCGGCGTCGTCGCGGTTGTGGTGGGGGTGGCCGGCGAGATCGAGGGTGGACAGGCTGTCGGCGAGGGTGGTCCACCAGCGCTGCAGCGGGTGGTGGTGCACGTCCTCCATCACGACGACGGCGCGGCGTGCCACGCGTGCGGCCTCGCCGAGCATGCGATCGGGGTCGTCGGCGTGGTGCAGCACCGTGAGCAGCAACACGACGTCGAAGGCGTCGTCGGGGAACGGCAGCGCGGTGCCGTCGGCGATGCGCACGCCGACCGATCGCAGGGTGTGGTCCTCGAGGTCGACGGCGACCACGTCGTGCCCGAGCTCGCGCAGGGCGGCGCACACCGCACCCGAGCCCGTGCCGAGATCGAGCACGCGGTCGTCGGGACGCAGCCACGGCGTCACCAGGTAGAGCTTGCGGGCCAGGCGGGCGGGGATCGTGGCCGCCATCCACCGCCGCACCCGCGGTTGCCGCCGCAGCCAGCGGTCGAGGCCGCCGGAGCCGTGCACGAAGGCCTCCAGCCCGAGCAGGCCGGCCACCGCGACGTACTCCACCGCGACCACGCCCCAGGCCTGCCCCACCGGCTCGCGCCAGTAGCCGGCGTAGGTCAGCATCGACAGGCCCGACCACGCCACGGCGAACCGGTAGGGGGTGAGCACGGTCAGGGCGACGAGCGGCACGAGGTACCAGGGGTGGACGGTGGTGGCGCACAGGTGCCAGGTGGCCAGCGCCAGCAGCATCCGGCGCGGCAGGGTGGCCACCGTGGGGGCCCGCTCGGTCGCGGCCTGGACCAGCACGATCCCGCCGGCCACCGCAGCCAGCACGGTGCCCGTGTGCCGTGACCACCGCAGCGACTGCACCAGCTCGTACAGCCCGCCGTTCCACGCGAACGTCCGCACGTACAGGCGCAGGCTGGACGCCAGGTGGGCGAGATCGTGGCCGTCGAGCAGCGCCGCGAAGCTCGCCACCGTCAGCGCCACCACCACCGACGTCAGCACCAGCGCGTCCCGCCACGCCAGGCGCCGCAGCACCGCGGGCAGCACGATCAGCGGCAGGAGCTTGGCCCCCACGGCCACCGCGAACGCGCCGCCGGCCGCCGCCGGCCGCCCCCGGGCCAGCAGGGCGCACGTGCCCAGCAACCCCGTGATCATCAGGGCCTCGAAGTGCACGTTGCCCACGAGCTCGACGACCACCACGGGCGACAGGGCGTACAGCCACGTGACCCGGCGGTCGACGCCGAACCGGACGGCCAGGTGGTCGAGGAGGAGGATGCTGGCGACGTCGGCGGCCACGATCACGAGCTTGAGCACCACCACCTGCCCGAGCAGCACTCCGGGGACGAGTGCCGTAGCGAATGCGAACAGTCCTTGCAGGAGTGGTGGATAGACGGAGTAATACTCGGGACTGTTCAAGTGGGCGTACAGGTCCGCAAGCACCTCGCGCAGGCCGACGTCGGCCGCGTTCCACACCTCCACCGGCGTGTGGGCGAACGGGTCGAGCCCGGCCGAGAGCAGGCGTCCATCCCACAGGAACCGGTAGACGTCGTCGGAGAGGTGAGGCATCCACGGCACGGCGGCGAGGCGCATCGCGATCGCGAGGATCATCAATCCGCGGTCGCGTGTGTCGACCGACGCCGTGGGGAGCAGCACGCCCTGGCAGATCCAGGCGGTACCGAGCAGGACGACCATCGCCACCGCAGAAAGCGTCTGCGGGCTGCCGACGAGGTCCGGCCGGCGGACGACCGCGCAGAAGGCAAGGATCACCAAGCACATCAGCGTAGATGCGAGAACCCGTACTCGTGACGTGGGGGGCATCCGCGCGCTCCGACGTGCAAACCGTGACCGGGAGGTGTCGCAAAAACTGGACGGTCGCCACAAACCCGTCACGGTCGGCTAGAGTGGCCGGGCAGGGGTTGGACTCTACTTCACGATGCGCCGGGGGCGAATCGGATGATGCTTCATGCTGTGGATCGGGGCGCGAGCCGTCCCGGTCCGGCGCGCTCGCGCCGCGAAGACGTGCTCATGGCGCTGCTCGACCGGGTCGACGGCGACGTGGCCATCCATCACCAGCTCGCGCGGGGCGGTGCCGACCGACGGTTGCGCATCGTCAATCCAGTCGCGGTCGACGCGCGGGGCCAGGTCACGCCGATGGTCGACCTCGACGGTGTGCCCTACACCGAGCTGGGCGTCGATCTCGCCACGGCGCCGCCGTTCGACAGCTTCGGGCTGGCGCGCATCGCGGAGCTCCCCGCCGAGGCGCGGCAGGCGCTGTCGCGCACGGTGGGCGACGCCGACCTGCTGTCGGTCCACCTGCGCGACGGCATGCGCTACCTCGGCTCGGTGTCGGTGTTCCGCAACCGGGGCCGGCGCGCGCTCGACGCCGCCGACAAGCTCTCGGCCGACGCCGTCGTGCCCGCCCTGCTCGACGCGCTGCGCGACGAGGGCATGCGCGCTGCGGCGCTGTCGCGTCACACCGCGGTGGTGTTCTCCGGCGACGGGCGGCCCCGCTTCGGCACGTTCGACGCCAACCCGTTGGTGATCGAGCGCATCGGCGCGCTGGCGTCCAGCTTCCTGGCGGGCGACGGCAGCCACGAGCGCGTCGTGCAGGGCGTCCACGTCACGTTCGAGCGGCTCATCGGGGAAGGCACCGAGGTGGTGCTCGCCTCGTGCGCGCCCACGGAGCCGATGCAGATCGTGGCCCCGATGCTGCTCACGCCGCGCAAGCGTCGGATCGCGCAGGCGGCCATGCGCGGCGCCACCGTGTCCGAGATCGCCAAGATGCTGGGCCGCGGCGACGAGACGGTCCGCACCCACCTCAAGCGCATCTACGAGGTGCTCGGCGTGGCCTCCCGCGTCGAGCTCGCCGAGGCCTGCCGCGACCTCTGGCTGTAGGTCGCCTCGCCAACGGGTCGTTCGGGTCGCACGGACGGGGCGCGCCGCGATGGGGGCGCCCGCTCCGGCCGGCTTCGAAAGGGACGCCTTGACCGACAGGAACGGACGCCCGGCAAGCGACGGGCGTGGTGGAGCGACGCTCACGACCCGAAGGCGTGAGCGCCGCAGTGCCGCTGCGTCGGTTCCCCCTGAACCGTGACGCGCGGCTCCCCCCGAATCACAACGGAACGCTACGACAGAAACGAGGGACCCTCGAATCCCCCGATGGGGTGGGTCTTTGGCGATCGATCGGGAGCCGTTTCGCCGATCCTGCCGGTCGGCCCGCGCTCTGGGGCATGCGCCGCCGACGGCATACGTTCGACACGTGCCTTTTTTCTGCGTGGATCCGACGTGGACCGCGCAGCTGCAGGTGAGCGGCCCCCGTCGGTCGCAGCATCCGCAAGGAGAGTCCATGACACGCCACGCCCCCGCCGACGCGCTCGTGCGCAGCGCGCTGCTGCTCGGCACCCTGCTGGCCGCCGCCTGCAACAGCTACTCCGACGCCGCCTACCGCGACGCCCTCGCCAAGGGCGGCACGTTCGAGGTGCCCGAGGATCGCACCGACATCACCACCACCAACGCCGAGGAGGAGGAGGACGAGGAAGGCGAGCGCTACGTCTGCGTCGATCGCGAGTACAGCATCGAGCGCGCACCGCTCGACTACGCCACGTTCGACCCGTCGGCCGAGGTCATCTACCCGGGAAGCCTGCTGCAGGGCGCCACGCTCGCCGACGCCACGCCCGAGCCGATCGCCGTCGAGCGGGCCCCGGGCACGGTGAGCATCGACCTCGTCAACGGCTCACGCGGCGTGTCGGCCGACGTCGACCAGGTCACCTACAGCGCCATCCAGGGAGCGCTCAACGAGATCCTCGCCAACAACAACGGCCAGGGCGCGGCGCGGTTCACGCTGGAGTCGTCCGAGGTGCAGTCGCGCGAGCAGCTGGCGCTGGCGCTGGGCGTCAACGTGTCCACGCTGGCGGGTGAGGTCGACGCGGATCTCGCGTTCAGCAGCGACACGTCGCTCAACCGCTGGGTCGTCAAGCTCACCCAGTCCTACTACACGATGACCTACGACCTGCCGACGTCGCTCGACGACGTGTTCGCGCCGTCGGTGTCGCCCAAGGACCTCGAGCGCTACGTCGGCCCGGGCAACCCCGCGGCCTACGTGTCGTCGGTGACGTACGGGCGCGTGTTCTACCTGCTCGTCGAGACCACCGCGTCGCGCAAGGACCTCGAGGCCTCCATCAGCGCGTCGTACTCGGCCGCGGTGGTGGGCGGCGAGCTCGACGCCTCGGCCACCTACGTCACCGATCTGGCCAACGCCAAGGTCAAGGTGTTCGCGCTCGGCGGCGACCCGAGCCTGGCCCTCGCCACCTTCTCGGGCTCGTTCGAGGCGGTGCGCGACTTCCTCACCGAGGGCGGCGACATCACCACCGGCAAGCCGCTGTCCTACAAGCTGCGCAGCGTGGTCGACAACCGCACCGTCTACGTCAAGGTCGCCACCGAGTACACCGTGCGCGAGTGCATCCCGGTCGACCTGTCGCTGCCGAGCCCCATCGCCTGGTACGACGCGAGCCAGGGCATCGACGCCGAGGCGTTCGGGGTGATCCCCAACGGCGTGACCGCGTGGCACGACGCGTGGGCCGACGACACCATGGTGGCCCTGCCCCCGGACGGCTGGCGCTTCGGCGGCTGGATCGCCGGCCCCCCGGGCACCGACCCCGACACCGCGGGCTCCGTCAACTTCACCAACGACAACGATCAGAACTACCGCTCCGGCTACCTGATGTTCCCGGGCAACACCCTGCGGAACACCGACTTCACGATCTTCATCGTGGTGCTGTCGCAGCAGCGCCCCGACGTCGACAAGGAGACGTGGTTCATGTGGGGCAACAACGACAACGACCTGCAGGGCCTGACGCTCGGCTTCGACGGCAACCGGTCGGTGTTCATGTCCATGGGGGGCAGCTCGATGCTGGCCGCCGACCTCGACATCGACGCCCAGTCCGCCTTCCACCTCATCACCTACTGGTTCTCGCAGGAGGAGGGCGCGCGCATCTACGTCAACGGCCAGCTGCGCGCGGAAGACCCCGACATGAAGGAGCCCCTGCTCGGCTTCTCCGGCGCCCGCTTCGGCTGCGGCGAGACGACGGGTCAGGGCTGCGTGCCCGACTCCCTGGAGATCGCCCAGATCAAGATGGTGGGCGAGGCGCTCGACGAGCGCACCCGCGACGACGCCGAGACGGTGATCCTGGTCAGCGGCCGCCTCTAAGCGCGGTCACCCACGGATCGTTCGCGCCGAGGCGCGTCGCAAGCGCCTCGGCCGCCGCTTCCTTCGCCGCCGCGTCCCCCCGGACCGCGGCGGCGATGCCGTCTGCGAGGCGCGTGAACGTGTGCGACGGCGGGAGCTGGGCGAGCCCGGCGCGCGCGGCGTCGACGAGCGCGCCGGCCCCCGCGGCGTCCCCCGCCGCCAGGTGGTCGACCGCCAGATCGAGGCGCGCGCGGGCCAGTGCTGGGCTGTCGGCCTCCACCGAACCGACGATCGCGTCGAGGATGTGGGTGTGCAGGGCCTGGGCCCGGGTCGCGTCGCCGCGCATCGCGGCCAGGCGGGCCTGCTGGCGCTCCGCGGCGAGCGCCGCCGGGTGGTCGGCGCCGAGGTTGTCGCCCAGCGCCCGCGCGGCGCGGTCGATGTCGAGGGCTGCGTCGTCGAGTGCACCCTGCGCGAGCTGCACCTCGCCGCGCTGCAGGATGGCGCCGGCCGTGAGCGTGTGGTCGGGCCCGAGGGTGGCCTCCAGCACGCGGACGCCGGCCTCGCTGGCCTGCGCGGCCTCGTCCACCCGACCCGCGGCGAGCAGGGCCCGCGACAGGTTGTGCAGGCCGCGCCCCACGGCCGGGTGCTCCTCGCCGAACGTGTCGCGGAAGGTGGCCAGGGCCTGCTCGAACGCCGCGACGGCGCCGGGCACGTCGTCGAGCGACAGCCGCGCGCCGCCGAGGTTGTTGAGCACCGAGCCGAGGTCGAAGGGCGGCGGGTCCTCCAGGCGCTGCAGGCGGGCCAGCGCGTCCTCGAACAGCCCGCGCGCCTCGACCCACGCGCCGCGGCGGTAGCGCACCTGGCCCAGCGTCATCACCGACCACGCCAGCTCCGGGTCCTCGTCGCCGAGCGCCGTCTCCTGCAGGGCGATCGTGGTGCGGTAGGCGGCCTCGGCCTCGGGGTAGTTCCCCAGCGCGTCGAGCGTGACGCCGAGGCCGTTCCAGTTCTCGGCGAGCGCGGCCGGGTCGGGGGTGGCCTGGCGCTCGAGGATCGCGATGGCGCGGCGCTGGTGCTCCAGGGAGGCCTCGAGCTCGCCCTCGTCGTGCTCCATCACCGCCAGCACCGACAGCGCCTCGGCCACCTCCGGGGCGTCGGGACCGAGCGCCTCCTCGCGCAGGGTGACCGCCTCGGTGACGAGCGGGCGGGCGTGCTCGAAGTCACGCAGCGACAGGTAGGTGTCGCCCAGCGCCAGCAACAGCCGCGCCGTCACCCGTGGATCGTCCGGCGGCTCGTCGTGGATGCGCTGCACGCCCATGTCGAGCACCTCGCGGGCGGTGATGTCGTGGCCGCGGGTGTCGTTGGGGTCGGCGAGGTCGAACAGGCTCACGAGGAAGTCGGTGACCCCGGTGGCCGTGGCGGCCTCGCGGCGCGCCTGGGCCTCGGCCTGCACGGCGCGGTTGCGCTCCTCGCGCAGGTGGTCGGCCTGCACGGCGAGCACGGCCGTGGACCCGGCGAGCGTGGCCGCGACGCCCGCCGCGACCGTGACGGCCTGCCAGTGCCGGCGCAGGAAGCGCCCGGTGCGGTAGCGCCACGCGTCGCCGCGGGCACGGACGGCCTCGCCCACGGCGTGTCGGTGCAGGTCGTCGGCCAGGGCATCGACCGAGGGGTAGCGGCGATCGGGCTCGGGGCGCAGGGCGTGGAGCACGATGGTGTCGAGGTCGCCGGCCAGGTCGCGGGGGCGCACGGGGCCGTCGGGGGGCGCCACCCGGCTCGGCGGCCGCGGGGCGGCGCCGGTGAGCGTGGCGCGGATGTGCTCGGGGAGCGTGTCGGTGAGCTCGAACGGACGCTGCCCGCAGAGCAGCTCGTACAGCACCACGCCCAGCGCCCACACGTCGGTGCGGGTGTCGACCTCGCCGCCGAACGCGCCGGCCTGCTCGGGGCTCATGTAGGCGGGGGTGCCCACCACCTGGTCCACCAGCGTCAGCGTGGGGTCGCCCGGCGCCGGCTCGGCCACCTTGGCGATGCCGAAGTCGATGACCTTGGCCTGCGGCGCGCCGGCGTCGAGGGTGACGAGCAGGTTGGACGGCTTGAGGTCGCGGTGGATCAGCCCGCGCTGGTGGGCGTGGCGCACCGCCTGGAGCACCTGCCCGAACAGGTCGAGGCGCGTGGACAGGGGCGCGGCGTGGGCGAGCACCCAGCTCGTCAGGGGCACACCGTCGACGAGCTCCATCACCAGGTAGGGCCTGCCGCCCGCGTCGACGCCGGCGTCGAAGACCTGCGCCACGTGGGGGTGGTGGAGTCGGGCGAGCGCGTGGGCCTCGGCTTCGAAGCGGGCGCGGGCCCGGGGGGCGTCGAGGCCGACGCGCAGCACCTTGAGGGCGACGTCGCGCTCGAGCGGCTCGGTCTGGCGGGCGCGGTAGACCACCCCCATCCCGCCCTGCCCGATCACCCCGGTGATCGCGTAGGGGCCGATGCGATCGGGCACGTGGGCGTCCTGCTCCGCCCACGCGGCGGCGAGCAGGGCGCCGGGCCCCTCGGGGTGCAGGCCGCCGTCGAGGATCGGGGACGGGGCGTCGTCGTGGGCGAGCAGGGACGCCACCGCGTCGTGCAGGGCCGGGTCGCGCGTGGCGAGCGCGTCGAGCCACGCGGCGCGTGCGGCGCCGTCGAGCGCCCGGGCCTGAAGCAGCGCCTCGCGGATGCGGGCGAAGTCCGGCGGGGTCAACCGTCCCCCTGCAGCGCGCGCCGCAGCCACATCCGCGCCACCGCCCAGTCATCGTCGACCGTGCGCTGGGACACCTCGAGGGTGGTGGCGATCTCCCCCACGGTGAGCCCGCCGAACAGCCGCAGCTCGGCCACGCGGGCGGCGCGCGCGTCCTGGGCGGCGAGGCCGTCGAGCGCGCGATCGAGGTCGAGGAGCTCGGCGGGCGGGGCACCCGTGCCGAGCAGCGCCTCGTCCATCGTCACCCGCTGCAGGTCGCCGCCGCGCTTGGTGGCGTGGACGGCGCGTGCGTGATCGACGAGCACCTGGCGCATGACGCGCGCGGCGATGCCGAGGAAGTGGGCGCGGTCGGTGAAGCCGTCGTCGCCGGGGGCCAGCCGCAGCCACGCCTCGTGGATGAGGGCCGTCGGCTGGAGCGTGTGGTCCGGCCGCTCGCGGCGCATGTGGCGCGCGGCGATGCGGTGCAGCTCGTCGTAGACCAGCGGCAGGAGCTGACGCCCCGCGTCACGGTCGCCGTGCTGCATCGCCTGCAGCAGGCGCGTGACCTCGGTGGGTTCGCTGGGCGCCATCGTCGTCTCCACGCTCCCCTGCAGTCTAGCCCGTCGGAGGAGGGCTTCCCGCGGCCTCGCGTGCGGCCAGCTCCGCCTCGATCGCGCGGGCGGCGAGGAAGTCGTAGACGATGTGGACGGCCATGGCGCACAGCAGCGTGCCCGTCGCCCACACCAGCGCGTGCATCACGAGCGCCACGCTGGCCACGATCACGGCGGACTTGGCCCCCTGCAGGGCGTGCACGGCGGTGAACGCCGCCACCGACAGCGCGATGGCCAGCGGCACGCTGCCGAGGCTGTAGGTGAGGATGGCGACGACGACGCCGCGGTAGGCCAGCTCCTCGGCCACGCCGGCCAGCAGGATCGCCACCGTGCGCAGCGCACGCTCGCGCGCGGTGCGGGGGGCGAGCACGAACACGAACAGCGTCCGGCGCTCCTCGGGCGTGCGCCACGCGCGCACCAGCTGCCGCAGGCCGAGGCACGCCAGCAGGGCGAGCGCCGTCCACACGGCGTCGACCCACGACGGATCCTCCCAGCCGAACAGCGGGTAGCCAAAGCCGCTCCCGACGCGCCACGCCAGCAGGCCGATCACGGCCTGGAGCAGGATCGTGTTCCCCCAAAGCTGGGTGCGCGACGGCAGCGTGGCCTCGGTGCCCGCCGCGCGCACGGCCCGGACGCGCGCCGCGCTGCGCAGCGCCATCCACGGCAGCAGGCCGAGGACGAAGGCGAGGAACACGAGCGACGGGGTGCCCGGCAGGTGCAGGTCGAGCATGCCGGCCTCCGCGGACGGGTGTCGGTCGTGTACCACAGGCGATCGCGGGCCCGCGCACGGTCGCGGGCGCGGGATAGGGCCCGCGGCGGAGGTCACCGATGTCCCACCCCGCCACGCTCCTCGTCCCCCAGCTCGCCTTCTCGCTGCGTCAGCTCCTCGTGTGGGCCGACAAGGCCGAGGCCTACGCCGCCACCCGCGGCTTCGACGCCAACGTGCTGCTGGGCACGCGGCTGTCGCCCGACATGTTCCCGCTGGTGCGTCAGGTCGGCTCCGCCTGCGACACCGCCAAGCTGTGCGTGTCGCGCCTGACGGCCACGCAGGCGCCGGTCCACGCCGACGACCAGAAGACCTGGGAGGACGTGCGCGTGCGCGTGCACGACGTCGTCTCCTGGATCGAGAGCCACCGCGACGAGACGTACCCGACCGCCAGCGACGTGCTGGTGCGCTTCGGCTGGTACCCGGGCCACGCGCTGCCCGGAGACACCTACCTGCTGCAGTTCGCCGTCCCGAACTTCTACTTCCACCTGTCGATGGTCTACGCCCTGCTGCGCCACGGCGGCGTGCCGCTGGGCAAGGCCGACTTCCTCGGCCCCATCGGGTTCATCGCCGACCCGGCCTGACCCGACGGGCTCAGGGCGTGGCGGGGCCGGGGGAGAACCCCGCGGCCCCCTTGAACGCCGGCTCGGACGTGAGGAAGTTGCCGCCCACGGCGTAGGTGTCGCCGTTGGTCGCCACCCACACCGCGTGGATCAGCTCGGTGGTGAAGCTCTCGACCGCGTCGGCGGCGGTGCCGTCGGCGGCGAACTGCTGGGTGAAGCCGCGGTCGCCCACGGCCACGATGGCGCCGGTGGGCAGCACGTGCACGCCGTTGAGCTTGGTGAACGGCATCGCCAGGCTCGTCCAGCCGGCGGTGGTGTCGTCGAGCGACCAGACCTCGCCGTTGATCACGCCGCCCACGGCCACCGGCGCGTGGCCCGGGGCGGTGTTGACGGTGACCATGTCGGCGGTGGTGCCGCCGGTGGGGACCTCGGTGGCGCCGCTGTCGTCGACGAACAGCGACAGGCCGCGGTTGCCCACCACGACGTAGCCGTCGTCGTAGGCGTCGGTCTTGAACAGCGTGCGGCCGGCACCCACCGACGCGGGCAGCGTGACGGGCGTCCACGCCGTGCCGTCCCACCGCGACGCGAAGGCGCTGCCGTCGCCGAAGAAGAAGCCGCCGACGGCCAGGGCGTCTGTGGGCGACTTCGCCTTGATGCCCCAGATCGCGCCGGCGATGTCGGGCAGGGTGTGGTCGGTGAAGGCGGCGCCGTCCCAGTGCAGCAGCGTGCCCCCGCGGCCGCCGATCCACACGTCGTCGGCGCTGGTGCCGCTGACCCAGTTGAGCATCGGCGTGTCGGCCGGCAACGTCATCGCGGTGAACGCGCCGTGCTGGCCGCGGAGCACGAAGCCGTCGCCGGACTTCTGGCCGCCGACGATCCACACGTCGTCGGGCGCCGAGCCCCAGACCGACATCATCATCCCCAGCGGGTCGTCGGTGCGCTCGGCCGACCACGACAGCGTGTAGGCGTTCCAGTCGACGTCGTTGGTGGTGTCGGTGTCGTCGGTGTCGACGACGAGGGTGTCGTCCTTGTCGTCGGGCGACCCGCCCTCACAGGCGGCGACGGCGGTGACGAGGACCAGGAGGGCAGCGCGCATGCGTTCGTCCAGGGAGGGCCGGCTCGACCGGTGCGGCCGCGGCGGGACCCGCCCAAGCTAGCGCACGACGCGCCCGCCCACACCTCAGTCGGTGGCGCGGCGTGGGGTCGTGGTGCCCAGGCTCACGGCCTGCTCGTCGGTCCACCCCTGGAACACCACGTGGCGCACGCTCTCGCAGCCACGGCCGGGCTCCTGCCACTCCGCCGACCAGCTCCCGGCCGACTCGCGGAACAGGGTGTACGAGCCGAGCCCGACGCCCTCGGGCCCGGTCAGGTCGGCGGTGACCTCGGTGAGGTCGTGGGACGGCGCGTGCAGGGCGAACGACCAGACGCTGCCGGCGTCGCGGGGGGTGCAGGTGGCCGACAGCCGCGACGCCGCACCGCTCGCGTCGGGCGCGGGCTCCCCGAGCGTGCACGCCGCGGCGAGCGCGGAGGCGACGATCCAGGTGCTGCGTGCCGGTGGCGTGTGCCTCATGGTCTCCCTTCGGCCCGTTCCCTCCAGGGTTGACGATGTCGGTGTGCAGATTCTTCATCGAAGCTGCGCAGGGCGTGCGGGACTTGTCCGACGGGCCCCGCAGGGCCATGCTGCGCGCGGAGGTTCCGGATGGCCGACCCGCACCACACCCCCGAGCTCGACGGCTTCGACCGCACCACCGTGCGCCTGTACCGGCTGGGGATGGTGCTCGCGGCGCTGGGCCTGGCCTGGGCGGCGTGGACCATCGGGCGCGGTCGTCCCGTGGCGCGCGCGTCCTACCTGACGTGGGTGGGCGTGGCGCTGTGCGCGGCCAACCTGCACCTGTACGACAAGCGCGTGCGCTGGCTCCTCGCCGCGTTCGCGTGGGCAGGCCTGCTCGTGGCTGCGTTCTCGGGCGTGGTCGACGACGTGTCGACGCCGCTCGTGGCCGCCGTCACCAACGGCCTGATGCTCGCGGCGCTCTCGGGCGTCATCCTCAAGGAGTGGTTCTGCTTCCGGCTGCCGCTCGTGCGCTACACGCCGATCCTGCTCGTGTTCGGCGTGTTCGCGCGCTTCGTGCGGGCCGACGTCGTCGCCGCCCCCTGCTACGGCCTCGCGGCGCTCGGCGTGCTCGCGCTGGCCATCAGCAAGCTGCGGATGCCGCTGGGTCACGACGTGGGCGACCGGAGCCGCTACCAGGTTTGACGAGGGGCCGGGGCGGGCGCCGCTCGTTCAGCCCCGCTCAGCCGGTCTGCGCGACGGCGTCGATCGTGCGGATGGCCTCGAACTGGTCGAGCGGCTTGGCGAGCACGGGGCGGCCGCTGGCGGTCAGGAAGTGCTCGACGTCGGGTGTGGTGGCCCCGCCGGTGCAGAAGATCACGCGCTCGGCCAGGGGCTCGTGGTCGGAGCGGATGGCCTCGAAGAACGCGACGCCGTCCATGCCGGGCATGTCGAGGTCGCACAGGATGACCGACCAGGCGGCGTCGGTGGCGATGCGATCGAGCGCCTCGCGCCCGTCGTTGGCCACCTCGATCGCGTAGCGGTCGCCGAGCAGGCGGCGGTTGGCGCGCGCCACCTCGGCGTGGTCTTCGATGAGCAGCACGCGGACGCCGGTGGAGCGGGCGCGGCTGGCCGGCAGCTCCAGGCGGAAGCAGGCGCCCTGACCGATCGTGGACGTCACCGACAGCGTGCCCTTGTGGTCGAGGGCGATCGCCCGGGCCGACGCCAGCCCCAGGCCGGTGCCCTCGGCCTTGCCGGTGAAGCCCTCCTCGAAGATGCGCTCGAGGGTCTCGGGCGGGATGCCGGGGCCGGTGTCCTCGATCTCGACGAGCACGCGGTCGTCCTCCTGGCGCACCGACACGCGGATCTCGTGGCGGTCGGGCTGGCCGGGGCCGATGGCCTCGATCGCGTTGCGCAGCAGGTTGTCGACGATGCGGGTGAGCTCGGCCGGGTCGCCGAACACCTCGGTGACCGGCTCGAGCTGCAGGCGCAGGGCGGCGGCGGCCTCGAGGTCGCGGCGGTGGTTGTGGGTGGCGGTGGACACGAGCGTGGAGACGTCGACCGGGATGCGACGGTGGCGCACCTTCGTGGCGCCCTGGCGCGCGCTGCGGACCACGTCGGCGATGTGCTCGCACGAGGCCTCGAGGCGGTCGAGGAGGTCGTGCAGGGCCTCGGGGTGGTCGTGGGCGTCGAGCACGGCGCGGGCGTCGGCCAGCGCGCCCATCATCGCGGTGACGCGGTTGCCGATGTCGTGCACGCCCTGGAGCGCGCCCCGGCCCGCTTCGGCCATCGCGGCGGTGCGCTGCGCGGCCCGCTCGGCGCGTCGGTCCTGGAGCACCACCACCTGGGCAGGCTGGTCGGCCCAGGTGATGCGCCACGAGCGCAGCTCGACGGGGACGGGATCGCCGCCGCGACGGGGCACCTCGCGCCGCAGGACGTCGCCGGGCTGGATGTCGAGCGCGAGCCGCTCGCCCTCGGCGGTGGTCTCGAACAGGCCGTCGGCCAGCGCGGCGGCGGCGTCGTTGCGGAACAGCAGGTGGTGACGGGCGTCGACCACGAGCAGGGCGTCGGACCAGGCGGCGAGCACGCTGCGCAGGTTGCGCTCGGACTCGAGCTGGCGGCGGATGAGCTCGTTGCGGTCGACGGCGTGGGAGACCGCGCGCTGCACGCCTCGGGCGTTCATCTGGCCCTTGACGAGCAGGTCGGCCGCACCGGCGCGGAGCGCGCGCTCGTCGACCTCGTCGGGGTTGCGGCTGGTGACCGCGACGCACGCGGCCAGCGGCACGTAGGTGCGCGCGAAGTGGATCGCCTCGAGGTCGAAGGCGTCGGGGAGCGTGAGGTCGACGGCCACCAGGGAGAAGGCGTGGGCGCCGTGCTGGTCGACGGCCTCCTCGGCCTCTTCGAGGCTGCCGACCCGCAGGACGGTCCACCCCTCCATGGCCTCGACGCTGCGGGAGAAGACGGCCGCGTCCACGTCGTTGTCCTCGATCAGCAGGACACGGTGCTCGGTCGCCATGGGCCTCCCGGGTGCCTCCCAGCGGTCGCTCAGGTACCCGATCGCTCGGGGTCGGGCCCGCGTTTTGCGCCACGTCGTTCGATCAGGGGTTCCCTCCCGTGTCCTCGACGATCGGCAGGCTGTCCTCGTAGACGAAGGCCTCGACGCCCTCGATGTCGAACGTGACCGAGATGTGCGTGCAGGTGCCGCTCTCGTCGGGCCACAGGTCGGTGACCGGGCCGATGATCGCCTCGAGCAGCGCCAGCACCTCGGGGTTGATGTTCTGGAAGCTGGCGGCGTCGATGAGCTGCTGGACGTCGACCCCGCCGCCCAGGATGCCCTGGAACGTGCCGTCGTCGTTGAGCGTGATGCGCATCGCGCCCTGCTCGAGCGTGAAGTCGAGGCTGGCGGCCAGCACCTGCACCGGCAGCGACAGCGTGATCGGGCGCGCGACGATCGTGCCGTCGACCAGCGGGAACGTGCCGGCGTGGACGCCGGGGACGGTGGGGTCGAGGTCGAACGTCTGGCCGGAGGTGATGAACCCCGGCGCGCCCACGCGAGGGATGCCCTGGGCGCGCAGGACGTCGAAGCCGACGCACGTGTCGTCGACGGGGTCGTCGAGGTCGTCGAGCTGGACGAGCACCAGGAGGTTCCCCTGGTTGATCGTGTCCTGCATGATCGACTCGATCGCCTGCGCCTCGGTGAGCTCGAGCGCGGGGAGCAGGCGGGCGAAGGCGTTGTCGATGCCCGTCTGGCCGTCGGGGCTGGTGTCGTCGGCGACGTTGCAGCCGCCCGCCTGGCCCTGACCGGTGGCGAGGTCGTCGAGGTCGAAGCCGTCGGACACACCCGTGGCGCTGGGACGCGTGAACCGGATCTTGGTGATCAGGCCCACCCGCTTCGGGCCGGCGTCGCAGGTGGTGACGTCGTCGACGTCGTCGTCGGCCACGTCGGGCGCACACCCGGCGAGGGCCAGCGCGACGACGAGGTGGGGGGCCAGGGATGACAAGCGCACGGTCGCCTCCGAAACCGGGAGGCCACTCTAGCGGTGCGCAGCGCGTTGCGCTCCCCTTGACGGCGCCGGGTCGCGCGACGATGTTGCCGTTCGCCCGTGATGGGAGCGCGCCATGGTCGACGCCGTCTGGCAGATCCTGTTGGAGCTGGCCCCCTGGCTGCTGCTCGGAGCGGTGGTGTCCGGCCTGCTGCACGCCCTGCTGCCCGAAGGCTTCGTGCACCGGCAGCTCACCGGGGTGTGGGGCGTGCCCAAGGCGGTGGCGCTGGGCGTGCCGTTGCCGCTCTGCTCGTGCGGCGTGATCCCGGCGGGGGTGGGCCTCAAGCGCGACGGCGCCAGCGACGGTGCGGCGGTGGCGTTCCTCATCGCCACCCCACAGACCGGCGTCGACAGCATCCTCGTGTCCGCCTCGTTCCTCGGCTGGCCGTTCGCGCTGTTCAAGGTGGGGGCGGCGGCCGTCACCGCTCTGCCGGGGCTGGCTCGTCTCGGCTGTCGGCGACGGCGCCACCGGCACGCCGCCCGCCCCGTCGGTCGACGGCGGCCCGGCGGCGCCGTGGTGGCGTCGGGCGCTGGAGCACGCCGACGAGGTGGTGGGCCTGATCTGGCGCTGGCTGGTCGGGGTGCTGGTGTCAAGGCCGCGATCACGGTGTTCGTGCCCACGGGTGCGCTGGCGGGCACGGCGATGGGCAGCGGCGTGGTGGCCAGCTCTGTCTCGTGCTGGTCGTGTCGCTGCCGCTGTACGTAGTGCGCCACGGCCAGCGTCCCGATCGCGGCGGGCCTGCCGCGGGCCTGCCCGCCGGTGCGGCGCTGGTGTTCCTGATGGCCGGGCCGGCCACGAACGTCGCCACGGTGGGCGCGGTTCTACCGCACGTTCGGCGGCCGTGTGCTCGCCATGTACCTGGGCACGGTGGCCCTCGTCGCTCGCGCTCGGCCTGCTGTTCGACGCCGTGCTGCCGGGCGCGGGGCCGTGGCCCACGCCCACGAGCACGTCACCTGGTGGGCGATCCCGTCTGCGCTGGTCCTGCTGGCGCTCTTCGTGAGGTATCGCGATGAGACGTGACGTCGTGGCTCAGTTGGTCGATGCGACCGCGGTGTCGCAGGAGCTGCCGTCGATGGCATGAGCGCCAGGCTGCGCCTGCAGGTCGACGCTGCGTGCGCGGCGTGCAGGGCGTCGAGGGGTCGAGGTCGCCTGCCGGCGGAGACCGTGCAGGGCGCGGTGGGTGAGCGCGTGCGAGGCGGTGGCTGCGGTTGCGCGGGCGCGGGCGGCGATCAGGCGAGACTCGACGGCGGCGGTCGTCCGCGGCTCGAGTGGCGGAAGGCGCGCATGCTGCGGTGCGTCGGGGGGGGTGGCGGCCAGCATCTGCGCGTGGCGGCGAAGGCGTCCAGGAACTTGGCGACTGGATGCACGTCAAGGGTGATGAGTTTGCGCGGCGACGGTGTGCGGATCGCCGATGGGTGACGCGGCGAGGCGATGGCGCGCGGTCTGCGGAACGTCATGAGGGGGTGGCGACCCCGCGAACGGCCATGGAATGACAGCACCGTTGTCTTCAGTTGCACTACGATCGGTCTTCCAGCCGAGCCGACGACAGCCCTTCGCTTCAACCTTCGTGGCCCGGCTGACGCAGCTCCAGCTGCAGGTGGTACCCGACGAATCGATCGTGACGCGTTTTCGGGGTTCTCAGTCTCCCGCCGAGTTGATCTGGCGTTCACTGGCCTCAGCAGCAGAGAGCCGGGTCACGCGCTCACCCGTGAAGGCATCTTGTTCCGACGTCAGCTTCTTGCACGCGTCTTGGGCGGCAGCGACGGACGGCACGAGCACACACGCCGTCGCGAGGGCGACGGACAACTTGACGATGCGAAGCATGGGACGCTCCTTGTAGGGCGCGGAGGGTAGCATGCTTCCACGCAGTGTCACGCGGTGGGGCGTCCGCAGGTCGCCCGACCGCCCCTGCCTACCGCGTCACCCGCACCGGCAGCACGATCGCGGCCTCCCCCTCCTTGCCGACCGACAGCACGTGCGCGCGCCCCCACGGGCGCTGGAACGTGGTGTGGGTGATGCGCTGGGCGCCGCGGAACACCTCGACCGTGACGCCGACCGCGTCGGCTTCGGCGCTGGTGACGGTGGTGACGACCTTGTAGTCGCCGACGGTGCCGTTGCCGGCAGCGCCCACCTTCGACGTCCATGCGGATCCACCGATCCGCTCGAAGCGGGAGTAGGGCAGGGCCGACAGGTCGCGCGCGACGGGCTGCAGCGCGGCGTCGACGCTGGCCGGGCCGCGTGAGGCGCGCACCAGGGCGATCTCGACGTGCACGGTGTCGGCCTTGGGGGCGGCGGCGGGGGCGTCCTGGGCGAAGGCAGGCGCCGCCGCCGTCAGCGCGGATCCGACGAGCAGCGCGCCGAGCAGCGCGCCCTGGAGCGGACCGCGCGGGACCGCGGACGGGACGATGCGGAAGCGGAGGGAGGCGGGGGCGGGCATGCGGGCTCCGTCGGCGGGGTGCCGGAGCTGGCAAGACGCGCACGCCGGCGCCGACATTCGATGGTGGCCTTACGTCGGTGTGACGGGGGCTGCCACCGAAACGACACGACCCCCGCTGCGTTGGGGACCGCAGCGGGGGTCGGGTGGGGGGGCGCATCGCCCGCGGGGGCACCGGCAAGCGCTGTCGCAAGGGGAACGGCAGCGTTCGAGGCGCACCTCGTGTCTTCGCGGCTGGGGATCCGCGCGGCTCCTCCCGCGGACGATGCGACGTTGGTGATCAGATTGTGCGGCATTTCCGAAACGCCGTCAACCACTGGATGCGGGGATCTCACGTTTTGTTCGATTCCGATCCCTGCGGACCTTCCCGATGTGAAAAGGTTCTCCCGCGGTACAGCAGGGTGCAGGTCAAACCGTGTCAACGCTCGAAAGAGCGGCGTTCGTTACACGCAGGTGGTCCGCGGAGGTGTCCGGGAGGTCCCCGCGCACCCGTTCCCTGGCGATTCCTCGACTTGGAAACGCCGTACGAGCCGATAGTCTGGACGGGCACGCTCCTCGGGGAGCGGTCGCCGATGGAGGTGGGATGAACGTCAAGTCCGGAGCCCTGCTCGCCGCGCTCGCGACGGTGTCGCTGGCGACGTCGTCGTCGAGGGCGATGCAGATGGAGCTCACGCGCCCGCAGCTCTGCGGGATGTCCACCACGGTGGTGCTGGCGCAGGTCACCAGCGTCGACACGGTGTGGTCCACCGCCCAGGTCGGCGGCCTCGAGCGCCACGCGTTCCTCGACGTCGACCACGCCCTGGCCGGCACCAAGATCAAGGGCGGCGTCGTGGTGCTGCCCGGCGGCACGATGGGCGACTTCCGCCACTGGGTCGAGGACGTCCCCGAGCTCGAGGTCGGCGTGCCCTACGTGCTGTTCCTCAAGGCGCTGCCCGAGGCCGACGGCACGTTCGAGGTGATCGGCGGCGAGGCCGGCGCGGTGCAGGTCGCCGACGACACCAGCTGGGCCGGCGAGACGCTGGTGCACATCACCAAGTCGCTGGAGGGCTGCGATGCGCGCTGATCGTCACCTCGCACGGCGTGTCCTGCTCTCCGGTGCCGTCGGCGCCGGGCTCCTCGCCAGCTCGTCGAGCCTCGCCTACGTGCTGATCGGCTGGAGCTGGTCGTGGCAGGCCAACCCCATGTCCGAGCCGTTCGTGCTCAACGCCGCGTCGTTCCCGAGCGGCACGGGCAGCACGTCGGCCGTCACCACCGCGCTGCGCAACGGCCTGGAGCGGTGGGGCGACGACGGCACGGCCGACTTCCACTTCACCGACGGCGGTGTCGGCACCAGCGGCGATCACGTCCTGCGCTGGAGCAACACCACCGCATCGGGCGGCACGCTGGCCGTGGCGTCCAGCTTCGGCTTCGGCGGTCGCATGACCGACTGCGACATCACCTTCTACAACGCCAACGACGGCGGCACGATCAACTGGATCGCCCAGACCGGCAGCGCGCCGTTCTCCCGCGTCGACGTGGAGCAGGTCGCCACCCACGAGTTCGGGCACTGCGCCGGCCTCGACCACTCGGCCACCACCGCGGCCGTGATGTACCCGAGCTACCGCGGCGGCAACGTCGCCTACCGCCAGCTCGGCCAGGACGACAAGAACGGCCTCGTCGCGATGTACGGCACCGCCCAGCCGTCGCTGGCGCAGGTGATGGATCTCGAGCTCGGCAACCCCGTGATCGGCGGCGATCCGCTGTCCATCACGGTCACCGGGGCCAACGCCAACGAGCGCGTCACGCTGCTCGCGTCGATCCTCGGCGAGGGCGACGGGCCGTGCCGGCCCGAGATCGGTGGCAAGTGCGTCGCGCTCGTCGCGCCGGTCGTGCCTGTGGCCACGCGCACAGCCAACGGGGCGGGCACGGTCACCTTCACCATCACGGTGCCCGCGCAGTACGCCGGTTTCACCCCGGGCTTCCAGGCCGTGGCCATCCGCGGCAGCGGCGGCGCCAACAGCGTGGGCTCCGACACCCAGGCCTACCCGATCCTGTCGCCGGGCTTCTCGTGCCAGGCCGGCTGGGTGCCCGACTGCAACGCCCTGTGCGTGCCGTCCTCGTTCATCGACGACGGGTCCTGCGACGACGGCACCACCGAGTGGACGTCGGCATCCACGGGCTTCCAGGGGTACTCCGACTTCTACTGCGGCATGTACAACTACGACTACGGCGACTGTCCGTAGACTGATCACTTCGTGATCTGCCGGCGGAGCCGGCAGATCACTGCGCGCTTCACCTAGGGTTCGCTTGCGGGGTGCGGGCGCGGAGGTTGGTGGGCGCGCTTCACCTAGGGTTCGCTTGCGGGGTGCGGGCGCGGAGGTTGGTGCGTGCGCGGCGTCGGCGTTCGCGCTTCACCTGGGGTTCGCTTGCGGGGGTGCGGGCGCGCCCTCAGCCGATGCCCACCGCCGCGCGCACGCGGGTCATCGTGGCCTCGGCGATCACGCGGACGCGCGCGGCCGAGTCGTCGAGGATCGCGTCCAGGGCGGCTTCGTCGGCCATCAGGCGTGCGTACTCGGCCTGCAGGGGCTCCAGCTCGGCGGCGACCGCGTCGGCGACGGCGCCCTTGAGGTAGCCGTAGCCCTGGCCGTCGAACTCCCGGGCGATGTCGACCACCGAGCGCCCGGTGACCGCCGCCAGGATGCCCATCAGGTTGACCACGCCGGGCGACGCCGTCTCGGGATCGTAGGTGCAGCCCGAGTCGGTGACGGCGCGCATGATCGTCTTGCGCACCTTCTTCGGCGTGTCGTCGAGGAACACGGCGTGGGACGGGCGCTCGTCGGCCAGCGACTTGCTCATCTTCACGGTGGGGTCGTCGAGCCCCATCACGCGGGCGCCGGCTTCGGGGATCGACGCCTTGGGCACCACGAACGTGTCGCCGAACATGTGGTTGAACCGCAGCGCCAGGTCGCGCGTGAGCTCGATGTGCTGGCGCTGGTCGTCGCCCACCGGCACCAGCGCGGTGTCGTACAGCAGGATGTCGGCCGCCATGAGCACCGGGTAGTCGAGCAGGCCGGTGCCCACGTTGCCGCGGCCCTCCGACTTCGACTTGAACTGGGTCATGCGCTCGAGCCAGCCGAGCGGGGTGACGCAGTTGAGCACCCACGCCAGCTCGGTGTGCTGCCGCACGTGGCTCTGGATGAACAGGCGCGAGCGCATCGGGTCGATGCCCGCCGCCAGGAACGTGGCGACCACCTCCCGCGACCGACGGCGCAGCACCGCCGGGTCGATCGCCTCCGGGATGGTGAGCGCGTGCAGGTCGACGACGCAGAAGATGTTGTCGCGGTCGGCCTGGTGGCGCACCCACGGCTTGATCGCGCCGAGGAGGTTGCCCAGGTGCAGGCGGCCGGTGGGCTGGACGCCCGAGAAGACGCGCGGGAGCTGTGCCATGCGGGCTCCGGGAGGGGACCGTTCGGGCGCGCCTCGTAACCGGATCCTGCGGCACGGCAGCGACGGCCGGGATCGCCGTGGCTTCAGGGATGTCATGGAATCGTCGAGGACAGTGGGGGGGTGGACGCGCTACCATGCGGGCCTTCCGAGGTGTCCGTTGCGTCGCTGGATCCCCATCGCTGTCCTGATTGCCGGCTGCGCGCCGTTGGAGGTCTTCGACGACCCCAACAAGCAGCCGCCCGTCGTGCCGTCGGACCGCGACACCGACGCCGCCGGTGTCGACACCGCCCCCGAGCCCGTCATCCCCGAAGACACCGCTCCGGAGATCGGCGACTCCGATGGCGACGGCATCCTCGATCCCGACGACAACTGCGTCGACGTGCGCAACCCCGGTCAGCAGGACTTCGACGGCGACGGCGAGGGCGACCTCTGCGACGACGACATCGACGGCGACTTCATCCCCAACGAGCGGGATCTGTTCCCCAACGACAACACGCTGCCCGGTGTCGCCTCCCAGGATCACGTCTACGCCCACGGTCCGTCCGACCTGTGGCGCTTCGACGTGCCCCGGCGCGCGCTGCAGGCCGTCGGCTCGTTCCGCTTCGACCAGCGCAGCGGCTCCATCACCGACATCGCGATCGACCAGTACGGCGTGCTCTACGCCGTCAGCTTCAGCGACGTGTTCGTGTGCAACCCGGACACCGCCCAGTGCTGGTGGATCGGCGGGCTCGGGGGCTCGTACAACGGCCTGACGTTCGTGCCCGACGACGCCGGCATCGAGGACGTGCTCGTCGGCATCTCCACCAACGGCACGTGGACGGCCTACACCGGCGTGCCCAACAGCGTCACGCCCAGCTCGTGGGGCGGCTACGGCAGCGGCCGGTCGTCGTCGGGCGACGCGTTCCACATCCGCGGCACCGGCACCTTCGCGGCCGTCAACACCGCCGGTGTGTCGGGCATCGACATCATCGAGGTCGGCACCCACGGCGCCTTCGTCCGCACGCTCACCAACCTGAACTACTCGGGCGTGTTCGGCATCGCGGGTGCGGCCAACGTGATCTTCGCGTTCACGAGTGCTGGCGCCATCGAAGAGATCGACATGGTCACCGGCGAGCACCACGTCGTCGCCACGGGCACGTCGTGGTGGGGCGCGGGCGTCAAGACGATCGTGCTGCCGTAGCGCCGCGCGTGCGCTAGGCTGGCGGTGGTGAAGGTGCCCCGAGAGGGGTGAAACGGGAAGCCGGTGGAACTCCGGCGCGGCCCCCGCCACTGTGACGGGCCTGCCCGACGCCACACGCCACTGGACGATGGTCCGGGAAGGCGGCGTCGGGGTTGCCCCAGCCAGGAGACCGGCCTTGCACCACGACGAGCGCGCTCCGGGGCGTGGGCGCGGCGTCTCGCGGACTCCCCGCGTCGTGTGCCCATGGTCCACCGTCTCGCCATCCCGGTCCTGTCCGGGGGACTGCTCGTCCCCACCGCGGTCGTGCGCGCGCAGGACGCTGCGTCCGGCGGCGACGACGCGGCGGGCGCGGAGGTGGTGGTGCAGACGGCGCGCGACCCGCGGCCGACCGCGGCCACCGTGGTGCCCGTCGACGCCAGCCGGCCCGCCAGCGACGAGCTCGCCGACTGGCTGGAGGCCGTGCCCGGCGCCTCCGTGCGGCGCCTGGGCGGGCTGGGCACCTGGTCGGGCGTGAGCCTGCGCGGGTCGAGCTTCCGCCAGGTGACGATCCTGCTCGACGGCGTGCCGCTCAACCCCGACGGCATCGACGCCGTCGACCTCGCCGAGCTGCCGGTGGCGCTGGTGGGCGCGCTGCACGTCTACCGGGGACGGGTGCCGGCCCGGATCGGGCTGGCGCCGATCGGCGGGGTGGTCGACGTCGTCACGCGCCCGGCCGCAGCCCCCGCGCGCGTCACCGTCGGCGGCGGCAGCTACGGCACCGGGCGGCTGTCGGCGTCCGGCGGTGGCGTGGGCACGCCCGGTGGGGTGCCCGTCGACGGCTTCGGCGCGGTGGACCTGCTCGCCGCCCGCGGCCGCTACCCCTACCTCGACGACCACGGCACCCCCTACGTCACCGCCGACGACACCACCGCGCTGCGGCGCAACGCCGACCGCGCCCAGGCCTCGGCGCTCGGCCGCGTGCGGGTGGGGGGCGACGACCTGCAGGGCACGCTGCTCGACGGCGTAGTGGTGCGCGACGAGGGCCTGCCGGGACCGATCGGCGCGCCCACGGCGCACGCCACGCTGCGCACCGTCCGCAACCTCGCCGTCGCCCGCCTCGGCTGGCAGCGGGGGGCGGGTGCCGGCGGCCTCGACCTGTGGCACCTGCTGCGCAGCGAGCGGCTCGACGACCGCGACGCCGAGCTCGGCGGCGCCGGCGCGTGGCAGCGCGACCTGACCCACACCCTCGGGCTCACGGCGCGGGCGTCCGGGGCGATGACGCCGTGGCTCGCCATCGAGGGGTCGGCGCGGGCCACGTTCGGCAGCTTCCAGCGCACGCCGCTCGACACCGGCGTCGCCGAGGACGCCGCGCAGCGTTGGGTCGTGGGCGGCGCGGTCGACCTGCGGTTCAGCGCGTGGCGCGGCCTGCTGGTGGTGGTCCCCGGCGTCGACGTCACCGGCATCGTGCCCAGCGGCGCGGCCGCGGACGTCGCGGACGCCGCCACGGGGGCCGTGAACCCCGGCCTGACCGTGCAGGTCGATCCGGGCGCGGGGGTGACGCTGACGGCCACCGGTGGCCGCGCCTTCCGGCCGCCGGACCTGACCGAGCTGTACGGCGACCGTGGCGCCCTCGTGGGCAACCCCGACCTGCGGCCGGAGTCGGCGTGGCAGGGCGACCTGTCGGTGCGGTGGGGCGGCGGCGACGTCGTCGTGGGCGGCGTGGAGGCGGCGGGCTTCGCGCGTCGCGTGGCGGATCGCATCACCTGGGTGCAGAACGCGCAGCGCACGCTGGTGCCGGTCAACTTCGGCGCCGCCTTCCTTGCCGGGGGGGAGGTCGCGGCGTCGGCCGAGGTGCCGGGCTGGGCGTTGGCGCGCCTGGGCGTGGCGCTGACCCGCAGCGTCAACCTCACGGACGACCCGGCCCAGCGGGGCCTGCCGCTGCCGTTCGTGCCGGTGTTCGCCATCGACCACCTGCTGGCCGTGGGTTGGGGCGACCGGCTGCGGCTGGGGTGGACGCTGCACGCCACGGCGGGCGTGCCCACCGACGCCGTCGGGCTGCGGTGGCAGGCGCCGCGGGTGCTCCACGGCCTGACGCTGCGGGTGCAGCCGACCCGACGCTGGCCGGCGCTGGCCGTCGACGTGCGCAACGTCGGCAACGCGCGCACCGCGAGCGTCCCCGCCGATCCGCTCCGCCCGGACGGACCCACCGTCCGCCAACCCCTCACCGACGTCACCGGCTACCCGCTCCCCGGCGCCACGGTGATGGTCACGGTGTCGTGGACACCGCCCGGAGACACCTGATGGCGCACCTGCGACCTGTCTGCCTCCTCCCGATCGGGGCGCTCGCGTGCACCGCCGGTCCGCCCGACGTCGACGACCCGGATCCGACCGGCCTCGTCGACCACCACACTGTCGCCGTGGTCACCACCGCGTCCGCCACCTACGACGCGGGCGCCCTGGCCGTCGTCGACCTCGACGGTGGCACGCCCCGCGACGTGGCGACCATCCACGCCGACGCGGTCGTGCGCGTCGAGGACGGGATGGTGTGGCAGGTCAACCGCTTGCTCGTCGACTCCGTGCGCGCGTATGCGCCCGGGGACTGGGCCCTGCCGGCGATGGAAGTGTCGACCGGCACCGCGAGCAACCCCCACGACGTCGCGCTGTGCGGGGACGCCCTGGTGGTGGCCCGCTACGAGGAGGCGTCGCTGCTGCGCGTCGACTGGCACGACGGCCACACCCTCGGCACCGTCGACCTGTCCGCCGCCGCCGACGCCGACACGCTGCCCGAGGCCGACCGGCTGGTGTGGCTCGGCGATCGGCTGTTCGTGGGCCTGCAGCGCCTCGACCGCACCGACGGCTGGACGAGCGCCCCCGGCGGCTGGCTCGGCGAGGTGCCCTGCGACGGCGACGCGCTCGGTGCCACCTGGCCCGTCGGCCCGAACCCGGTCATCGCCGGCGCCCCGGGGCTGGTGGTCGTCGCCGCCGAGGACGGCGTGCGCAGCTTCGACGGCGACGCGGTCAGCGACGTGCGCGTGGCCGACGTCGACGGGGCCGCCATCGTCGACCTGGCGTTCGGGGACGACGGCCGCGGCGCGTTCATCGCTCGCGACGGTGGCCACCACCGCATCGGCTGCCTCGACACCGCGACGTGGACGCCCGTCGTCGCCCAGGACCTCGACGCGTTCGTGTCCGGCGTGGCGGTCGACGACCGCGGCGAGGCGTGGTTCGCGGTGCGGCAGGGCTGGGAGGACCCGAGCGACCTCGGCGGCCTCGTCGTCGTCGACCTCGACACGTGCACGGCGCGGCCGACGCGCGTGGCCACCCACCTGCCGCCGTTCGCGATCGCGTTCTATTGACCGCGCGTGCGGGCGCGACCCCTAGCGTCGTCATGCTACGCTGCGGCCATGGTTCGTCCCACCCCGCGCTGCGCCTGTCCGCCCTGTCCCTGCACCGGGCGGGGGGTGGTGTGCGCGGTGACCGCTCGCTGAGCGTCCTGCGGACCTGACGACCCCTCCCTGCCCGGCGCCGCTGCCGGGCGTGGCCCCGGCGAGACGCCGGACGCTGTCCCGGCGCACCCGTCGGGACCGTGGCGGGCAGCGCCTCCCTCGCTCCCCCCGCGGTCCCGGAGGCCCGATGAACGTCACCCCGCGCGCCGCGCGTCACCTCGCCCGGCTGGTCGATCCCCACGACGTGCTGCTGTCGACGTGGGACCTGTTCGGGGGTCACCTCGTCCTGGTCACCTCGCTCGGTCCCCAGACGCTGGTGGTGCTCGACATGCTCCACCGGCTCGCGCTCCCCGTGGACACGCTGATGCTCGACACCGGCCTGCTGTTCCCGGAGACGCTCGCCCTGCGCGACCGCTTGCAGGACCGCTACGGCGTCGCCATCCGCGCGGTGCGACCGGCCCGCTCGGTCGACGCCCAGGCGCGCGAGGAGGGGCCGGCGCTGTGGGTAAGGGACCCCGATCGCTGCTGCGCCCTGCGCAAGATCGACCCGCTCACGCGGGCGCTGGCGCCCTACGACGCGTGGATCACCGGCCTGCGGCGCGACCAGGGACCGACGCGCGCCGACGTGGAGACGGTGGCGTGGGACCCGGCGCAGCGGCGCACGAAGGTGTGCCCGCTGGCCCACTGGACCCGCGCCGACGTGTGGACGTACCTGGTGACCCACGACGTGCCCTACAACCCGCTGCTCGACGACGGGTACCCCTCGGTGGGGTGCTGGCCCTGCACGCGGCGGGTGGCGCCGGGCGTGGCCGACGAGCGCGCCGGTCGGTGGGCCGGGCGGTCCAAGACCGAGTGCGGCCTGCACAGCGCCGGCGACGCTGTCCGCACCGGCCCGTCCCCCCTTTCCGACCCGCGGGACCGGGAGTAGGGACGGGACCCGTGGAGGATCGGTGATCCGCGTGGTGCAGCATCCGTGGGGGCAGGGCGTGGTCGCGGCGCGTGCGCTGCCGGCCGGCGCGGCGGTGACGCGTTTCGAGGGCTCGGTCGTGCCGTGGGCGCAGGTGCCGGAGGACGAGGTGCGGCACGTGCTGCTCGTGGGCCCGGACCGCTGGATGGTGCCCGGCGCGCCCGCGCGGCTGATCAACCACGGCTGCGATCCGACCTGTGCCATCGACGACGACGACACCGTGCGCACGCTGCGCGACGTCGCGGCCGGGGAGGAGCTCACCATCGCCTACAACGTCGTCGACGCCGGCGAGGACCCGGGACCGTGGGACCCGCGCTGGAGCTTCGACTGCGCGTGCGGGGCGTCGTGCTGCCAGGGGCGCGTGGACGGCTACGTGCGCAGGGTGCCGGGTGGCTGGGCGCGCTGGGTCGGCTGACGCCCGAGGCCACGCCGCGATCGACGGCATACAGGAGCGCCATGACCTCGTGGGTGCGGTCCGTCGGGCCGATGTTGCTGCTGGGGCTCGGGTGCCGTCCGGCGTCGCCGGACACGGTCTCGTTCGCGGTGCGCCTGCGCCCGGTCACGCTCGGCGAGGAGGTGGTGTCGTTCTCCGACGCCACGTTCGACCTGCGCGTGTTCCGCCTGCGGCCGTGCCCGGTGCCCGACGAGCGTCTGGACTGGCCCGGCGTGCCGGAGGACGTCGAGACCTTCCCGGGCGTGGCGACGCCCTACCCCCAGTCCGTGGGGTTCACCGATCCGGTGGACCTGGTCGCGCGCGCCCGCCCGCGCATCCCGGTCGGCCCGTGGTGTCAGCTCGACGTCGTCGTGGACGGCCCGCTCACGGTCACCGCGACCCTGCCGTCGACGGGCGGCGCCGTCACCTTCACCACCACGCTCCCCGACGTGGGCACGCCGTTCGACGTCACCTTCGCGCAGCTCGAGTCGCTGGACGGCTCGAACGGCACGGCGACGGTGACGGTGACGCCGTTGGTGGTGGAGCTCGGCACGGCGCTCTGGTTGTCGTCGGTGAGCGACCGGCTGCTCGCGGGGGAGGTGTTCACGCTGGCGGAGGACGACGCCGACGTCGGGCCCCTCCAGGCGGCGCTGGTGGTGGGGGCGGCGATGTACCGGGACCCGGACCGGAGCGGGACGCTCAGCGACACCGAGCGGGACGAGGATCGGGTGACGGGGTTGTTGGCGTTGTAGGCGAGGGACGGGGCATTGGGAGGCGGGCGACCGCTCCCGCGTCCCGCGCTACTCGCCGCCGCCCACGCGTCGGCGCCACTGTTCTCCAAAGTAGACATGTTTCCGGAGACAGGAAACACCGATGGTCGGGAGTACGCGTCGCTTGACCTGCGTGTTCCCTGCGACTACCGTGTTTCCGGGAGCGGGAAACGTCGTACTTTCAGAGAACACCATTCTGAACAAGGCCGTGGACGCCCTTCGACAGCGGCTGCCCGAGGGCTGGACGGCGAACCTCGCCCCCGGCGGGGCTCCCGAGTCGACCGGCGCCCTCGACGCCGTCGTCCGTATCGGTGCGCCCGACGGACGCGAGGGCACGCTGGTCACCGAGGTGAGGCAGCGGCTGGACCCTCGTCGGGCAATGGACATGGCCGCCCAGGCGAAGGCGCGCTCGAACGGTCGCCCGACGCTTGCGATCGCGCCGTGGATCTCCCGGTCGACCCGCGAGCTCCTCGAAGGCGAGGGCCTCCACCTGGTCGATCTCACGGGCAACCTGCGGCTGGTCCTCTCGGAGCCGGGGCTGTTCCTCGAAGCGGTGGGCGCGCAGCGCGATCCGTGGCCCGAGGCTTCACGGGTGACACTGCGAGGCGCCAAGGCGGCGCGCGTCGTTCGCGCGCTGTGTGCCGGTCGACCGCCCTTGGGTGTGCGTGAGCTCGCGGCCGCGGCCAAGACCACGCCAGGGTATGTCTCCAAGCTCTTGGGCATGCTCGACGAACAGGCTGCCGTCCGTCGAACGGAGGCGGGTCGGGTGGCCGACGTCGATCTCCGGCGACTCCTGGAGCGATGGGCCGAGGATGCCCCGCTCGAGGCTCGCGCGACGACGACGACCTGGATCGCGCCACGCGGGCTGACCGACCTCCAAGGGAAGCTGCGCGAGACGGGTGTCCGGTACGCGGTCACGGGGAGTCTGGCCGCCTCCCGTACCGCGCCGGTGGCCGCGCCCCGCGTTGTCAGCGTCTACGTGGACGACCCCGACGGCTTCGCGCCCACCGTCGACCTGCGCCCCGCGGACGCGGGTGCCAACGTGCTGCTCCTCGTGCCCGACGATGACTACCCGTTCGAGGATGCGTGGACCGACGAGGGCGTGCGGTTCGCGGCCCTGCCTCAGGTGGTCGCCGATCTCCTCTCGGGACCCGGCCGAGGGCCGGCCGAGGCGGGGGCCCTGTTGACGTGGATGGGCGACCACGGCGAGGTGTGGCGTGGATGAGCTGTACGTCGTGGCGCGCTGTGTGCTGCTCGACGCGCTGGAGGCGCTCGGGACGCACCGGGATGCGATTGTCGTCGTCGGCGCGCAGGCGATCTACCTCCGCGCCGGCGAGGCCGACCTGGTGGTCGCGCCCTACACCACCGACGGTGATCTGGCGCTCGACCCGGACCTCCTCGCCGAGATCCCTCCCTTGGAGGATGCACTCCGAGGTGCCGCCTTCACCGCCGGGGGCCGGGACGCCGTGGGCGTGTGGGTCACACGCCGGGACACGCCGTCGAAGCCGGACGTGCAGGTTCAGGTCGACCTGTTGGTGCCCGAGGTGGTCAGCCCCGGAAGGGGTCGCCGCGCGGCGCGTCTGCCGGGGCACGAGCCGACTGCCGCCCGGATTGTCCGTGGCCTCGAGGGCGTGCTCGTGGACCAGGACCTGCTCACCTTGCGTGCGCTGGACCCGAACGACGCGCGGGCGTTGAAGGTCAAGGTCGCGGGTCCGGCCGGTCTGCTGGTGGCCAAGCTCCACAAGCTCGACGAGCGCAAGGGCACCGCGCGGGCCAACGACAAGGACGCGCTCGACGTGTTCCGCCTGCTCCGGGGTGTGCCTACCAGCGAGCTCGCCGCGCGCATGCGGCGGCTGAGGGCCGACGCGCGAAGCGCCGACGCCGGAGCGCGTGGGATGGTCTTGCTCGCCGAGCTGTTCGAACGGGGCGGCAAAGGAGCCGAGATGGCTGCCCGGGCTGTGGCCGGGGTCCTGGACGCGGCGGAGGTGAGCGTGGCGTGCGATCTGCTCGCAGCGGACCTCTCGTCGGCGCTCGGTGGAAGGCGACCGGCGTAGCGAGCGGGTCACGGTAGCGCAGCTACACGGTGGGAATTCGCCCTGGCCAGCGCTCGCGCGTCCCACGCTACTCGCCGCCGCCCTCCGCTGGCACCGAGTTCGCCAACAGCTGCCGCAGCTGGGCGTTCTCCGACCGCAGCCTGCGCACCTGCACCTTCTCCTCCTCCAGCTCCGCCTTCGCGGCCGCCGCCGCGTCCTGGAGCCGGGCGTACGCGGCCTTGCCCTTGCTGATCTCGTCGTCCTGCGCGGCCACACGGGCGGCGAGGCCGTCGGCGCGCTGGGTGGCGTCGGCCAGGCGGGTGCGGTCGCGGTCGAGGGCCTCGCTGGTGGTGGTCAGGTCGGCCTGCACCGCGTCGAGGCGGGCCTGCAGCGCGGTGGCGGCCTGCTCGAGGGCCGCGATGCGGGCCGTGGCGGCGTCGAGGGCGGACTGGGAGGCAGTGAGCTGGTCGGCCGTGGACGACAGGCGCTGGGACGTGGTGACCAGCTTCGCCTCGGACTGGGCGAGCTCCTTGCCCGTGGCGTCGAGCAGGTCGTCCTTCTGCGCGAGCTCGGTGCGGGTGGTGGCCAGGGTGGCGGACGTGGCGGCGAGGTCGGCCTTCACGGCACCGTGGGCGGCCTCCAGCGCGGTGAGCTCCTCCTGCCCCTGCGCCAGGCGGGCGCTCTGGTCGGCGATGCGCTGCGCGTTCTGGGCCACCACCCACGACGATCCCACGGTGACCAGCGCCAGCGCGGCGAGCAGGCTCACGGCGGCGCGCTCGCGGTGCAGGTGGACGCCCAGGCGCGTGAGCGGGTTGGTGTCGACCGAGGTGGGGCGGTCGGCGAGCCAGGCCTCGAGGTCGGCGGCGAGGTCGGCGGCGCTGGCGTAGCGATCGCGCGGGTTGCGGGCCATCGCCTTGTCGACGATGCGGACCAGGCGACGGGGGGCCGTGGGCGCCTGGCGAGACAGCGGCAGCGGCGGCACCGCGGCGACCTGGTCCATGATCGGCACCGCCTCCACCACGTCCTGCAGGTCGGAGTGGGGGAACGGCGGGTGGTGGGCGAGCACGTGGTAGAGCGTGGCGCCCAGGCCGTACACGTCGATGGCGACGAGGTGACGACGATCGAGCGGCTCCTTGGGGTCGAGGTCGCGGCGCAAGCCGACCGCCTGCTCGGGCGCCATGAACTCGGGCGTGCCCAGGCGCAGCGAGCCGCGGATCGGGGCGAGCGGGTCGGCGGCGTCGGCCGGGGCCGTGATCAGGTGGTCGACGCAGACCGTGGTCTGGGCGCTCTGGTCGCGCGACGTGCGGGGCACGCCCACCCACAGCAGCGGGTTGGCCAGGCCGAAGTCGGTGATCTGGGCCCGGTCGTCGTTGGGGTTGACCAGGATGTTGGCCGGCTTGATGTCCTTGTGGAACACGTCGAGGGCGTGGGCGGCGGCCACGCCGCGGGCGGCCTCGGCCACGAGGCGGGCGGCACGCCGCGGATCCTCGACGAGCTCGTCGCGCAGGGACTGGGCCACCCGGTTGTCGTCGGCGCACAGCTCCATGACGATGGCGTGGTGCCCGTCGAGGGTGTCGACGTCGTAGACCCAGATCGCGTTGCGGCTGGGGATGCCGGCGGCCGCCCGCGCCTCGCCGAGCACGTTGCCGAACGGCAGGTCCTTGCGGTGGAAGACCTTGATCGCCACCGGCGCGCCGAGCTGCTCGTGGTGGGCCGCCCACACCGTGGCGGTGGCGCCGTCGCCCAGGATGCGGTCGAGGATCCACCGGCCGAGGCGGGCGCCGGAGAACAGCTTGGCCGGGCGGCGGGGTGTGCTGGCGATCATCGCGACCGCGTCGTCGTCGGCGGGGGCGACGATCGTGGCGCCGCCTGCACGCGGGACGTCGGGGGCGACGATCGTGGCGCCGTCGGCGCGCTCGGGGGCGACGATCGTGGCGCCGGCCTCCCGCTGCACGGGCGCGACGATCGTCTGCCCGGCGGTGCGTGCCGTGTCGCGGTCGGGCCCTGCCACGCGTCCTCCACCCCGGCGACGCCTCCCGCGACGCACCGGATGGGATGGGACGTAGCACGCCCGGGATCGCGCGCACCCCCGCGACCGGTTCCCGGCAGGTGGCGGGCACGGATCCGTCGCGACAGGGATCGTCGGGGTATGCTCCCCCCACGACCTGGAGGCTCCGTGCTGCGTCCCGCGCGCCTGCTCGTTCCGTGGTGCTGCATCGTCGGGTGGGCGGCGTGCGGGGGGCCTGCCGCGCCGCCCGCACCGCCCGCACCCACCCTCGTGCGCCCGCTCGGCGAGGCGCCGTCGGTGCCGTGGATCCAGCAGGTGTGGTTCGCCGCCGACCCGGGCGAGCGCGTCGTGGGCCTGAGCGTCCAGGGCACGGGCGCGTCGTCGAAGCTGGTGGTCCAGCTCGTCGGGGGCGGCGGCGCGCGCCGCGCCGTGCGGCTCGACGGCCCCGGCACGTGGTCGCCTGCCCAGGTCACCACCCGCGACGACGAGGCCGCCAGCAAGAGCTACTCGACGGTCGACGGCACGATGCGCGCGTCGATCACCACGGACGAGACCGCCGGCACCACGTCGCTGGTGGTCACCGACACCCGCGGCGGCGGCCGATCCGTCGCGGTCACCGACGTCGCCGCGCGCCACCTGCAGCACCCGGCCGTCCCCGAGGGCGGCGGCGCGGTCTACGTCGACGAGGCCGGCGAGCTGGGCGGCATCTACCGGGTGGTGCTGCCCGACGGCCCGGTGGAGCGCATCGTCCCCGAACCCGGCGCCGGTCGACCGGTCGCCTGGGGGGGGGGCAAGCAGCCGCGCATCGCCTACGTCGAGGCCGGCGACGTCGACCGCGTGCTCGTCGCCCTGCCCGACACCGACGCCCGACGCCCGGCCGCCGACGTGCAGCGTGAAGGGCGCCTGCCGGACACCCTGTGGCCCGTGGTGGTCACCGCCGAGGGCAAGCCCGTGCGCCTCGCCCACTGCGAGCCCGACGCCCCGCTGGTGTTCCGGGCGGCCGAGGGTGGCGTGGTGGGCGTGGTGGGCGTCGAAGAGCCCCGCTTCGCCACGGCGCGCTTCTGCGGTCGCGGGTGCACCGAGCTCGTCACCGGCTCGCCCGAGCACGCCCCGCGCATCGCCGCCCGCATCGAGGAGGACGCCGCCAGCGGCGTGTGGACCACGTGGTTCGAGCCGGGGCGCGGCCTGCCCGACGGCGACTGGGTGGACGGCGACGCCCGCGACGACCTGCAGACCGTGCCGGCCTGCTTCCCGCCGCGCGCCACCGGACGCTGGCTGGTGGCGCCGCTGTTCCGCGGACGTCCCGGCGACACCTTCAGCCACCTGACGTCCCAGGCCGACCTGCTCACGCTGCACGCCGCCAAGGGCAAGGAGCCGTTCACCGTCACCCTGAGCCCGCGACGCCTGCCGCTGGGTCGCCCCACGCGCGCGGCGGCCCCCGCGCCCGATCCGGTCGCCCACACCGCCGATGGCGGCGCCACGGCGACGGCGGCCGATGGCGGCCTGGTGTGGGGCGAGGTGGCCACGGGGGCCACGTCGGTGGTGCTCGACCCCGACCCCGACCGCACGCTCGTCGACCCCACGTTCGACGCGGCCGGCGCGCTCGTCTACGTCGTCGACCAGGGCGCGGAGCCCGGCCTGCTGCGCATCGCACTCGAGCAGGGCCGGATGGAGCGCATCCTCACCGGCCCGGGCCTGCGGCACCCGCTCCCGCTGCGGTGGGACGGCAGCGAGCAGGTGGCGTGGGTGCGCGAGACCGAGGGCCGGTGGACCGCCGGCGTGGCCCGACCGCTCACCCAGGCCGAGGGGCGCGCGTGGGACGAGGGCCCGATCACGCTCACCGACGTGATGCCGAAGTGGATCCCCGTGCAGCAGGTGGGCGGCGAGCTCGTGCGCTGCGAGGCCCCCGACGTGGTCACCGTGGGCATCGACGACGACGGCGGCTTCGTCGCGTGGGGCGAGATCCGCGCGGCGGCCCGGGCGGCGGCCTACGACGCCGACACGCTGTCGATCCTCGGCGACGACGACGGCACGCCCGTGCTCCTCGCCGAGCTGCGCGTCGACGGCGCGGACGCGCGCTGGTTCCCGTACGGGCTGGTGGCGGAGGGGGCAGAGCGTCACGCGGCGCGCTGGCTCGCCGCCGACCAGGCGATGGCGCTCCCGGCGCGCGACGTGCCGTGCGATCCCCGGAAGGAGTGACGCACCCTGGCATCTGGCGAGCGGCGCAGCAGCCGACGCGCGGCTAGGGGGGGCTCCTGGAGGAACGGATGCAGGTGTGGCTGGTCGCGCTGATGCTGGGGACGGCGTACGCCGGAACCGACGACGGAGACACGTTCATCCCGTTCGAGACCGGTGCGTCCGACTCCGACACCGACGTCGATCCGATCGACACCGACACCGACGCCAAGGACACCGACGACACCGACGTCGACACCGACGTGGTGGTCGACACCGGCCTGCCCTACCCCTACGGCGGCCAGACCGCGGCCGATCTGGCCGGCGATCCGGGCGGCTGCCTGGGCTGCAACCAGGGCGGTGGCGCTGCGGGTGCCGGCCTGCTCGCGGGGCTGGCGCTCGTGGGGCTCACGCGGCGCCGTCGCGTTCGCGGCTGACGCGACGGGGCGCGCGGGTCACCGGGTGAAGCGGTGACCCCACACGGCGTCGCGGCTGTTCGTCGGCCCGCGCTGCCACACCACCACGCCGTGCACCCGGCCGTCGGCGTCGCGTCGCACGGCCAGGTTGGCGCGGGTGTCGTCCAGGTCGTCGGGCCCGTGCACCCGCTGGGGCGTGCAGCGCGGCGCGCCGGACGGGTCGAAGGCCTGGATCCACAGGTCGTGGCGGTCGTCGCCGGCCGGGGCCTCCCACGCGGCGAAGACGAGGTCGTCGAGCGTGGCGATGTCGACCATGCGCGCGCCGTCTCCGCCGAGCTGTCGCGGGGGGGAGGCCGGGGTGCCGTCGGGGTGCCACGTGCCGAGGAACACCCCCCAGGCGCCGTCCTGGGTGGGGTAGCGGGTCCAGGCGGTGACGACGTCCCCGCCCGCGAACGCGAGCGCGAGCCGCTGGGCGTTGTCGTCGGTCTGCAGCAGGGTCAGCGGCGCCGAGAGCGTGTCGCCGGTGAGCGTGGCGGCGCGCAGCGTGGCGGTGCCGCCCTCGCCCTGGGCGCCGGCGCGCTCGGGCCACGCGACCCACGCGGTGCCGTCGGGGGCGTGGGCGACCGCGCCAGGACCGCCGATGTGGGTGTCGGGGAGCGTGGGTAGCGCCTGGCGGGCCCAGCGCTTGCCGTCGAGCCGCGCGACCGACCACCGGGCCGGCTCGGTGAACCAGGTGGCGACGAGGTCGCCCTGGGGTCCGTAGGACAGGTCGCCGTAGAGCGCGGGGCGCTCGGCGCCGTCGCCCCGTAGGTCGAGGGCCGGGGCCCGCGGCTCGCCGTTGCCGTCGAGCGGACGCCACGCGAGCTCGCCCGAGACCTCGTCGGTCCACAGCATCGAGACGACGTCGTCGGGGCCCACGGCGAGCTGGGGGTGGGTGGCGCGGCTGTCCATGTCGTCGATCCGCCCCTCGCGGGTGCGGGTCTGGAGCCGGTCGGTGAACGTGCGGGTGGCGACGAACGCGGGCGTCTTGCCCACCTGCCAGCTCACCATCACGTCGCCGGTGGACAGGAACGCGGCGGTGGCGTGGTGGCGCGGCTCGGGGCGTCGCGGCGAGAGCTGGACCGGGTCGCCCTGCCACGTGACGCAGTCGGCGCTCGTCGCGCCCCGGAGCCAGCCGCAGCCGGCGAGGCCGAGCACCGCGGCGGCGCGCAGGGGACGGATCATGCCGCGCCCAGCCGCTCCGCCGTGGCCGCCACGGCACCGTCGACGTCGACGGTGACGCCCGCGTCGCGCAGGCCGAGGCCGACCGCGCGCACGGTGGTGAGCAGGCGGTCGGGGTGGTTCAGCACGTCGCCCATGTGACCCACGCGGAAGTAGCGCGTGCGGATCTCGGGGTGCAGACCGCCGGCGACGATCACGCCGTGGGCGGCGATGCGCGACGGCAGCGAGGCGTCGGCGCCATCGGGCAGCCAGAGCGCCGACAGCGTGTGCGCCGTCTGCTGGCGGGTGACCGGCACGGCCGTGAGCCCCAGGGCGGTCCACCCCGCACGCATCGCCTCGGCGCTGCGGCTGTGCAGCGCGAAGCGCGCCTGCATCGCGGCGGCCGGCGTGGCGCCTCCGGCGAGGATCTCGTCGAGACCGGTGCGCAGCGCCCAGGCCAGGGTGGTGGGCGGCGTGGAGAAGTAGGACGGCTTTCCGGCGAGGTAGGCCTCCATGATCGGGCGCCACGCCTGCCAGTCGAGGGTGAGCGGCGGCGGCACCGACAGCGCCTCGCGGGCGGCGAGGGCGCGCTCGGAGGCCACCCACAGGGCCAGGCCCGCGGGCAGGCCGATCGCCTTCTGCGAGGCGGTCAGGTAGACGTCGGCGCCCCAGCCCGCCATGTCGAAGGTCTCGCCGGCCGTGGCGCACACGCCGTCGAAGCAGGACAGCGCGCCGTGTTCGCGGGCCAGCGCGGCCAGCGGGGCCGGATCGACGCACACGCCCGTGGACGTGTCGACGTGGGTGACGAACAGCGCCTTCGTGGGCGCGGTGGCGAGGGCCTGGCCGACGGCGGCGAGCGTGGGGGCGTCGCCGATCGCGGACGGCACGAGCACCACGTCGGCGCCGCGCCGCCGGAGCATCTCGGCCATGCGGTCGCCGAAGTAGCCGGTGGACGCGACCACCGCGCGCTCGCCGGGTGCGACCAGGTTGGTGGCAGCGGCCTCCATCGCGAGGGTGCCGCCGCCGGGCACGGCGAACGGCAGGGCCCGGTCGTCGGCCTGCCACACGGCGCGCATCGACGCCAGCGCGCTGCCGAAGCCCTCGATGAACGCGGGCGAGACGTGGCTGGGCGGCGCGATGCCCGTGGCCGCCTGCACGGCAGGGGAGATCTCGATCGGGCCGGGGATCATGAGCAGCGGGCGGTCGGACATCGGGCCTCCGTTCGGCCCGCTATGCCCGCGACCCGGCGGGGACAAGGACCGCGCTATGCGTGGCCCGCGCGGACGCGGCGCTCGTACTGGGACGCGCGCTGCAGTGCGCCGGCGAGCTCCTCCATGTTGACCGGCTTGGCGACGAAGTCGTCCATCCCGGCCTTCACGCACTTCTCGCGGTCGCCGGGGAGCACGCCCGCCGTCAGCGCCACGACGTAGGGGCGGCGCGGCAGGTCGAGCTCGCGGAGGCGACGCGTGGCCTCCAGGCCGTCCATGCCGGGCATCATCACGTCCATGAACACGACGTCGTAGGTACGCTGGGTGGCCGCGCGCACGGCCTCCTCGCCGTCGCGGGCGGTGTCGACGTCACAGCCCTGGCGACGCAGCATCTCGACGACCACCATCTGGTTGACGGGGTTGTCCTCGGCGACGAGCACCGGGCGGCGGCGGTCGACGGGCACGTCGGTGCCGCCCTGGGGCAGGACCGACGCGATCGGCGGGGCGGCGGCGCTGCGGACGGGCAGCTCGAACACGAAGGTCGAGCCCTCGCCCAGGCGGCTGCGCGCGGTGAGCCGTCCCCCCAGGCGCGCCGCGATGGTCTTGCAGATCGCGAGGCCGAGGCCGGTGCCACCGTAGCGGCGGCTGATGCCGGGGTCGCCCTGGCTGAAGGGCTCGAACAGGCGCGGCAGGTCGGACTCGTCGATGCCGATGCCGGTGTCGGACACCTCGAAGCGCAGCCACAGGCGCTCGCCCACCCGGTTGGCCATGCCGACGTGCAGCGCGACCAGACCCTCGTCGGTGAACTTGAGCGCGTTGCCCAGCAGGTTGACCACGACCTGCTTGAGGCGCTTGCCGTCGGTGACCACCTGCTCGGGGATGTTCGGGTCGACCTCGAAGCGCAGGGGCAGGTCCTTGGCGGCGGCCTGCGAGCGGAACAGCAGGTCCAGCTCGTGCATCGCCTGGCGCAGGTCGAACGGCTCCTCGACGATGACCAGCTCGCCCGCCTCGATGCGGCTGAAGTCGAGCAGCTCGTCGATGAGCGACCGCAGCGTGTCGCCGCTGGTGATGATCGTCGAGACGTAGGCCTGCTGATCGGGCGTCAGCCGCGTCTGGGCGAGGAGCGAGGCCAGGCCCAGCACACCGTTGAGCGGCGTGCGGATCTCGTGGCTCATGTTGGCCAGGAAGTTCGACTTGGCGACCGTGGCGGCCTCGGCGGCGTCGCGGGCGGCCTCGAGCTGCTGCTGGGCGCGGATGCGCTCGTCGATGCGGTCGATGCGCAGCAGCGTGTAGCGCCGGTTGCCGACGTCGATGCTCCGCCATGCCGCGTCGCCCCAGAACGGGATGCCGTGGAACGTGCGGAAGGGGATCTCCAGGCGGACGTCGTCACCCCCTTGGTTGGTGTGCCAGATCGCCTCGAGCTCCTCCCGGGTGAGCGGGCGGGCAGGCAGGCGCAGGCCGTCCTGGTCGAGCAGGGCGTCGACGTCGCGGGCGCCGAACACCTCGGCCGCGCGCTGGTTGGCCAGCAGGATGCGGTTGGTGCGCGGGTCGAGCAGCACCAGCACGTCGGTGGCGTTCTCGAAGATCTCGCGCAGCAGCGTGGTGCGCTCCAGGATCTGGTCCTGCAGCAGCTCCTCGCGCACGGCGACCACCCAGTGCAGCAGGAACACCGTGATCATCGTGGTGGCGAGGTAGGGCGCGTGGGCCGGCAGCGTGCGGCTCCAGCCGAGCGCCACGGCGAACGCGCCGGCGACGCCCGTCCAGTACCAGCGCACGTGGATGCCGTCGCGGATGACCAGGCCCGCCACGCCGATGGTGGCCACGAGCTGCCACAGGTACAGGTCGGCGTCGGGGTTGAGCCAGGCGAGCACCACGGCCACCACCGACATCACCGTGGCGGTGAGCGTGGACCACGTGGCGAGCTGACGGGCCCACCGGTCGCGCGCGAACGACGCGCCGACGCTCGCCAGCGCCAGCGAGGTCACCACGAGCCGCAGCGGCAGCGAGTCGATGGTGGTGGCGTCCTCGTCGGGACGCATCACGATCCACCACCCCGGGAACGCGATCGCCATCACCACGAGCACCCACCGTCCGAGCCTCAGGTCGGACGGGGAGCGCCTGAGGCCAGGGCTCGGCTCGGGGACGTCGTGCATGGGTACCGATATCGTGCGCGTGGTGCGGATTTGTAGGCAGGATGGCCGGTTGCGACGGCGGTGTCCCGAAACCGGTGGGATCCGTTTCGATCGGCGACACCGGATCCGTAGCCCTGCCGGACAGGTCGTGTCCGCCGCGCGGGATACCTGCGCGTGCAAGGCGAGGGTGGAACGTGGATCTGAGCGAGCTCAACGACGCGCAGCGGCGGGCGGTCACCGCCGGCGACGGCCCCCACCTGGTCGTCGCGGGTGCCGGTACTGGAAAGACGCGCACGCTGGTGCATCGCGTCGCGTGGCTGATCGAGCAGGGTGTACCGCCCGAGGGCATCGTGCTGCTCACCTTCACGCGGCGCGCCGCCGGCGAGATGCTCGACCGCGTGGCCCGGCTCGTGGGCGGTCGCGCCCGCGGCGTGCGCGGCGGCACGTTCCACAGCTTCGCCAACACCGCCCTGCGGCGTCACGCCGATCGCCTGGGCTACAGCCCCAGCTTCACCATCCTCGATCGGGGCGACGCCGAGGCGCTCGTCGGCATGGTGCGCGGCGAGCTCGGCCTGGGCAGCACCGAGCAGCGCTACCCCAAGCGCGGCACGCTGCTCGACGTGCTCTCCCGCGCCACCAACACCCACCGCACGATCGCGCAGGTCCTCGACGACCAGTATCCCCAGTACGCCCACCTCGAGCCCGACCTGCAGCGCCTCGCCGTCCGCTACGCCGAGCGCAAGCAGGAGCAAGGCGTGATGGACTTCGACGACCTGCTCGTGATGCTCGCGCGCCTGCTGCGCGACCACGAGGAGGCCCGCCGCCGCCTGTCCCACGCCGCCCGCCACGTGCTGGTCGACGAGTACCAGGACACCAACCGCCTCCAGGCCTCGATCGCCGCGCTGCTGTCGAGCGTGCACGGCAACCTGATGGTGGTGGGCGACGAGGCGCAGAGCATCTACGGCTTCCGCGGGGCCGACGTGCGCAACATCCTCGACTTCGGCCAGCTCTACCCGAACTGCCCGGTCACCGTCCTGGAGGAGAACTACCGCAGCGTGCAGCCGATCCTCGATCTGGCCAACGGCATCCTGGAGACGGCCACCACCGGCTACGACAAGCACCTGCGGTCCAGCCTGCCCAGCCAGGAGCTGCCCGTCCTGGCCGACGTCATGGACGAGCACGCCCAGGCCGAGGTGGTGGTGCGCCGCGTGCTCGAGCTGCGCGAGGGGGGCACCAGCCTCGACGAACAGGCGATCCTCGCGCGCGCCTCCCACCACACCCACCTCCTCGAGCTGGCGCTGTCCGAGGCGGGGATCCCGTTCCGCAAGTACGGCGGGCTGCGGTTCTCGGAGGCTGCCCACATCAAGGACGTGTTCGCGCTGCTGCGGCTGGTGGCCAACCCGCGCGACGTGCTCGCGTGGTTCCGGGTGCTGTCGTGGTCGAAGGGGCTCGGCGCCAAGACGGCCCAGCGCATCGGCGACAGCGTCGCGGCCGCCGACGATCCGCAGCTCCACCCGGCCGCCTACAAGGGGCGCGGCTACCACGCCGATCTCGTCGACCTGGCCGGCTTCCTCGAAGACGCCGCCCCGCTCGTCGCCGACGTGGGCGCGCTCGTCGACCTGACGATCGCCTACTACAAGGAGCGCATCGTCGACATCCACGAGGACTGGAAGAAGCGGCTGAAGGATCTCGACTCGGTCCCGCTGCTCGCCGAGCGGTTCACCAGCCTCGACCAGTTCCTCGCCGAGGTCGCGCTCGACCCGGTCGAGGCCGCCGACGCCGACGAGGCCGTCGACGACGAGGTGCTCACGGTGTCCACCATCCACTCGGCCAAGGGCCTGGAGTGGGACGCGGTCCACCTGGTGCAGCTCGGCGACGGCGCGTTCCCGTCGGCGTTCTCGCTCGACGACCCCGACGAGCTCGAGGAGGAGCGGCGCCTGTTCTACGTCGCGGTCACGCGGGCGCGCCGTCACCTGATGCTGGTGTGGCCCCGGTTCGTGCGGGCGCGGCGTGGGCCGGTGATGGGGCCGGGCTGCGTGCTGCTCGACACGATCCCCCACCTCCACGACCTGCTGGAGACGGTCAAGCCCACGCGTCGCCCGTGGAGCGAAGGGCCCCAGGCCGCCGACGCCGACGAGATCGAGCGCATTGCGCGCCTGCTCGACTACTTCGACTGAGCCGTCAGAGGATCCAGTCGTCCTGCTCCAGGTGGGCGCAGATCTCGGCGAACGGCATCGCGCGGGCGTAGAGCCAGCCCTGGCCGAGGTGGCAGCCGGCGTCGAGGGCGGCGCGGTGCTGCTCCTCGGTCTCCACACCCTCGGCGAGCACCTCCATGTTCAGCGCGTCGCCCATGCGACCGACGGCGCCGATGAGCGCGAGCGCGCGGTCGCGGCGGTCGGGGCTGGAGGCGGTGGACTTGGCGACGTACTCGCGGTCGAGCTTGAGCACCGAGATGGGGAACTCGGACAGGTAGCGCATCGACGTGTAGCCGGTGCCGAAGTCGTCGAGCATGAGCGGCACGCCGCAGGCCTGGGCCTGCCAGAGCCGGTCGCGCCACGGGCCCTCGGTCTCGAACAGGCCCCGCTCGGTGAGCTCGAAGCGCACGAGGCCGGCGGGCACGCCGTGGCTGGCGACGGTGTCGCGCACGAAGTCGGGGAAGTCCTGCCGGATGAGCTGGGCGGAGGCGAGGTTGGCCGACACCCACGGGGCGCGGTCGCCGAACGTGCGCTTCCACACGGCTGCGTCGCGGCACACGCGGTCGAAGACCCACTCGCCCATCGGGATGACGAAGCCCGTCTCCTCGGCGGCGTGGATGAACGACCCGGCGCGGAGCAGGCCGCGCTTGGGGTGGTGCCAGCAGACGAGCGCCTCCAGGCCCACCACGCGCCGCGTCGGCATGTCGATGATGGGCTGGTAGAGCAGGTCGAGCTGGTTGGTCTCCAGGGCTGCGGAGAGCTCGGCGGCCAGGTTGGACTGGTCGCGCATGTGGCGCTCGAGGATGTCGTCGAACAGGCGGACGCGGCCGGTGCCCTCCTGCTTGGCGGCGTACAGCGCGGCGTCGGCGTACTGCAGGTACTCCGACGACGACCAGCCGCGGCCGCCTCCGATCACCACGCCCACGCACGCGGGGAGCTGGACGAGGTGGTTGCGGATGCGGGCCGGGTTCGACAGCGTGTGGACGAGCTTGTGGGCCAGCGCTTCGGCGGCCTGGCGGTCGCCGGCGTGGCGCGAGAGCACGGCGAACTCGTCACCGCCGATGCGGGCGACGATGTCGCCGGGGCCGACGGCGGCCAGCAGGCGGTCGGCCGTGGTCTTGAGGTAGGCGTCGCCGAACGGGTGGCCCAGGCGGTCGTTGACCTTCTTGAAGCCGTCCAGGTCGATGAAGCAGAAGGCGAAGTCGTCGATCGTGCCGTCGTGGACGTCACGGACGGCGGCGTCGAGCTCGGCGGTGATCGCGCGGCGGTTGGGCAGCCCGGTCAGGTGGTCCCGGTTGGCGAGGTCGCGCTGCCGCAGCTCGGACTCCCGCACGGCGGCGTAGGCGCGCTTGCGCTCGGTGATGTCGTGGTAGTTGCCCACGATGGCGTTGACCGGCTCGATGCCGAGCAGGTTCTTGAGGTGGGCCTCCACCCAGATGACGGCGCCGTCCTTGCGCAGGATGCGCTGCTCGAAGGTGATCTCGCTGTTGGGGGCGGCCAGCAGCGTCATCCACGACTGGGCGGCCTCGGCGAAGTCCTCGGGGTGCACGAGCTCGTAGCCGGGACGGCCGAAGCGCTCGGCGGCGCTCCAGCCGGTGAGGCGCTCGCTGTGGGGGCTCGCGTACAGCGTGCGTCCCTGCATGTCGTACAGGATGATGCCGCTGAAGTGCGTCTCCAGCATCGCCTCGAAGGTCTCGCGCTGGAACTCCAGGTGGAAGTCCAGCGGCGGCATCTCCGCCGCCATCATCGCGGCGACGAGGTCGGCCGGATCGGGTGCGGCGGCGTCCGGGCGGTTGTGGGCGTGCGCCGGCGTGTCCGTGCCGCCCGCGGCGCGCGGCGCGTTCGACGCCGTGTCCACCGTGGCCACACCGCCGGCATGCTGGGAACCCAGCCCGGGGTGGTCCACCGCGTGCGCGTCGGGCTCCAGATCCGAGGGAAGGATGGGTCGTCGCTGCTGCACGTGCGCTCCCGACGGGAGGTGGGTTCAGGTACCGGATCGAATCGGACGTGGGACGTCCCCCTTGAGCGATTCGATCGGTATCGCGATGGTCAGGTTGGAACGGCGGAGACGAGCGGTGGATGGGGTGAACGGAACAGTCACGGTTTGGTTCGGGTGCGGTTCGGGGTCAAGCGTGCCGTGGCCGTCACGATTCCTGCGGGGCGGTCATCCCGGACCGCTCGGGAGTCCCCATGATGCAGCTAGCAGCCCGTAGCGCGTAGCGCTGCGTAGACGGCAGTCTGGCGGCGATCGCCGCCAGGCGATCGCGCGAATTTTGAATTCCGCTCCCGCACTCCCGCGGGCCCCGCCCTTACCCGGCGGCCGCGAGGACCAGCCTGCCTTCGGGACTCGCCCGGAACAGCTTCAGCAGGTTGTGCGTCGCGCAGACCAGGTCCCACTCGTGGCGGACCTTGCCCATGCCCCGCAGCAGGAAGCGTCGGAAGCCGCGGGCTTCCTTGATCTGGCCGAAGACCGGCTCGGGGATGGTCTTGCGCTTTCGGTACATCTCGCGTCCTGCCTTCGTGTTCAGCTTGGCTGCCATCTTCTCCTTGGGTGTCGCTGTCTCGGGTGGCGGGGTCTCGGTGGGCGGTGGCGCCGGTCCGTGCCGTTGGCGATTCACCGAGAGGTACGCGTCGACACCGCGCTTCTCGCACCACTCCGCGTTCCCTGCCGAGTAGTACCCGGCGTCCGCGGTCAGCACCTTCGGCAGGGCGCCGGCGACCTTCTCCACCGCGTCGATGACCGGCTGCAGGTACTCGGTGTCGGGCGGCTGGTTCGACACCGCCGTCGCCACGATGACCTGGCTGCCTTCCTCGACGGCGGCCTGCGCGTTGTAGGCCTGGACGAAGCCGCCGGTGTTGTCGACCATGATGCGGCTGTCCGGGTCCGTGAAGTTCCGCTGGGCCTTCGCCTTCGGTGAGCCGGATGGGTCAAACTGCGGGCGGTGAAGCGGAAGTGTCGGAGCGCCGGGGTCGTCGTCGGGCGGCTCCTCGTCGTCCTTCTTCGGGTCCAGCACTTCCGCCGCGGCGGCACGCTTCTTCGCGTTCGTCGCCGCGGCCCTGCGCTGCTTCGGATCAGGGTGCGTCGCCGCGATCTGCTCGTTGTTTGCAGCCTGCTCGCGGAGCTGTGCCGCGCGCGCGACCCGAGCCTCTTCTTCCAGCGCCGCCTTGGCCTCGCGGATCTTCTTCAGCCGCGACTCCCGGTGCCGCAGCTCGGCGGGGATGTCGGTGCCGTCGCCGTCGGGCCCGAACGCCGCGTCCTCTGCGGCGTCCGCCGACTCGGCCTGCGCCAGCAGTGCCGCGATCTCGTCCTGGAGCCGCTTCTCTTCCTTCTTCATCCGGTCGTAGCTCATCGCCTGGTGCTTGCTGGCGTTCGCCTTGATCTTGGTGCCGTCGAGCGAGACGTGCCCGAGCTTCACGAGCCCCGCGCGGGCGCAGAGCTTCACGGCCTGGACGAACAGCTGGCCGAGGGCTGCGAGATGATCGCGCCGGAAGGCGGCGATCCTCGTAAAGAACGGGTGCTGGTCACCGGTGATGAAGCGGGTCGCGACGTCCTCGTAGGTCGCCAGCGAGATGCGCCGAGAGGAGAAGGTCCCCGTGGAGTACGAGTAGAGCAGCAGCGCCACCATCATCTGCGGGTGGTACGGCTGCTGGCCTCGCGGGTCCTTCGCCTGGATGGCGGCCTCGATGGCGGAGAGGTCGAGCTCCGACACCACCTCGAGGATGAAGTAGGCGAGGTGGCCGTCAGGGAGCCAATCGCGTGGCGTGGGTCCGATCAGGTAGGACTGGTCGGGATTCCAGGGGCGGTACTGCTTCTTGGTCATGGCCAGAGCAGATCATCGGCGTTGGACCGTGTCGATCCCCTTCGCGATCCGTGGCTCAGACCCTGTGGATCGGACCACCGACGAAGCGGTGGGCCTCCCGCGGGTACGGCGCTACACGGTACACGCTGCTAGGCCTCGTGGCCGTCGGCACCATCGCGCTGCTCGTCGTCCTGCTCACAGCGAGCCGGATGCGCGATGCGCGCGAGGACGCCACCCGCCGCTCCGCGCTCGACCGTCGCCGACGGACGCTGTCGCGCCACCTCGAGATGCTCCAGGACTCCTACGAGCTCACGGACACGGTCACCGGCGTGGACGGCACCGCCGCGATCGGCCTGTCCACGCGCGACCGCAGCTTCGTGGTGGTCGACGGGGCGTGGACCGGCCCGAACGGGCAGGAGCTCGACAGCCCCGTGGTCAGCGCCTACAACCTCGCCGCTGCCGACCTCCTCGGCGCCGAGGTGGTGCAGCACTGCTGGGTGCGCACGGACGGCCCCCGCGGCGCTGCGTCGCCGGCCGTGCGGTCGGTGGACCTCAAGGTGTTCACCCGCGACCTCGACCACCCGGTGCACGTCATCGCCTTCCTGGCGGGTGACACCGAGGCCGGCGGCGACGCGCACGTCGACGCTGTGCGGGCGGCGTGGCACTGGGAGGGTCGGATCCGCGTGCTGGTGGACGGTGCCGGGGTCGCCCGCGAGGCGGCCCAGCCCGCGGACCCCGCGCCCGCGCCGGTGCGGCGTCCCCAGCCCCAGCCCCAGCCGACCGTGTCTGGCGATCGGGAGCTCGCCGCCATCGACGCGGCGCTGGCCGCCGGGCAGCTCTCGGCGGCGGACGCCAAGCGCGAGAAGGCTCGCGTGCTCGCCGACCGCATCCTCGCCCGTGGGCGTCAGGTGGCCGGCGTGAACCGGGAGCCGACGGCCTGATCAGGCCTCGACCGCCGGCCAGGCGCGCCGCAGGATCGCGGTGCTGTCGGTGCCGGCGGGCAGGGTGCCGAACGCCAGACCCCAGTCGCCCGCCAGGCGGGTGGCCAGGAACGCCTCGGCCACCGCCGGGTCGGCGTGGCGCACCACGAGCAGGCCCTGCAGCGCCAGCGCCGCCGACTCGGTGAGGCGACGGGCCCGCCAGGCGAGGAAGTCGCTGTCGGCGAGCTCGGCGTGGACGCGGTCGATCGCGGCGTCGAGGCGACGGTCGAGGCCGCGGCCGCCGTCGAGCTCGGCGAGCAGCGCCTGCACGGTGCCCGGGTCCTTGCTGGCAGCGCGGAGCACGTCGAGGCAGATCACGTTGCCCGACCCCTCCCAGATGCCGTTGAGCGGGGCCTCGCGGTAGAGGCGCGGCAGCGGGCCCTCCTCGACGTAGCCGGCGCCGCCCAGGCACTCCATCGCCTCGGCCACCAGCGCGGGGCAGCGCTTGTTCGTCCAGTACTTGGCGATGGCCACGGCGATGCGGCCGAAGCGCGCGGCCTGCTCGTCGCCGGCCTGGGCGTCGTCGTAGGCCCGCGCGACCCGCAGCGCGAGGATGGCGCTCGCCTCGACCTCGACGGCCAGATCGGCCAGCACGTTGCGCATGAGCGGCTGCTCGACGAGGCGCGCGCCGAAGGCCTTGCGGTGGCAGGCGTGGTGGACGGCCTGCACCAGCGCCGCGCGCCCGAGGGCTGCGGCGGCGACGGTGCAGTCGAGGCGCGTGTGGTGGACCATCTCGATGATCGTGGGCACCCCGCGGCCCACCTCGCCCACCTTCATCGCCCAGGTGCCGTCGTACTCGATCTCGCTGCTGGCGTTGGACTTGTTGCCGAGCTTGTCCTTGAGCCGCTGGATGAAGAAGCGGTTGCGCGTGCCGTCGGGCAGCCAGCGCGGGACGAGGAAGCAGGTGATGCCCTGGGCGGTCTGGGCGAGGGTGAGGAAGGCGTCGCACATCGGGGCCGAGCAGAACCACTTGTGGCCGCGCAGGCGCCAGCCGTCGCCGTCGGGCACGGCCTGGGTGGTGTTGGCGCGGATGTCGGAGCCGCCCTGCTTCTCGGTCATCGCCATGCCGAGCGTGGCGGCGGTCTTGCCCTCGACCGGCATCATGCGCGGGTCGTAGGCCGACGCCGTGGCCCGGGGCACCCACGCGGCCGCCACCTCCGGCTCGTGCTGCAGCGACGGCACCACGGCGTAGGTCATCGTGAGCGGGCAGCAGGTGCCGGCCTCGACCTGGGCGTGCAGGTATTCCAGGGCGCAGTGGGCGACGTGACCGCCGCGCTCGGTGGCCGTCCACGCCGCGTTGTGCACCCCGTGGGCCATCCCGAGCCGCATCATCGTGTGGTAGGCGGGGTGGAACTCGGCCTCGTCGATGCGCTGGCCGGTGCGGTCGAAGGTGCGCAGCTCCGGGGGGTGCACGTTGGCGAGGCGGCCCGCCTCGATCACGTCGGCGGTGCCGAGCACGCGCCCGTAGGTGCCCATGCGCTCCGCCGCCCAGCCGGCCCCTTCGCGGGCCACGGCCTGCTGGAGCACCACGTCGGTGCCGAACAGGTCGTAGTCCTCCAGGATCGGCACCTGGTTGAACACGTCGTGGGTGGGCAGGTGGGTGATCGGGTGCAGGGACATGGCGGGCCTCGTCGTGGCCACGGAGCCTAACCGCGTGCGTCGCGGTCCGGCGCGCTAGGGTCGGTCCACGGAGGTGCCATGTCCCTGCAGCTCGACGCCGACGGCCTGCGCGCGTTCCTGGGCGAGACGTTCCCCCAGGCGCTGCGCTTCGGCTTCGTCATCGACGAGGTGGACGATGCCGGCGTCACCCTGCGGCTGCCGGTCGACACGCGCCACCTGCGTCCGGGCCAGACGGTCAGCGGTCCCACGCTGATGACGCTGGCCGACACCGCCACCTACCTGGCGATCCTGTCGCGCGTCGGACCCAAGGCCCTCGCCGTCACCACCAACCTCGAGATCCACTTCCTGCGCCGCCCGCCCGAGGCCACGCTCACCGCGCGGGCCGAGCTGATCAAGCTCGGTCGGACGCTGGCGGTGGCCACGGTCACGCTGCGCTCGGACGCCGTGCCCGAAGGCCCCGTCGGGTTCGCGACCGTCACCTACAGCCTGCCGCCCGATCGCGCCGCCTGACGTCTGGGGTGTAAGCGCGGTCACCACGACGGCGTTTGCCCGGCACCGGACGGGACTGCCTGCACTCAGCAGGTGGAGCGGGGGTGCGGGATGTTCGACAGTGTCGGGGCGGTGCTGGACGAGACAGCGCGCACGCGAGAGCGGCGTGTGGCGCTCGGGGGTACGCTCGTCGGTGGCTCGCTGGCTGCCTTGGCGTCCGTGCTCGGCCTGTGGGCGGCTGCACCCCCGCCTCCACCGGCTCCGGGGCCCGAGGCGCCCGTCGTGGAGTACGCGGTCGTCGACCTGGGGGAGGCGATGTCAGCCCCCAGTCCGCCGGCGCGTGGCGGCGGCAGCCGACGCGCAGCCGCGGGCGACGCGGACGCCCAGGCCGCGCCGGAGCCCGTCCCGGACGATCCGGCCCCGCTCGACCAGGTCCACCCCGTCGACACGACGGAGCCCCTCCCGGGCGCGACGGACGCCACCGTCACCGACGGGAGCAGCGACGGCGGGGACGGTCCGTCCGACGGCACCGGCACCGGAAACGGCCTCGGGGACGGGGACGGCGACGGACGTGGGGACGGGGACGGCGACGGCGACGGCGACGGCGGCCCGACCGTCACCTACGACCAGCCGCCGGAGGTCCGCTCCCGATCCGAGCTCGACTACCCGGTCGCCGCACGCGGACTCGGGCTGGGCGAGCAGGTGTGCCGGGCCCACGTGCGGCTGAGCGATCGCGGCGTGCCCGTCGACGTTCGCGTGGAGGCCTGTCCTGCGGTGTTCCAGGCCCGGGTCGTCGAGGGCCTGTCGAGCTGGCGCTGGTACCCGGCGAAGGCCCGCGGTCAGCGGGTGCCGAGCACGTTCACCGTCAAGGTCCGCTTCGTCGAGAAGTAGCGGTCAGTCCCGGACCACGCGCACGGTGATGCCGGCGTCGTCCCACGACAGGCACGGGTAGACCCCGGGGCCCGCGCCGGGCTGCACGGTGGCGGTGACGATGCGCGTGTCGTCGTCGTAGGCGCAGGTCACCGCACCCTCCTTCGCGGCGAGGTGGTGGTGCGGCACGTCCACGAGCACGCGGGCGTCCTTCGACCACGTGCCCGCGGCGACGGGGGCGACGAGCTCGTGGCGGCCGCGCCACCAGGGGATCGGCTTGCGCGGGCCGAGGTCGACGGTGACCGGGAACACGGCGCCGTCGGTGGTGCAGGTGCCGAGCTCACCCGACGCCAGCGGCCAGTCCTTCCACGTGCCCGCCCAGCCCACGCGCGCGCCGCTCTGGGTCACGGCGCACGACAGGTTCGGGTCGTCGCAGGCGCACGGGGTGCCGGCCTCCGGCAGGCGGTCCTTCGGGCGGTCTTCCCCCACGACGATGAACTTCGACGACGGGCGGACGAACGTCGTCGTGAACACGACCTCGGTCTCGGGCGTCAGCGCGGCCTCGGGGCCCGCGGCGGGGATCTGCAGGTGCGCCGGGAGCTCGAGGGGTGCGGTGCCCTCGGCGGCGGCGAGCAGCGGGACGAACAGGAGCCAGGTGGTCTTGCGAAGCATGGGCTTCTCCGTGCAGATGCACGTGTTGCCCATCGGACGTTCACCAGCCGGGTTGAGCCACGCCCGCCACGAAGATGCCGAGGGCGGCGGTGAGGGCGCCGCAGATCCATGCCCCGAGCAGCAGCCACCACGCCGTGCGGCGCGCGTCGGCCTCGGTGCCGGCGAAGCGCAGCGTGAGCGCGCCCCCCACCGCCAGCGCCACGCACAGGGCCGCCAGGTGCTCCTTGGACTCGAAGCGCCACAGGGCCGGGTCGCCGCGCTGCCACAGGGCAGGCTTCACCATCCCCCGGTAGGTCGGGTACAGCAGCCAGCCCATCGCGAACGGGATCGCGAGGAGCAGCGCGCCCAGCTCGGCCGTGCGCCGGGTCCACAGCGGCAGCCCCGGACGCCGCCGCAGCGTGACGATGGGGTGCATGAGCACGGCGAGACCGAGCACGGCGAGGTGACCGTGCAGGCGGGTGAGCCAACCGAACGCTTCCGGCGTCACGGCACCACCAGCATGGCGACGACGCAGGCGCCGACGACCACCGGCACGGCGTACGGCAGCCGCCCGAACCAGCGCCGGGCGTCGTCGTCGGACACGGCGAACCCGACGAGGACGGCCGCGAGGACCCCGTGGATCAGCGCGAGGTCGCAGCGCCAGTAGTAGGGGATGTGCTTGGTGGCGACCGCCACGCCCATGCCCTCGACGCCCGAGCTGGCGGCGTAGAGGCGCTGCAGCACGTAGGAGCTGGCGGCGACCAGACCGAAGGCGGTGCTGGCCAGACCCAGCCGGGGGCGGGCGCGACTCACGCGGGCTCCAACGCCCGCACGCGCGGGCACTCGGGGTCCGCGGCGAGCGCATCGCCGGTGAGGTGACGGGCGACCACGCGGCAGCCGCCCCGGCACACCGCGCGGTAGGTGCAGTCGGCACACGGCGCCGGCGGCGTGGCGGCCCGATCCCGCCACGCCTGCAGCGTCGGGTCGGTCGCCCACAGCGCGTCGGGGGACCCGTCGGCGGCGGCGTCGTGGGCGAACGAGCACGGCGACCACGTGCCGTCCACGCCGCGCGACCACAGGCTCTGGCCCCCCGGGCACCCCGACACCCCGTGGGCCTCGAGGTGGTCCAGCGGCGGGCCGTGGGCCACCAGGAACGGCACGAGCGCGCAGTCGATGCGCACGACGAGGCCGGTGCGCGCCTCCAGGTCGAGCAGCGTGGGCCACACCGCCAGCGCCTGCTCGGGCGTGAGCGTGGCGTCGGCGAAGGCCTCGGCCCCCCGACCTGCGGGCTTGAGCCGGAGCCACTGCCACTCCGACACCCCCAGCGCCGTCAGCGTCTCTGCGAGGGCCGGCAGGTGGTCGAAGGTGGCCCGCGTCAGCACCGTGTTGACCCCGGTGCGCAGGCCGGCGTCGCGCAGGACCTGCAGCGCGCGCACCGCGACGGCCTCGCCGCGCCAGCCGCGCACGGCGGCGTAGTGGTCGCCGAGGCCGTCGAGGCTGACGTTGACCTGCCCGACCAGCGGCGCGAGGCGGCGGGCGAGCTCGGGGGTGATGCCGAAGCCCGAGGTGGTCAGGTTGGGCACCATCCCGTGGGCCCGCACCCGCTCGGCCACGGTGACGACGTCGTCGCGCAGGGCGGCCTCGCCACCGCCGAGCGCCACCTCGAACACGCCCATCGCCGCGAGCCGTCGCAGGTCGTCGTCGAGGGCAGGCAGGTCGAGGGTGTCGGGCGCGTCGGGGCCGGCGTCCAGGTAGCAGGCGTCGCAGCGCACGGGGCAGCGGGCGGTGACGGCGACGTGCACCTCGGTGGGGGCGGTGGGGCCCTGGGCCACGGCGGGGCCGACCACGCGCGCGCCGGCGTCGACCGCAGCCTGGGCCGTGACGGCGTCGACGTAGAGCAGGGCGGCCGGGGACGGCCACGCGACGATGCCGCCGAAGGCCTCGTGCCGGACCCGCACCTCGGGGGTGGCAGGACCCTCGGGGTCGGGGCGATCGGTCGGTGGGGGCGGCCCACCGGAGCCGTCGTCGGGCCCGGCCTCGCCCGGTCGGCCGCCGTCGCGCCACCGCGCGAAGCGGTCGGCGAAGGCGTTCACGAGCGCGGCCGTGGCGACCGCGGACACGATCGCGAGTCCGACGACGCTGCCGGTGGCCGAGCAGTTCGGGCTGCGGCCCAGGCGCACGCGCAGCAGGTGGGGCGCGGTCGTCATCCGGGCTCCGGGTCAGGGGCGCTGGTACACCGACGCTGCCGCGCCGGCCAACCGCAGCGGGTCGTCGTGACACCACCGTCGCCGTTCACGGCCACACCGCGGGCGCCGGCACGCCGCCCGGGGGGCGCCACACCAGGTCGCCGACCTCCGCGCGGGACAGGTCGACGTCGCCGCGCACCGCAGCCAGCGCCGCCGTCGACGCGCGCCACGCCTCGACAGGGGTGCGCGCGCCGGCGTCGCGTACGGTCGTCCACGCTGCCGTCCAGTCCGCGATGAGCTGGTGGATGGCCTCCCCGGGCACCACCCTGCGGCGCAGGTCGCGGGGCAGCACGTCGCGGAACGCGATCGGCGCGAAGCCCCGCGTCAGGTCGGTCGACAGGAGCAGGCCCTCGCGGTGCAGGCCGGCGTCGGTGCGGCGGAGCAGGTGGGCGGCGAGCAGGTGGCCGTCGGTGTCGCTGGTGCCGTCGATCAGCAGGCCTCCCGGCAACAGGGCTGTCGCGAGGCGGCGGTGGGCGTCGGGCACGGCGCGCGCCCGGTAGGGGCGCAGCAGGTTCATCGCGCGCACCAGCCGCGCGGGCTCGTCCGGCTGCAGCGGCAGGTCGAAGCCCCCGCGGCGCACGTCGAGCACATCCCCGGCGACCGTCGCCGCGTGCGCCACCCGGTGCACGTCGACGTCGACCGCGATCACCGGCAGGCCCGGGTGACAGGTGCGCCACGCGACGGCCGCCTGCACGCTGGTGACCGGATCGGACCCGAGCCCGACGTCGACGGCCACGGCGCGCGCCCAGGGGCCATCGGTGCGGCCGAGCACCCACCGCTCCTGATCGACCAGCCAGGCGTCGAGGCGGGCGAGCCGGCCCGGGCGGGTGCGGCCGCGGGTGGCCCGGCTCCGGGCGCGGGTCACAGGCCGACCCACCCGAGGGTGCCGGTGAACGCCAGCGCGAGCCAGGCGACCGCGAACGTCGCGGCGGCGGCGGCGAACGCGACGAGGCCACGCAGGACTGCGGGTGCGTCGGCGGTGCGCGCGAGGACCGCGAGCAGGTGCACGCCGGTGAACCCGGCGCCCATCGGCAGGAGCGCCCGCCCCGCGCCCACGTCCCACGACTCGGCCACCCACCAGGCGAGCCCGATCGCCAGCCACAGCGGCACCAGCCCCATCGGCACCGGACGGCGTCGCGCGCCGCGCACGGCCAGCGGTGCGGCCAGGATGGCGAAGCCCAGGAGGATGGCAGCCGCCGCGACGTTGCGGCGCCCCACGGCCTGGTCGTGCATCACCGCCTGCACTGGCGTGGGGCGCGGCATCGGTGCGGCCACGGCGATCTCCGTCTCGACGCCCAGCGCCTCCTCGCTGCGGCCGAGCTCGGCCAGCGCCCGCGCCTGGAGCATCACCGTGCGCTTGCGGAGCGCGTCGGCGAGCGAGGCACGCCGGGCGTAGAGCGGCGCGATCACGTCGAGGGCCCGCTGGGGGTCACCGTCCATGTCCAGCGCCTCGGACGCCAGCCAGATCGTTGCCTCCGCCACCGTGGAGGCCGCGATGCCCTCGCGGGACAGCAACGCGATCACCCGCCCGCGTGCCTCGGCCTGGGTGAGGCTGCGCCGCGCGCGACGCACGGCCTCGAGCTCCTGCCAGCCGGCGTAGCTGCCGTCGGTGTCGCGGCGCGCGGCGAGGAAGGCGAGGCGGTCGACGCAGCGCTGGGCGCGGGGCCCGGTGGGCAGCACGTCGACGGCCTCGGTGCACGCCGCGACGGCCTCGGCCGGGTCGCCGCGGCGCTCGGCCTTCATCGACGCCTCGGCGAGCGCGAGGTGGCGCTGCAGGACGTCGGGGTCCTGGGCGCGCGCGAGGGTCAGCCACAGCAGCAGGATCGGCATGGGACCGGTTCGCGCTGCGGGCGCCCGCTGTCAAGGCGACGGCGCGCGCTCCAGCACCTGGAACCGCACCGGCGCGCCCACCTGGCCGGGCGTGGGGGGCGAGGGGTCGCCGGTGGGCACGAGGCGCGCGGCGTCGACGCCGTAGGCGACGAGGTAGCCCGCCACCTCGTCGGCGCGCGACAGGCGCCAGCCGGCGTCGTTCGAGGCGGGGTCGGCGGGGTCGATGCCCACCTGCACGGCCACCGACGTCAGCTCCGGGTGGCTCGCCAGCAGCTCGGCGAGGCTCTCCAGCACCGGGAGCGACGGCACGTCCACGCCGGTGCCGTGGGTGCGGAACCGGACGGGCTCCAGGGTGCGGATGGTGTCCCCGTCCAGGGCGACGAGGGCCACGTCCGGGCAGCCGTCGTCGTCGTCGACGTCGTTGAACGTCTCGGGGTCGTTGGCGCAGTCGCCGCGCAGCGGGAAGCTCGGGTCCACGGCGACGCCGTCCAGGGTGCGGTGACCGTCCACGCCGTCGGGGATGCCGTCGCCGTCGTTGTCCGGGTCGGGGCAGCCGTCGCCGTCGCGCCAGCCGTCGCGGTCCTCGGGCTCGCCGGGGCAGGCGTCGTCGACGTCGAGGATCCCGTCGCCGTCGCGATCCTGTTCGGGGCAGCCGTCCTCGTCCTCGAAGCCGTCCTCGTCCTCGGGCGTGCCGACGCACAGGTCCAAGTCGTCGGGGATGCCGTCCCCGTCGGCGTCGCGTGCGGTCGGGCGCAGCGTGCGCGCCAGGGCGTCGTGGGGCCCCACGGCCACGCCCACCATCGCCCACGCGCGCACGTCGGGGGTGCCGAAGCCGTGGGTCAGGCCGGGCGACACCCCGAAGGTGACGTAGACGGGCTGGTCGTAGGGCGCCCAGGTCGCCGCGAGGTCGAGCTCCATCGGCGTGTGGCCCAGGGACGAGACGGCCTCGGCCAGCGCCTGGCTCGCGGGGCCCGTGACGACGTGCGCGCCTGTCCACGTGCCCTGGATCTCCCAGGTGCCGTCGGCGATCGGCACGCCCAGGCCCAGGCCCCAGCGCAGCTCGTCGTCGGCGTAGGTCTGGCCGACGGCCGACGACGACGTCTGGAGCTGGTAGCCGAGGTTGGCGGCGAGGTGCAGGTGGGTCCAGCGCTTCGACAGCGCCGCGTCCACGCCGATGCCGACCGCGCCGGAGCCGACGAACGCGCCGCGGCTGCCGGTGGGGAAGACGAAGCGCGGCACCAGCGACAGCGACACCGGCATGCCGGCGCTCTCGCGGACCGGCGCGAAGCCGACGGCGAGGGTCAGATCGCCGACCCCGACGGCCTTGCCGCTGCCGCCGAGGGCTGCGGTGTAGGCCTGCGCCTGCTCGCTGCTCGACTGGATCTGGAGGAACGGGAACGCGAACGCCACCGACAGCCACTCGAGCGGCACCGCCTCGAAGCCGACGTCGAAGCCGACCAGGTGGTCGACGAGGCCGCCGGAGCGGCTGCCGTCGCTGCCCGAGCCGAGCTCGTAGGGGTGCAGGCCGTAGTTGACGGCGAGGAAGCCGCCGTAGGTGCCGCGGCTGGCGAGCGCGCCGTCCCGCAGGCGTGCCCAGCCGCGCACCTGCGGCGTGGGGTCGAAGCGCTGGATGTCGAGCTGCGGACGCGGCGCGGTCTCCTGGGCGGCGGCCGACGCGGCGGCAGCGGTCGCAGCGAGCACCGCGGCGGTGCGGCGGCGACGGCGAAGCAGGGCCAGCGGCAGCAGCAGCAGCCACGCGGCGCCACCGGGGCCTCCGCCGGTGTGGCACCCGTCGCACCCGGCGCCGCCGCGCGTGCCGTCCGGCGTCAGCGGGTCGGTGCCGAACAGCACCTCCAGGCCGTCGGGGAAGCCGTCGCCGTCGGTGTCGGGGTTGTCGGGGTCGGTGCCGTAGTTCGGCTCCTCGTCGTCGGGGATGCCGTCGCCGTCGCGATCGCCGCCGTCGGTGTCGTCGGTGTCGACCGGGCCGTCGGTGTCGACCGGGGTGTCGGAGTCGGAGTCGTCGGGCGGGGTGTCGGAGTCGGTGTCGGTGTCGACGACGTCGGAGTCGGTGTCGGTGTCGACGACCACGACGGTGTCGGAGTCGGTGTCGGTGTCGCCGGGGGTCGTGTCGGAGTCGGAGTCGGTGTCGGTGTCGACGACCACGACGGTGTCGGTGTCGGAGTCGGAGTCGCCTGGCGTGGTGTCGGAGTCGGTGTCGCCGGGCGTGGTGTCGGAGTCGGAGTCGGTGTCGGTGTCCCCGGGCGTGGTGTCGGAGTCGGTGTCGCCGGGCGTGGTGTCGGAGTCGGTGTCGCCGGGGTC
>JACKEP010000030.1 GCA_020632915.1 Alphaproteobacteria bacterium | reverse complement strand
GCCGGTGTCCCAGTGGATCGCGGCGTGCGACACGATCGAGGCGCTGGCGCCCGAGCGCGTGGTCCCGGGGCACGGGCCGCTTGCCACGCTCGCCGAGGTGCGCCGCTGCCGGGACTACCTGGTCTGGCTCACCACCGAGGTGCGCCAGCGCCACGACGCTGGGCTGGGCGTACTGCAGGCCGCCCTCGATCTCGACGGCCGCGACTTCGCCGACTGGAACGAGGACGAGCGCCTCGTGGCCAACGTCCACGCGCTCTACCGCGAGCTCGACGGGGTCACCGGACCAGTCGACGCACGGCACGTCTTCGGGCTGATGGCCGCCTACCGGTCGCGGCGCGCGCGGACGGACGGGCGGTGAGGCTCGCGACGGTCGGTCTGCCGGATCGTCCCGGCGCCCACCCCGTGGTCGTGCGCGACGACGACGGCGTGGTGGTGCTCGACGGCGTGTCCGACCTCCTGGCGGTCGTGGCCGGCGGACCCGCCGCGCTCGACGCGGCCCGAGGGGTGGAGGCGCAGGGGCCCGTGGCCTGCCGGCGCGGCGAGGTGGCCCTGTGGCACCCGCCGCTCGTCCCAGTGCGGCTGCGCGACTTCCTCGCGTTCGAGGACCACATGGTCGGCGGCATGCGCCAGTCGCTGCGCCGCGGCTACGGGCGTGTGGGCGCCTGGGCCCTGGAGCGCACGGGCCTGGCCCGCGTGCCCGACCGCTGGTACCGGCGCCCGCTGTTCTACAAGGGCAACCGCCTGAGCGCCCACGGTCACGATCAGGACGTGCGCTGGCCCCGCGGCGCCCAGGTGCTCGACTACGAGCTGGAGCTCGCCTGCGTGATCGGGCACGGGGGCCGCGACCTGCACCCCGACACGGCGCTCGACCACGTGTTCGGCTGGACCGTCTTCAACGATGTCACCGCACGCGACGTGCAGGCCGACGAGATGGGCGCCGGGTTCCACCTCGGGCCCGCCCGCTCCAAGGACTTCGACACCGGCAACGTGCTCGGACCGTGGATCGTCACCGCCGATGAAGTGGGCGACCCCCACGACCTGCGCATGACGGCGCGTGTGGACGGTGAGACCTGGTCTGAGGGCCACAGCGGCGCGATGTACCACCGCTTCGAGCGCCTGCTCGCCTACGCGTCCGAGGACGAGACGCTGCACCCGGGCGAGGTGATGGGCAGCGGCACGGTGGGCACGGGCTGCGGGCTCGAGCTCGGCCGCTTCCCGGCACCCGGCAGCGTGGTCGAGCTGGAGATCGAACGGATCGGCGTGCTGCGGAACCGCTTCGTGCGCGAGGCGGAGACGACGGGCTGACCGGGCCGGCGCGCCCGCGGGGATCAGGCGGGCGACGGCGCGGTGGCCTTGCGGGCGGCGCCGAGCTCGGTGGCCACGCGGGTGAGCAGCGCGTCGAGGGCCGTCTTGCCGGTGACGTTCAGATCGAGATCGCGTCGGGCCTCGTGCAGGGCGCGCTGGCACGTGGTGACGCCCGACGGCCACAAGGCGGTGGCCCAGTGGGCGAGGGGGCCGGCGAGGTCGTCGTGGAGCAGCCCGGACTGGGGCGCGGCGGCCACGACGACCGTGTCGCGGAGCAGCTCCTCCAGCAGGCCGAGGACCGCCTCGACGCGCGGTGTCCAGTCCTGGCGACGTCCCTTCGTGAGCGCCTCGGACAGGTCGAAGATGCCCTGCAGGTCGCCGGCGAGGGCCCCGAGCACCTGGTCGCGAAGGTCCTTGCGCGCGTCGAGGCCACCGTCGGCCAGCGACAGGGCGTGGCCCGGGCAGCCGCCCGACAGGCGGGCGAGGCGTGCGGCGTCGTCGAGGCCACGGGACGTGAGCCACGCCGTGAGCTCGGCCTCGTCCACCGGCGTGAGGCGGAACAGCTGGCAGCGGCTCACGATGGTGGGGAGCAGGGCGGTGACGTGGGTGGCCACGAGCACGAAGTGGGTGCCCTCGGGGGGCTCCTCGAGGGTCTTGAGCAGCGCGTTCGCCGCCGCAGGGCCCATGGCCTCGGCCGGGTCGACGACGACGAAGCGACGGGCCGCGCCGTAGCGGTGGAACGCCGCGGCGCGCACCACCTCGCGGATCCGCGCGACGGGGATGGTGGGCGTGGCCTTGTCGGGGTCGGGGCCGACCGCGATCACGTCGGGGTGCACGCCGGCGAGCACGCGGCTGCACGTCGGGCAGGCGCCGCACGGACCGCGCGCGGGGTCGAAGCGCTCGCAGGTGCCCGCCAGGGCGAGCCAACGGGCGACGGTGTGCTTGCCCACGCCCTGCGGCCCCTCCAGCAGCAGCGCGTGGTGGAGCCGGTCGCGGGCCAGGGCGTCGCGCAGGCGGTGCAGGACGGCGTCGTGTCCCACGATGGCGGTCAGCTCGGACATGGCGGCGACGTATCCGGTCCGGGCGTCGCAGGGGGGCCGCGGACGGACGCCGATCCGCTGCCGTCATAAGGACCGGGCCATGCCCACGCTGCCCGATCGCCTCGACCGCCTGCTCCGCGCGCTGCTGGCCCTGCCGGGTGCCGTGGTGGAGGCCCTCGACGGCACGCACGTGCAGGCCCCTGCAGGTCGCGCGGACGCCGTGGTCGACCGGGTCCGACGCGGCGCGCGCCACCCCGAGGCCTACCTGGCCCTGGAGGACGGCATCCACCACACCGTCGTGGACGGCGACGTGATCGGCTGGGAACACCGGGGCCGGACGGCGTTCGCCGTGGGCGGGCTCAACGCAGCGCACGGGCGCAAGGGGGCGCTGCTCGCTGCGTGGGTCGATCACACCCGCGCCCGCGGCATCGTGCGCCAGCTGGCGTTCCCCGTGCGGCCCGACGAGCTCGACGAGGCGCGCGCCGTGGGCTTCACCCCTGTGCAGGTGGGGATCGAGGCCTGGATCGACCTGCCCGGGTTCACGCTGCAGGGCGGACGGTTCGCGCACGTGCGGCAGATGCGCAACCGCAGCCGTCGGCGGGGCGTGGAGGTCGTCGAGGTGGACGTCGGCGTCGACGCAGTGCGCGACGCGCTGGCGGCGGTGCACGCGGCGTGGCTCGCGAGCAAGCGCCCGAGCTGGCGGATGAAGCTCCTCGTCGGGTCCCCGTGCCTCGATCGGCCTTACGACCGCCGCTACGTCGTGGCGCGCTCGTCCCGCGGCGTGGAGGCCTTCGTCACCGTGGTGCCCGGCGCGCCCGGCGAGCACGGCGTGGACGTGATGGCGCGACGCCCCGACGCGCCCGCGGGGGTGATGGAGCACCTGATCTGCGAGGTCGCGACGGCGCTGCGGGACGAGGGCGCCACGGGGCTGTCGCTCGGACCCTGCCCGATGGCCGGCGTCCCGATCACGCGCGAGCACCCCCTGCTCACCCGCGTGTTCCGCCTCCTCTACGCGACGGAGCTGGGCAACCGGGTGTTCGGGTTCCGGCGACTGGTGGCGTTCAAGGACAAGTTCCGTCCGCGCTGGGCGCCGGTGTACTTCGTGGCGTCGCCCCACCTGGGGGTGTGGGCGCTGTACCGGGGCTGTCGCATGTGGGGGCTGTACTGACGCGGTCGACGTGGACGATCGATCGATCGCGTGCTTGAATCCCGCCGGCAAGGGGACACCGATGGCGGGCAGCAGGATCGTGGCGTGGGGGGTGATGGCGGGGATGATCGCGGCGTGCAGCGGTGCACCGGCGCCCGCCGGCCCGGCCCCTGTGTCGTCGCGACCCGCGCCGAGCGCGTTCGCAGCCGAGGCAGCCGCCGCCGCGGCGCGTGCCCAGGCGCGTGAGGCCGCCGAGGAGGCCGCCGTCCAGGCGGCGCTCGACACCAAGCCCTCCGTGCGCATCGACGCGGCGGCGCCGCTCGCGCGCGCCGTGCAGGCCGCCCTCGATGTGGGCGACGTGGCCGGGGCGAAGGCGGCGCTCGCGCGCTGGGAGGAGGCCGGGGCGTCGCCCCGCGAGCTCGCCCAGGCGCGCACCGTCCTGGCGAACATGGAGGCGGCCCAGCGTCCGGTGGCGCCGTTGCGCGGGGCGCGGTGGCTCCAGGGCACCGCAGGCGCCCGTCACACGCAGCTGTACATCGCCTGGGAGCTGTGGTGCCCCCACTGCCGACGCCACATGCCCGAGCTGCAGCAGACCGCGGAGACGTGGGGGAGTCGGGGCCTCGAGGTGGTGGGCCTCACCACGCTGTCGCGCGGCACGGCGGAGGCCGCGGCGCGCAAGTTCCTCGCCGACGACCACATCACGTTCGCCAACGCCGTGGTCCCGGCGAGCACGGTCGCGGCGCTCGGCAACGCCGGCGTGCCCCACGCCTACCTCGTCGTCGACGGGCAGATGCGCTGGCACGGCCACCCGGCCGAGATCTCCGACGCCCTGCTCAAGCGCTGGACCCGCTGACCCGGCACGTCACCCGGGCCACAGCGCCAGCAGCGCGGCCCCGGTCGCCAGCGTCAGGCCCAGGCCGACGAGGGCGCGCCACGCGAGCGCGCGACCGCCGAGCACGCTGGCGACGCCGGCCTTGAAGCCGACGTTCGACAGGGCCGCGAGCACGATCACCCGCCACGCCGTCGACGGATCGACGTGGCCGTCGCGCACGAGGTTGGCCGTCGACAGGGTGATCGCGTCGACGTCGGTCAGGCCGGACACCACCGCGACCACGTACAGCCCCTGGGCGCCGAAGCGGTCCTGCACCGCGGCGACCACGAACACGACGCCCGCGTAGAGCAGGCCGAACACGAGGGCTCCCCCGAGGTCGGTGGGGTCGCGGTCCGGCGCGGGCTCGACGGGCGCCCGATCGGCGCGCCAGGTGGCCACGGCCGCCACGAGGGCCGACACCGCCAGCAGCACCCCCAGGGGCGGCGCGAGCGCGGGGAGCACGGTCGGGGCGGCGAGCCCCACCTCGACGGCCAGCCGTCCGAACACCGTCGCGGAGGCGAGCAGGATCACGGCGACCCGCACGGGGCTCGTGGCGGGCTCCAGGCGGGCGGCCCGAGCCTGCGACACGGTCGTGGCGGTGCTGGAGACCAGACCGCCGAGCACGCCGCCCACCACCGTGCCGCCGCGCCGCCCCAGGACCCGGCGCGCGACATAGGCCGCGAGGCTGATCGACACGATCAACACCACCATCCGCCAGATGTGGCGGGGGTTGAGCACGTCGTAGGGCCCGAACGTCCGATCGGGCAGCACCGGGTAGATGACGAGCGCGACGAGCACGAGGTGGGCGAGCGCGCGCAGATCGACCTCGACCAGGCGATCCACCAGCGCGTGCAGCGGCTTCTTCCACTGCAGCAGCACGAGCAGGCTGCCGGTGAGCACCAGCGCGGCGACCTGCTGACCCAGGGTGACCAGCGCGCCGACGGCGAACATCAGCAGCGCCGCCACCTCGGTCGTGATGCCACCGATCTTCCGCTGCCGCGCGAGGCGCCCGACGTCGGCGACGGCGAGCACGACGACGACGCCCGCGAGGGCGACCGCGAACACGCTGCCGCCCCAGCGATCGGCGAGCGTGGCAGCGACGGCGCCCAGCACCGTGAGCAGCGGGAAGCTCCGGATGCCCGCGATGTCCTTGTCGGCCCACTCCCGCTGGAGCCCGACCAGCAGGCCGAGGCCCAGCGCCGTGCCGATCGCCGTGACGAGCTCCACGTCGCCTCCGCCCCCTCCGCCTCCGATCCCCTCCGTCGCGCGGCGCGCGGGGAGGGGAGACAGGCAGGGGCGGGTCGAGCCTACAACGCCTGTGCCGGTGCGACCGCCGGCAGGTCGAAAGCCTCGGCGACGCCCGGGTGGGTGACGTGGCCGCCGAGGATGTTGGCGGCCGTGCCGATCACGGGGTCGTGGGCGGCGGCGGCCGCGCCCAGCCGGGCGAGCTTGCGGGCGAACGGCAGGGTGGCGGCGGCCAGCGCGAACGTGGAGGTGCGCGGGACGGCGCCGGGCATGTTGGCCACGCAGTAGTGCAGGACGCCGTCGACCACGTACGTGGGGTCGTCGTGGGTGGTGGGGCGGCACGTCTCGATGCAGCCGCCCTGATCGACCGCGACGTCGACCACCACGGGGCCGTCGCTCTTCATCAGCTTGAGGTCCTCACGCCGCACGAGCCGCGGCGCGCGGGCCCCCTGCACCAGCACGGCCCCGATCACGAGGTCGGCGCGCGGCAGCAGCTCGCGGATCGCGTAGGGCGAGCTGTGCACGAACGACACGTTCGCGGGCAGCACGTCGTCGAGGTAGCGCAGCCGGTCCATGTCGATGTCGAGCACGATGACGTTGGCGCCCAGGCCCGAGGCCATCTTGGCCGCCTCGGTGCCGACGACGCCGCCACCGAGCACGAGCACCGTGGCCGGCTCCACGCCCGGCACACCGCCGAGCAGCACGCCGCGGCCTCCCTTGTGCGCCTCCAGGTAGTAGGCGCCGAGCTGCACGCTCATCCGCCCGGCGACCATGCTCATCGGCGTGAGCAGCGGCAGGCTCCGGCCGTCCCGCGTGAGCGTCTCGTAGGCGAAGCAGTGGGCACCGGTCGCCAGCATCGCGCGGGTGAGCTGCTCGCTCGCCGCGAAGTGGAAGTAGGTGAACAGCAGCTGGCCCGGCCGGATCAGCCCGTACTCGGCGGGCAGCGGCTCCTTGACCTTGAGGATCATGCCGGAGGCGCCGTAGACCTCCTCCGCCGTGGCGACGATGCGCGCGCCTGCCTTGACGTACTCGGCGTCGGCGAGGCCCGCGCCGAGGCCGGCGCCCGTCTGCACGAGCACCTCGTGCCCGTCGGCCACCAGATCGTGCACCGTGGCCGGTGTGGCACCGACCCGGTGCTCCTGGGGCTTGATCTCCTTGGGTACACCGACCAGCATCCTGCCTCCGCCGTGTGGCTGCGTGGGTGTCCGATCCCTATCGAGGGGCGCGCCATCGATCCGCCCCTCGCGGCGGATCCGTTCGGAGGCTTGTTTCGAGCGAAGGTCTCGCGCGTGTGGATGCCGGACTCACAAGCGTGAGCCGGCGTGAGGATCGCCGCGACATGTCGCGGGCGCGCCGGAACGCTACGTGCCCGGCGTGCGGGCCAGGAGGAGCCACCGTGCGGGATCTGTCGTCGTTCTCCGGGTGGGACGTCACCGCGATGCCGTCGGTGGCGCGCGGGGAGGCTGCGGTCCACCGCGTGCCGCGCGTGCTGGCCACCGCCGCCAGCCTCGACGGGTACGGCCGCCTCGTCGCCGACCACGCTGCCGCCTCGGTCGACATCGTGCCCTGGCCGGTCGCCGGTCGTCGCCCGCTCGTGCCGGGCACGGGCGTCGAGGGGGGCGTCACCGAGGCCACCTTCGAGCTCGAGCGGGTGGGCTCGGTGATGTACGGCGAGAACCACGCCGTCGGGCGGCGCTACCTCACGGGCTGGTTCGGCGATCCGGCCACGGCGTCGGATCGGGAGGCGCCGGCCGACACGTCGGTGGTGCTCACCCACGAGGCCAACCACCACCCCGACGGCGGCCAGATCTTCACGCCCCGCACGCCGGGCGCCTTCGTGGCGCTGCTCGCGCGCCCCACCGACGACCCGCGCCCCGACGACTTCGTCGCCTTCTGGTTCGACGGCTCCCTCGGGCTGCACATCGACCCGGGCGTGTGGCACCAGCCCGTGTTCCCCGCGGGGCCGCGGCAGGTGTTCGACGACAAGCAAGGTCGTGTCCACGCGTGCGTGTCGGTCGACTTCATCGGCGAGTTCGGCACCTACCTGGCCGTGCCGCTGCGCTGACGCGTCCGGGTGCCCCACGACATCGACCCACGCGTCCGCGGGGCGGAGGCGTGGGTCGTAGGCGGGAAGGGGAGGACGGGGAGCGACCGTGCCGACGCGCGCGCCGGCGCTGGCCTCAGTCCTTCTTCGGCGCCACCTGGGCGGCCGGGGCCTGGGCGTCGATCTCGGGGGTGTGGATCGGGAACGCCGGCGTGGTGCCCTTGTTGTTCAGCGCGTTCTTCCGCGCGCGGCCGGCGTTCTTCTGGCGCAGGCTGCGGCGGAACTCGGTGATCTTGGTCTTGGTGGCCATGACGAAGCTCCTGGCACGACGTCGTGGTCGCGCGGACGGGCGCAGGTATGCGCTGGGGCGCCCTGCGTCAAGAGCCCGGCGGCGGCGCGCCGGGCTCGTGGAGGGGGTGACGCGTGCGGTGCGCGCGGGACCTAGCCGGCCCGGAGCACCGACACGACGGCGGTCTTGTCGTCGCCGCCCATGTTCGCCGCCAGCGCCACCGACGGCGCGCCGCCGATCTGGTAGGCACCGCAGGCGCCGCGCAGCTGGCGCACCAGCTCGAGGATCTGCTTGACGCCGGTGGCACCCACCGGGTGACCGAAGCCGATCAGGCCGCCGCCGGTGTTGACCGGCAGGTCGCCCGACAGCTCGGTGCGGCCCTCGCGGATCAGCGCAGCCCCCTGGCCCGCGGCCGCGAAGCCCAGCGCCTCGTACATCAGGATCTCGGTGATCGCGAAGCAGTCGTGGACCTCGGCCACGTCGACGTCGGCGGCCGTGATCCCGGCCTGGGCGTAGGCCCGCGCCGCGGCGTGGGCCGTGGTGGGCATCGACAGCAGGTCGTCGTCCTCGAAGAGGTTGCCCGTGGCCGCGCCGACACCGAGGATCTCGACCGCGTCGGCCGGCGTACGGCCCAGCTTGCGCAGGCCCTCCTCGCTCACCACGATCATCGCCGCGCCACCGTCGGACACCTGCGAGCAGTCGGACACCTTCAGGAACGGCTGGAGCTCGGGGTTGCCGAGGAACGCGGGGTTGGCGTCGGAGGCCGTGCGCGCCACCTCGAACGGCATCGGCACCGCCTTCATGTGGGCCAGCGGGTTCTTGTGGGCGTTGGCGTAGGCCTTGACCGAGATGCGCGCCGTGTCGTCCTCGGTGATCACGCCCGACCCGTAGGCGGCGCGGGCGCGGCGCGCGAACAGGGCAGGGAAGGTGAAGTCGTCGATGCCGCGCTGGCGGGCGTAGTGGGAGGCCCGGGCGAGGTAGTCGCCGCCCTGGCGGGCCGACGCGGTGGTCTGGACCTCCGCACCCGCCACGAGCGTGACGTCGGAGCCGGCCTGGATGGACTCCACGGCGGACGCGAAGGCGAGGCCGCCCGAGGCGCACGCCCCCTCCACGCGCATCACCGGCTTGTACTTCAGGCCGGGGTGGGCGCCCGCGACCGCGGCACCGAGGTGGCCCTGGGCGCTGAACAGCTCGCCGACGAAGTTGCCGATCCAGGCCTTGTCGACCAGCTCGGCGGGCGTGCCCGTGGAGGCCAGCGCCTCGGTGACCGCGGTGACGACGTAGTCCTCGAGGGTGGGGTTGTCGCGGGTGCCGAAGTCGGGGTGCCCCTTCCAGACGAAGTCGGGGTGCTTCTTGCCGATGAACGGCGTGATGTGGCCTCCGAGGACGAAGGCACGGCGGTGCAGGGGCATGGGCGACCTCGCGGGATGGTGGGGCGTCGGGCCGCGCGGCGTGGCGGGCTCGACGGCGCATGCGTCCGGTCGGAGCGCACGCGTTCGGTGATCGGTGTTCGCGTTCGGCGTTCAGAGAGGGATCAGGGCGTCGGTGCGGACCCTTCGGCGGCGTCGGCCCCCGGCTCCGGCGACGCGCCGTGGTACAGGCCGTCGAGCGTGGCGATCGGCTCGGCCACGGCACCGGTGGTGTAGCCCCCGGCGTCGATCGCCTGGAGCAGCGCCACGCCACGGGCCCGCAGGGCGTCCAGATCGGTGGTGTCCATCGCGCGCCGGGCGTTGCGGTAGTCGCTGGACAGGGCGCCGGCCTGGGTGGACAGCTCCTTGGCCCGATCGTCGTCGAGCTTGCCGAGCTCGAACCGCACGCCCGTCCACGCGCTGCCGAGCTGGGCGACGGCGACGGCGTCGGGCTGCTGGAGCCGCGCCTCGCGCTCCCGGGCCACGTCGGACTGGGTGGAGCCGACGAGCTCGGGGTGGCGGTTGGCGAGATCGAGGCCGGGCGCGTCGGGCGGGGGCGCGGGCAGCTCGTGCGACGGCGCGGCCACGGGCGCCTCGGCCACGTCGGTGCCGACGTCGGGCGACCCGAGCGTGAAGAAGGCCGCGACGACGCCGACGAGAGCGGCGACTCCGATGAGCGCGTAGCGGTTCATGGACACCTCGTGCGACGGGCGAGCCGCCCTGTATTCTGCGCACGCCCCGACGTCCGGACAAGGACCATTGGCTCGGGCGATCCCCGCGGTGTATACCTGCACGGCGTGGGCGATCGATCGAGGTTGTACCGGATCGATCCGCGGTCCCCGGCCGACGGGGACGGTACGGTCGCGCGGTGGTGGCGCGCGGGAGTGCAGGAGGAAGCCGATGAACGGATCACCGGGCACGACGCGGCACCGCGGACGGAGGGGCGCGTGAGCCGTCCGCTGCTCAAGTGGGCCGGGGGCAAGTCGCGCCTCGCCGAGCTCATCGACAGCGCCTTCGAGGTGCCGTGCCGCGGCACCTACCTCGAGCCGTTCATCGGCTCGGCGGCGGTCTACCTCCACCGGCGCGCCGCCGGGTCGGTCGAGGGCGACGCCGTCCTGGGCGACGCCAACCCCAAGCTGGTCGCGATGCACGAGGCGGTCCGCGACGTCGTCGACGACGTCCTCGCCGAGCTGGCCACGCTGCCCGACGTCGAGTACCGCGACGTCTACTACGAGGTCCGCGACGCCTTCAACGCCGGCCCCCACCACGGGCCGCGCCACGCCGCGCGCTTCCTGTGGCTCAACCGCGCCGGGTTCAACGGCCTGTACCGTGAGAACCGGGCGGGCGCGTTCAACGTGCCGGTCGGGCGCTACAAGGCCGTGAGCGTGCCCGACGAGGCCGCGTTCCGCCGCGTCTCCGACCTGCTGCAGGGCACCGAGTTCGTCAGCGGCTCGTTCGAGGAGGTCCTGCGCCGCGCCGGGCGTCACGACCAGGTCTACTGCGACCCGCCTTACGTGCCGCTCACCCAGTCGGCGGCGTTCACCGCCTACTGCAAGTCGCCGTTCGGGCTGCGCGAGCAGCGCGAGCTCGCGCTCGAGGCCCAGCGCGCCGCGTTCCGTGGCGCCCAGGTCGTGCTGTCCAACCACGATCTGCCGCTCGTGCGCGACGTGCTCTACCCCACCTCCGCGGGGTTCCGGGTGGTCGCCCGGCCCGAGGTGAGCCGCGCGATCAGCCGCGACGTCCAGGGCCGCAAGCCGATCCTCGAGGTGATCGCGAGCATCGGTCCGTTGCGACAGGTCGCCTGACGGGTCGCCCGAAGCGACGTTCGCGCAATAAGGTGGGCCTTCCGTGCGAAGCCTGCCCCTCGGAGGCCCGATGACGTCGACGCCGGTTCCCCCTGCGCCCCCCGTTCCGCCCGTGCTCCCGCCGGCGCGCCCGCCCCGCAAGCGGTCGGCCACCGGCCTGCTCGTGGGCCTCACGCTGGTGGCGCTCGTGCTGTTCGCGGCGTCGATCGGCGTGGTGGTGTGGGCCGTCAACGCGTCCAAGCACGCCGACGTCGACAGCGGCACGTTCCTCAAGGTGCCGCTGTCGGGCGCGCTCGCCGACGCGCCGAGCACGCCGGGCCTCTTCGACGATCCCGACGGCGCGCCCGCCACGGTCACCGAGATGGCCGAGGCCATCCGGCGGGCCTCCGACGACAGCCGCATCTCCGGGCTCTACCTGGTGCTCGACGCCCCCCAGGGCGGCTGGGCCGACTACCAGGAGCTGCGGGCCGCGGTGGAGGCCTTCGGCGAGGCCGGCAAGCCGTGCGTGGCCTACTCGCCCTCCGCGATCACCAACGGCGCCTACTACCTGGCCTCGGCGTGCGACACGATCGCCCTGGCGCCGGCCGCGCTGTCGCTGGTCACCGGCCTGTCGATCGAGGTCAGCTACTACAAGGACACCCTCGCCAAGCTCGGCATCGAGCCCGAGTACGAGCACGTGGGCGACTTCAAGAGCGCCATCGAGGTCTTCGAGCGCACCGGCCCGTCGGCGCCGGCCGCCCAGGCCTACGAGGCCATGCTCGACGCGCTCTACGGCGACATGGTGGCGGGGATCGCCGCCGGCCGCGGCATCAGCGAGGCCGACGTCCGCGCTTTCATCGACACCCCGACGCTCACGCCTAAGGACATGCTCGATCGCGGCATGATCGACCTGCTTGCGTGGCCGGACGCGATGGCCGCGCACGTGCACCAGGTGCGCCAGGACGACTTCGCCGACCTGCTCGCGGCCCCGGTCACCGACAAGGACACCAAGCACCTGACGCCGCTCAAGGAGTACATCAAGGACCAGCGGGCCGAGGAGAGCGGGCGGGGCGCTGCGATCGCGGTGATCTACGCAGAGGGCAACATCGTGTCCGGCGACGGCACGCCGTCGCTGTTCGGCGACGACGGCCAGCTCACCGACGGCAAGTACGCCCGCTGGATGCGTCAGGTCCGCGAGGACGACGACATCAAGGCCGTGGTGGTGCGCGTCAACAGCCCGGGCGGCTCCGCGCTCGCCTCGTCGCTCATGTGGCGCGAGAACGCGCGCACCATCGCCGCGGGCAAGCCGGTCGTGGTCAGCATGGGCGACTACGCCGCGAGTGGTGGCTACCTGATGTCGGCCAACGCCGAGCGCATCTTCGCCGAGCCCGGCACGCTCACCGGCTCGATCGGCGTGTTCGCCGGCAAGTTCGACCTGTCGGGCACCTACGACAAGCTCGGCATCCACACCCACGCCTTCCAGCGCGGGGCGATGGCGGGGATGCTGTCGATGTCGACGGGGTTCACCGACGACGAGCGCACGGTGTTCCGCGCCTACATCGCCGACTTCTACGACCAGTTCCTCGACGTGGTCGCTGAGGGCCGCCACATGGACCGCGACGCCGTCCACGTCGTCGCCCAGGGTCGCGTGTGGACGGGCACGCAGGCGCTCGAGCGCGGCCTCGTCGACGAGCTCGGCACGCTGCAGGACGCCGTCGCCCACGCCGCCACGCTCGTGTCGCTCGACGACTACCACGTCGAGCGCCTGCCCCGTCGGCAGACCTTCTTCGAGCTGCTGGTGGACGATCTCTCCGACGCGCGTGCGCCCACGATCCGGGTGGAGCTGCCCCTGCCGCTCGACGCGGCCACGCTGCGCGACCTCGCCACCCTCGAGCGCATCCAGCAGGACGGCGGCGCCGCGGCGTTCCTGCCCGGGCATCCCACGGTGCGCTGAGCGTGGCCCCCTCCACGCCCGGCCACGTCGCGCTACAAGGCCCGACAGGTCGTGGGTGGAGGAGGACAGGCATGCGAGGAACACGGATCGGCTGGGTGCTGGGGTGTGCAGCCCTGGTGGCCTGCGCCGGCACCAAGGACGCCGGCACCGACGACACGGACACGGACACGGACACCGTCGAGACCGACACCGTGGACACGGACACGGTCGACACCGACGCCGACACCGACACCGTCGACACCGACACCGACATCACCGACCCGTGCGTGTGGACGGCCACCAGCGACCTGACGGGCGTGAGCCTGTCCGGCGGCGCCGTGTCGTGCACGTGGTCGCTCGACGACGCCGAGGACGGGATCCGCGTGCCGTTCACGCTCGCGGTCGAGGCGGTGCACGACGTCATCGTGCAGACCGTGCCCTGCGGCCCCTTCGACGCGTCGGGCCTCAAGCTGGTGACCTACCTGTCGGCCACGCCGAACGGCTCGTCGGACGACACCTGGTGTGCCGAGTGCGATCTCGGGCCGTGCCCCGCCAACACCACGGTGAGCACCACGGTCACGGGCACGTACCCGGAGACCGTGACGCTCCGGCCGCACCAGTGGCGGGGCCCCTCCGACTTCGGCGCCGTGCCCGGGAGCCGGTTCCCGGCGGGCGCCTACACGATCGTCGTGGAGGCGCAGGGCGTGCTCACCGCCGAGGCCACGCCGTGGCACGTGCGGCTGGAGGCCCCGCTCACGCTCACCCCGTGAGCCGCGCGCCTACTTCTTGCCGGCCGTGGGCGGCAGGGGCACCACGCAGCCCAGGTCGCCGTTGGCGTTGAGCCCGCAGTCGTACTTGCCGGGCCACCACGCCAACACCGAGCCCTCCACCCGCTTGCCGTCGACCAGCGCGGCGATGCGGCAGGGGCCCTGCTTGAACTGGCGCACGTAGCAGGTGGTGTCGCAGATCTGGATCTCCTTGTCGCGGCACTGGACCGTGGGCTGGTCGCCGTCGCGGAAGGTGAACTTGGCCGAGTAGACCTCGGCGTCGCCGTAGAGCGTGGCCTCGTCGATCGGCTTGGGCGACACCGCGGTGGCGCCGGGGGTGACGCCCATCACCAGCACCATGTCGTCGGGGTAGGAGCCGGCCACCATCGGGGTCTGGCCGGAGCCGGCGAGGCGATCGGTGAGGTAGGACGTGAGCTCGGCGGCCGTGATCCGGGTGTCGCCGTTGGCGTCGGCCGCGCCGTAGATCGCGTCGGCGAACACGGGACCGAAGGCGCCGTCCTTGCCGGGCTGGGACGCCTTGGAGGCCGACAGCACCATCGTGCCCGGGGTGATCCCCGGCCACTGATCGGCGGCGGGGCCGTAGAAGTAGATGCCGTCGAGCTGGTTCTTGTGGATGGCGTCGGTGACCAGCAGCGTGGTGCCCGCGCGCGTCCAGGTGGCGATGTCGCGCGCGAACGCCTCGACCTCGAAGCCGTCCTCCTGGCCGTTCTGCACGGTGGAGTCGTAGGCGAGCAGCGTGGGCAGGCCCAGATCGCCGCCGATGCCGTGACCCACGAAGTAGACGACGAGCGTGTCCTTCGGGCCGATGTACTGGGCAGCCTTCTCGCGCAGCACCTCGGCGATGTCGGCGCGGCGGGCGTTGCGGTCGGTGAGGAGGAAGACGGCGTCGTAGTGGCCGCCCTTCTGGAACGCCTCGGCGACGGTGGCGGCCTCGGAGCGCGCGTAGTCGAGCTCGACCTCCTCCGGCATGTTCTCGTAGGCGCTGACCCCGATGACCACGGCGACGTAGCTGCTGTCGGGGGACGAGTCGGCGGACTGGGCCAGGGCCGGGCTGGCCGCCACGGTCGAGGCGAGCGCCATCGACGCGGTGGAGGTCAGGAAGCGAGGGCGCCGCAGACGCAACATTGGGGCTCCTTGGAACGTACCGGGACCTGCGCGGGTCAGGCGGAGCATATCGTCAATCGCGCGCAGACGTAAGCACCGACCCCCGTCCACGTTGAAGCCTTCCCTCCGGCCCGGTACGCCATGGGTGATGCACCCCTCCGGGCTGTCCCCCGCCACAGCGGAGCCGCCATGCGACCCATCACCCCGTTCTTGTTGCCGCTCGGCCTCGTCGTGGTCGCCGCGGTGCTGCTCGGGCCCGACGGTCCGACGCGCGCGCGGCAGCAGGCCAACGTGCAGGCGCTGGTGGCGCCTCGGGTGGCGGAGGATCCCGAGCCCGAGCGGGTGGTGCCCGAGGCGGCGCCCGGTCGGCTGGTGATCGACCTGCAGGACGGCAGCGACGACGCCGCGCTCGCCGAGGTGTCGGCGCGGTTGGGCGTGACCGCGCAGTGGCTCGACGACGCCACGCGCGACGAGGCCCTCGCCGTGGCCGACGTCGAGGATCTCGCTGCCGCGGCGGCCGCGCTCGACGGCATGACGGGCCTCGAGGTGGTCGAGCCCGATCTGGAGGTCGAGGCGCTCGGCTGGCCCGACGACCCGCTGTATCCGCGCCAGTGGCACCTCGACGCGATGGGAGCGCCCGCCGGATGGCGCGCCACGCCAGGTGGCAAGGGCGTGATCGTCGCGGTGATCGACACCGGCGTGACCGCCGTGGCCGACCTCGACCCGGCGCGTGTGCTCCCTGGCCGGTCGTTCGTCCCCGGGGCGTCCACCGCGGCCGACGACAACGGCCACGGCACCCACGTCGCGGGCACCATCGCCCAGACCACGAACAACGGGATCGGCTGCGCGGGCGTGGCACCCTACGCCACGATCCTGCCGGTGAAGGTGCTGTCCGGCTCCGGCTCGGGCTCCAGCGCCCAGGTCGCCGCAGGCATCGACTGGGCCGTCGACCAGGGGGCCCAGGTCATCAACCTGTCGCTCGGATCGGGGCTGTACTCGGCCGTCATCCACGTCGCCGTGCGCAAGGCCCGGCGGGCGGGTGTGGTCGTGGTCGCCGCCGCCGGCAACGACGGGCGCGAGCGGGTGTCGTGGCCCGGTGCACTCCACGAGGTGATCGGCGTCGCCGCCGTCGGCCCCGACGGCGCACCGGCGCCCTACTCCAACCGCGGCAAGGGTGTCGACATCGCAGCTCCCGGGGGCGACAAGCGCACGCCCGGCGGCGGCGTCCTGCAGGACACCGTGGTGCCCGGTGGCGGTCACGACTACCTCGAGTTCCAGGGCACCTCGATGGCCACGCCCCACGTCGCGGGGGCGGCGGCCGTGCTGCTGTCGACCGGCATCCTCGACGCCGCCGGCGTGGAGACGGCGCTGCTGGTGGGGGCCGACGGCGACGCCTGGGACAAGGCGCTCGGCTTCGGACGCCTCGATCTCGGCAGCTCGCTGGCGATGCTCGGCGTCCACGAGCCGGGCGCGCGGGTCGCGATGGGCCTGATGTTCGGCGTGCTGCTGTCTTCGCTGTCGGGAGCCGGGGGCGTGTTCCGCGGCGTGAGCGCGGCCGTGGGCGCGGTCGCTGCCGGTGGGGTGATCGGCGCCGGCGTGCTCGGCGGCACCCTCGGCGCGCTGTTGAGCCGCGGGGTGCTGGGGTGGCCGATCGTGTTCCTGGGCCCGGTGTGGGCGCAGGTGCTGGCGTGGGGCGCGTTCGTCGTGCCCCTGGCCGTGGCGTTCCTGCTCGGACCCACGCGCCTGCTGCGGCCGGTCGCGCTCGGCATCTGCGCCGGGGTCGCGGCGGCCCTGCTCCACGGCCTCATCGCCGGCGACTTCGCGCGGTGGTGGCTGCCGGGCGGCGCGGTCACCTCGTGGTTCGCGCTGCAGGTGGTGGTGTCGCTGGCGGCGGCTGCGGCGCTTGCCGGGGTGGAGCGCCTCGACCGGCGCGCTCGCGGAGGTGCCCGATGACGCGGGTCGAAGGCACGCTGCGCTTCGTCGACCTCGGCGCGGGTCAGTGGGTGCTGCAGACGGCGTCCGGCGCGCGGCACCCGCTGGACGGCGCGGTCGATCGCGGCTGGGCCGACCGCGAGGTCGTCGTCCACGGCACGTTCGTCGACGGGCTGGGCTTTGGCGTGTCCGCCGACCGCACCCTCCAGGTGCACCGCATCGCGCTGCGGTAGGCGCCACACGCGGCGCGCCTTGACGAGATCATGGCGTGCGCGACCCGCCGATGCGCGCGACGAAGCGTCGGTGGAGGGCGGATGCTCGGCTGGTGGGTGGTGGTCGGGCTGGCGTGGGCGGGTGGGTCCGACACCGAGCGGACGTTGGACACCGCGGGCGCTGCGCTGGACGCCGGGGCGTTCGACGACGTCATCACCCTCGTGCATCCGCTCGACGGTGCCCGGGCGCGCCTCCTGGAGGCCGTCGCCCAGTACGAGCTCGGAGAGCTGCGGGCCGCCGAGCGCCTTGCTGCCGCAGGGCTCGCGATCGATCCGTCCGACGCTGGCCTGCTCGTGCTGCACGGGTTGGTGCTGGCCGATCTCGGACGCGGTGACGAGGCGATCGGACCGCTCGCGGCTGCGATCTCGTCCGCGGACCGCGCGGGCGACGCCGCGCTCGGCGTGCGGGCGCGCCTGCACCGGGGCCTGGTCGACGAAGACCAGGGTCACCCCGAGAGGGCGCGGACGTGGTGGACGGAGGCCCGCACCCGCGCGTCCGCCGCAGCCCTGCCCGACCTCGCCGCGGAGGCGACCGCGCTGCTGGCCGGCCTCGACGTGCACGGCGCCACCGACCTCGTGGGCCGGGTCGCCGACGCCCTGCGTCGCGGGGACACGGCGGCGGCCCATGGCGCCCTGGAGGCGTCCCGCCCGGGTCGCCGGGGGGCCACCCGCGCGGCGATCGCCCGCGGCATGGTGGCCCGGGCGGACGGCCGCCTCGACGATGCCGCCGATCTGCTGAAGGCCGCCGTCGTCGGCGCCGAAGCCGGTGGCCTGTTGCGCGAGGCGTCGGCGGCGCGGCTGGAGCTCGCCCAGGTGCTGGTGGTCGGTGGGGCGGTCGACGAGGCCCGCACCGTGCTGGCTGACGCGCTGCAGCGGGTCGGTGGATCGAGCCTCGCCGTGCGCGAGGCCGATCTGCGCCTGGCGCTGGGGCGATTGGAGGTGCGCGCGGGCCACGCCGACGCCGCGGCGGCGCAGCTCGAGGCGGTCCGGCGCGTCGTCGCCGGCCTCGACCACCCCGCGTTCGGGCCCGCCGTGCGTGAGCTCGGCGGGATGGTCCGCGCCGCGCAGGGCGCGCCGGCGGACGGCAGCGCCGAGCTCCTCGCCGCGAGCGCCGCCTGGACGGCGCTGGGCTTTCACGCCGATGCCGCGCGCGCAGGCGCCGAGGCCGTGCGCACGGCCGCGGTGTCCGGTCGTGGGGTCGACGCGGCCCGCGCCGTGGCGCTCGCTGCCTTCGAGGCGGCCCACGATCCGCGGGGCCCGATCCACGTGGCGCTGTCGGCCGGGCTGGGCGCCACCGAGGCGCGGCGCACCGACGAGGCGCTGGCCGCGTTCGCCGAGGCGCTGCGACGGGCACGCGCGGTCGACGACGCCCGGCTCGTCGCCGTGGCCGAGCACGATCTCGCCGAGGCCCTGGTGGTGCTGGGCCACGACCGTGGGGCCGTCGACGGCCTGTCGGACGAGGCGCTCCAGGACGCCGTCGCGCGTCACGCGCGCTTCCTCGCGGCGCGCAAGGCGTTCGACGCGGGCCGCCGGGCCTTCGACGCCGGGCAGTGGAGCCAGGCGCGGACGTCGTTCTCGGACGCGGTGCGCGACTTCGACGGCCTCGGCGAGGAGCGCGCCCTGCGGGAGGCGCGTCGGGGCCGCGCGTGGTCCACCTACAACCTCGCCGTCGCGTCGGAGCCGCTGATGGCCGTCGCGCTGCTCGACGGTCTCGCCGGGGAAGGCGAGGCCGTCGGGGACGGCGACCTGTCGGTGCGCGTGGAGGCCAGCGGTGCCATCGCCGCGGGACGGGCCGGGGTGCAGGGCGCGGCGTCGCGGCTCCGTGCCGCAGCCCCCCGCGCCGTGGCTGGCGGCATGCCCGGCCTCGCCGCGCGCTGCTGGGCGGGCCTGTCCGAGCTCCCGATCGATCTCGACGACCGGGTCGCCGCGGCGCGGTCCGCGTTCCGGCTGGACCCGAAGGACGTGGGCGCGTGGGCGGTCTACGGCGTCGCCGTCGCGGCCTACCGGGCCGACGCGCTGGAGCTGGCGCGCACGCTGGTCGACGAGGTCGGCCGGCAGGACGGCGAGCTGGGGGAGGGGATCGACGCCTTGCGACGGGCGGCCACCGAGGCGCTCGGCGTCCCCTGATCGCGCCGGATCCTCGGGGCGTGTCGGCGGACTCGCCCAGGTTGCAGGCCGGCAGTGGTTCGTCACCATCCGTGTCGGATGCGTGCCGATCGCTTCGCCCGTGGCCACCGTGTGGAATACAACGCGGTGATTTCCCGGTGCAGTCGGTGGAGGCGTGATGGCGATGCGGATCCGGAAGCTCGCGAAGGAGCTCGATCGCAGCGACGCCGAGATCCTCGGGGTGCTCCACGCGCTGGGCTACACCCGCTACCGGTCTCCCGAGGACATGGTCGCCGGCACGGTGGAGGCCAAGCTGCGCCGTGGCCTCGCCGAGGGGATCGAGCCCGTGCCCGTGGAGCTGCCGCCGGAGTCGGCGCGCGGCGCCGAGCTCGACCTGCTCGCGGAGGGCGGCAACGATCTGATGGCCCGCCTGATCCCGGGGGTCACCCCGGCCCGCCCGCGCGGTGGGCGCCCCGGCACGGGCCGTCGACCGCCCCCGCCGCCGCGCCCCCGCGGCGGCCACGCGCCCCGGAGCCCTCGGCCGACCCCGCGGCGCGCCCCCCGGCCGACGCACCGCGGACGCCCGCACCCGCGCCGCGGCCCCCGCGCACCCCGGCGCCGCCGGTGGAGGCGCTGTCGGGGGTGGAGCGGGCCCTCGCCGACGAGCGCGCGTCGATCGACAGCGCGCGCCGCGTCGTCGAGTCCGACCGCGTCGTGCTCGCCGCCGAGCGCGAAGCCCTGGCCGAGGAGCGGGAGCGCCTGGAGGCGTGGAGCCGGTCCATGGACGCGCAGCGCGAGGCGTTGGCGTCGCTGCGGACGAGCCTCGACGACGAGCGCACCGCGCTCACGGCGGAGCGCGCCGCCGTCGCCGCCCAGCAGGCCCGCAGCGGCAGCGCCCGGGGGCAGCGTGTCGAGGAGGTCCTGGAGGCGCGTGGACTGCGGGGCGCCGACGAGTTCGAGCGCGCCCTCGTCGCGCTGGCCCAGGGCCGTCACCTGCGGGACGTGCTGTGGACGCTGCGGTCCGACGCCCCCGACCAGCTCGCCCGCGTGCTCGACGACAAGCTGCTGCTCGTCGGTGGCACCGTCGCCGACGCGATGACGCGCGGCACGGCGGTGGTGGCGGTGGCCCCGGATCGGGCCGAGCTGCCCGGCGGGGCGGAGCTGTCCCGGCGGCTGTCGGCGCTGTCCGAGCGGATCATGCTCCACGGCTTGCGCCGGGTGGTGGTGGCCGGCGGCCGGGCGCGCTGGCACCGGGTGCTGCGGGAAGGGCTGGATCCGCGGCTGGAGGTGCGCCTGGCGGGCCCGGGTCCGCGCACGCGGGCGATGGCGCTGGAAGACGCAGGCTGGGCCGACCTCGTGGTGTTGTGGGACGTCGACGTCGACCCCGCCGCCGAGGGGGTCTACGCGGCCGCACGCGCCACCGTCGTGCACGCCCACGGCACGCGCCTGGTCGACCTCGTCGACGCGGTCGTGGAAGCGCTGGGCGGTTGATCGCACCAGCTGTTGCCGACACGCCGCCGTGTCCTCCCGTCACACGTTACGGTGCCGACGTCGCACGCACCGGGAAGCACAGGGACGTGCCTGGGGGTGGAACCCATGAGCCGGCCGGACATCAAGCCACGCCGCACCCTTCGCAAGCCGAAGGACAAGGCGCCCACGCCCGACGAGCGCGCGTCACGCAAGCGCATCGAGGAGCTCACGGCGTCCGGCATGCCGTTCCACCTGGCGCAGGCCGTCGCCCAGGCCCGCATGCCGCTCAACGAGGCGCTGGAGCGGATGGCCCAGCGTGACGAGGTCGAGCGGCTGATGAAGGCCCACGAGCTGTCGCGGGCGCTGGCCACGCAGGTGGTGCTCGGCCACGCCGACCTCGAGGCCTTCCTCGCCAAGCGCCGCTTCGAGGCCCACCGCGCCGCCAACCTCGACAAGTCCGTGCTCGAAGACGCCCGCGCGTCCGGCAAGCCGATGGTGTTCTGCCTGTTCGGCCAGCGCAAGATCGAGGCCACGGTGACCGCGTGCACGCCGTACAACGTCGAGCTCACGCCGGTGGGTGGCGAGCCCGCGGAGGAGCTGCACAAGCTGGCGTTCAAGTACGCGTATGCGCCCGACGACTGGAAGAAGGTCAAGAAGGCGGTCCGCAAGCACAAGGACCTGTCGGCGGCGCCGCGGGAGCCCGCCACGCGCCCGCAGGATCGCTACACCTGCTCCGACAAGCGCCTGTTCCACTTCCTCGACAGCAAGGCCACCGTCGACGCCACCCTCCTCGAAGGCGAGATCCTCCACGGCGAGATCGCGTGGTTCTCGCGGTTCGAGTTCGGCATGTCGCTCAAGGGTGGCGGTGCGACCACGGTGTTCCGTCACGCGCTCCACCGGATCGTCGAGGCCAAGTAGCCACGCGTTGCGCCGGGCCGGGTCCACCGATAGCCGGCGCCTCCCCCCCACTCGGGACGCGCCAGCTGCCGCGTCGTCCCCCGGAGGTTCGACATGGGCCTGATGTCGGGCGCGCTGACCGTGCGCCGCTTCAAGGTGGTGGGCTCGACGCCCCCGGACTGGCGCGACGCCTACCGCGACCGCCTCAACGCGATGGCGTTCCGCGAGCCCGGCCCCCAGATGGGCAAGGAGGAGCTCGAGGGCTGGGTCCAGGTCCACAACCTGCTCGACACCGAGTTCGACGATCTGAACCGCTGGTTGTACGGCAACTACGCCGTGTTCAGCCTGCGGGTCGACAAGAAGACGCTGCCGGCCAACCTGTTCCGCGCCACCGTCGAGAAGCAGGCGCAGGCCTGGGCGCAGGAGCACGGCGTGGAGCGGTGTCCGGCCGCGAAGAAGAAGGAGCTCAAGGAGGAGCTCGAGGAGGCGTGGCTCAAGCGCACGCTGCCTCGCGTCGCCACCACCGAGATCTGCTGGCACGTCACCGAGGGCTGGCTGCTGGTCGGCGGCCTGTCCGAGCGCACGGTCGAGCGCGTCCGCAAGCGCTTCCACCGCACGTTCGGCCTGGAGCTGCACGCGTGGTCGCCGCTCGACTACGTGGCCGCCGGCGGGGTGGCCGATCAGCTGCTGGGCACGTCGCCCACGATCGTCGGAGGTGTGGCATGAGCGACGCCGCGACGCCCGTTCCCGCCCACCTGGGCGCCGAGTTCCTCCTCTGGCTCTGGTACAGCTCCGACACCGGCGCCGGCCGCTTCGATCTGCCGTCGCCTGTCGGGCGGGTCGAGCTGTACGTCGACGACCGGCTCGCGTTCCGTCAGCCGTCCGACACCAAGGCCACCGCCGTCCTCACCGGCGAAGACCCGGCGCACACGCTCGAGGCCCGCGCGGCCCTCGCCGGCGGCAAGGTGCTCCAGGATCTGCGGTTCGTGTTCCGTCGCGATGATCGCGAGTACACCGCCACGCTGCGGGGCGCGTCGCTCGACTGCATCGGCCTCAAGCTGCCGCAGGCGCTGTCGGAGAACCCCGACGAGGTGGTCAACGACCGCATGTTCCTCTACGAGGAGTTCGCGATGGTCGTCGGCGGCCTGTTCGACCGCTTCGCCACGCTGCGCACGGGCTCGGCCTGGAGCAAGGACGTGGTGCCCGCGGTGCGGGCGTGGCTCGAGGCCCAGGGCGACTGACCACGCCGTCGCAGGTTGACAGGGCAGACGAACTCGATAGGGTCACGTGCCCCGCGAGGGGCCCTGCGCGGTTAGCTCAGCTGGATAGAGCGTTGGCCTCCGGAGCCAAAGGTCACAGGTTCGAATCCTGTACCGCGCATCCGCTCCCTTCACGATCGGCGTCGGCTGAGCCTGCGGTCCTGGCTCGCCGTCCCACGGTCCGGGAGCCGCCGTGACCCGTGTCCTTCCGGCGCGATGGCTGCGCGCGGGACGGGGCTCCCGGAAGGCGCCGGCGCGTGCTCGCCGTGACGCCTGGCACGGCTTGGACGCCGCCAGGGTAGCGGCATACGCACGGGTCGAGTGCGGCGCGAGCGGCGTCCACGGGAGGGGCACGGGTCCTTGGACGTGACGTTCTGGGGTGTCCGCGGCTCGATACCGATCCCGGGCACGGAGACCACACGGTGGGGGGGAAACTCCTCGTGCGTCGAGGTCCGCCACGGTGATCTCCCACCGCTGGTGCTCGACTGCGGCACGGGCGCGCGCGCCCTCGGGCAGAAGCTCGCGCGTGAGCACACCCGTCGCGTCCACCTGCTGTTCTCCCACCTGCACGCCGACCACATCTTCGGCCTGCCGTTCTTCCTGCCGCTGTACGCGCCCGGCGCCCACATCGACGTCGGCGTGCCGGCCTACCTCGACGAGGAGGCCCGGGAGCGCATCGGCCGCTACCTCAACGGCACCTTCCACCCTACGCGCCTGCGCGACGTGCCCGCCGAGCTGGGCATCTTCGCCGTACGCGCCGGGTCGCGTGTGCCGCTCGACGGGTGGGAGGTCACGAGCGTGCGGCTCAACCACCCGGGCGGCTCGGTGGGCTACCGCGTCACCGCCGGCCACCGCACGTTCGCCTACATCACCGACACGGCGCCCTTCGCGCAGCCGGGGCAGGGCGTGGCCGCGGGCGAGCCACCCACGCCGGCGGAGAAGCGGATCATCGCCTTCCTCGAGGGCTGTCGCGTGGTCGTCTACGACACCATGTACGACAAGGAGGAGTACCTCGAGAAGATGACCTGGGGTCACAGCTACCCCGAGTACGCCGTCGCGCTGTGTCGAGAGGCGGGCGTCGAGCAGCTGGTGCTGTTCCACCACCTGCCCGAGGCCGCCGACGACGATCTCGACGCCCGCGCCGCCCGCTTCGCGTCGTCGACGGCGCCGCGGGTCGTGCTGGCGCGCGAGGGCGACACCCTGGAGGTGTAGGGCCTGCCCGCGTCGGCGCCGTCAGCCTGCCGTGAGCGCGGCGGCACCGAGCTCGCGGGCGGTCCGACGGGCCGCGTCGGCCTCGACCGCGTGAGCGCGCAGCCGGAGCAGCACCCCGTCGACGTCGGTGGGGGCCGCCAACCCGGGGCGCAGGCGCGCCAGCGCGAGGCTGGTGCGCGCGTCGTCGAGCCAGGCGAGGGCGTGGTCGACGAGCGCCCGCGTGCGACCGAGCTCGGCACACAGCGCGTCGTGGTGCTGGGCCATGCGCTGGACGTGGCTGCGTGCTGCGCGCGCCCGGTCGCGGGTGAAGGCGTCGTCGGACTGAGGATCAGGGCGGGCGAGCCGCTGTCCGAGGGCCGTGGGGTCGAGGCGGTCGAGCTCGGCCTGGAGGGCGACGTCGGTCTGCTGCAGCGCCAGGATCCACCGCGTGACCTCGTGCAGCCCGCGACGGGTGGTGACGTCGGGCGCCATCGGGGCGGACTCCCGCAGCAAGGTCAGCGCCCGGCGCGCGACCGGCCGGTGGGACGCGGGCAGGCGCACCACCTGCCACGACGTCGGCAGGTCCGGGTGGTCGTGGCGCCACGCCGACGGCAGCAGCGCCTGCGCCGTGGCGCCGAGCACGAGCGCCATGGTCACCATCGACGGCAGGCCGCTGGACACCCACAACGCAAGGCCCGCGCAGCCGGCGCCCGCGAGGAGGGCCAGGACGCCGTCGAGACGATCGGTGGGGTGCGGGGCTCGGCGCGCAGCCGACCAGGCCGCGGCAGCGCCCGCGCCGACCACCGCCGACAGGCCGAGCCAGCCCGCGAGTGCGCCACCGGCCGGCACCGCGAGCACCGTCCACGCCGCGGCGCGGCCCGACCCGGCGGCGAGGCTCGCGAGCGTGAGCGCGACCACGGCTGTGGCCGCGGCGTCGATTGGCCACCGGATCGCCGTGAGGACCGCGGCGGTGGCGAGGCCTGCGACGAGCCAGCGGGCCTGGCGCCGGGGCACCGCGGGCAGGGCCGCGGCCGGGTCAGCGGGTGCGTACACGGTACTTCTCCTTGCCGTCCTTGATGGCGGCCTTGCCGGCGTCCGACGTGGGCGCGGCCTGGTCGTAGGTGGCCGACTGCAGGCGCATCTCGTCGACCTCCTCGGCCAGCGCGCCGGTCGCGTCGGCGGCGGTCTCGGCGTCCTTCATGCGACGCATCGCCGACGACAGGGCCTGCTGGGCCTGGTCGACGTCGCCCGTCGCGTAGGCGCGGGTGGAGCGCTCGAGCAGCGCGTAGCCCTCGGCGCGCCCGGCCATCAGGGTGACGGCCGCGTTGATCGCGCCGTCCGCGTCGACCGCGTCGTCGGTGACGCGCGCACGCGCCGTGGCCGACGCGGTGTCGACGGTGTCGGCGGTGTCGCCCACGTACGACAGGTGGGCGTGGACGGCGTCGAAGACGTCGCCCGCCTCCGCGGTGACCTCGACCTTCGCCACCACCGTGCGCGGCGTGCTGGCGTACAGGTCACCCAGGCCCACGGTCCACCCGGTGGCGGTGCGGGTGGCCGGCCAGCCCAGCACCTCCACGCCGGTCACGCCGGGCGGCAGGCGCAGGTCGAGGACGGCGGACCGGGCCGCGACGGCCGACGCGCTGGTGAGCTCGTCGGCGAAGGTCGCGGCGAGGTCCGCGGCGTCGCCGATGAAGGCGTACGAGCCCCCGCCGGCGTCGGCCATCGCGCCGAGCAGGTCCTCGTTGAACTCCAGGCCCAGGCCCACCGTGGACACCGTGGTGCCGGCGACCTGTCCGGCAGCGGCGAGCGCGGCGAGGTCGCCGGGATCGGTGCGACCGACGTTGGCGTGTCCGTCGGACAACACGACGATGCGCCCGATCGCGCCGTCCCGGACCTGCGACCGCGATCCGAGCGCCGTCTGGACCCCGTCGTACAGGTTGGTGCCACCCGCCGCGAACAGCGTGTCCACGGCAGCGTGCAGGCGGGTCCGGTCCTCGGGCGTCGCGAGCGGTGCGAGACGGCGCGCCGCGTCGCTGAAGGTGACGAGGCCCAGGCGATCGTTCGGGGCGAGGTGATCGATGAGGTAGTGGGCCGAGCGCTTCGCCTGGGAGAGCTTGCCGGCGTCGGCCATCGAGCCGGACACGTCGAGCACCAGCTGGAGATCGACGTCACGCCGTGCGGTCTGGGACGCGGCTGCGGGGGGCGTGATCGTCACGGTGACGAACCGGACCTCGGAGCGTCCGCGCAACACGGCGTCGCGATCCAGCGCCGCCGTCATCGTCACCGGGCCGGTGGCCGACGCCGGCCCCGCCGGGGCGGTCGACCCGACCGGCGCGTGGGGGGTGGGCGAGGGAGACGTCAGCCCCCATCGCGGGGCGAGGGCCGCCCCCGTGAGCGCCAACCCGGTCAGTCCTGCCGTCCACATCCATCCGTTCATCGTGGCCTCCGCGCGAGGGGCGCGCGGAACACGCGCCGCACGCTGCACGGGCAACGACAGGGACCGCGGAGGGCTTACACCGGTTCCGCGCGATCCACCCACGGTCGCGAAGGGGCCCGCACGAGCGGGCGCTCCGCGTACGGACCGCTACTCGAGGACGCCGCCGGGACGGGCCACCTGCTCGGGGGCCTTCTCCCAGTCGGGGTCGAGCTTCTCGCTGTTGCGCTTGTAGACCTCGACGCCCTCGACGCGCGATCCCTCCTCGGGGAGGGGCTCACCGTTGGCGCCGTAGGGCACGAGCACGCGCGGCAGCCGCTGACGCGGGTACCACACCTTGAGGTAGCCGAACGACTCCCAGTCGAACTGGGACGGGTCGCCGATGTTGCGGACGTCCTCGGCAGCAGAGCTGCGGCTGCGGGCGTAGGAGCCCCGCGTGGACCCCCGACGGCTGGCGACGGAGGTGGGCCGGCGCCACTCGGGATTGGCCTCGGGCGGAGCGGACAGGTCGACCGGGGCGGCGTCGGGGAGCTGGGACAGCGTGCCGGACTCCCCGAACAGATCGGGCATCATGCCGGCGAGGCCGGCGTCCTGGGCACGGGCGACCACCGGAGGCACCGCCTCGTTGGGGTAGCCCTCCTTGATCGCGAGCAGGCCCTCATCGCCGCCGGTGGCCTCGAACAGCAGCGCCTCGATCATGCCGGCCACCTCGGGGCGGTGGGCGCGGATGAGCTCGCCGACGGGACCGGTCATCGCGCGGGAGGCGACGTAGACGCGGCGGGCCCACACCTGCAGGGCCTCGGGCGTGGGGTCGTCCATGCGGGCGACGCTGGCGGCGGCCGTGGCCTCGATCAGCACGTCGGCGGCGAGGTGATCGGCCACCTGCGCCTCGCCGAGCAGGTCGACGATGATGTCGCGGAAGCCCTGCATGTCGCCGTCGATCTCGAACAGCGCCAGGCGGTACTCGACACCGCCGGCCGCCGGGATCTGCCAGATGTCGGGCATGTCGGGCAGCGGCGCGGGCGTGGACGGCGCGGCGTCGGGGTTCGCGTCGGGATCGGCGTCGGCCGTGGCGTCGTCGTCGGGCGGCGGCGTGGGGGGGAAGGCGCCGACCGGGATGCGGCGGTTGCCCTCGAAGTGCTCCAGCAGCGGCTTGAAGTCGTCCCACGTGGCGGCGCGGGCGTGGCCCAGCACGTTGGTGTGGGTGTCGTTGAAGCAGTACCAGGCGGCGCCGTAGAGCGAGGCGTAGTCGATGGACTTGGCGATCGCCTCGCGCACGGTGTCGAGGGCCTCGCGGCAGCGCTTGTTGCGGGCGGCGCGCACGGCCTTGGTCTGCTCGGGACCCGACGGCGGCGGGTGGTCGTAGGCGGCCGTGGTGTTGGGCAGCCGCCGCGGCGCCGGCGGGATCTCCGGCGCGAAGAAGGCGACCGCCACCTCGGGGTCGTGGGCGGCCGACAGGTAGGCCGCAGCGGACGGGAGCGCGAACGAGCCCGTGCAGTCGATGCACCGCAGGCTCAGCATGCCGCGGGTGCCGGTGGACGCGGACGGCGCGTCGTCGACGACGGCGGGCGGTGCGATCGCGGCGCCCACGCCGTTGGGGTTGGCACCGGTGGGCGACGCCGGCTGCGCGACGGGGGAGGCCGGCACCACTTCAGGCAGCGGCTCGATCATCGCGGTGGAGGCGGGCGGCTGCGGGGTGGTGGACGGGGCGTCGGTGCCGCCGGTGGGCGCGAAGACCGCACCGAGCACGATGAGGCCGACGAGGCCGACGGCGGCCACGGCCACGAACACGCGCCGATCGACGCCCTTGCCGGACGACGCGGCCTTGGCCGGCTTCGCACCCTTCTTGCGCGGCACCCGCGGCACGAGGTCGGAGGTGGGCGCGTCGTCGTCGGCCGTGGGCTCGGCCTCCAGCGCGATCGGCAGCTCCTCGGTGCCGGCGTTGGGCACGAGCGTGGGGCGGCGGACCGGTTGGAGCGCGGCCTGGACGGGCGCCTGGCGGGCCTCCTCCTCCAGCGACGCGAGGTCGGGCGGCGTGGTGGTGGGGGAGGACGCGCCGGAGATGCTGGCGCCGAACGCGACGAGCGTGGCGTTGTCGTCGCCCTGGGCGCGCTCGACGGCGGTGAGCGTGGCGTCGACGCCCTCCTGCGGGTTGCGCCAGTCGACGCTGCCGAGCCCGCTGGCACCGACGACGCCGTGGATGCCGTCGGAGCAGAGCAGGATGCGGTCGCTGCTCTGGATCTGCAGCGGCTCCGCGAGGTCGACCTCGACCTGGCGCTCGACACCGAGCGACCGGGACAGGACGTGGGCCTCCGGGTGGGTGGCGGCGTCTTCGGGGGAGAGCAGCTCGGCGTCGACGAACAGGTTGACCATGGTGTGGTCGCGCGTGAGCGCGCGGATCTGGCCGTCGCGCACCAGGTAGGCGCGGCTGTCGCCGACGTGGGCGACGTGGGCCGTGGAGCCGACGACGGCGGCGGCCACACACGTGGTGCCCATGCCCATCAGGCGGTAGTTCTTGCGGGCCATCTCGTAGATCGCCCGGTTGGCGGCCTCGATGGCCCGACGGAGGGCCCCGCGGACGTCGCCGCCGGTGTAGTCCTTCAGCTCGTCGTGGATCGTGCGGACGGCGATCGACGAGGCCTGGCGGCCTCCCACGTGGCCACCCATGCCGTCGCACACGACGAGCAGGGTGAAGTCGGCGAACTCGAAGACCCCGAAGGTGTCCTGGTTCTCCTTGCGGAGACGCTGTTCGGATCGGTATCCGTAACCCTGCGCCAATCGTCCTCCCGAGACACACGTCGCCAGCCGACGCCACCGCCGGTCGCGCAGCCGGGTGAGGCTACCATAGTGAACCACGTTGTCATCGAACACCTCGCATCCTGCTTGACGTGGATGCTCGTCCTCGGCGCGCCTTCGATCGCCGAGGCGTCGGATCGGGCGCGCGGGGCCGTCTCCTCCGACCACGCGCTGGCCTCCGCCTGCGGCGCCGAGATCCTGGAGCGAGGCGGCAACGCAGCGGATGCCGCGGTGGCCACGGCGTTGTGTGCCGGTGTGGTCCAGCCGTCGGGCAGCGGGCTGGGGGGCGGTGGCTTCGCGGTGGTGGTGGATGCCAAGGCTCCGCAAGGAGCGGTGCTCGACTTCCGTGAGGCGGCACCCGCCGCGGCGCATCGCGACATGTACCTCGCATCCGACGGGACGGTGGTACCGAATGCGTCCACGCTCGGCGGCCTCGCGGTCGCCGTGCCCGCCGAGTCCCGCGGCCTCGCGCAGCTGCTGGCCACGCACGGTTCGCTGCCGGCCCGCGTCGTGGCCGGACCGGCGATCCGCCTGGCCGCGCGCGGCTTCCGGGTGGGCGATCACCTCGTGGCGTCCCTGCAGGCGCCCACCTCCGACGACGTCGTCGCCGAGCTCGACGTGCGGGGCCACGCGGCAACCTGGGGCGACGTGTTGAAGCGGCCCGCGCTCGCGCGCACCCTGCGGCGGTGGGCGAGCACGCGCGGCGAGGACCTGGCCGACGGGAAGGGGGCGGCCTCGATCGTGGCCTGGGCCGACGCCCACGGCGGCGTGCTCGGCCTGGGCGACCTGTCCCGGTACGCCGTGCGCGATCGCGCGCCGATCGTCGTGCCGTTCCACGGCTACACCGTCGTCACCATGCCCCCGCCGTCGTCCGGCGGCGTGGTGCTGGCCCAGGTGCTGCGGGTGCTCGAGGGCTACGACCTGCAGGCCCTCGGCTGGAACAGCGCGGCCTACCTGCACCTGCTCACCGAGGCGTTCAAGCACGCCTACGCCGATCGGGCCCACTACCTGGGCGATCCCGACTTCGTGGACGTGCCCGTGGCCCGCCTGCTGTCCGACGCGCGCGTGGCCGAGGTCCGTGCCGCCATCGACCCCACCACGACGCTGCCCCCCGAGGCCTACGGCAGCCTCGTCGGCGTCCCCGACGATCACGGCACCCAGCACATCTCCGTGGTCGACGGCCGCGGCGGGGCCGTCGCGCTCACCACCACCATCAACACCCGGTTCGGCAGCCAGCTCGTGCCGCCCGACCTGGGCATCATCCTCAACAACGAGATGGACGACTTCTCCGCCGCGCCGGGCGTGCCCAACGCCTACGGCCTCGTCGGCGACGAGGCCAACGCCATCGCCGGCGGCAAGCGGCCGCTGTCGTCGATGTCGCCCACCATCGTGCTCGACGACCAGGGGCGCGTGGTGCTGGTGGTCGGCGCCAGCGGTGGCAGCACCATCATCAGCGCCACCGTGCAGGTGCTGCTCGACGTGCTGGTCTTCGACGTCGACCCGGCCGACGCGGTGGCCGCCACGCGCATCCACCACCAGTGGCAGCCGGACAAGCTCTTCGTCGAGCCCACGCTGCCGCGCGACGTGGTCTCGGCGCTGGAGGCGCTCGGGCACCACGTCACCGTGTGGTCCGCGCCCACCGCCGTACAGGCCGTGCGCGTCGGCACAGAGGGCCTGTCGCAGGCGGGCGCCGATCCGCGCAAGGGCGGCGCGCCCGCGCTCGCCTGGCCGTGATCCGGTGTGCGGCGGGCGCCGCGGCGCGACCGCGTCGGCCGCACGGATCGAGCGGGTGGGTCAGGCCGGGCGCAGGCGCGCGACGAGATCCTGCAGCGTGGTCGCGTCCTTGACCACGGCGCCGAGCTGACCGACCGTGGCGGCGGCCACCGCCGAGGCGAGGTTGCCGGCGCTGGCCGGGTCCCAGCCGTGGAGCATGCCGTACAGGAAGCCGCCGGCGTAGGCGTCGCCGGCCCCCGTGGTGTCGACCGCCTTCACGGGGTGGACGCCGATCTCGTAGCGCTTGCCGTCCTGCACCACGATCGAGCCGCGGGCGCCGAGCTTGACCACCACGGTGCGCACGTTGGCCTCGGAGGCGATGCGCTCGGCGGCGTGCTCGGGGATCTGGTCGGTGAGCGCGCGGGCCTCCTCGGCGTTGAGGAAGACGACGTCGGCGAAGCTGTCGATCACGTGCCAGAGGCGGTCGCGGATCTCGTTGACCACGAACGGATCGGCCACGTCGATCGACACGAGCGTGCCGCCGGCCTTGGCGGCGCGCAGGCCGGACATCGCCACGTCGAGCATCGGTCCGCCGAGCATCGTGTAGCCGGTGAAGTGGGCGATGCGGGCGGCGCCGAGGGTGTCGGCGAAGCCGCCGAGCTCGGGCAGGAGCACGCTCGCGCCGAGGTCGGTGACCATCGTGCGCTCGGCGTCGCTGGCCGACACGATCGACAGGCACTTGCCGGTGGCCAGACCCGACGCCACGCGCAGCGCGTGGCCACCGCAGGCCTCCTGCATCCGGGCCGCGTAGACCCGGCCGAGCTCGTCGTCGCCGACCTGACCGCAGTAGACCGCGCGCGCGCCGAGCCGACCGACGGTGGCGATGGTGTTGGCGCACGAGCCGCCCGACTCGAGCGTGACGCCGCGATCCTGGACGCGGTCGTAGACCGCCTGCCACTCGGCGTGATCGACGGGGTGCATCGTGCCGCGGATGAGCCCGAGCTCGTCGAGCAGGCGGTCGGCGTCTTCGACGACGACCAGCGCATCCATCAGCGCGTTTCCGAGTCCAGCGACGTCCCAGGCCATCGGCGCCTCCCGGTCGGGGGGGGTGAGCGGGGCCGAGCCTATGGGGGTGGCTCCGGCCCGTCAACGGGCGCCGGCCCGCGGGGCCGTCAGTGCTCCTGGGCCTCGAGCCAGCGCTCGGTCTCCAGCGCCGCCATGCACCCGCTGCCCGCCGCCGTGATCGCCTGGCGGTAGACGCTGTCCTGGACGTCACCGCAGGCGAACACGCCCGGGATCGACGTGGCGGTGCTGTCCGGCGCGGTGACGAGGTAGCCGTTGGGGTGGGCCTGGAGCCAGTCCTTGAACGGGCCGGTGTTGGGCGTGTGGCCGATCGCCAGGAACAGGCCCGTGCAGGCCAGCTCGCGCTGCTCGCCGGTGACGGTGTCGCCGAGCACGAGGCCCTCGACCTTGCCGTCGCCGATCACGTCGAGCACCTCGGTGTTCCACAGCACCTCGACCTTGGGGTTGCCGAGCGCGCGGTCCTGCATGATCTTGGACGCGCGGAAGCTGTCGCGGCGGTGCACCAGGTAGACCTTGTCGGCGAACTTGGTGAGGAAGGTGGCCTCCTCCATCGCCGAGTCGCCGCCGCCCACGACCGCGATCGTCTGGCCCTGGAAGAAGAAGCCGTCGCACGTGGCGCACGCCGAGACCCCGTGGCCGCGCAGGCGCAGCTCGTTGGGCAGGCCGAGGTAGCGGGCCGACGCACCCGTCGCGATCACGACGGCGTCGGCCTCGAAGGCCTCGCCCATCGACGGCTTGAGCGTGAACGGCCGCTTCGACAGGTCGGCCTGGTGGATCTCGTCCATGACGAACGTGGCCCCGAAGCGCTCGCACTGGGCGCGCATGCGCTCCATGAGCTCGGGGCCCATGATGCCCTCGGGGAACCCGGGGAAGTTGTCCACGTCGGTGGTGGTGGTGAGCTGACCACCGGGCTCGAGGCCCTCGTAGACGACAGGGGTCAGGTTGGCGCGCGACAGGTAGAGCGCGGCGGTGAGTCCGGCGGGGCCGGATCCGAGAACGACGACCTTGGGCACGAGGCCTCCAGGGTGGGCCGGGTGTGGGGCCCCGACCGTAAACGCCCCGACCGTAAACGCGGTCGGGGGGTGCGGCAAGGCGCGGCTGCCGCGGCTCGGCGCCTCAGCGGCGGACGGCCGTCGTGGCGTACACGCCGGCCTGCAGCCACGCATCGGGTGCGGTCAGGCGGGCCTGGATGCGGGCGAGCGTCGCCTGCGTGGCGGCGAGGTCGTCCGCGGCGACCAGCTGGGGACGGAAGGCGAGGCTGCCGGCGAACACCACGGGGGCCGGCAGGGGAGGGCTGCAGAACAGGGTGACCGCGGCGTGGACGTCGTCGAGGCCGGCGGCCCGTGCCAGCGCCGCCAGGCGGCGTCCGATCGCGCGGTCGCCACCGCGTGCAGCCTGGGCGCGGGCGCTGGCCTCCAAGACGGCCTGCAGCCCCGGGTCGCGCGGGTGCACGTCGATGAGCGCGTCGTCCACGTCGACCACCACGAGCAGGCCGCCCGGCCGCAGCAGACGCGCCGCCTCGCGGACCACAGCGGCCGGATCGGGGACGTGCTGCAGCAGCATGTGCGCGACCACGGCGTCGGCGGTGGCGTCGGGCAGGTCGACGGCGGCGGCGTCGGCGTGCACCCACCGGCAGGTGCCGGCGTCGGCCGTCCGTGGACCGCCCATGGCGCGGGCGAGCAGCGCGGGGTCGTGGTCGACGCCGAGGACGGTACCCGCAGCCCCCACCGCTGTGGCGAGCCGCGCGGTGACCCGGCCGGGGCCACACCCGAGGTCGACGATGGTCGCGCCGGGCAGCGCGGGGCCGCGCGCCAGCAGCGGGAGCAGCACCTGCCACGTGTGGGCGGCCTGCAGCTCGAGGCGTGCGAGCTCGGCCTCGTCCCAGTCGTAGGTGGTGGCGTCGGTCACGGAGACTCCTGGGGACGGGGGACGAGGTCGCGCACGACCTCGGCGGGTGCGGCGTCGAGGGCTGCGCGGACCTGGGCGGGCGCGGGCAGGTCGGGCGACCACCACGTCGGATCGACGCCCTGGTCCACCTGGTCGAGGTCGTAGCGCAGGTCCTGCAGGGCGATGTCCGGGTCGGCGGGGGCGTGGCCCACGGCCAGGAGCACCAGCGGCGCGACCACGCCGGGATCGGTGGCCTCGGCGCGCGCGCGGGCGTCGGCGATCGCGCCCGCGCGGGCCTCGGCCCACGCCGCGCCCACAGCGGCGGCGCGTGGCAGGAGATCGGCGGCGTCGCCCGCGGCGGCTTGGGCCGCGAGGACGGCGTGCCAGGGGCAGTCACCGCGCAGCGACGCCGGAGAGATGCCGTCCGTCCCCAGGTCGTTCGACAGCCCGAGTCCGGCGCGCGCCCGTGCGAGCTGGCGGTCTCCCGGTGCGCGGACCCACGCGAGCTCGAGGAGACCGACGGCCGTGGGGGTGTCGCCGACGGCCAGCAGGACGTCGCTCACGCCGACCTCGGCGAGGCTGCCGAGCCCCGCCGCCAGCGCCTCGCGGAGCAGGGCGTCCCGCTCGGGCGTGGCCTGCGGGTACCACGCCAGCATCTGCAGCAGCGTCCGCCAGGCGGTGGGGTCCGGCGGGGTGGCGCGGGCCAGGGGGATCTGCAGCGCCAGCGCGTCCGCACCCAGGCCCTCCGCGGCCAGCGCGCGGGCGAGATCGCGCGCGGTCCGCGGCGTGTCGGGGTGGGCGGCGTACGCCGCGCGCGCCGCGGCGAGCTCGGACGGCGGCTCCCACACCACCGCGCGCTCGAGCCGCCGTTCGAGCGGGGCGAGGCGACCGGCGAGGTCCGGCTCCACCCGCCACTCGGTCTGCAGGGTGCGCAGCCCCCGCGCAGCACCGCGCCACACGAACGCCAACGGCGTGTCGCCCTCGTACAACGTGCCGGCCAGGCGCAGCCCGGCCACGCCGGAGACGACGTCGGGCTCGGGCGCGCCCAGATCGTAGCGCCAGCCCATCCGATCGAGCCGCGCGACGTAGGCGTGGGCCATCGCCTCGGGGGTGGTGGGCGCACCCTCCACGCCTTCCACCGCGGCCCACGAGCGCGCGCCCAGCGGCGTGTGCCACGCCCGACCGAGGCCGCCGCTGCCTTCGGCCCATCCCGCCGGCACCGACACGTGCAGCGTGGCGTCGTCGTCGTGACGGAGCCGGCGCGCGGCGGCGGGGTCGGTGCGCGCGAGGCGGATCCACCGGGCCTCCTCCTCGGTGTGCAGGGGCTCGATCCACGGTCCGGCCACCCAGAGCACGGCGAGGAGCACCACGATGGCGGTGCCCGTCGCGGCGTGCCACCGCGTGGTCCAGCCCGGGCGGCGCTCGAACCCCGGCGGGTCGGTGAGCAGGGCGAGCAGGCCGCCGGTCAACAGGCCGCCGAGGTGGGCCCAGTTGTCGGTCCCCTCGTTGGACATGCCCGACAGGAACATCAGCACCAGGTAGGGCAGCAGGGCGAAGCCGAACACGCGCCGGCTGCGCGTGGGCAGCAGCTCGGGGCGCGTGAACCCGAACACCACCGACGCGGCGATCAGCCCGTACACGCCGCCGGACGCGCCGAGCGACAGGTTGTCGGGGGCGCCGATCATCGACAGGGTCGACCCGCCGACGACCGAGGCCAGGTAGAGCCAGCCGAGGTTGCGCCAGCCCAGCGCCCGCTCCAGGTGGTAGCCGGTGTAGCCGAGCCACAGCATGTTCATCAGGATGTGGGTGAACGACGTGTGCAGCACGCCCATCGTCACCAGCCGCCACACCTGACCCTGCTCCAGCGTGGGCGCCGTCCACTTCGACAGCTGGGTGGCCGACCACACGCCCACTTCGGGGAGCTGGTTGAGCCACCAGATGCGGATCTGCACGCCCACGAGCAGGGCGGTGAGCACGGGCGGACCGCTCGCGGCGCGCCAGCGCGCGAACGCGCTCGCCCGGCTGTCGGCCAGCGACCGGTACATCTCGAGATCGGACGCCGGCGTCCACGCGGCGCCGGTGACGGCGTCGAACCGCACGAGCGCGTCGGGAGGGATGCGTCCCGACTCGACCCGGGACTCCCACTCGTCCCACGACAGGATGAGCTCGTCACTTCCGATGCGGACGTGGACCAAGGCGCTCCCGGAGCGGCGGCGGCGACGCTAGGGGTAACCCCGCGCACCGAGGCCGGTGGGCGCGCCGACGGGCAGGACACCCACGATGACCGAATCCGTGCAGGGCGTCGTCGATCCGCTGCCGCTGTTCCCGCTGCCCGGCGTGGTGCTGCTGCCCGGCGAGCTGCTGCCGCTGCACGTGTTCGAGCCCCGCTACCGGGCGCTCGTGCGCCACGTGCTCGACGGGGACGGCCGCCTCGGCATCGCCACGCTCCAGCCCGGCTTCGAGGCCACCTACGACGGCGCGCCGCCGCTGTACCCGGAGGTGGGGGTAGGGCGCATCCTGCGTCACCAGGCGCTGCCGGACGGACGCAGCAACGTGCTCGTCGTCCACGAGCACGTCGGCCGGATCACCGCGGAGCACACCGTCGCCACCCCGTTCCGCCAGGTCGCGGTCCAGCTGTCCCCGCCCGTCGCGGACGCCGCCTACGCGCCGACACCAGCGCTCGGCGTGCTCGCGCTGCAGGTGGCGGCGGCGGTCGGCCCGCTCGGGCCCCGCGAGCGCCTGTTCGAGCTGGAGGGGGCGGCCTGGGTCGACGCCATGGCCCGCCTGTTCCTCACCGACGCCGACGATCGGCGCGCCTACCTGCGCGCGTCCACCGGCGCCGAGCGCGTGGCGCGGGTGGAGGCGGCGCTGCTCGAGGTGCTGGCCGTCGCCGGCACGGGCGACGCGGCCGACGCCTGAGCCGTGCCGGTCAGCCGTGGGCCTCGGCCATCACGCGCCGGTGGTGCACGAGGGACAGCGCCGTGTAGTAGACCGGGTACAGCAGCGACACCCACGCCAGGCGCGCGGCCCACGCCGCCTCCGGGTGCAGCATCAGCGGCACGAGCATCACGGCCCACACGACGCCGAGCCCGATCGTGACGGGGCGCAGCAGCGGCGTGCGCGACGGGTAGATGTAGTGGACCGGCACGAACACCAGCACGGACAGCACCACGAGCAGCACGGCGGTGGTGGTGGCCGAGGCGTCGAGCACGTACACGTACAGCGCCACGATGTTCCAGTAGGACGGGAAGCCCACGAAGGCGTCGTCGGTCTTGGCGGCCTCCTGGCTGAAGCCGTAGCCGCTCGCCATCAGCGGCAGCGCCACGATCCAGGCCAGCTCCCGCGGCAGCACGCCGAGTGCGGGGAGCGCCATCATCGGCAGGCACACGAAGTGCAGGAAGTCGATGATGTCGTCGAGGCGGCGGCCGGAGAAGTCGGGGATGACCTCCTTGACCTTGACCGCCCGCGCCAGGAACCCGTCGGTGCTGTCGATCAGGCAGGCCAGGAACGACCACAGGAAGAACTGGCGGGCGTCGCCCTCGGCGAGCGCGATCACGCAGGCCACGGCCAGCGGCAGGCCGAGCGCCGTGTACAGGTGCACGCCCCACGCCGCGATCACCCGGCCGCCCGAGTAGCCCTGTGCCATCCACACCTCGTCCTGCGAACCGGGCGAGCCTAACCCGGAGGGCGCTGCGCGGGTGTCTCGGTGGACGGCGGGGATCAGCGGCCCGCGGCGACCCCGGTGGCGGGCACGACCTCGCCGGCACGCACCGCCGCCAGCTCGTCCTGCACGCCGACGTCCGGGTCGACCCACCGGTGCACCGGCCGACCGAGCCGTGCCAGGCTCCACACGGCGGCCGCGCGCACGACCGGGTCGGCGTGCTCCAGCCCGCGTCGCGCTGCGTCCTCACCCCCCGGATCCCCGAGGTTGCCGAGCACGAGCAGCGCGTTGCGCTTGAGGCCCGCGCCGCCCGGGCGCCGCAGGGGCGTCCCGGTGAAGCGCTCGACCAGCGCGTCGTCGTCGGCGGTGAGCAGCGCGTCGAGATCGAGGAAGGCGTGGCGGGGGGCCAGGTCGTCCTCGGCGGCTTCGTCGGGGGCGGCGTTATGGGGGCAGACCTCCTGGCACACGTCGCAGCCGAAGACCCACCGCCCGATCCCGGCCCGCAGCGGACGGGGGGCGAGCGCCCGGCTCTCGATCGTCCAGTAGGCGATGCACCGCCGCGCATCGAGGTCCCGCGGTCCGACGAAGGCGTCGGTGGGGCAGGCGTCGAGGCAACGGCGGCAGCGGCCGCAGTGGTCGCGCAGCGGTGTGTCGGGGGTCAGGTCGACGTCGAGGAACAGCACCGCCAGCAGCATCCACGACGTGCGCGCGGGCAGGATCTGCACCGTGTTCTTGCCGGTGAAGCCGAGCCCCGCGGCGGCGGCCCAGCTGCGCTCCAGGATGGGGGCTGTGTCGACGCCGCCCCACGACGCCACGCCGAGGTCGGCGAGCGCCCGTCGCAGCCGCTTGAGTCGCTTGCCCACGAGGTTGTGGTAGTCCCGACCCCAGGCGTAGCGGGCGACGAGGCCCGTCCGGCCGCCTGGGTCCGGCGGACGTCGGTGGTGGTGGTGGACCGCGAGCACGAGTGCGGTACGGGCGGTCGGCAGGCGGGTGCGCGGGTCGAGGCGCACGTCCACCTGCTGGTCGAGCCAGCCCATCGAGCCGTGGTGACCGGCGTCGAGCCAGGCCCGGAACGCCGCGCCGTGCGGCGTGGGGCCCACCGGTGCGCAGCGCACGGTGGTGAAGCCGTGGGCGTGCGCGAGCGCTTCGACGTCGGGGCGCAGCGGGGCCACCCGGTTAGTCCTCCCTGTCTGGTCGGATGGCCTCATGTACAACCTGTTGATCTCGCTCGCGATCTCCGTGGCCGTCTTCGCGCTCACGATGCTCGCGGGCTTCGAGTGGGTGGCGGGCATCGCGCCGGCGCTGCTCACGTTCCCCGTCGCGATGTTCCTGCTCGCCCGCCGCACCCACCAGCAGGTGACGGCGGCCCTGGCGCCGGTGCAGGCGATGATGGCCGAGGTGCAGACGTCCCGCACCCAGGCCGAGGCCACCGCCCGGCTGGGCAAGGTCGCCGAGCTGCTGGTGGAGGTCCGCGACACGTGGGGACCGTGGCAGCTGCTGCTCACGCGCCAGGTCAACGCCCAGCTCGGCATGCTGCTCTACACCCAGCTGCAGTTCGACGAGGCGCTGCCGCTGCTCGAAGGGGCGTGGCGCGACTGGACGGCGTCGGCTGCGGCCGCGTGTGTCCACGTGCGGCGCGGTCGCCTCGACGCGGCCTGGAAGGCCTTCGAAGACGCCGCCGCCTACGGCGACAAGGAGATCACCCTCTACGTCGTCTGGGCCACGCTGCGCGCACGCCACGGCGATCGCGACGCCGCGCTGGCCGTGGTCCGCAAGGGCCTGGAGGCCGTCCCCGACAACGCCACCCTCAAGGCGCTCCAGGCCCAGCTCGCCAACAAGCGCCGGATCGATCCCGCCTCCCTCGGGGAGACCTGGTACCGGTTCTTCCCCGAGGAGGCCGCCCAGCAGGCCATGGTGCGCGGACGCCGCGGACCGATCGAGCTCCCCGGCGGCGCTGCCCCGCGCATGGTGCAGGGCCCGCCGCAGCCCCGGGCGCGCGGCAAGCTCGCGCGGCGTCGGTAGGCGGTCGGATCCGTGGACGGCGATCTCGGCGCGATCCGCGTGCGTGACCTGCCGTGGGTCGCCGTCGATCTCGAGATGACCGGTCTCGATCCTGCCTTCGACCGCATCTGCGAGGTGGGGCTGGTGTGGGGTCGCGACGGGCAGGCCGAGGGGGAGTTCACCACGCTGGTCGACCCCGGGGTGCCGATGGGCCAGCGCGCGCACGAGGTCCACGGGCTGTCGGCCGACGACCTCGCCGACGCCCCACGGTTCGTCCACGTGGTCGACGACGTGCTGCCCCACCTGCGGGGCGGCCTGTGCCTCGCCCACCGGGTGGACGTCGACCGCCGCTTCCTCACCGACGCGGTGCAGCGGGCCGGTCGGCGCATGCCCGAGCTGGTGTGGTTCGACACGCTCACGATCGCCCGCCACCTGTTCGTCCTGTCCCGCCACCGCCTCGGCGACGTCTGCGAGGCGCTCGGTCTGCCCGGCGGCGGCGCCCATCGGGCGCTGGACGACGCCCGGGCCACCTGGGAGGTGTGGTCGGCGATGGTCGATCTGCTCGACCCCGACGGGGTGCTGACGGTCGACGGCATGGAGTCGGCGATCGACGCGCTCGCGCCGGGATCGCCGTGGCGCCAGCAGCAGTGGGCGGCGCTGGAGCAGGCGCTGCACGACCGTCGCTCCGTCCACCTGCACTACCTGTCGCGCGGGGACGACGGCCGCCTGCGCGTCACCGAGCGCGAGGTCGACGTCTACAAGCTCGCCTACCCGCGCATCGAGGGGTTCTGTCACCTGCGCGGTGCCCCGCGGATCTTCCGCCTGGAGCGGATGCGTCAGGTGGTGCCCGGTCACGGTGCGTACGAGGTGCCCGACTACCGGGCACGGATCTAGGCGCCAGCGTGCGGGTCGTGCACCTCTGCCGGGTCGCCCCGCCGGCCACCGGGGGGATGGAGGCCGTCATCGACGGCCTGACGGCGCTGCAGCGCGAGGCCGGCCTCGACGTCTCCGTGCTGACGACCTCCCTGGGACCTGACGGCCGCACCGGGTGGACGACGGACGCGGGGGTGCCCGTGCGCGCGCTGCCGCGGGTGGGGCCACGGCGGTGGCCGTTCGCGTGGGGGCTCGGCCGGGCCCTGCAGGGCGTCGACCTCGTGCACGTCCACGGCATCGACGGGCTGGCCGATCAGGCGCTGACATTGCGTGGCGCCGGCACCCGGGTCGGGGTGTCGACCCACGGGGGCTACCTGCACACCGACCGGCAGCTCGCGATCAAGGAGGCGTGGCTGCGCACGGGCACGCCGTGGAGCCTGCGGCGCGCCGACGCCATCTGGTTCACGTCGTTCGCCGACCTCGTGGTCCTGTCCGCGGCGCGCTTGCAGGGCTCCGTGGTCCCGAACGGGGTGGCGCTGGCGCGGTTTCGCGCCGTGCGTGCCCGTCGGGTGCCCGAGCCCGGACGGCTGCTGGTGCTCGGGCGCGTCGACCGCCACAAGGGCCTGGATCGGCTGCTCACGGCGCTGGCGGCGGTGCGCGCGCGGCCGTGGACGCTGCACGTGGTGGGACGGATCGAGGATCCGGCGCTGGGGGCCGCGCTGCGCGAGGTGGCGGTCGATGCGGGCGTCGCCGATCGGGTCACCTGGCACGGGCAGGTGTCCGACGCCGAGGTCGACGACCAGCTCGCCCGCGCCTGGGCGGCCGTGTTCCCGAGCCGCCACGAGGGGTTCGGCCTGGCGCTCGTGCAGGCCCAGGCAGCGGGGGTGCCGTGCGCCGTCCAGCCGATCGCGGCCTGGGTCGACAAGGTGGAGGACGGGGAGACGGGCGTCGAGGTGGACTTCGACGCGCCGGGGGCGGGCGCACGGCTGCTCGATCGCCTCGCCGGCGGCGCCGCGTGGACCGAGGCGGCGGCCGCCTGGGCGGAGCGCTTCGGCTGGGAGGCCGTGGCCGAGGACTGGTGGGCGGCCTACGCGGGGGTCGGGGTGGTCCCCCAGCGACGTCGGGGGGACGGGCGGTGAGGATCGGCCTCGTGACCAGCAGCGGCGGGCACCTGCAGCACCTGCTGTGGCTGGCGCCGTGGTGGTCGTCCCACGAGCGCTTCTGGGTCGGGCACGACACCGAGGACGCCCGCGCCGCCCTGCGTGGAGAGCGCGTGTGGTGGGCCCATCACCCCACCAACCGCCACCTGGGCAACCTCGCCCGCAACACGGCCCTCGCCGCCCGCGTGCTCGCCGCCGAGCAGCCCGATCTGCTCGTCAGCACCGGGGCGGGCGTGGCGCTGCCGTTCCTCGGGCTGGCGCGTGCGCTCGACATCCCGTGCCTGTTCGTCGAGGTCTTCGACCGGGTCACCGTCCCGTCGCTCACCGGGCGCCTGCTCGCGCCGTTCGTCGACGTCGTCGTGCAGTGGCCCGAGCAGCGGCAGGCGTACCCCCACGGCATCCTGCTGGGACCGATCCGATGATCCTGGTGTTGACCGGCACCCACCACCAGCCGTTCGACCGGCTGGTGACGGCGGCAGCGGCGCTCGCGGCGGAAGGGGAACGCGTGGTGGTGCAGGCGGGCACCAGCACGGCGGTGGCGCCAGGGTGCGAGGTGCGCGCGTGGGTGTCGCCCGACGCGCTCGCCGCCCTCGCGGACGAGGCCGACGCGTTCGTCGTCCACGCCGGGCCGGGGAGCCTGTTCCTCGCGTGGGACCGCGGCCGTGTGCCGGTGGTGGTGCCACGCGAGGCCGCGCGTGCCGAGCACGTCGACGACCACCAGGTCCGGTTCTGTGCGGTGATCGGCGACCGTGCCCGCGTGGTCACCGACGTCGACACGCTCGCCGCGGCGGTCGCGCAGGTGCGGACGCTGCGCGGGGAGACGGCGGGGGAGGGGCCACGGCGCAGCCGGGCGTTCGCGTCGGCGCTGGGCGAGGTCGCCGATCGCGTGGTGGCCAGGGGCCGACATCGGGCCGGCCTTCGTGCTACCTTGCGCAGCGTCCTCTTCCGGCTCGGAACGCACCGTCCATGACCGATCCAACCGCGCTGGCCGGTGGCCGCTACCTGCTGGTGAAGCGACTCGGCGAGGGTGGCATGGCCACCGTCTACCGCGCCTTCGACCAGCGCCTCCAGGTGTGGCGCGCGATCAAGGTGCTGCTGCCCGAGTACGCCCGGAAGAAGAAGATCATGGCGCGCTTCGAGGCCGAGGCGCAGACGATGGCTCTGCTCGAGCACCCGCACATCGTGCGCGTCTACGACGTCGATCGCGACGACGACCACGCCTACATCGTCATGGAGCTCGTCGAGGGCGGCAGCCTCGTCGACTGGCTCGAGACCCACGGACCAATGCCCCCCAGGCTCGCGGTCGACGTCATCGTCGAGGTCTGCCAGGCGCTCCAGTTCTCCCACGGCAAGGGCGTCATCCACCGCGACATCAAGCCGCACAACATCATGGTCGACCGCGACGGGGTCTGCCGCCTCACCGACTTCGGCATCGCGCGCGCCGGCGACGCCGACGTCAACCTCACCAAGACGGGCGCGGTGATGGGCACGTGGGGCTACATGGCCCCCGAGCAGCGCACCGACGCCAAGCACGTCGACGCGCGGGCCGACGTCTACGCGATCGCGGCCACGCTGTACTCGCTGCTCACCGACAAGACGCCGATGGACCTGTTCGCGGCCGACCACGACGCGTCCATGCTCGCGGGCGTCCCCGAGCCGCTCGTCCCGGTGCTGGTCAAGGCCACGGAGTACCGCAAGGAGACGCGCTACGCGTCGGCCAACGAGTTCGCGGCGGCGCTGCTCGGGGTGCGCGACCAGCTCGACGCGCTGCCCGCCAACACGCCGCCGCTGCAGCGCGACCTGGAGCCGCTGCCGCCGCCGCCGCCGTCCAAGATCGACCCGCGCGAGGCGGCCGAGCCCGTCCAGGTGGGCCCCGGAGGCGGCGAGACGCTGCTGCCCACCGACGCGTCCGAGATCACCGGCCAGCTCACGATGCCGCCGCTCGACGACGACAACCTCGACCCCGGGTCCCAGCACCGCCCGGTCTACGCGCCGGCCGACGACGACCGCGAGCCCTCGCTCATGGGGTCGCCGCAGCGGTCGGGTGCGATGGGCCCGATGCTCCTCGGCATCGCCGTGGTCGCGGTGATCGGTGGGGTCGGCACCGCGATGTTCCTGATGTCGGGGAGCGGCGCGACCGGGACGGACGGTCCCGAGGTGCCCGTCGCGACGATCCCCGCGGGCCCGGGCGAGGCGTCGACGGCGTCGGTGGCGGTGCCGCCGACGGCCACGCCGACCGCGTCCACATCCACGCCGGGCGCGCCCCCGCCCGCCCCGGTCAAGGCGCCCACACCGACGGTCCGTCCGACGCCGCCCGCCGGCATCCCCACGCCGCCCACCGGGGCTGCCCCTGCCGCGAGCACCACCGCGCCGGCGGCGGCCACCACCACGCCCGCGGCGGTCACCGCACCGGCGACGCCCGCGGCCACCGAGGTCGTCGAGGCACCGCCGCCCAAGCCGCCGCCGCCTCCGCCGCCGAGCCAGTGCTTCGAAGACGTCCAGGTCGCCACGAGCGCGCGGATGGGCGGCACGCTCGCGTTCCAGGCCAAGACCTGCCTGAAGAACGCCCAGAAGGTCACGCTGTACTACCGACCCGCCGGCACCGGGCGGTGGTTCAGCAAGGACCTGTCGTTCGTGCTCGGCGCCCACCGCACCACGATCGACGTCGACGACACGTTCGCCACCGGCATCGAGTGGTACCTCAAGAGCGACGGCGTGACCTACGGGTCGGGCTCGTCGCCCAAGAAGGCGTCGGTCGAGGGCTGAGCGCCTCCGGGCCGGCAGCGCGCCGGGCCCGGGCACCCGCGTCGCTCACTTCGCCTTCTTGCCCTTCTTCGCGGGCTTGTCCTCGCTGTCGACACCCGAGGTGTTCATCAGCGGCTTCTCGCCCATGCGACGGAAGACGTCGACCAGGTTGAGCGGCACGTAGTTGCGGCTCGGGTAGCGCAGGCCGGCCCAGACGCGGACGGAGTCGTTGGGGATGGACACGCCCTGGAACTCGAAGCGCGCGATGTAGCCGGCGCCGAAGTCCATGAACGGGACGGGCTCGCGCCACGACAGGCCGGCGTGCAGGATGCCGACGTCGCCGTTGTCCTTGAGGTCGCGGTTGTCGTCGAAGTAGGAGAAGCGCACGGCGGGCTCGATGGCCCCGATGCCGAGCTCCTTGTAGTACGACAGCTGGGCGAAGCCGCCCCAGCGCTTGGTGACGCTGTAGACGTCGGGCAGCTCGATGGTGGGGTCGGCGTCGGGCGTGACGAAGTTCATCTGGCCCTCGACCATCAGCGTGAGCCCGACGATGCGCCCGAGGAAGTCGACGCCCACCCGCTGCGTGGTGGACGCGTACTCCTTGTTGTAGATGTAGCTGGCACCGATGCCCAGCGCGTTCGTCTGGCTGTTGGTGCGGTAGGTGTCGCCGCCGACGTGGGCCTCGAGGCGGCCGGCGAACATCACGCCGGGGTCGACGTCGCCCAGCAGGCTGCCGCCGCCGTTGTACACGCCGACGGCCGCACCCAGGTAGGTCCAGTCGTGGCGGATGCTGGCGCCGAGGTCCTGCTGCGGGGCGAGCCAGTGGGTGCTGACGGCGCGCTCCTGGAAGATGAGGTCGTTGGACGACATCTGCTGTTCGCGGGAGAACGGGATGTTGTGCTCGCCCATCGTGATGCGGGTGATGCCGGCCACCGACTCGAACGTCAGGCGGGCCCACGCGTCGATGAGCTCGACGGCGGGCGGCACCTCCGACAGCGTGTCGTAGGGGCGGCTCGTGCCCAGGCGCACGTTGAAGTCGACCCACTTGAACCCGCCGCGGAAGCCGATGCGGGCCCGCGGGATGTTGAAGCCGGTGTCGAGCTCGGGGTCGCCGTAGCCACCAGGGTCGGCCTGGGGGTCGCGATCCTGGTCGTAGGGCGTGAACCACATCTGGAGCTGGGCGTTGGGCGTGACCCACGGCACCCAGCGAGGCTGGAGGTCGGGCTCCGACCCGGGCACGCCGGGGACCTCGCGGTCGGCGTCGGCGGCGTGCGCAACCGAGGGCACGAGGACCGCCAGTGAGGTAAGGTGCGTCGCCATCCAGAAGGCCCTGGCTGCCTGCATCGTCCAACCGCTCCAGTTCGGGGCGGCGCGAGGATAACGCCAATGTCCGCACTGTGCGCTCGTCGTTTCGCTCTCCTGTCGCTCGTCGCGGGCACCCTCGGGGCATGCAGCCGCGACGTGCCCGACGGCCCGTTTGCGCGTGCGCGCGTGATCGAGCGGCTCGACGAGACGATCGGCGGCGAGATGTCGCTGGCCCGTCCGGGCGACTTCATGCTCGAGAACGACCGGTTCCGCGTGTCGATCCTCGCGGGGCGCAACGGCACGGGGCCGGGCCTGTTCGGCGGCTCGGTCGTCGACGCCGACCTGCAGTGGGGCGACGCCTCGCTCAACGGGGGCAAGGGCCGCGACCAGTGGAACGAGATGTTCCCCCTGGCCAGCATGAACGTGCCGTTCGCCGCCAACCAGGAGGGCCTGCCGCCCACGGTGTTCATCCCCACCGGCGCGGATGGCGCCGACGGGGGAGCGGCCGTGGTGCGCGTGGCGTCTCCGGCCACGCCGTTCCTGACGCTGCTCGACCTGCTGTGGGGCCTGGTCGCCATGCCCGACATGTGGCTGGTCACCGACTACATCGCCGAGCCCGGCGTCCCGTGGCTCACGATGCGCACCACCGTGTCGTTCCAGGACGTCGCCGACCTCCCCGTCGACGGCACGCTGGTCGACTACCCGGCCGGCGGCCTCGACGTGATCAAGCTCGGCCTGCAGGAGGGCCTCGTCCTCGGCGACTTCTGGCTCGCGGGCGGCTCGCTCGACGTGTTCGCGCCGGGCATCGGCTTCGACGAGGACGGCGCGGTCTACAAGGCCGACGAGGCCGGTCTCAACATCTTCTCCGAGCCCTTCGAGTTCCCGTTCGTGGCCGCCATCGGCGACGGCATCAGCTACGGCATCGCGGCGAAGCAGGGCAGCATGTACGTGCCGCTGTTCACGTCGTCGCAGACCGCCGTGGTGGGCGGCGCGATGGGTGCCACGTCCGGCGACGGCTGCGCGGCCGGCAAGAAGGGCCGGTTCTGCGCGGACGACGCCTTCACCTACGAGCGCGTGTTCTTCATCGGCGACGGCGACGTCGGCAGCATCCTCGACCAGGTGATCGCGCTGCGCGACGAGCCCTACGCCGAGGTCACCGGGCACGTGCTCGAAGAGGGCACCGGCGTGGCGCTGTCGGGCGTCGACGTGTTCGTCTACACGCCGGGGGCCGAGTTCCCCTACAGCCAGTGGCGCACCGACGTGCGCCCCGACGACACCCTCCCGGACGGTTCGTTCGGCGGCAAGCTCCCCGTCGGCGACTGGGAGATCATGGTCCACAAGCTCGGCCGCCCCGACGGCAAGCGGATCCCGATCCATGTCGACGCCGGCGACACGCTGAAGCTGCCGCTGGCAGCGCCGCGTGGGGGGATGGTCACGTTCGAGATCAGCGACGAGACCGGTCGCCACGTGCCGGCCAAGCTCACCGTGTTCCGCGAGGATCCCAACACGGCACCCAACCGTCAGCCCGCGCTCGGCGACGGCTACATCGGCGGCCAGCCCGAGTGGGTGGTCTTCGCCGACCACGGCACCGGCGAGATCGCGCTGCCGCCCGGCGACTACTACGCGGTGGCCAGCCGTGGCCTCGAGTACGAGATCGACGTGTCCGACGCGTTCACCGTCGACGCGCTGCGCGCCAACCACCTCACGATGCAGGTGGAGCGCTCCCTGATGACGGAAGGGTGGGTCTCGGCCGACTTCCACGTCCACTCCGCCCCCAGCCACGACTCGGGCGTCACGCTCGATCAGCGCCTGCGCACCATGGTGTGCGAGGGGATGGAGTTCTTCTCCTCGTCCGACCACGACACCATCACCGACTTCGCGCCCGTGGTGGAGGATCTGGACCTGTCCGACTGGATCCAGACCGCGGTCGGGGTGGAGACCACCACGATCGAGATCGGCCACTACCTCGCGTTCCCGCTCCAGCAGCACTTCCTGGGCGACGTGGGCGGCGCGATGGACTGGACGGGCATGACGCCCTCCGAGATCATCTCGACGCTGCGCGAGCAGGGCCAGGCCGCCGGCTACGACCCGCTGGTGTTCGTCGCCCACCCGCGCGCCGGCATCCTCGGCTACTTCGACCAGTTCGGCTTCGACCCGTTCAAGGGCACGCCGGGCAGCGAGGCCGCGCCGGGCACGCCGGTCTACGACACGAGCTTCGGCGGTCTGGTGCCCAACCCGAACGCGCTGCTCCAGCCCGGCAACATGACGCTCGACTTCGACGCGATCGAGGTGTTCACGGAGAAGCGGTTCGACACCCACCGCATCCCCACGGTCGACGAGGTGGTGGCGTTCAACAACGGCACCGAGCCGTCGGTCATCCCGTGGCTCGAGCGCACGATGGCCGAGCAGGAGGAGCTCAAGAGCGGGGTCATCCACCTGAACGCCGAGCTCGGCGGCTCGGTCGACGACTGGTTCACGCTGCTCAACCTCGGCTACCGCATCACCGCCCTGGGCAACTCCGACACCCACGGCACCAGCAGCGTCGAGGCCGGCTGCCCGCGCAACTTCGTGGTGTCCGAGACCGACGACCCCGAGTTCATCGACGACCAGGCGATCGCCGACGCCGTGAAGAACCACCAGGTGGTCGCGTCCTACGGGCCGTTCGTGCGCCTCTGGGTCGACGGCGCGCCCATCGGCTCGTCCATCCAGGCCAGCGGCGAGCTCACCCTCGCGGTCGAGGTCCAGGCCCCCACCTGGGTCGACGTCGATCGCGTCGAGATCTACGAGAACGGCACGCTCATCGCCGAGCTGGCGGTCGAGCCCGACATGCCGCCCTACCAGCGCCTCTACGAGGAGCTGACGGTCACGCCGGACAAGGACAGCTGGTACGTGGCGATCGCCATGGGCGACGGCTCCATGGCCCCGGTGTTCAGCGAGGTCGACATCCCGGCGGTGCCGCTGGACGTGGCCGTCACCGGCGCGCTCGGTGGCCTCGGTGGCATCGTCGGCGCCGCGCTGGGCGACGTCGTCGGCTACCCGCGCGTCTACCCGATCCACCCCTACGCGGTCACCAACCCCATCTGGGTCGACGTCGACGGCGGGGGATGGACGGCGCCGGGCGTGCCCAGCTGGATGATCCCGCAGGACCTGCCCGAGGAGTGAGGCGCGTCGCGGATCCGGACGTGGTGCCGCAAGGCGCGGCGACGCCGGGCAGGGCAGGACCTGCGTGATACGGCCCTGGCCCGCGCGGACGTGGTGACGCCGGGACGCCCCCGGAGGTTGCCTTGGCCCGGATCCTGATGTCGCCCCTGCAACGGGGCCTCGTGGTGGAGTCGCCGCACCCGTCGCTCGACACCCACCTCGCGGCCTACGGCATCGAGGCCACGCGGCTCGACCACGTCCCCGACACGGCCGCCCTCATCGACGGCCTGCGGTCCACGCGCGCCCACGTGCTGTTCAAGCGCAGCCGCGTCGAGGTCACCGAGGAGGTGATCGCGGCCTGCCCCGACCTGCAGGCCATCCAGCTCTGCTGCATCGGCGACGACAGCGTCGACAAGGTCGCGGCCGCCAACCACGGCATCCTCGTGTTCAACGATCCCGTCTCCAACGCGCGGTCGGTCGTCGAGCTCGCCATCGCCCACCTCATCGCGCTGGCCCGCCGTCTGTACGAGACCAACACGGCCACCCACGCCCACCGGTTCGACAAGTCCAACAAGGGCCGCTTCGAGATCGCCGGCAAGACGCTCGGCATCGTGGGGCTGGGCAACATCGGCCGTCAGGTGGCGCGCGCGGCCGAGGCGCTGGGCGTCGACGTCCTCTTCTACGACAACCGCCTCGTGGCCCAGGAGGTCGGCCTGGAGATGGGCTGGGACAGGGCCGAGACGATGGCCGACCTGTTCCGCCAGTCCGACATGGTCTCGGTGCACACCAGCGCGCGCGACGCCTGGGGCGTCGACAACGAGGGCCTGCTCGACGAGGTGCTCGGCCAGCTCGGAGCCGAGCGGCCGGAGGGGTCGCCGCGGCTGTTCCTCAACCTCGCGCGCGGCAACCTGTACCGCGCCGACGCCCTGGTCGACGCCGTGCGCTCCGGCGCCATCCGCCGCGCGGCCGTCGACGTCTTCCCGGAGGAGCCGCGTCCGGGCCTGGACTGGCGCAACCCCTACGCCGACGTCGACGAGATCGTCTGCACGCCCCACATCGGCGCGGCGACGAACGAGGCCCAGCCGCGCATCGCCCGGCGGGTGGCGCGCACCATCGGGGAGTTCAGCCGGTTCGGCACGCTGCGCGACTGCGTGTACGCACCGCGCGTCACGCTGGCCGCCCCGCAGCCGCGGGCGGGCAACGCCGTGCTCGCCGTGGTGCACTCGACCGATCGCGGCACCAAGAAGGCCGTCCAGGACGCCATCTACGAGGCGGAGGCGAGCACGCTCGCCTCCACGCAGCAGGACTTCCCCAACGGCGTGGCCTACGACCTGTCGATCCTCGACCGCCCGCTGTCGGAGGGCGAGCTCGCCCACCTCGTGGGACTGGCCGAGAAGCTCGCCGGCCGGGAGCGCGCCGTGCGCGCCGTGCGGCAGGTCGTGGTGCCCGAGGGGTGGTGAGCCCGTCGGGGCTGCGGCCCGGCGGCTTGGCCCCGCGGGTGAGCGCTTCGCCCCGCGCCTGAGCGTCGACGTGCGCGCGAGGCGTCGCCACCTCGCGCGCGGGCACCGACCGCGTCAGTCGAGCAGGGCGTCGAGGTCGTCGTCGGCCTTGGGGGCCTTGGCGGCAGCCTTCGGGGCCGCCTTCGCCGCGGGCTTGTCGGCGGGCTTGTCCGCGTCGGCCTTGGCCGCGGGCTTCTTGCGCGTGCGCGTGCGCTTCGGCTTGTCGTCGGCGTCCGTCGCGCCGTCGGACTTCTTGGCGGGCTCGGCCTTCTTGGCGGGCTCGGCCTTGGCGGGCGCGTCGTCGGTGGCGGCCTTGGTGGGCTCGGCCTTCTTGGCGGGCGCAGCCTTGGGGGGCTCGGCCTTCTTGGCGGGCTCGGCCTTGGCCTTGGCGGCCGGCGCGGCGTCGTCGACCTCGAGCAGGTCGTCGTCGTCGTCGGCAGCGGCGGCCTTCTTGCTGCGGCTGCGGCTACGCTTCTTGGCGCCGTCGTCCTTCGGTGCGGCCTTCGCGGCCGGTGCCGTCTTCGCGGGCGGCGCCGCGTCCTCGGCGTCGTCGTCGGTCTCGAGCAGGGCGTCGAGGTCGTCGCCGTCGAGGTCGGCGTCGGCATCACCCGACGGGATCTGCTGCCAGGCGAGGATCTCCTCGACGTCGCGCTGCCGGTCCTTGTCGCCGAACAGGAACTCGGCCAGCATCGCGAGGTTGGAGACGTCGGCACCGTCGGCGCGCAGGGCGGCGAGGTAGTACTCGGCCAGCATCCGGTTGAGCTTGGCCGGCTCGTGGCGCAGCTCGAACTGGGCCGTCATGCTGCGGATGGGGCTGCCGTCCTTGTGGATCAGCGCGCCCGCCTTCATCAGCCCGCGCAGCACGTTGCGGATGTGGTGGGTGGACATCTCGGGGTGGGTGCGGCGGAGGCGCTTCTTCAGATCCTCCTGCACGAACGGGATGTTGACCCGGCGCTTGCGCTTGCCCCGCTCGTCGGCCGCGGCCACCAGGGCCTCCAGCACCACGAGGCGGGTGGGGGACGACAGGGCGCCCAGGCCCGCGCCGTTGAGGCGGCGGACGACGTCGTCGCTGCCGTCGGGGAAGTAGGGGTCGTCGTAGGCGGCGCCGTCGTCGCCATCGGTGTCGCCGGCCTCGTCGGGCGCGCTGCGGACCGGCTCTTCGTGGCCCACCTCGACGGTGTCGACCACGTAGCCGCCCGACTTCTTGTCGCGCGTGAGCAGGACGTAGCCGGCGTCGCGGGCGGCCTCGACGAAGCGCGTGAAGGAGGAGAACCCGAGGTCGGCCTCGTTGAAGTCGGGCTGACGGCGCAGCATCGCCGACTTGAGCACGGAGGCGTGCGGCGGGGTGGGATCCTCGCGCAGCATGCCCTCGAGCACCTCGAGCAGCGACTCCAGGGCACGGGCCCGCTCGGCGGGGACGCGCTCGCCGGTGTTGATCTTGGCGCGGCGGGGCTGGGACTTCTTCTGCACGATCGAGTCGTAGAAGAGGAACTCGTCGCACGCGTTGATGATCAGGCGGCTGGTGGACTTGCGCGTGCCGATGCCGATGACCGCCTTGTTCAGCTCCTTGAGCTTGAGCACGAGCGGCGTGAAGTCGGAGTCGCCCGACACGACGACGTAGGTGTCGATGTAGTCGCGCGTGTAGGCGAGCTCGAGGCAGTCGACGACCATGGCGATGTCGGCGCGGTTCTTGTCCTGCATGCCGTGGGACGTCAGCTCGTACATGGTGACGTTGGCGGTGAGCAGGCCCTGCTTGAACCGGGCGAAGCGTCCCCAGTCCGCGTAGCTGCGCGCGATCAGGATGCGACCCTTGTCCTTGACGCGCGCGATGACCTTGTCGATGTCGAACTTGCCGAGTCCTTCCTTCTCGGTGCCGGCGGCGATGTTCTCGAAGTCGATCAGGAGGGCGATGTTTCGTTCCACGTGGGATTTCTCCGCGAAGGCCTTCGCGTGGTGGTCACCTCGGGAGGACGCGGCAGGGGCCCGGCCGTCGATCCGAGGCTGCGGGCGGCGCGAAGGCTCCGTGGCGCGCGCCCGCCGGTGTTACGTGTCGTCGCCCGGATGGGACCGGGCGGACCGGGTCTATGGCGGCGTCGTCTGGAACACAAGGCGCACCGTCACATCCGGACCACACCGGGCGCTCCGCCCCGGGAAGGAGACGGTGGTGACTGGCTTTGCGCGCTTCGAGGGCACCGACGACTACGTCGCGGACGCCGAGCTGATGGCGGTAGTGGACGCGGCGGTGGCCCTCGGGCGACCCCTGCTGGTCAAGGGGGAGCCGGGCACCGGCAAGACCCAGCTCGCCCACGCGGTGGCCACGGCGCTCGGACGGCCCCTGCTGTCGTGGCACATCAAGTCCACCACCAAGGCGATCGACGGGCTCTACCACTACGACGTCGTCCAGCGGCTCAACGACAGCCGCTTCGGCGACAGCGACGTCAGCGACGTCGGCCACTACATCCGGATGGGGGTGCTCGGGCGCGCGTTCTCGTCGGCCGAGCCCACGGTCGTCCTCATCGACGAGATCGACAAGGCGGATCTGGAGTTCCCCAACGATCTGCTGCGCGAACTCGACGAGATGGCGTTTCACATCCACGAGACGGACACCACGATCGCCGCCACCCACCGCCCGGTCACGATCATCACGTCGAACGCCGAGAAGGAGCTTCCCGACGCCTTCTTGCGCCGGTGCGTCTTCCACTACCTGGCGTTTCCCGACGTGGCGCGGATGGAGCGCATCGTCCGCGTGCACATGCCCACGCTCGACGACGACCTGCTCAAGGTGGCCCTCGATCGGTTCTTCGCGCTGCGTCGGCGCCGGGGCCTGCGCAAGCCGCCGTCCACGTCCGAGCTGCTCGACTGGCTCGCCGTGCTGGTCCACGCGGGCATCGACGCCACGCGGATCGACGAGGCCCACCCGTTCCTGGGGGTGCTCCTCAAGCAGGAGCGCGACCTCGTCGCCGTCCAGAAGGGCGGCTCCACGTGGACCGACTGACCCGGCGCACCGAGGGGGCCCGTCGATGTTCCATGCGTTCCTGTACCGCCTGCGGGCCGAGGGACTGCCCGTCGGGATGGGGGAGTGGCTCTCCCTGCTTCGGGCGCTGCAGCAGGGCCTCGTCGCCGACGTCGACGGGTTCTACCGGCTCGGACGCGCGCTGCTGTGCCGGTCCGAGGCGGACTACGACGCCTTCGACATCGCGTTCGCCGACACGTTCCGCGGCGCCGACCTCGATCCAGCGATCCGCGACAAGCTCGAGGCCTGGCTCGCCGACGCGATCGCGCGCAGCTCCGAGGAGCTCGTCGACCCGTCGAAGTTCCCCACCGACGAGGACCTGTGGAAGGCCTTCCTCGAACGGCTCCGCGAGCAGACGGAGCGCCACGACGGCGGCGATCACTGGATCGGCACCGGCGGCACGAGCCCGTTCGGTCACAGCGGGCGGGCCTCGCGCGGCATCCGCGTGGGCGGGGCAGGGGGCAACCGCAGCGCCATCCAGGTGGCGTCGGAGCGGCAATGGGAGGGCTACCGCACCGACCACACCTACGAGACCCGCGACCTGTCGGTGGCGCTCAAGCTGCTGCGTCAGCTCCAGCGCCAGGGCGCGTGGGAGCTCGACCTGGACGGCACGATCGACGCCACGTGCAAGAACGCGGGCGACATCGAGCTGATCGAACGTCGCGAGCGGGAGAACCAGGTGCGGCTCGTGCTCCTGATGGACGCGGGGGGCTCGATGGCGCCCCACGCGGCGCGTGTCGAGCAGCTGTTCACCGCGGCCGAGGAGATCGGCACGTTCAAGTCCTTCGACGCCTGGTTCTTCCACAACTGCCCGTACGGCTGGCTGTGGAAGGACGACAGCACGGGCGAGCGCCACGCCACCGCCGAGGTGCTCGCCGACCTGTCGCCCCGGCATCGCCTGATCTTCGTCGGCGACGCGTCGATGGCCCCCTACGAGCTGTTCTCTGCGACAGGCTACGGCTTCCACGACGCCGAGCGCGCCCCCGGCATCGAGTGGCTGAGGCGCTTCCGGCGACGGTGCCCGTCGAGCATCTGGCTCAACCCCGATCCGCGACGGTGGTGGGACCACCCCACGGTGGCCGCGATCGGCGGCCTGTTCCCGATGTTCGAGCTCACGGTCGACGGCCTCCGTGAGGCGATCGGCACGCTGCGCACGCCCGTGTGAGGCGGGCGTCGGGATCGTGTCGGCGCTGTGGCGATGCCCGGTGCGGGCCGATACGACCGGCGCTGCCGTTGGGGCGTCGCCAAGTGGCAAGGCACCGGGTTTTGGCCCCGGCATTCGCAGGTTCGAATCCTGCCGCCCCAGCACCCCCGCCCTCCGCCCCCCAGACCCGTGTACGGAGCCGCGATGTACGGCGAGCTGACGATCTTCTCAGGCAGCGCCAACCCCGAGCTCGCCCAACGCATCGGCGACCACCTCGGCGTGTCGCTCGGGGCCGCCCAGCTCGGCCGGTTCTCCGACGGGGAGACGCGGGTCGAGATCCACCAGAACGTGCGCGGTCGCGACGTGTTCCTCGTGCAGTCCACGTGCGCGCCGGCCAACGACCACCTGATGGAGCTGCTGATCATGACCGAGGCGTGCAAGCGCTCCTCGGCGGGTCGCATCACGGCCGTGATCCCGTACTTCGGCTACGCGCGCCAGGATCGCAAGGTGGCGCCGCGCGCGCCGATCAGCGCCCGGCTGGTGGCTGATCTGCTCCAGGCCGCCGGCGTCGACCGCGTCCTCACGATGGACCTGCACGCCGGTCAGATCCAGGGCTTCTTCGACATCCCGGTCGACAACCTCTACGCCCAGCCGCTGCTGCTGGCCCACCTGCGCGACGCGCTGGACGCCCGCAACGGCGTGATCGTCTCGCCCGACGCGGGCGGCGTCGAGCGGGCGCGCAGCTACGCCAAGCACCTCGACACCTCGATCGCCATCATCGACAAGCGCCGCAGCAAGCCCAACGAAGCCGAGGTGCTCCACCTGGTGGGCGAGGTGGAGGGTCGCGCGGCCGTCATCATCGACGACATGATCGACACGGCGGGCACGCTCACCAAGGGCGCCCAGGCGGTCACCCAGCACGGCGCCCGCTCCGTGATGGCCGTCGCCACCCACGCGGTGCTGTCGGGCCCTGCGGTCGAGCGCATCGCCTCAGCGGCCTTCGACCGCGTGGTGGTCACCGACACGATCCCGCTGTCGGACGCCGCGCGCCAGACCGGTCTCATCGACGTCGTGAGCGTGGCGCCGCTGTTCGCCGAGGCGATCCGCGCGATCCACTTCAACGACTCGATCTCGCGCCTGTTCCTCGACGATCACGAGTAGGCGACCACGCGTGGTCGGGCGCGCGCCGTCGAGGTCAGGGCCGGCGCGGTCAGGGCCGGCAAGGTCAGGAGAGAGGAGTACTGCGGACGGGATTCGAACCCGCGATAGCCGGAATGAAAATCCGGTGACTTGACCACTTGTCTACCGCAGCAGGATCGTCGCCGCGCCCGGGCGTGGGGCACGTCGCGCCGACGCCGCTCTCTGCCACGTCCTGCGGCGGTCGTCAAACCACCGAGGGCGTCGTCCGCATCGCGCTCGCTTGACACGACGTACCTGCATCGTTAACCGTCGCGGCCTTCGGGATCCGACCAGGTTCCCGACTGTTTCACAAGATTCCGGCGCCATCCCGGTCGCACTCGCGGCCCGTCGTCCAGGGGATAGCGGCTGCGGCAGAGGGTCTGTCCGCGCCCCTGGGCCACGCGCAACGAGCGACGTCCCGGGGGACCCAGGAGGACAGACCATGGACACCACGCTCACCGTGGAAGCGCGCCAGGACACCGGCAAGGGTGTGGCCCGCAAGCTGCGCGCCCAGGGCAAGGCCCCGGGCGTGATCTACGCCAACGGCGGCGAGGCCACGCTCGTCACGTTCGACCCGATCCGTCTCAACGAGATCTTCCGCAAGACCGAGAACCGCAACACGGTGGTCCAGGTCTCGCTCGACGGTCAGACGATCGACGTCCTCGTCCAGGAGGCCCAGCGCCACCCGGTGTCGCGCGCGATCCTCCACGTCGACTTCCTCAAGCTCGACAAGACGAAGATCGTCGAGGTCATGGTGCCCGTCCGCGGCGTGGGCCGTCCGGCCGGCGCCTCGCTCGGTGGCCGCCTGCGCCTCATCCGCCGCACGCTCAAGACGCGGTGCACCTACGAGAACATCCCCGAGTTCCACGACATCGACGTCACCCCGATGCAGATCGGCGACATGGTGTCGGCCTCGCAGATCCCCACCGCCGATGGCGTGGAGATCGTGTTCGACCGGGATTTCTACGTGCTGACCTGCTACGGCTCGAAGCGCGCCAAGCGCTGAGCACGGTCGACGGATGTACCTCGTGGTCGGTCTCGGCAACCCAGGCGCGCAGTACGCGGGCACCCGACACAACGTCGGGTTCCTCGTCGTGGACGTGCTCGCCCGGCGCGCGATGACCGACCTCGGGAAGTCCCAGTCCGGTGCCCTGGCCGACAAGGTACGGCTGGCCGACCAGGCGGTCGTGCTGGCGAAGCCCCAGCAGTACATGAACCTGTCGGGCGGTCCCACCCAGGCGCTCGCGGCGTTCTACAAGGTCGACACCGACCACATCGTGGTGGTGCACGACGATCTCGACCTGCCGTTCGGCGACGTCCGGGTCAAGTCGGGCGGCGGCCACGGCGGGCACAACGGGCTCCGCGACCTGCACAGCCGGCTCGGCTCGCCGAGCTACCAGCGGGTGCGCGTCGGCATCTCCCGGCCTCCCAAGGGCTGGGACACCGCCGACTACGTGCTCGGCCGCTGGACGTCCGACGAGTCGGCGTCGTTGGGGGAGGTGGTCGACACCGCCGCCGACGCCGTCGAACACGTGCTCCGCCGGGGCGTGTCGGATGCCATGAACCTCTACAACCAGCGGCGCTCCGGCGACGCGGGTCAGGATCTGGTGTCGTGAACCGCGCCTGAGGCGTGCGCGGTCCGGCCACGCCGGGCCGCGGTGGAGGCCGGGCGACCGGTCGAGGGGCCCGGACGGACGATCCGGTCGGGCGGAATGGGGAGATGGCCGGTCGACCGGCCCTCATGGAGGCGAACGTGGACAACCTGATCTATGCCGCGCCCGTGGCGTCGGTGATCGCGCTGATCTTCGGCTACTACAAGGCCAGCTACACCTCGAGCCGCGATCCCGGCACGCCGGACATGGTGGAGATCGCCGCGCGCATCCAGGAGGGCGCGATGGCCTTCCTGCGCCGCGAGTACACCGTGCTCGCCGGCTTCGTCGTGGTGGTCGCGGGCCTGCTGGCGCTGGCGAACATGAGCGGCGACCACCAGAGCCCGCTCATCGCGGTGTCGTTCGTCCTCGGCGCCGTCACCTCCGGTGCGGCGGGCTGGGCCGGCATGCGCGTGGCCACCAACGCCAACGTCCGCACCACCAACGCCGCCCGCACGAGCCTGTCGGCCGCCCTCGACGTCGCCTTCTCCGGCGGCACCGTGATGGGCATGGCCGTCACCGGTCTCGCGCTGCTGGGCCTGTCGGTCCTGTTCATCGTCTACAAGGGCCTGTTCGGCGCCGACGAGCACGGCATGGCCACGCTCATGTCGACCATCACGGGCTTTTCGATGGGCGCGTCGTCCATCGCGCTGTTCGCCCGCGTCGGCGGCGGCATCTACACCAAGGCGGCCGACGTCGGCGCCGACCTGGTCGGCAAGGTCGAGTCGGGCCTGCCCGAGGACGACCCCCGCAACCCCGCCGTCATCGCCGACAACGTCGGTGACAACGTCGGCGACGTCGCCGGCATGGGCGCCGACCTCTTCGAGTCCTACGTCGGCGCCATCGTCGGCACCATGGTGCTCGGCCTGGGCTTCAGCACCGCCTCGGGCGTGCTGATGGGCCCGATCGTCCTGCCGTTCCTGGTCGCGGCCGTCGGCATCATCGCCTCGATCGTCGGCACGATGTTCGTCCGCGTCGAGGAGGGCGGCAACGCCCACAAGGCGCTCGACCGTGGCGCGTTCGGCTCCGCGGGCGTCACCGCGCTGCTCACCTTCGCCATCGCCTACTACGTGTGGCCGCAGGCCGGCATCGAGTCCACCACCACGTGGCCCACCACCGGCGCGATCACCATCGAGTGGTTCGACGTCGGCACCGCCACGGTGATCGGCCTCATCGCCGGCGTCGCCATCGGCATGACCACCTCCTACTACTGCTCGATGGGCCAGCGCCCGGTCGTCAGCATCGCCAACCAGTCCCGCACCGGCGCGGCCACGAACATCATCGCGGGCCTCGGCATGGGCATGGAGTCCACCGCCATCCCGGTGGTGCTCATCGCGGCGGGCGTCCTCGGCGCCTACGCCTTCGCCGGCCTGTACGGCATCGGCATCGCCGCCCTCGGCATGCTGTCCACCACGGGCATCCAGCTCGCGGTCGACGCCTTCGGCCCCATCGCCGACAACGCCGGCGGCATCGCCGAGATGACCCACCAGGACCCCAAGGTCCGCGAGCGCACCGACAGCCTCGACGCCGTCGGCAACACCACGGCCGCCATCGGCAAGGGCTTCGCCATCGGCTCGGCCGCGATGACCGCCCTGGCGCTGTTCGCCGCCTACAGCCAGCAGGCCAAGATCGACAAGATCGACGTGCTCGACCCGTCCACGATGTCGGGCGTGTTCCTGGGCGCGATGCTGCCGTTCCTCTTCTCCTCCATGGCCATGCGCGCCGTCGGCGACGCC
>JACKEP010000003.1 GCA_020632915.1 Alphaproteobacteria bacterium | reverse complement strand
GGGCGCCCTATGAGGCCCTCGTCGAGGCCAAGGGTGGCGAGACCCCCTACGCCTGGACGCTGGTCGAGGGCGCGCTACCGACCGGCGTCGGCCTGTCCGAGGGCGGCACCCTGCGCGGAACCCCGGCCGAGGCGGGCAGCTTTACGTTCACGGCCCGGGTCACCGACGCCGGGATGGGGGCGGCTCAGGTGCAACTCGACTTGACGGTTCTCGCCGTCGACCCGCCGCTCGTCGTGGTCACGGCAGCGCTGCCGGATGGCACGGAGGCAGAGCCCTACTCCGCATCGGTGAGCGCCGAGGGCGGCGCGCCACCCTACACATGGGCGATCATCGGTGAGGGGCCCCCTGGCCTGACCCTCGATGGCGACGGAGGCCCGGCCACGCTCTCGGGCACACCGACGGTCCCCGGCACCTACGATTTCGAGCTCGAGGTCGAAGACTCGAAGCAGGCGCGCGCGCGTCGCGGGTTCTCGGTGGAGATCGCGGCCATTCCGCCGCCACCCACGCCCCCGAGGATCACCACCGCGCAGCTACCGGACGGCGAGGTCAACCGCCCGTACTCCGCCGAGCTCGCGGCCGTGGACGGCGCCGGCCCCACACGCACCTGGTCCATCGCCGATGGCGCGCTGCCACCCGGGCTCGCGCTCGATCCTGCGGGTGCGCCCGGGACGACGCTCACCGGCACCCCCGCGGCCTCTGGCGCCTTCACCTTCACGGTGGAGGTGCGCGACGCCGAGGACCAGAGCGACGAGGCGACCTTCACCGTGGTCGTCCGGCCCGAGCTCCTGCCCATCGAGATCGTCACCTCGAGCGTCGGCACCTACGTCCTGCCCAGCGTGGTCGTGGGTGAGAGCTATCAGCAGCCGCTCACTGCGCGCTTCGGGTCCGGCGTCTACGCCTGGTCGGTGAGCGCAGGCCAGCTTCCCCCCGGCCTCGCCCTCGAAGCGTCGGGCACCCCCGCGACGCAGCTCGTGGGCGTCGCGGGCGCCGCGGGGACCTTCGACTTCACGGTCACCGTCACCGACGTGGCGACGTCCACCGACAGCCAGGCCTTCCAGATCACGGTGCTCGAGCCCGCGAACCTGCTCACGGTGTCCACGGCGACGCTGACCCCCGGCCGCGCCTGCCACGCCTACGAGGCCGCGCTCGCCGCCAGCGGGGGCTCCGGCATGGGCTACCAGTGGACGCTCACCTCTGGCGTGCTCCCCGCGGGGCTGGTCCTGGATGGCCAGGGAAACCTCAGCGGAATACCGGTCATGAGCAGCCCCGGGAGCTACCCGGTCACCGTCACCGTCACCGACTCCGACGGAGGCTCGGCGCAAGGGGCCTTGACCATGACGGTGACCGATGATGGCACCGGGGACCGCTTCGTGGCCATCTCGGGCGACACGATCGAAGACAATCGATACGACATCCTGGTGGCCGACGTGTGCCGGGCGACGCCCACGCTCGGCGTGCGGGCCACTCCCCCTGGCGCCAACGGTGACGCACGGTTCTCATCTCCACAATACGACCTGTCGCCCGACGGTCGAAAGGTGGCCTTCATCGGTGACTTCCGAGCGACCACGATGCACGAGGTCTGGGTCGCCGATCTCACCCTACCCCCGCCCTACGTCCCGGTGATCGTGAGCCCTCCGGGCGGCCCGACCATCTCGCCCGACGCCTTCGACCTCGGCTGGTCGCCGACCGGTGATCACCTGGTGTTCCGCGGCAACTTCGACGTCATCGGCGACGACGAGCTGTTCGTCGTCGACACTCGCGGAGGGATCGTCGCGAGCAGCGCAATCCCCATTGCGCCAACGCCGCCCGTCTTCGCGGACGTGGACAGCCTGGAGTATTCGTTCTCGCCGGACGGCCGGTACCTGGCGTACGCCCACGACACCACCGCGAGCGCTCAGTACGACCTGTGGGTCTACGACCTGTGGAGCGCGACGCCGCGGTCCGCACGTCGCGTCAATCCGCCCCACACCATCCCCGAGGCCGACGCGATCTTCCCCGTGGTGTGGATCGACGATACCCGGCTGCTCTACGGGAGCAACCCCACCGTTCCCCAGAGGACGGAGCTCTTCCTGGCCGACGTGAGCGGCGCGACGATCACCACCCGGGTGGTCAGCGACCCGGGGACCAGCGGCACCGTCGCGCTGTCGAGGGCCGTTAACGCACCGCGATACTTCGGCGTGACCGCGGACGGGCGCTGGGCGTGGTACATCGGGAACCTGCCAGACGCCACGCGGGGCCGCGCGCTCTTCCGCGTCGACCTCAGCGACCCTATGGGTCGTGGCGAGGCGGTGCATGTCTTGCCGCCGGGGGGGCAGAACGTCCTGTTCGCGAAGCCCGCCTCGGGTGCGCGCATCGTAGTGCTGGGCAACCTCGACCTCCCGGGAACGATGGAGCTCTTCGTCCTCGATCTCGGGTTGCCCGTGCCGCAGGACGTCACCGCGGCGAAGATAAGTGGCGTCATGCAGCCCGCGGGCGGCGTCTCGGCCTACGAGGTGTCGCCCGATGGTCGGTACGTCGTGTTCGTCGCGGACAAGGTGGTCGATGGTTTGCAGGCCGCGTTCCTCGCCGACCTCGACGACCCGGCGGCGGGCGTGGCGCAGCTGTCGCCCAACACCACGAACCCCAGTCTGAACGTCGACCACGTGGTCTGGTCACCGACCTCGAGCTGGGTCGCCATGTACGGGGACCTGGCGC
>JACKEP010000029.1 GCA_020632915.1 Alphaproteobacteria bacterium | reverse complement strand
GGCGCGGACCACCGCGTCGTGCCGATGGGTGCCGTCGACGGCGTCCGAGACCCGCAGCGCCAGCACCGGTGGCATGGTGTCGAACGGCCAGACCAGCCCTGGGTACGAGGGCAGGGGATGGCCCGCCGAGGCCGCCAGGGCCTCGTGGAACAAGGCGTCGAGGCGCGCGCGCTCCTTGTCGTGACGGGTGCTGCCGAGCCAGCGCGCGACCGACAGCGCCAGGTGCAGCTCGCCGAGCCACGTGCCCTGGTCGTGCAGGCCGTCGAGCGTGGCGACGGTCCGTCCCAGGTGGCGCTGGGTCGACGCGAGCGCGTCCGCCGCCATCGCGTCCACGCGAGGACGGAGGGCCTCGCGGGTGGCGGTGCCGTCGGCGACGAGGTTGGCGTAGGCCAGGAGCGGGAACACGAACGGGAAGATGCCGCCCTCGGGCATCGCCTTGGCCTGCGCCAGCGCGGCGTCGTCCCAGGTGCCCGCGTCGACGAGGGCGTCGTGACGCGCCCGCAGCGTCTCGGGGAGGGAGGCCGGGGCTGCCAACGCGCAGGAGAGGAGCAGGGCGATCATCGCGCCTCCGACAGACCGGATCTCTGTACCCCCCGGCGCGCTCACGGCTTGGATTGACATCCATGTCAATCCGGGTTCCACTGGGTCCGTGAGGTCCGTCACCGTGACCGTCCCGTCCACCGCCGACGCGCGCACCGAGCGGCGTCGCCAGATCCTCGATGCTGCCGTGCGGGTGTTCGCCGCCCGCGGCTACCACGACACGCGCATCCAGGACGTCGCGGACGAGGCGGGCGTCGCCTACGGGCTCGTCTACCACTACTTCGGCACCAAGGACCGGCTGCTGTCGACGGTCTACGACGACAACTGGGCCGTGTTCGCCGAGGTCGTCGAGGGCATCGCCGCGTCCGGGCGGTCGCCCTGGGACCAGGTCCGCGCCGTGCTCGACTACGTGTTCGGCGCGCTCGAGGCCTACCCCGAGCGCATGCGCGTCATCCTCGTCGAGTACGGCCGCCTCGCCGGCACCGCCCAGGGCAGCGCCCACCCCGACGTCGCCCGCGTGATCGCCACCCTCGGCCGTGCCTTCGCCCGTGCGGAGCGCGCCGGCGCGCTGGTGGCCGGGGCCGATCCCGCCGTGCTGCCGGTGATGGTGCTCGGCGCCCTGCAGGCCGCCATCGTCGCCCTGCTCGACGAGACCGCCGCCCCCGCCGACCTGCCCACGGTGCGCGCCACCGTGCTGTCGCTGCTTCAGGGGGTGGTCCACGCCCCGTCCACCGCCGTCCCCCGGGAGGCCTGAGCCATGGACTTCGCCTTCACCGACGCGCAGCGGGAGCTGTACGACAGCGTCCGCACCTTCGCGCGCCAGCAGATCCACCCCACGGTGCTCCAGCGCGAGCCCCTGCAGACGTGGAACGACGACATCTGGCAGAAGCTCGCGGGCATGGGCCTGCTTGGCGCGCCGATCCCCGAGGAGTACGGCGGCACCGGGCTGTCCTGCGTCGAGACGTGCCTCGTCAAGGAGGCCTTCGGCGCGGGCGCCGAGGACGGTGGCGTCGCGCTCGCCTGGGGCGCCCACACCATCCTGTGCGGCGTCCCCATCTGGAAGCTCGGCACCGAGGACCAGAAGCGCCGCTACCTGCCCGGCATGTGCGACGGCAGCCTCATCGGCGGCTTCTGCCTGTCCGAGCCCGACTCCGGCTCCGACGCCGCTGGCATGAAGACCCGCGCCGTCCGCAAGGGCGACCGCTGGATCCTCAACGGCCGCAAGATGTGGATCACCAACGGCCCCATCGGCGGCGTGTTCGTGGTCACCGCGGTCACCGACCCCGACGCCCGCCCCCGCGCCGCCGGCATCTCCACGTTCCTGGTCGAGTCGGGCTTCCCCGGGTTCAGCGTGGGCCAGCACATCGACAAGATGGGCATGAAGACGTCGGTGACGTCCGAGCTCGTGTTCGACGACTGCGAGGTGCCCGCCGAGAACCTCCTGGGGATGGAGAACTACGGCTTCATCATCACCGCCAAGCTGATCCTCGGCTGGGAGCGCAGCTGCCTGCTCGCGCCGGGCCTGGGCGGCATGGACGCCGCCATCGAGCGCTGCGCCCGCTACCAGCAGGAGCGCCACCAGTTCGGCCGCCCCATCGCCAGGTTCCAGGCCATGCGGCACATGCTGGCCGACATGAAGGTCAAGGTCGAGCTGGCCCGCAACCTCATCTACCGGGTGGCGTGGAAGCTCGACCAGGACGGCGATCCGCCCCTCGTCGACGCCGCGATCGCCAAGGTCTTCCTGTCGGAGGCCTCCCAGCAGGTGTTCCGCGACGCCGTCCAGATCCACGGTGGAAACGGCTTCACCACCGAGTACCACGTCGAGCGCGGCCTGCGGGACTCGATGTTGTCGACCATCGGGGCCGGCACCAGCGAGATCCAGCGCGGCATCATCGCCCGCGCCATCCTCGACCTCCCCTTCTAGGAGCACCCCATGGACTACGCCGTCACCCCTGCGCAGGCCGAGTTCGGGCGCGCCTTCGAGGACTTCTGCCAACGCACCATCGCGCCGCGCGCCGCCCAGGTCGATCGCGACGGCGAGCTGTCGCGGGCCAACTGGGACGATCTGGCCGGCATGGGCTGGTTCGGCCTGTACGTCGACAAGGCCTGGGGCGGCACCGCCGAGGACGTCGACTGGGTGATGCGGGCGCTCGCCGAGGAGTCGCTCGCCAAGGCCTGCGCGGCCACCTTCCTGTCGGCCGGCGCGAGCGTCGGCCTGTGCGGGGCGCCCATCCAGCTGTTCGGGTCCGAGGCGCTCAAGGCGCGGTGGCTCCCCGGCCTCGCCAGCGGCGCCACCATCGGCTGCTTCGGCCTCACCGAGCCCGACGCGGGCACCGACGCGGCGAGCCTGCGCACCCGCGCCGAGCGCGTCGACGGCGGCTGGCGCCTCCACGGCGAGAAGGCGCTGATCACCAACGCCCCGATCGCCGACGTGTGCGTCGTGATGGCGGTCACCGACCCCGACGCGGGCCACGCCGGCGTCACCGCGTTCGCCGTCGACCTGGCGGGCGAGGGCATCGCGCGCACCGCGGCCTACCGCAAGCTGGGGCTGCGCGGCTCCCCCACCGGCGGGCTCGTGTTCGACGGCGCCTTCGTCCCCGACGACGCCGTCGTCGGCACGGTCGGCGCCGGGTTCCTGCAGGCGATGCAGACGCTCGAGCTCGGGCGCATCAGCATGTCCCACTTCGGCATCGGCATCGCCGAGGCCGCCTTCGACGCCGCCAGCCGCTACGCCGTCGAGCGCAAGGCCTTCGGCAAGCCCATCGCCACCCGCCAGGCCGTCCACTTCAAGCTGGCCGACATGAAGATCGAGATCGACGCCGCCCGCCTGATGGCCCGCAAGGCGGCGTGGGCCAAGGCCTCCGGTCAGCCCGCCGCGGAGTACGCCAGCATCGCCAAGCTCTACGCCACCGAGATGGCTGTCCGCTGTGCCGACCGCGCCGTGCAGGTGTTCGGAGGGTGGGGCTACACCGACGACTTCCCCGTCGAGCGCTTGCTCCGCGACGCGCGGCTCGGCCCCATCGGCGAGGGCACCAGCGAGATCCAGCGCGAGCTCATCGCCCGTCACCTGCTCGACGTCTGAGGTTCCTGCACCACATCGCTGTGCCGTGACGCGCAGCGACCGATGAGGACAGGTGCGGGTCGTCGCGCGATGCACTATGGTGCGAAGGTTCCTGCACACCACGCCTCGGAGGCACCGGACCCATGCTGCGCGCGCTCTTTGTGGCTTCGTCGTTGGTCGTGGGGCTGGTGCCTGTCTCGGCACGTGCGGGCGACGACTGGAGCCGGCAACGGATCGCCCAGCATCCGATCAGCGTCGAGCTGCCCGGGTCGGCCTCCGCCGAGCACTCCACGTCGAACTGGTACCTCGGCAAGGCCGAGACCGACTCGGTGCGGGTGGAGGAAGAGGGCATCAAGCTGCAGGCCAACGCCACGGTCGCGCCGCTCACCGCCATCAAGATCGCCGGTCGCGACCTGATCTTCTACACCACGCGCGAGACCATCCTCGGCCAGTCCGGTGGCAAGGTCCAGTCGTGGACCGAGGTCACGCGCGACGGGATGGAAGGCAAGCGCCTCGTCTACTCTGTCGACGACACCCACAAGGGCATGATGGAGGTGTACGTGTTCGACAGCACCATCCTCACGCTCGACGCGGTGTTCCCGGCCTCCACGCCGGAGCGCAAGGTGGATCGCTTCTTCGCGTCGATGCGGCGCGCGCAGTAGGCTGACCCGCCCCCGCCTCCCCTGGGGGGCGCTGGGGAAGCCGTGTCCGACCCGGAAGCGCCGAGCATCGCACCGAGGATCGCCACCGTCGAGGTGGCTGCACCCCGCCTGGTCGCGCTGGCGGTGACGCTGCTGCTGTCGCTCGCCACGCTCGCCGCGTTCGCCTGGGGCGTCGAGCACTGGTCGTTCACCGGCGACGACGCCTACATCAGCTTCCGGTACGCCCTGCAGCTCACGCGGGGCGAGGGCCTCGTCTGGCAGCCGGGCGAGCACGTCGAGGGCTACACCAACTTCCTGTGGGTGCTGCTGGTCGCCGTCGGCCTGCTGCTCGGTGCGTCCGCCGAAGCCACGGCGATGGTGCTCGGGGTCACCTCCGCGCTCGGCGTGCTGGTGCTGTCGAAGTGGACGGCGCGGCGGGTCGCCGGTGGGTGGACGCCGTGGGTGGTGCTGCCCTCGCTGTGGCTGGCCTGCTCGCGCTCGTTCTGCGTGTGGACCACGTCCGGGCTCGAGACCATGGGCTACACCGTGCTCGTGCTCGGCCTGCTCGTGCGGGCCTGGGTGGAAGGGGAGCGCGCCGAGCGGGGCACGTGGGCGTCGAGCCTGCTGGCCGCGCTCGTGGTGCTCATGCGGCCTGACGGCGTCGTGTTCGTCGCCGCGGTGGGCCTGGTCCACGCCGTCGACGCGCTGCGTGGCGCGCGCAGCTGGCGCAGCCTCGTCGCGTGGGTGCTGCCCTGGGCCGCTGTGCTCGGAGCCCACGAGGCGTTCCGCGTCGCCTACTACGGCGACATCGTGCCCAACACGTTCCACGTCAAGGTCAACGGGGTGTGGTGGGAGCAGGGGCTGCGCTACCTGCAGCTGTTCGCGGGCGACTACGCCGTCGCGTGGTGGGGCTGGCTCGCCGCCGTGCCGCTCGTGCTGCGGCCGGGGCGTCGCGTGGCCCTGCTCGCGCTCGGCGTGGCGGCCCAGCTCGCGCTCATCCTCTGGGTGGGCGGCGACCGCTTCGAGTTCCGCTTCCTCGTGCCCGTGCTCGCGCCCTTCTTCCTCCTCGTCGCCGAGGGCATGGCGCTGCTCGCCGACCGGCTCGGACGCGCCGGTCCGGTGGCGCTGGCCGTCGGCGCGGCCCTGCTGACGTGGACCGTGGTCACCACCCACACCCAGAAGCTCGGTCCGCTGCGCAAGGACGTCGAGAGCCCGGCCTTCATCGCCTCGTTCGCGCGCAAGCGGGTCGAGCAGGGCCAGTTCCTGCACCGGATGGTGGTGGAGGGCGCGCTGCCTGCCGACACCCGGCTCGGGGTGGGCGCCGCCGGGGCGCTGCCCTACTACGCCGACCTGTGGGCGCAGGACGTGTTCGGCCTCACCGACCCGGTCATCGCGCGGCAGGACAGCCTCGACCGTCGGATCGTCGCCCACGAGAAGCGCGCCACGCCGGCCTACCTGGTGGAGCGGGACGTCCAGTTCTTCGACGCCGTCGGCCATGGCGTCGACACCCGCCTCGCCGACGCGCTCGAGGGCTGGCGCAAGTCCGCCGACAAGATCCGCCGCATGGACGGCGTCGGCGTGCTCCACCGACGGTGCCATCGCTACGACGGCGCCTGGCTCATCTTCGTCAACGGCCTGTCCGACGCCGACCACGCGGCGCGGTTCGGTCACCTCGAGGACTGCACGGCCCAGATGGAAGCGGCCACCGGCAAGCGCTGAGCGTGGGGTCGCGTCTCGGCGCGCGCCCGGTGGAGATACAGGCCCCTGACCGCGGACGGACCCTTGGACGCCTTCTTCGTCGACCTCTTCGCCGAGATCCAGCCCGACCTGTGGACCGAGGAGGCCTCCGACGCCCAGGTGGCGTCGCTGGTGCGCTTGCTGGGCATCCGCAGCGGGATGCGCGTGCTCGACGCGCCGGTCGGCGACGGTCGGATCGCGGTGCGGCTCGCGCGGCTGGGCTGCGACGTGGTCGGGGTCGATCGCTCCGAGGCGATGCTCACCGCAGCCGCGCGTCGGGCCGCCGACGCCGGCGTCCCGCTGGCCCTGCACGACCACGACCTGCGCGAGCCGGTCGCCACCGACGCCTTCGACCTCGCCCTGTGCCTGTGGGGGAGCTTCGGCTTCTTCGACGACGCGGGCCTCGACGCCCAGACCGCCGCTGCGGCGCAGGCGCTCGTCCCCGGCGGGCGCTTCGTGCTCGACACCCCGACGGCCGAGACGCTGGCCCTGGGCTTCGCGCCGACGTCGTGCAAGCGCATCGGGGAGCGCTTCCTCGTCGAGGAGCGGACGTTGGACCCGGTCACCGGGGGCGTCGACGCCACCTGGACGCTCGTCCGCGGCGACGGCACGCGGGCCTCGGCGCGCTTCCGCTACCGCCTGCACGGCATCACCGAGCTCTGCGGGCGCCTGCGCCGCCACGGCCTCGACCGCGTGGAGGTCTACGCCGACCTCGACGGCACACCCTTCGTCGTCGGCGTGGCGCGCCGGGCGGTCGTCGTCGCCACCAAGGGCGAGGCGTCGGCGTGAGCGCACCGAACGCACGGCTGCGCCTGGGCTCGGTGGTGCTGCTCGCGGTGCTGATGGTCGCCAGCGTGGGCTGGGTGCTGCTGCAGGTCGATCTCGGCCGCATGGCGACGGCGCTGGTCGACTACCACCTCGGCGCGGCGCTCCTGACGCTGCTGGGGCTGTACACCACGCTGGTGCTGCGCACGTGGCGGTTCGGCGTGCTGCTGCGCACCCGGGTCGCGTTTGGCGACCTGTTCATCGTGCTCGCCATCGGGTCGCTGGCGATGAGCGTGATGCCGCTGCGGCTGGGCGAACTGGTCCGTCCCTACGTGCTCGCCGAGCGCAACGGCGTGACGTTCGGCGAGAGCATGGCCGCGGTGGTGGTGGAGCGGCTCACCGACATCGTCGCGCTGCTGGTGCTCATGCTGTACGTCGCCCGCTCGGTGGTCGTGACCGTCCCCGTCCAGGTGATGGGCGTCGACGTGCTCCGGGCCGGCCTCGTCGCCGTGCAGACGGGCGCGGTCGTCGGCATCGGTGGCGTGGCGGTGCTGGTGCTGCTCGGCGAGCGGGTGCTGCCGGTGGGCGAGGCGCTCGTCGGCCGGATGTGGCCCTCGGCCTGGGCGGTGTTCGCGCGCCAGTGGCGTGCGTTCGTCGACGCGGTGCGCACCGTGTCCACCGACCCGCGACGGCTCGTGGGCGCGGTCGTGAGCACGGCCGCGGTGTGGCTCGCCACCGTGGGCATGGCCTACGCAGCGCTGCTCGGCCTGGCCGACGTGGTGCCGACCTGGCCGCTCGCGGCGTCGGCCTGGGCTGCGGTGAGCACGGCGATGGTGCTGTTTCCAGCGCCAGGATTCCTCGGCGGTTTCGAGGCCGCCGGCGTGGCGGCGCTGGTCACCCAGGGCATCGACGCGACCGCCGCGGCGGCCTTCGCCGTGGCGCTGCACGTGGTGATGCTCGGCGGCTACACGCTGGCGGGCTTCGCGGCGTCGGTGCGCGCGGGGGCCTCGTTCACCAGCTGGGTGCGCGGGTCGCGGGCCCAGGGCGACTGACGCTCACGGCCCGCGGCAGTCGTCCGGGGGCATGGCGTCGATCCACGCCGCGATGAGGGCGGCGCCCTCGTGGTGCAGGAGGCTGCGCCCGACGTCGGGCATCATCGCGCCGAGGTCGTCGGTGATCATCCGGTAGTACAGGATCGACGCCTCGTGATCGCCGGGCACGATGTCGAACTCCCGCCCGATGCCGCCCTTGCCGGCCGACCCGGGCCGCTTGCAGGCGCCCAGGTGGAAGACGTCGTCGTTGGCGACGTCGAGGAAGAGCTGGGACGAGATGCCGTTGACCCCGTGGGGGTTGTGGCAGTGGGCGCAGTTGACGTCGAGGTAGGTGCGCGCGGCGGCGTCGAGCTCGGCGGGCGGCAGCGTGGCGGCGTCGGCGGCCGTGAAGCCGGTCATCGACCACGCCGGCGTCACGGTGTCCAGCGGCGGCACGTCGGTGAGGATCCCGGTGCTGACGAGGCGATCGAGCTGGTTGGTGCCGTCGGCGTCGGGCAGGTCGAGGTTGCGCAGCGTGGGACCGATCGGCGTCATGTACCGGCGGCCGCTGTCGTCCTTGAGCTCGTGGCAGTCGGCGCACTGGTTCTTCTGCGGGATCAGGTAGGCGGCGGTCACGGCCTCGCCCGTGGGGTCGATCAGCGTGATGTCGCGGACGTCGCCGCCGAGCTGCAGCGTGGCGTCGCGGCCGTCGTCGTCCCAGACGTAGGGCCACGCCTTCCAGCCCGCCTCGCGCCGCACCAGCAGGCGGGTCTCGACGGGCGCCTTGCCGTCGTCGGGGCTGCGCAGGTCGGGGGCGAACGAGAACGTCTTCAGGATCGCGCTGCCCACCGGCAGCTGAAGCCGCCCGCCGTCGTCCACGGTGGCCACCTCGCCGGGCGGCACGTAGATCGCGCGGTCCTTCAGCGCGTAGTCGGAGAACAGGGGCGTGTTCAGCGTGTAGGGCTGCACGCCCTCCGCATACGACAGGGCGGTGCCGTCCCACGCCACGAGGCCGGTGGTCGACAGCCGTTCGGCCGGGTCCGCCTCGACGTCGAGCCGGACACCGCCGGTGCAGGCCGCCGCCAGGGCGACGGCGAGGACGGGCGTGCGGGTCACGGCGTCAGTCCACGTCGGTGACGGTGGGCGCCTGGATGGGGTCGCCGGGAAGGCCGCCGCAGTTGAACGGGGCGAACGGCGCGTCGGGTCGGTAGACGTCGTCGAGCGACGGCAGATCGAGCTGTTCGAACCGGGCGATCAGCACGTCCATCGCGAGGCTCGCGAACGTGGCGTCGGTCTCGGACCCGATGCAGATGTGGTTGTCGTTGCTGTTGCCCTCCGCGCTCGTGGCGTCGTAGGACGACTCGCCGATCGCGTCGTACAGGATGGTGTCGACCGGCGTCTGCCCGTAGAGCACGCCCAGCAGGAAGCCGAGCGGGCGGTCGTCGATGCTGCCGTTGTCGATGGCCGTGCCGCCGCCGGTGTGGGTGTTGTCGTGCACGTACACGCCGTCGGTGCGGAAGTTGTGCGTGACGCCGCCCTCCACGTCGAGGTCGAGGTCCTCCCACGTGCCCACGAGCGTGGCGGTGTCGAGGGCCCACTTCGAGACGTCGGGCTCGATCGCGAGCCCGCTGATCAGCGCGATGTCGACGCTGCCGTTGTTCTCGTAGGTGTTGCTCTCGATCTCGACGCGACGCGACGCCATGGCGAACGTGCCGGTGCCCGCGGGGATCTGGCGGACGGTGCCGCTCGGGCCGAAGTTGGGGCGGTTGTTGTTGCGGACGATGTTCTCGTGGATGTGGATGTCGCGGCCGATGATCGGGTTGCCGGGCAGGTCGAACACCACGAGCCCGCCGGTGTTGTCCTCGGCCGTGTTGCCGTAGACGTCGGCGAACTGGGTGTTCTCGATCTCGATGCCCGCGACGTTCTGCTTGGCGAGGCTGTGACGGACGACCGCGTTCGTGCACTGGCCCACGTACAGCCCGGCGTCGGACGCGTTCCACGCCTCGGAGCCCTCGATGAGCACGTCGTTGGACTTGACCGGGTACAGGCCGTAGGCGCCGTTCGACGCGTCGGGGCCGTTCGTCCAGGTGGCCTTGACGTTGCGGAACACGACGTGGTCGCTGTCCTCGACGCGCACGCCGTCCTTCTTCGCGTTGGCGACCGTCAGGTCCTGCAGGAGGAAGTTGTTGCCGACGAAGTCGACGCCGTTGGTCTGGGCCTCCTGGGCCGCGAAGTCGAGGAGGGTGACGTCGATGCCCTGGCCGATCAGCACCACGTCGTCGGCGCGGATGGTGACCTGGTTGTCGAGCGTGAACGTGCCGCTGCCGAGCACCACTGTGGCGTCGCCGTCGAGGGCGTTGACGGCGTCGAGCAGGGCCTGGGGGTCTTCGGCGGTCAGCTCGGTGCACGACGCGGTGGTGGCGTCAGCGCACGAGAACGACGAGAAGGCGGGGTCGGCGGTCGGGCTGCACGCGGCAGCAGCCAGCGCGACGGGCAGGACCAGGGAGGGGTGGCGCATGGCGGTCTCCTTGTGGCTGACAGGATCGTAGCACCCTGGGCGCGTCCGTCACGTCGACGGCGACACCAGGCGCGCGCGCTGTTCCGGGCGTCCGAACGACAGCAGGAGCGGGTCGTCGGCCTGCCGGGCCTGCAACGCCGCGGCGGTGCCGCAGCCGGCCCAGTCGTCGGCGATCAGCAGCGACGCCGTGGGCCCACCGAGGCCATTGCCCGGTCCGAGCAGGACGATCACGTCCGGGGCCGTGTGGTGCAGGGCCGTGAGCAGCGCGGCGTCGTAGTCGTAGGTGTGGGTCACCTGAGCGCCGAGCGTCCACGCGCGCAGGGCCTCCGGGTCGGCCCACAACGGACGGTGGACGACGCCGCGGCCGTCGATCAGTGGCAGCGACGGCGTCCGGAACGCCAGACCCGCCAGATCGACCTGGGCCCGCGCCGCGGTGGGAGCGAGGAGCGGCGTGTGGAACGCCGCGTGCTTGGGCAGCCTGACGGGGAACGTGCGGCCGCCGCGCGTGGTCTCGGGAAGTTCCGAGAGCAGGTGGCGGCAGCCGCCCTCGTCGGCACCGAGCACCGCGACGTCGCCGAGCCGGATCGACCACCACGCGCCGTGGCCCGCGTCGCGCGCGGACGTGAGTGCCGTTTCCACCGCGCTCACGCGCGCAGGATCGACGCGCCGGTCGTCGCCGGAGAGCGGCCACATCACCTGGCCGCCCACCACCTCTTCGGCCTGGTAGGCGCCCATGGTGTCGACGAGCCGGATGCCGTCGTCGCGCGACAACGCGCCGGCCACCACGAGGGCGGTGTACCAGCCCATCGAGTTGCCGGTGACGCCCACGACCTCGAAGCGTGCGTCGAGGTCGGCAAGATCGGCGAGCGAGCAGGCGAACGTGAGCAGGCTGGCGTGCTCGCCCGCGAGGTGGCGCGCTGCGGAGAACGAGGCCGCGCCGTCGAGGTCGCGGACCGTGGGCACGCCGCGGGCCTCACGCCACGCGTCGCAGGCGTCGACGACGGCGGCAGCGGGCCCGGTGCGCCCGGCGAGGTAGCCGAGCGTGTCGCGCGCGTAGCTGCCGCGGCCCGGACACACGACCAGCGCGCGCTGGCGACTCACGGGACCTCCAGCAGCTGGCGCAGGCCAGCCTCGATGTCGTGCTCCTGGACCAGCACCAGGTTCGCGGCGCCGCCGAGCGGGATGTAGGTGTCGCGCCCGGTGACGCGACGCACCCGCACGCCCGGGACGTTCTCGTGCAGGTGGGCGCTGATCGTGTCGGCCACGCCGCTGGACGCGCGGCACTCGTCGACCACCAGGACGCGCCCACACGCAGCGGCGTGAGGCTCGAGCGCCGCGAGCGGCAACGGCTGGAGCCACCGCAGGTCGATTACCCGGCAGCGCACCCCCTCCGCTTCCAGGCGCCGCGCGACACGCAGGCTCATCCACAGGCCGTTGGCGAACGACACGATGCAGGCGTCGGTGCCCTCGCCGTAGACACCGACCTCGTCGACCGGCAGCACGGCGTGAGGCTCGGGGTAGGTCGTGAGCCAGGCGCCGTCGTCGTCGAGGAGGTCCTTGGTCATGTACAGGGCGATCGGCTCCAGCAGCACGCACACGCGGCCGCAGGCCCGTGCGGCGCCCACCATGGTGCGCAGCATCCGCGCGGCGTCGTCGCCACGGGACGGGCACCCGAGGAGGATGCCGGGGATCTCGCGGACGGCGGCGATGCCGTTGTCGTTGTGGAAGTGGCCGCCGAAGCCCTTCTGGTAGGCGAGGCCCGCGATGCGCACGACCATGCCGTTGGCGTACTGGCCGTTGCTGAAGAACTGCAGCGAGCCAGCCTCGCCGCGCAGCTGGTCCACCGCGTTCATCAGGTAGGCCAGGTACTGGATCTCCGGCAGCGGCAGCATGCCGGCGTGGGCGGCGCCGATGGCCATGCCGAGGATGGTCTGCTCGTCGAGGAGCGTGTTGAACACCCGCCCGACCCCGAAGCGCTTCACGAGGTCGGCGGTGACGTGGTAGACGCCGCCCTTCTGGGCCACGTCCTCGCCGAACAGGATCGCCTCGCCGTCGCCCGCGAGCACGTCCGTGAGCGCGCGGTTGAGCTGGATGGCGAGGTGGCGGGGTCGGTCGCTCGCCTCGGGGAGGCTGCCGCCGTGGACGCGCAGGCGGGTGGCGTCGTCGGCCACGGGGACGGCGGCGGCGATGGCGTCGGCGTCGTGGTGGAACAGGGGCGCCATCACGGCCTCGGCCGTCTCCAGGGGCGGGCGACGCACCACCTCACGACCCATCGCCAGGGAGCGCGCGCGCGTCTCCTCGTAGAGCCAGACGACCTGGTCGGGCGTGAGCCACCCCTCACGCACCAGCAGCGTGGCGCTGGCGCGCAGGGGATCGAGGGCCTCGGCGGCGTCGATCTCCTCCTGGGACCGGTAGAGCTGCTCGACGTCGGAGCCCGCGTGGCCGAGCAGGCGCACGGTGCGCAGGCGCAGGATCGCCGGCCGACGCTTGCTGCGCACCCACGCGGCGGCGGCGGCGGCGGTGTCGTAGGCGTCGACGAGATCGAGGCCATCGGCGTCGAACGTCTGGATCCCCGCGCGCCCGCGGAACATCGCCGGCACCCACGCTTCGGGCGTGCGGACGGAGATGCCGATGCCGTTGTCCTCACAGACCATCAGCAGCGGCACCGGCACCTTCTGCCACGCCGCCCAGCCCGCGGCGTTGACGGCGCCGGCGGTGGTGGAGTGGTTGGCCGACGCATCGCCGAACGTGGCGACGACGATGCGGTGCTCGTGACGCCCCTCCAGGCGCGCCTGGCGGTCCATGGCCACGGCCATGCCGAGCGCCTTGGGGAGGTGGGAGGCGATGGTGGAGGTCTGCGGCGGGATGTTCAGCGGCACGGAGCCGAACACCTTGTGGCGGCCGCCAGCGATGGGCTCGTCGGCGCTGGCGACGAGGCCCAGGGCGACGTCGAACGCGCCCGCGGGGCCGGGGACCTGCTGGGCGCGGGCGAGGAAGAAGCCGCCGCTGCGGTAGTGCAGGAACGCCGGGTCGGTGGGCTCCAGCGCGGCGGCGACGGCGGCGTTGCCCTCGTGACCCGACGAGCCGATCGTGTAGTAGCAGGTGCCCAGGCGCTTGAGCTCGCGGGCCAGGAGGTCGCAGTGGCGTGAGGCCACCTGCGCCTCGAACACCGCGATGGCCTGCCGCGCCGTGAGCCCGGCGCCCGCCCGGACGGGCGCGTCGAGATCGTCGCGCCGAGGACCGGCCTCCAAACTGCGGACGTGCGCGAGGAAGGCCTGGTCGACGGCGGCGTCGCGAGCGATGGCCATGGTCGGGCCTCGAGGCGGGGTCCGCTTGTGCATGGCCGGTACGGCCGATCGCGTCAAGGCGGCATCGAATGGGCGAGGGGAGGTCCGCGTCCCACCCGGGCCCGCTCCCACCCCGCCCGGAGGTCCCCGTGCGCCCTGTCGTCCTCGCCACCGCGCTCGCCGCGCTCGTGGCCGGCACCGCCCGCGCGGCCCCCGGCGACGCGGGCGTGGGGATGCGGGTGGCCCACCTGCCGCACGGCTGGGTGGTGGTGTGGGTCGTGGACGGCACGCCGGCCGCGTTCGTCGGCATCCGACCCCGCGACGTGCTGGTGGCCGTCGAGGGTCAGCCGGTGGCGGACGTCGACGGGCCGCACCTCGCGGCGCTGGTGCGCGGTGCGGCGTACACGTCGGTGGTGCTCACGTTCGAGCGGGACGGGGCGCGGGCGGAGCGGGTGGTGGTGCGGGCGCCGGCGGGGAGGGGGAGGCAAGTGCTCGGCGGTAGACGTTGAACCGCTCACCTACCCCCCGCCCCACCCTCCATCCACCACGTCAAACCTCCCGTCCGCCGCGTGCCGCCCGGCCGCCTCGAACGCCTCCGCGATCGCGAGCTGACCCCAGCCCCAGTCGCGATGAGGCCTCGGCGCCTCCGGGTCCAACGACCTCGCGGACTCCGCGACGAGGGTTCGGAGCGCGCGAGGCGTGAACCTCGGCCAGAGTCGCCACAGGTTCGACACCGTGGCCGCGACCATCGGGGCGCTGAACGACGTGCCCGAGTGCCTGCACCGTTGGAAGTAGTACTCCCCGTTGGACTTGCCCTTGTATCGGCACACCAACACCTCCGAGGCAGGGGCGAGGACCGTCGTGCCGCGGCCGAGGTTGCCGTGTTTCCAGGGTGCGAACCCGCTGGGGTAGTCCCCCGCCTCCGCCAACGCCGATCCCCCCACGCCGATCACGCACGTGAAGTCCTTGGCGTAGCGCGCGGGGAAGCGTGGGGGGCCGGGCCGGTTGCCCTGCGTGCCGTCGGCGTTGCCGGTGGCAGCGACCACCACGCATCGGCCCGTTCGGTCCAGGTCGGCCACCCGGCGGCGCAGCCTGGCGTCGTCCGTGTGGTGGCCGAGGCTGCAGTTGACCACGGCGCGCGTCGAAGCGTCCGCGTGGAGATCCTCCAGCACGACGTCGAAGGCCGTGATGAGGTCGTCCAGGTCGTAGGAGGGCAGGTTGTGTTCATTGACGTCGCTGAGCACCTGGACGAACCGGACGGCTGTGCGTCCGTCGACGCCGCGGCCCAACAGGTCGTTGTCCACGGTGCCGGCTGCCACGCCCGCGACGGCCACACCGTGCTTCACCCAGGGGTCGTCTTCTCTCCGCGTGACGCGGATCGGCGTGTCCCTCCCGCCGTGGGCGCCGTGGGTGCAGTCGCACCAGGGCGTCATGCGCGCGGCGTCGGCGAGGTCGGGCAACGCCAGGCCGTTCTTGGTCCACAGCACGCCACCATCCAGAACGTAAAGCACCGCGCCTGGCTCCCCCGGTGCGTCCCACGCAGCGGGGTCCATCGGGAAGGTGACGTCGTCGAGGAACCGTGCCCGTTCGTTGTTCGGTGCCGCCGCGCACAAGTCCGCCAACGGCGTGGCTGTGCCGGCGATGCGCGGGCGAATGGTCACGTTGGCGTAGCCGAGGTCCTTCAGCCGTCGGTCGAGCTCCGTCGCCGCCTTGGTGAGGTCCACGGGCGCACGGTGTTCGTGGACGTGCAAGGCGAGGGGGCCGGCGCCCCAGAGCGGTCGTGACGACACCGTGAGGGTCGGGCTCGTGGGGTTGGCGTCGTCGGCCGCCGAGGCCTTGCGATCGTACCTCCGCCGGTCGGTGTAGCGGGGATCGAGCGAGGCCAGCGACGGGTCCTGGGCCAGGACCTCGAGCGATGGCGGATCCGCGTGGTCACCGGGCGCGACCTCCACGATGAGGTCGCCATCCCAGGACAGGACGGGCGCTCCCTCCCAGGTCGCGGGGACGAGCTCGACGGTCATGGTGCACCTCCGGGTGGCGTCCGGCGCGTGTCGTGTCCGACGGCGGCGTCCGGTCGCATCGCGCACCCGCGACGCGGGACGGGCTCCTTCGACGGGCCGTGCCCTCGAAGGAGCTGGAGCATGGTCGCCCCACGCCAGCGGCGCGGGTCAGATCATCGGGCAGGTGTAGGTGCCGGAGCTGGTGACGGCGGACGCCAGCACCTTGAGCACCGTGCCCGGGCCGCCGAGGTTGGCGCACGCATAGGTCTGGAAGGCAGACAGCGTGGACTTGGGGTCCGCGAGGACCTTCTTGAACGACACCGTCTCGTCCTTGAAGTCGTCGTAGTCGAGGGGGTTGCTGAACGCGGACTTGACCGCGACCCACTCGATGCCGCCGTTGGAGTTGAGGTACCCGATGTTCGCCGGGTTCTCTTCACCCTTGGGGATACCCGTGATGAGCCAGACGCCGTCGGTGAGCTCGACGCCGCCGCCGCCGTCGTCGCCGCGCTCGCTGGGATCGGCTGCGACAGAGACGAAGCCTTCACGGACCATGCCCCGCCGCTCCATCTCGGCTTCGACGAGGGCGCCGACCAGCGCACGGAAACTGTACCCGCTCTGATCGCGCAGCCTCAACAGGCCCTGGATGGCCGTCATCGACGATGCGGGGAGATCTGCGGGGTTCCACGGTGTCTTCGGCATGGTGCTTCTCTCTGGTTGTCGCGCGTTCGGGCGCGGTGGACGCTAGGCAGGGTCTGCGTGGAGGGTGTCGAGACACTCCGCGATCGACAGCACTTCGCGGCGTTGATCCGCCGCGCTCGCGGGGAGCTCGACGCTCCTGCGGGCGAGGTCGCGCACCTCCGAAGGGTCGCCGCCGAGGCGGCGATGCAACGCTGCAAGCTGCAACGCGATGCCCGGATGGGGCGTGCGGCGTGCGGCGTGCCCGAGGGTGTCCATGTCGTGCGCCGTCCACGGACCACCGGTCGTGGCGGACAGCGCCGTCACCAACAGGCGCGATGCCTCGGACGGTGCGAGGCTCGCCATGGCTTCGACGCACGCCGCAAGGTCGTCGCGCCCCTGCCGCCATGCGTAGGCAGCGCTCGTCACCAGGGCGACCTCGCCCCAGGGGGCGAGGCCCTCGTACTCGTCGATGTGCTCGGGGCCCGTCGGCAGGGGGTCGGCCCGCCCCAGCCGGTAGTGGGCCGAACGGACGATCTCGTGGACCATCGCGTCGAGGATCGGCACCGACGTGCTGGAGCGCTCCTGCGCGAAGCGTGTCGCCAGCTCGAGCGCCCAGGCACATTGGCCCGCGTCCAGCGCGCGCATGGCGGCCATCGCGAGCCCGGCCACCCGCTGGCGCTCGGTGCTCGCGAGCCCCACGCTCTCCAGGTGGCGTTCGGCTGCGGCGCCGTAGTCTCCTTCGGAAGCGGAGATCTCCGCCGTCCACCCGAGGATCCTGCCCGCGAGGACCCGCTGCGTGCCCGAATGCTCGACGTCCGCGCGGATCCTGGCCAGGCAGGCCTTGCGGGCGGCGGCGTCCGCACCAGCGAGCGCGAACATCCCCGTGGCATGCTGCCAGCATCGCAGCTGGACCTCGGGCAAGGGCGGCAGCGCCTCGATCTGGGGTGCCGCCGTGGCGTCTCGCGCCATCGCCCGCAGGCTCAGCGTCAGCAGCGCACCGATGTCCTCGTGCCCCAGCCGTCCCACGTCGTGGGCCGCCTCGACGATCCACGCCCTGCGCATGGCCGACAGGGCCGTGTCCGCGGCCTCGACCGCGATCGCGCGTCGGGCCTCGGGTGTGCCCCCGCGCCGCGCCAGCGCGAGCCCCGTGCGGGCCGACGTCCACGCCGTCGGCAGGTCGCCGGCGTCTCGCGACCTGCCCGTGACGAGGACGGCCTCGTCGAGGGCCTGCTCGATCTCGCCCAGGCTCACGAGCAGGGCCAGGCGACCGTGCGTTCCGGGTGGGAGGGCCGCGGCGAGCGCTGCGCGTGCCTCGGCGTGCTCGCGTGCGTTGCCCTCGAAGGGCAGCGCGTGGCTGGGGACGAGGGCGTCGCCGTCCAGCCGCGCGAGCCCGAGGGTGACGAGCTCGTCGGCGGTGGCCTGCACCTGCCACGTGTCCGTCCCGAGGGCCGTGGCCAGCGCGTCGACCGGCACCGGACACCCCGTGAGCCCGAGCCACGTGAGCAGCTCACCGCCGTCCCGCGACAGCTGGTCGGCGCTCACGGCGCGACCCGGCGCGGGGTCGGTCAGCAGGCCCCCTTCGACGGGCCCCAGCCCCTCGCGGGTGGTGCGGACGCGCCCGTCCTCCCACGTGGCCAACCCTGCGCGCACCCACGCGCCCACCTCGTCGGCGACCCGCCCGGGCTCGCCCGCCGTCCGCGCGTGCAGCAGGCGCGCGCCGTCGGACCGGACGTGGTGGAAGCGCTCCGGGCCCACGATCAGGTCGAACAGCTCGGCCTCGGTGAGGGGCGGGAGCACCACGTCGTCGGCGTCGCGCGGCTCCACCCCCACCCGGAGCGTCACGACGTCGTCGGGCAGCCCGTCGAGCATCACGCGCGTGCCGGTGGCCAGGGTGTCGTCGCCGTCGATCAACGCAGGCCGGCCGGCGCGGGACAGCTGCACCAACCCCTTGGCTGCGGCGGCCTGCGCGCTCGCCAGCGGGCCGGACGCGCCCTTGCTCAGCGCCTTGAGCAGGCGCAGCGGGCCCCCGTCGTCGGGCATCACCCACGGCCGGACGCCGCGCCGGTGCAGGCGGTCGGCGACCTCGTCGACGAACCGGGTGCGCCCCCGACCGGGCGGGGCCACCACGCGCACGGACCGGCCGGCCGCGAGGCGCGCCGCCACGTCGTCGAGCCGGGTGGTGCCGCCGAGCCAGGCGATGTCCTCCCGGCTCGGCAGGCAGCGGCGCAGCGCCCGCACGACGGCGCCGGCGCTGGCGGGGCGGTGCTCGGCGCGCGGCGCCATCATCGCCATCACCGTCTCGCGCACGGCCTCGGGGACGGACCGCGGCAACGGCGCCGGCCGGGCGTCGAGCTTGGCCGTGAGCACGGCCTGCAGGTCGTCGCCGGGGAACGGCAGGACGCCCGACAGGGCCTCGTAGAGGATGACTCCGAGCGCGTACAGGTCGGTGCGCGCGTCGGGCGTGCCGCCGAACACCTGCTCGGGCGCGAGGTAGGCCGGCGTGCCCGTGAGCACCCCCTCCTCGTCGACCGTGCACCCCAGGCGCTGCCGTCGGGCGATGCCGAAGTCGAGCACCACCGGGCGGCCGTCGTCCGTGCACAGCACGTTGGCGGGCTTCAGGTCGCGGTGGACCACGCCCACCGCGTGCACGCGGGCGATCGTCTCCAGCAGCCCCACGTAGCGCTCGGCCAGGTCGTCCCACGGCGTCGGCCCCGGGCCCGGGAAGGGTGCGCCGTCGACCCACGCCATCGCGATGAGCATGCCGTCGCCGATCAACGCGTGGTCGAGGTAGTCGACGACGCCGGGCAGGTTGAGCACCCGCAGCGTGTCGGCTTCCTGGGCCAGCAGGGCGCGCTCCGCGGCGGTGTGCACCACCATGGCCTTGATGGCGCACCGGTCGCCCGTGAGCGTGTCGGTGGCCCCGAACACGGTGCCGAAGCCGCCGGCCCCCAGCTCGCCGACGATGTCGTAGCGGCCGAGCACCCGGGTGCCGGGCTCCAGCGTGGGGAACCCCTCGTCATCGGCCTGGAACCACGGGACGGCGTCCCAGCGACCCGTCGTGACCGCGCGCCGCAGCGACGCCCGCGCCGTGGCGTCGGGCGCGAGCGTGTGCAACAGGCGGTCGAGGGTGACGGATCGGGTCATCGGGCACCGGGGGGAGGTGTCGATCTACCAGAGGTCTGCCGCCGGCCCACAGTGTCCTGCATGCAGGACTGTGGCGGTGTTCCGTCCGGCGCCCCTGCAAACGGGCCCTGCGGCTTGAGCCCTCCCGCGTCGCGCTGTACGGTGGCGCCGCCGGAGGGTCGCCTGCGTCGCGCGTTGGCCATGCTGATCGTGAGCCTGCTGCTCGCCGAAGGCGTGGTGCGCCTCGGCCTGCGGCTGCCGGGCATGCCCGATCGGCTCGACAGCGCGTGCAGCTGCGACCAGGGGCGTGAGCTCGGGTGGTACGTCAGCCGCCTGGGCAGCGGGGGGCTGGTCGACTTCGTCCACGATCCCGACCTCGGCTGGGCGCCGCGCCCCGGGGGCCTGGGCGTCACCGCGGCCGGCACGCGGGACGGGCGCCCGGTGCCGCCGCCGTCCGACGGTCGCAAGCGCCTCGTCCTCCTCGGCGACAGCTTCGCGTGGGGTGACGACCTGGACGTCGCCGACTCCCTGGGGCCCCAGCTGCAGGCCCGGCTGCCCGGGTGGGACGTGATGAACCTCGCCGTGCCCGGCTACGGCCACGACCAGGCCGTGCTGCGGTACGAGCGCGACGGCGCCGACCTGCACGCCGACGTGGTGCTGATGGTGTTCGTCGACGTCGACATCCCGCGCAACGGCGCGCGGTTCTTCTCGGCGGCCAAGCCGTGGTTCGCCCTCGAGGACGGCGCGCTCGCCCTGCACGGCGTGCCGGTGCCCACGCCCGAGGCGATGGGCTGGCGCCTGTTCGGGCGGAGCTGGCTGGTGCAGCTCCTCGACGTCTACCGGGTGGGGCTGACCGGCGACCGTGGCGCCGCCGAGCGCCACGACCAGGCGCTCACCGGGGCGATCCTCGATCGCTTCGTCGCGGACGTGCGGGCCGACGGCGCCGTTCCCGTGGTGCTCGACGCCCCCACGCCCGACGACCGCCGCCGCATCGCGGAGCGGGCCGCCCAGGGCAAGACGCCGTTCCCCCGGTTCGTCGACGGCTGGTGCGCCACCACCGACGCGGCGTGCGGCAGCCTGTTCCCGTGGGTGGACGCGGTCGACCCCGACGACGCCGCGTTCCGCCACGGCACCCACTGGAGCGAGGCGGGCTCGGCGCTCATCGCCGAGGCCACCGCGGCGTGGCTCGTCGACCACGGCGTCGTCGCCGACGACGCCCCCTGACGCCCGTGCGGTAGGCTCGGTCCGAGGGCAGGCCCATGAAGCGACCCGACGACGACCCCCAGACCTACCTGGACAGCATCGACGACCCGGGGCTGCGCGCCACGATCGAGGCGGTGCGGGCGCTGGTGCGTGAGGTGGCACCCGAGGTGGTGGAGGGCATCCGCTACGGCATGCTCGACTACCCGGGCCTGGCCAACCTCGCGGCCCAGAAGCGCTACGTGGCGCTGTACGTGGACCCCGCGATCGTGGCGCCGCGCGCCCACCTGCTGCCCGGCGCCGACCTCGGCAAGAGCTGCATCCGGCTCACTCCCGGTCGGCCGCTGCCGCAGGACGGGATCCGCGAGGTGCTGCGGGCCCGGTGGGCGCGCGACCGCTGACTCACGGCTCGGCGGGCGCGTCGTGGGCGAACACCCGGCGCCACATCGGGAACTGCCAGGTGAAGTAGATCAGCGACGACACCAGCAGCCGCGCCGGGATCATCGGGACGGGGGTGTGGGTGACGACGAGGTGGAAGCCCACCGCGTTGAACGTGAACGTGGCCGTCTCCACGAGCGCGAACAGCGTGCCCTTGCGCAGGTGATCCCGCGACGGGTCCCGGAACGCGAAGGTCTTGTTGCCCAGGTACTGCACGGTGGTGCCCACCAGCAGGCCCGGGACGTTGGCGACGGTGTTCGGCAGGCCCAGCGCCTCGACGATGAACGTCAGCGTGAGCAGGTCGCTCGCGGTGGCCGCGAGGCCGACGGCCATCGAGCGCAGGAGCGTGGGATCGGGTCGGGGCAGGCGCAGGCGGGGCTCGCAGGGCGTGGGGGGCGCGGCCCCCTGTGACGCCCCACGGCCCGCGCCGCAAGGGTGCCCTGCCACGGGGCGCGCGATACGACCCAGGTCTGCAACATCGCCCCCGAGGAGTCCATGGCCGAGCGTTTCGCTGCTTTCGACTGGCGGGATCCCTTCTTCCTCGAAGACCAGCTCTCCGAAGAGGAGCGGATGGTGATGCACACGGCGCGCGAGTACTGCCAGGGGTCGCTGATGCCCCGGGTGCTCCACGCCAACCGCGACGAGCACTTCCACCGGGAGATCATGGACGAGCTCGGCGAGCTCGGCCTGCTCGGCGCCACGATCTCGCCCGACTACGGCGGCGCGGGCGTCAACTACGTCTGCTACGGCCTGATCGCGCGCGAGGTGGAGCGGGTGGACTCGGGCTACCGCTCGGCGATGAGCGTGCAGTCCAGCCTCGTGATGCACCCGATCTCCACGTGGGGCACCGAGGAGCAGAAGCGCCGTTTCCTCCCCGGTCTCGCCTCAGGTCAGCTGGTGGGCTGCTTCGGCCTCACCGAGCCCGACCACGGGTCCGACCCCGGCAGCATGCGCACCCGCGCCCGCAAGGTCGACGGCGGCTGGATCGTCCGCGGCACCAAGATGTGGATCACCAACTCGCCGATCGCCGACGTGTTCGTCGTGTGGGCCAAGGCCGACACCGACGACCGCATCCACGGCTTCGTGCTCGAGAAGGGGATGACCGGGCTGTCGGCGCCGAAGATCGAGGGCAAGTTCAGCCTGCGCGCCTCGTCCACCGGCGAGATCGTGATGGAGGACGTGTTCGTCCCCGACGCCAACCACTTCCCCGACGTGCGCGGGCTCAAGGGGCCGTTCTCGTGCCTCAACCGCGCCCGCTACGGCATCTCCTGGGGCGCGATGGGCGCCGCTGAGTACTGCTGGCACGCCGCCCACCGCTACACGATGGACCGCAAGCAGTTCGGTCGCCCGCTGGCCGCCAACCAGCTCGTCCAGAAGAAGCTGGCCGACATGCAGACCGAGATCACGCTCGGCCTGCAGGGCGCCCTGCGCGTCGGCCGCCTGATGGACGAGGGCCGCTTCGCCCCCGAGATGGTGTCGCTCGTCAAGCGCAACAACTGCGGCAAGGCCCTCGACATCGCCCGCGTGTCTCGCGACATGCACGGTGGAAACGGCATCAGTGACGAGTTCCACGTCATCCGCCACGTGATGAACCTCGAGTCCGTCAACACCTACGAAGGCACGCACGACATCCACGCCCTCATCCTGGGGCGGGCGCAGACGGGCCTGCAGGCGTTCGGTCCGGACGCCGCCGGGTGACCGAAGCCCGGCCCGACGCCACAGGGCCGCTGGGGCACCTGCGGGTGCTCGACCTGTCCCGGGTGCTCGCCGGGCCGTGGGCAGGTCAGGCGCTCGCCGACCTCGGCGCCACCGTGCTCAAGGTGGAGCGACCGGTCGACGGCGACGACACGCGCGCGTGGGGGCCGCCCTGGCTCACCGACGCCGACGGCGAGGTGGTCACGTCGGCCTACTTCCTCGCGGCGAACCGCGGCAAGCGGTCGGTGACGATCGATCTGGCCCACCCGGACGGCCAGGCGCTGGTGCACGCGCTCGCCGCCACGTGCGACGTGGTGCTCGAGAACTACAAGCCGGGCACGCTGGCGCGGTGGGGCCTCGACGCGGCCAGCCTGCGGGCGCGCCATCCCCGCCTCGTCGTCTGCACCATCACCGGCTTCGACCCCGACGGACCCGACGGCCATCGCCCCGGCTACGACCTGCTCGTCCAGGCGATGGGCGGCCTGATGAGCCTGACCGGCGCGCCGGACGGCCCCCCGACGAAGGTGGGCGTGGCGGTCGCCGACCTGATGACCGGCATGTACGCGGTGACCGGGGTGCTCGCGGCCCTGCTGCGACGGGAGCACACCGGCGTGGGCGAGCACGTCCAGCTCGCCCTGCACGACACGCAGCTGGCGTGGCTCGCGAACCAGGGGCTGAACGCGCTGGTGACGGGGGAGGCGCCGCGACGGCTGGGCAGCGCCCACCCGAGCATCGTGCCCTACCAGGCGTTCGAGGCGGCGGATGGCCACCTCGTCGTCGCGGTGGGCAACGACACGCAGTTCCGCGCGCTGTGCCGCGCGATCGACGCGCCGTCCTGGGTCGACGACCCGCGGTTCGCCACGAACGCGGCGCGGGTGGCCCACCGCGACGTGCTCGTGCCGGCGCTCGCGGCCCGCCTGCGCGTCCTGCCGCGCGCGGACTGGGAGGCGCGGCTGACGGCCGTGGGGGTGCCGTGCGGACCGGTGCTCGACGCGTGCGAGGCGCTCGCGCGCGCGGGGGTGGCCGATCGGGTGGTGCGCCACCAGCAGGACGGAGACACGGTGATCCCGGGGCTCGCCAACCCGCTGCGCTTCGACGGCACGCCGGCGGTGGCCGGGCGGCCGCCGCCACGGCTGGGTGCCGACACCGACGCCGTCGTGGCCGAGGTGTGGGGTCCCGAGGCGGTCGCCCGCGTCCGTGCGTCGGGCGCCGTGGGGCCCTCCTGATGCCGTGGCTTCGTCGCCTGGCGCGCGGTCTGTTGGCCGTCGTGGTGGGCGTGCCCGTGGCGGGCGTGCTCACCGAGATCGTGCTGGACGCCACGTTCCCCTGGCGCGTGCCGATGGACGGCGAGCGCGTCGACATCGGCGACGGGTCCCTGCACCTGCGCTGCGTGGGCGAGGGCACGCCCACGGTGGTGCTCATCCACGGCCTCGGCGGCAGCGCAGAACAGTGGCGCCGCGTGCAGGACCGCCTCGCCGACCTCACCCGGGTCTGCAGCTACGACCGCGCGGGCTACGGCTGGAGCGACTCCGGCCGGGCCGACGCGCGCAGCGAGCGTCACGCCGAAGACCTCGATCGGCTGATCGACGCCGCGCCGCTGCCGACGCCGCTGGTGGTCGTCGGCCACTCCCTCGGGGCGTTCGTGGCCCGGGAGCTGCGCGCGCGCCGGCCCGACGACGTGGCGGCGATGGTGCTCGTCGACGGCGCCCACCCCTCCCAGCTCTCCCCGTCGTGCACGCCAGCCTGCCTGCCGCGGCCGATGCGCGAGCCCTTCTTCCGTCTGTACGAGATCCTGCCCACGGCGGGGCGCCTGGGGCCGCTGCGGCTCGGGGTCTGGACGGGCGTGCTCCCTCTGCTCGGCGATCGGGGCGACCTCGACGGACGCACCTGGCGACGACTGACCGAGAGCGTGCTGCGCCACCAGGCGCTCGACACGGCGTCGGCCGAGGCGGCGGCGTGGTCCGCGAGCGCCGACCACGTCGCGAACCTGCCGGGCCTGGGCGACCTGCCGCTCGTGGTGGTCCACGCCGAGAAGCCGTTCGGCCACAGCCCTGGCGTCGACGAAGCGGACGTCACGCACGCCTGGGAGACCCTGCAGGAAGACCTCGCCAACCTGTCCACGCGGGGTCAGCGGGTGGAGGTGTGGGGCGCCACGCACCACTCGCTGCTGTTCGACGACCACGACGCGGCGCCGGTGGAGCTCGCCGTGAGGCACGCCGTGCGCACCGTGAGGGCGGCGCGCGACGAGGCGCCGTGAGTCACCGTGAAACGTCGACTCACGGACTGCGTGACGGTCAGGTCCCCTTGCGCGCCCGGCCCGTGAGCCACGTGGCCGCCGTGAGGAACGCGACGAAGAACACCGCCAGCACCCCCAGGAGCGTGGCCATCGGCATGCCCAGGTCGTCGGGGTCGGTGGTCGTCTTGAAGCCGATCTCGAACAGGCGCGAGGCCACGGGCTCGGTGCGGGGCGTGTTGCCGGCGCGCGCCGGCAGGTGGAGACGTTCACCCGTCTTCAGGGCTGCCTCGAAGCCGAACCGGGTGACCATCAGGTAGGAGATGGCGCCCGCGACCACCGACATCTCCTTGATCTTGACCAGCAGGCCGCTGAACGCGATCTGGGGAATCAGCACCACAGGCAGCGTGCCCACCGCGGCCTCGCTCGACGAGAACGACGCCGAGACGAGCAGTCCGAGGGACATGCCGACGAGCCCCGTCGCCGTGATCACGCCCGACAGGGCCAGCGGGTCGAAGCCGAACGCGCCCATGTCGAGCGCCACGAACAGGATGCCCGTCAGCAGCAGGCACTGCACGGTGACGATGGACGACAGCACCACCACCTTGGACGCCATGTACGGCACGAGCCGGAGGCCCACGCGGGCCTCCCGGCGCCAGATGGGCCGCTCGGCGATGAGCTCGCGCACCGAGACCGACGCGCCGAACCACAGCGCCGACAGCACCAGCACGAACACGGTGGAGGCGTCGGCGGCGGGGAAGACGATGGCGAAGGCCGTGGCCAGCAGGGGAGCCTGGGCGAGCAGCACGCCCGTGCCCACCCAGTCGCGGCGCTTCACCCGGAAGTAGCGGCTGGTGAGCGTGCGCCACTGACGCACCAGCGACCGGCGGTGGACCACCGCGGGCGCCTGGCGTGGCCGCGACGGCTCCAGCCCGAGCAGGTGCTCCCGGGTGCGGACGTACTTGCGCCACGCCGGGCTGGCCCGGTAGCGGTCGCGCCAGCCCTCGGGTGTGTCCTCCGGGAGCATGGCGAAGATCTGGTCGACCGAGTCGACGCCGAACCAGCGGCACGCCTCCCGCGGTGGGCCGAACCACGCCAGGCGCCCTCCCGGGGCGAGGACCACGAGGTGGTCGACGAGCGCGAGCACCGACGGGGACACGTCGTGGGTGACCAGGAACACGATGCGGCCGTCGTCGGCGAGCTGGCGGACCTGGCTGACGATCTCCTGCGCCGTGCGCGGGTCGAGGCCGCTCGTGGGCTCGTCGAGGAACAACACGCGCGTGGTGCGGGTGAGCAGCTCCTGGCCGAGGTTGACGCGCTTGCGCTGGCCCCCGGAGATGCCCCGCTGCAGGGCGGTGCCGATGCGCTGCTCGCGGATGCGGTCGAGGCCGAGCTCGCCCGTGACCCGGTCGACGGCCTCGTCGATCGCGTCGACCTCGACGTCGGCGCGGAAGCGCAGCCGTGCGGCGTACCAGAGCGCCTCGCGCACCGTCAGCTCGCCGTGGACGTCGTCTTCCTGGGGCACGATGCCGACGAGGCTGCGATCGGACGCGAGCATCGCGTGGAAGTCGCCGTCGTCGAACAGGATCTCGCCGCGGTCGGGCGGCGCGATGCCTGTGATCGCCGACAGCAGCGTGGTCTTGCCGGCGCCGGACGGACCGACCAGGGCCACGACCTCGCCGGTGAACACCGTGAACTCGACGTCGTCGAGCAACGTGAGCGGGCCGTCGCGGGTGGTGAGCTGGCGGCTGACGCCGCGCAGCGACAGAGACGAGGTGGCCTGGCTGCCGAACGCCGTCAGCTCGTCGCCGTCGGCGTGCAGGACGAGGCGGTAGGGACCGACACGCAGCTCGTCGCCCGGCTGCAGCGGGGCCGTGCTCACCGCGTCGCCGCGCACCAGGGTGGGGCGGCCGGAGCCGAGGTCGACCACCCGCCAGCCGCCCGGTGTGCGGACGAGGCGGGCGTGGCGATCGGCGACCTGGGGGTCGGGCAGGCGCACGTCGGCAGCGGCGCTCCGTCCGACCACGACCTCGTCGCGGCCGCGCAGCGCGAAGGTCATGTCGCCCTTGGCGTGGCGGGCGTCGTGCTTGCGGAACAGCAGCCCCACCAGCATCGGGTCGACCTGCAGGCGCGTGGCGGCGGCCTCCAGGCGGTCGATCTCGGAGGCGTCGATCTCGCCGTCGACGGCACACACGGCGAACAGGCTGTCGAGCAGCAGCAGCGACTCGGCGGTGCCGTAGCGGGCGGCGAAGCGCTCCAGATCGAGCTCCTCCTCCACGGCGACGCGCAGCGCGTTCTCGCTCGCCCGACCGAAGCGCGCACCGAACGCCGCAATCTCGGCCGCGGTGACCTCGGAGCGGTGCTCGGGCAGGAGCGCGAGCTGGAGCAGGACGTCGATCTCGTCGGGGTCGAGGTCGGTGCGGGCGGCGAGGGCGCCGGCCACCGCCTTGAGCGACTGGGCGTCGGCCTCGTCCGGGAGGACGCGCACCACCAGCTGGGCGAAGGCCGTGGCGAAGGCGATCGACTCGTCGCGGGTGGCGACCGCGGCGTCGCCCAGCGCGATCCGGAAGCGATCCTCGAGGGCGGCGGTCAGCATGGTCAGCCCGCGGTGATCGGGTCCGGCGTGGCCTGACCTACTTGTGGGTGATCGCCACCGCGATCTCGCGCGGCGCCTTCGGGGCGTCGGCCTTCCGGAGGTAGGCGACGATGTAGTAGGCGCCGAGTTCGGCGCCGGAGATCTCGAGCGTGGGGGCGCGACCGCCCTCCGACGACGACTTCACCACGTGGCCGTTGCTGTCGAACAGCACGAGGTCGACGTCCTCGGCGCCGTCCTGGGCGCACGACAGGAAGCGGTAGGTGCGGTTGGCGTACAGCGTCACCTTCCAGGTGAGGCGCTCGCCGACCACCGCGGTGTCGTGCGTGATCGTGCGCAGGCCCCAGCCGCCGTCGTAGGCCTCCCAGACCTTGTTGCGGACGCAGGCGACGGTGGCCGAGTCGTCGTCGGCCAGGGCGGGGGTGGAGGCAGCCAGCGCACCGAAGAGGAGCGCGCCACCCAGGCTCCAGCCCGTGAGGATCCGACCGGTCGAGGTCCAACGCATGAGGAGCTCCGCGGAAGAGGCGTGGAGGATCAGAGCAGTGACAGCACCGAGCCGGTGGCGCTGACGACCGTCTCGATGTCGCTCGCGTCGAGCGGCTCGGCCTTGCGGGCCACGGCCGACAGACGCGCCAGCGACGCGTCGAGGGCGTCGGCGACGATCTGCGGGGCGTCGGCCTTGGCGGCCTTGTCCTTGGCGTAGGTGGCGAAGTAGCCGACCACGGCGGGCTGCTTGAGGATGCCGTCGGCGGCCGAGGGCTGGCCCTTGGCCTGCACGGCCCGACCGACGAGGTTGGCGCCCTCGAGCCACGAGCCAGCCTGGATCAGCGGCACGATGCGGGCCACGCCGTTGAACTCGAGCTCGGGGATCACGGCGTTGGACAGCTCGTCGAGCTCGCGGAGCAGCTCGTCGCGCGTGACCGAGCCGGCCTTGACCCGGTCGATGATGTCGACCAGGGTGGCGTCGATGTCCTTGCCGCCCTTGAGCGTGTTCATGCCGCCGCGGATGGCCTCGAGCTGGCTGACGAGCGTCTCGTTGGAGGAGGTCTCCACGGTCAGCAGCATGTCGGCCAGGACGACCCCGGTGCGGACGGCGACGCGGTCGGTGTCGGCGTCGCCGGGGGGCACGGTGCGGGCGGGCACCAGCGTGGCGAGCTCGGTCTCGATGCCGGCGGCCTGGAGCGCGGCCTGCGTCTCGACCGGGGAGGGGACGAGGGCGTAGGACTGGTCGGCCTCGGCCTCGAGCGCCTTGGGATCCATGTCGGCGAGCTTGGGCGCCTCGGCGGGCGCGGCCTCGGCCTTCGGCTGGTCCGGCATCTCCTTCGGCGCGGAGGTGTCGGAGCCACCGCAAGCGAGGGCCGTGGCGAGGCACAGGGCGACGAGGCCCAGGCGGGCGGGACCAGGGAGGGCGAGCGACATCCGATCTCCTGTCGGCGGCTGGGTCCGCCGGCGTCCCCGGAGGGACGGCGGCGACGTTACCGCAAGGCGATCGGGGGAGCAACCGCGCGGGCCAGCCGCGACCGAGGCTTCACAGTTCGCTTTCCGAAGGGCGCGACCAGACCACCAGCGTGCCGGGTCCGTCGAGGGCGACGGACGCCTCCTGGACCAGCCCCACCGACGTGGCCAGGCGGTGGAGCCGCGCCGGGGAGCGGCGGATGGTGTGCCACCGGAGCACCTGGGCGAGGAGCGCGTCGTCGTGGGATTCGTCGAGGGCGAGTGCCACGATGCGACCGCCGGGGACGAGCCGGCTCCGGAGGTGGTGCAGCAGCAGGTAGGCGAGGCGCTCGGGCAGGTAGGTCAGCACGTCGAGGACGAGGATGACGTCCTGCACCCCGAGCTCCTGCTTGTGGCGGCCCAGGGCGAGGCGCGCGGGGGTCTCGGGGAGGAGCTCGACGGTCCAGCGCTCCGGCAGCGCTCCTGCGGCGGCGATGGCCTCGGTCATGACCTCGCGGCTGGCCTCGACCAGGGTGAGCGTGGTGGGGACGGGTCCGACGGCGTCGGCGATGGCTCGGACGCGTGTGCCGGTGGGCGTGTCGAGGAGGGCGACGCGCCAGGGCCCGGTCGCGCCGTCGGGGGGACGGACGCGATCGAGGGCTGCGATCTCGGCGGCCCGGCGCGACACGAGCGAGGGCCGATCGAGCAGCCACCGATCGATGCGCGCGCCGGTGTGTCCCTCGCCGCGGGCGACCCCGGCCAGCACGTGCTCGACGAGCTCGGGGGTGACCGCCCAGGCGTCGTCGTGGCGCAACAGGCTGGCGGCGAGGCGCGAGCGGGCGAGCCAGGGGCGCAGCTCGCGCCGGAGGTGTCGCGTGGCGCTGGTGAGCGCGTCGGCGGGCGGACCCGCCTGGACGAGCTGACCCACCTCGTCCTCCAGGCGGTCGAGCGCGCCCGTCAGCGCGGTGATCGCCGTCGGGTCCTGGGGCCGCTGCTGCAGCGCCTGATCGGCGTCGTGCAGGCGCTCCTTGGCACCGTCGGCGAGCAGCAGCGCCTCGCGCAGCGTGTGCGACAGCGGCTCGTTGCCCAGCCGCGGGCCCGTGGACGCGGTGGCGGTCGCCGTGGTGGTGAGCGTGGCGCGCCGTAGGCGCCGGGCCATCGTGACGGCGAGGCTCTCCCAGAAGCGCGCCGCCAGTGCGGGGTCGCGCTGGACCAGGGCGTCGAGGTCCTCCCGAGCCCAGCGGCGCACGGTGGCCACGGTGCGTGCGCGCACGTCGGCCGATCGGGGCGAGGCGTCGAGGTAGGACACCTCGCCGACGACGGCGCCCGCCTCCATCACCGACAGCACGACGGACGCGCCGCCCGCGTGGTCGACGGCCTCCAGGCTGCCGGACTCCAGGACGTAGATGTCGCCCCCGGCGTCACCTCGGCGCATCAGGTAGTTCCCGGCGTCCAGGCGCAGGGGCACGCTCACCGCTTCGAAGCGGGCGCGCTCGTCGGCATCGAGACGGTCGAGGAAGCTCATGCGGCGGGACGGTACCCCGTCCGGGTCGTCGTTGTCGCGTGCAGGACGTGGACGCTTGCCTCGGACGATCGGGGGACGCCCCCGGTCGGGGAGGTGGGCGCGTCGACGCGCCACCGTGGCGGTACGATCGGCGACTGAGCGACAGACACACAACCGCGAAGAAATCAGGGAGTCCGCAAAAGATGGTTCAGTCGTGTGCGTCGGATCGCTTCGGACCTGCCTTCGAGAGGTGCCAGGGGCGAACGCGCTTCTCCCATCCCGTGCGTGCGTTCGGTACCTGCCCCGCCCGGCGAGCCTCCCTGGCGCGGTACTCGCGCTGTGACGCGGTGACATCTCGTGACATTCCTCGCCTGCCGGGTGCGGCCCCCTCGGTGTGGCACGCTTGGATCAGACCGGTCGGTCTGCCTTCATGTTGCGAGCCGTCTGGGGCGCAGAACGAGTACCGCGGGGATTGGGTATGTTCGAAAAACCGCGAATCCTACGAGATCGCGCGACGTTCGATGTTTGGGTTGCGTGTCGACGGCGGTCGACGCTCGCATGCTTCCGACGCCGCCACCGGCAGGACCTGACATGCACTGTCGTTTCGGCGGGGAATCGCCATGGGTTGACATTCGGTGACAAACCCGCACCCACTGCGCCCGACATTGTAAGCAACCCCAAGACTCTCCCCCGAGCCCTCCGATGAGCATGCACTGGCGACCCCTGGCCGCCAGGACGGACGGGTGCGTCCCCTTGCGGGACCCATCCGACGTCGCGGAGCGGCACACGCTTGGATCCCCCCGAGTGGAGGCACCGGACATGGCGACCGTCGAGCGCCGCGAGGCGCCGGAAGCCAAGGCGACCGCACCCGCGCGCGGGCGTCGACCCAATGACGCTGCCAACGCTCCGGAGACGGCCGTCGATCCGCTGTCGCGCGGTCGTGCGACGTGGCGTGCCTGGCTCATGGGCGACACGCCCACGCGTCCCGACCGGGCCGGGTGGGCCCGATGGTTCGCCCGCGGTGTGATCGGTGACGATCTGCCCCGCAGCGAAGCCCGGATGCTCGTCCACGAGATGGAGGGGTGTGCACCCTCCACGGCACACCGCCGGCGTCGCCACGACAGGCTCCGGGAGACCGCCGACGAGGTCTGCGAGCGCCTGTTCCTGGCGCGTCGGCTGTCGCGCGACGCCAGCAGCGTGCTCGCGGCGATGGGGCGCCACCCGGCCGTCCGGGATCGCGGGCAGCGACCCGGCGGACCGACCGCGGCGGTGCGGCGCGCCGTGGAGACCTGGGCCGCCCAGACGCTGGACGAGCCCACCGACGCGGTGCTGGACCAGCTCGCCGTGAACCTGGCGCTGACGTTGCCCCCGGCCTGCGGCGGGCAGCCCGAGCGGGTGCGTGCGACGTTGGCGGTGCTCGACGCGGCCGTCGCGCGCCACGCGAGCGGACGCGGCGTGCACGCGCTGACCGACGTCCTCGACGCCGTCGAGGCGGCGGCCGAGTCCGGCGCGGTGTGGGTGACGGTGGCCACCGCAGCGACGTCGGTCGGGGTTCGCGACGGCGACCTGGCGCGCTGGGTCGCGGCGATGATCGCCTGCGCCCGGCCCGAGGGCCCCTGGTCGCGGCGGTGGCGGGAGTCCCTGGCCGACGCGCCGGAGGGTGGCCTCGACGCCGAGCGCCGCGCTGCGGTGGTCGACGCCGTCCGCGCCACCCTGGGCGACGGGGACGCCGCGCAGGTGGAGACCGCGGCCGCGCTGGTGTTCGACGGGCCCGGTCGGGTGACGGCCTGGCAGGACCGGGTGCGCGCCCACCAGGCGGCGCTGCTCCAGCTCGGTCGTGAGCTCGGGCTGGCCGCCGCGGGCCACGACGCGGCGGATCGTGCCCAGCGTCAGGTCCGCGCCATCGTCGGCCACGTCGCCGCCGTGATGGCGACGGCGACCACCGCCGCTGACGCGGCCACGTGGGCGGCCGAGCGCGTGGGCACGCGTGGCGACCTGTCGCCCGACGACGCCGTGGTGCAGCAGTGGACGCACGTCGCGCGGGTGCTCGAGCCGGTGCTCGCCGAGGTGGTGGACGCCAACCGGCGGGCGTGGCTGCCCCTGGTGATGGAGGCGGTCGCCGGCGTGGTCGCCAGCGCGCGGCGGCTCCTCCGTCGCGACGACGTCGACGCAGGGCCGTCGGATGGGTCGATGGGCACGTTCAGCCGTCGGCTGGTGCGCCACGTGGAGGCCACCGGCGGCCTGTGGGCCGTGCCGCAGGACGAGGTGGTGCGGGCCGCGACCCTGCTCGGTGCGGTCGAGCTGCGCGCCGTCGACGTCCCCGTGGCGCGGGCCACGCTCGAGGCGGCCACGCTGGACGTCCCGGCGGACACGGCGTTGGGACGCCTGTCCCGCGTGGCGGCGCCGGCGATCACCGGTCTGGATGCCCTGGTGCTGCTGCGGTCCCACGGGGCGCTGGCGGAGTCCGTCACCGGCACGATGTTCGGCGACCGGACGGATCTGGCGGTGCGCTACCTCGAGGCCGACCTGGCGCCGTGGACGTCGACGCTGTCGATCGTGCTGCGCCTCGTGGCCCGTGCGGCGGCGCTCGGGCACCAGGATCCGACGGCCACCGCGCGCGCGATGGTGGGCAGCGCGGCGCTCGACGCGGGTGCGGCCGCGCACGAGCCCCTGATCCGCGCGCTCTGTGACCGCACGCGTCCCGTGCTGGTCACCGGCATCGGCGCCATCTCGCCGCTGACCCGGCGTGCCACCGACGTGCTCGAGGCGGCGCTCGGCAGGGTGGTGGAGCGTCGGGCCGACGTCGACCCGTACGCGGTGTTCCCGCCGCTGCGCTACGCCTCGCAGGTGGGCACACCTGGCGACGATCCGTCGTGGACCCCGGTCGCCGACGCCGTGAACCAGGCGCTGCGCGCGGCCGTGGACGGCGACGGCGACGTGGCGATGGCCGCGGTCGGCGATGCCGTGCGGCTGCTCGCCAGCGCGGGTCCGCGGCCTGCGGATCCGATCGCCGCGCACCTGGTGGTGATGGGCATCGTCGAGACGCTGCGCCACGTGGAGCCGGAGGCGGCGACCGCGGCGTTCGGCACGCTGCGCGCCCGGCTGGCCCGTGCGCTGGCGCTCCCGGCGTACGTGCACGCGCACGAGCTCGTCGGCACCGTGGAGCGCGCCTACGGCGTCGCGCTCGCCGGGCGCTGGCTCCGTCGGGTGCGGGGCTCGGAGGCGCTCGGGCGAGCCCTGTTCACCGTGCCGCCCGAGGTGGCCGCGTGGCTGGCGGTGCGCGCGGCGATGACGGCGCGCCTGCGCGGGCCCCTGACCGGCCTCCGCTGGTCGGTGCCGACGCTCGACGACGCGCCGGCGCTGGCCCGGCCCGTCCTCGACCGCCTGGCGCGCCGCGTCACCCACGGTGTCGCTGCGCTGGACGACCTCTCGACGCTGGCCACGCGGCTGAAGGCGACGGGCGAGACGCTGTTCCGCCCCGACGTGGCGCAGGAGGCCGCCTGGCGCGAGCTGGTGGCGACGCTGGCGGAGCTCGCGGCGCTCGACGCGGTGCACGACACGGACCTGTCGGTGGTGCGCGGCCTGCTGGTGTCGCGGTGCGCGGTGTTCGACGGCGTCGGTCCCGACCACTGGAAGCGCCAGGCGGCGACGCTGCGGACCTGGCTCGCGTCGAGCCTGCCGCCGCGTACGCTGGCGGCCGTCGCCGCCGAGCTCGGCGCGGTCGCAGCCCTGCTGGAGCGCCGGCAGGCCGTCGGCACCGACCGCAGCGCCCTGGCGCGTGTGGTGCGCGATGAAGGCGGCACGACCGCCCGCGCCGCGTGGACACGCGCGCGCTGCCTGCTGGAGCGTGTCGACCGCACCGCGGCGACCGGCGAGCGGATGCGCGCGTTGGCGGCCTGTCTGGGCGTGGCGTCCCTCGACTCGGTCGCGGTCGGTGACGAGGTGGTGCAGGTCGTCGAGGGCCTGCCTGCCACGTTCGACGCGGCGGTGGCGGTGCGCGGCGTGCGGCGCCTGTGGACCGGGGCGTCGGATCGCGTGGGCCTGCCCGACGAGGCGTGCGCGGCCGCGCGCGCGGGCCTGTGGCACCTGCTGGCCGTCGCCACCGGATCGGGGCGCCTCGACGCGCCGGACGCCGTCGACGCGCTCCACGCGGCAGGGCGCCAGGCCGACATCCCGAGCGACACGTGGGCGCTGGTGCTCGCGGGTCTCGGCCAGCAGCTGGCGGCGCGTGTCGACCCGATGCACCCGGCGTGGCCGCTGGTGCGGGTTCTCACGGCCACCGCCGCCTGAGGCGGGCGTCGCGCGCCCCGGCGCACCGATCAGAGGTCGGTGTCGTTCGGGGCGGCCAGTTCGAAGGTGCCCAGCTCGTCACGCGACTGGCTGACGGTGCTGTCGGGCCCGGTGCCGCTGGGACGGCTCTCCCCGAGGAACGCGACCGATCCCTGCCAGCCGAGGTCGTCGCGGTCCGCGGCGAGCACCTGGGTCACCTTCGCCATGTCCGAGGCGTCGAAGGCCACGGGACGCAGGTCGCCCTGCACGCTCGCGAGGTCCTGGCTGGCGTACAACGCGGCGGTGCCGTCGGGGGCGATGTCGACCGACGTGGTGTAGGTCTCGTCGAGGGCGGTGCCCATCGAGACGGTGACGGTGACGGGCACGCGCACCCGGTCGGCGCAGAGCTCGGCGAGCGCCGGCTCGATCCCGGAGCCGTTCGACGCTTCCTGGAGGTGCTCGAAGACGGGGTCGCCGGTGCGCGTCACCGTGAGGGTCAGCGCCGCCGTGCCGCCGGACGCGTAGGTGAAGGTGCCGTCGAAACTGCCCTCCACGCGGGCGAGCGCCTCGGACAGCGGCGCGTCGAAGCCGTCGGGCGTCACGGACGTGTCGGTCAGCGTGGTGGAGGACGCCACCTCGCAGCCGCCGTCGGTCTCGGTGCCGATCTGCGTGCCGCAGGCGGCCAGGGTGGCGATGCAGGCGACGGTGAGCGAGATGCGCATGGGTCCTCCAGTGCCCTCGGGGTCAGCATGCCCCCCGTGGACGCCACCGGCCAGCGGCGACCGACCCGCATGCGCACAAACCGCCGCCCACGTCCGCAGGTGCGTGTGCGAATACGGGAGGGCAGGCGCGTCGCGGGCGCGGGTGCGCGACGGGTGCTGCGTCGTCTCGGGACCCGGTGGGCTAGGGGTCGTCACGAGGCGGAGGGAGCGTGACGACGGAGCCGCGACCGTTCAGCTGGGCCTGGGTCGGCGTCAGCGTGGTGGTGTTCACCGCCTGGGAGCTCGTGCTCGGCGGGTTCATCTCCGAGCTGCTGGAGGCGCGGTTCACGAGCCACATGCTCCGCCTGCGCCTGGAGACGGTGTTGTCGCTGGGGGCCTACCTGGGCGGCGGGTTCACCGTGGGCGTGATCTCGCCGGGCGTCCGGTTGGCGGAGCCCGCTGTGGCGGCGGCGCTGTCGGTGGCGCTGACCTTCCTGATCAGCGTGCTCACGCCGCTCCGGCTCTACCAGATCGGGGGCGCGCGGCTCGTCGTCGGCGCCGTGCTCGCCGCTGCGATCGGGGCCTACGGCGCGCACCTCGGCGAGAAGCTCACCGGGAACTGATGCACCGCCGTCGGGTGCGTGGGGCCGTCCGACGCGGCCTCACGGCATGTGCAGGTCGACCTCGTCCACGTGGTAGCAGGTGGCGCCGTTGCCGCGGAACGTCAGGTTGGAAAGGACGATCTGGACCGGCCACTCGAGCACGTCGTTGTTGACGAGGTAGCGCTGGATGTCGGCCTTGCCGCGCCCGTTGGCCTCGAGGCACGGGCCGCCGCCGGGGCAGAACGTGGCGCACAGGCCGTGGGTCTCGCAGTTGGTGGGGAAGACCCCGACCTCGCCCACCCAGCCGCTGCCCTGGTCGGGGTACATCTCGAACGTGAAGTCGAAGCCGTCCTCGTTGTCGGACAGCTCCGTGTACGGGTTCGCGTCGTCGTGGAAGCGCGCGGTGAGGCTGCCCCAGGCGTCGGTGTCGAGGATCACGAGGGTGCAGTCGTCGACCGGCGAGACCTGGTCGGTGATCACCATCGGCGCGTCGCCCGTCGCGACGGTGTCGGTGTCGGCGTCATCGGACGACGGCGTGCCGCAGCCGACGCACGCGACGGCGGCGAGGAGGGCGAAGGGACGGTGCATGGGGGGTCCTCCGCGCGCACTCTACCCGTGCCGCGCTGCCGATCCGGTGCCGACTGCGGCGCGGGCGCCACTCTCTACGAGTCCCTGACGGATCGTGGGGGACGCCCGTCGGACGCCCCGTGTACGCTACCGGTCCATTCCATCGTCCCGTGGAGGGTCAGTGCTGTTTCGAGCCACGTTTCCGGTCATGGCGCTCGTCGGCGTCGGCGTCGTCGGTACCGGGTGCAAGCCGCTGCAGGAGGCCGACGACGAGCTCGCCGTCGCCGTCGTGAACGCGCTGCGCGAGGGCGACGGGGACAGCGTGGAGATCGCGCGCGTGCTCCGCAACGTCGAGCGCGACCTGTACGGCAGCCTGCCCATCGGCGACAACGACGTGTCGAAGCGGTCGGCGGCGCCGAATCGACTCGCGGCCGACGACGTCGTCGACCTCGTCCCCCAACCCGCCGGCGTCGACCCCGCCGAGGCGCTGGCGGTCACGGTCACCCGGCTGTCGCCCTACCCGGTCACCGAACACGCCCGGATCCCGCCCATCGTCGATCAGGCCGTGGAGGGGCTCGAGCCCACGTCGCCCAACCACTACATCCGCACGGTGCTGGAGGGCGCCGACTGCTGGGCCGAGCAGGGCTGCGAGTGGCTTCGAACCTACCAGGATCTCCAGAAGAACTACACGATCGTCCCGCCCATCGACTACCACTTCTTCAAGGACTTCCGGTGGGTCGACCTCAACGAGGGCACCGGTGACGACCCGCGCTGGGGCTACCTGGCGATCATCTGGAACGACGACGTCTACAGCTCCGAGAACGGCAAGAACACGCTGTGGCAGGCGTGGGGCATCGAGGTGTGGTTCCCGCGGGACGGCGGGGGCTTCCTGTGGGCCGACAGCGAGACGCCCGCGCCCGACGGCGCCTACGTCGACAGCGCGTCCGACGACGGGGGCACGCTCCGCATGCAGACCATGTGGACCCAGACCGAGCTGCAGATCGCCGTCGACGAGGGCACCGAGGTCGGCACGCTGCGCTGGGGCATCGACCGCAACTTCGCCGCCCACGACGCCTGGCTCGAAGAGCACGCCACGGAGTGAGGCGCTCGGGCGTCGTGGGTCCGTGCGGCGGCCCGGTTGTGGGTCACCGTCCGTCCGGGGCACAATGCGCGCCCTCGCGGAGGCTGGCGTGAAGCGGCTGGTGGTGGTGTGGGTGGCGGCCTCGGCCTGCACGGGCCCGACGACGGACGACGACACCGTCCAGGACACCGAGCCGGCCTGGCCCGAACCGGACGCGTGGGGCCCCACGCACGGCCCGGGTGCGCCCCGGATCGCGTTCGACGAGGCCGATCTGTTCGAGGCGTGCGCCTACCTGCAGGGCGACCCCACGCGATCGGCCGACCACCACAACCTGGTGGTGATGTACGACGGCTACGTGCTGATGCCCTGGGCGCCCGAGGACGGCATCAAGCGCCTGGACTGGGAGGCGTGCGGCATGGACGCGCCCCCCACGCCCGAAGCGCCCGGCGACGTCGCGGACTGTGAGGGCGTGTTCGGCGGCGGGATCACGTTCTGGGACTTCTCAGACCCCTGCGCCCCCACCAAGGTGGGCGAGGGGTGGACGCCGTGGATGCGCGAATCCCACGCGATCGGCCTGTCCACGGTGGCGGGGCGCACGTACGCCGCGGTCGACTTCCTCGCCTACGACGGGTCGGGCGGCGTGGGGTTCTGGGACATCACCGACGTGACGGCGCCCGTGTGGGTCAGCCAGGTGGCCGTGCCCAACCACCACTACCCCGACAGCTACACCCGCCTGACGCTGTCGACGTTCTGGCAGGGGCCGTACGTGTTCGCGTCGACGGCGTCGAACGGGGTGTTCGTCATCGACGCCTCCGACCCGCTGAACCCCACCGTCGCCGACCAGATCACCTTCGAGGGCATCCACGTCGCCGGCACGTTCCACGTGTGGGGCAACACCGCGATGTCGTCGTCGGCCGGGATCAGCCGCACGATCCTGATGGACGTGTCCGACCCGCTGGATGCGCAGCCGATCTTCGGCGGCACGTTCGACACCCGCAACAGCGAGGGGCGCATCGCGCCGTACTACTTCGCGAACGTCGGGTCGCACTGGGGGTTGTACGCCCACAGTCCGGCGGGGGGCGGCGGGCCGCTGGTCTACGACCTCACCGACCCGGAGGTGCCGACGCTGGTGGCCGCGGCCACGAACGATCGCGGCGAGGGCGGCTACATCTTCCAGCACGGCGACTTCCTGTTCGAGGGGGAGTCCACGTTCGGCACGGTCTACGACTTCTCCGACCCGAGCGCGCCGACCGCCATCGGGGAGTTCGCGCTCCAGGGCGACCTCGACACGGTCACGCCGCTCGGCAACGTCGCCGTCCTCAGCGTCGACGAGCGCTCCAACCCCGGGCAGGCCTCGTCGGTGGTGCCGTGGGCCACCGAGCCCGACGCGATCCCGCCCCACGCCGGCATGACGAGCCCCCACGACGGCGCGGTGAACCAGGCGGTCACGTCGCGCATCGGGGTGGTGTTCGACGAGATGGTGGAGCCGGTGAGCGTGTTCGCCGGCAGCTTCCGGGTGCGGGCCGACGACGGCGAGCACGTCGAGGGCAGCTTCAACGTGCAGGAGAACATCGTCAACTTCACGCCGGCGGCGCCGCTGCGGGAGGGCGTGACCTACACGGTGACGATCCCGTCGGGCGGCATCGTCGACCTGTCCGGCAACCCGGTCGACGCCGAGACGACGTTCGGGTTCACCGTGGCGGGCACCCGGGCCGTCGACACCGACGCGGCGACGCCATGAGGGGCGCCCGTCCGGTGGCGGCGCTGGTGGTCGCGATGGCCTGCGCGTCGCCGCCGGCCACCGACGACGTCGACGACACCGACGTCGACACCGACACGGACGACCTGCGCCCCACCGGCCCCGACGCGGTGATCGCGGCGCCGGCGCTCGCGCTGGTCGACGAGACCGTCACGCTCGATGCGTCGGGGTCGCTGCGGGCCGTGCAGGCGCGGTGGAACTTCGACGACGGCAGCGTCACGGACTGGTCCGACGTGCTGACGGTGACCCACGCGTGGTCGTCGCCGGGCCACCGCACGGTCAGCCTCGAGGTGCAGGGCGAGGACGGGACGACCTCGGTGGCCACGGTGGTGCTGGCCGTGACCTACCCGGCCACCCAGCCGCCGCCGCGCGCGTCGTCGTCGGTGGTGACGCTGGGCGACCGCGCCTACGTGGCCACGCCCGATCTCGGCGCCGTCGCCGTCGTCGACCTCACCGGTCGGCAGGCGGTGGCGTGGCTGACGGACTGCCCGACGCCGCGGCGGCTGTCGGTGGCGCCGTGGCCGCAGGGGCAGGGCGATGGTGACGTGGGGCTGCTGGCGGTGGCGTGCGAGCAGGGCAGGCCCGGCGTGTTCCTGTACGACGTGCACGCCGATGGCAGCGTCACCGAGCGCGGGCGGGCCGACCTGTCGAACAGCGGTCGATCCGTGTTCGGCGTGGTGCTCGGCGACGACCTGGACGTGGTGGCCACGATGCGCGGTCGCGAGGACCCCACCGGTCGGCTGCTCACCTGGGACGCGGACATGGTGCCCGGCGCGCAGCCCGGCGTGGGCAGCGACGTGCGAGGCCTCGCCTGGCAGCCGGGACAGGTGGTGGCCACCCGCCACCGCAGCCCCGACGCGTACGGGCTGTGGTGGACGTGGGTGCCCACCACCCAGGTGCTCGACACGTGGACGCTCGCGGTCGAGACGCTCCCCGACAACGACATCTCCAGCCGCGGCGTGCCGACCTACCTGCAGGCGGTGGCGATCCGACCGGATGGCCATGTGGCGGTGATCGCCGGGCTGCGCGCGAACGTGCTCGGTGGCCTTGTGCGCGACGGGGCGCCGCTCACCGACGAGAACACCGTGCGCGCCGACATCCGCTTGGTCTCCGTCGACGACGCGCTGGCGCCGACGGGCACCGAGCTCGACCACGGTCGCCTCGACGATCGCGACCTCGTCAGCGCCGTCGCCTACGCGCCGCGCGGAGACTGGCTGTACGCGGCCACGCTCGGCACGCGCACCATCGAGGTGCTGGACGCCTTCACGCTGGGCAACGCCGGGGTGTGGGTCGACACGGGCCACGGCGTCGACGGCCTCGCCGTGTCGGACGACGGCCGGTGGCTCCTCGCCCACGCCCGCTACGACCGCGCGCTCGACGTGTACGACCTCGACGGGGAGGTCGGCGCCGACCCGGTCGCCCGGATCGACCTGCGCGAGGACGGCGTCGAGCCGTGGGACGGCCAGGTGCTCGCTGGCGCGCGCGTCTTCCACGACGGCTCCGACCCGAGGATGTCGAAGGACGGCTACGCGTCGTGCGCGTCGTGCCACCTGGACGGCGAGGACGACCACCGGGTGTGGGACTTCACCGACCGCGGCGAGGGCCTGCGCAACACGGTGTCGCTGCGGGGCTTCGACCGCCGGGTGGGGCTGCCGATCCACTGGTCGGGCAACTTCGACGAGGTCCAGGACTTCGAGCACGACATCCGGGGGCCGCAGGGCGGCCGCGGCTTCCTGACCGACGCGCAGTTCGCGGGCCCGGCCGGCACGACGCTGGGCGCGCCCAAGGCGGGGCTGTCGCCTGCACTCGACGCGCTCGCCGCCTACGTCGCCCACGAGGCGGACCTCGACGTGTCGTGGGGCGTCGACGTGTCCGAAGGACAGGCGATCTTCGACGATCCGGCGGTGGGGTGCGCGAGCTGCCACCCGGACGGCGGCTCGGCGAGCGGCTGGCTGTCCCCGGGGGTGCCCGCGCTCGTCGACGTGGGCACCATCGGGCCCGCCTCCGGTCACCGGCTCGGCGGGGAGCTGACCGGCCTCGACATCCCTGACCTGCACGGGGTGTGGGCGACGCCGCCCTACCTGCACGACGGATCGGCCCCCACGCTGCGGGACGTGCTGACCACCGCCAACCCCGACGACCTCCACGGTGTCACCTCGGACCTCACGGCGGATCAGCTCGACGCGCTGGAGCAGTACCTGCGCGCGCTCTGAGCCTGCGGCGTGACGCGTCGGGGTCGGACGTGACGAAAGGTCTGGCTTTGCACTGTCCGGGCCCGTCTTGGAGCGGGTAGGCTCGCGGTGGAGGACCACCATGACGCGCACCCTGCCGATCCTGTGCATGAGCCTGCTCCCCGCCGTCTCCTGGGCGGGCGCAGGCGCGGGCGGTCTGACCCTCGAAGGGCAGTACTTCCCTCGCTACGGTCCGCACTCCTCCCCGCACGACGCGCCGGGCAACATGCTCTGCGCCGGCGTGGTCGGGTTCGGCGTGGGTGACCGTGGCGGGCGCCTGGGCGGCACGTTCGAGTACTGCCGTGCACGTGAGGGGGTCGAGCTGGTGGAAGGGGGCGTGCAGTTCGGCCGCTTGCGGACGATCGGGCCGCTCTACCTGACCGGCTACGGCGACCTCGGGCTGGGCGTGTTCTCCGACACCACAGCGTCCGATGGCGACTACCTCGCGATCTACGGCTTCCTGAGGCCGACGATCGCCGTGGGCCTTCCGCTCGGGCCGGTGGCGATCGAGGCGGGCTTCTACGGCAAGCTGCCGCTGAATTTCGTGCAGATCACCGAAGGCGACTACGGGCGCGGCTTCGTCACGCCCACGATCGGCGGACGGATCAGCCTGCTGTTCGGCTCGCTGTCGAAGCTCACCCGGCGCAAGGCCGACGCGCCGGCTGCGACGGCAGCGCCAGCGTCGCCGCCGGCCGAGCCTTGCGAGATGCACGACGCACCCGAGGCCCCGCAGGCGGTGGGGGACGGACGGCTCGCGATCCCGGCCGACGACCAGCCCGACGCGCCGCCGGACGGCGTGGACGAGCCGGCGACGCCGACCGAGGCGCCGAAGGCGGACTGACGCCTCCGGCGCGCGCGGAGGGGGGGGGCGATCAGGCGCTGACGACGGTGACCTTGTTCATCTTCACGGCCTTGCTCGTGGCGCCGCTGCGCGAGCCGAAGCCCTCGATCTTCTTCACGACGTCCATGCCCTTGGTGACCTTGCCGAACACCGGGTGCTGCGACGGCGTGGAGGTGTCCCACCAGTCGAGGAAGCTGTTGTGGACGGTGTTGATGAAGAACTGGGCGCCGCCGCTGTTGGGGCGGCCGGTGTTGGCCATCGACAGCGTGCCCGGCTCGTTCGACAGCTTCGCGGTGTGCTCGTCCTTGACGTTGCCGAGCGGCGAGCTGCCGGTGCCGGAGCGGGGGTGGCCGTACTGCTTGCTGTACTCGCAGCCGAACTGGAGCATGAAGCCGGGGATGACACGGTGGAAGTGGAGGCCGTCGTAGAAGCCCGACTCGACCAGCTTGATGAAGTTGCCGGCGGTGACGGGCATCTGGTCGACGTAGAGCTCGGCCTCGAAGGTGCCCTCGGACGTGTCGAAGATGGCGGTGGGGTTGGACATGGGTGCTCCTCGCGGGGGTCCGCGGCGCGGGTGACGGTCACCCGCTAGCACGAACACCCGACGCGCACGACCGACCCGGGGGGTGCAGCGCCGATCAGCGGCGGCGGCGGAACACGGCGACGAGCAGCGGCAGGAACAGCAGGCCGAGGCGGCTGGGCAGCGGGTTGCTGCTGCAGCCGGTGTCGCAGCCGCCCGACCCGCTGGGGTCGCCGCCGAACAGGTCGCAGCCGGCCGCGCCGGTGCTGCCGTAGGCGACCGGACCGATGTCGCCGAACACGCCGAGCCAGTCCTGGCCCGGGCCCGACGGCGCCAGCACCGCCTCCTGCACGCCCAGCCCCTGGATGCTCGGCAGGTCGAACACGATGTCGCCGAGGGCGTCCCCGAGGAGCGGCCCGACGAGCTGCTGGATCACGCCGCCGAAGCCGTCCTCGATCGACGCGCTGGCGTCGGGCGCCAGGTCGTTGAACACCACGACGGGGTCGATGAGCGCGGGGTCGATCCCGACCTGGGCGCCGATCTGGCCGATGCTGCTGTCGAACGCGACGTCGAGCGTGGCGTCGGCCGACAGCTCCATGCCCACCACGCGCGACAGCCGTCCGTCGAGGCTGGCGTACATGTCGATGCCCATGTCTTCCAGGGTGACGACGGCGAGGTTGGGGCCGGACGGGATGGTGCGCATCACCGGCGGCTTGCGGGGGCGTGTGACCAGCGTGATCGGCTGGGCCTCGGGGAACAGGTCGGTGAGCGCCTGGCCGGAGAGAAGGTTGAGCAGGCTCGTGTCGAGCGTGATCGGCAGGTCGATCGCGGACTGGTCGGGCGACAGCGTCTGGCAGAGGAGGCCCGTGCGCCACAGGTGGTAGAGGGCCTGGTTGCCGAAGTCGTCGTTGATCTGCGCGGCGGCGTGCTCGTCGAAGGCGACGCCGCTGTTGCCCAGCTGCGGGTAGCGCTCGCCGGAGGGCGGCACGGTGACGAGGCTGCCGCCTTCGTCGTAGGCGGCGATGCACGGGTTGGGGAACTCGGGGCCGTGGGCGTGCCCGGACAGCTCGATGCGCATGCCGTCGTTGTCGACGTACCAGTCGGTGGGGCAGATGCCGATCGACAGGTTGTTGCCGAGCAGGTCGATGTCCTGCTGGATGAGCAGCGCGTCGCCCAGCGCATCGAGCTGGGGCTGCAGGTCGGCGATGGCGCCGTTGATCGTGCTGTCGATCGTGGGGCGGAGGGACTCGAGGAGGAGCTCGACCGGGTCGATGCCGAAGAAGTCGGCGAGGTCGATGAGGAGCTCGATGAACCCGGAACACTGCAGCCCGAGGTCGTCGATGTTCTGGATGTCCATGTCCCAGGTGAAGTTGTCGATGGTGATCTCGGGGATGATGCAGCCGCACTGGCCCCGGGCGTCGAGGGCGAGGGGACAGCTCGCGGGTTCGACGTAGTTGTAGAAGCAGGTGCTCGGGTTCTGTTTCGGGCCGATGGTGACGTCGACGCCCACGCTGACCAGCTTGCGGTCGATGTGGATGTTGCAGCGCTCGTTGAGCAGGCCGACGTCGATCAGCCCGAAGAACAGGTTCATGTCGGCTTCGAGCCACGCGTGGGCGGGGTTCGCGGCCGTGTTGAGCGACACCAGCAAGCCGGCGTCGACGTCGAGGTAGCCGTTGCCCGGGGTGCCCGCGCCCTCGCGGCAGACCGTGGGGCCGATGGGGATCACCGAGGCCGAGTCGAGCTCGGGAATCACCACGAGGTTGTCGACGCCGAACTCGTAGTCCAGGCCGGCGAAGCCGCCGCCGAACGAGCCGCCCTGGATGAAGCCGCTGTTGTCGATCGGCACCGTGGGCGGGAGCACGGACGTGATGATCTCGTCGGCCTGGGCGAAGCCCTCGCGGGTGATGTCGATGTAGACGGCGGGCGCCACCTCGGAGGTGGCCGGCAGGCGCGGCTCCACGGCGAGCGCCGGGGCGACGAGCAACGTCAGCAGGGACAGCGTGGGCATGCGGGTCGTCCTGGTTCGGGGCCGCACTATACCCGCTCCCTTCCGGTGCCGCGCCGTCGGTGCGTCAATCGCCGGAGACGGCGTGGACGGCCGTCAGGGCGGCCACCGTCCACGACGGCGGATCGGAGCGATCGACCACCTCGGCCGCGATGCGTCGGGCGTCGCGGGCCGGCACGCCGCGGAGCGCCACGAGCGTCTCGGCGAGGCCGTCGACGAGGTCGTGACCGCTGTGCTCCACGGGGAGCCCCGTCGGCGGGAACCGGTGGGGTTGGTGGAAGTCGGGCCGGGGGCCGGGCAGGGGCGTGGCCGCGGCGTGGCTGCGGGCGTCGGCCGTGCCGTGGATCGCGAAGGCGTTGGCGGTGTGGGGTGGGGGCGGCAGCCAGGCACGCGGGATGAGCGCGGTGCCGGCCCACCACCCCAGGCTGCGGCGCGTGGCCGTGTACATCGGCATCGCCTGGCGGAACGGCTGGCGCACGCCGGCGAGCTCGAGCGCGAGGTGGTGGCCGTAGGGACCGAGCTCGACCTCGAGGTAGCGCTCGTCGGGGCCCGCCACGAACAGCTCCACCACCTCGTGGTTCCACAGGCCGGGCGTGGCGCCGACCGCGTGGTCGGGGGCGGGGTCGTCGTGGAACGGGGCGACGACGCACATCGCCAGGTGGGTGCCCGCGTCGGCGAGGCGCACCGCGGCGCGGCGTGCGGCGGGGAGCACCGCCCCGTCCCAGGTGTGGCCGATCACCAGCGTCGTCATCCGTCGACCCCCTCGCCGTGCCGGCCCTCGCCTGCGGCGAAGCGCAGGGCTCCCTCCAGCGTCTCGCCGCTGGCCACCACCTCCATGCCCCGCGCGAACTCGGCGCGCAGCGCCGCGTCGAGGTCGAGGTCGACGCTGGCGAGCACGCCGGCGCGATCGGCCACCACGCACCGGGGCGGGAAGGCCGCGATGGTGTGGGCGAGCTGGCGCGCGGCCTCCAGGGCCCCGCCGTGGGGGGCGACGCGGTGGACGAGGCCGATGGCGAGGGCCTCGTCGGCGTGGACGGCCCGCCCGGTGAGCACCAGGTCGAGGGCGCGCGACACGCCGATGAGCCGCGGCAGGCGCGTGGTGCCACCGTCGATCAGCGGCACACCCCACCGCCGGCAGAACACGCCCAGCACGGCGTCGTCGGCGGCGACCCGCAGGTCGCACCACAGCGCCAGCTCCAGCCCGCCGGCCACGGCGTGGCCCTCGATCGCGGCGATGACGGGCTTGGACAGCGCCATGCGGGTGGGGCCCATCGGGCCGTCGCCGTCGGGGTCGAGGCGGTTTCCTTCGCCGCGGGTGAAGGCGACCAGGTCGGCGCCGGCGCAGAACGTGCCGCCGCGGCCGTGCAGGATCGCGACCCGGGCGTCCGCGTCGGCGTCGAACGCGCGGAAGGCCTCCGCGAGCGCGGCGGCGGTGGCGCCGTCGACGGCGTTGCGCACCTGGGGCCGATCCAGGTGGACGATCCAGATCGGTGGGACGCGCTCCACGGTGACCGACACGAGACCTCCACTTCCGCTCAGACACGGTTGATGCTGGACGATGACCCGTCGTGACCAGTTTCTCACTGGCAGATGGTTAGCAAGCTAGGTTATTTGTAGCGACGCAGCGGGGGACGTCCGCGACCGCGCGGCGTCCCGCACACGATTCCACACCCAAGAGGTGCCCGATGGCCACCAACAAGAACCTCAACGCGACCGAAGAGCAGTCCCGCGAGCTGCTCGAGTCCTCTCGCGAGGCGGACTGGAACGGCCGCGGCTTCCTCCGCAGCATGTTCCTCGGCGAGCTCCGCGTCGACTGGCTCGATCCCTGGCAGGAGACCGAGCTGTCCGACGAGTTCCACGACTTCTACCGTCGCCTCGAGGCCTTCATGGTCGACAAGGTCGACTCGGCGAAGATCGACGAGACCGGCGAGTACGGCGACGACGTCATCAAGGGCTTCGCGGCGCTGGGCGCCTTCGGCATGAAGATCCCCAAGAAGTACGGTGGCCTCGGCTTCGGCAACGTCGAGTACTGCAAGGCGCTCGAGCTCGTCGGTCGCTTCGACGGCAACTGCGTCGCGCTGCTGTCGGCCCACCAGTCCATCGGCATCCCGCAGCCGGTCAAGCTGTTCGGCTCCGAGGAGCAGAAGGCCAAGTACCTGCCGCGCTGCGCCGCGGGTGCGGTGTCCGCGTTCGCCCTCACCGAGCCCGACGTCGGCTCCGACCCGGCCCGCGTCGGCACCACCTGCGTCAAGGACGCCGACGGCAACTGGCGGATCAACGGCGAGAAGCTCTGGATCACCAACGGCACGATCGCCGAGCTGTTCATCGTGATGGCGCGCGACCCGTCCACCAACAAGATCTCCGCGTTCGTCGTCGAGGGCAACGCCCCGGGCGTCGAGGTGGCCTACCGCTGCCGCTTCATGGGCCTCAAGGCGCTGCAGAACGGCGTCATCCGCTTCAAGGACGTCGTCGTCAAGACCGAGGACATCGTCGGCGGCGAGGGCAAGGGCCTGCGCGTGGCGCTCACCACGCTCAACACCGGCCGCCTGTCGATCCCCGCCGCCTGCACCGGCTCGGCCAAGGCGATGCTCGAGGAGAGCCGTCGCTGGTCCACCGAGCGCGTCCAGTGGGGCCAGCCGGTCGGCAAGCACGAGATCATCTCGCACAAGCTCGCCGACATGGCCGCCACCGTCTACGGCATGGAGACCCTGTCCTACTGCGCCGCCGAGCTGTCCGAGCGCGAGGGCTACGACATCCGCCTCGAGGCCGCCGCCGCCAAGGAGTGGGTGACCACCCGCGGCTGGACCGTGATCGACGAGGCCATCCAGATCAAGGGTGGTCGCGGCTACGAGACCGAGGGCTCGCTGGCCGGCCGTGGCGAGCGTCCCGCCCCGCTCGAGCGCGCGATGCGCGACAGCCGCATCAACCGCATCTTCGAGGGCTCGTCCGAGATCATGCACCTGATGATGGCGCGTGAGCTGCTCGACAAGCACCTCAAGGTCGCCGGCCCGCTGCTCGACAAGAAGCCCGACATGGGCAAGATCTTCGCGGCGCTGCCGGGCATCGCCTGGTTCTACGCCACCTGGTACCCCAAGCTCTGGCTCGGGTTCCTGTTCCGCCCGAGCTACAGCCGCTTCGGCAAGCTGGCCACCCACCTGCGCTACGCCGAGTCGGCGTCGCGTCGCCTCGCCCGCACGCTGTTCCACGCGATGGTCATCTACCAGGCCCGCATGGAGAAGAAGCAGGCCTTCGTGTTCCGCGCCGTCGACATCGCGATGGAGCTGTTCGTGATGGTCGCCAACATCGTGCGCGCCCAGAAGTTCGTCGACGAGCGCGCGCCCGAGGCGGCCTCGGCGGTCGAGCTGTCCGACATCTTCGCCCGGAACACGCGCCAGTTCGTGGAGCAGAAGTTCCGCGACCTCTGGGACAACAGCGACGACGCCAAGTACGACGCCGGCCGCCACGTCCTCGAGGAGCGCTTCGCCTGGATGGAGCCGAAGTCCACCTACGCGGGCGCGGCGCCCAGCGCCGAGGAGACCGCCGCCGCCAAGTGACGGTGGGAGGTCTGCCCGGGCCCGGGTCCGCACCGCGCGGATCCGGGCCCGTCTTCTTTCTCCCGACGCCGGCCCACAGCCCCGCGCGGCCGGAGCGACGGCACGAGGCGTGCGTTAGCTCCGACGACCTGGGAGACGCCATGCCCCTGCCACGCACCCTCGGCCTGCTCGCCCTCGTCGGCTGCGCCGTACCGTACGACCCCGGCTACGACCTGCTCGACACCGACACCGACACCGAGGTCGACACCGAGGTCGACAGCGACACCGACGTGGTCGTGCCGACGCTGGCCCCGGCCGACACCTGCGCGGGGGGCCGCGACGGCGACCTGCTGCTGCCGGGCACCTACGAGGGCACCCTCGACGGGCTGACCGCGAGCGGGTTCGGGCCGCGGTGCACCGGCATGGCCGTCCCCGAGGGCGTCGACGGCTTCACGCGCGTGGAGGTGCCGGCGGGGGCCACCATCGACGTGGCGTTCGAGGTGCGCGACATCGACAGCGCCGTGTACCTGCTGCGCTCGTGCGGCGCGCCGGAGGCCTGCGTGGTGGGCGCCGACCGCTACTTCGCCGGGGCCGCGGAGTCGGTGTCCTACACCAACAGCACCGACGAGGCGGGGGTGGTGCTGCTCGGGCTGTCGGTGGTGAGCGCCACCGACGCCGCCGGACCGTTCGACCTCACGGTGACGATCACGACGCCGTGACGGTGCCGGCCACCGTGGGCGTCCGGCGCGAACGAGAGCCGGTTATCGGGCGCCGTCGCCCGCCCGTCCCCCGGGGAGTCCCATGCCCAGCGTCGACGACCTCCTCGCCCTGCGCACCCGCCAGCTGCACGACGTGCTCGCCGCGGGCCATCCGATCGAACCCACGGCGCTGGACGACACCGAGTACCACGGGGTCGCGCTCGACATGCCCGACGTGGTGGCGCGGCTGGCGTGGCGCACGTTCAAGAAGGTGTTCAAGCGCGACGGGGACGTGCTGCGCGGCTGGAACGTCGCCGTCGAGCAGCAAGGCGTCCACGGCCCGTTCGTCGACCGCCGCCGACGCGACGGCCAGCGCAAGACCTACTGGCACTACGAGGTGGTGCCCGCCGCCAGCTACCGCACGCCCGGGCGGTATCAGCAGGGCCTGATGATCGACTACGGGCTCGCCGAGACCGGCCTGTTCAACACCCAGCGCCTCATCCGCGACCCGCTCGTGGCGCTGGTGCCCGGCGAGGTCGATCTGCTGCTCGGCTACTCCTACGTCGACCTCGGGGTGGTCCAGGTGAACACCCCCACGTTCTTCGTGCTGTCGCGCGGGGAGCCGCTCACCTACGACGTGCCGCGCCCCGGAGCCTGACATGCGGGTCGCGCTCGTCACCCGCACCGACCTGCCCGCCTGGGAGGTCGACGATCGGCCCCTGCACGACGCGCTGCGTGCGCGCGGCGCCACGGTCGCGCAGCCCGCGTGGTCCGACGCCGCCGTGGACTGGGCAGGCTTCGACATCGCCCTGCTGCGCACGCCGTGGGACTACCAGGAGCGCCTGCCGGCCTTCCTCGACTGGCTGGCGGCGACGGAGGCCGTGGTGCCGGTGCTGCACGACGGCGCCGTGGTCGCGTGGAACGCCCGCAAGACCTACCTGCGCGATCTGGCCGCACGCGGGGTCCCCGTGGCGCCGACGGTGTGGCTGACGGCCGGGGAACCCGTGGACGTCGGCGCCGTGCTCGCCGCGCACGGGTGGACGCGGGCGTTCCTCAAGCCCGTGGTGGGGTCGACGGCGTGGGAGACGCTGCGCTTCGACGCGTCGGCCGACGGGGTGGCGTCCGCGCAGGCCCACCTGGCGCGGGTGGGTGTCGACATGATGCTCCAGCCCTACCTGGCGACGGTCGAGGACGTCGGCGAGTGGAGCGTCATCGTGATCGACGGCGCCGCCACCCACGCCGTGCGCAAGGTGCCGGTGGCCGGTGACTACCGGGTGCAGGACGACTTCGGCGCCCACGACGAGCCGCTGCCGCTCACGCCTGCGCTCGACGCGTTCGCGGCCCGCGCCCTGGCCGCAGCGGGCGCCCACCTCGGTCGTGCCGCGCCGTTCCTGTATGCGCGGGTCGACGTGCTGCACCACGACGGCGGGCTCGTCCTCAACGAGCTCGAGGTGATCGAGCCGAGCCTGTTCTTCCGTCACGGCCCCCATGCGGCAGGGCGCCTCGCCGACGCCCTGCTCGCGCGCGTCAGCGCTGACGGCGGCGGATCCCCAGCAGGCCGGTGAGCAGCACCCACCAGCCCGCGGACGTCGACAGGCCCTGGCTGCACTGACAGCCGTCGTCCTTGCCGCCGCCGCCGGTGTCGAAGCCCGTGTCGCTGTCGAGGCCGCCCTCGCGCTGGCAGTCCTCCGAGCAGCCGTCGCCACCGGACGTGTTGCCGTCGTCGCAGGTCTCGCCCAGGCCGCGCTGCACGATGCCGTCGCCGCACACCTCGTCCTGGCAGGTGGACGAGCAGCCGTCCTCGTCGACGGTGTTGCCGTCGTCGCACGCTTCGCCCAGGCCCGCCTGGACGATGCCGTCGCCGCAGCGCTCGGTCTGGCAGTTGCTGTCGCAGCCGTCCCCGTCGACGGTGTTGCCATCGTCGCAGGTCTCGCCAGCGCTGGCCTGCACGACGCCGTCGCCGCACGCCTCGATGCGGCACGTGGACGAGCAGCCGTCCTCGTCGATGCTGTTGGCGTCGTCGCAGGTCTCGCCGAGACCGGGCTGCACCACGCCGTCGCCGCAGAACTCGTCGAGGCACGCCGACGAGCAGCCGTCGCCGTCGACGAGGTTGCCGTCGTCGCACTGCTCGCCGAGGCCCGCCTGGCGGACGCCGTCACCGCAGCCCTCCGCGACGCAGGTGGCGGTGCAGCCGTCGCCATTGGCGGTGTTGCCGTCGTCGCAGGCCTCGCCGAGGGCCGCCTGGACGATGCCGTCGCCGCAGACCTCGTCCTGGCAGGTGGACGAGCAGCCGTCCTCGTCGTCGGTGTTGCCGTCGTCGCAGTCCTCCGACACCGAGGTCTGGCTGTCGCCGCACACCTCGACGAGCACCTGCACGGCGTTGGAGGCCACGGCGGTGGCGCAGGCGCTGTCGGCGGTGTCGTCGGGGCAGGACGCCGCCACGCCCACGTTGGTGGTGAGGGTGGTGGTGAGCGCGTCGCCGATGGCGTCGAACGCGACGACCAGCGTGCCGCCCGGGGGGACGGCCGCGGGGCTGACCATCGTGAGCGTGCGCCCGAAGCGGACGAGGCTCTCCGAGCCGACCGCGCCGTCGATGCGCAGGCTGCCCTGGACGTAGGTCACGCCGTCGGGGATGGCGTCGACGAGGTGGAACCACCGGTCGACCTGCAGGTCGTTGGTGAGGGTGAGCGTGTAGTGCACCTGCTCGCCGTTGCGGACGAGGACGGGATCGGCGGTGCCGTTGGGCGGCACGGCGACCACGGCCTTGTCGAAGGTCAGTCCGCCGACGAGTACGGTGGCGACGGCGTCGTCGCTCGTGCCCGGCGACCGCGGGGTGGCCGTGGCGGTGTTGACGAGCGCGTCGGTGGCGGTGGTGAGCTGGGTGGTGACGGTGAACGAGACCTCGTCGGGGCCGCCGGGCTGCAGGTCGTCGGGGAACAGGGGCGGGACGGTGACGGTGATCTCCCCGCTGGGGCACGTCGGCGTGATCACGGCCGTGGCGCAGTCCGCGGGGATGCAGCTGCCGCCGGCGGGCGGCGTGATCGCCACGAGGTCGACGCCGTCGGGCAGGCAGTCGGTGACCGTGGTGCCCAGTGGGTCCGACAGGGCGCCCGCGTTGTGGACCGTCAGCGTCCACGTCACCAGGCCCGGCTCGGTGCGGCTCGCGAAGCCTGACTTGGACAGCTCGACCGCGGCCGTGGACCCGGCCTTGGTGTAGACCAGGGGGGCGGCGGCGTCGGGCACGGGCACCGCGGCGCCGAAGCCGGTGGTGGCGCCGCCGAACGCCGCGTTGATCATGCGCTGGCCGTCGGTGGACCCGGGCGGCATGGCGACGTCGAGCCGCACCGCCAGCGTGGTGCCGCCGGCGACGGCGACGTCGGGGCGCGCACCGCGGATTCGGACGCAGCCGGTGGTGACCAGCGGATCGACGGTGCGGGACCGGTAGCCGGGCTCCGTGGTGGCCTCGACGGCGACGGCGGTCCAGCCGGTGGGGAAGGTGCGGGTGTTCGGGCGGGCGCACAGCGGGCTGTCGGAGGTCTCGACGATCACGTCGCCCGGGGGCAGGTCGATCCATGCCCGGCCGAGGTCGCCGGTGACGTCGCCGCCTTCGATCCCCGCGACGGGCACCTGGTCGACCAGCCACCAGCCGGCCACCGGGGTGGACGAGGGGTTGGTCAGCGTGAGCACGTAGGGGACGGTCGTGCCGGCGAGCGCGTAGGCCGGCGCGGCCTTGGCGACGCGCAGCGCCGGGGCGTCGTGGACGACCACCTCGGCGGGGACGTCGCAGGCGTCGCCGCAGGTGTAGCGGGGGGAGGCGTTGGCGGCGCCGAGGTCGCCCACGGTCCAGCACACGCCCTCGGCGGTGGCGCAGCGGGCGCCTGCGCCGCAGGTGGCGTCGGTGGTGCAGGCGGTGGCGGTGCGGGTGAACGCGCGCGCCTGGCCGGCGACGGCGACGATCGCGCCGTCCTGGCCGCCCGTCAGCGGCAGGTCGACGTGACCCTCCCAGGTGTCGATGGCCGCCAGGCGCCCCTTCTGGTTGGGATCGGCGACGCCCCAGTAGTTGGGCGGCTGGGCCCGGTCGGCCACCTCGAACCACGCCAGGCACGCCGGGTCCAGCGCGTCGACCGCGGCGAGGCACCCGGCGGCGTCGGGCGGATGGAAGGTGATGTCGGACAGCGCCGCGCCGGTAGGCATCCGGCCCCCGGGCGGCAGCGCCGCGGCGCCGGTGACGGCGGTCAGGTCCACCGCGTCGCGGGCGTCGAACAGCGACAGGCCCCACACCGCCAGCGCCGGGCGTGAAGCCTGGTTCTCGTTGTGGGGCTCCAGCACGAACGACGCGGTGCCGCCGGGCGGGACGGCGTCGCCCGCCGGCGTGACGAACACCCGCGGCCAGCTCGCCTCCTCCAGGTAGAAGTAGGCCCCGGTGACGTTGGCGGTGGTGTCGCAGACGGTGGTGACGCCGTCGTGCCACACCATCATCTCGAAGTACGGCGGCATCTCGCCCGACCACGCCAGCACCTCCGCGCCGTCGGCCGGTGTCGTGCACCAGCCCGCGGCCGCGTCGGCGGCGTCGCACATGCGCATCAGCGCCGTGATGATCATCGTCGGGTCGTCGCCGAGCGGGTCGTCGGGCGACCGCTCGAGGAGCACGCGGCAGCCGCCGGGCACGATCGCGCGCGGATCGGCGTCGGCCGGCGTGGCGGTGAACGGCGCGTAGGGCGTGCCGAACGTGGCGTCGACCGCAGACCAGCCCGACTGGGTGGGGTCGGCGTGGTCGAACGCGGCGTCGTCGGGATCGAGGGCGCCGCCCGCGCAGTCCTTGAACGCGCGCAGCGGCGTGGTGAACGACGTGTCGCGGATGCCGCGGAACGTGGCGTAGCCGGGGATCGTGCCGAGCACGTAGCTGGCGTCGACCGCGATCGACGGCGCGTTGGTGCCGTAGTTGGTCCACGGCAGCCACATGTCGTACCAGTCGCCCGGCCCCACCGAGAACGGGCGGGCCCCGAACTCGTTGAGCCCGAAGCCGATCAGGTAGGCCTCCTGCGGGTTGACGCCGGGGAACGGCAGGTAGTCCTCGGGCACCTCGCCGCCGCTCATCACGCGCTGGGGCCAGCGCACGAAGCCGCTGCGGCACAGCTCGTCGTCCTCCTCGAAGGGCTGGGCGCGGTGGGTGGTGTCCAACGCCACCTCGGGCTGGTCGGCGGAGACCTCCACGTGCAGCTGGAGGGTGTCGCCGTCGACGCAGGAGCCGTCGTCGGGTCCGGCGTACGTGACGAGGAGCTGGGGGCGGTCGGAGGCCTGCACCACGCGGGGCAGGCGCAGGTGGAGCGGGCCGGTGGCGATCGCACCGGGCGTGGGCTCGGACACCACGTCGACCACCCGCCACGCCGCGGGCTGGGTGTCGGGCCAGGCGATGTCGTAGCCGACGTACACGGGCGTGCACGAGCCGGCGCCGAAGTCGATGACGAAGTCCACGTCGGACAGATCGGAGCGGTCGGGCGTGCCGGCGAGCGGAGACTGCAGCTCGACGTAGTCGGTCCACGAGGCGCCGGGGTGGATGCGCTCGCCCGCACCCGGGCCGTTGAAGAACACCACCTGTGTGGCGCTGTGCACGGTGATCGGCAGCGCGCGGCTGTCGGCGGTGGACGTCAGCGCGCTGGTCTGGGACGATGGGCAGGTGGGCGCGCGGTGGGTGTCGAGGCGGGCGGCCACGGCCAGCGTGCTGCCGTCGAGGGTGCCCGTGGGGGCGGTGAGCAGGGTGGTCAGGCCCTGTGTGGTGCCAGCGGGCACGTCGCCCAGCGCCCAGGTCACCGCACCGGAGGTGGCGCCGGGCGCGGGTGTGGAGGCCGGCGAGCCGTCGGGCCCGGGGGCCACGTCGAGGAAGGCGAGGGGACGGGCGGTGGTGTCGTTCGGCGCCAGGTCGAGGTCGTGGGCGTCGCTGACGAGCGTGGCGTCGGCGTTGAGCGCGTCGAGGTCGAGCGTGAGCGTCGCGTCGGGCAGCAGGGCGCCGCTGCCGGTGACGGTGAGGTACCAGGCGACCGGGTCGCCCGCGCGGGCCTCGGTGCCGACCGGCCAGGCGGTGACCCGGGCGACCGACGTGGACCGCCCGACGACCTCGAGGCGGTCGAGCAGGAAGCGCGGCGTGGTGGCGGCGGCGTCGTGGTCGACGTCGATGATGAGGCGGACGCCGGTGACCGTGGGCGGCACCGCCGACAGGTCGATGACGTCGCACCCGGTGAGGTCGGCCGACGTGAGCGACTGGGAGAACTGCCCGCAGGTCTCCACGCGGACCGTGGCCCGCGTGACGTGATCGAAGTCCTGGGCGTGCACCTCCAGCCAGTCCCACCCGAGCAGCGCCCCGCCCGTCGGCGGACGCAGCGCGATGCAGTCGGTGGCGATCGAGCCCACCTGCCCCGTGGCGCGGAAGCCGCCGGGCTCGTGGGCGAAGCCCTGGGTGCGCTGGAGGAACACACCGGCCGCGTCGGTCAGGTCGTCGTCCCAGTGCAGCGCGTCGACGGTGGGCGCAGCACGGGCAGACGAGACGAGGCCGCCGGAGAGGAGGGCGGACAGGATCCACGGAGACATCGGGGGCACCTGGGTCGAACCGGGACAGGCAGGGTAGAACATCGCAGGAGACGGCGCATCCGTGCCGTCACGATTGTCGGACGCGCGAGGGCCGAGGATGACCATGCTGCTTTCCCTGTGGGCGACGCTGTGGCTGGGCGGGGCTGCGCGCGCCGACGAGCCGCTGTCCTTCGAGGCGGTGCGGACGGTCGTCTACGGCCAGGACGAGGCGCGGGTGATCTTCCACGCCGGCGACAGCGGGCACCTGTCGGCCACCGCCACGTGCAGCGGGCGCTCCTGGCGCCTGTCGCGTGACGTGTCGGCGCGGTCCACCGTCGAGCTGCGGTTCGAGGGGCTGCCCGAGGGCAACCACCACTGCCACGTCGAGGTCGACTTCGACCAGAGCAACGGGGCGTCGGGGTCCACGGGCTTCGACGTCGACGTCGCCTGCCTGCCGCTGCTGTCGCTGTCGTCGACGCTGGCCGACATCGATCTGGCGCACGGCACGGCGGTGGTGCACGCCACGCGGCCGGTGTCGAAGGCGCGGGTCACCGTCTACGGGCCCAAGGGGGCGCAGCTCGACCAGACCGGGGCCGACGTCTCCGACCCGCTCCACCTCAAGCTCGCGTGGGACGCCCAGGGCCGCGAGGTGATCCGGCTCGTGGTGGAGGCGGCCGACGACAACGGCTTCACCTCCGAGCTGGAGCTTCGCCCCTGGTCGTACAGCATCCCCCACGAGGACGTCGTGTTCGCCACCGGCAGCGACGTGATCGCCGACGATCAGGTCGGCAAGCTCGAGACGGCCTGGGCCGACGTGGTGCGCGTGGTTGATCTGTACGGCAGCGACATCCCCATCCAGCTGTACGTGGCCGGCTACACCGACACCGTCGGCGACGCCGCGTCCAACCAGTCCCTGTCCGACCGCCGCGCCCGCAGCATCGCCGCCTGGTTCCGCGGTCGGGGCTTCCCCGGGGCCATCTGGTACCAGGGTTTCGGCGAGTCGGTGCCCGCCGTGGCCACCGGCGACGAGGTGGACGAGGCGCGCAACCGGCGGGCGATCTACCTGCTGGCGGCCGACACGCCGGCGCCGTCGACCCACGTGCCGAAGGCGGCCTGGCGCAAGCTCTAGCGGTCGCGCTCGTCGTCTGCGGCGTCCGCGCCGTCGGGCTCGTGGGGCGAACCGCCCAGCGCGCGCCGCAGCCCCTCGAACAGCGCGCCGAACACCCCGACGATCAGCGCCGCCCACAGGCCCACCATCACGGCGACGAGGCGCTCGAACAGGCCGGTGAGCCCGGTGGGGGCGGGGCGATCGGCGTCGGGGCGGTCGGGTGGGTCGCGGTCTTCGTCGTGCATCCGTCGTCTCACAGCGTGGTGCGCTAGGCTGCGCGCCGGGAGCGGACATGCGCGCACACCTCCTCGTCACCGGCCTGGCCCTGGCCTGCACCCCCGGACCCGTCGATCCGTTCGGCGACGCCGACCCCGACGCCGACCACGCCGTGTTCGACGTGACCGCCGGCTTCTGGGCGTCGCCTTTCCCCGGCGACCAGCGGGTGGACGTCGACAGCCGCCGCGTCGACGTGGCGGCCTTCCCCAACCCCGACGCCATCCCGCTCGTCGACACCCTCGTGGGCATGGTCGACCAGCAGGTGCAGGGGTGGGCCACGTCCGGCGCGATCTACGTGCCGTTCGAGGCTCCGGTCGACCCGGCCGGCCTGCCGGACCTCGCGGCGTCTGTGACCCCGGCGGCGAAGGTCTTCCTGGTCGATGTCGACGAGGACCCCGAGGGCCAGGGCGCGCGCTACCCGATCGAGGTGGTGGTGCGCGACGAGGCCACCGTCTACGGCCCGGCCCACGCCGTGGTCGCGCTCCCGCTGCAGGGCGTGCCGCTGCCGCCCCGCCGACGCTTCGCGCTGGTGGTCACCCGGGACCTGGGGGCCGTCGACGGGCACGCGCTCGCACCGGCGCCCGCGATCTCGGCCCTGCTCCAGGGCGAGCGGCCGTCGGGCTGGCGTGCCGACGTCACCGATCAGTACGCGGCCGCCGTCGACGTGCTCGCGGCGCAGGGCGTGGGCCTCGACACCGTGGCCGGTCTCACCGTGTTCACCACGAGCCGCCCGATCCGGGAGTGGAAGGACATCGTGGTCGCGGCGCGGGGCGAGGGGGGCATGCGCCTGTCGCGATCGCCGCGCCTGATCGAGAGCTACGACGACTACTGCGTCTACGAGGCCAACGTGGTGGTGCCGGTGTTCCAGTCCGGCGAGCCGCCCTACACCACCGAAGGCGGCGGCTTCACCTGGGACGACGATCGGCTCGTCGTGCAGCGCACCGAGAGCGCGCGGATGCTGATCACGGTGCCGAAGGGCCCGCCCGTGCCGGTGGCCTACCCCACGGTGGTGTTCATCCGCACGGGTGGCGGTGGCGACCGACCCCTCGTCGACCGCGGCCCGCGCACCACCCCTGGCGAGGACGTCCCGGGCACCGGCTACGCGGCCACGTTCGCCCGTGTGGGCTGGGCCGGCGTGCAGGTCGACGGCCCGCTCGGCGGCGTGCGCAACACCACGGGTGCGGACGAGCAGTTCCTGATCTTCAACGTCGCCAACCCCGTCGCCCTGCGCGACAACCTGCGCCAGTCGGCGCTGGAGCTGGCGCTGCTGCCGAACCTGCTGCAGGGCCTGACGATGGTGGGCGGCGGGTGCGAGGGCCTGCCCGACGACATCCGGACGCCGATCCGCTTCGACGTCGACCACCTCGCCCTGCTCGGGCACTCCATGGGCGCCACCATCGCGCCGCTCGCTGCCGCCGGGGACGCCCGCTACGGCGCGCTCCTGCTGTCGGGTGCGGGCGGCAGCTGGATCGACAACGTGGTCTACAAGCGCAAGCCGCTGGAGGTCCGCCCCATCGCGGCCACGATGCTGCACGAGCAGCTCGACGCCATCGACCCGTTCCACCCGGTGCTGACGCTGCTGCAGTGGGCGGGCGAGCCGGCGGACCCGCCGATGTACGCGGGTCGGCTGGTGCGCGACGCCGAGCCCGACGAGGCACGCCACGTGCTCATGGTGCAGGGGCTGGTCGACAACTACATCCTGCCGCCGATCGCGAATGCGTCGTCGCTGTCCCTCGGGCTCGACCTGGCGGGGCCGGCGATCGACGCCGAGGCCGCGCCCTCGTTCCGCTCGCTCACCGAGGTGTTGCCGCTGGTGGGCGGACGGTCGGTGCCGCTGCCTGCGGGGCTCAACGTCACGGTGGCGGGCGAGCGCAACGTGACCGCCGTGGTCGTGCAGCACCCGGAGGACGGCATCGAGGACGGCCACGAGGTCTTCTTCCAGCGCGACGAGCCCCACCGCCAGGTCGCCTGCTTCCTGCAGGGCCTGCTCACCGACCAGCCGCTCGTGCCCGACGGCACCGACGCCTCCGGCGCCTGTCCCCAGCCCCCCGAGACGGAGGAGTGACCGTGTCCTGGATGATCTACGGAGCCAACGGCTACACCGGCCAGCTCTGCGCCGAGGAGGCCGTCGCCCGCGGCATGGCGCCGGTGCTCGCCGGTCGCAACGGCCCGGCGCTCGCGGCCCTGGGTGCGCGGCTCGGCTTGCCCCACGTCACCTTCGACCTGTCGGACGTGACCGCGACGGCGCGCCACCTCGAGGGCGTGGCGGTGGTGCTGCACTGCGCCGGACCGTTCTCGGCGACGAGCGGTCCGATGCTCGACGCGTGCCTGCGCACCGGCACCGCCTACCTCGACATCACCGGCGAGCTCGGGGTGTTCGAGGCGGTGTTCGCGCGTGGCGCCGCGCTGGCCGAGGCGGGCGTGGTGGCCGTGCCCGGGGTGGGCTTCGACGTGGTGCCCACGGACACGATGGCGGCTCGCCTGGGCGACGCGCTGCCCGACGCCACCGCGCTGCACCTCGCGTTCGCGGGGCTCGGCGGGGGCGTGAGCCAGGGGACGGCCAAGACGGCGGTGGAGGGTCTGCCCCACGGCGGGGCGGCGCGCATCGGGGGTCGCATCCAGGCGGTGCCACCGGCGTGGCGCACGCGCGAGGTGCCGCTCGGCGACAAGGAGCGCTTCGTGGTGTCGATCCCGTGGGGCGACGTGTCGACGGCCTTCCACACCACCGGGATCCCCGACATCACCTGCTATGCGGCGTTCCCGCGGTCGTCGGTGCGGTGGATGAAGGCGGGCGCGGTCGTGGGGCCGCTGCTGGCGCTGGGGCCTGTGCAGCGGCTGCTCAAGCGCGTGGTGGAGGCCACCATCGCCGGGCCGGACGCGGACCAGCGCGCGCGGGGCATCAGCCACGTGTGGGGTCGGGCGGAGGCGGCGGACGGCCGCTGGGTGGAGAGCACCCTGTCGACGCCCGAGGGCTACCGGTTCACGGCGCTGTCGTCCGTCGAGGCCGTGGCGCGCGTGCTCGGCGGCGACGTGGCGCCCGGCGCCCACACCCCCAGCCGCGCGTTCGGGGTCGACTTCCTCGCTGGCATCGACGGCGTCACGCTCGATCCGATCCGATCCGGTCCGTGACGTGTTCTGGCGCCGTCAGGCAATAGCGACTGTGGCCGGGCCGTAGGTGCCGTGGGAGCCGACGCGGTGAGGCGCCGGCCGTGGGAGGGAGGACGTCATGGGCGTGCTGGCCGCGCTGTTCCTGCTGGCGTTAGGTGGGGTGCTCGGGGTGCTCGGGATCGTGCTCGCCGCCGCGCTGCTGCGGGTGGTCGCCCGCGCCGTGGCCGACGAGAAGGTCGGCTGGGGCGTGGCGCTCGTCACCGTCGTGGTCGCCGGCCTCGCCCAGTCCATCGCGATGGGCATCGTGTTCGGGGCCGACGTGGGCGTGTGCGGCACCGCCTTCGGCTTTGTCGTGTGGTCGGCGATGTGCGCGATGCTCACCGGGCTGCGCTTCGGCCAGGCCGCAGCCGTGGGCCTGGTGATGGCGATCGTGCAGTGGATCGTGGGCTGGCTGCTCGTGATGCTGGGCGTGGCGGCGCTGGTGACCGGCGCGCTCGCCGCCGCTGCCGTGGGGTGAGCGGGGTCGAAGGGGCGGTCACGCCAGCCGGCGTCGCAACAGCCGCGCGGCCAGCGCGAGCCACGCCGCGTGCACGACGAGGCCGCCCACCAGCGCCGGTACCAAGGGACCGTCGATCGCAGGCCCCACCCAGAACGTCGGCATCCACGCCGCCAGCCAGCCCCACGGTGCAGGAGCTGCGACCCAGGCGACGGGCGCCAGCATCGACAGGTTGAGGAGCTTGGTGAGCGCGAGCCCCGCGACCTTGTCGGACGCGAGCGCCAGGAGCAGCGCGGCCCACACCGGACCGTCGAGGGCGGCCATCGCCGCGCCGGCCAGGAGGCGGTCGACGGGCACGTCGAGGCCGGCCACCTGCACGCACGCGATGCCGATGACGAAGCCACCGAGGATGGCCCACAGGCTCCGCAGCGCTCCGAAGCGCAGCCGACCCCAGGGCGAGACCGCGATCGCGGGCAGCACGCCGTCGTCGCGCTCGTCGAGCAGCGTGAAGCCGACCACCCAGCCCACCAGCAGGCCCGGCAGCTGGAGCAGCCACATCGCCAGCAGCGGGCGGAACGGGGCGAGGTCGACCCACGGCGCCGCGGCGGCGACCGCCTCGTCCCACCCGAACCGGACCAGCAGGGCTGGCAGCCAGGCGATCGCGAGCACCACCGGGGCCATCGGGTCGCGGCGGAGCAGGGCGAGCTCGCCCCGCAGGACGGCGGTGGTGGCGCTCATGCGTCGGCCCTCCCGGCGACGTGGCGGTCGAACCAGCGCGCGGCCCACGGCCAGGCGATGGCGTGGCCGACCGCGAGCACGAAGCCTGCACGCAGCGCCGTGGGGGCGTCGATGCCGTCGGTGGTGGCCCCCACGAGCAGGTCGAGGGCGGCGCCCGCGGGCGTCCAGTCCCAGAGCGCTGCGCCCGGCAGGCCCAGCGGCTCGGCCAGCGGCAGCATCAACGGACCGGTGAACACGCCGGCGTAGACCATGTAGCGGTTCACCGTGGGCGTGCGGCTGACCACGATCACGCCGAGCAGCACGAACAGGGGGCAGATCAGCGCGACGGCGAGCAGCAGCTGCACCGGGTGGTGACCGTGGCCCGACAGCAGCGCGAGCCCGAGCGACGCCGCCAGCGACAGCGCGCCCAGCGACACGACCTTGCTGCCCAGGTAGGCCGCCGTGGACAACGGCGTCACGCTGACGGCCTTCAGGCTGTGGTCGGCGCGTTCAAGGAGCACGAGGCCGCCGACGAAGAAGAACCCGAGCACGGTGGTGTCGGCGCCGAGCACCAGCGGCAGGAGCACCTTCGCCGCGGGCGGGGGGGCCACCGAGAACAGCGCCAGGTAGGTGGCGATGACCACGGCGTAGGCGGCGGCGAAGCCGTGGCGCCACTGGAGCGTCAGGTCGCCGCGGACCTGCCAGGCGAGCGCGCGGATGGCGGGGCTCATGCGGTGAGCCGTCGGCCGGTGACGGCCAGGAAGACCTGCTCGAGCGTGGCCTCCTCGGAGTGGATGGCGGTGATGCCGCGCCGGAGGGTGGCGAGGAAGCCGGCGTCGTCGGCCAGGCCGTCGAGGGGGAAGTGGTCGACCCGATCGCCGTCGTCGGCGGGATGGGTGACGGCGACCCGTCGCTTGCCGTGGGCGCGCATCAGCGCGTCGGGCCGGCCCACCGCCACCAGGCGACCGTCGACGAGGAAGCCCACCTGGTCGCAGAGCTCGGTGGCCTCGGCCATGTCGTGGGTGGTGAGGAACACGGTGCGGCCGCTGTCGCGGATCGCGGCCACGGCGTCGCGCACGGTGCGGGCGTGCCCCGGGTCGAGGCCGGAGGTGGGCTCGTCGAGAAACAGCAGCTGCGGGTCGTGTACGAGCGCGCGGCACAGGTCGAGCCGCACGCGCATGCCCTTGCTGAACTCGGAGACGCGCTGGTCGGCGGCGTCGCCCAGGCCCACGCGACCGAGGAGCCCGTCGACGTCGGGGCGGGCGACCCCCTGCAGGCCCGCGAACCAGCGCAGGTTCTCGGCTGCCGTGAGTCGGGCGTGGACGGCGGGGGTCTCGAAGCCGACGCCGATGCGGCGGTACAGGTCGCGGCCCCAGGTGCGCACGTCGCGGTCGAAGAGCGCCACGCGACCGGAGAAGCCGTGGAGCAGCCCGGTGAGGATGCGCTGGGTGGTGGACTTGCCGGCCCCCGACGGCCCCAGGAAGCCGAACACCTCGCCGGGTCGGACCTCGAAGGTCAGGCCGTGGAGCGTGGGAGAGGGCGCGCCGGGGAACGTGAAGCGCAGGTCGTCGACGGAGATCATGGGGCCTCCGTGGCCAGGTGGGCGACCAGGGCGTCGATCAACGTGCCGACGATGCGGTCGAAGATCGCGTCGCCCAGGATGGCCCGATCGTGCAGGAGCGCGAACAGGGCGCGGCCGAGCGCGGCGACCGCGGGGACGTCGACGTCGTCGCGCACGTCGCCCTCCGCGATCATCCGCTGCACGAGCGCCTGGAAGAAGACCTCGTCCTTGGCCTGCTCGGCGACCAGCGCCTCGGGCCCGAGCCGCACCAGCAGCGCCGTGACCTCGCCCGGGTCGACGAGCCAGTGGAGCAGCGGGTGGTCGCGCAGGATCTCGAGCTGGAAGGTGAGGAAGCGCCGCACCCGGGCGGCCGGCTGGCCGGCGAGCGCGTCGAGCTCGGCGGTGAGTGCCTGCTGGCTGGCGCCCTCGTCGGCCTGATGCAGGTCGAGGAACAGCGCCTCCTTGCTGTCGTAGAACTGGTAGAACGTGCCCTTTCCGATGCCGGCGTCGGACGCGAGCTCGTCGATGCGCGTCTTGCGGATGCCCTGACGCGCGAAGCGTGCGCGGGCAGCGTCGAGGAGTCGGGCGCGCACCAGGGTGCGCTCATCGTCGGTCAGGGCACGTGGCATGCCGACCGTATGACTCGATGAACGATTTCAGTCAAATAGAATTCAGGCAGCGGACCCCTGGACGCCGGCCACGGCGACGTCGAGGGGCGTCGGCGTCGCGAGCGTGATCGCGGTGGTGGTGTCGTTGGACAGGACGTAGCCGTGGTCGCGCAGCGCCCGTCGACACGCGTCCATCGCCAGGCTGCGCACGCCGAGCATCGGGGTGGGGGCGGCCTTGACGTCGGTCCAGAAGGCGACCGTGAGCACCACCCACGCGCCCTCGAAGCGGTTGAGCACCACCCGCGGGGCCGGCGCCTCGAGCACCTCGGGCAGGTCGGTGACCACCTGGGTGAGCAGCGCGACCGCCGCCGCCAGGTCGGCGCCGTAGTCGACGCCGATCTCGAACGAGGGACGCTGCAGGCCGTCGAGGGTGTAGTTGACCAGCGGCTGGTTGACGATCTGGGCGTTGGGGATGTGGACGTCGCGGCCGTCGTCGGTGCGCACGTGGGTGGTGCGCAGGCTGATCTCCCGCACCGCCCCCCGGAAGTCGCCGCTCTCGACGGTGTCGCCCACCTCGAAGGGTCGGCTGAAGGCGAGCAGCACGCCCGCGAGGAGGTTCTCCCCGATCTCGCGGAACGCGAAGCCGAGGACCACGGCCGTGATGCTGCCGCCCGCGAGCAGGCCGCTCGCGATGCCGCCCATGCCCATCACGTCCAGGGCGATGGCCAGGCCCACCAGCAGCACGATCCAGCGCGTGATCTGCCCGAAGAAGCTGCGGTGCACGGCGGTGAACCGTCCGCGCGACAGGATGCCGAGCACGGTGGCCCGCGCGACGCGGGAGACCAGCCAGGCCACGACCAGCACGCAGAGCGCGCCGATGGCGCTCGGCAACAGGGCGACCGCCTTGTGCCACTGCTGCTGGAACACCGACCACACGACGTCACCGACCTCGACCATGCCGACCTCCTGGCGCCGGCCGGATCGCGGGGCCGGACAGGTCCCCTATGGGGTGGCGGGCGCTTCGTCGGGCTGGTTCTTGTCGGGATCGGGCGGACGCGGCGCGGGCGGCGGCGGCGGCGCCTCACCGCGGTGGACGACCTCGCCCACGAACGCCGCGTGGTCGGGCAGGGCTGCGTCCCACAGCTCCCACGTGTGGCCGCCGTCGCGCGGGTCCCAGGTGTGGGCGATGCCCCGGGCGAGCAGCAGCTCGTGCAGCGCCTCGTTGGGCGCCCACCAGGTCTTGTCCTGCCGACCGCACGTCAGCATCACCGCGACGTGGGCCAGGCGCTCGGGGTGGGCGGTGACGAGCTGGAGGGTGGAGCGGGCCTCCCACGCGGCCGGGTCGGCGGCGTAGGGACCGAGCCAGTCCTCGAGCTGGCGGTAGGTCGACTTCGTCAGGTCGACCGCCCCCGACATCGACGTGGCGGCGACGTAGGCGTCGGAGTGGGCCATCGCGAGCGTGAGCGCGCCGTGGCCGCCCATCGACAGGCCGCTGATCGCGCGGGTGCCGTTGGACGGCAGGGTGGCGTCGACGAACGGCACGAGGTCCTGCTCGAACCAGGTGGCGATGCGGTGGTCGGGGGCCACGGTGCCGTCGAGCCAGAAGCCGAACGGCTCGCCGTCGGGGGTGACGATGATCATCCGCTGCGCGGCGGCCAGCGCCTGCAGGGCGTCGTGGTCGTGGGTGGACCAGGCCGTCCAGTCGTCCCAGGCGCCGTGGAGCAGGTACCAGACCGGCAGGCCCTCGGTGGGCACGTCCTGGGGGACGAACGCGAGCAGCGGGGTGGTGGGGCGCACGGTGGACGGGACGTCGAAGCGGTGGGCGACGGCGGGCGGCGGGGGCGGTGCGGCGTCGCCCTCGGCCTCGGGCGTGCGCGGCACCAGCACCATCTCCCGCTCGAGCTTGTGGACGAGGTGCCACGCGACGTACTGGCCACCCAGCCGCGTGAAGTGGATGCCGTCGTCCATGCGCATGCGGCCGGACGTGCCCTCGAAGCGCACGCTGGGCTCGTAGTTGCCGTCGGCGTCGACCGACAGGTCGGTGATGTCGACGTAGGTGCCGCCGGCGTCCTCGACGAAGCGGCGCGTCACGTCGTTGAGCCAGCGGATCTTCTTCGTGAACGCGTCGGAGCGCATCACCGGCATGCCGAGGATGACGAACCGCGCGCCCTTGGCGGCGATCGACCGGGTGACCTCGGTGAGGCGGCGGCCGTACTCGGCCTCCCAGCCCTCGGTGAACACCGACAGCGGGTGGCCCTCGGGGTCGACCAGGTTCTGGCCGTCGTTGCCGCCGAACTGGCCGATGACCACGTCGGGGCCGAACTCGTCGACGAGGCGGTCGATCTCCTTGGGCCAGTCGAAGACGTCGGGGCGCGCCAGGCCCGTGGCCACCTTGCCCTTGCGGTAGACCTCGAGGTCTTCGTAGGACTCGTTGAGCTCGCGCTCCAGCTCGGTGCCGATGGCGTACTGGATGGAGCTGGCCCCGACGATCAGGATGCGGTGGGCACGCCCGGCGTCCTTCGTGGCGGCCCAGCGCTCGCCGGGGGGAACGGACGGCTCGGGCGGCGGCTGGGTGCTGACGTTCTTGGCGTCGGCGGGCACGGCTGGCTTGCGCGCCTTCTTGAACCACCGCGCGGTGTCGTCCAGCGGCGCCGACAGCTCGTCGAGCCAGCGACGGGCCGGGGCCAGTCCGGTGGCCTCGCCGAGCGACGCGAGGCCGTGCAGCAGGGCGACGGCGGGCGCGCTGTAGCCCTCCCCGTAGGTGGCCTCGCGCGTCATGGTGTCAGCGCTCGACGCCGCGACGACGACCGCGGTCAGCAGGGCCAACACCCACGTGGCGCCGGCGGGCGCGAGCGTGGCGGACGCGGTGCGGACGGGCTTGTACTTGTCGGCGACGGCCATGGGGGTCTCAGAACTTGAAGTAGATGAACGGCGCCACGTCCGCCGGCTGCAGCACGAGCACCAGCGTGGCGACGGCGGCCCAGATCAGCGGACGGGCGAGCACGGGGGCGCGCTCGTGCAGGTCGATGAACCAGCGACGGACGTGCTGTCCCCAGAAGTTGAGCCCGAGCCCGATCGCGATGACGACGTAGACCAGCCACTCGGTGCCGTGGCCCCACACCGTCATGCCCAGCAGGCGGCCCCAGTACGTCCAGGCCACCTCCATGTCGGTGGACCGGAAGAAGATGCGCGCCAGCACCACGAGGTGGAACGTGTAGAGCCACGCGAGCGCGCGGTACCACGCGGGGAACGACAGCGACTTGGGGTCGATGCCGCGCGCCTTGCGACGATCCTGGACGACCTTGTAGGCCACGAGCGCCACGCCGTGGATGCTGCCCCAGACCATGTACTTCCAGGCCGCGCCGTGCCAGATGCCGGTCACCCACATGACCATCATCAGGTTGAACCAGGTGCGCGGCTGGCTGCCCCACGACCCACCCAGCGGCAGGAACACGTAGTCCCGCAGCCAGTTCGAGAACGTCATGTGCCAGCGGCGCCAGAACTCCGCGATCGACTGGGCGCGGTAGGGCTGGTTGAAGTTGTCGGGCAGGTACACACCCATCAGCAGGCCGATGCCCAGCGCCATGTCGGTGTAGCCGCTGAAGTCGCAGTAGATCTGGATGGTGTAGGCGTAGGCGGCCGTGAGCAGCTCGACGCTGCTGTAGGCCTCCGGCGCGTTGAACGCGTCCTCGACGAGGTGGGTGGCGAGGTAGCTCGACAGCACCACCTTCTTGAACAGCCCGGAGCTGATCAGGCTGACGGCGCGGGACAGGTCGGGCATGCCGGCCGGGGCGGGCGCCTCCAGCTGGGGCAGCAGGTCGCGTGACCGGCAGATCGGCCCGATGAGCACCTGCGGGAAAAAAGCGATGAACAGCAGGAAGTCGAGCAGGGACTTCGCGCGCACGCCGTAGCCGCGGTGCAGGTCGATGACGTACGCCATGCACTGGAACGTCGTGTACGAGATGCCGACGGGCAGCAGGATCTCGAGGATCGGCAGGCCGGACGTGACGCCGAACAGCTGGGCCAGCGCCTCTACGTTGTCGCGGAAGAAGCTGTAGTACTTGAACCAGCCGAGCGTGCCGACGTTGACGGCGATCGCCGCCCACATCCAGAAGCGCCGCACCGCCGGGCGCGTGGCGGTGCTGACGAACTCGCCGGCGAGCCACGTCACCAGGCTCATCGACACGATGAGCGTGAGCAGGCGGACGTCCCAGCCGGCGTAGAACCAGTAGCTGGCGACGAGCAGGAACACCTTGCGCGCCGTGGGCCAGGGACGCGTGGCCCAGGCCAGGCCGAGCACGGGCAGGAAGAACGCTACGAAGGGGAGCGTGGCGAATTGCAAGGCGTCGGCGGGGAGGGGGCGCGCCACGGGAGCGGCACGCGGAGGGACCGCGATTGTAGCGGGTCGGCCCCGTCCGTGCGCGCCCGCTTCGCCACGGGCTCGTCAACCCGCGACCGGCGGGGCGCCGTCGGTCGTCAGGTCAGGGAAACAGCCAGAACCCGGTGTCGAGCGCGCCGGTGTCGAGCGGGGGCGCCGGACGTCCGCCCCCCGGACCGCCGCCAGGGCCTCCACCGCCGGGGCCACCGCCGCCGGGACCGCCACCACCGGGGCCGCCGCCGCCGGGGCCGCCGCCGCCAGGGCCCGTAGGCGCGGAGCCCGTGTCGCCGACGGTCGCGCCGCCGGTGTCGCCGGGACCGAAGCCACCGGAGTCGCCGCCCGTGTCGCCGGGGAACGGCCCGCTGCCGGTGTCGTCGCCCGTGTCGCCGCCGCCGGGGAAGCCGCCACCGCCGGTGTCGCCGCCGCCGGGTGTGCCGCCGCCGGGGAAGCCGCCGCCACCCGTGTCACCACCGCCCGGGAAGCCGCCGCCGGGGAAGCCGCCACCACCGGTGTCGCCACCGCCGGGGAAGCCGCCGCCGGGGAAGCCGCCGCCACCGGTGTCGCCGCCGCCGGGCACACCACCGCCGGGCGTCCCGGGGGCATCGGTATCGTCAGGGGTGTCGACGGTGACGTCGGTGTCGGTGTCGACCGCGTCGGTGTCGACGAGGAAGACGTCCGTGTCGGGCTGGACCGGGGCGTCGCTGTCGTCCTTGTCGACGGTGAGCGCGCCGCGGCAGGCCGCGAGCAGGAGGAAGATCGGCAGGTGGGTGCTACGCATGCTGGCGCCAACGTCCGGGGGCGCCGGAGCATAGACGCACCCCGACGGCCACGTCCACCGCGAGATCGTCGAGGGGATGTGGAGCCTGTCCGCCGGGACGGTGGGCTACGGCTGCGGCGGGATCGGGGGCTGGCCGCCGGTGTCCACCGTGGTGGCGCCGGTGTCGCCCGGACCGAACGGCGAGGTGTCGACCGAGGCGCCGCCCGTGTCGGTGCTGCTGCCGTCGGTGTCGGCCCCGGTGTCGCCGGGCTGGCTGCCGCCGGTGTCGGTGGTGGGCCCACCGGTGTCGGTCGGGAAGCCGCCGGAGTCGGTGTCTCCGGGCATGCCGCCGGAGTCGGTGTCACCGGGGAAGGTGCCCGAGTCGGTGTCGGCGGGGAAGCCGCCGGAGTCAGCGTCGGTGTCGAGGACGCCGCCGGTGTCGGTGGGCCCGCCGCCGGAGTCGGTGTCGGTGGGGAAGGTGCCCGAGTCGGTGTCGCCCGGGAAGCCACCGGAGTCGGCGTCGGTGTCGAGGACGCCGCCGGTGTCGGTGGGCCCGCCACCGGAGTCGGTGTCGGTGGGGAAGGTGCCCGAGTCGGTGTCGGCGGGGAAGCCACCGGAGTCGGCGTCGGTGTCGATCACGCCGCCGGAGTCGGTGTCTCCGGGGAAGCCGCCGGAGTCGGTGTCGCCGGGGAAGCCGCCGGAGTCGGCGTCGGTGTCGATCACGCCGCCGGTGTCGGTGGGGCCGCCGCCGGAGTCGGTGTCCGTCGGGAAGCCACCGGAGTCGGTGTCGCCGGGGAAGGTGCCCGAGTCGGTGTCGCCGGGGAAGGTGCCCGAGTCGGTGTCGCCGGGGAAGCCGCCGGAGTCGGTGTCGCCCGGCGTGTCGCCGGAGTCGGTGTCGCCCGGCGTGTCGCCGGAGTCGGTGTCCGTCGGGAAGCCGCCGGAGTCGGTGTCGACGGGCACGGTGTCCGAGTCGGTGTCGACCGGGACGGTGTCGGAGTCGGTGTCGCCGCCGGTCTCCGTGCTGTCGGTGTCGCCGCCGGAGTCGCCGAAGGTGTCGGTGTCGTCGGTGTCGATGACCGTGTCGGTGTCGATGACGGTGTCGGTGTCGCCGCCGGAGTCGCCGAAGGTGTCGGTGTCGTCGGTGTCGATCACGGTGTCGGTGTCGAGGTCGGTGTCGATGACCGT
>JACKEP010000028.1 GCA_020632915.1 Alphaproteobacteria bacterium | reverse complement strand
CCCGCAGCAGAACGACAAGCGCGGCACGGGCCCCAACCTCGCCCTCGCCGACTACCTCGCCCCCCGCGACAGCGGCCGCATCGACTGGATCGGCGCCTTCTGCGTCACCGCCGGCCACGGCGTCGCCGACCTCGTCGCCACCTACGAAGCCGACCACGACGACTACAACGCCATCCTCGCCAAGGCCCTCGCCGACCGCCTCGCTGAGTCCGCCGCCGAGTGGCTCCACCGCCACGTCCGCACCGCCTCGTGGGGCTACGCCCCGGCCGAACAGCTCGACAACGACGCGCTCATCGCCGAGTCCTACCAGGGCATCCGGCCCGCGCCCGGCTACCCCGCCTGCCCCGACCACACCGGCAAGCCGGTGATCTGGTCGCTGCTCGACGTGCAGGAGCGCATCGGCGTGCAGCTCACCGAGTCCCACGCCATGTGGCCGGCCGCCAGCGTGTCCGGCTGGTACTTCGCCCACCCCGAGGCCCGCTACTTCGGGGTCGGTCGCCTCGACCGCGACCAGGTCGGCGACTACGCGCGCCGTCGGGGCTGGACGATCGCCGAGGCCGAGCGCTGGCTCGCCCCGAGCCTGGGCTACGACCCCGCGTAGGAGCCCGTCATCGCTTCCCTTCTCCCCGGCACGCCAACCCGGACGCCCGTCCCGCCCCGGGGTATGCTGCTTCGGAAAACCCCGTACGCGGCCCACCGCGCCCGCACGGAGCCTCGATGCTGACGCCGCTCGCCCTCCTCGCGCTCCTGACCCCCTCCGCGTCCGCGGTCGAGCTCACGATCCACGAGGGGTGGCTGCTCGAGCCCGTCCCCGGCACGTACTACGAGAACGGCATCGGCTCGCCCACGGTCACGTACGACCGCGCCCACGACCAGTGGGTGATGTTCTTCGAGACCCGCTACGCTGCGGCCGACGCCCAGTGCGCCGACGGTCACTGGGGCATCGGCCGCGCAGTGAGCGCCAACGGCCTGAACTGGACGGTCGACAACAACCTGCTGCTCGAGCCCCAGCCCGGCACCTACGCGTCCTGCCAGTACGCCCACCCCACCATCCTGTTCGACGGCACCACCTGGCACCTGTGGTTCAAGGCCCAGCAGCGCAACGACGCCTGCGACGGCGGGGTCACGCCCCCGTGGGGCTGCCTGGCGATCACCGGCGTGGGCTACGCCACGTCCACCGACGGCGTCACGTTCACCGTCACCGACGAGCCGGTGCTGCAGTTCAGCTTCTTCGGCTTCCCCACCGTCGCCCTCGTCGACGGCGTGTTCCGCATGTACGTCGCGGCGTCCGGCGCCGCGCGCAGCCGCTTCGAGCTGTTCCAGTCCGTCTCCACCGACAACGGCCAGACGTGGTCCAACCCCGAGGTCGTGCTGTCGCCGGGCTTCGCCCCGTGGGTGGAAGACGAGATCTACAACCCGTCGATCACCTGCCGCGACGATCAGGCCCTGCGCTTCACGCTGTGGGCCGGCGGCCGCGACAAGGAGCTCGAGGTCGGCGGCCCGCCCACGCTCAAGACGGCGGGGCTCGGGCGCGCCTTCTCCACCGACGGCAGCCGCTGGGCGTGGGACGAGGCCTCCCCGTTCATCCTGTGGAACGTCGATCCGGAGCCGCCCGCCCTGCCCGACAAGGACTGGCGCCACTGGGACAGCGTGCGCATCGGCGACGACTACCTGCTGTTCTTCAGCCAGTTCAACGACGCCAACAAGAACCGCATCGGCCTGGCCTACACCTACGCCGGCCAGCAGACCTCGTTCGACGAGCGCCACATCTCCAACCGCGTCTGCGGCACCAACATCTGGGACACGGGCGGCACGATCGACACCGACACCGTCGTCGACACCGACACCGACGGTCCGGCCGAGACCGACGACAGCGACACCGACACCGACACCGAGGTCGGCAAGGACGACACGAAGGACGACGGCAAGGACTGCAACTGCGCCACCACGTCGCCCCGCGGGCTCGGCCCGGTGCTGCTGCTCCCGCTGCTCGCCCTGGTCCGACGGCGCCGCCGCGCCTGAGGGGCGCGCGTGAGGCTGCTCCTGTCGATGGGCCTCAAGCCGGGCGGCGACCCGGCGGCCCCCCTCCAGGCCGTGCTCCGCTGGCTCGATCCTTCCACGGGCACGGTGGTCGACGCGCTGCACGTGCCCCCGACGCCCGGCACCCACCCGAGCGCGCGCGACCACGCCGAGTGCCTGGGCGCCCACCGCGACGGCGACGTCCTCGTGCAGGTCACCCGCACCGAGGTGATCTGGCTGGACCTGCCCACGCTGGCGGTGCGCGACCGCTTCAGCCACCCGCTGTTCCACGACCTGCACGACGCCCGTCCCCTGCCGGGCGGAGGGCTCGCCGTGACGTCCGCGGGCAACGACAGCGTGCTGGTGTTCGACGTCCACCGGGAGCTGGTCGCCCACCACGTGCTGCGCGACGTCCCGTTCGCCGTGGCGTTCCCGGGCATCGACGACTTCCGGACCGTCCCGTTCGACGCCACCAAGCCCCACCACGCCCACCCCAACCGCATCGTCGTGCTCGGCGACGACCTGTGGGTCACCTGCCTGGTGACGCAGACGTGCCGGTGCCTGACGTCCGACCATCCGCCGCTGGCGTTCCCCGAGGGGCCTCCCCACGACGGCGTCCTCCTCGACGGCCTTGTCTGGTTCACCACCGTCACCGGCCACCTGATCGCGGTGGATCCGACGACGCGGGATCGCGTGCGCACGCTCGACCTCGGCGCCCTCACCGCCTCACGCCGCATGCCCGGGTGGTGCCGCGGCATCGCGGGCCACGACGGGCAGCTCTACGTCGGCATGACCATGCTGCGCTCGCCGACCCACCGGGAGCTGCTGCGGTGGGTGGTCAAGGGGGAGGCCGGCCGCAAGCTCCCCACGCGCGTGCTGCAGGTGGATCCGTCGAGGGGCCGCATCGTCGCCGAGCACCCGGTCGGCAACGCCGCCGGTGGCACGCTCTACGACCTCACCGTGTGGGCGCCACCGCCCGCACGCCCGGTTGACGCGTAGACCCCGTCGGCATAGACGCGGCGGTCTGTAACCCTCCGGGAGCATCCCATGAAGGTCGCCCACTCGCTCCGCGCGCTCAAGAAGCGGCACAAGGACTGCCAGATCGTCCGTCGCCGCGGCCGCGTCTACGTCATCAACAAGACGAACCCGCGGTTCAAGGCACGCCAGGGCTCCGCCAAGAAGAAGTAACGCTACGGTGCGCCTGGGCACCGTCGATCCTGCGTCGCTTGGGGTCGTCGGTCGGTCACGTACGCAAGTACGCTCCCTCGCTCCTCGCCCGGCGCTCCTGGTGTCGCCGGCACCCAGACCCACCGTAGCCACGGCACCACCGATCCGGGGTCGCTTGGGGTCGTCGGTCGGTCACGTACGGAAGTACGCTCCCTCGCTCCTCGCCCGGCGCTCCTGGTGTCGCCGGCACCCAGACCCACCGTAGCCCGGACGCCGTCCTTCGATCGGCGGGTTGGCCGACGGCGGGTGGCGTGCCGGCGTGCGCTTTTTCTCGACGCGGGAGCGCGTTCGTGGCGCTCTTTCGCCCGTGGGGGACCGGTCGGGGCGGGGTCGGTTAGGCTCGGGGGACCGGAGGGGCGCGCGCCACATGGTCATCCTCGGACTGTCGGCCTTCTACCACGACAGCGCGGCGGCGTTGCTCGTCGACGGCAAGCTGGTCGCTGCGGCGCAGGAGGAGCGGTTCACCCGGATCAAGCACGATCCGGACTACCCGCGACGGGCGATCGACGCCTGCCTGCGCACGGCCGGTCTGGCGCCGTCGGCGGTCGACATGGTGGCGTTCTACGAGAAGCCGCTGCTGAAGTTCGACCGCGTGCTGAACACCACGATGGCGATCGCCCCGCGAGGGCTCAAGCGGTGGAACGACGCGCTGCCGTCGTGGTTCCTGGAGAAGCTGCGGGTCGAAGACGTCGTGCGCGAGCAGCTGGGCTTCGAGGGCCCGTTCCTGTTCGCCGGCCACCACGAGTCCCACGCCGCCAGCGCCTTCTTCCTGTCGCCGTTCCGTGAGGCGGCCACGCTCACCACCGACGGCGTCGGCGAGTGGACGACCAACGCCATCGGCCTCGGCCGCGACGCTCGGCTGGAGCTGCTCGAGGAGATCCGGTTCCCCCACAGCATGGGCCTGCTCTACTCGGCGTTCACGCAGTACCTCGGCTTCAAGGTCAACAACGGCGAATACAAGGTGATGGGCCTGGCGCCCTACGGTCAGCCGCGCTTCGCCGACGTCATCCTCGCCCACCTCCTCCACCTCGAGCCCGACGGCTCCTACCGCCTCAACCTCGACTACTTCGCCTTCCTGGAGGGGCAGTCCACGATCGGACCGGGGTTCGCCGACCTGTTCGGCGGTCCCGCGCGCACGCCGGAAGGCGAGGTCACGCAGCGCCACATGGACGTCGCGCGGTCGATCCAGGCGGTCACCGAGCAGGTCGTGCTCACCCAGGCCCGCTACGTCCGCGAGCGCACCGGGGCATCGCAGCTCTGCATGGCCGGCGGTGTGGCGCTCAACAGCGTCGCGAACGGCAAGCTCGTTGCCGAGCGTGTCTTCGACGACGTGTGGATCCAGCCGGCTGCAGGCGACGCGGGGGGAGCCATCGGCGCGGCCGTGGTCGCCTGGCACCACCTCCTCGGCAAGCCGCGCGAGGTGGTCACCCCCGACGGCATGCAGGGCGCCTACCTCGGCCCCGACGTCCACGACGCCGACGTGGCCGCTGCCCTCGAGGCCACGGGGCTCACCGCCGAGCACCTCCCCGACGAGGCCGTGCTCCTCGATCGCGTCGCGGCCCTGCTCGACGAGGGCAAGGTCATCGGCTGGTACCAGGGACGCATGGAGTTCGGCCCCCGCGCACTCGGTGCGCGCAGCATCCTCGCCGACCCCCGCCGCGTCGACATGCAGCCGCGCGTCAACGCCAAGATCAAGTTCCGCGAGGGCTTCCGTCCGTTCGCCCCGGCCGTCCCCGAAGAGGTCGCGCGGGACTGGTTCGACCTCTCCAGCGACAGCCCCTACATGCTCCTCGTGGTGCCCGTCTCCGAGGCCCACCGCAAGCCCGTCTCCGCCGACGACGCCGCCAAGACCGGGCTCGACCTGCTCTGGGTCGACCGCAGCACGATGCCGGCGATCACCCACGTCGACTTCTCCGCGCGCGTGCAGACGGTCAGCGCCGCCACCAACCCGCGCTTCCACGCGCTGCTGCAGGCCTTCGGCGCGCGCACCGGGTGCCCGGTCCTGCTCAACACCTCGTTCAACCTGCGCGGCGAGCCCATCGTCGGCTCACCCGAGAACGCCTGCCACACCTTCCTGGCCAGCGGCATGGACGCCCTGGTGCTCGGCGACCACCTGGTGCTGCGGCCTCCCGACCGCGCCCCCACCGGGCAGGTGCCGCCCCCACCGGTGTTCCCGCGTGAGGTCACCACGCAGCACCTGCGCACGTTCGGCCTCGGCGGCGCCGCGATCCTCGGCACCGTCTGCCTGCTGTCGATCTGGCGCGAACACCTGCCGTGGGCCGCGGTCACCGGCAGCCTCGCCGTCTTCCTCGGCGTCCCCGGCGCGCTCGCACCCGACAGCCTGCGCCCCGTCGAGGCGGTCTTCCTGCGCTTCGGGCGCGTGATCGGACACTTCAACGCGCGCGTCCTGCTCACGCTCGTCTACCTGCTCATCGCCACGCCGATCGGCCTGCTGCGCCGCCTCACCGGCGACCCGCTCGCCGACGACCGCCCGTCGACGTCGGGCCACTGGAAGCCGCTGTCCAACCTGCCCGACGACAAGGAGCGCTACGAGCGGATGTTCTGATCCGTCACGCGCCCGCCGCCCCCCCACGCGGTGCGCCCTGCGACGCGCCGCCCGGGGTATGATGCCCCGCCAAGGAGCGGTCCATGAAGCTCATCCGTGAGTTCGGTCGGTTCATCTGGGAAGGTCGGCGGTTCTGGCTCGTGCCGATCGTGGCCGCCCTCGTGCTGGTCGGCGGCCTGGTCGTGTTCAGCCAGATGAGCCCGCTGTCGCCGTTCATCTACCCGTTCTTCTGAGCGGCCCGCGGCAGCCGACGCCCGTCACTCCCCACGGCGCCGCGCCACAACGGATAGCTCCCGACCGTCGCCCCGCCGCCCCACGCCGTCCCCAGGGTGTCGGATCGTCGGACACCTCCCGACGATCGACGGTCGATTCGACGATCTGAAGCGCTGAAAGCTCCACAATCGGTGGCACACCCCCTGCCTTGCACGTCGGCAGGAGGTTGAAGATGCCCACCGTCTACCAGTGCTCGATCGCCCACGGTTCCGACGCCCTCAAGACCCCGCTCCACCGCTACGCGCTCATCCGGCGGCTGGCGGCGTCGGCGCGCTCGCACGACGTCCTCGTGCTGGCGTTCGGCCTCGGCGCCCAGGAGCTGCGGCTCGTGCTCGAGGGCGACGCGGTCGCGCAGGCCAACGTGGTCCGCGGCACCAAGGCGGGCACGTGCCGCGTCTCACGGTCGGTCGGCCGGCCGCTCGTGTGGGGCGACACCGTCTGCGACGACATCGCCGAGGCCGAGCTGACGTCGGCGGTGGCCTGGTGCCACGACGTCGACGGCGACGCCGACCCGTTGCAGAACGCGTGGACGAGCCACCGCGACCTGATGGGCTTTCGCCAGTCCGACTTCTACGACCCTGCCGTCCTCGGTGACCGCGTCGATCCCCAGGACGTCCATGCCCGGGCCGGAGGTGGCTCCCTGCCGTCCGGGCGCGTCACCGAGGACGGCTCCGGTCTCGACCACATGATGCGCGTGTCCGCCGCGGTCCTCGGCGTGCTGCCGGCCGACCGCCGCTGCTTCCGGCTGTTCGTCCACCTCGCCCGCGAGCGGGGCTGGCAGACCGCGGAGCTCGCGCGCGCGTTGATGCTCACCGGGCGACGGATCCGCCAGCTCGCCCAGGGCGACGAGCCCCTGCTCGACGTCGCTCAGGCCCACCTCGCCGACCGCCGCCTCGCCCACGTGCCGTGAGTCCACGCACCCGCGCGGTCCGGTCGCCGGCTACGGCGTCGCCGCCCACCCGTCCGGCCCCAGCGTGATGCGCGTAGGCAGGTCGGGGCGCCGCGGTTCGGGGTGACCCGGGTCGCCCGGCAGCAGGATGCCGAACGCGGCCGCGTCGGAGGACAGCACCGGCTGCACCGGCGCGAGATCGCGGGACGCGGCCGCCGCCACCACCGCCTCCGCGTCGCCGACCTGCGCCAGCTCGTGCAACGTCCACCACGTCGGCGGCGCGAGCCCCATCGTGTGCAGGCCCGCCGCCAGCACGTCGGCCGGGCGGAACCAGCCGCTGGCCACGGTCTCCCGATCGTCATGGCGGCCGCCCGCGTCCTCGACCCGCGCCAGCAGGAACACCGTGTCGAAGCGTCGGCGCTCCCCCTCGGGCGTGACCCACCGCGCCCACGGCAGCAGCCGGTCGAGGTCGAGCGAGGCCTCCGCTTGCTCCAGCACCGTGGCCAGCGACACCTCGCCGGCCGCGAGTGGCGCGCGCGTCGACGGATCCGGCGCGCCGTGACCGAGCCACAGCCCCGACTCCTCGAACGTCTCGCGCACGCCGCCGATCAACGCCGCCCGGCCGACGTCCTCGGGCAGCCCCAGGCGCGCCACCGTGTGCGCGCCGCCCGACCACCAGCGTGACGGCAGCGCGGCGTCCTCGGGCTCCACCCGGCCACCGGGGAACACCCACGCGTTGGGCATGAAGCCGCTACGCCCGTGCCGCTGGACCAGGAAGACCTCGGCCCCGTCGGCGCCCGCGCGCACGAGCACGACCGTCGCCGCAGGCGTCACCGACACCGGCGCCGCCGCACACCCACCAGCGCGAGCCCCGACAGCGCCAGCCACCCGAGCGAACCGGGGGCGCCGCCGGTCGTCGCACAGCCCGGGAGGTCGTCGGCGCTGGCCGGCACGATCGGCGCGGGGAGCCCGTCGAACGGCGCGTCGTCGACGTCACCGCGCGGCAGGTCCGTGTCGCAGAAGCCGTCCAGCGGGTCGTCGTCGAGGAAGTCGGGGCGCCCGTCGCAGTCGACGTCCGCCGTGCCCTCCTCGGCATCGGGGACGCCGTCGCCGTCGGCGTCGGTGTCGACGTGGTTGGGCGTGCCGTCGCGATCGAAGTCCTTGCTGCCCTCGACGGCGTCGGGGATGCCGTCGTCGTCGCTGTCGGTGTCGAGGAAGGCGGGCAGCCCGTCGTCGTCGGGGTCGAGCACGCCATCCTGGGCGTCGGGAATGCCGTCGCCGTCGCTGTCGGGGTCGCGGTACGCCGGGATCCCGTCGCCGTCGGGATCGGCCACCCCCTCCACCGCGTCGGAGAGGCCGTCGCCGTCGCTGTCGCTGTCTTCGTGGTCGGGGCGCCCGTCGCCGTCCGAGTGCACGTCCTCGCCGCCCGGGCCCTTCTCGACCACGTCGGGGATCGTGTCGCCGTCGGCGTCGGCGTCGTCGGACGGATCGAGCGGATCGGTCTCCCACGGCCCGATCACGCCGTCGTGATCCCGGTCCTCGAAGCCATCGGCGAGCCCGCCGAGATCGCTGTCGGCCACCAGCGGATCCGTGCCGGCCCGGCGCTCCACGGGCAGCGTGAGCCCGTCCTCGTCGGCGTCGATGGCGACGACGTCCGCCGCGGTCGTGACCACCGCGGGGCAGGCCAGATCAGCGCAGCCGAACAGGTCGGCCCACGACGCGAGGGTGGCGTCCGACGCCGTGGCGACGAGCCACCGCACCGGGGTGGACGCCCCGACGCCTGCTTCCGACGCGAGCACCGTGCGGCGCACGGCGAGGTCGAGCGCGACGCGACCCTCGCCGAGGTCGACCGTGCGGGTCTGGGCAGCGTCGATGGTCAGCGTGACCGTCCACGTGCCGATCAGCCGCAGATCGGTGCCGTCGCCATCCGGCACGGCGACGACCACGTCTCCACCTGTGCCGGTGACCCCCAGCCAGGCCTCGACCGCACCATCGGCGTCCAGGTCGAGCAGGGCACCCCACGCGCCCTCGGTCCACGTGCCGCCCGGCGCCGGATCGGCCGCCAGCGGCAGCCTCAGGTACCACCACCGATCGTCGGCCGACCACGCGGCGCGCCCGACGACATCGAGCGCGTCGAGGCCGTCGTCGGCGTCGACCAGCGGCGTCCCGTCACGCACCAGATCGACCCAGGCGTCGTCACCTGGCCAGGCCAGGGCACCGGGGACCGCCAGCAACAGCAACAGGGTGGGCACGGCCGTCACCTCCCGTCCCCGGGTACCCCGCCAGACGGCGCGGGGCGCGTGGTGTGCGACGCATCTGGCCCACGCGCCCTCCCCGAGGCACACGACCGCGCGCGCACCACCGGGTGCCGGTCGTACGGCACGCTCGGATCGACGGTCGCGAGCGAAGGGCAGTTCGCCGCCCACGCACCGTAGGCCGCCTCGACCGCCCGCCGCGCGGGCTGGCCGGTGTTCAGCGTCAGCGCCACGAGGACGCCGGCCGCGACGGTCTCGCCCATCCCCATCCACCGTCGCTGGACCCAGCCCCAGGCCACCACCGGGACCCCCAGCACGAACAGCAGCACCACGGCGAGCTGCACGGCCTCCGTCAGGCGCGCGCCGGCCACCTGCCGCAGCGCCAGCACCGCGTCGGCGGAGGCCGTGCTCGCCGACCACAGCACCGCTTCCCCAGACGCCCACGGCGTCCACACCAGCCCCGCCGCGACCATCAGCGCGCCGGCCTGGGCCAGCGCGGGCGCCCCACGACCGCGCACGGCGGGCAGCACGCCGCCGAGCCACGCGACGGCCCCCACGCCCGCGTACACCAGCCCCACCGGCGCCATCGACGCCACGCGCTGCGCCAGATCGTCGGCCGAGGCACCGGGCGCGAGGTCGGAGAACGTCTGCCGGACGGCCACCAGCATCACCAGGGGACCGACCGCCGCCGCCCAGGCTGCCACGTGGCGCCCGCGCACCGCCTCCACGACGCACGCCAGGACGAGCAGCGTCCCGATCCCGATCCCCAACGCGCACCACACGGCCGACCTCCCGCCCCCGCACCGGGGTGGGCCCTTGCACGGCAAGCCAATACCATGGCCCCCCGCCCCTCCACGAGCCCGTACCCGACCCGACCCGGATCGCCCGATGTTCCGTTGCCCCCGCGTCCTGCCCGCCGCGCTGCTCGTCGCCGGCTGCGCCACCGCCCGCCTCGCCCCGCCCGTCCCCACGTGCACCACGCCTCGGGACGCCGCCGACTCCCTGCTCGCCTGGCAGCACGACGGCTCGTTCGATCTGGCGCACGCGACGGCCTGCGTGGAGGCACCGCCCGACGCGGCCCCACGCCTCGCCGTGCAGCTCAAGCAGGTGCTCGACGCCCGCGGGCTGTACGTCCCCGTCGACACGATCCCCGACGATCCGGACTACACCGACGACGACGGCCACGCCGTGGTCACGCCGCTGCCCGGCTTCCCGCTCACGCTGGTGCGTGGGCAGGACGGTCTGTGGCGCTACGCGCGCAGCACGATGGAGCAGGTGCCGGCGCTGTACCGCGCGACGTTCTCCCCCGTGGTGCAGGGGCTACAGGAGCAGCTGCCGCCGACGTTCTTCAGCCGCGTCGCGGGCCTGTACCTCTGGCAGATCGCGCTCGCGCTGCTGCTGGCGTTGGCCGCAGGGATCGCCGGCGGCTTCGCCCGGTCCGTGCTGCACGGCCGCGCCCTCGTGCTCGCGCGCCGCGCCGGCGTGCCGCTCGACGACGACGCCTACGGACGCACCGACCTGCCCCTGATGCTGACGGCCGTCTTCGGGGTGCTGTCGTGGGGGGTGCCGCAGCTGCAGCTGCCCATCTCGGTGAGCTGGGCCGCGGTGGGCACCGTCGACCTGTGCTTGCGCCTGTCCGGGATCGCGCTGGCGCTGCGCGGCATCGACGTGGTCGCCGACGTCGCGCGGGCGTGGTCGACGCGCACGGCGTCCAAGCTCGACGACCAGCTGGTGCCGCTGCTTCGGTCCGCCGCCAACGCCGCCGTCCTGGTCGCCGGCGCCTTCGTGGTGCTCGGCCTGTTCGTCGACGTGTGGAAGCTCGTCGCCGGCGCCTCGGTGGGCGGCCTCATCGTCGGCCTCGCCGCCCAGGACACCGTGAAGAACTTCTTCGGTTCACTCAACGTCTTCGTCGACCGCCCCTTCCAGATCGGCGACTGGGTGCGCATCGGTGACGTCGAGGGCGTCGTGGAGGAGGTCGGCTTCCGGTCCACGCGCGTGCGCACGTTCCACAACAGCCAGGTCACGCTGCCGAACAGCACCATCACCAACGCCAACGTCGACAACCTGGGCCGACGCCCGCGGCGCCGCCAGCGCTTCCTCCTCGGCCTCACCTACGACACCCCGCCCGACCTGCTGGCTGCCTACGCCCAGGGCGTGCGCGCCATCCTCGCCGCCCACCCCCACGTGCAGAACAGCTACGAGGTGCACGTCCACGATCTGGCCGATTCGTCCATTCAGATCCTCGTGTACTACCACATCGTCTGCGACGACTGGCACACCGAGCTGGCCACGCGCGCGCAGAACATCCTCGAGTTCCTCCGCCTCGCCGAGGCCCTCGGCGTCAGCTTCGCGTTCCCCAGCACCAGCGTGTACGTCGCGTCGACGCCCGACCACCCGCTGTCGGCCATCGACGTGCCCGGCGCCGACGCCCTCGACAGCACGATCGCCGCGTTCGGCCCCGGTGGGACGCAGGCCCGTCCGGAGGGCCCGCCCACGGCCCGCAGCTGGAGCGCCGCCGAGGTCACCGAGCGCGGGGCGTGACCGAACGCCGACACAGCGCGTGACGGGTGGTGATATCCGTGGGGCCACCCGTGGGAGCCTCCCATGCCCTTCTGGCCGGTCCTCATCGCCCTCCTCACGTCCGCCCGGGCCGACACGCCCGTCGACGTGCTGCCCGAGGGGCCCCGCGCGACCTTCGAGCAGGCCGAGGTGGACTGGGCCGACGGCGACCTCGAGGCCGCCCTCGACGGCTTCTCCACCGTCACCGTCCAGGCGCCCACGTTCGACCGCGCGTGGCGCCGCCGCTGCGGCGTCCTGCTCGGGATGGGACAGGTCGACGAGGCCCTGTCCTCGTGTCGCCACGCCGTGGAGCTCGTCGACGGCTACGAGAACCACACCGCGCTGGCGCTCGTGCTGCTGCAGTCCGCCGACGACGAGGACGACGGCACGCAAGCCGCCGCGCTGATCCAGGGCGTGGTCGACGCCCAGCCGGACTACCTGCCGGGCTGGGTGGCCGCCTGCACCTACGCGAGCGCCCACGAGGCCCCGAAGGTGCTCGCCCGCTGCGCCGAGGCCCTGCAGCGCCTGGCCCCCGAGACCCCGGGCACGCTGTTCTACACGGCCTTGCAGCGCGCCGACGACGGCGACATCAAGGGCGCCACCGAGGCGCTGCGGCACGCCCAGGAGCTCGGCCTCACCGACGACCTGTACGCGCGGGGCTCGCGCGCGATCGCCGCGCAGGCCAAGGTCGCCCCGGTGCCCGGTGCGGCGAAGAAGGCCAAGGAGGAGGCCAGCTCGTGGAGCCTCGGCGACCTGATGCCGCTGCTGATCGTCGCCGCCCTCGTCATGGCCGTCGGCGTGCTCGCGTTCGGCAAGGACGAGGACGAGGACGCCGCGAACTGACCGACGGCCTCAGCGCGTGCCGGGGCGCGACAGCGTGGCCTTGCAGCGGTCGTTGCCCTTGACGGTGAGCGCGTCGGCGCCGTCCCAGGACATCGTGTAGCCCTGGTAGCGGGCGGGCTGGCAGGTGGCGTCGACCACGGTGGGCTCGGTGCGGCCCGCCAGGTAGTTGATGGTCTCTTCGTTGGTGCACGACAGCGTGGCGTCGAGCTGCTGGGCGGCGTTGCCCTCGCGCGCCTCGACGTCGGCACTGAACGTGATGGTGATCTCGGTGATGTTGCCGGTCTCGTTGTCGGTGAACTCGCGCTGCTGCTCACCGTCGCCGACGAACGTGTTCCCGCCGTCCCAGTCGAGCACCATGTTCATCGTCCACGCGATGCCCGCGCAGTCCATCGTGCCCGACCACGGGCCGGCCAACGGCGGCGCACAGCCCGCCGCGAGCGCCACTGCCATCATCCCGAGCCGCCGCATCCGACACCTCCCGCCCAGGACCCCTAACCACGGCCCCCGACGCGTCCACGCAGCGCCTGCGCCCCGGGTGTCGGACGTCACCGGACGCCTGCCCGTTGAACCCCGATCCCGCGTTGGGTAGGGTCACCTCGCTGGAGGACGCCTTGTCGTACGCCCGTCTGACCCTCGTCGCCGCCTGGATGGCCACCTCCGCCGCGTGCGGCTGGTTCGCCGCCTCGCAGCAGGCCACCACCGTGTTCACCGACACCGACACGGATCCGGCGGCCGCCGGGCCGGCGTGCCGTCCCGCCTCCCTCGACGCGCGCGGCGCGTTCCCCTACGCCGTCGGCGACACCACGCCGAGCGGCTGGCAGGTCACCGCCATCGACAGCGACAACATGGAGTACGTCCGGTTCGAGCTCACGCGCGGCGCCGACGTCACCCAGGTCGAGATCGCCTACAACAGCACCGAGCCCGACGACTGGGCCACCGACAAGTACCGGCTGATGCCCGCCCCCGAGGCCGAGCCGCCGCAGGACCTCCTCAAGGAGATCATGGACCACCTCCGCACCTTCTCGGCGGCTGCGTCGGGCGCGCCGTTCGTGCGGCGGACCGAGGGCGTCGACGATCCGTACGAGGGGCTGCCGCCCTGCGAGGAGTGACCGACGTCAGTCCGCGCCGCCGTCCCCGGACGGGCGCGGGTCACGCTCCCGGACGAACGACCACCGGAGCAGCTCGGCCGCCCGGCGCGCTGCACCCCACGAGGTCCACAGCAGCATCCAGGTGAGCACCAGCGACAGGGGCACGGTGAGCCAGGCCTCGCCACGCACCGCGCCCAGGCAGGCGAGCCACGCGAGCGCGACGAGCGGCGTGGTCCACGGCGCCCAGGTGAGGTCGAGGTGCACCCGGCCGTGCCGGTCGACCAGGAACCGCACCCGCCCGTGCAGGCCTCGCGGCAGGCCGCCGTCGCGCGCCGCCCACCACACGGCCGCCGCGCCGTCGTCGACGACCCGCCAGCGCACGTCCTGCGTGCCCCCCTCTCCCGTGGGCGCCTCGAGCAGCGGCACCAGCTCCCCACCGAGCGGAAAGCCCAGACGGAACCACGGCAGCCAGCCGCGTGTCGTCCAGGTCTGCTCGACGAGGAAGCTGACCCCGATCACCACCACCGCGGCCAGGGCCACGCGGGCATCGCCTTGCAGCACCTGATCGAGCATGGTCCCCACGCCGTCGGATACGCCCCCGCCTAACCCGGTCCACGTGCCGACCCACGTGACGCACCGTCTGCCCGGAGCCGTGATGTTGTCGTTCCTGCTGACCCTGTCGATCGCCCACGCGGCGCCCGCTGGCCACTACCATCCCCTCGACGTGGCCGCGGCCAGCAGCCGGTTCGCCCAGGCGCAGCAGGTGGCGGGCACGACCTTCCAGGCCCGCCAGGACGAGGCCGACGCCTACGCTGCGGCGCTGATCGCCTACGAAGAGGCGCTCGACCTGCTCGGCGATCGCGCCCCGGCGGAGCAGCGCGAGCGCCTGACGAAGCTGCGGGAGACGTTCGAACGCGACAAGCGCGTGGTGGGGGCCTTCGCCAGCGACCAGCTCGACGGCTTCGACGGCGCCTTCTCGGCTGCGCTGGAGCGCGCCCTCGGCAGCCGGGAGGCCACCGTGTGTCACCCCACCACCGACCGGGGCCTGCGCATGGGCCCGGGCGCCCACCGCAAGGAGACGGTCACCTGCGAAGGCGACGACCTCAACGCCGGCCTCGCGGCGAAGATGGACGCCGACCCCAAGCTCGCCGCCACGCTCGACGCCCTGCTCGGCCAGACCTGGCCCGCCTTCCACCTCGACCTGCAGGCCGTGCCGGCCGTCGGGGGCGGGACCGCGTCGCTCGACGTTCGGCGGATCCTGCGCGACGGCGCCGGCGACGCGCTGGCCGCCATCGACCGCGCCGACGACGACGCGCGGCTCGACGTCCGCGCACGCCTCGAGGACGACGACGTCAGCGCGGACGACCAGCGCGCCCTGCTCGATCAGGCCCGCCGCGTCACCGCCACCACCGCCCGGCGACGCGCCACGCTGGCGGCCCCCGTCCTCGACGCGATCGACGCCGTCGCCGCCAAGGCAGCCCGCAAGACCGGCGTCACCGTGGGGTGGTGTGCCCAGCCCGCCGTGCTCGGCGGCTGCGCTACGCCGCCGGTCGACCCGGCGGTGGAGGCGGCGTGGCTCGACAGCGGCAAGGTCGCACGCGCCCTCGCCACCGCCGACGCCGTCCGGCCGTAGCCGAACGGCCCGGAGGGGCGCCCTACTCCGCGGTGTCTTCCGCGCGCGTGTAGGCGCGATCGCGCGGCTCACGGCAGTAGTCCTCGATCGCGGCGTCGTCGCCATCGGCCGAGGTGAAGTCGTCGGCGCGCTGGAACCCCTCGTCGAGGCTCGTGGTGATCAGCGACCGCATGGCGTCGGGCCCGATGAGCGCGATCTCGATCTCGGTCCAGATGGCGTAGACGCGGTCGACCGTGCCCGCGCTGTTCTCGATCCAGAGCTCGGCGGTGAACGTCTGCTTGAACGTGCCGCCGCCGTCGCCCTCGAAGACCTCCTCGGTCCACGAGCGGGCGGCGAGGATGTCGCGGCCGTCGGCCGTCTGGGCGTGCTTGAAGTCCTTGAACAGGTCGTACCAGCCTGCCGCCAGGATCGACAGCTCCTTGCGGACCTCGTTGGTGGACGTGAGCGCGTCGCAGCTGGCGTCCTCGAAGCAGCCGAGGTCGGAGGTGTAGGTGCGATCGTAGTAGACCGTGCTGTCGGACTCGATGCACACCTGGTTGGCCTCGAGCGCCGTGCCGAGGTTGTCGGCGAAGGTGTGGCTGGACCGCCCGAGCACCACGACCGGCTGCTGATCCTCGGCGTTGGTGCCGGGGGGGAACGTCACGTCCAGGCCGTCGTGCGTGAGCGGGGCCAGCGTGAACGAGCGCTGGTCGAGGGCACCGTCGAGATCGATGCCCTTGGCGGCGATCTCGGCCTCCATGGCGTCGACGAGCTCCCCGAGCCGGTCGGGCCCCTGCTCGAAGTCCTTGAACAGCAGCGGGAACACGTCGGCGAGCGACAGCGCCGTGTCGGTGTCGGTCGTGTCGTCGACCAGGTCGTCGGGGGGCTTGCACGCGCTGGCGAGCACGACCATCGCGAGGGGGGCCAGGTACCGCATCGTCATCACTCCTCCACACAGACCGGGTCACGATCCCGGCGGACATTACTTGTTTCCACCGTCGCATTCCACCTTCTCGACGTACCCCGGCCGTCGCCGGCCCTCACCTCGACCTGTCACGTTCCTTCCCGGCGCCCCAGACCTCGATAGGACACCCCTCGTCCCGGGAGGCCCCATGCGTCCACGTCTGCTCGTCGTCCCCGCGCTCCTGTCCGCCGCCTGCTCGCCCGTCGGGGTGCGCGGCGCGGTCGACGGGGAGACGCCCAAGCTCCTCGATGCCGTCTACTACGCGCTGCCCGGTGCCTTCGACGACGACGACGGGCTGATGATCCTGTTCACCGGCTACCCCCGCGCCTGCGTCACCCAGCGCAAGACGCTGGAGCGCCTGGCCACCATCGACGAGACGGACGCCGCCGCCAGCGCGCAGGACAAGGCCGACCTGTGGCGGGAGCTCTACCCCGACGGCTACTGGGACATCGTCGCCACGGCGCGCGTGCCCGACGCCGTCGACACCTTCGATGCCGTCAAGCTCGACGGCGTCGACTGGGAGGCCTCGCCCCAGAAGGACGACGAGTTCGGCGTCGCCGTCACCCAGTTCCAGCAGCGCTACGACGAGGCGTGGTTCCGCGGTGACGCGCCCGCGAGCGACTACACGCTCACCTGGATCGGCGACGAGGGCGCCCTGACGCTCACGCGCACCGAGCGCGACGGCCCGATCACCGGCACCCTCGACATCGACATCGTCGACCCCGACGACGGCTCCGACGCCGGCACGCTCGCGATCACGTTCAAGGCCGACGCCTGCACCGACGTCGACCCCACCGACATCCCCGACCTCTAGGTCACGGCTCCAGGCCACGTCGCGACCGGCTGCCCGGCGCCGCGCGGCAGGATACGCGGCCGCGCTGCCTGGAGGCCCGATGCGTGCCGGCACCGATCGCCGCACCCCCATCCGTACCCTGCTCGCGGGCGCCGCCGACGGCGCGCCCGTCCGCGTCACCGGCTGGGTGAAGACGTCGCGCTTCAGCAAGAACGTCAGCTTCGTCCACCTGTTCGACGGGTCCACGCCGCAGACGGTGCAGGTGATCCTCGACGTCGATCAGGCCGAGGCGTTCAAGACGCGCCTCGGCATCGGCGCCGCCGTGGCCATCACCGGCACGTGGAAGGCGTCGCCGGGTGGCCACCAGGCGTTCGAGGTCGCCGCGGGTGCGATCGAGATCGTCGGCGACTGCGATCCGTCCGACTACCCCATCCAGCGCAAGGCCACGTCGCTGGAGCACCTGCGCACCCTGGCCCACCTCCGGCCGCGCACCAACACCTTCCAGTCGGTGTTCCGGGTGCGCAACGCGGCCTCCTGGCACATCCACCGCTTCTTCCAGGAGCGGGGCTTCATGTGGGTCCACACCCCGATCATCACCGCCTCCGACGCCGAGGGCGCCGGCGAGATGTTCGAGATCGTGGCCGGCGACCCGCCGTTCTTCGGCAAGCGCACGTTCCTGACCGTGTCGGGCCAGCTCGCCGTCGAGAACTTCGCGCAGGCCTTCACCGACGTCTACACCTTCGGGCCCACGTTCCGCGCCGAGAACTCCCACACGCCGCGCCACGCGGCCGAGTTCTGGATGATCGAGCCCGAGATCGCGTTCGCGAACCTCGACGACGTGATCGCGCTGGCCGAGGCCTTCGTCAAGGAGGTCACGCTGGCCACGATCGCCGACTGCGAGGGCGACTTCGACTTCTTCGACCAGCGCATCGAGCCGGGCGTCAAAGCCGCCGTGATCGGCGCGGTCGAGCAGCCGTTCCACCGCGTCACGTGGCACGAGGCCCAGAAGATCCTCGTCGGCGTCCAGCGCGACTGGGAGTACCCGGTGGGTCCGGGCACGTCGCTGCAGTCCGAGCACGAGCGCTTCCTCGCCGAGGAGTACTTCAAGGGTCCGGTGTTCGTCACCAACTACCCGGCCGACCAGAAGGCGTTCTACATGCGCCTCGACGACGCGCTCACCGACGGCGTCGCCACCGTGTCGGCCACCGACCTGCTCGTGCCGCGCATCGGCGAGATCATCGGCGGCAGCCAGCGCGAGGAGCGCCTCGACGTCCTCGACGACCGCATCCGCGCCCACGGCCTCGAGCCCGAGGGCTACTGGTGGTACCGCGACCTGCGCCGCTACGGCACCACGCCCCACGGCGGCTTCGGGCTGGGCCTGGAGCGCCTGCTGCTGTGGATGACGGGGATGAAGAACATCCGCGACGTGCTGCCCTACCCGCGCACCCCGGGCAACGCCGAGTTCTGACGGCGCCGCTGCTACGCCTACGCGTCGGCGGCCCGGAAGGTGAACACGGTGGTGCCGATGCGCACCGCCTCGCCGCCGAACAGGCGCCGCTCGGTGACGCGCTCGCCGTTGACCCACGTGCCGTTGGTGGACGACAGGTCGGCGACCCAGGTGCGGTCGTCCTCGCGGTACACCCGCGTGTTGCGGCGCGAGACCCGCGCGTCGGTGGCGAGCACCACGTCGCAGTCGCCGGCCCGGCCGACCACCAGCTCGTCCCCGATGGCGTAGGGCACCTCGACCTCGCCGACGAGCAGCACGAACGACCCGCCGCCCTGGTGGCGCCCGTACTGGGACAGCGCGGCGAGCTCGTCGGCGGAGAACACGCCGTCGTCGACGTCGTCGGGCGGGAGCGTGGTCATCGAGGCGGGCTTGAACGGCGCATCGCCCGCGCGGATCGTGGCGGTGACCTCCTCGTCGAGATCGTCCTCCGACCCGTCGTAGGTGGGCAGGGCCGTGCCGGTGCTACCGTCGACCACCGTGCGTGGCGGCTCGGGGTCGGCCGGGTGGTGGTGGGCGTCGGCGATCGCGGCGCCGATGGCTTCGAGCGCCGCCTGCTCGGAGGCGTCGACGGCGCGGAAGCCGAGCATCCCGCCCGCGGCCTTGGCCACGCTCAGCGCATCGCCGAGCACGGCGTCGAACGGGTGGTCGTCGGTGAGCTCGAGCTCGATGCGCTCGGCGCGGACGAGGCGGACCATCAGGTCGGTGCCCTGGCGGACGTAGCCCTCGCTGGGCGCGTAGGTGAGCCAGGACTGCAGGATGCGGCGCGCCTCGTCGTCGAGTCCGTACCGCTGCGTCGCCAGATCGAGGATCAGCTTGCGCTCGGCGGCCTGGACCTCGCCGTCGGCCCACGCCACGGCCACCAGCGGCAGCAGGGCCAGGACCCGCACCTCGTTGTCGTCGATGCCCAGGGCACGCGCCGCGCGCGTCAGCTCGTCCGCCATCCGTTCCCCCAACGTGCGGGAGCATAGATCGCGCGGGCCTGCCGGTCACCCCGGCGACGGTTCACGCCTCCGGACGTACGGTCCCGACGAGGTCGTAGTCGTCGTGGGCGGTGACGTGGGCGCGCACGAAGTCGCCCGGGGCGAGCTCGAGGTCGGGATCCTGGATCTGGAGGAGCACCACCCCGTCGATGTCGGGGGCCTGGCCGTAGTAGCGCCCCTCCAGCAGGCCCTCGTAGTCCTCGCTCGCGCCGTCCACGAGCACGTCCACGTCGTGGCCGAGCATCTCCGCCATCTTCTCGCGGTGGATGCCCTGCTGCAGCGCCAGCAGCTCGTCGCGGCGTTCCTCACGCACCTCCTCGGGCACCTGGTCGACACGATCGCCCGCGGGTGTGCCGGTCTCCTGGGAGTAGGCGAACACGCCCAGCCGGTCGAAGCGCACGTGGCCGATCCAGTCCTTGAGCTCGGCGAACTCGGCGTCGGTCTCGCCGGGGAAGCCGGTGATGAACGTGGAGCGCAGCACCATCCCCGGGATCGCGCGCAGCCGGTCGAGCAGGCGGGCCTGCGCGTCGCGGGAGATGTTGCGCCGCATGTCGGTGAGCACCCGACTGGAGATGTGCTGCAGCGGCATGTCGACGTAGCGCACGATGCGCTCGGACGTGGCGATGCGGTCGAGCAGCTCGTCGGTGAAGTTCCACGGGTAGGCGTACATCAGCCGGATCCAGGACACATCGACGGACTCCAGCGCGTCGAGCAGCCGCACGAGGGACCGCTTGTCGCCCAGGTCTGTGCCGTACGACGTCAGGTCCTGCGCCACGAGCACCAGCTCCTGGATGCCGTGGTCGGCCAGCCGCTTCGCCTCGTCGACCACCACCTCGATGGGCCGGCTGCGCTGCTTGCCGCGGATCGACGGGATGATGCAGAACGTGCACGTGCGGTTGCAGCCCTCGGCGAGCTTGAGGAAGGCCGTCGCGCCGCGCGTGGTGACGGTGCGGGCGTCGCCGGTGTCCTCGTACAGGTGCGACCAGCCCTGCCGGATGTAGGACCGATCCGGCAGCGTGCCGTCGAGCGCGTCGGCGATGCGGTGGAGGTCGGACGTGCCGAGGAACGTGTCGACGTCGGGCAGCTCGGCAGCCAGCTCGTTGCCGAAGCGGCTGGGCAGGCAGCCCGTGACCACCAGCCGGGCTCCGTGGGCGCGGTGGACCGCCATCTCGTCGATCACGTCGACCGACTCGTCGATCGCCGACTGCAGGAAGCTGCAGGTGTTGACGATGATGGCGTCGGCGGCATCGGCCTCGCCGACCAGCTCCCACCCGCGCGCCTGCGCGAGCCCGACCATCACCTCGGTGTCGACCCGGGCCTTGGGACAGCCCAGCGACACGACGTGGACCTTGCGGGTGGACATGGAGCAACCTCCGCCATGGGGCCCGCCGACCTATCCGCCGGCACGCCCGGCCGCACTGGCGCGTTGTGTCCCCGGACGTGGACGGTCCCGTCCCCACCGTGTACGAACGCCCATGCTCCGCCCCCCCGTCGGCCTCTGCCTCGTCCTCGCCGCCTGCAGCGCCGGCACCCCGTCCGACGACGCCGACACCCACAGCGCCGACACCGACGACACCGAGCCGGTCGCCCCCGGCGTGCCGTCGACGCTCATCGACCACGACGCGTGGGTGCGCGACGACGGCACCGGCGACACCGACCCGTTCCCGACCCACCGCCCCGACACCGTCGTGTGCGGGGTGGACGGCTTCTACCGGGAGGGCGAGGGCGTCGACGTCGACACGCGCAAGTGCACCTACCTGGTGGCCAGCCAGCCCTCCCTCGCCGCCGTCCACGCGGGCGACCGGGTGCGCACGTTCTTCTACAACAACGGCCTCATCGCTGAGGAGCCGGCCGAAGCCCACGTCGCCATCGCGCTCGGCGACCACGTGATCTTCGACGAGCACATCCCCATCCCGTCCGAGGCCGCGCCGTTCAACCTCGACGCCGAGGTCGACGCCGACGCCCCGATCGGCACGCCGGTGGTGCTGCACCTGCACAACCACGGCTACAACACCTGGCGCCTGATGATCCTCGACGTGGTCCCCGGGCTCCCCCCGGGCTGACGTCCCCTCCGGAGGCCTCCGTGCGCGTCTCCCTGTTCGCCCCCGCCGCCCTGGCGCTCGCCGTGGCCTGCGACCCGGCCACCTGCCCCATCGGTCCGCGCACCGACATCGTGCAGACCGACCTGCTCGCCATCGAGCTCGCCGGGAGCACCGCCCCCGACGGCACCTGGCTGTACGCCGTGGAGCTGCCGCTGGGCACGCTCACGTGCGAGGTGACCATGCCGATGACGGGCGATCCCACCTGCGACGAAGGCCTGGTCGTGCTCGTGGCCGACGGCCTCGTCACCGGCCTCACCGTGCTGCACTCGGGCCTCGTCGATCCGCTCGACGTCACCGTCATCGTCCGGCGCGACGGCACCATCCTCGCGTCGACCACCGGCGCGCCCGACGAGGTCGTCGAGACCACGAACGACTGCCCGGTCACGCAGGCGACCACGTCCTGGGCGATGCGCCTCGTCCTGCCCGCGTGACGCTGGCCTCCCGCCGGCCGCCGCCTGCGCTATGACCACCGGATGAGCCGTCCCTTCGAGAACTGGGCCCGCACGGTGCGCACCTCCCCGCGCCGGTGGGAACGTCCGGGCTCGGAGGACGAGGTGGTGGCGCTGGTCCGTCGCGCGCGGGCCGCGGGCGAGCGCCTCAAGGTCAGCGGCGCCCGGCATTCCTGGTCGCCCCTCGCAGCGGGCGACGACGTCCAGGTGGAGCTGCACGACCTCGACCGCTTCGTCGCCGTCGACCGCGACGCCTGCCGCGTCACCGTCCAGGCCGGATGCACGTTGGCGACGCTGGTCGACGTGCTCGCCACCCACGACCTCGCCCTGCCGGTGCTCGGCTCGATCACGGCGCAGACCGTGGCGGGCGCCATCGCCACCGGCACCCACGGCTCCACGCTGCGCCACGGCAACCTCGGCACGCTGGTGACCGCCGCGCGCCTCGTCGACGGCACGGGGGAGGTCGTCGTGCTGGAGGAGGGCGACCCTCGCCTGCCGGCGGTGCGGGTCCACCTGGGCGCCCTCGGCCTGCTCACCGAGGTCACGCTCGCGGTCGTGCCCGCCTTCCGGCTGGAGGAGCGCCGCTTCCGGCTGCCCTTCGACGACGCCGCGGCACAGGCCGAGGCGATGGCCCGAGACCACGCGTTCGTCAAGCTGTGGTGGCTGCCCCCGTCCGACGACGCGCTCGTGTTCGCCTACGACCTCACCGACGCACCGGGCGAGCGGAGCGCCCTGGCGTGGACCATCGACGGCCTCGTGAACCGGACCGTCTTCCCCGCCGTCCTGGCGCTTGGCGGCCGCGTGCCCCCGCTGATCCCCACGATCACCCGCACCATCGATCGCATCCACCTGGTCCCGGGCACGCGCCGCGGCCGCAGCGACCACCTGCTCACGCTGGTGATGCCGCCCCGTCACCGGGAGACCGAGCTCGCGGTCGAGGTCGGCCGCACGGCCGAGGCGATGCACGCCGCGCGGGACTGCATCGGACGCCAGCGGGCGCCGCTCGACTTCATCCAGGAGGTGCGCTTCGTGCGCGGGGACGACAGCTGGATGAGCCCCGCGTCGGGCCGTGACACCTGCCAGCTCGGCATGTACGGCGCGCGCAGCCCGGCGGTCGACGCCGCGTTCACGGCGTTCCAGGGCTGGGGCCGCACCGTCGGGGCGCGACCCCACTGGGGCAAGGAGACCACGCTGGCGGCGCACGAGGTCGACGCGCTCTACCCCGACGCTCCGGCCTTCCGCGCCCTCGCGGAGGCCTTCGACCCCGACGGCCTGTTCCGCACGCCGGCGCTCGACGCGATCCTCGGACGCGCGTGAGTCGGCGTTCGCCGAAGGCTCACATCGCGCTGGAGCGATCGATCTCCAGCAGGCACTCCCCCGCGGCGCACGACGTGCCGCCGTCACACGGCGTGGGGACGTTGGCGGACCGTGACGAGGCCGCGAGCACGCAGGCCAGCACGTCCGGATCGCCCAGGTAGGCCATGTCGCCGCACACGGGCCCGAACGCCCCGTCGGACGACGTCGCCAGCTCGCCGCGCCACGTGCCGTCGCCGTCGTAGGCCACCACCTGGGCGTCCCCCGCCGACCACACCACCACCGAGCCGTTGGCGCAGGTGACGATCACGCGTGCCACACAGTCCGTGGCGCCGGCATCGCGCATGTCCTGCACCGCCTCGGTGTCGAGCGTGCGTGGCACGACCGCGGACGGATCGACGCACAGGCCGTCGCCGTCGACGTAGCAGCGGCTCGACATCGCCTCGCCACACTCGCCGACCATGTCCGGGGCCACGTCGACCCCCACGTCCACACCGACGCCACCGACGTCGACGCCTACGGTCGACGCCCCGGTACACGCTGCGAGCAGCAGCGCCAGCCACGACCTGTTCATGTGCCCTCCTCCTGCCCCAGGTCCAGGATGACACAATCCCCCGGCCTGCACACGTCGCTCGTGGGCGTGCACGACGACGGGAGCGTCCCGGCGAGATCGGCGGCCGCGTCGATGCAGGCGAGGGTGTCGGCCGGACCGAGCAGCAGCGTGCTGCCGCAGATGTCGCCGAAGCCCACCGGATCGAGCGTCTCCAGCAGCTCGCCCCGCCACTGGCGCGCCGTGTCGTCGTACACGACGGCCGTGGGGGTGGCGTCGTCGCGGTACCAGTGCACGAGCACCTCGCCGCCCGGCGCCGCACACCGCAGGATCACCGTGGGCACGCAGGTGCCGTCGACGTGAGCCTCGACGAGCGTGTTGATCACCGGATCCGTCAGCGGGCGGATGACGCGCGTGGCCGCGTCGTCGACGCACTGACCGTCCACCACGCGGCAGGTCTTGTCGAGGTCGGGGCCACACCAGTCGTCGGCATGGCCGCAGCTCGCGACCCCGACCAGGACCCCTCCGACGCTCGCCCACCGCATCCGACCTCCGTCCCGCGCGCCTGTCCGCCGCCACCGTAGCGTGGCGGGGACGGACCGGCGTCACGGACCGGTGGGGCTGTGACCTTCCTCCCCGGCCGGGCGGGCGCCGTGCCAGACGGTGACCTGCGGGAACGGGATCTCGATGCCCGCCTCGCCGAGTGCGGTGTGGATGGTCTCGACCACCGCCGTGCGACCGTCGAGGAAGTCGGTGCGGGCCACCCACGCCCGCACCTCCAGGCCCACCGCGCTGTCCAGCAGCCCCACGGTGATCACCTCGAGGCCGGGCTCGAGCAGCACGTACGGCACGTCCTGCAGCGCGGCCGTGAGCACGGCGCGCGCACGGGCCAGATCGGTGCCGTAGGCCACGCCCACCTTCACGTCGACGCGCCGGACGCCGAACCGGCTGTAGTTGAGGATCGTGGCCTTGAGCACGACCTCGTTCGGCCAGCGCACCAACACGTTGTCGAACGTGCGGACGAGCGTGGACATCAGGCTGATCTCCAGCACCACCCCCTGCCGCCCCTCGAGCTCGACGATGTCGCCCACCCGGAACGGCCGGTCGAACAGCAGGAACAGCCCGGCGATCAGGTTCGACAGGCTGGTCTGGGCCGCGAAGCCGACCGCCACCGTGGCCACCCCCGCCGTGGCCACCACCGCCGACAGGTCGATCTGCAGGTTGTGGGCCGTCTGCAGCAGCACCAGCGCGACGCCGACGTACGACACCGCCTTGCGCATCACGAGCGCCATGTGGGCGCTGCCGCTCGCCAGCAAGCGGCGGTGCACGAACGTGGCCACGAGCCACACGAGCGCCAGGCCCACGCACAGCGTGAGCGTGCCGACCACCGCAGGCGTCTCCCACCACGCGCGGAACGCCGTCCACATCGACACGGGACTCACAGGCGGAACTCCGTGGAGCGACGGGTGGCGTCGATCAGCCAGTCGAGCGTGCCGGCGTGGGCGCCCCGGGGCGTGGGCCGCTGGAAGACGACCGCGTCGTCGGGCAGGTCCAGCGGCAGCGCGCGGCCCTCCGCCCGCAGCGCGTCGTGCACGATCACCTGGACCGTACCCGCGAGGAACGCGCCGTCGTGCCAGGCCAGCGTGAGCTCGCCTTCGGCGACCGGCGCACGCCGGAGGAGCACGCGATCCATGCCCGCGTCCACCACCTCCACCGCCAGCGCGGCGTGGTGGGGTCCGGGCAGCTCGGACGGTGACGCCACCCGCTCGCAGCGCATCGCCGGCAGGAGCCGACCGAGGTGGACCGCCCCGAGCATCGTGGTGCGCAGGCCCGGGCGGAAGGTGTCGATCTCCACGCCGTCGGCGCGGCTGACCACCACCTCCAGCGGCAGCGCCAGCCACAGGCGCTCACGGCTGCCCGGACCGAGCAGGATCGGGTCGGCCAGGTGCAGCACCAGGTCGCCCCCGCCCAGGCGCAGCGCCGCCGACGGCGCCTCGTCGCCCACGGCGGCGACCACGTCGTCGCGGACGTAGCGCCACGCACCACCCACGCGTTCGGCGCAGGCCGTGCGGCCACCGACGGTCCACGCCAGACGCCCCGGTACCGCGTCACTGGGCTCGAGGACGGCGCTCACAGCCAGCCCCGTCGCCGGAAGAACGCGAGCATCACCACCGCGATCGCCCCCATCACCAGCAGCGACAAGGGGTAGCCCCACGCCCAGTGCAGCTCGGGCATGTCGTCGAAGTTCATGCCGTAGATGCCGGCCACGAAGGTGAGCGGGATGAAGATGGTGGCCACCACCGTGAGCACGCGCATCACGTCGTTGGTGCGCGCGCCGGTGACGGCGAGGTGCAGCTCCAGCAGCGCCGCGAGCCGATCGCGCAGGCTGTCGGACAGGTCGACCGTCTGCAGCACGTGGTCGTGCAGATCGCGGAAGAACGGCCGCGTGGCCTCCGACATGCGGTCGTCGTCGAGCCGCAGCAGCTCGGCCACAGCCTCGCGGAGCGGCCACACCAGCCGCCGGAACGCCAGTAGCTCCACCTTGAGGTGGTGGACCTGCTTGGGCAGGTCCGTGGCCTCTCCCAGCAACGCCTCGTCCTCGAGCTCGGCGACGTGCTCCTCGAAGCGCTCCAGCACCTCGAAGTAGCCATCGACGATCGCGTCGAGGATGGCGTGCGCGAGGTAGTCCGCCCGCATGCGTCGGATGCGCCCGAGCCCGCTCTCGATCCGGCGTCGGAGCGGGTCGAAGACGTCGCCGTGGGTCTCCTGGAAGGTGACCACCCAGCTGTTGCCGAGCACGAGCGCCACCTGCTCCACCCGGTGGATGAGGCCGTCCTCGTCGGGCCCGCACGGCACGATCATCTTCGCCGCCGCGAACACGAAGTCGACGTAGTCCTCAGCCTTGGGGCGCGTGTCGGTGTGGAGCACGTCCTCCATGGCCAGCGGGTGGATGCCGAGGGCGCCGCACACCTGCTCGATCACCGCCGCGTCGTGGACGCCGGTGACGTTGATCCACGACACGGTGGGCGTGGTGGTGAACTGACGCGTCTCCTTGGGGGGCACGGCGTCGATCGCCCGGTAGGCGTCCTCGCCGTACTCGATGACCTCGATGGTGACGTCGCTGTCGCGCTCGGGGCCGGTGTAGACCGCACTCCCCGGCGCCATCCCGGACGTCTTGACGCGCTTCTTCGCGGCGCGACGGCTCCGACCCGGGTGCCCTGCCTTGGCCATCGACCGCCACCTCCCCCGGCTCCATAGCCGAGTCCCCGGACCACGTTACACCACCGCCCCCCGCGCGCAGCCGCCCGGATGTCGGAGTCAGGTCATGTCCCAGCAGTTCATCTGCCAGCTCCAGGGTCTGAAGAAGACGCTCCCCAACGGCAAGGAGGTGCTCAAGGGCATCTGGCTGTCGTTCTACCCGGGGGCGAAGATCGGCGTGGTCGGCCCCAACGGCGCCGGCAAGTCCACGCTGCTCAAGCTCATGGGCGGCATCGACACCGAGTTCGACGGCACCGTCTGGCGCGACCCCTCCAAGACCGTCGGCTACCTGCCCCAGGAGCCCCAGCTCGATCCGTCGCTCTCCGTCCGCGGCAACATCGAGCTCGGCGTCAAGCCCGTCCGCGACCTGCTCGACCGCTACAACGCCGTCTGCGCCGGCTACGAAGACCCCGACGCCGACTACGACAAGCTCGCCGAGGAGCAGGCGGTCCTGCAGGACAAGATCGACGCCGTCGACGCCTGGAACATCGACCGCACCCTCGACATCGCGATGGACGCCCTGCGTGTGCCGCCCGGCGACAGCCCCGTCGACACCCTCTCCGGCGGCGAGAAGCGCCGCGTGGCGCTGTGCCGCCTGCTCCTCGAGAAGCCCGACCTGCTGCTGCTCGACGAGCCCACAAACCACCTCGACGCCGAGACCGTCTCGTGGCTGGAGCGGGCGCTGCGCGAGTACCACGGCACCGTCATCATCGTGACGCACGACCGGTACTTCCTCGACAACGTCACCAAGTGGATCCTCGAGCTCGAAGCCGGCAAGGGCATCCCGTTCGAGGGCAACTACTCCGACTGGCTGCAGCAGAAGGGCAAGCAGCTCGAGCAGGAGGGCAAGAACAAGGAGCGCGCCGAGGCGCTCGCCCGCGAGCTCGAGTGGGTCAAGCTGGGCCAGGGCAAGCGCGCCACCCGCAACAAGGCCCGCATCAAGCAGTACGAGCAGCTCCTGCAGCAGTCGCAGGCCTCCGACACGGCCCGCACCAAGAACGAGATCGTGCTGCCCCCCGCCCCGCGCCTGGGTGAGGTCGTCGTGCGGTTCGAGCACGTCTCGAAGGGCTTCGGCGACCGCCTGCTGATCGACGATCTGACGTTCGACCTGCCGCGCGGTGGCATCGTGGGCATCATCGGCCCCAACGGCGCCGGCAAGACCACGCTGTTCAAGATGATCGTGGGCCAGGACCAGCCCGACAGCGGCACGCTCACGCTCGGCGACACGGTCAAGCTCGCCTACGTCGACCAGAGCCGCGACGACCTGAAGGCCGACAAGTCGGTGTGGGAGAACGTCTCCGGCGGCCACGACCTGCTCCGCATCGGCACCCGTGAGGTCAACAGCCGCGCCTACGTGAGCGCCTTCGGCTTCAAGGGCGCGCAGCAGCAGCAGGCGGTCGGCTCCCTGTCCGGCGGCGAACGCAACCGCGTCCACCTCGCCAGGCTCCTGCAGACGGGCGGCAACCTGATCCTGCTCGACGAGCCCAGCAACGATCTGGACGTCGACACCCTGCGGGCGCTGGAGGAGGCCCTGGAGACCTTCACCGGCTGCGCCGTCATCATCAGCCACGACCGCTGGTTCCTCGACCGCCTCGCCACCCACATCCTCGCGTTCGAGGGCGACTCCCAGGTGGTGTGGTTCGAGGGCAACTACGAGGCCTACGAGGCCGACCGCAAGCAGCGGCTGGGCATCGCCGCCGACCAGCCGCAGCGCATCAAGTACAAGCCGCTCACGCGGTAGGGCCGGCCCGTCGCTCCCGCGATCAGGGCGTGGGCTCCGACGTGCGCACGTAGGCGCCCACGCCGAACCAGCCCTGCGGATCGGTCCACCACGCCTGGCGCGCGAAGCCGGCGTGCGCCGTGAGCGCGTCGACACGCTCCCGCGTGTACTTGTAGGACCGCTCGGTGTGCAGCGTCTCGCCGTCGTCGAACGCGAACGCGTGCGGGCCCAGGTGCACCACCTGCGCACCGAGGCTGCGCAGGTGCATCTCGATGCGGTGGGCGTCGGCGTTCCAGAAGGCCTCGTGCGCGAAGCGCCGGGGGGCGAAGTCCGTCCCCACCACACGGTTGAGGTGCACGAGCATGTTGCGGTTGAACGCTGCGGTCACGCCAGCCGGGTCGTCGTAGGCCGCCTCGAGCACCGCGGGGTCCTTCTCCAGGTCGATCCCCAGCACGAGCCCGTCCCCCGGAGCCAGCCGGCGTCCGAGGTCGTCGAGGAACGCCGTGGCGTGGGCCGGGTCGAGGTTGCCCAGCGTGGACCCGGGGTAGAACACCACGGTGCGCGCGTGCTCGGGCAGGTCGGGAAGGGCCCACGGACCGGACAGATCGGCGGCCACCGGCACCACCGTGAGCCCGGGGAACTGGCGTCGGAGCCGACGGGCCGCTTCCGTGAGCGTGGCGGCGTCGATGTCGACAGGGACGTAGGCGCGCACGTCGGGCAGGTGCGACAGCAGCAGCGGCACCTTCGTGCTCTGGCCGCTCCCGAGCTCGACGAGCGCCACGGCGGGGCCGATGGCGCGCGCGATGTCGGCGCCGTGAGCCGTGAGGATCTGCATCTCACACCGCGTGGGGTAGTAGGCGTCGGTGTAGGTGATCGCCTCGAAGAGCTTGCTGCCCAGGGCGTCGTAGAAGAACTTCGGAGACAGCGTCTTGTGGGGCGCGGCAAGGCCCCGCGCCACCTCGTCGCGCATCCGTGCGACCGATTCGCTCACGTGAGGTCCCGGGCGAGGCGCAGCCCACAGAAGGGCCAGCGCTGGTGGGGGTGGAAGAAGTTGCGGTAGGTACGGCGCACGTGGTCGCGGGGTGACACGCAGCAGCCGCCGCGGAGCACCCACTGACCGGACATGAACTTGCCGTTGTACTCCCCCAGGGCGCCCGGCGCGGGGCGGTAGCCCGGGTAGGGAAGGTAGGCGCTCCGGGTCCACTCCCACACCGTGCCGAGCATGCCGCGCACGCCCGGCCCCGCCGTGGGCGGCGCCGGGTGCCAGCGGTCGCCGTCGAGCCACGTGCCGTCCCCGGACCGGTCCCGCCCCGCCGCGGCGTGTTCCCACTCGTGCTCGGTGGGCAGACGCGCCCCCGACCAGGCCGCGAACGCCTCCGCCTCGTAGCCACTGACGTGGACCACCGGATCGTCCGGCGCCACCGGCTCGACGCCGTGCGGCGTGTACACGAGCCACCCGCCCTCGCCATCCCGCGACCAGTAGCGCGGCGCCTGCACGTCCCCCGCCTGCACCCACGCCCACCCGTCCGACAGCCACCACCGCGGGTCGCGGTAGCCCCCGTCGTCGAGGAACGCCGCCCATTCACCGGCCGTGACGCACCGGCTCGCGAGCGCGAACGGCGCCAGGAGCACGTCGTGCCGGGGCAGCTCGTTGTCGAAGCAGAAGCCGCCGCCCGCGTGGCCGATCGCCACGATCCCGCCGTCGACCTCCACCCACGCCGTCTCCGGCCCCCGGGTGGGCGACCGCGGCGCCGCAGTCCGCCACGCCGGCTGGAGCGGCTGCGCGGCCAGGTTCGCCTTGGTGTCCATCACCAGCAGCTCCTGGTGCTGGCACTCGTGCTCGATGCCCAGCGCGACCCGCGCACGCACCGTCGCAGCGTCGGGGTCGTCGTCGTCGAGGCCGCGCAGGAGCCCGACGACGGCCTCGGTGGTGGCGGCGCGCCACGCCAGCACCGTCGCCTGATCCGGTCGGGAGAGGTCACCCCGTCGGGCACGGGGCTGCCGGGGCCCCTCCGCCTCGTAGTAGGAGTTGAACACGAACCCGAACCGCGCGTCGAAGGGCACGGCGCCGCGCAGGTACGGCAGCAGCACGAACGTCTCGAAGAACCACGTGGTGTGGCCCAGGTGCCAGCGCGGCGGGCTGACGTCGGGCTCGGACTGGAGGCCCATGTCCTCCAGCAGCAGGCCCTCGAGCAGCGCCTCGGTGCGCGCGCGCACCGTGAGGAACCGCGCGGTCAGGTCGGGGGGCAGCGGCGTCATCCTGCGGCGGCTCCAGGCTCGCGGGCGGGGGAGACCCCGGTGTCGACCACGGCCGGTCGACGCCCCGGGCGCCAAGGCTGTAGCACGCTACCGCACACGTCCCGACCGACGGCGGTCACGCGAGCGGCAGGCGCAGCTCCACCTGCAGGTCCTGCCCCTGTCGGCGCGCGGAGAGGTCGCCGCCGCACGCCCGCGCCACCTCGCGGGCGTAGGCGAGCCCCGCCAGCGGCAGCGGCACGCGATCCCGTCGCAGCAGCACCGGACGCTCACGCCACATGAGCGCCGGCAGGTGTTCGAGCAGCGCGTCGTAGGCGCGGGCCTGGGCCGTGACCACCACCTCGTCGCCGAAGCGCATGCACTGCACGCTCACGCGCCGCCCGCCGGCGGCCCGGATCCAGGTCACGCGGACGACATCCTCCACGGCGCTGCGGATCGCGTCGGGCTTGGCGCGCACGACCAACGGCTCACCCGACTCCACGGTGACCCGACCGCCGTAGGCCTTGCGCTCGGCGGCGTGGCGCACGAGCTGGGTCACGTCGACCGCCGCATCGGTCGCGGTGACGGGCGACGCGGTGCGGCCGAGGTTGCTCACCCCGTCGAGCATCAGGTCGGCGACGTCCGTCGCCTCGAGCAGGGCGTCGACGTCCTCGGCGAACGCGTCCGACACCGCCCCGTCGTTGCGCAGCGCCGCGACGGTGAACGTCAGCGCCTGGAGCGGGCCACGCAGGTCGTGGGCGATCTCGCGGCACAGGCTCGACGAGACGTGGTTCCAGGTGCCGCGGCGGGCGAGCAGCCCGAGCATCCGCGCCCTGAGCTCCCCGTCCTGGGCCGGCAGCCACGCGACGTCGTGCACGCCCTTCTTGAGCACCCGGTGCCACGAGCGCGCCTCGGCGGGGTCGACCAGGAACAGCGCCGGCGTCTCCCCGTCGCGGATCGCCTGGAGCACCTGGGGATCGAGGCCCGGCGTGAGGACGCACCAGCCATCGACGACGGCCGCCGCGACCGCGGCGCCCGTGTGCCCGACATCGACCACCTCGACACGCTCCCGCAGCGCCGTCAGGCGCTCCGGCTCGGCGTCGGCGGCCACCCAGCCGATGCGCGGATCGCTCATTCGACCGGGTATCCGGCCGCGATCCAGCCCCCGGTGCCACCCTCGACGTTGACGGTGTCGAGGCCGGCCTTGGCCATCGCGTCGGCGGCACGGGACGACCGGCCCCCCGACTGGCAGATGAAGTACACCGGCTTGTCCTTCGGCAGGCCCGCGATCGTGGGGTTGTCGGCGGACAGGGTGTCGAGCGGCACGTGCAGGGCGCCGGGCACGTGGCCGCCGGCGTACTCGGCGTCGGTGCGGACGTCGACGAGCGTGATGTCGCCGGCAGCACGGAGCTCGGCGAGCCTGGCGACGCTGATGTCGGTGCGCGTGCCGGCGGCGGGCGCGGCGGCGGCCTCGTGGGCTGGGGCGGCTTCGTGCGCGGCAGGGGTCGACGCGGTCGGTGCGCTGCTGCCGCAGGCGACGAGCGCCAGGGCGAGCCACAGGGTGCGGGTCATCGGTGCTCCACGGTGTGCGCGGACAGGGTCCACGCCAGACCGCTCCAGCATAGGCACGGCGCCGCGCCGTGCAAGCCGCCCGAGGCGTGACCGGGCCGGGCCGGCGGCGCACGCACCGCGGCGGGCGGGGGCTGACCGCCCTCGGTGGCGAGCCCGGCGACGGGTCCCCCGCGCAGGCTGTCGCGCACGTACACACCGGTCGCGACGACCACGACGGCGACGGTGGTCCAGCCGATCCGTCGGGCGAGCTGCACGGCATCCCCCGGTCCCCCCCCGGACCCGCGCCGCGCCCACGCCCGGACGTGGGCATCCACCGCCCACCACCCCGGCGCCAGCGCCAGCAGCAGCGCGCGGGGCAACCATCCGATGCACGCCAGACCGACGGCCAGCGCGAAGGCGACGCCCAGACACAGCCGCACCCCCCGCAGCGTCGCCGCAGGCCCGGCCACGGCCACCAGGGTGCGGTAGCCACGCGCCCGATCCTCGGCGCCCTGCCACGCCTGCGCGGCGAGGTAGCAGCCCGCGACGCCCGCCATGACCACGCCCTCCACGGCCACCGTGCGGGGGCCGGCGGTCACGTCGGCGAGCCACCAGCCGGCCCACGGCGACAGCACGCCGTAGCCGACCACGTTGACCAGAGGTCCCAGCACAGGGTGCCCCTTCCACGCCCGGTCCGGGCGGCCGGGCCACGAGTAGGCGACGGCGAGGGCGGCCGACACCGCGGCGATGACGCCGACGCCGGCTGCCGCCCGGGCCCCGAGGACGACCGCCACCCCGAGCGCCAGGCCGCCCACGCCCACCACGCCGCGGGGCGGCGCCACGGACGCGCCCAGCAGCACGGGCCCCTCGTCCCGATCCAGGGCGGCGTTGAGCCAGAGCGTGCCGGCGTGCAGCGCCGTCCATGCCGCGAGGAGCCACGGCAGGCGGTCCACCCCCGTGGCGGGCAGCGCGTGGTCCCAGTGCGCCCAGCCGAAGCCCAGGAGCGGCAGCGCGAGCACGAACGGCAGCAGGCGCGGTCGCGCGAGCGTGATGAGGTCGGCGCACGACGTGGCGAGGCGGCCACGCCGCGACGATCGCGTCCCAGGCGGGCTCACAGCGGGCTCACGGGGGCTTCGGGCTCTGGAGCGGGAGCGGGAGCGGGAGCGGGAGCGGGAGCCGGCCGATGCAGGGACAGCGGGTGCAGCGCGTGCCGACCCGCGTTGAACGCGGCGATCTCGTCATCGGTGAGCGGGGTGTCGCTCGCCTGCACGACACCACGCAGGAAGGCCTCCACGGTCTGCCGGACGCGCTCGCCCCACACCGTGTCGGTGCGGGAGTCCCAGAAGGCGAGCAGCGCCGCCTTGCGGGCCGCGACACCCTCCAGCGCCGGCCCGTCGCCTTCCAGCGGCGTGCCGTGCTCCCACAACGCGAGCAGCTGGTCCGGGAGCGCGTCCACGCGGGCCTGGGTCTGGGCGTCGGCCAGCGCCTCGTGCCACACGGTGACGTCGTCCTCGATCGCGGCCATCGCCTCGCGCTGGTAGGTGCGCAGGCGGTTCGGCGACACGATCTGACCGGCCGGCTGCAGGCAGTACGGGATCCAGATGCAGGCGAACCACGCCGTCGGCTTGTCCTGGTTCTTGCGCGGCTCGAAGCGGATCGGGTTGCGCCGCAGGTCGACGCGGCCGTCGTCGTAGACCCAGATCTGACCTCGCCAGGGCCGCTCGTGGCGCAGCATCGTCCGGCCGTCCTTGCGGACCACCCGCGTGTACCCGGCGTCGGCGGCGTCCGCGATCACCCGCTGGCGGGCCTGCTCGACCCGCGCCTTGCCCACGACGGTGATCTCCTCGACGTTCGACCGGGTGGTCGCCGTGGGCGCCTCACGCTCGGACGCGTCCCCATCGGTGTCACCGTCGACGGCGTCGGTGTCGCCCGCGACGTCAGGGGGCTCGGCGTGGGCCAGGCCCCCCGTGAGGCTGATCGCGGTCGCCAGCAGCACGCGCCTCACGCCAGGGCTCACGGACCGAGCAGCGCGTCGTCGGCGTCCACCCGCCGCACCAGCGACAGCGGGTGGCTCGACTGACGCCTGCGGTTGAACGCCGCGAGCTCGGCCTCGGTGATCGGCGTGTCGCTCTGCTGCACCACGCCCCGCAGGAACGCCTCGACGGCACCCCGCACCCGAAAGCCCCAGTCGTTCTCGACCCGGGTGTCCCAGTACGCGAACAGCGCGGCCTTGCGCGCGGCCACCGTGTCGAGGTGGGGACCCATCTCCAGCGGGATCCCCTCCTCCCACAGCGCCGTCAACCGGTCGGGCAGCCCGTCGACCTTGGCGTCGGTGCCGTAGTCGCTGATCTTCTCGTGCCAGACGGTGACGTCGTCCTCGATGCCGGCCATCGCCTCGCGCTGGTAGGTCAGGTAGCGCCGACGGGACACCAGCTGCCCGCCGGGCCGCACGCAGAGCGGCACGAGCACGCACGCGAGCCACGAGGCCGGCTTGTCGGGGTTGAACGGCGTCTCGAAGCGCACCGGGTTGCGCCGCAGGTCGACCCGGCCGTCGTCGTAGAGCCAGATCTGGCCCCGCCACGGATCCTCGTGGCGCAGCATCGTGACCCCGTCGCCTCGCACCTCGCGCGTGTAGCCCATCTCCTCGGCGGACGAGATCACCTGCTCGCGCGCCTGGAGCATCTGCCGCAACCCGTAGACGGTGACCTCCTCGACGTCGGAGCGCACCTGGGCGGGCGCCGCCTCGGGGTGGGCGGGCCGGTCGCCGGGAAACGGGTCGTCGGGCGCAGCGTCCTCGCCGGACGCCGGGGCGGCTGCGTCGGCCGGCGCGTCGGTGCCCTCGTCCGACGCCTCCTGCGCGCGCGCCGTCGTGACCGCGACGAGCGACAGCCCCAGCGCCAGAGCGTGGCCCCTCACCAGGGCTCCTTGCACACCGGCGGGGCGCCAAAGGCAGCACGCGCCGCGGCCGCCTCGGCGTGGGTGGCGAACACGCGCACGTCGGCCCGAGGCCAGGACGTCACCAACGTGGGTGACGTGACGAACACGAGCTGCACGAACCCCGTGAGGTGGTCGCGCAGCAGCAACCAAACGGCCCCGGGCGCGTGGGGCCCGGGAGACCGCCCCCAGGCGTCACGCGTCCACGTGGCGTCGAAGCGCAGCACGTCGTGCCGGTCGAACAGGAAGACCGCGGCGGGGCCGTCGGCGGCGAGCTGCGCATCGAAGGGGTTGCAGTAGTCCATGGGCACCTTGGATGCCCGCCCTATCGCGCCCGCCGCACGCGCGGCAGGCGCCGTCGACTCACGGTGACGCGCGGTTGAGCGACCAGTCGTAGGGGTGCCAGCCGACGCTGGTGAACGACGGCAGCTCGGCGCCGAAGGCGCGCACGAAGCCCACCCCCGCTGCCTGGGCCGGGTTGGCGCCGGGCACGTCGGCCACACGCCAGGCGGTGAAGTCGTCGGCGTACCACTCGAAGATGTGCGACAGCGCCAGCGTGCTGCCCTGGGCGACCCACGCGTTGGTCCGCACCCACCGCCGCGCGGCCGCGTCCAGCTGGGCGTCGACGTCCTCGGGCCGCAGCGGCTTGGCGGGCAACGGCGGACACCCCTTCGACGCGCAGTTGATCACCGCGTGGACGCGCCCGTCGGCCAGCTTGCGCGCGTGCTCGTGCTCCATCTGGTCGAGGGTGACCGTGCGGCCGCCGACCTGGAAGGTGCGGGCCTTCCACGGGTTGCCACCGTCGAGGTCGCGGATGCTCGTGAGCGGCAGGTGGTCGAGCACCAGATCGAGCGTGGTCGCGTTGTAGGCGTTGACCCAGAACGCGAGCTGCGCGTCGCGCGTCCAGCCGCTCGGGTCGACGGTGGCGATCGTGGTGAGGAACCGGTCCAGGCGGTCCTTGCGTCCCGCGAGCTTGTCGTAGTCGACCCCGGCATCGGTGACGGCCCCGTCGAGGACGGCGGCGTAGTCCGCGTAGGTGGCGTCGAACGACGGCGTGCCGGCCCACGCGGTGGTGGCGATCAAGATGCTGAGCACGGGACCTCCCGATCCGGGGACCCCCGAGGCGGTCGGCGGCTTCCCTCCTGCGGGTATGCCGCGCCCCCGGCGACGGCTTCGGACCCCTGTCGACGTGACCGAAACGAACCGATAACGGCTCGCCCCACACCACCGCCGCGGCCGTCCCCGCGCACGACAGGAGTGCCCATGCCCACCATCTTCCAGGTCTCGGGTCGGATGATCCTCGACTCGCGCGGCAACCCCACGGTCGAGGTGGCGGTCACCACCGACAGCGGCGCCACGGGGCGTGCGGCGGTGCCGTCGGGGGCCTCCACCGGCGAGCACGAGGCGGTGGAGCTGCGCGACGGCGACACCACCCGGTGGCTGGGCAAGGGCGTCGACAAGGCGGTGGCCCACGTCAACGGGCCCATCGCCGACCAGCTCATCGGCCTCGACGTGCGCGACCAGGCCGCCATCGACGCCACGCTCATCGCGCTCGACGGCACGCCGAACAAGGGCCGCCTCGGCGCCAACGCCATCCTCGGCGCCTCGCTGGCCGTGGCGCACGCCGCCGCCTCGTACACGGGCCTTCCGCTCTACCGGTACGTCGGCGGCCCGCTCGGCCGCACGCTCCCGGTGCCGCTGCTCAACATCCTCAACGGCGGCGCCCACGCCGACAACAACGTCGACATCCAGGAGTTCATGATCGCGCCCGTGGGCGCGACGTCGTTCGCCGAGGCGCTGCGCATGGGCACCGAGTGCTACCACGCGCTCAAGTCGGTGCTGAAGGGCCGCGGCCTGTCCACCGCCGTGGGCGACGAGGGCGGCTTCGCCCCCAACCTGCCCAGCAACCGCGCCGCGCTCGAGGTCATCGCCGAGGCCGTCGCCGCCGCCGGCTACACACTCGGCGACGACATCATGCTCGCGCTCGACGTGGCCGCGTCCGAGTTCTACAAGGGCGGCGCCTACCAGCTCGCCGGCGAGGGCCGCACGCTGTCGTCCGAGGAGCTCGTCGCCTTCTACGCCGACCTCGCGAACGACTTCCCGCTGTTCAGCATCGAGGACGGCCTGGCCGAAGACGACTGGGCCGGCTGGACCGCGCTGACCACCGCGCTGGGCGACCGCCTCCAGCTGGTCGGCGACGACCTGTTCGTCACCAACACCGACCGCCTCGCCCGGGGCATCTCCGACGGCGCCGCCAACAGCATCCTGATCAAGGTCAACCAGATCGGCACGCTCACCGAGACGCTCGAGGCCGTCGCCATGGCCCACCGCGCCGGCATGACCAGCATCATGTCCCACCGCTCCGGCGAGACCGAGGACACCACGATCGCCGACCTCGCCGTGGCCTGCGCCACCGGCCAGATCAAGACGGGCGCCCCCTGCCGGTCCGACCGCGTCGCCAAGTACAACCAGCTGCTCCGCATCGAGAGCGAGCTCGGCGCCGCCGCCCGCTACGCGGGCAAGAGCATCCTGCCGGGTCGGTAGCCGCGGATCAGCGCGCCGCCGGTGCGCCGTCGGCGCCGGTGGCGGCGTGCTCGTCCCACACCCCGTCCTCGGACGTGATCCGGTCGACGACGAGCACCAGCACGGCGTCGTCGAAGAAGTACGGTGTGCGCTTGGACAGCACCGTCTCCGTGTCGGGCGGGAGCAGCGCGCGCGTGGGGATCGCCAGCCGGCCCTGCACGGTCATCGTCTCGAAGGCGACGAGGCGCTCGGGTGGGCGCCGCGTGCGCACGAGGACGCGGATCGCCTTGTCCTGGGTCTCGTTGACCGGGAAGAAGCCGTACAGGTACCAGGTGGTGGCCGGCGCGAAGAGCGTGTCGGGCGTGGACTGCGACACCACGGAGTCGTAGTGCGCCGTGCCCCGCAGCGTGACGCACGTGCCCGCACGCAGATCGTCGAAGCTGCCGTCGACAGGCAGACAGGGGCCGTCGTCGCCCCGGACGAGCACCCACCCCGCGACCGCGCCACCCGCGATCACCAGGGCGAACGGCACCACGAACCACAGCCAGCGTCGCACGTACCCTCCGCGGCGCGTCTCACCCGTCCGCCCGGTCGGCGCCAACGGACCCCCGCGCAGGGGGGTGGTTCCAGACCGGCAACGCCAATCGGTCCCTTGACGGTACGGCCCTGGTTAGCACCCTTGTCTTCACACGGAGCCCCGCATGACCCGCGACGTCCACCTCGCCGTCACCGAGCACTTCGCGCGCTACGGCGTCGACGAGGCGCTGATCGGCCCGGCCCTCGCGGCGGCCACGGCCCACGGTGCCGACCACGCCGAGCTGTTCTTCCAGCACAGCGAGTCGACCTCGATCGGCCTGTCCGATCGCATCGTCAACCGGGTGCACACCAGCGTCGACCTCGGCGTCGGCGTGCGCGTCGTGGTGGGCGACCAGGTCGGCTACGCCTACACCGAGGACCTCACCCTCGAGCACGTGCTGCGGGCCGCGCGGACGGCGGCAGAGATCGCCCGCGGCAGCGGTGCCTCTGCGCCCGTGCGGGTGGCCGGCGCGGTCGAGGTGCCCGACTTCTACCCCCTGTCGCGCAGCTGGGGCGACGTCGAGCTGTCCGAGCGCATCCCCCTGGTGCGCGCCTGGGAGCAGGCGGCGTTCGACGCCGACGCACGCGTCCGCAAGGTGCAGATCCACCTGTCCGACGGCGAGTCGCGCGTGCTCGTGGCCCGGGCCGACGGCCGCCGGGTGGCCGACCTGCGTCCGATGACGTCGGCGTGGGTGTCGGTCAACGTCGAGGACGGTGGCCGCGCCGAGCACGGCTCGTACAACGTGGCGGGCCGCACCGGCCTGGAGCTGTACGACCCGGGTCGCCAGCAGCGCCTCGTCGACCTCGCGGTCGATCGTGCGGTCAAGGCGCTCGACGCGGGGAGCGCGCCCGCCGGCGAGCTGCCGGTGGTGATGGCGGCCGGCTCCAGCGGCATCCTGCTCCACGAGGCGATCGGCCACGGCATGGAGGCCGACTTCAACCGCAAGGGCACGAGCATCTTCGCCGACAAGATGGGCCGCAGCGTCGCCCACGACACGGTCACCGTGGTCGACGACGCCACGCTGCCCGGGAGCCGCGGCGCGCTCAACGTCGACGACGAGGGCAACGCCACCGAGCGCACCGTGCTCGTCGACCACGGCACGATGGCGTCGTACCTGCACGACGAGATCAGCGCCCGCCACTACGGCGTGGCGCCGACGGGCTCGGGCCGGCGCCAGTCCTTCCGCCACCCGGTGCTCCCCCGGATGCGGGCCACCTACATGGAGGCCGGCCCCCACGACCCCGCCGACATCATCGCCAGCGTCAAGCACGGCGTGTACTGCGAGACGTTCGCCAACGGCCAGGTGCAGATCGGCGGCGGTGACTTCGCGTTCTACGTCCGCTTCGGGTACCTCATCGAGGACGGCAGGCTCACGCGGCCGATCAAGGACGTGAACCTGGTCGGCAACGGTCCCAAGGTGCTCGCCGCCATCGACATGGTCGGCAACGATCTGGTCATCGACGAGGGTGGCTGGACGTGCGGCAAGGACGGCCAGGGCGTGCCCGTGAGCCAGGGGATGCCCACCGTGAGGGTCAGCAAGCTGTCGGTGGGAGGTGGCCGATGAACGACGCGATCCTCGATCTGGCCGAGCGCGTCGTCGGCAAGGTGCTCGAGCTCGGCGCCGACGAAGTGAGCGTCGGCGTCTCGGAGGGCAGCCACACCGACATCACCCGCCGCGACGGGAAGGTGGAGCAGGCCTCGGAGTCGTCCACGCGTCGCCTCGGCCTGTCGCTGCTCCTCGACGACAAGTGGTCCACCCACTCCAGCTCCGACCTGCGCCCCGAGGCCCTCGACCACTTCCTCGAGCGCGCCGTGGCGGCCACGCGGTTCCTGGAGCCCGACGCGGCCCGACGGCTGCCCCCCGCCGACCTGTGCGGACGAGGCGCCTCGGAGGCCTCGCTCGACCACTTCGATCCGGCGTGGAAGGCGTTCACGCCCGCCGATCGGGCCACACTCGCGCAGCAGCTCGAAGACGCCGTGCTCGCCCGCCGCGACGACGACTTCATCTCCGCCACGGTGTCGGCCTCCGACGGCTGGGGCCGGCACGTCCAGGTCACCAGCCACGGCTTCGCCGACGCCACCGAAGGCGCCTGGTACGCCCTGTCCGCCGGGCTCACCCTCTCCGACGCCGACGGGCGACGCCCCGAGGGGCACGCGTCGTACGCCGCCCGCTACCGCACCGACCTGCCCGACATCGGGCGCATCGCCGACGAGGCGGTGGAGCGGGCGCAGGAGGCGAAGGGGGCCGGCCCCATCGCCAGCGGCAAGTACCCGATGCTGCTCCTCAACCGGGTGGCCGGCCGCATCCTCGGCACGCTCTCCGGCCCCCTGTCGGGCTACAACCTGCACCACGGGCAGTCGTGCCTGGCCGGCAAGCGCGGTCTGCGGATCGGCAGCGACGTGCTCACGATCCTCGACGATCCCACGATCCCGCGCGGCCTCGCCAGCACCCCGTGGGACGGCGACCTGATGGCGGCCGTGCCGCGCACCGTCGTCGAGGGCGGCGTCCTGCAGACGTACTACCTGTCGACGTACTACGCGCGAAAGCTCGAGGAGCAGCCCACCACCGGCGAGCGCACCAACTGGATCGTGCCGCCAGGGGTCCGCAGCTGGAGCGAGATCGCCAGCGCCTTCCCGCGCGCGATCCTGGTCACCGGCTTCCTCGGGGGCAACCACAACGCGCTCACGGGCGACTTCAGCTTCGGCATCCGCGGTCGGCTGCTCGAGCACGGCGTACCCACCACGCCGCTGTCCGAGATGAACGTCGCGGGCAACACGCTGCAGATCTTCCACCAGCTGGTCGAGGCGGCCGACGACCCGTGGACCTACAGCGCCACGGTGGCGCCCACCCTCGTGTTCGAGGACGTCCAGTTCTCGGGCACCTGAACGCCCGCCGGGGACGGTGCGCCGTGAACCCAGCCGTCACCCTGACCGCCGGCCCGTGGCGTCGCACCGTGAGCGAGATGCCTCACGGCGACGCCTTGCGTGTGCTCGTGCACGACGCGCTGTGCCTGACCGGCTGCTGGCCTCACGCCGATCCGCCCTCGGCAGCCCTCGACGCGACCGTCGCGCGCCTGCACGCGGACCCGGTCGCGTGGCTCGCCGCCGCGCCCTCCTCCACCCCTCGGCCCCGCCGTGAGCCCGTGTCGTGCGCCCTCGGCGTGGACGTCGGTGGCTCCGATCTCAAGCTCTCGGTGATCCACGAGGGTGCTGTCGTGCTGCGCGAACAGGTGGCGTGGCCCGTCGCTCCCGCACGGCTGCCGTCCGCCGACGCATGGGCTGCGGCGATCGCCGACGTGGCCCGAGGGGTGCGCGACGCCGCCGCCGCACGCGGCCATCGCGCGGCACGCCTCGGACTGGCCCTGCCCGACGTCGTCGAGGGCGACCGCATCGTGTTCGGCCTCACCGGCAAGACGGCGGGGATGCGTGCAGCGCTCGGCGCCGCCTTCGACGCCCACCGCGTCACCACCCTGCGCGACCTGCCCGGCACGGTCGGGCGCCGGGTCGGCCTGGACGTCCGGGCGATCGGCGACGGAGAGGCCGCGGCGCTCGCGGTCGACGGCTCCACCGGGCGGCACCTGTGCCTGTCGCTGGGGACAAGCCTGACCGGCGCGCTCCGCGAGCACGGGGGCGTGCGCCCGATCCCGCGCTACGCGAGCGGCTTCGTCGTGCCGGACCTCGCGGGCGCACCGGGACCGCGCCACGACGTGCTCGGCGTCGCGGGCACGCTGCAGCACGGGCCGACGCGCAAGGGGGTGCTGGCCCACGCGCGCGCGTTCGGGCTCACGCCGCCTCCCAACGCCGGCGCCGCCTGGGTGGACGCCCTGCGCGCCGACGAGACCCCCGCCGTGCTCACGCTGTGTGCGGCGCTCGGCGAGCGGTTGGGTCGGGGCGTCGCGGCCATGCTCGCGTGGCTCGGGCCGGTGGACGCCGTGTGGCTCACGGGGGCGATGGTCGCGCCGGCCGGGACGGGCGCCGCCACCCGGGCCGTGGTCGACGGCGTGCGACGCCACGTCCACGTGCCGGTCCACGTCCACGACGAGGCGGTGTTCGCCCAGGCGGACGCGGTCGCGCGCCTCGCCGCGGAGGGCGGGTGAGCGCGGTCGCGCGCGCGCTGGCCCAGGTTCGCGGCGAGGTGCCGTGGGCGGGGCACGACCTCGTGGTGGTGACCGCGCCCTCCCCCGCCCAGGTGGACGAACGGGTCGATCGTCTGCGCCGGATGCTCGACCGCACCCCGGCGCGGGTGGTGGGCGTCGTCGACGACCGGCACCTGGGCAACCTCACCGGCACGGTCGCCGCCTGGCAGGCGCTGCGCGACGACCTCGCGCCCCACACGACCGTCGCGCTGGTGCACGACGCGGGACGCGCGTCGCGCTCCACCCCGCTCACCCGCACCGCCGACGGCACCCGCGGCGCCGTGCACCTGGGGGCCCGCCTGCGCCGTGGTGGCGACGTGCACGCCGTCGACCAGCTCGGCCTGGTGGTGCTGCTGGCGGGAGGGGTCACGCCCACCGCGGGCCATGTCGACCTGCTGTGGGGCTCGCAGCTCTGCCTCGCCGACGGTCTGGTCGCGCCGCGCGGTGCCCTGTCGAAGCTCGTTCGACCCGCGACCGGCGCCCCCGCCGCACGGGACCGCGCCGATCTGGGGTGGTTCGGGCTTGCAAGGGACGGCGCGGTGCGCGACTTCGTCGCCCAGGGGTGCTTCCCCACGGCGGAGGCGTTCGCGACGTGGGCCGCACGCTGGCCGCAGGTGGCGGCGGACGTGGGCTCGGCGAGCCTGTCCCACGCGCTGCTCGACGCCCTGGGCCCCCACCTCACCGATCTGCCGGTCCGCCCGCGTGACCTCGACCCCCAGCTCACGCGGCCGTGGGTCAGGCTTCTCGGCGGTGGCACGGCGGACGACGTGGACGGTCGCGAGGTCGCGCGCCTCCTCGAACGCGCGCCCCACCTCGCGGTCCCGGACGCCGTGACCTCCCGGGCGATGCGCGGCCCCTGGTGGCGGCTGCGCCACCCCGCGGAGGTGCGCGCGATGGCGCGGGCGCTGTGCGGCGGCGACCCCGACCTCGGCCTGCTGTTCGACCGTGAGCACCCCGTGAGCCGCACGTGGCTCGGCGAGGTCTACGTCGACGGACCCGAGCTGACGTGGGACGCCGTCGCTCACGGCGTCACCCTCGGTGGCGTCACCCTCGACCACGCCGTGGTCCGGGACGCGGTGCTCGCAGCCGGCAGTGTCGTGGCGCGCAGCGTCGTCGTGGGCGCCGCCGGGCGCGTGAACGCCCGCGACGCGGTGGTCCTCCAGGCCGCCGGCCCGGTGGAGGCAACGGAGACAGTGCACGCCGGACCCGGGGTCCACGCTGGACCGGGCGGCGGGCTCCCGGACGACGGCGTGCGGGAGGCTGTCGCCTGGCTGCGACAGGCGCCCCTCGACGCGCCGGGCGCCGCGGCGCGGCTCGACGGCGTGTGGTCGGCGATCTTCGACGACGACCGGCACTTCGCAGCGCTCCTGTCGGGACTGCTCGTCCCGGCGGGCGACACCCTGCTGCCCGCCCCCCTCGCCCACGCGCGGGCCGTGCTCGCCCACGGCTGGCGTCGCCTCGCCGCACGGGGCGGGCCACACGCCGACGCCTTCGCCTCGGGCGCACGACGCACCACGCACCCCGAGCCCGTCGAGCTCCCCGATGCCCCGCGGACGATCGCGGTGCTCTCCCGGGTGAGCGCGGGCGCCGACATCGCGGTGGTCACCCCGCTCCTGCTGCGCCTGCGCGCACGTTGGCCCCACGCCCGCCTCGTGGTGATCGGCGGTCGTCTGGGTGCCGCCCTGCCGGCCGATGCCCGCGCGGTGCCGCTGTCGTTCGGGCGGAGCGCCGGCCTGACCGCGCGCCTGGAGGCCTGGCGGGCCTGCGCGCAGGCGGTGGCGGCCGTCGGCGCAGACCTCGTGGTGGCGCCTGCCTCGCGCCTCGACCAGGTGGGCACGCTGCCCGTGCACGCCGCCGGCCGCACCCTGCAGGTCGACCTGACCGCCCACGACGGGACCATGGCGGACCGCGTCGGCCGGTGGGCGGACGCGACGCTGGGCCCCGGGCCTGCGGTGGTACCGAGCCTCGCCCTGGCACGCTGCGACGTGGTCGCCGCGGAGGCGCTCGACGCGCAGGTCGACCTCGCCGCCCGTGTCGCGGTCAAGTACGGCGTCGCGGGAGACGCCGGGAAGGCGCTGTCTGCCGACGCCGAGGCGTCCCACCTGCTGCACGCCCTGGCGCGTGGTCCCGTCGTGCTCGACGAGGGGTGGGGGGCCGAGGAGATCGCTGCCACCGCACGCCTGGTGGACGCTGCACGCGCCGCAGGCCACACGGTGGCCGCCGCGGCCGACGCCGACCGGATCACCCGCCTCGTCACGTGGGGGGGCAGCCTGCCCGCCTGGGCCGCCGTGCTCGCCCGCTGCCGCGCCGCCCTCGGCTACGACTCCGTGCAGGGCCACCTCGCCGCGGCCGACAAGGTGATCGACGGCGTCGCCACGCCCGGCACACCCGTCACCGTGCTGTTCGTGGCCGACGCGCCCGGACGGTTCGTGCGCGCGTGGACACCCACCGGTCGCTCCGCGGTCACCGTGGTGCACGCGGAGGGCACCACCGCCCAGACCGTCGCGCGGTGGCAGGCGTGATCCGGCCCATCCATCCGGGCGCCGTCGCAGCGCTCCAGGCGTCCACGCCCCAGGGGTCGGTGCCGCACGGCCTCGCGCGCGTGGCCGCCCTGGGACGCCTCGGCTGGGCGCGCGCCGATGCGGGCCCTCCCACCACCCTGGTGGCGCCACGGGGCGGTGGGGCGCCGCGCGTGCACGTCGGCCCCGACGCGTGGCCCGGGATCGGGAACGCGGACGCCGAGCTCGGGCTGCTCTGGGACGTCGCCGCGCGCTGGCTGTCCGACCCGGGACCCTCAGGCCGCAGCGCCCTGGCCGACGCGATCGGGGCGAACGGTCCCCCCGCCCTGCCCCCCGTGCCCGACGATCCCGAGGCCCTCGCGGCAGCGCTCGACGGCCTCGACGGCGCCCAGGACCCGCTGCGGCTGCACCAGGGCGCGCTGCTCGCCGCCTGGCACGACGGGGTGCCGCTGGACAGCCCTCGCCTGCATCGCGCCGCCTGGCGCGCGTGGATCGCCTGCGGCGGCCGGGCCCCCGACGGTCCGCACCCTGCACGCGCCGACGGGGCCGCGTGGGCCGAAGCCGGCGAGGTCTTCCTGAGCGACGACGGGTACTGGCTGCCGCGGTCCCCGCCGTGCACGACCGCCCCCACGGACCTGCACGCCGTCGTCGACCGCGCAGCCACGGTGGTCGGCGTGGTCGGCGTCGTCGGCGCGGCGGGCGCGGGCAAGTCCACCCTGGTCCGCGCCATCGCAGACCGCGCACGGCAGGACGGACGCACGGTCGTGCACGTCGCCGGCGACCAGCACACGTGGGACGGCCCGGGTCTGCGCTACGTCCAGCACGCCGGGCATCGCGTCGACCTGCTCGACGGACCCGGGCTGTACGACGACCGCAGCCTGACGGACGCCGTGCGGGCGGCGCGGAACGACGGCGAGCTGGTGCTCGTCGACGGGGTGTTCCTCGGACTCGACCCGAGCCTTCGGGCCGCGATCGACCTGCTCGTGCTCGCGACCGCGGACGATGCGCGGCGGCTGGTCGACAAGCGCCGTCGGGATGACGCCCCCGGCAGCGTGCGCCGCATCGACGTCACCACCGACTTCGTCGCCAAGGTGTTCCGGGAGGGCTGGGAGGTGCAGCGACGCCTGGAGCGGTCGGCCGACGCGCGCGTCCATCGCGCGTGAGCCGTGGAACACCCTCGACTCACACCAGCTCGTACCCGGACTCTGCGAGCGCGCGCAGGCGGTCGATGACCCCGTCGACGACGGCGTCGCAGGCGGCCTGCACGCCCTGGGTACCGAGCGCCCGCACCGCCGACACGGGCGGGATGACCTGCACCTTGAGCTGGACCTCGACACCGCCGACGGCCGGCGCCAGGCGCCAGTCCCAGGTGGACCGCACGTCCCCCGTGGACTCCGAGCGCACCCGGACGCCGGGCTGCCAGAGCGTGGTCCGCATGTGGCCGCGCATCGGCAGGCCGCCGAGCTCGAACGACCAGTCCCAGGTCTTGCCGGGACCCTCGCCGCGCACGTGGCGCACGTCGCGCAGGTGCTCGACCCACGCGGTGGCCTGGGCGCTGTCGGTGATCAGCCGGAAGACGCGATCGGCCGTCGCATCCACGGTCGCGGTCCGGGTGAGAATCCAGGTCATTCCAGCCTCCGGGGTCGTTTCCTCTGGACCCCGTTCAGCACGGACCGTGCCAGCGACGCCGCGGTGTCCGGAGCACGCTGGGAACGGCGTCCCCGCCCTGTCCCCCACGCGATAGGAGACACCGTGCCCCTCGAACCCGCTCTCGCCACCGCGCTCGACGCCACCGGGATCCCCTGGGAGGCCGACGTCCCGCTGGCGCGCAAGACGTACTGGCGCGTCGGAGGGCCCGCCGACGCGCTCGTCACCGTGTCCACCGCGGGCGAGCTCGCGCAGGTGATGGCGCTCGCGCGCCAGGCGGACGTGCCCGTGTTCCCGCTCGGCAACGGGTCGAACCTGCTGGTGGCCGACGACGGCGTCGCTGGCCTGGTCGTCAGCCTGTCCGGCGAGCTCGCCGACAGCGGCGTCGAGGGCGACCAGCTGGTGGTGGGCGCGGGCCTGCGGCTCACGGTGCTGCTGGCGCGCGCCGCACGGCACGGCTGGCCCGGCCTGGAGGCGATGGCCGGCATCCCGGGCACCGTGGGCGGCGCCGTGCGCATGAACGCCGGGACCTCACTGGGCGAGATCGGCGATCGGCTCGACGCGGTCGAGGTCGTCCGCGCGGACGGCACGCTCGAACGCCTGCCGGCCGCATCCCTCGGCCTGGGCTACCGCACCACCCTCCTGCCCGAGGGGTCGGTGGTCACCCGCGCCTGGCTCCGGCTCGAGGGCGACGCCGCCGCGAGTGCCGACCGGATGCGGACCTTCCTCGCCACGCGCAAGGCCACCCAGCCCCTCGACCTGCCGTCGTGCGGCTCGACGTTCCGCAACCCCCCTGGCGACACGGCGGGTCGACTGATCGACGCCACCGGGCTCAAGGGGCTGGCGATCGGCGGCGCGCAGGTGTCGCCGAAGCACGCGAACTTCCTGGTCAACACCGGCGGCGCCACGGCGTCCGAGCTCCGCGCCCTGATGGCGCGCGTGCAGGCGGAGGTGGCGCAGGCCCACGGCGTGCACCTCGAACCCGAGGTGCAGCTCGTCGGTCGCTGGTGACGTCGACGCCCGGGCCCGTCAGCCCGCGTCGACCTCGACGCCGTCGATCACCACCGGAGGCCGCGGCGCGAGATCCGTGGACGCGCGGTCCATGAACTTCGGGTAGCGCGCGGTGCGCTCGGTGTGGGTGAGCAGGAAGCCGGACAGCTTGCCCTGGGCCTCGTTGTCTTCCAGGCGGCTGGCCAGGGCCTGCAACGCCTCGACGAGATCGTGGGGCATCTTTCGGACGCCGCCGCCGCCATCCATCACGAACAGCTCGAGGTGCTCGGTGAACGCCGGCGCCCGGGTGGGGTCGTCGCGACGCACGACGTCGACGCGGATCGGATCGCCCGACGTGCCCTTGGCGACCACCAACACGACACCGCCAGCCATCGGCGGGTAGGCCTCGACCAGCACCCAGTCGCCGTAGAACGGCTCGCCCATGGCGACGCCGCGCAGCATGCGCCGCAGGAGCAGCTCCCCGAGGGAGGCGTCGGCGCCGGGCTGTGCGGCCCACGCCACGCCGGAGCCCGAGAGCAGGCCCAGCGACGAGAGCGCCGCGACACCACCGAGGAAGGATCGACGATCGACCGTGGACATGACCACCTCCGGGACGCTCCATGCTACCACGCACCGTCCGTCCCGACGTCACCGTCCGTCCCGGAGTCCGGGTGCCGCCCTCCGCCCGCTACCGCCCCGATCCGCGCCACGGCACCCTCGGAGGCGCCTTCTTCGACGTCGTCGCGCCCGCCCGGTTCCCCGACCACCGCCTGCGGTGGCGCAACGACCGCGCGGCGGCGGAGATCGGCCTCGACACGCTGGACGATGCCGCGTGGGTCGACCACCTGGCCCGCTTCGTCCCGCTCCCCCACAACCTCCCCGCACCCCTGGCCCTGCGCTACCACGGTCACCAGTTCCGGTCCTACAACCCCGATCTCGGGGACGGACGCGGCTTCCTGTACGCCCAGGTCCGCGACGACCGCGGGCGCCTGCTCGACCTGGGCACGAAGGGGAGCGGCACCACGCCCTGGTCCCGCGGCGGCGATGGCCGCCTCACGCTCAAGGGTGGGGTCCGTGAGCTGCTGGCGACCGAGCTCCTCGATGCCCTCGGCGTGCCGACGAGCCGGACGCTGTCCCTCGTCGAGACGGGAGAGTCGCTGCAGCGCCACGACGAGCCGTCGCCCACGCGCGCGTGCGTGCTGGTGCGCCTGCAGTGGTCCCACGTGCGGTTCGGCACGTTCCAGCGGCTGGCGGCCACCGGCGACCACGACAGCCTGCGGCGCCTCGTCACCTACTGCCTCGACACCTACCTCGACCCGCAGGGGCCGGCGGCGTCGGGCCGCGCGCCCCACGTCGACCTGCTGGCCCAGGTGGCCCACCGCAGCGCCCGCCTCGCCGCGGCGTGGATGAACGCCGGCTTCGTCCACGGCGTGCTGAACACGGACAACATGAACCTGACGGGCGAGAGCTTCGACTACGGCCCCTGGCGGTTCACCCCCACCTTCAACCCGCGGTTCACGGCAGCCTACTTCGACCACGACGGTCTGTACGCGTTCGGCCGACAGCCCGAGGCCGTGCTGTGGAACCTCGGCCGCCTCGCGGACGCGCTCTCGGTGCTCGGCGAGACAGAGGCCATCGTCAGCGCACTCGACGGTTTCGTCGAGGACTTCCGCGCGGCGTGGCGGAGCGGGCTGCTGCGACGGCTGGGGGTGGCCCCCGTCGACCCCACCACCGACGCCGCCCGTGTCAGCGACGTGGTGGCCTTCCTCGCCACACCTGCCGAGGACGGGCTGCGGCCCGGCTTCGAGCAGACCCTCTTCGACTGGTTCGGCGGGGCAGCCGCGGGGGATCGACCCGGCAGTTCGCCGCAGGCCGCGCGCTACGACGCCGCCGGGTTCGCCGCGGTGCGCGCGTGGCTGCCGTCGGCCACACCCGCCGACGGCTACGGGCCGGACGACCCGCTCTCCGATCGCCACGGGCCGTGCACGCTGCACATCGACGAGGTGGAGGCGCTCTGGGCGCCGATCGCCGACGCCGACGACTGGGCACCTCTGTTCGACAAGGTGGCCGACATCCGACGGTACGGGCGCGCGCTCGCGCCGGTGCTCACGCCCCCGGCAGCGCGAACGGCGTGACCAGGACGTCGCCCAGGCCGACGTCCTCGGCCCGCATGCGATCGACGGCGAGCCGGTGGACCGCCGTGTCGCCGCTGACCTCGAGCGTGGCGAACAGGCCGGCCACCCGCCGCGCGCCGTCGCGCCACGCCGGACCGACGACGCACCGACGCACCGTGGCGTAGGCGAGCTCGGCCTCCAGGTCGTCGAACGACAGGGTGAACCAGCGATCGCCGGCTGGGGCTCGACGCGGCGTGGCGCCCTCCACCCGCAGGCGCCCCCAGCGGCCATCCGACAGCAGCGCGTCCCACGTCCACCACGTGGCGCCGCCCGCGGCGTGGAGCGAGGGGCCCGGGGGTGGGAACAGGTCGTGGCGACGCACGAACCGGTGGAAGGTGCGCTGCGACATGAGCCGCTGGCCCAGCTCGGGCGCGAGCGCCGTCACCGACACGAGCCCCTGGTCCGGGATCTCCGACTCGTCGGTGAGCTCGTCGGTTTGCTCCTTGAACGCGTGGACGCGCTCGATCCACGACGGCGCGGGCAGCTCGGTGCCGGCGACCCACCCCGCCGGCGCGAACGCGTCGCCCGACAGCGCCGGGTCGAGCGCCTCCAGGGTGGCGGCGAGCCGTTCGGGATCGGGCAGGTCGTCGCCGAGCACGCCGAGGGCGTCGAGCGCCCCGCGCAGGATCGCGAGGTGACGGGTGATGGCGGCGTGGTGGTCGGGCATGGCCGGTTCCCGGGGAAGGGGGGAATCGTAGCGACAGGAACGACCCGCGTCGACAGCCTCCGCGGCGGTCCCCGTGCTACCTGCCCCGCCCGAGGTCCACATGTTCGACGACGCCTGGTTCCCCGCGCTCCCCGCGCCCGCAGACCCCCGGCTGCGCCTGTTCCTGCTGCCCTTCGCAGGCGGCGGCGCGGGGATCTACGCGACGTGGCCCCAGGCGCTGCCGGCCGACGTCCACGTGATCCCCGTGCAGCTGCCCGGGCGGGAGCGGCGGCTGCGCGACCGGCCCTACAGCGCGATGGCCCCGCTGGTGCGCGACCTCTTCGGCGCAATGGCCCCGGCGCTGGATCGTCCCTGGGCGGTCTTCGGCCACTCGATGGGCGCCGCGATCGCCTACGAGCTGGCGCGGGCAGGGGCCGCCGCCGGGCAGCCGCCGGCGCACCTGTTCGTGTCGGCGCGCCGCGCGCCGGGCCTGCCGCCCCCCCACCCGCCGATGTTCGCGCTCCCCGAGGATCGGCTCGTCGCCGAGACGGAGCGGCTGTACGGCCCGCTGCCCGACGTGCTCAAGCGCCACCCGGGCATCCTGCGCACCTTCCTGCCGACGATGCGGGCCGACTACCAGCTCCTCGACACCTGGGTGGCGCCGACGGATCAGGTGCTGTCGTGCCCGGTGACGGTGTACGGCGGTGAGGACGACGGCGCCGTGCCGCCCTCCTCGCTGGCCCCCTGGGAGGCGGTCACCCGCGGACCGACCCGGGTGGTCGTGATGCCGGGCGGCCACTTCACCTACGTCCGCGACGCCCACGACGCGCGCGACGACGTCGCGGCGGTGCTCGCCGGGGCGGGGGACGCACGGTCGTAGGGGGGAGCGGTCGTCGGGTGGCCGGCAGCTGCCGCCCGGGCGCGGCCCTACTCGCGCACGAACCGCAGGTGCTGGCGCGTGGGCACGTCGTCGACCACGGTGACCGTGCCGTCGGGCCAGTCGATCTCGAGGTGCTCGACGGTGTCGCGGTCGCCCAGGCCGACGTGGGCCTCGATGGGTCCGGCCGAGTAGATGCTGGTGCCGCCGGCGTGCAGCCAGCGCACCCAGGTGCGGTCGCCGTCGCGCACCAGGATGCGCGCGCCGACGCCGAACGTGTTGGGTGCGGGGGCGCTCAGCGCGATCGACAGCCACGCCGCGTCGCCGCAGTTCGACACGTACATCGGGGTGCGGTCGCCGAGCACGCGCTTGACCACGTCGGGGTAGCCGTCGTGGTTGAGGTCGGCGACGGCCATCCCGCGGCTGGCGCCCCGATCGTTCATGCCCCAGTCCTCGGCGCGATCCTCGAACAGGCCATTGGCCTGGCGCTCGTAGAGCGCGTCGCGCTGGACGTCCTCGCGCTGCCACTCGTCCCAGAAGCCGAAGTTGACGAGCAGGTCCTCGTCGCCGTCGTTGTCGAGGTCGGCGAGCTCGGTGCCCCACCCGAAGATCTGGCGCGGGTTCGTCCAGCCGGGCGGCGGCTCGACCCCGGTGGTGCCGGGCCACTCCCAGACCGGCGTGTAGCCGAGGGCCTGGGCGCTCTCGAAGTAGGTGCCGAACGGCGACGACGTGAGCAGGCTGGCGGCCTTCCACGACGTCTGCACGAGGTCGGGCACGAGGTCGCCGTTCACGTCGCCAATCGCGAGGCCCATGCCGGCGAACGGCGCGTCGATGCCGAGCGTGCCGTCGTCCTGCACGAGGCCCTCGGGCCGGTTCCAGAACAGCGTGCTCGGGCGCGCCCAGCCGAAGTCGTTGATGACGAGCAGCTCGGGGCGCAGGTCGCCGTCCATGTCCTGCCACGCGCCCATGAACGTGTAGGCGTCGGCCACCCGCTGCGGCAGGATCGCGCTGTGGTCGCTGAAGCGGCCGTGCCCGTCGTTGATCCAGATCTGGCTGGCGTCGCCGGCGGTGAAGTCCTCCTCGGCGGCGAAGGCGTCGAACGGGTGGGGACCGTAGTTGCCGACGAACAGATCGAGGTCGCCGTCCCCGTCCATGTCGCCCCACGCGCTCGCCTGGGACCGCCCGATGCCCGTGATGCCCGAGCGCGCCGTGCCGTCGGTGAAGTGGCCCGTGCCGTCGTTGACGAGGACGACGTTCGGCAGGTCCCAGCGGGTGACGAAGAGGTCGAGGTCGCCGTCACCCTCCAGGTCGACGATGGAGGCGCCGCTCGCGTAGTCGAGGCTCACGCCGGCCGGGAGCCGGTCGACGGCTTCGTCGACGTAGCTGCCGTCGGGCTGGAGCACGTGGAGCTGGTGGGTGACCCACCCAGGGCTGAACACCTCGATCTCGCCGTTGCCCGTGAGGTCGGCGAGCACCACACCGCCGCCGACGAGGCGGAACAGCGCCTCGGGCATGGGCTGCTCGGCCGCGCGGACCTTGGAGAACCGCTCGAGCGCCCGCAGGCTGGGGTCGGCGCAGGTGACGACGCCGGACGTCTCGAGCGTGATGCCGTCGCCGAGATCGACCGGGTCGGTGTCGACCACCTGCGTGTCGGAGTCGACGTCCGTGTCGGTGTCGGGCACGTCGGTGTCGACGACACGGTCGGTGTCGTCCGTGTCCGTGTCCCGATCGTCACCGGCCTGGGGCTGACACGCCCAGGCGAGGGTGAGCAGCCAGGGCCAGCCACGCCGCATCATCGTCGCGCGCTCCTCACGAACAGGGACCGACGCATCATAGCCCGCCCACCGCGCGCGTCGCACGGCCGGGGCCACCTCGCCCCGGGCGCGGGTGTCCGTCGTTTGTGCGCCGATGGCCCACAAGATGCTCATCCCGCGGCATTCGTGAGCCGATAGGACGTTCCCGGTTGCGCAGGGCCCTGCCCGTGGGGTCTGGTGAGCGCCGCTCTCGAACCGCCCGACTGCCACCCCGGAGGCCCCGTGCGTCCACTCCTCGCCTGTCTCGTCCCCGCGCTCGCCCTGCTCGTGTCCACCGGGTGCATCCCCTCGGTGCCCGAGGGCTTCGAGGACGAGCTCACCACCGTCAGCGGCTGCGGCGACGCCACGTTCTTCGGCGTCAACGACGACGACACGCTGATGCTGCTCGTGCGCGCCACAGGGCTCGTCAAGGACGCCTTCGATCGCGGCGCCGACAGCGAGTACGTGTTCGACCTGCCGGACGTGGACCTGCGGCTGTCGGTTCAGGTGGGCCAGGACCTGTCGACGGGGACGTGCACCGACGTCATCGACGGCGACGGCCCGATCACCCAGGCCACGTGGGTCCCCCAGAGCGGCACCGTCACCATCCGCGTGCGCCCGGGCGCCACCTACGATGCCTCCCGCGCCGACATGATCCTCACCGACGCGACGTTCGTGCGGGAGACCAGCGGCGGCTCGGCGGTGACCGTCGACCGGTTCGAGATCCTCGACCTGCCCGTCGGCTGGTTCCCCGGCTGACGTGTCGCCGGGTGTGCCGGAACGCCACGACCGGCCACGGCCGATCGCACCCGGGCCGGACCACGCTACCGCGCCCCCACACGGGAGGTGGGCGTGGGCGTCGGCGTCGTCTGGTTCAAGCGCGACCTTCGCGTGGCGGACCACGCGCCCCTGCGGCAGGCCTGTGACGACGGGCCGGTGGTGTGCCTGTACGTCGTCGAGCCCGGACTGTGGGCGCAGGCCGACCACGATCCCGCCCACCTCGACTTCGTGGCCGGATGCCTCGCGGACCTCGACGATGCGCTGCGCGCCCGCGGCAACCGGCTGCTGATCCGCACCGGGCGGGTGCGTGACGTGCTCGCCGATCTACGCGCCCGCGGACTGCTCGACCGGCTGTACAGCCACGAGGAGACCGGCACGGCCTGGACGTTCGCGCGCGACAAGGCGGTCGCCCGATGGTGCGCGGCGCAGGGGGTGCCGTGGACGGAGCGACCGGCCTCCGGCGTCCAGCGCCCCCACCCCGAGCGGGACGGCTGGGCGCGTCGCTGGGACCGACGCCTCCACCGCCCACCGGTCCCCGCGCCCGCGCACGTGGCGGCGCCCACCTGGCCGGCCGGGCTGGTGTTCGAGCCGATCCCGTCGCCGCGAACGGTCGGGCTCGCCCCGTCGCGGCGCACCGAGGCCCAGCCCGGCGGCCGCGTCGCGGGTCTGGCGTTGGTCGACAGCTTCCTCGCGGCGCGCGGCGTGGACTACCGGCGCGGCATGTCGTCCCCGGTGCGGGCGTGGACCGAAGGAAGCCGGTTGTCGCCGTACCTGGCCTGGGGTGCACTCAGCGCGCGCGAGGTGGTGCACGCGACCCGCGCCCGAGCCGACGCGGTGCGCGATGCCGTCGCGTGCGGTGACGCCGTCGACGCCGGCTGGCTGGCGAGCCTGGAGGCGTTCGAGGCACGCCTGCGCTGGCGGGACCACTTCACCCAGAAGCTCGAGGACGACCCCTCCATCGAGCACAGCAACCTGTCCCCCGCCGTCGACGGCCTGAGGGTCGAGACCACGGACCGGTGGACGGAGCGCAAGCACGCCGCGTTCGCGGCCTGGCGGGACGGGCGCACCGGCTACCCGATGGTCGACGCCTGCATGCGCTGCCTCGACCGCACCGGCTGGATCAACTTCCGGATGCGGGCGATGCTCGTGAGCTTTGCCACCTACGACCTGTGGCTGCACTGGCGTCCCGTCGCGCTGGAGCTCGCGCGCCGCTTCGTCGACTTCGACCCCGGCATCCACTACCCGCAGGTGCAGATGCAGGCGGGCACGACCGGGATCAACGCCCTCCGGATCTACGACCCGGTCAAGCAACAGGTCGACCACGACCCGGACGGGGTCTTCGTCCGACACTGGGTGCCCGAGCTCGCCCGCGTGCCGCTGCACCTCCTGCACCGACCGCACCGCATGGACCCGTCGACGCAGGTCACCGCGGGCTGTCGTGTCGGCGAGCACTACCCGTCCCCAATCGTCGACCACGCCCTGGCGGCAGCGGTGGCCGCCCGTCGCCTGGACGCCGTGCGCGCGACCGCCGAGGCGCGGGACCAGGCCCGGGCCATCCACCACAGACACGGCAGCCGGCGGGGCCCGCGCCGCCGTTAGGCCGCACCGGTGGCCCGATCGCGGACGCCATCGGTTACACGCCGCGGGTCGCACCGGAGGCCGTCGTGCTCCCTCGCCTGCTCCCGCTCACCGTGCTGATCGCCACGCTGCTCGCCTGCAGCGGCAAGGAGCCCGCCGCGGGCAAGCGCGCCGCGAAGGCTCCGCCGCCGGCCACCGCCACGGCCGAGTCCGAGGACGACGCCGTCGGCGACGACACCGACGCCGGCGACGACGACGAGGGCGGCAGCAAGGCGCGCGGCGGTCACCGCAAGGGGCCGGGTGTGGTGGCGTGGACCAACCCCGAGGCGCACGCGACCGTCGCACTCGACGCGCTGCCCGAGGGCGAGCCCGCGTTCGTCGCCCTCGTGGTCATGGACACGGTGCGGGCCGACCACACGCAGCTGTGCGGCTACGAGCGGCCCAACACGCCCAACCTCGTCCGGTTCGCGAAGCTGGCCCGCGCGGTGTCGTGCGACACCTACTCCCCCGCCACGTGGACGCTGCCGGCCCACGCCTCCTACCTGACGGGTCGCCCCACCGCCGAGCACGGCGTGCACACCCTGGGCACCCCGCTCGACGACCGGTTCGAGACCCTCGCCGAGACCTACGCCGCCCGCGGCTACCAGACCCTGCTGCTGTCGGCGAACCCCGTGTTCGGCAACGCCGAGGGCGGGTTCTGGCAGGGGTTCGACCGGGTGGTGGTCGCCGAGGGCCTGCGTGGCCCGCTGCGCGAGGAGTTCGGGCGGATGCTCAAGGCCGAGCTCGAGCGGCTCGACCCCGACAAGCCCCTGTTCGCGTTCATCAACCTGATCGACGCCCACGACCCCTACCCGGACATCCCCGAGGGCCTCGACTGGGTGGAGCCCGCCGAGCGGCTGTCGCTCAACCCCCACACCGCCGACCCGAAGAGCCCGTACTACCAGTTCGTCACGGGTCAGATGCCCGAGCCCAAGCAGGGCCCCTACCTGGCGCGCATCAAGGACGCCTACGACCACGCCGTCTACACGTCCGACGCCAACCTCGGCGTGCTGATCCGCGGGCTCACCGCCACGGGGTGGATCGCCCGTCCCCACCGCATGGTGATCACGAGCGACCACGGCGAGCACCTGGGGGAGCACCAGCTCCTGCGCCACGGCTCGGCGGTGTGGCAGACCGTCACCCGCATCCCGTTCCTGTACTTCGACAACATGGACAAGTCGCCGATGACGCTGCCGTCCCCGATGTCGGGCACGACGGCGTGGACGCTGCTGCACGACGGCAAGCTGCCCGAGCCGGCCCTGCTCGTGGAGTCGGCGTCGGCCGAGAACCCCGACGACTTCAAGCCGAGCTGGGAGTCGGTGGCGGTGTGGCAGAGCAACGAGGACAAGCTCATGTACCTCGACGGCAAGCGGATGCGGTTCGACCTGTCGGCCGACCCGATGGAGGAGCACCCGCTGGCGTTCCCGGTGACCCACCCGGGGATCGACACGTTCGCGGAGCGGCTGGCGGCGCACGAGAAGAGCCTGCAGGACGCGCTGGAGCGCGGGCCGGACCCGGAGGTCATGAAGCTGATGCAGGCTGTGGGCTACGTCCAGTAGGCGGCTTGGATGGGGACGCCTTCGGGGGGAGGGAGGCGGGTCTTGGGGGCGGCGGGCGCCGAGCGGCGGGGTTCGCCGCACCGGCGGGGGGTGGGGCGCGGGTCCTGCCCTTCGACCACCGTCCGCGGGTGAACCCGCGGCTCGGTGGTCTCGGTCACCCCCGCCCGCGGGACGGTGCGGGGAACCTCGCCGCGCGGCGGCGCCTGGGGGGCGACCCGCGGGGTGGGCGGCGTCCACACACGCCTTGGGGGGCGACCCGCAGGGTGGCGTGGGCTGGGGCTTCGGGGGAGAGGGCTCGGTTAGGGGCCGGTGGGAGGTGGGCGTGCAGGTGGTCGTGAAGGTGGTGGTCAGCGCGGTGTTGATCGTGGCGATTGCGGAGGCCGCGAAGCGGAGTGCGGTGCTGGGGGCCTTGTTGGCTTCGGTGCCGTTGGTGTCGGTGCTGGCGATGAGCTGGCTGTATGTCGACACCGGGGACGTCGAGGCGGTGGCGCGGCTGTCGACGTCGGTGTTCTGGCTGGTGTTGCCGTCGCTGGTGCTGTTCGTGGCGCTGCCCGTGTTGTTGCGGCAGGGGGTGGGGTACTGGCCGAGCCTCGCGGTGTCGGTGGGGCTCACGGCGGTGGCGTATGCGGGGATGCTGCCCGTGCTGCGGTGGATGGGCATCGAGGCGTAGAGAAAGCAGCGAGGCACGCGCGTCGCGGGGACGGCGTGCCTCGGAGGGGGCGTCGGAGCGGCCCGCGATGGGGCCGCGCCGAGGGGCGGCTGGCTACTGCAGGCCGATGCCGCCGCTGAACTGGAGGTAGACGCCCTTGGCGGCCTTCGTGGTCTCGTCGATGTCGTCGGCGGCCACGTAGGAGTCCTCGACGATCTTCATGTCGGCATCGGCCTGGTAGGTGTAGCCGACGGTGTCGGTGACGTCGGTGGACGTCTGCGCACCCGTGTCGGGATCGGTGACGATGAGCTCGAAGGGGACGCGCAGACGGCCCGACGTCCAGAAGTCGATGTCGGGGTCGAGGCCGCTCTGGCCCTCGAGGTTGGCCTGCCAGTCCTCGGTGAGCGTGTCGCCGACGCCGACGAGCAGGGAGTCGCCGTTGGCGCCGACCATGAAGAACTCGTGCGGATCGTCGCCGAACTGGGCCGGGTCGAGATCGCAGTCGGCGTCGACGCGGTCGAACTCGCCGTTCTTCAGGCGGAAGCCGACGATCTGATCGCGCTCGGACAGCCAGTCGAGCAGATCCTGATCGACCTCCTCGGGCGTGGTGTCGGAGTCGGTCTCGGCGACATCGGTGTCCGTGTCGGTGTCGGTGTCGGTGTCGGTGTCGACCGCGCCGCCGATCACCTGGAAGGACGAGCCCGTGGGCAGCAGGAAGCCGAGCTGGCACTCGTCGGAGCGACGGTCGGTCAGCGTGACGAACACGCCGGACTGGTAGTCGTTCTGATCGTCGCTGAAGGTGGTGACCTTGCCGTTGGCGTCGACGCCCATCTGGATGGTGTAGCGGAACGACTGGGCCTCGAAGAAGTCGGGGCCGGAGTTGCCGGTGTTGAAGGTGTCCACCGTCGTGTCGGTGTCGTCGGTGGAGGCCTTGTCCTTGCTGCTGCACGCGCCGAGCGCGAGGGCACAGACCAGGAGCGGCATCTGCAGCCGCGCGGCGTTCGTCACGTTCATCGTCTCTCCATCACGAGAAGGGGGTGGCCCTGAGGTCGGCGTAGGGTAGCCGTGCCGTTGATCCCGGGCAATCCAGAGAAGGTGAATCCTGCCACACCGATGACGCCTTCGCGTTGCGGAGGCGTCGCGCGGTAGCGGGGATCACCCTCGGCGCAGTTGGGACGTCCGCTGGCGGAACGTGGCAAGCGCAGGCACGTGACGCGGATTCGTGGCGCTATGGTGCAGACGGACGCGAGAGGAGGACCGGTGCGGACCTGGGCGTGGGTGCCGATGGCGATGGCGGCGTGCGGCCCGGTCGAGCAGGCCGTCCACCTGCCGTTCGCCGATGTGCCCGATGTCCCCGTGCTGCCCGCTCCGGCCGACCCGGACGCGCCCTGGGCCGGCTGCAGCATCGTGCAGCAGGAGTGGCGACGCAACGACCTGCCCCACCCCGGCGACACCTCGGAGGACGAGCCGGGCGCCCGCTCCGAGATCGTCTACGACGACGCCCAGCGCCTCATCGCACGCCGATCGTGGAACGCGGCTCCGCTCGACGCGCCGCCCACCACCTTCGATGCGCTCCACTACGACGATGGCCGCCTCGTCAGCCGGGTGGCCGGGTCCACCGCCACGGGCACGCCCACGGGCACCGAGACCTTCTACGACGACAGCGGTCGCACCGACCGGGTGGTGCTGTTCGACGGCTACGAGGACGACCGGCAGGACACCGAGGTCCAGCGCTACGAGTACGACGACGGTCGCCTCGCCGCGATCCGCATCGATCGCGACCTCGACGGCCGCACCGACGAGGTCACCTCCTGGCGCTACGAGACGGTGACCCTCGACGGCGGCGGCCGCGCCGAGACCACGTTCGAGTACGCAGGCACCGACGTTCCCACCGGCATCACCCGGCGCACGTACGACGCCGACGGTCGGCTCACGATCCAGGAAGAGCTGGCGTGGACCGCGGAGGTGCCCGGCGAGGTGGTGGTGGTCGAGCCCCCCCTGTCCCAGCTCACCTGGCGCTACGTGGACGGGCGCACCGTGGAGCGCTGGGAGCGTCGCCGCGGCGGCACCTCGGCCAGCGGCCTCGTCGCGTGCAGCCACGATCGCTGGACCTACGACGACCTCGACAACCTCGCGACCTACGAGCGCCGCTACGCCGTGGGACCGTGCGGCTCGCTCGACGGGGGCAGCCGCACCACGTGGGAGCGCGACGCGGACGGCACGCTGCTGGCCCGGGAGGACGCCACGCTCGACGACCTCGGTCACTGGGACGACCAGGTGGAGGTCCAGTACGTCCACCACGACAGCTACACCCTCCCCGACGGCATCGCCTGGGGCGAGGTGTTCCCGCGATCCACCGACCCGTCCTACGTCACCGTCATCCACGAGGCGCCCAACGGCGCCACCCTCGCGAGCGTCCGCCACAGCGCGTGGAGCGGTGAGGTCGCGATCGTCGACCTCGTCGTGCAGCAGCTCGACCCGTGGGGCCGGTTCGTCGGCCGGGTCTACTGGGGGCTGTACGACGCCCCCGACGTGCCCACCGAGTTCCTGCTGCTGACCTACACCACCGTGCAGGCCGACTGTCCCGTCAGCCCCTGAGCTCGGCGATGCGGGCGGCCACCTCGTCGACGCTGGGGCCCGACAGCACGAACGACTCGGGAAGGCTCACGCCGAACGCGGTGTCGAGGCGGCGCTTGAGATCGGTGGCCATGATCGAGTCGAAGCCCTGCCACGCCAGCGGCCGCCGGGTGTCGAGGTCGGCGACCGGCACCCCGAGCAGCTCCGACACCACCGAGGCGACGAATGCCGGGACGTCGACCGGCGGGGCTGCCGCCGCCGGGACCGTGGCGACAGCGGATGCCGCGGGGGCGGCGGGGACCGGCGCGAGCGCCTCCTCGTCCACCCAGCACCGCACGCGCGTGTAGGGCGTCATCGGCAGGCTCACCCGGCGCGCGTGCGTGCCGGCGGCGAACGCCTCCCAGTCGACGGGTACCCCGCGCACCCACGCCTGCGCTGCGGACTCGGCCAGCGTGGCCCAGCCGCGATCCCGGCGATGGCTCGGCAGGAAGGTGCGCCCGCGGGGATCGACCGCGCGACGCGCCATGCCGAGGAGCACCGGGTGCGGCCCGACCTCGACGAACACCTGGACGCCCGCGTCGACCAACGCGGCCATGCCCTGGCCGAAGCGCACGGGCTCGCGAGCCTGCTCGCCCCACCCCTGCGCCGTGGTGAGCGCGCCGGGCTCGACCCGCCCCAGGCGGCCCACGACCAGCGGCACCGCGGGCGCGTTCAGCGTGGTGCGGGCGGCCGCCGCCGCGATCGCGTCGACGGCGCCGTCCATCAGCGGGGAGTGGTAGGCACGGTCGGCGACCAAGGGCATCGCCACCACGCCGGGCAGCGCCTCCATCACGGCGACCACGCCGTCCTCGGTGCCGGCGACCACCACGGCGTCCGGACCGTTCACGGCCGCGATGGCCACGCCGGTCAGGCCCTCCAGGGCAGCCTGCACCTGCGCCTCGGGCGCCCGCAGCGCCGCCATCGCCCCCGGCGGCGTCGCAGCGATCGCTGCCGCCCGCTCGACGACGAAGCGCGCCGCGTCCTCCAGCGACCAGACCCCGGCGACGTGCGCGGCCACGACCTCGCCGATGCCATGCCCGAGCACCATCGAGGGGCGCACCCCCCACGACGCCCACAGCCGCGTCATCGCGACCTCGAAGGCGAACAGCGCGGGGCCGGCGAACTCGAGCCTGTGCAGGCCGTCACCGGCTTGCAGGACGTCGCGGACCGACGTGCCCCACGCGGGCGACACCACCGCGTCCAGCTCGTCGATGGCCTCGCGGAACACCGGTGACGTGGCCATCAGCTCGCCCGCGGTGGTGACCGCCCCCTGCCCCGAGAACAGGAAGCCGACCTTCGGCGGGTTGCGGCTCGCCTCCCCGGCGAAGACGGCGGCGCGCTGCTCTCCGCGCAGGCCGCGCTGGACGAGCGCCGGGTCGTCCCCCACCGCCGCGAGGCGGAAGTCCCCGTCGGACCGTCCGACGCCCGCCGTGAAGGCCACGTCGGGCAACGGGACGTCGGTGAGCACGCGCGCCACCGACTGCGCGAGCGCATCGCGGGCCCCCTCGGCGTGGGCGGCGAGCGGCACGACCTGGACCCGCCCTGGCGGCGCGACCCGCGGCGTGGGCTCGGGCGGCGCCTCCAGCACGACGTGGGCGTTCGTGCCCGACAGGCCGAAGCTGCTCACGCCGGCCACGAGCGGCCCCTCCCACGGCGTCGTGCGCGTGGGGAACACGAGCGGCAGATCGTCGGGGATCTCGGGGTTGCGCTGGTGGAGGTGGAGGTGGGCGGGGACCGCACGGTGGCGCAAGGCGAGCACCGTCTTGATCAGCCCCACCGCGCCCGCTGCGAGCTCCAGGTGACCGACGTTGGTCTTGGCCGACCCCACCGGCAGCGGCCGCGTGCGGGCGCCGAGCGCCGTGGCGAGGGCGCGCGCCTCGATCGGGTCCCCGAGCCGGGTGCCGGTGCCGTGGGCTTCGAGGTAGCCGAGGTCGTCGGGGGTGACGCCGGCCGCCGCCCACGCGCGCCGCAGGAGTGCGGTCTGCGCCGGACCGCTCGGCACGGTCAGGCCGCTGCTCGGTCCGCCGTGGTTGACGGCCGAGCCGCGCACGATCGCGAGCACCCGGTGTCCCTTGGCGACGGCGTCGCTGTAGCGCTCGAGGACCACGGCCCCCGCGCCCTCGCCGCGCACGTAGCCATCGGCCTCGGCGTCGAACGCCCGGCACAGGCCCGTGGGCGACAGCGCGCGGATCGCCGCGAGCCGCACGTGGCTCTCGGGCGCCACCATCAGGTTCACGGCGCCCGCGACGGCGAGGTCGCACTCGCCCAGGCGAAGGGCCTGCGCCGCCAGGTGCACGCCGACCAGCGCCGCCGAGCACGCCGTGTTGACCGTGAGCGCCGGACCCTGCAGGCCGAGCAGGTAGGCGATGCGCCCTGCCGCGAAGCTCGTGTCGTTGCCGGTGCCGGCGTAGGCGTCGCGCGCCGTGCCCAGCGTGCGCGCGAACCGCGCGTCGTACTCGGAGGCCCCCATCCCGACGTACACACCCGTGCTCGACGCCCGCACGTGGGAGGGCGTGAGCGCCGCGTCCTCGAAGGCCTCCCAGGCCACCTCGAGCATCAGCCGCTGCTGCGGGTCCATCGCCTCCGCCTCGCGGGGCGAGATGCCGAAGAAGCCGGGGTCGAACGTGGCGATGTCGTCGAGGAACGCGCCGGCCTTGGTGTAGGTGCGGCCTGGCGTGCCCGGGGTGGGGTCGTACAGCGCGTCGAGCGAAGGCCACCGGTCGAGCGGCGCCTGGCCGACGGCGCACCGACCGTCGGCGAGCAGCTCCCAGAAGGCGTCCACGTCGGCAGCACCCGGGAACCGGCACGCCATGCCGACGATCGCGATGGGCTCGTCGAGCGGTGCGCGCACCACGATGGGCGCCGCGACCTGCGCCGCCTCCGGGACCACGCCGAGCGCATCGAGCAGGTGGCGGGTGAGCTGGGTGACCGTGGGGTGGTCGAAGGCGACGGCGCTGCCGAGCGACAGCTCCAGCCGCGCGCCCAGCCGCTCCGACAGCGACACCGCCATGATCGAGTCGAAGCCGAGGTCGAAGAAGCCCTGGTCCGGGTCGAGCGCGGCCGCGTCGAGCCCGAGCGCCGCGGCCACGGCGGCCACCACCTCGTCGCGCACCCGGTCGGCGAGGCCCACGTCGCGCACCGCGGACGCTGCGCGCGCCCCGGGAGCAGCCGGGGTCCCCTTCGCCGGAGGGGCGAGCTCGTCGAGCAGGTGGCGCGCGGTGCCACCGTCGAACACGGGCCGGTAGACCGCCCAGTCGGCCTCGGCGACCGCGACCGCGGCGCGCCCTCCACGCCACACCGAGGCCAGGGCCGCGAGCGCCGCCTGCGGGGCGAGCGGCTGGATGCCCCGACGCACCATCGCGGCGGCGGCCTCGCCCACCATGCCGGCGCCGTCCCACGGTCCGAAGCCTACGCTCACCGCCGGGACGCCCTGGCTGCGCAGGTGACCGGCGAAGCCGTCGAGCCAGCCGTTGGCGACCGCGTAGTTGCCCTGGCCGTGGGCCCCGAGCCACGCGGTGGCCGACGAGAAGACCACGAAGGCGTCGAGGTCCGGGGCTGCCGCGAGCAGGGCGCGCGCGCCGTCGACCTTGGCGTGCATCACCGCGGCGACGCGATCCCACGTCAGGCCGGCCACGGCCCCGTCGTCGAGGACGCCCGCAGCGTGCACGATCGCGCGCAGCGGCGCACCGTGGGCCCCTGCCTCGGCGACCATCCGCGCAGCGTCGTCGGGCACGGCGACGTCGCCCTGCACGGTGACGACCACGGCGCCACCCGCGCGGAGCTCCTCCAGCGTGGCCAGCACGGCCTCGGACGGCGGACGCCGCCCGGCGAGCGCCACCACCGGCGCGCCGTCGTCGACCAGGCGCCGGGCGACGGCGAGGCCGAGCGCGCCCAGCCCGCCCGTGACGAGCACCGCGCCCGTCGTGAGGGGACGGACGGGCTCGGGTCGGGTGGCCACCAGGCGGGCCGCGTGGCGGCGGCTTCCTTCGACGCGCTGGAGGTCCTCCCCCGACGTGAGCAGGGCGTCGACCACGGCGCTGACATCGGGCGCGTCGCCCAGATCGACGACGCCGCCGTACAGCGACCGCTGCTCGAGCGCGACCACACGGTGCAGGGCGGCCACGGCCTCCTGGCTCGGCGTGCGCGCGGCGTGGCGGGTGACGACGGTGATCGGCGCGGTGCCGACGGTCGGCAGGCGCTGGACGAGCGCCAGCAGGCCCTCGGTGGCGGTGCGGACGTCGTCGGAGCTGTCGACGCCGTCTCCGGCCTCGAGCGCACCGAGCCAGACCACCCCATCGGGCACGCCCTCGCGGGCGAGCTCGCGCACGGACGCGCCCACTTCGGCCAGGGACCCTGACGGCGTCCGCACGGCGGTGTGCCCGCGCGCCTCGAAGGCGTCCGCGAGCGAGGCGGCGAGCCCCCCGTCGCCCACCAGCCACCATCGCCCGGGAGCGCGATCCGGGCGCGCGTGCAGCGGGACCCAGCGGTGGTCCAGCACCGTCGCGGCAGCGGTCGGCCGCACCTGCGGCACCGCACCCTCCACCCAGTGACGGCTGCGCTGCCACACCGTGGTCGGCAGCGCGACCCGGCCGGGTCGGTCGCGTGGGTCGAGTCGTTCGAGGGCGAGATCGTGGGCGCCTGCGTGGAAGCGCGCGACCGCCGTGAGCAGCGTCTGCTCGGGGTCCTGCGCCCGGTGCTGGGACGGCAGGAAGGTGGGACGGACGTCCAGATCGTCGGTGGCGCGGGCGCCCAGGCCGGACAGGACGGGGTGGGGACCGGCCTCGACGAACCACGTCACGCCCTCGGCCACCGCCGCGCGCACCGCCGGGGCGAAGCGCACCGCCTCGCGGACGTGACGCACCCAGTAGGCCGGATCGACGAGCGCGTCGGTCTCGGGTCGCGCCGTGAGGTTGGACAGCACGGGCACCGCCGGGACCCGCCGCGTCACGCCGGCCACCACCGCCTCGAAGGGCGCCAGCATCGGCTCCATCCACGACGAGTGGAACGGGTGGGACACCTCCAGGCGCCGCACCCGCACGCCCTGGGCCTCGAAGCGGCCGGCCACCGCCAGGACGGCGGCCTCGGACCCGGAGATCACCGTCTCGGTGGGTCCGTTGAGGGCGGCGACGTCGACGTCGTCGACCCCCTCCAGCGCCGCGAGGACGGCGGCCTCGTCGACGCCGAGCGCGGCCATCGCGCCGCCGCCAGGCAGCGCCTGCATGAGGCGACCGCGGGCCTCGACCACGCGCAGGCCGTCTTCGAGCGACCAGAGACCCGCCAGGTGGGCCGCCCCCAGCTCGCCGATCGAGTGGCCGAGCACCAGATCCGGCTCCACGCCCAGCGACCGCCACAGGTAGGCGAGGCCGACCTCGACGGCGTACAGCGCCGGCTGTGTCCACGCGGTCTGACCGATTGGCGACCCCTCCGCCTTGCCGAACAGGACGGGGAGCAACCCCTCGCCGCGCAGCTCCCGCAGCACGGCGTCGCAGCGGTCGAGCACGTCGCGGAACACGGGGTGCAGATCGTAGAGCCGACGCCCCATCCCCGCGTGCTGGCTCCCCTGCCCGGTGAAGAGCAACGCCACCTTGGGACGCGCCACGCCGCGGCGCACGAGCCCCTGCCAGGCGTCCGTGCGCAGCGCCTCGGCGGCAGCGCCTGCGTCGGTGGCGACCACCACGCGCCGGTGCGGCAGGCGCGCGCGCCCGACCGCGAGGGTGTGGGCGACGTCGGCGAGCGCGGCGTCGTGGGCGTGGGTGTCGAGCCAGTCGGCGAGGGCGGCGGCGTTCGCGTCGGCACCTGCGGCGGTGGCCCCGTGGACGGCGAGCAGGTGGGCGGTCTGTGGGGCGGGCTCGACCGGTGGGGGCGCGTCGGTGGGGTCGGCGAGCAGCACGTGCGCGTTGGTGCCCGACAGGCCGAACGCGCTCACGCCGACCACGCGGCGGTGGTCGCGGGGCCAGGGGCGCGGCGCGGTGGGCACGGTGACCGGGAAGTCGCGCGGGATGCGCGGGTTCCAGGTGGTGAAGCCGTGCTGGGCCGGCAGCAGGTCGTGCTCGAGCGACAGCACCCCGCGGATCAGCCCGGCGACGCCCGCAGCGAGCTCCAGGTGACCGAGGCTGGCCTTGACCGAGCTCATCACCAGCGGGTGATCGGCCGAGCGATCTCCGAACGCCGACCGCGCCGCGCCGACCTCGATCGGATCGCCGAGCGGCGTGCCCGTGCCGTGGGCTTCGAGGGCGTCGACGTCGGCGCCGCGCAGGCCCGCGTCGGCGAGCGCGTCGGCGAGCAGGGCCGCCTGCGCGGCGCCGCTCGGCACGGTGAGCCCGCTGCTCGGCCCGTCGTGGTTCATCGCGCTGCCGGCGATGACCGCGAGCACCCGGTCGCCGTCCCGCCGGGCGTCGGACAGCCGCTTGAGCACCACGAAGCCGCAGCCCTCGCCCCGCACGTAGCCGTCGGCCGCCGCGTCGAAGGCGTGGCAGTGGCCCGTGGGCGACAGGGCGCGCAGCGCGGCGAGGCGCAGCGTCTCCTCCGGGGACAGCATCAGGCGCACGCCGCCGGCGAGCATCAGGTCGCTCTCCCCGTCGCGCAGGCTGCGCACGGCGAGGTGGGTGGCGACGAGCGACGACGAGCAGGCCGTGTTCAGCGACAGCGTGGGGCCGCGCGCCCCCAGCACGTAGGCGACACGCCCGGCGGCGAACGCCGGGTCGTTGCCGGTGCCGGCGTAGGCGTCGTCCTCGTCGACCGGACCCGCATGCTCCAGCAGCCGCTCGTAGTCGTGGCCGCCGATGCCGGTGAGCACACCCACCCGGCGCTCGGCGAGCCGATCCGGCGCGATGCCGGCGTGCTCCAGCGCCTCCCACGCCACCTCCAGCAGCAGGCGCTGCTGGGGGTCCATGCGCGCGGCCTCCTTGGGGGAGATCTGGAAGACGCCGGGCTCGAAGCCGGCGACGTCGTCGAGGAAGGCCCCCACCTTGACGTAGGTGCGCCCGGGCGTGCCCGGCGTGGGGTCGAACACCGCGTCGACGTCCCACCGGTCGGCAGGCACGCGCACCACGGCGTCGCGCCCGTCCTGGAGCAGGTCCCAGAAGGCCGCGAGGTCGACGGCCCCACCGGGGAACCGGCACGCCATGCCGATGACGGCGATCGGCGCGTCGCTGGCGACCCGCGCGGCCCCCGACGAGGCGACCACCGCAGCGCCGAGCGCAGCGTCGGCCCACGCGACCAGCGCCTGGATCGACCCGTGGTCGAAGGCGACGGTGTCCGGGGCAGACAGCCCCGTGCGGGCGGACAGCTCCCGTGCGAGCGTGACCGCCATCAGCGAGTCGAGGCCGAGGTCGAACAGCCCGGCGGTGGCGTCGATCGCCGCCGGATCGGCGTGCCCGAGGGCGGCGGCGACCGCGTCGCGCACGGCGCGCTCCACCCGGGCACGCCGCGCCGCCGGCTCCAGGTCGGCCACGTCGCCCAGCCCGCCCGGCGCGCGCGCCGCAGCGGATGCATCCTCGGGCGGGAGCACGTCGGCGACGAACGCCGCGGCGCGGGCGTGTCCGCCGACCCAGGTGCGCCAGTCGAGATCGACGGCGAGCAGGCACGACGCGTCGGCGCCGAGCGCCCGCTCGAACGCCCCGAGCGCGGTGGCCGGCGGCAGCGGCTGCATGCCCACGCGCGCCATCGCCTCGCGCACGGCGGGGACGGCCATCCCCTCCCCGTCCCAGGGTCCGTACGCGACGCTCACGGCGGGGAGCCCGAGCGCGTGACGCCACGCGGCCAGCCCGTCGAGGAAGGCGTTGGCGGCACCGTAGTTGGCCTGCCCGGTCCAGCCGAGCGTGCCGGCAGCCGACGACAGGAGGACGAAGTGCCGCAGGCCGAGATCGCGCGTGGCCTGGTGCAGGTTCCAGGCGCCGTCGACCTTCGCGGGCCACACGGCGTGGAAGGTGTCCCACGGCATGTCGCGCAGCGCGGCGTCGGCGAGCACGCCGGCGGCATGGATCACGCCGACGAGATCGGTGCCGATGGCGTCGACCATGCGGGCCACATCGTCGGCGTCGGCGACGTCGCCCCGCAGCACGTCGACGGGCAGCGTCTCGCGCAGGGCGTCGATCGCGGCGCGCGCAGCCGCCGACGGCTGGCTGCGGCCGGTGAGCACGATGCGGTCGGCGCCATGGGACGCCAGCCACCCGGCGAGCGTGAGCCCCAGCGCACCGAGGCCGCCGGTGATCCACCACGTGCCGCCGACGTCGGCGGCGGGGAGGCCCGGCGTGGGAGCGAGCACGGGGCGCTGCACCCCCGACGGCGTGACCCGCAGCCGCGGGGCGTCGGCGAGCAGCGCGCTGGCGAGGTCGGCGGGATCGCCGTCGAGGAGGTCGACGTGGCCGCCGAACCGCGCCGCCAGCTCGTGAGCCATGCCGATCGCCAGGCCGCCGATCGCCGCCCCGGGTAGCGACGTGCCGTCGGTGCTGCCCGCCGTGACGAACCACAGGCGCGCGGACGACCGGCCGACCGCCTGGACGGCGTCGAGCGCGCGCCGCACGGGCTCGGGATCCGTGGGCTCGGCGGGCAGGACGGCGCGCAGGTCGACCACCGCGCCCTGGAGGTGGGACACGTCGTCCGGTAGCGCGTCGACGGCCGTGGCCTGCGCGCCCCGCGCGACCAGCGCCGCGACCAGCGAGCGCGCCAGCGACGGCGGGCCCCCGAGCACGGTCCACGGGCCGTCGGTGGTGACGGGCAGCGAGCCGGCGGCCTGCCACCGCGTGGCGTAGAGCACGTCGGCGCCGGGCGTCGGGCTCTCGGCCACCGCATCGGCGGGACGGTCGACCCAGTAGCGCTCCCGGATCCAGGGCGTGCTGGGCAGCTCGACGAGGTGGTGGTCGGCCGGATCCCAGGCGACGAGATCGACCGACAACCCCGCGCGCCACGCGGCCGCCACACCCTCGGCGAGCGCCTCCACGTCGCCCGTGCCCCGCCGCAGCGTCGGCACGAACCGGGCGTCGGGGCGCACACGGGCGCCCATGCCCGACAGCACCGGGTGGGGTCCCAGCTCGACGAACACCGCCCCCGCAGGCGCGGCGCGCAGCCCATCGGCGAAGCGCACCGGCTGTCGCACGTGGCGCACCCAGTACTCGACGCTGCACAGGGCGTCGGTCTCGGGGCGGGCGGTGACGTTGGACAGCACGGGCAGCGTGGGCGGGGACAGCGACAAGCCGGCCACCACCTCACGGAAGGCCGGCAGCATCGGCTCCATCAGCGCAGAGTGGAAGGCGTGGCTGACCACGAGCGGCCGCACGTCCACGCCCTCGTCGGACAGCGCGGCGCAGAACGCGTCGAGCGCGGCCTGCTCGCCCGACACCACCGTCTGGCCGGGGGTGTTGATCGCGGCCACGTCGAGGCCGACGACCCCTGCCAACCGCTCCCGGACGGCGTCCTCGGACAGCCCGACGCTCGCCATGCCGCCCGTGCGCGGCAGCGCCGACATCAAGCGCCCGCGGGCCTCGACCAGCGTGGCTCCGTCCTCGATCGACAGCACGCCGGCGACGCAGGCGGCGGCGATCTCGCCGATGGAGTGGCCGGCGACGGCGTCCGGCGTGGCCCCGAGGCTCCACCAGAGCACGGCGAGGCCCACCTCGACCGCGAACAGCGCCGGCTGGGTCCAGGCCGTGTCGTGGATGCGCGCGTCGTCGGACACGAGGACGTCGACGAGGTGCTCCCCGCGCACGGCGTGCACGACGGCGTCGACCCGATCGACCACCTCGCGGAACACCGGGTAGGTGGCGTACAGTTCGCGGGCCATGCCCGGAACCTGGGCACCCTGGCCGGTGAACAGCCACACGATGGGGGCCGGGCGCGCGGCCGCCACCGGCGCGCTCGGGGCGCCTTCCGCGAGGGCCCGCAGGCCGTCGATGGCTGCGTCGAGCGACGACGCGACCACCGTGCCGCGCGCAGACCGCGCCGCCCGACCCGTCGCCAGCGTGAACGCGACATCGGCCAGGCCGAGGTCGCCCTGTTCGAGCCGCGCGGCGAGGCGATCCGCCAGGGCGCGGACCCCGGCCTCGGTGTGGGCCGACAGTGCCAGGATCTGCGCCGGCACGGACGCCGCGGACGGCGCGGGCGCCTCGGGACCGGCTTCGAGCACCACGTGGGCGTTCGTGCCCGACAGGCCGAAGCTCGACACGGCCGCGAGCCGGGGCCCCTCGGCCGTCCACGGGGTGGCCGTGGTGGGGATGCGGACGGGGAACGTCAGGTCGAGCGCGGGGTTCGGCGACCGCAGGTGCAGGTGGGGCGCGAACTGGCCGCGCCGCAGCGTCTGCACGGCGCTGATCATGCCCGCGACCCCGGCCGCGAGCTCGGTGTGGCCGATGTGGGTCTTGACCGACGACACGGTCAGCGGTCGGTCGGCCGGTCGGTCGCCGTAGACGGCCTTGACGGCGCCGAGCTCGATCGGGTCGCCGAGCTTGGTGCCGGTGCCGTGGGCCTCGAGGAAGCCGACGTCGGCGCCGCGGACGCCCGCGCGATCCAGGGCGTCCTGCAGCAGGCGCCCCTGGGCCTGCCCGCTGGGTACGGTGAGGCCGGCGCTCGGACCGTCGTGGTTGACCGCCGAGCCGCGCACCACGGCGAGCACCGGGTGACCGTGGGCGAGCGCGTCCGACAGGCGCTCGAGCACGAGCATGCCGGCCCCCTCGCCCCGCGCGTAGCCGTCGGCCGCGGCGTCGAACGTGTGGCAGCGCGCCGTGGGCGACAGCGCCTGGAGCTGGCAGAGCTGCACCGTGGTGTCGGGGGCGAGCATGAGGTGCACGCCACCGGCCAGCGCGAGATCGCACTCACCGGCACGCAGCGCCTGACAGGCCAGGTGGGTGGTGACCAGCGAGGTGGAGCAGGCCGTGTTGAGCCCGATCGCCGGGCCCTGCACGCCGAGGACGTACGCGAGGCGCCCCGCCGCGAACGACGACTCGTTGCCCGTGCCGGCGTAGGGGTCGACCTCGCCGTGGAGCGGGTCGAAGCGACGCCCGTAGTCGGACGGACCGATGCCGACGAACACGCCCGTGGGCGTGCGCGCGAGGCCGTCGAGCGGGATGGCGGCGCGCTCCAGGGCCTCGCAGCCCACCTCGAGCAGCAGGCGCTGCTGAGGGTCGAGCGCCATCGCCTCCCGCGGCGAGATGCCGAACGCCGCGGCCTGCAGCCCGCTGACGTCGCCGAGGAACCCGGCCTGGCGCACGTAGGCACGGCCGGGCACGCCGGGGGTGGGGTCGTACAGGGCGTCGGCGTTCCACCGGTCGGCGGGCACCGGCACGATCGCGTCGGTGCCGTCGAGGAGGAGCTGCCAGAACGCGTCGGGGTCGTCGGCGCCGCCGGGGAAGCGGCAGCCCATGCCGACGATGGCGATGGGGTCGTCGGCGTCGACCGCGCGCCGGGCGGGCGCCGCCGCGGCGGACCCCTCCCCGAGCGCGTCGAGCACCCAGTCGGTGGCGGCGGCGATGCTCGGGTGGTCGAAGGCGAACGTGGGCGGCACGGCGACGTCGAGGCGCGCCTCCAGGTCGCGCGCCAGCGCCACGGCCGTCATCGAGTCGAGGCCGAGGTCGAAGAAGCCCGTCGACCGATCCAGCGCCGTCGGATCCTCGGCGCCCAGCACGCCGGCGAGCACGCTGGCGACGAGGTCGGCGACGGCAGCCCGCCGCGCGGGACCGGCCTCGGGCAGCGCGGGCGCCGCGGCGGTGGCCTCGGGGGCACGGTCCGCCGCGTGGACCCCGAGGTAGGCCGACAGGCGCGGCGCGGCGGTGGTGGCCGCGTGGCGGTCGACGTCGAGGTGGAGGAACGACAGGCCGTGGGCGTCGGCGGCGATCGCCCGACCGAGCAGGTCGAGGCCTTCGTCGACGGACAGCGCCTCGATGCCGACGGCCTTGAGGCGTCGCTGCACGTCGGCGTCGGCCATGCCGACGGCCCACGGCCCGAACTCGACGGCGAGGGCCGGCAGCCCGCGGGCCCGGCGCGCGGCGACGACCGCGGCGGCGCCTGCGTTGGCGGCCGCGTAGGCGGCCTGGCCGCGGATGCCCAGCCGGCTCGACGTGGACGTGAGCACGCAGAAGACGTCGAGGTCGTCGTCGGCCAGCGCGGCGTCGAGCAAGGCCGTGCCGGTGATCTTCGGCGCGAGGACGCGCGCGAGCCGGTCGGCGCCGATGTCGGCGATCGGCGCGTCGTCGACGACGCCGGCAGCGTGGATCAGGCCCCGCACGGGCCCGATCGCGGCCCGCAGGCGCGCGACGTCGTCGGCGTCGGTGATGTCCCCGAGCTCGACGTCCACCACCACCCCGGCGTCGCCGAGCGCGGCGATCGCGGCCTGGCGATCCGCGTCCGGGGCGTGACGCGCGGTGAGCACGACCCGGTGGGCGCCGTGGGCCCCCAGCCAGCCGGCGATGCGCAGCCCGAGCGCTCCGGTGCCACCGGTGACCCACCACGTGCCCTCGGCGCTGAACACGCCGCGTGGCGCCGGGGCGTGCTCCAGGACCGGGGCGACGAGGCCTCCGTCGACGCACGCCAGGTCGCGGCCGTCGGCCCTGCGCAGCGCGTCCGCGACCGCAGCGACCTCGGCGCCATGGGTGGCGAGCAGGCCGCCCCACGCCTCGGGCCGCTCGGTGGCGACGACGCGGCCGAGGCCCCAGCACGCTGCAGCCTCGGCGTCGGTGCCGTCGGGCCCGTCGTCGGTGACCACGTGCAGGATCGCGCCGGCGTCGGCGACCAGGCGGGCGAGCGTGAGCACGGCGGTGGGATCGGCAGGACGGCGCGCGTCGACGACGTGCACACCGGCGGCGATGGCGTCGTCGGCCTCCAGCGCCGTGGCCAGGGCGTCGTCACCGACGACCACGAACCGCCGCGCCGCGTCGGCCGGGAGGTCGACGGGGACGTCCACCGTGTGCCACACCCGGGCGTCGACGGCGCTCGCAGCGCGCGCCTGCTCGTGGGGGTCGTCGAGGAAGAAGCGCTCGTGACGCCAGGGCGTGGTGGGCCACGCCACCCGGCGCGCCGGCTGGAACGCGCCCCAGTCGATGTCGGCGCCTGCGACCCACAGGGTGGCGAGCGCCGTGGCGAGGCCGACGTCGTCGCCCAGCACGTCGAGGGCCGCGTCGCCGCCGGGGACGGCCGTGCCCACGCCCACCAGCGTGCCCAGGTCCTGCGTGCGCAGCGCAGCGACCGCGCCGTCGAGATCGGTGGCGCCCTCGCGCAGCGCGGCCGCGAGCGCGCCGGGCTCGCGCGCGAGGCCCAGGCCCGGGACCACGAGCCAGGTTCGCGGCGCGGTGACGTCGGGCGCCACGGACGGATCGGCCAGGCACGTCAGCGCCTGGTCGAGCGGCAACGCGCCGGCGAGCACCGCGGCTGCCCAGGCGCCCGCGCCGACGCCGGTGAGGCCGCGGGGCGCGGGCATCCACGCACCGAGCGCCGTGGCGGCCGCCCACACGGCCGCACAGCGACCGGCCGGCGTGCTGCCCTCCAGCACCTCGTCGATGACCGCACCGGCAGCGACCGCCGCCTCGACGGCCGCAGCGAAGGCCGGCAGCGTCTGCGCCCACCCGGTGGCGACGCCCTCGGGGAGCCCGTCGCCCAGCACGAGCCCGAGGCGTACCTTGCCCGCCGTGCCCGTGAGCCCGTCGCCAGCGTCGACGGCCTTGCGGACCGTGCGCAGGTCGGCGCCGACCACGGCGAAGCGCGCCGCCTGGTGGAGACGGCCGGCGCCTGCGGTGAACGCGGCGTCGAAGAGCCCCGTGTGGGCGAGCGCCCCGGCGGCGGCCCGTCGGACGTCGACCAGCCGATCGGCGTCGCGCGCCGACAACGGCAGCACCACCACGGGTCGGTGGCGCGGCGCGGCGGCGGCGGCCGGTGCCTCGCCCACCAGCACGTGCGCGTTCGTGCCGCTCATGCCGAAGCTCGACACGCCCGCCACGCGCCGCTCCGTCCACGGGGTGGCCTCGGTGGGGACCACCAACCGCGTGCCCGCCAGGCGCAGCTTCGGGTTGAGCTCGGTCAGGTGGAGGTTGCCCGGGATCGTGCCGTGCTGCAGCGCCGCGACCACCTTGAGGAAGCCCGCGATGCCGGCGGCCGCCTCCGCGTGGCCGAGCTGGGTCTTGACCGCCCCCAGCGGCAGCGGCGCCGACGTGGCGTCGCCCGCCCCGAGCACGGCCCGCAGCGCGTCGACCTCGATTGGGTCGCCGAGCGGCGTGCCGGTGCCGTGGGTCTCGACGAAGCCGACGTCGTCGGGCGTGAGGCCGGCGGACGCGAGCGCCTGCCGCACGACGGCCTGCTGCGCCGTGCCCGACGGCGCCGTGAGGCCGTTGCTGCGACCGTCCTGGTTGATCGCCGAGCCGCGCACCACGGCCAGCACCCGATCGCCGGCCGCCAGCGCGTCGTCGAGGCGCTTGAGCACCACCACGCCCACGCCCTCGGACCGGACGTAGCCGTCGGCGCGCACGTCGAAGGCCTTGCAGCGGCCGTCGGGTGCGAGCGCCCCCATCCGCGAGAAGTAGACGGTGGCGTCGGGCGACAGGAGCAGGTTGACGCCGCCCGCGAGCGCCTGGTCGCACTCGCCCGCCCGCAGGCTCTGGCAGGCCAGGTGGATGGCGACGAGGCTGCTGCTGCAGGCGGTGTCGAGCGAGATGTTCGGACCGCGCAGGCCGAGCGCGTAGCTGATGCGCCCGGCGGCCACCGAGTTGAACGTGCCCGTGCCGCCGTAGACGTCCTGGGCGGCCGGATCCGGGTGGCGCAGCGTGCGCTGCTCCCAGTCGGTGAGCGCCACGCCGAGGAACACGCCGGTGGACGAGCCCTCGGCGCTCGCGAGCGTGCCGGCGTCTTCCAGCGCCTCCCAGGCCACCTCGAGGAGCAGCCGCTGCTGCGGGTCCATCGCGCGGGCCTCGCGCGGGGCGATGCGGAAGTGCTCGGCGTCGAAGCCGTAGACGTCGTCGAGGAAGCCGCCGTAGCGGGTGGCGACCGTGCCGGGAGCGTCCGGACCGGCCGGCGGGCCGAGGTAGCGGGCGACGTCCCACCGGTCGGCCGGCACCGGCTGGATGGCGTCGACCCCGTCGCGCAGCAGGGCCCAGTAGCTGTCGAGATCGCGCACGCCGCCCGGCAGACGCATCGCGGTGCCGACGACGGCGATCGGGGCGTGCTGACGCGCTTCGAGCTCTGCGACCCGCGCCTTGAGCGTGCGCAGTCCCTGGAGGGCCGCACGCAGCTGCTGGGTGGGGTCGGTGGCCATGCACGCTTCCGGTCGGGGCCCGGGGGTTGTAGCGCAAGCGGCGGGCCCGGCAAGCCCGCGACGCGTCCGGCGAACGGCGGTACCCTGGTCCGACGATCGGAGGCTCCGATCGGCCGCCGGGACCGGGAGGGTCGGTGCGGGTACTGTTCCTCGTCAACGGCCTCGGGCTCGGCAACGCCACGCGCTGTCACGCGCTCCTGGAGGTGCTCGCCGCCCGCGGCCACGCGGCCGAGGTGGTCACCGGCGGGAACGGCGCCTGGTACCTGCGTGGCCGGCCGGAGGCGGGCGACGTCCACGAGGTGGGGGCCTTCGCCTACGCCGAGCGCGACGGCGCCCTGTCGGTCGCGGGCACCGTGCTGTCGGCCGGCCGCCTGCTTCGGACGGCGCGTGCCAACGAGGCCGTGATCGCCCGGGTGATCGCCGCCCGCCGCCCCGACGTCGTGGTCACCGACTCCACCTACACCGTGTGCCCCGTCCGGCGCGCCGGGGTGCCGCTCGTGGCGCTCAACAACGCCGACGTCGTCCACACCGCCTGGCGCCGCCTGCCGGACCCTCCCGCGTCCACCCGCGCACAGCTCCTCGTCGTGGAGGACAACGACTGGCGCTTCCACCGCTGGGCGACCACGCTGACGCTGTCCCCGTGCCTCGATCCCACGCTGCCGCAGACCGGTCCCCCCTACCGGCGCATCGGACCGGTGGTGCGGCGCGGGCTGGCCCGCCGGGTGGGCGACGGGCCCGTGCGGCGCGTGCTCGTGATGCTCTCGGGCTCGACCCTGTCGACGGCGATCCGGCTGGACGCCCCGCCCGCCGGGGTGACGATCGACGTGGTGGGACGGGCGCGCCCCGACGACGTGCCCGCGCATCCGGGGGTGACGTGGCACGGCAAGGTGCGCGACAACCGCGCGCTGCTCGCCCAGGCGGACCTCGCCGTGGTCAACGGGGGCTTCTCCGCCGTCAGCGAGCTGTACTGGCTGGGCGTGCCGCTGCTGGTGCTGCCGGTGCCCCGGCACGCCGAGCAGTGGGTCAACGCCGCCACCATCGCGCAGCTCGGCGTGGGCGCGGTGACGTCGGAGGCCGGACTCCAGGCGGATCTGGAGGCCGCGCTCGATCGCGTCGACGGCTGGCGCGCCCGCCACCGCGCGCTGGACCCTCCCGACGACGGCGCCGTGCAGGCCGTCGACGCCCTGGAGGCGCTGGTCGGCGGGGCGCGTGCGGTCGAAGGGGCCGCGACGGTGCGATAGGCGCCGCCGATGCACTGCGTCCATCATCCGACCTGTCCGGGCTGCCCGCTCCTCGACCTGCCCTACGCCGACCAGCTCGTCGCCAAGCGGGACCGGTTGGTGCAGGCCGTGGCCCCCTACCCCCACCTCGGGCTGCCGCCCGTGCCGACGGTGCGCGCCGCGCCCCGGACGGAGGGCTACCGCACCCGGCTCAAGCTGCCGGTCGACGTGCGCGGTCGCCGCGTGGCGATCGGCCTGTACGACGGGGCCACCCACGCCGTCCTCGACACCCCGACGTGTCCGGTGCTCACGCCCG